>NZ_JOIY01000026.1 GCF_000720185.1 Streptomyces sp. NRRL S-340 | reverse complement strand
GGGCAGGGGCGGGTCGGGGCGGAGGCGCGCGGCGGAGGCGGGCGCGGGGCGGAAGCGCGGCAGGGGCGGGCGCGGGGCGGAAGCGGGCGGCAGGGACGGGCGCAGGGGAAGGCGGGCGGCGGGGGCGGTGCGGGGCGCGGGGCGGGTGGTCCCGTCCGCTGTCCGGACTCCCAGCCGGTCGGCCGCCAGGCCGGCGATCGCCGTCCTCGCCACTCCCGGCCGCGCCCGGCGAGCTGGGGCGGCCGAGGTGGCGGAAGCGGCCGGAGCGGGCGGGCGGCGCCCATGTCTCCACCGCCGGAGCCGGGCGGTCACAGGCCCGTGCCCCACGGGTACGCGCCCGGGGCCGGCCGCTCAGGCGGGCCTGAAGGTGTCGACGGCGACGTCGAAGTACTCCCGGGCCTCCCGCACCTTGCCGACCGGTGCCGACAGCCACACGTCGTACATCCGTCCGTCCTGCTCCCAGCACAGGTCGTAGGTGTGCCGGGCGCCCTCCGCCGCGCTGAAACCGTTCCAGGTGAACTCCCAGAGGGCGGCGGGGTGTCCGCCGTGCGTGGTGGCGGTGACCCGGCCGTCGTGGTAGCCGGGGTTGGTGCGCGGTCCGGCGGTGTCCGCGCGGCGCATCACCGCGAGCGGGCCGCCCGTCTGAGGGCCGGCCGCCTTGATGCCGAGGCGGAAGGCCTGCCCCGGTGACAGGTAGAAGGTCCGCGCGCCCTGCGGCGAGCGCGTGAACCCGTCCGGTACGGCCACCGAGAAGCCGGCCGGGTCCTGCGCCAGGTGGTAGCCCGAGGGGGCGGTGGGACCGCCGGCGGCGCCCGCCTCGGGCCGGGTCCGGGCGGCCGGGTCGCCCGGACCGGCCGGTGCGGTGGAGGAGGGGCCGAAGGGAGCGGTGGAGGACGGACGGCCCGACGCGGCCGGCGACCGGGGCTCCGCCGTGGAGCCGGTCCCGGCCGACGCCCCCGGGGACGTGCCCGCCGGGCCGCCGTCCGGGGCACTCGTGCCGCGTCCCGGTGCCGAACTGGCCGGCGTACCGGAGCCCTTGGGACCGCCGTTCATCAGCAGCGTCGCCGCCGAGACCCCCGCCCCGGCCGTCGCGGCCACCAGCAGCGCGGCGATCAGCACTCCCCGGGTGGAGAGCCGGGCGGGCGGCTGCGCGGCGCCGGTGTCCGGGGCTGGCGCCCCGGAAAACAGAGGGGCCGCAGGCGTGGCGGGAGTCCCCGAGGCCGCAGGTGTCCCCAGCGGCCCGGGCATCGCGGGCGCGGGGGCGGCTTCGGCAGGCCCGGTCCGCCCGCCGAAGCCGGTCCGCCCGCCCCAGCCGGCCGGCCCGGCGAACCAGCGGGGGCGCAGCGGCCGGACCGACCGGTACGGTCCCGGCGCCGGGTGCGGCGGCCCCGGCACGTCACTCTGCGCCGGTGTCCACCGGTCCGACGGCGGGGGCGTACGGCCCGAGTCGAGGAAGGCGCGCAGCATCCGCTCCGCCTCCGCGCTCTCCAGCCGCCGTCGCGGGTCGCGTTCGAGCAGCCCGCGTACGACGGGCAGGATCGGCCCGGCCTGCGCGGGCGGCCGGATCTCGTCGAAGACGACCGCGTGCAGGATCCCGCCCAGCGAGTCGCGCCGGAAGGGCGACTCACCGCTCAGCGCCGTGCACAGCAGCGCGCCCAGCGACCAGAGGTCGGACTGCGGGCCGGTACCGGCGCCGGACATCCGTTCGGGCGCGGTGTACTCCGGGGAGCCGACGAAGGACCCGGTCTCGGTGAGCGTGGTGGCGCCCGCCACCTGGGCGATGCCGAAGTCGGTGAGGACGGCCCGGCCGGTGCCGGACTCCAGCAGGACGTTCGCGGGTTTGATGTCGCGGTGCAGCACCCCGGCCGCGTGCGCCGCGCGCAGAGCGCCCAGCAGGGCGATCCCGACGCGGGCGGCCCCGGCGGCGTCCAGCGGCCCGTCCGCGGCGATCCGGTCGGCGAGCGAGCCGCCCTCGATCAGCTCCATGACGATGTACGGCCGTGCGTCCTGCTCCACGATGTCGTGGACGACGATGACGTGGGGGTGCCGCAACTGGGCGACCGCGCGCGCCTCGCGCAGCGTGCGGTCGCGCAGGTGGCGGGCCTCCTGTGCGGACAGCGTCTCGTCGAACGGGAATTCCTTGACCGCGACCCGCCGGCCCAGCAGCTGGTCGGTCGCCCGCCACACGACGCCCATGCCGCCGCGCCCGATCCGTGCCTGAAGGCGGTAACGGCCCGCGATCACACGGCAGTCGGCCCCCTCGGTCCCCATGCGCCCCATGATGCCGCATCGGACGGCCCGGTTCCGGGGCGCCGACCGGCCAAGCAGGGGGCTTCATCAGGCCTTTCTGCCCGGTCCGCGGGGTCAGCCGGAGGTGGGCCGCCAGCTCTGGAGCACCGACTTGAACTGACTGCGCGTGACCGGCCAGCTCGCCTCGGGCGAGGACATGTAGATCGCGTACTCGACGTTGTCGCGGGAGAAGTACGTCTCCTCGATGGCGTGCCGCGGGCCCGGATAGGGCGTGTCCTTGGGCAGTGCCGTCCAGGTGTACTCCCACAGCGAGGCGGGACGGTCCCGGAAGGTCTCGGACCGCAGCGTCACCTGGTGGTAGTCGACCAGGCGCCGCAACTGCTTCTCCAGGTCGACCTGGTGGTCGTGCGCGCTGGGGAACTGCGGCGAGTCGGAGACGGCGATGCGTATGAAGTGCCTGCCGCCGTCGGGGGTGTAGTCGACCTGGCGGAGCGCCTCGTTGGACACCACCCGCTGCCAGTTCGGGCCGGGCAGGCCGATGCTGAACCCGTAGGGGTCCTTGACCCGCGTCCAGCCGGCCGGGAGGCTGTCCGCCGCGCCGCCCTTGGGCTTCCCGGACTTGCCGGACTTCCCCGTCCTCGTGGGACCGGGCGAGGGGGACGTCTGCGCGGGCGCGGACGCGGAGGGGCCGGCGTCCTGCCGGTCGCCCGGGCCCCACTTCTGCAGCACCACCGCGGTGCCGCCGCCGACGACCGCGGCGAGGACCACCACGAGGGCGATGTTGCGCAGCCTGCGGCGCCGGGCCCGGGCGCCGCCGTTCCCCGTGCCGTGGCCGGGGCCCACGACGGTCGCGCCGGTCCCGGGCGGGTGCGGTCCGGCCCCCGGGGCGGGGACCTGCCCCTGAGCGGCGGAGGCTGCCGGGTCGAAGGCCGGGGCACCGCCCGGTACGCCACCGGGCTGCCCACCCTCCCCGAAGGGGGCGGCGCCGTAGGGGTTCCCGGCCGCGCCGTGCTGTCCCGCGGTTCCGTACGCTCCGGCCGCGCCGTGCTGACCGGCGGTCCCGTACGGCCCGGTCCCGTCGTGGCCGCCGGTCGCTCCCTGCCGGGTCGTGCCGTGCTGACCCGTGGTGCCGTGCTGACCGGTCGTGCCGTGCTGTCCGGTGGTCCCGTGCTGCCCCGTCCCCGGGTGGTAGCCGGACTGCTGGGTGGTCGGGACGTACGCCTGTGCGTGACTCGGCCGCCGCCCCTCCGCGGCCTCCGCGAGCATCAGTTCGGCCGCCGCCGCGTCCGGCCGGGCGGCCGGGTCCTTGCGCAGCAGTGCGGCGATGACCGGCGTGAGCGGACCGGCGTGGGTCGTCTCACGGGGCTCTTCGTCGACGACCGCCTGCATGGTGGTCAGCGGGGAGGTGCGGCGGAACGGCGACAGGCCCTCCACCGCCGTGTACAGCGTGGCGCCCAGCGCCCACAGGTCGGAGGCCGGGCCCGGGTCGTGGCCGCGGACCCGCTCGGGGGCGAGGTAGTCGACCGAGCCGACGACCTCGCCGGTGCGGGTGATGGTGGTGTCGCCCTCGATCTGGGCGATGCCGAAGTCGGTGAGCAGGACCCGGCCGTCCTGGGAGAGCAGGACGTTGCCGGGCTTGACGTCACGGTGCAGGACACCGGCCGCGTGCGCGGCGCACAGGGCGCGCAGCACCCACAGCCCGACGCGGGCGGCCTCGGCCGGTTCCAGCCGGCCCTGCTCCTTGACCGCGTCCGCCAGCGACTGGCCCTCGACCAGCTCCATCACGATCCACGGGCGGCCGTCGTGTTCGAGCACGTCGTGCACGGTGACCACGGCGGAGTGGTTGATCCGTGCCGCCGCGCGCGCCTCGGCCCGGGTGCGTGCCAGGAGGACCGCCTGGTCGCTCTCCGAGACGTAGAGCGCGGCGGTCAACTCCTTTATCGCCACGGCCCGGTGCAGCACCTCGTCGTGCGCGCGCCAGACCCGGCCCATGCCGCCGCTGCCGATCGAGTCGGCGAGCCGGTAGCGTCCGGCGAGCAGCTGGCCCTGCATCTGATTCACGTTTCCCCGCAATGTTCTTGACAGAGCCAGCGTAGGGACCGGCCCTCCGGCAGGGAACCGGCGGGGGTGCCAAGAAACCGCACTGTGACAGTTGTCGCTTCCCGGGGTTGGGGGGAACTGGCGCGTCGCCTGGGGTTCACCCGGTGTACCGGTACGTCGCCGACGCCTGGTCGTAGAGCTTGCTCACCTGGTCCCGCTGGGACTCCGGGCCCCGCACCTGCACCACGTGGTAGCGGCCGTCGAGCAGGACGGCGAGGTTGCGCACGAACAGCTGCCGGCCGCCCGCGCCGCTCCAGGTGAACTGCCCCTCGGCCATGGTCTTCCCGCCCACCTGGATGGTCCGCATCCCGGACGAGGTGGCCCAGCTGGAGTCGCGGTAACCCTGCAGTTCGCGCTCCGACTCCCGCTGGTACACCATCGGGTCGCTGCCGAAGCGGGCCGCGCTGTCCCGGCCGGGCACCACGATCAGCTCGAAGTCCCCGTGCGCGTACACCACCTGGCCCAGGCTGTTCCTCGGCGTGCGGCTCCAGCCGTTCGCGACGGCGATCCGGAACCCGGCGGCGTCCTTGCGCAGGGTGAAGCCGCCGGGCACACCGGCGCCGGTGGTCTGCGTCTCGGCCGCGCCGGACGACCGCGAGGGGCTGCCGCCGTCCGCCGTGCTCCGGCCGGTCCCGGGCGCGCCGCTCGCGTCGGAGCCGCCCGAGGACTCCGGCGGCGGACTCTCCCGTCCCGCGGCGCCCGTACGGTCACCGCCGGGTCTGCCGCCGTCGCCTGAACGGCCGGACTTCGGCATGAACAGCATCGCGTACGCGACCGCCGCGGCCAGCAGGACCAGCACCAGCAGGAGCAGGAGCCGCCCCAGGCTGCGCGGTGAACGGGCCTCCTGTCCGGCCCGCTTGTGCCGCCCGTGGTGGGCGGGCAGCGCAGCGCGCCGTCTGCGCACCAGCTCGCCGCGGCGGCGCACGATCGGCAGCCGGGCAGGGTCGGCGGGCGGTGCGGCCACCACGTGCGCCCCCGCCTCCGGCTCGGGCGCGGACCGCACCAGCGAGCGCAGCCAGCCGCCCAGTTCCTCGAAGCCGAGCCGGTCGGTGGGGTCCTGACGCAGCAGCGACTCCACCACCGGACGCAGCGGACCGCACTCCTCCGCGAAGGCGGGCGGTTCGGCGCACACCATCTGCACCAGCTCGGCGGTCGACTCCTCCGGGTAGGGAGCATGCCCCTGCACCGCCCGGAAGAGCAGCGCGCCCAGCGCCCACAGGTCGGTGGCGGGCCCGATCGGCGCGGCCAGCTGCCAGTTCGCGTGGACCGGCCCGGCCTGCTCGGGCGCCCAGCGCTCGGTCACCGGTCCCACCACGGTCATCCGCGCCTGCCGCGCCCGCTCGGCGGCCAGCGCGGTCCCGGGCCCCCGCCGTACGGCGGCCCCGCCGCCCCCGGTGGAGCAGCCGTCCCAGCGGGCGGCGGGGGAGGTGTCGGCGCCGCCCGCGGCTGCACCGGTGGGCAGGTCGCCGGGGGGCGGGGCGACGGCGGGCGGGTGGACGGCGGGCCGTCCTCCGGCCGGCCGGTCCGCGACGGCCGGGCCCAGGGCGGGCGGCTCGAAGACGGAACGGGCCGGGCCGGACGCGCCCGGCCCGGCGCCCTCGGGGCCGGCCGCCGGGAGAGCCGTACGTCCCTGCGCATCGCTCCCGCGGTCCACGGCGGCCGTCCTGCCGTCCTCGGCGCCCTCCGGCCGCGGCGCGGCTCCGCCCCAGGGCGCGGCCCGTACACCGTAGGGATCGGCGATCTGACCGGGCGGCACGCCGCGCCCCGCACCCCCGTCCGGCGTCCGGGCACCGGGCAGAGCGCCGTGACCCCCCGGGTTCTCGGCGGGCGGGCGGGCACCGGGCAGAGCGCCGTCCCCTCCCGGGTACCCGGCGGGCGGACGGGTGCCGGGCAGCGCACCCTGCCCCTGGTCCTCGGCGGACGGGCGGGCGCCGGGCAGGGCGGTGCGTGCGCTCTGCTGCGCCTCCTGGACGCGGGCCGCCGCTCGCGCGCCCGCGCGGTACGCGGCGATCGCCCCGGCGCGTGCCGCCCTGATGTCGTCGCCGGTCTCCGGCGTGCGCCGCACCAGCGCTCCCGCCGCCCCCGCGCCGCTGTCCTCTCCTCCGGGCAGCGGCAGCGCCCCCGCCGCCCGCGCCTCGATCGCGGCCCGCCGGGCCGCCTCGGGGTCGGCGGCGGACTCCGGCCCGCCAAAGCCCCGCGCGCCACCGGCCCCACCCGCACCCGGGCCGCCCGCACCGCTCGGACCGGGGCCGTCGGCACCACCGGCGCCACTCGCACCCCGGCCACCCGCGCCACTCGCCCCGCCCGGAGCATCCGTCCTGCCCCACCCGCGCCCGGGACCGCCGTGCCCCGCAGCGCCGCCGGAACCCTCACCGACCGCGGCGGCCGCCGGTGCACCGCCCGAGAACGCGCCGCCGGGCCCGCCGTCCCGCCCGCCGTACGGTCCGGGCTCTGCGCGCGGACCCACCGCCGGGTGCGGGGCCGCCCCCGCCGCGTCGGCCGGTCCGCCGAGTACGCCGGGTGCGTCGGCCTCGTCGTCCGGTGCGGGGACCGGGTCGTACCCGCACAGCGCCTCCTCCGCGGCACCGACCGCGAGGCCGGTCAGCATCACCCGGCCGTCGTCGCAGACCATCACCGTGCGGGAGGTGATGTTGCGGTGCACCCAGCCGTGGCCGTGCAGGACCCGGAGCGCCATGAGTATGTCGGAGGCCACCTCGGCCGCACGGTAGGGCGTCAGCGGCCGCTCGGCCAGCAGTGCCGCCAGCGGGCGCGCGGCGACCAGCTCACTGGCGATCCACAGCGAGCCGCCCTCCGCGAACACGTCGAAGACCTGGTCGAGCCGGGGATGGTCGGGGATCCGCGCGGCGGCCTGCGCGGCCTCGACCGCGCGCCGTACCGCCGGGTCGGCGGGCAGCCGCGTGGCCCCGGAGTCCGCGCGGGAGCCGCGCGCCGGGGGCACGCCCCACCCCGTACGCCCCCCAGAGGTGCCGGGGCCCGCGGGCTCCCCCGGTCCCCCGGGCCCGCGGAAGGCGCCGTCGCGGGCCGTGAACCCTTCCGGCAGCCCGTCCGCGTCCAGTACCTCCGCCTCGACGACCTCGGGCAACGGCACCTGGCGCAGCAGGACTTCCTGTCCGCTGTACGTGTCGAAGGCCCGCGTCTCGGTGAGTTCGTACGCGTCGGACGGGGGCAGCGGCAACCGGTAGCGGTCGGCGAGAACCCGGCCCGCGTAGTCGTCCACGTTGCCTCCCCCGGCCGCACGTTCGGTCAGATGCGTTCGCCACGCGTCCCGTTCCCGGTGCTCACGGTCCGCAACCACTCACGATACGTGCCGGAGGCAACCCGCAAGAGGGGAAGCCGGATCTCACTTGGGTTCGAACGTCTTCGCCAGCGTCCGCCAGGTGTTCCTGCGCAGGTCGCTGTCCCACTTGTCGGCCTTCGCCGTGTACATGAGGGCGTAGCCGAGGTGGTCGCCGACGACGAAACCGCGGTCCACCGTGCGGTACTTGGTGCCGTCCTCGGTGTAGGTGAACTCCCAGTCCGCGGCGTTCCACCCCCGGTAGCCCACCTTCTCGATGCGGACGCGGTGGTAGTCGGAGCGCCGCATGTAGTCCTCCTGGCTCTGCCAGTCGGCCACGGGGTCGTCCTTCGGCGTCGACGTCCAGGCGACGAGCAGCTTCTGCCCGTCCGGACCGGTGAAACGAGCACCCGAGGACCCGGTGGTCGTGTACTTCCAGCCCTTGGGCAGCCCGATGGAGAAGCCCTGGTCCCCCTTGTACGTGGTGGCCGCGCCGTCGTCACCGGAACCGTGGCCGGAGTCCGCTCCGGAGCCGGTGTCCGAGGTGCCGGAGGCGTCGCCGCCCGGTGTGCCGGTGCCCTGGCCCGCGGTCCGCGAGCCGTCCGTGGCCGTCGCCGAACCGGTCTGCTTGCCGTCCGTCCCCCGGGCGTTGCCCTTGCCCTGCCCGGCCGCCGCGCTCCCGGTGGCCGTCGCCCCGGCCGACGTACCGGCGCCGCCGCTCTTGGAGTCCTTGTCGTCGTTGCCGCTGAAGGCGATGGTCAGCACCGTGGCGATCACGGCGAGCACCACGACCACGGCGATGATCACCAGGGTCCGCCTGGGCACCACGTCCGTGAGCGGCGCCCTGGGCACCGGACGCGGGGGCAGGTCCAGGTCCGGCGGCGGTACCACGGGCCAGCCGCCACCGGCGCGCCCGGCCTGCGTACCGCCCGCCGCCGCACCGGTCCCCTGGCCGGCCCCGGCCGCGCCCCCGCTCCCGGTTCCCTTGCCGCCGCCGGCCGTGCCCGTGGCGTTCCCGGCCGCCGCTGCGCCGGCACCGCCCGCGACGGAACCGCCCGCGGTGCCCGCCCCGCCGGCCGCGCGGCCCACGGCAGCCGCCCCCGAGGCCGCCGTGCCGGGGCCGTCCGCCGTCTGCTTGGTACGGGACGCGGCGCCCGAGGCCGCCGTCCCGGCCGCCTTGCGCACGGACCGCAGCGCACCGCGCAGCCGGTCGGCCGCCTCCTCGCCCCGCTTGCCTCCCGCGCCGGAACCGGAACCGGAGCGGGAACCGGAAGCGGAGCCGGAATCAGCGCCTGCCGCCGACCCGGACTTCTTCGTACCGCCCTTGCCCGACCGCCGGTCCGGCTGCACGGGCAGCGGTACGACCTTCGTCGCATCCGCTGGGGGCTCCGGCTCCGCCGCCGCCCCGCGCTCGGGCGCCCTGATGACGGCGTTGAGCATCGCGCGGGCGCCCGCGTCGTCGAGACGCTTCTCCGGGTCCTTGTTGAGCAGGCCGAAGATGACGTCCCGCAGCGGCCCCGCGTTCTTGGGTTCCTCCAGGGGCTCGGTCATCACCGCGGTCAGCGTGGCGATGGCCGACCCCTTGTCGTACGGCGGGGAGCCTTCCACCGCCGCGTACAGCAGGCCGCCGAGCGACCACAGGTCGGCCGCCGGGCCGGGCTTGTGGCCGCGGGCCCGCTCCGGGGAGATGTAGGACGGCGCGCCGACGAGCATGCCGGTCGAGGTGATGGACGGGTCGCCCTCGACCTGGGCGATGCCGAAGTCGGTGAGCACGACCCGGCCGTCCTCCGCGATGAGCACGTTGGAGGGCTTCACGTCGCGGTGCAGGATGCCCTGACGGTGCGCGGAACGCAGCACGTCGAGGACGGCGAGCCCGACCTCGGCGGCCCGCCGCGGCTCCAGCAGGCCGTCCTCGCGGATCACTTCGGCCAGGGACTTGCCCTCGACCAGTTCCATGACGATCCACGGCCGGTCGTCCTCGTCGACCACGTCGAAGACGGTCACCGCGCTGGTGTTGCGGATGCGCGCGATGGCCTTGGCCTCACGCAGCGTCCGCGTGATCAGGCGCCGCTTCTCCTCCTCGTCGATGTTCGACGGGAACCGCAGTTCCTTGACGGCGACCGTCCGCCCCAGGGTCTCGTCCTCGGCCCGCCACACCGTGCCCATGCCGCCGCGGCCGAGCACGTCTCCCAGCCGGTACCGCCCGGCGAGAAGACGCTCGCTGTTGTCCTGACGAGTGTCCTGACGGGATGCCCCCGCCCGCTCCGCCTCCGACATGCGTCCCCTCATGCAACCCGCCCTGACAGAGGCTCCATTGTCCCTCACCCGACAAGTGCTCGACGCCCAGGGTGCCCTGTGCGGACACCCCGGGGCGCGGCGGACCCACCGCTGAACAGCGCGTGTGACACGGTGTGATGACGGCCGGTGACGAAACCCTTCTGCGTCGCCCCCTTCTCTCCCGCTTCCTCCCCTCTCCTCCCCGGGCGGCCTCACGAACCGCCCCGCAACCTGCGTACGAACCACCGGGGGCCCGCACCCGGGACCTGCGTACGCACCACCGCGCGAACCGCACCCGAACCACCCGGGACCCGCATCCGGGGCCCGCGTACGCACCGCTCCGGGCCCCGCCTCCCGACCGCCTCCCAGACCCGCTCTCGAATCACCCCGAACCCCCTCCCGGCCAGGCCGCGGAGTCACCCGGAGGCCTCCGGGCCCGGTCCCCGGCGGCACCGCCTACAGCGGCACGATGTCCGGCGCCCCCAGCCGTGCCGCGTCGGCCGTCAGGTCGTCGGGCTGGCGCTGCGACTCCCGCTCCGCCTCGACCCGCTTCTGGTAGTGCTCCACCTCGCGTGCGATCTGGTCCTCGTCCCAGCCCAGGACCGGCGCCATCAGCTCGGCGGCCTCGCGCGCGCTGCGCGTGCCCCGGTCGAAGGTCTCGATGGATATGCGGGTGCGCCGGGTCAGCACGTCGTCCAGGTGCCGGGCCCCCTCGTGGGAGGCGGCGTAGACGACCTCGGCGCGCAGGTAGTCGTCCGCGGCCTTCAGCGGCGCGCCGAGGGAGGGGTCCGCGGCGATGAGGTCGAGGACTTCCCGCGCCGCCGTCCCGTACCGGTTCAGCAGGTGCTCGACGCGCACCACGTGGATCCCGGTCTCGGCGGCGATGCGCGCCCGCGCGTTCCACAGCGCCTGGTAGCCCTCCGCGCCGAACAGCGGGGTCTCCTCGGTGACGCAGTCGGCGACGCGCATGTCCAGGCCGTGCACCGCCTCGTCGACGGCGTCCTTGGCCATCACCCGGTAGGTGGTGTACTTGCCGCCCGCGACGACCACGAGCCCCGGCACCGGGTGCGCCACGGTGTGCTCGCGCGAGAGCTTGCTGGTGGCGTCGGACTCGCCGGCCAGCAGGGGCCGCAGGCCCGCGTAGACGCCCTCCACGTCGTCGCGGGTCAGCGGCACCGCGAGCACCGAGTTGACGTGCTCCAGGAGGTAGTCGATGTCGGCGCTGGAGGCGGCCGGGTGGGCCTTGTCCAGGTCCCAGTCGGTGTCGGTGGTGCCGATGATCCAGTGCCGCCCCCAGGGGATGACGAACAGGACGGACTTCTCGGTGCGCAGGATCAAACCGGTGGAGGAGTGGATGCGGTCCTTGGGCACGACGAGGTGGATGC
The DNA here is from genome assembly GCF_000720185.1 of Streptomyces sp. NRRL S-340. GTDB lineage: Bacteria > Actinomycetota > Actinomycetes > Streptomycetales > Streptomycetaceae > Streptomyces. Next base: position 105,610 of record NZ_JOIY01000026.1, on the reverse strand, counting down.
CCTTGGATGCGCGGACGTGGAACTGGCCGCGCTCGCCCACCATCGCCTGCGTGTCGTCCGTCCACACCCCGGTCGCATTGACGACCTGCTGGGCGCGGACCTCGTACTCGTCGCCGCCCTCGACGTCCTGCACCCGCGCACCGACCACGCGCTCGCCCTCGCGCAGGAACCCGGTGACCCGCGCGCGGTTGGCGGCCAGCGCGCCGTAGGACACGGCGGTGCGCACCAGGGTCGCCACGAAGCGGGCGTCGTCCATCTGGGCGTCGTAGTACTGCAGGGCGCCGACCAGGGCGTCCTTCTTCAGGCAGGGGGCCACGCGCAGGGCGTGACGGCGGCTCAGGTGGCGGTGCAGGGGCAGTCCGCGGCCGTGGCCGCGGGCCATCGACATGCCGTCGTAGAGCGCGACGCCCGAGCCCGCGTACAGCCGCTCCCAGCCGGTGTGCTGGAGCGGGTACAGGAACGGCACCGGCTTGACCAGGTGCGGAGCCAGCCGCTCCAGCAGCAGGCCGCGTTCCTTCAGCGCCTCGCGCACCAGGGCGAAGTCGAGCATCTCCAGGTAGCGCAGACCGCCGTGAATCAGTTTGCTGGACCGGCTGGAGGTGCCGGACGCCCAGTCGCGTGCCTCGACGATGCCGGTGGACAGGCCGCGCGTCACCGCGTCCAGGGCCGTGCCCGCACCCACCACGCCGCCACCCACGACCAGAATGTCCAGCTCACGCTCGGCCATTGCCGCCAGTGACTCGGCGCGCTGCGCCGGCCCCAGTGTCGCTGTCCTCACCGCTGCCTCCCGCTCTCGGTCGAGCCGGCCGCACCCGTCGGGCGAAGCCCCGTCCCATCCGTCTCCAGTACCCCTCGCGTTCTCCCCTGCCCAAATTCTGACCGGGTTGCCCGTCTTCAGCCACCAGTCGCCCCCAGCCTGTGGACAACTCCCACCGGTTCACCCAGAAACACGCTGGTCAATCCCGCAAAACGGTCATATTTACTCCTAGTCTGACATTGCTCTCGCTCGTCCTGTCCACCGGACTTGCGTGCCCGCACCACCTCGGTTATTGGGAAGGACGGCCCACGCCATGCCCGCAGATCTCGCCGTCATCGGACTCGGTCCTCTCGGCCTGCCCCTGGCCCAGGCCGCCGTCGCCGCCGGTGTCCCCACGCTCGGGTACCGCATCGGGGAGGAACCCGGCTCGCTCAGCGCCGCCGAACTGCGCCGGATGCTCTCGGGGGGCTTCCGGCCGGCCACCAACCCCGCCGAGCTGGGCCGGGTGCGCACCGCCGTGATCTGCGCGCCCACCCCGCGCGGCGCCGACGGCGGGTTCGACCTGGGGCAGGTGGAGACCGCCGCCCGCGCCCTCGCCGGACACCTGCGCCCGCACACCACGGTGATCCTGGAGTCACCCGTCCACCCCGGGACCACGGACGCCTTCCTGCGCCCGCTCCTGGAGGAGGGCTCCGGCCTCCTCGCCGGCCGCGACTTCCACCTCGCCTACTCCCCCAGCCGCGTCGACCCCGGCAACCGCGACATCACCCCGGCCAACACGCCGAAGGTGATCGGCGGCCTCACCCCGGCCTGCACCGAGTCCGCCGCCGCCTTCTACGGCCGCCTCACCGACAAGGTGGTCCGCGCGCGCGGACTGCGCGAGGCGGAGACGGTCCACCTCCTGGAGACCAACTACCGGCACGTCAACATCGCCCTCGTCAACGAGATGGCCGTGCTCTGCCACGACCTCGGCGTCGACCTGTGGGACGTGGTGCGCTGCGCCGAGACCAAGCCGTTCGGCTTCCAGGCCTTCCGGCCCGGCCCCGGCGTGGGCGGCCCCGGCCTGCCCCAGGACATGTCCGGCACGGCCGGCCGCGGCCTGCGCATGGTGGAACTCGCCCAGCAGGTCAACAGCCGCATGCCCCGCTACGTCGTCCAGCGCGCCGCCGCCCTGCTCAACGAGCACGGCAAGTCGGCGCGCGGCGCCCGCGTCCTCCTCCTGGGCGTCACCTACAAGCCCGACCTCGCCGACCTCCAGGGCACCCCCGCCGAGGAGATCGCCGACCGCCTGACGGGCCTGGGCGCCTGCGTCAGCTACCACGACCCGTACGTGCACGCCTGGAGCGTCCAGGACCGCCCCGTCCCGCGCGCGGACGCCCTCTACGAAGCGGTGGCCGACGCCGACCTGACGATCCTGCTCCAGCACCACCGGACGTACGACCTGCAAGGCCTGTCGGTGAAGGCCCAACTGCTCCTGGACACCCGCGGCGCGGCCCCGCTGGGGGCGGCGCACCGGTTGTGAAAGGGGGCGCGCGGGGGCCCGGCGGCCGGAAGCGGTGAAAGCGGTGAAAGCGGACGAGTCCCGCCGCTGCCGTATGAGACGGAACCCACCGCAGGGGCCACTGCGGCAGGCCCCAGACGGATCACGGAGTGTCCGCCCCCAGCTTGTGCGGGGCGGCCGCTCACCATCCGTGAATCCGCGAGATCCACCTCCTCCGGCACTTCACCAGCCGAAGCCGGATGTGGTCCCGGCGGGTGGGCTCGCGGTGACGGCCCATGGGTGCGCCCCCTTCCACGATGCCACCCAGCGGCCCGGTGAACGGCGCGTCGGAGATCGGGCCGGGCCCCGAGGGCGGGGTCCGGATCGTGTCCTTGGAAGGGGGCGTCCCGGACGACCGGGTCGCCGATCACGGACGTCACCGGCCCGACACGCCCGTCCCCGGCGCATTCGCCCCGAACGCAACCATGCGCCCCCACCTCACCGAACGCGCCCCCACCGCTCGAACGCCAAGGGGCCCGGCCACTCGCCTGAGCGAGTGGCCGGGCCCCTTCCCTGGCGTGGAAGCCCGGCGAGACTTACCGCTTGTGCTGCGCGTCCGCCACCGTGACCTCGACGCGCTGGAACTCCTTCAGCTCGCTGTAGCCCGTCGTGGCCATGGCACGGCGCAGCGCGCCGAAGAAGTTCATCGAGCCGTCCGGGGTGTGCGAGGGACCGGTGAGGACCTCCTCGATGGTGCCGACGGTGCCGAGGTCGACCTTCTGGCCGCGCGGCAGCTCCACGTTGACGGCCTCCATGCCCCAGTGGTGCCCCTTGCCGGGCGCGTCGGTCGCACGGGCGAGCGGGGAGCCCATCATCACGGCGTCCGCGCCGCAGGCGATCGCCTTGGGCAGGTCGCCGGACCAGCCGACGCCGCCGTCCGCGATCACGTGCACGTACCGGCCGCCGGACTCGTCCATGTAGTCGCGGCGGGCGGCGGCCACGTCCGCGACCGCGGTGGCCATGGGGACCTGGATGCCCAGCACGTTGCGCGTGGTGTGCGCGGCGCCGCCGCCGAAGCCGACCAGCACGCCGGCCGCGCCCGTGCGCATCAGGTGCAGGGCGGCGGTGTAGGTGGCGCAGCCGCCGACGATCACCGGGACGTCCAGCTCGTAGATGAACTGCTTCAGGTTCAGCGGCTCGTGCGAGGAGGAGACGTGCTCGGCGGAGACCGTGGTGCCGCGGATGACGAAGATGTCCACGCCCGCGTCGACGACGGCCTTGGAGAACTGGGCGGTGCGCTGCGGGGAGAGCGCGGCGGCGGTGACCACACCGGAGTCGCGCACCTCCTTGATGCGCGCGCCGATCAGCTCCTCCTTGACGGGAGCGGCGTAGATCTCCTGGAGGCGGCGGGTCGCGGCCTCGGCGGGCAGCTCGGTGATCTCGTCCAGCAGGGGCTGCGGGTCCTCGTGGCGGGTCCACAGGCCTTCGAGGTTGAGCACGCCGAGGCCGCCCAGCTCACCGATGCGGATCGCGGTGGCCGGGGAGACGACGGAGTCCATGGGGGCGGCCAGGAAGGGCAGCTCGAACCGGTAGGCGTCGATCTGCCAGGCGATCGAGACCTCCTTCGGGTCCCGCGTACGGCGGCTGGGGACGACGGCGATGTCGTCGAAGGCGTACGCCCGGCGGCCGCGCTTGCCGCGCCCGATCTCGATCTCAGTCACGTCTGTGGCCTTTCCCTGATGCGTTGCAGCGTCTTCCAGTATCGCCGACACCCATGACAAGGGCGGCCCCGGTGCGCCCGGGGCCGCCCTTCCACGTCGCCGGCGGTGCTCCCCGCGCGCGGCTCTACGCGCGCGGGGAGGACTTCCGGTTCACTTCTTGCTGCTGTAGTTCGGCGCCTCGACGGTCATCTGGATGTCGTGCGGGTGGGACTCCTTGAGACCCGCCGAGGTGATCCGGACGAACCGGCCCTTGGACTCCATCTCCTCGATGGTGGCGGCGCCGACGTAGCCCATGGTCTGGCGCAGGCCGCCGACGAGCTGGTGCAGGACGTTGGCGAGCGGTCCGCGGTAGGGGACCTGGCCCTCGATGCCCTCGGGCACGAGCTTCTCGTCGGCGGTCACGTCGGCCTGGAAGTAGCGGTCCTTCGAGTACGACCTGCCCTGACCGCGGGACTGCATGGCGCCCAGCGAGCCCATGCCCCGGTACGACTTGAACTGCTTGCCGTTGATGAAGAGCAGTTCGCCCGGGGACTCCTCGCAGCCGGCGAGGAGGCTGCCCAGCATCACCGTGTCGGCGCCGGCGGCCAGCGCCTTGCCGATGTCACCGGAGTACTGCAGGCCGCCGTCGCCGATCAGCGGGACACCGGCGGCACGGGCCGCGAGGGACGCCTCGTAGATGGCGGTGACCTGGGGAACGCCGATGCCGGCGACGACGCGGGTGGTGCAGATGGAGCCCGGGCCCACACCCACCTTGATGCCGTCCACACCGGCGTCGATCAGCGCCTGGGCGCCGTCGCGGGTGGCGACGTTGCCGCCGATCACGTCGACGCTCACGCTCGACTTGATCTTCGACATCCAGCTCAGGGCGTTGCTGTTGTGGCCGTGCGAGGTGTCCACGACGAGGAAGTCGACACCGGCCTCGGTGAGCGCCTGGGCGCGCTCCAGCGCCTCCGGGCTGGCGCCGACGGCGGCGCCGACGAGCAGCCGGCCCTCGGCGTCCTTCGCGGCGTTGGGGTACTTCTCGGCCTTGACGAAGTCCTTGACCGTGATCAGGCCCTTGAGGACGCCCTCGTCGTCCACCAGCGGCAGCTTCTCGATCTTGTGCTTGCGCAGCAGCTCCATGGCCTCGGGGCCGGAGATGCCCACCTTGCCGGTGACCAGCGGCATCGGGGTCATGACCTCGTGCACGCGGCGGCCGCGGTCGCTCTCGAAGGCCATGTCGCGGTTGGTCACGATGCCGAGCAGCTTGCCGGCCGGGTCGGTGACCGGGACACCGCTGATGCGGAACTTCGCGCACAGGGCGTCCGCCTCGGCGAGCGTGGCCTCCGGGTGCACCGTGATCGGGTCGGTGACCATGCCGGACTCCGACCGCTTCACCAGGTCGACCTGGTTGGCCTGGTCCTCGATGGAGAGGTTGCGGTGCAGCACGCCGACGCCGCCCAGCCGGGCCATCGCGATCGCCATGCGGGACTCGGTCACCTTGTCCATCGCCGCCGACAGCAGCGGGATGTTCACCCGGACGTTGCGGGAGATGCGGGACGAGGTGTCGACCGCGCCCGGGAGCACCTCGGATGCGCCCGGCAGCAGCAGCACGTCGTCGTAGGTCAGCCCGAGTGTCGCGAATTTCTCGGGCACTCCGTCGACGTTTGCAGTCATGACACCTTCCCCAAATGGCCTTGATCGGTGCGGATGTCCATGCTAACGGGAAGCGGAGGCGTCTCATTCCACGACGAAGGACCGCCCCGGGCTTCGTATCTTCCTACGACACCGGCGCGCGGCCGGTCCAACGGACGCCCGGCTACTGCTCGGCGAGCGCCCGCAGCCTGCTCAGCGCCCGGTGCTGGGCCACCCGGACGGCCCCCGGTGACATTCCCAACATCTGCCCGGTCTCCTCGGCGGTCAAGCCGACCGCGATGCGCAGGAGCAACAGCTCGCGCTGGTTCTCCGGGAGGTTGGCGAGGAGTTTCTTCGCCCACTCGGCGTCGCTGCTGAGCAGGGCGCGCTCCTCCGGGCCGAGGGAGTCGTCGGGGCGCTCGGGCATCTCGTCGGACGGCACGGCCGTCGAACCGGGGTGGCGCATCGCCGCGCGCTGGAGGTCGGCCACCTTGTGGGAGGCGATGGCGAAGACGAACGCCTCGAAGGGGCGGCCGGTGTCGCGGTAGCGCGGCAGGGCGAGCAGGACGGCGACGCAGACCTCCTGGGCCAGGTCCTCGACGAAGTGGCGCGCGTCGCCCGGGAGCCGCGACAGACGGGTGCGGCAGTAGCGCAGCGCCAGGGGGTGGACGCGGGCGAGCAGGTCGTGCGTGGCCTGCTCGTCGCCGTCGACGGCCCGGTGCACCAGCGCACCGATCGCCCCTGGGGCAACTGCCGCCTCGTCGTCGCGCATCGGTCCATCGTGCCTTGGCGTCGTCTGCTCCGCGGCACCGCCTTCGCGGTTGTGCACCGAAGCGTTATGAGCGGGTGCGCCGGAACCCATCCCCTGCACCCTCCCATTCCGCTCGACCGACTCGTCCCCGAGGAACTCCACACCTCCAAGGATGCGGCATCCGCGGCGAAACGAGCACCGGCCGCCCGGCGGGCCGCACGGTCAGTGGTACCCGGGGCGCGACGGGCGACACCGCCGGCACCCGCTCGAGGGCCCTTCGCGGGCCCCGTCTCCCCGTTCCCGGCCGGCCGGCGCGCGCCCGGGAGGGCGCCCCGTCCGGGCGGGCCGCCGCGGTGCGGTTGCGGCCGCGGCCCGTGTCCGCAGCGCGACCGCGGCACAGCTGCAGGCGCGACCGGCGTAGCCGTGCGTGCGCGGCCCGGCACAGTGGTACGCGCGACCGGCACAGGCGTCCGTGCGGCCGGCGCGGCTGCACGGCGACTCGCCCTGGGGACGCGCCGCGCGGACCCGGGGTCCCGTCGGCGAGGCTGAGGTGCGGTCCGGCGGCTCATGCCGCGGACACGGGGCCCGTCCGTCCGCGGCGCTGTCGTCACTCGCCGGTTCCCCGACGCCCGGCATCCGCTCGCGCGGGAGGACTCCCCCTCGCGCGGGCGTCCTTTGCCGCCTTGCCGCTGTCCGCACCAGCCCGCTGACCTGGCCCGGTCAGGCGCCGTGCGCTCTTTGTGCCCTGATCCGCCGGACCGGTCCTAGCGGACCAGGCCCCACCGGAAACCGAGGGCCACCGCGTGCGCGCGGTCAGAGGCGCCGAGCTTCTTGAACAGGCGCCGGGCGTGTGTCTTGACGGTGTCCTCGGAGAGGAACAGCTCACGGCCGATCTCCGCGTTGGAGCGGCCGTGGCTCATGCCTTCGAGGACCTGGATCTCACGCGCGGTGAGCGTGGGCGCGGCGCCCATCTCGGCCGAGCGCAGCCGGCGCGGGGCGAGCCGCCAGGTCGGGTCGGCGAGGGCCTGGGTCACCGTGGCGCGCAACTCCGCGCGGGAGGCGTCCTTGTGCAGATAGCCGCGGGCGCCGGCGGCCACGGCGAGTGCGACACCGTCGAGGTCCTCGGCGACCGTGAGCATGATGATGCGCGCACCGGGGTCGGCGGACAGCAGCCGCCGGACCGTCTCGACACCGCCCAGTCCGGGCATGCGCACGTCCATGAGGATGAGGTCCGAGCGGTCGGCACCCCAGCGGCGGAGGACTTCCTCGCCGTTGGCCGCCGTCGTCACACGCTCGACGCCGGGCACGGTCGCGACCGCGCGGCGGAGCGCCTCTCGGGCAAGCGGGGAGTCGTCGCAGACGAGGACGGATGTCATGGCCGCCCTCCGCAGCTGATGCGCGTCACCTTGAGCCTCCAGGCTGGTACGAAATCGTCACCTGTGCGGTCGACCGTCTCGGACGCCTGCCCGAGCACCTGTGTTTTCAACCGCCTCCGCACTCTCAACGACGGTCACTCGAAAGAGTTACGGGGCCGCACGCCGTTTTCGGCACTCTACGTGAGGGAGCGGACACAGTGCAGACACAGACGTCATACCCTCAACTTTTCATCACAAGCTATGCCCCATTCGGCCCCTTTTCTTCCCGTTTCTAGGTGTCTGGGGCTAGATTCGCAATGAGTCATATTTTCATCTCCTTAGATCGGAGATGTACGGTCGTTGGCACCGTATCCGCCACCGAACGGCTACAAGGGGTCACGCAATGGCAGATTTCTCCCGCCTTCCCGGACCGAATGCGGACCTGTGGGACTGGCAGCTGCTGGCTGCCTGCCGCGGAGTGGACAGCTCGCTCTTCTTCCATCCCGAGGGCGAGCGCGGGGCGGCTCGGAGCGCTCGAGAGAACTCGGCCAAGGAGGTCTGCATGAGGTGCCCGGTCCGTGCGGAGTGCGCGGCACACGCCCTGGCGGTGCGCGAGCCGTACGGAGTGTGGGGCGGCCTCACCGAGGACGAGCGCGAGGAGCTCATGGGGCGGGCACGGAACCGACTGGTGACGGCTTCGTCATCAAGCGGTGACACCGCTTCACATACCTGAAGGAACGTTTCTTCTTACCCATACGGACGTACTACGGCGATCAGGGCACGCACGCGCGTGCCCTTCGCTTCGGTACACGGCCGGTGCGCCGCGCTCACCTGGACCCGGCGCGCACCAGTTCGTCGAGGGTCGCCGCCACGGCCGGCACCTGGGCCAGGTCGGGCAGGGTGAGCGCGACGATCTCGCGGCGCACCGCGGGCTCCAGTGCCACGGTGCTGGCGCCCCGGGGCCGTACGGACTCGATGGCGAGCTGGGGCAGGACGGCCACGCCCAGACCCGCGCCCACCAGACCGGCCACCGCCGGGTAGTCGTCCGTGGCGAAGTCGATGCGGGGCGTGAACCCGGCGCTCGCGCACACCTCCACGAGCTGGCCCCGGCAGCGGGGGCAGCCCGCGATCCACGGCTCGTCGGCGAGTTCCGCGATGGCGACGGACTCGGCCCGGGCCAGCGGGTGTCCTTCGGGTACGAGTCCGACGAGCCGGTCGGTGAGCAGCGGGCGCACCACCAGGTCCGCCCATTCCTCGGCGCCCGCGGCGCCCTCGTAGCGGAAGGCGAGGGCCACGTCGCAGTCGCCGGCGCGCAGCAGTTCCACGGAGCGGGGCGGTTCCGCCTCCTCCAGGGAGACGCGGGTGCCGGGGTGCGCCGCGCGCAGGGCGGCGAGGGCCGTGGGGACGAGGGTGGAGCTGCCGCTGGGGAAGGAGACCAGGCGGACGCGGCCGGCGCGCAGACCGGCGATGGCGGCGACCTCCTCCTCGGCGGCGGTGAGTCCGGCGAGGATGCCGCCCGCGTGCCGCACCAGGGCCTCGCCGGCCTCGGTCAGCCGCATCTCGCGGCCGGTGCGCACGAGCAGCGGGGTGCCGGCCGACCCCTCCAGGGCCTTCATCTGCTGGCTGACGGCGGGCTGGGTGCAGCCCAGCTCGCGGGCCGCCGCGGAGAAGGAGCCGGTGGCGGCGACGGCGCGCAGGACGCGCAGATGACGGGCCTCGATCACCCTTCGAGCATAAGGCAAGCTTGGGCGAAGCACCGGAAAACGCGTCGACACTTTGACTTCAAGTCCTCTACCGTTCCGGCATGAAGCTTCTCTCGGTCAACCTGGGCCGTGCCGTGGCCGTGCCGTACACCGATCAGCCGGAGGGCCTCACCGGCATCGCCAAGCAGCCGGTGGACCACCCGGTGCGGGTCGCGGCGCCCGGCCCCAAGGGCGTCGGCGCGAGCGGGCTGGCCGGGGACGCGGTGTGCGACACGCGGCACCACGGCGGTGACGACCAGGCGGTCTACGCCGTGGCGCGCGAGGACCTGGACGACTGGGAGCGCGAGCTGGGCCGGGCGCTGCCCAACGGCTCGTTCGGCGAGAACCTCACCACCACGGGCATCGACATATCCGGTGCGCGCATCGGGGAGCGCTGGCGCCTCGGCTCGCCGGAGGGTCCCCCGGTGGTGCTGGAGGTCACCTGCGGACGGATCCCGTGCCGGACCTTCCAGGGCCATCTGGGCGAGCGAGGGTGGGTCAGGAGATTCACGCGGAAGGGTGCGCCGGGTGCGTACCTGCGGGTGATCGAGCCGGGTGAGATCCGCCGCGGGGACCCGGTGGAGATCGTGCACCGCCCGGACCACGACGTGACGGTGGCCCTCCAGTTCCGGGCCGCCACCACGGAGCGCTCCCTGCTGCCGCGCCTGCTGGCGGCCGGTCCGGCGCTGCATCCGGAGTCGCTGGCCGCGGCCCGCAGGTACGCGGCTCGGTACGGCGCCGGGGAGGCGGCGGGCTGACGGGTCGTCGGGCACGGCCGGGCCGGCCGGTCACACCGGTCCGTCACTGATCGGCAGGCCCTGTGCAGAGATCGGGGACGAGGGGGCGGGACCACTAACCTTTCGCCATGACAACGGCTCTGATTACGGGATCGACCGCGGGCATCGGCGCCGCGTTCGCGCGGCGCCTGGCGGCGGACGGCCACAACCTCGTCCTGGTGGCGCGTGACACCGGGCGGCTGACGGAGCAGGCGACCGAGCTGCACGACCGGCACGGCATCGAGGCCGAGGTGCTGACGGCCGACCTGGCGACGGACGAGGGCATCGAGAAGGCCGCCGCCCGGCTGGGCGACCGGAAGAACCCCGTCGACCTGCTGGTCAACAACGCGGGCTTCGGCAACAAGGGCCGTTACCTCGACGTGGAGATGGCCGACGAGCTGAGGATGCTCAAGGTGCACGTCGAGGCGGTGCTGCGGCTGACGTCGGCGGCGACCGCGGCGATGCGTGAGCGCGGCCGGGGCGGCGTGGTGAACGTGGCGTCGGTCGCGGCGTTCGTGCCGCGCGGCACCTACGGGGCCTCGAAGGCGTGGGTCGTGCAGTTCACCCAGGGTGCGGCGCGGGACCTGGCGGGCAGCGGCGTACGCCTGATGGCGCTGTGCCCCGGCTTCGTGCGCACCGAGTTCCACCAGCGGGCCGGGATGGGCACGGACAACATCCCCGGCTGGATGTGGCTGGACGCGGACAAGCTGGTCGCGGCGGCCCTCGCGGACCTGGCCCGCGGCCGCACGGTCTCGATCCCGGACCCCCGCTACAAGGCGCTGATGGGCCTGGTCAAGGTGACACCGCGGGGCCTGCTGGGCGGGGTCACCTCGAAGACGGGCCGCAAGTACGGGCCGCGGTGAGCCCCCGGGGCCGGTCGCCGATCCTGAGCCGGTCGCCGGTCCTGGGCCGCCCGCGGTCGCGGCCACGCCGGTCCCGAGGGACGAGCAGACGGGGAGGGGCGGTCGGCGGCCGACCGCCCCTCCCCTTTCACCTGAGCGTCGCGCCGCCGTCCCGCACACCGGCCCCGCCTGGCAGCGGGCGAGCGTCAGGCGGCGGACGGCTTCGGGCAGGGGCCGGCAGGGGCCCGGCATGCTCGTCTGCCGCCCCCGCGGAGCAGCGTCGTGGGAGCGTCGTACCTGGTCACTGGAGGGGACGGGGCGGGATCTTCGGCGCTTGACCACTTTCCCCGGCAGGTCCCACGGGCCGCGCTTCCGGTTCCACGCAGACGGTGTTCTGTTTGCGCTCCGCCTCCGCACCGCGCGGTGCCGGGCTCGCCGGCGGACTCGCCTTCCGCCCGACGGACGCGTGGGGCCGGCGCGCCGGGCTGTCACACGGTGCGCCTCCCCGGCCGGCGCGAGAGCCGCCGCACCATCCCGCCCGCCTGCCGGCCGAACGCGCGGTGCCCGGCACCCCCCGAAGGGGTGCCGGGCACCGGTGGCCCGCCCGAGTCGCTGAGCGGCTCGGATCAGAGCGCTGCCTCAGTGGGCGTGGCCGTGGCTGTGGCCCGCGGCGGCCGGCTCTTCCTCTTCCTTCTTCTCGACGACCAGGGTCTCGGTCGTCAGGAGGAGGGAGGCGATGGAGGCCGCGTTCTCCAGGGCGGAGCGGGTGACCTTGACCGGGTCGATGACGCCGGCCTTGACCAGGTCGCCGTACTCGCCGGTGGCGGCGTTGTAGCCGCTGCCCTTCTCCAGCTCGGCGACCTTGGAGACGATGACGTAGCCCTCCAGGCCGGCGTTCTCCGCGATCCAGCGCAGCGGCTCGACGGCGGCGCGGCGGACGACCGAGACACCGGTGGCCTCGTCGCCGGTCTTGTCGAGGTTGCCCTCGAGCACCTTCACGGCGTGGACCAGCGCGGAGCCACCACCGGAGACGATGCCCTCCTCGACCGCGGCGCGGGTCGCGGAGATGGCGTCCTCCAGACGGTGCTTCTTCTCCTTCAGCTCCACCTCGGTGGCGGCGCCGACCTTGATCACGCACACGCCGCCGGCCAGCTTCGCGAGGCGCTCCTGGAGCTTCTCGCGGTCCCAGTCGGAGTCGGTGGACTCGATCTCGGCCTTGATCTGGGCGACGCGGCCCTCGACGTCCGCCTTGTTGCCGGCACCGTCGACGATCGTGGTGTCGTCCTTGGTGACGGTGACGCGGCGGGCGGAGCCGAGCACGTCGAGACCGACCTGGTCGAGCTTGAGGCCGACCTCCTCGGAGATGACGGTGGCGCCGGTGAGGACGGCCATGTCCTGGAGCATCGCCTTGCGGCGGTCGCCGAAGCCGGGGGCCTTCACCGCGGTGGCGTTGAAGGTGCCGCGGATCTTGTTGACGACGAGGGTGGAGAGCGCCTCGCCCTCGACGTCCTCGGCGATGATCAGCAGCGGCTTGGAGGCGTTCGCCTGGATGATCTTCTCGAGCAGCGGGAGCAGGTCCGCGATCGAGGAGATCTTGCCCTGGTTGATCAGGATGTACGGGTCGTCGAGGACGGCCTCCATACGCTCCTGGTCGGTGACGAAGTACGGCGAGAGGTAGCCCTTGTCGAAGGCCATGCCCTCGGTGAAGTCCAGCTCCAGACCGAAGGTGTTGGACTCCTCGACGGTGATGACGCCGTCCTTGCCGACCTTGTCCATCGCCTCGGCGATCAGCTCGCCGACCTGCTGGTCCTGGGCGGACAGCGCGGCCACGGCGGCGATGTCGGACTTCTCGTCGATCGGGCGGGCCGAGGCGAGCAGGTCGTCGGAGACGGCCTTGACCGCGGCGTCGATGCCCTTCTTCAGCAGCGCCGGGGAGGCACCCGCGGCGACGTTCTTCAGGCCCTCGCGCACCAGCGCCTGGGCGAGCACGGTGGCGGTGGTGGTGCCGTCACCCGCGATGTCGTTGGTCTTGGTCGCCACCTCCTTCACCAGCTGGGCGCCGAGGTTCTCGTACGGGTCCTCGATCTCCACCTCACGGGCGATGGTGACGCCGTCGTTGGTGATGGTCGGGGCGCCGAACTTCTTGTCGATGACGACGTTGCGGCCCTTGGGGCCGATCGTCACCTTGACCGTGTCGGCGAGCTTGTTGACGCCGCGCTCGAGGGCGCGACGGGCGTCCTCGTCGAACTTCAGGATCTTCGCCATGGCAGCGGGAGCCCTCTCGGAAATCTTGGGTGAAAAAGAAACTGCGCCCCGGACGCCCGGCTTCTTAACGGTCGCGGGGGCCAGGGGCGCAGCTCACAGCAGGAATGCTGAGGTGACTTACTTCTCGATGATCGCGAGCACGTCGCGAGCCGAGAGGACGAGGTACTCCTCGTTGTTGTACTTCACCTCGGTGCCGCCGTACTTGCTGTAGAGCACGACGTCGCCGACCTTGACGTCGAGCGGAAGACGGTTGCCGTCCTCGAAACGGCCCGGGCCCACGGCCAGGACGACGCCCTCCTGGGGCTTCTCCTTGGCGGTGTCCGGAATGACCAGGCCAGAGGCCGTGGTCTGCTCGGCGTCCAGCGGCTGGACCACGATGCGGTCCTCGAGCGGCTTGATGGCAACCTTGGAGCTGGCGGTCGTCACGATCCGACCTCCCCCTTCGGAGATCTCACGGGGTTAACTGTCTGAGGTGGCGACCAGGTCGATCCGTCGTCGCGGGTGCCGGACCTGCCCGTCGCGTTGTTGGCACTCTCCGGTGGGGAGTGCCAGAGCCGAGACTATGACCGCGATTAGCACTCGGTCAAGCGGAGTGCCAATTGCCGTGCGGCGCGTCGGAGGAGGACGGGCTCTTCAGGGGCGCTCGCGCAGGTGCCGTCCGCTGCGGTGGGCGGTCCGGGAGCCGCCGCCCCCGGTCCCCCGCCGCCGGTCCGGACGGCTTCGTCCGCAAGGGCCGGACGGGCCGATCCGTCACAGGTAGTCCTGCAGCCTTCCGACCGTCAGCCCCTCCGCCTCGATGTCGCGCAGCAGGCGTGTGGTGCGTTCGCGCAGCGTCGGGCCGTCCAGGTCGTCGTCGTCCGAGGTGACCAGGAGGATGTCGCCGGGGCGCAGCGCGGGGCGGCCGCGGGTGAAACGCAGGCGGGTCTCCGTCATCGAGGCGCGCCACAGCACCACGGCGGAGACCTGGCAGTCGGCGGCGGCGCGCAGGGTCGTGGTGTCGTAGACGCCGTAGGGCGGCCGGAAGAGGCGGGGGCGGACGCCGAAGCGGGCGTGCAGCTTGTCGCGCTGGCCGCAGATCTCGGCGCGCTGGCCGGCGTAGGGCAGGCCGCGCAGGGCCGGGTGTTCCAGGGTGTGGTTCTCCAGGGCCGCGCCGACCGACAGCAGGCGCGCGAAGTGCCCGTACTCCGGCCCGATGACGCTGTCCGTGAGGAACATGCTGACCGGCAGCCGCAGTTCACGGACCATGTCGACGAACCGCGGATCGCGTTCGGCGCCGTCGTCGTAGGTGAGGAAGACGACCCGGTCGGGCGTGTCGACGTGGTCGACCACCGGGGGCGGCGCGAAGGCCCGGCCGGCGGCTGCCGCCGCGCGCGAGACGGGGCGGGAGGGCGGCCGCGGGGCCGCGGGCAGCGGGGCCGTCAGGCCCCAGCGGCGGTACGGCTGCGGGGGCGCGGCCGGGCCGGTCGGCCGTACCCGCTGGGCGGCCTTGCGGCCCAGCCGTTCGATCGGGTCGACGGACGAGGCGCAGCCGGCCAGGAGCAGCAGCACGGCCGCGAGCAGTGCCGCGGCCGTGCGCCGCGGCCACGGCCGCGGTCTCACAGGTAGTCCTCCAGCCGGGCCACCGCGTACCCCTTGGCGGTCGCGTAGTTCAGGAAGCGGCGCATGTCGTCGGCCATGGTGCCGTCCCACTCGCCGCGGCCGCGGAAGTGGGTGAGCACGATGTCGCCGGGGCGCAGCCGCTTGTCGTCCTCGCGGAACTCCCAGTGGTCGACGTAGACCTCCTCGTTCCAGATCGGCGCGTACTTGATGCCGCAGGACTTGGCGGCGCGCAGGGTGTCCTGGTTGTAGTTGCCGTAGGGCGGGCGCAGGAGCTGCGGACGCTTGCCGAACTGCTTGAGCATGATGTCCTGCATGTCGCAGATCTCGTGCCGCTGCTCGTCGTAGGACAGGCCCGGCAGGTACGGGTGGTGCAGCGTGTGGTTGTTCAGGGTGTTGCCGAGGGACTGGGCCTTGCGGAAGTAGCCGTAGTCGTCCTTGACGAGGTAGTCGCTGAGGAAGGCCGTGTAGGGCACCTTCAGGTCGTTCATCATGCGCAGGAAGGCGGGGTCCTTCTCGGCGCCGTCGTCGATGGTGAGGAAGAGGATCTTGTCCTTGGTGGGGACGGTGGTGAAGACCGGAGGCAGGTCCCACTCCTCCTGGTGGTCCACCTCGAAGCCGGGGCGGGCGTGGATCCTCGGCTTGACGGCGGGTGGCGGCGGAGGCAGGAGCGGGGCCTGGCTCAGGCCCCAGCGCCTGGCGGCGGCGGTACGGGCCGCGGCGGAGACCTTGAGCCGGGTGGCGTAGGAGTCGAGGGCGCGGGCGGGGGGCGCCTGGAGGCGCTGCTGGCCCGGGGCGGGGGCCACCGGCGTGCCCGGCCGGTCGCAGCCGGAGACGAGGGCGGCGACGGCGAGGGCGGCGAGTGAGGCGCGGAGGGCGGCCCTGCGTCCCGGTCCGCCAGGACGGCCCGCGAGGCCCGCGCGACACGGGAGGCGATTTTTGTCATTTTGTACTACTGAACTCATGGCGCCGGATCCTCGCAGGCCACCGCCCCGAACCCGCGGCGACACCGCGGCCGGCGCCGCACCGTCCACCGACTGGCCCACAATGAGGCGGTGACCGACCCACTCGCCCCGCTGCACGCCTTCGCCTCGCTCCTCACCCCCGAGGGCCGCGCCCTCCTGGAGGAGGTGCGCGGCACCGCCCCCGCCGACGAACTCGCCGTCGCCACCCGGCTGCGCCGCGAGCACCCCGCCGGCCTGGTCTCGGCCGCGCTCGGACAGGCCCGGCTGCGGCAGCGGGCGGCGGCGAAGTTCGGGGCGGCGGACGCGGAGCGGATGTTCTTCACCCCGAACGGCGTGGAGCAGTCCACCCGGGCGAGCGTGGCGGCCTACCGCGCGGCGCGGCTGAGGGAACTGGGCGTGTCCTGCCTGGCGGACCTGTGCTGCGGCATCGGCGGGGACGCGATCGCGCTGGCCCGCGCCGGGATCCGCGTCCTGGCCGTGGACCGGGACCCGGTGACGGCCGCGGCGGCCCGCGCCAACGCGGCGGCGCTCGGGCTCGACGCCCTCATCGAGGTCCGCGAGGCGGACGTCACGGACGTCGACACGTCGTCGTACGACGCCGTGTTCGTGGATCCCGCCCGGCGCGGCGGCGGACGAGGGGCCGGCCGGGCGACGGGTGGGCGGATCTTCGATCCCGAGGCGTACTCGCCGCCGCTGTCCTGGGCCGTGCAGGCCGCGCTCAGGGCTCCGCACGCCGCCCTGAAGGTCGCCCCCGGCATCCCGCACGAGGCGGTCGCGCCCCAGGCCGAGGCCGAGTGGATCTCCGACGGCGGGGACGTGAAGGAAGCGGTGCTGTGGTTCGGCACCGAGCCGGGCACGGTGCGCGCGACGCTGCTGCCCGGCCCGCACAGCCTGCGCGGCCGCGGCCTGCCCGACCCGCCGGTGCGGCCGGTGGGCCGGTACCTGTACGAGCCCGACGGCGCCGTCATCCGCTCCCACCTGGTCGCCGAGGTCGCCGAGGAACTCGGCGGCGGCCTCGTCGACGAGACCATCGCCTACGTCACCGCCGACGAGCTCCGCCCCACCCCGTACGCCACCGCCTACGAGATCACCGGCCGGCTGCCCTTCAACGTCAAGAAACTGAAGGCGCTGCTGCGGGAGCACGAGGTCGGCACGCTCACCGTGAAGAAGCGCGGCTCGGCCGTGGAGCCGGAGGAACTGCGCCGCAAGGTGCTGCCGAAGCCGCACGGGCGCGGCACGATGACGGTGTTCCTCACCCGGGTCGCGGGCGCCCCGACGATGCTGCTGGGGCACCCCGCCCCTGCCGCCTAGCGGGAGGCCTCCCCGCCGCGGCGGCGCCCGCGGCGTGCCGGGCGCCGGCTCCGCCCTCCAGCGGCTGTTCCGGCGCCTTCCCGCGCCTTCCTGTACTTTCCGGCGCCCCCGACGCCTTCCGGTGGCCGGCTTCGAAAGTTTCGAAGGCCCCCCGGTGGGTCACTCGCCCGGCCGCGCCGTGCTGCTGCGCACCACCAGGCTCGTCGCCAGCTCCACCCGTGTCGCCGCCGGCGGCTCCTCCTCCCGTCCGAGGTCGAGCACCAGCCGCGCCGCCGCCTCCGCCATCTCGGTGAGCGGCTGCCGTACGGTCGTCAGCGGCGGCCCCACCCAGCGCGCCACGGGCAGGTCGTCGAAGCCGACCACGCTCAGGTCCTCCGGGATGCGCAGGCCCAGCTCCCGCGCCGCCTCGTACAGGCCGAGCGCCTGGAGGTCGTTGCCCGCGAAGACGGCGCTCGGGCGGTCCGGGCGGCGCAGCAGCTCCAGGCCGAGGCGGTAGCCGGCCTCGTGGTGGAAGTCGCCGGTGACGATCAGTGACGGGTCGACCGGTACCCCCGCCGTCTCCAGCGCCGCCCGGTAGCCGTCGACCCGGGCGCGGCTGCACATCATCCGGGACGGCCCGCTGATGGCGCCGATGCGGGTGTGGCCCAGCTCCACCAGGTGCCGGGTGGCGGCGAGGCCGCCCTGCCAGTTGGTCGCGCCGATCGAGGGCACGTCGGTGCCCGGGTCGCCGGCCGGGTCCATCACCACGAAGGGGATGGAGCGGCTGGTCAGCAGCGCCCGCTGGGACTCGTCGAGGTCCGACAGGACGAGGACCACGCCGTGCGGGCGGCGGGCGGCGACCTGGTCCGCCCAGGTCCGGCCGGGGGTGAGCCGGCCCGCGCTCTCGGAGAGCACGACGCTCAGGCCCGCGTCCCGCGCCACGTTCTCCACGCCCCGGATGACCTCCATCGCCCAGGCGCTCTCCAGCTCGTGGAAGACGACGTCGATCAGCGGCGAGCGGGTGGCCTCGGCGCGCCTGCGCCGGTAGCCGTGGGCGCGCAGCAGGTCCTCGACGCGGCTGCGGGTCGCCGGGGCCACGTCGGCGCGCCCGTTGAGGACCTTCGAAACAGTCGGAGCCGACACCCCGGCCTCGCGGGCGATCTCAGCGAGGGTGGCGGTGCGGGTTGCGGGGGTCTTGGTCGGCTTCATGGCCGGGATCGTATCTCTGCGCGACCCCTTGACGAACCCCCCGGCACGCCTTACGTTCCCGGAACATTCGAAGTCACATCCGAAACATTCGGGCAACCGGAGTGTTCCCGGTGCCGACGGCACCGCGTCCGGCCCGAGCGATCCTTCGTGAGAGGTGCCGTCACATGGAGTCCTACAGCAGGCGCTGGTTCCTCGGCGCCGGCGCCACCACCCTGATCTCGGCCGCGGGGCTCACGGCCTGCGGTTCCGGCAGCGGTTCGGGCGGTTCGGGCGGCGGCACCATCACGGCGATGGTGTACGGCGACGACGCGGTGAAGATCCAGGTCAAGGCGGTCGACCGGTTCAACGCTTCGGCCACGGCCAAGCAGGCCAAGGCCAAGGTCGAACTGCAGAAGATCCCCGCCTCCGACTACCCGGCCAAGCTGCGCACCGCCATGGGCTCGCCCAACGCGCCGGACGTCTTCTACAACTGGGGCGGCGGCTCCATCAAGGCCTACCAGGAGGCCGGCCAGCTGGTCGATCTCACCGACGTCATCACGTCCGACGCGACGCTCAAGGGCGGCTTCCTGCCCTCCGTGCTCGCCGCGGGCGGGCTCGGCGGCCGCAATTACGGGATCCCGATGCGCGGCATGCAGCCGGTGATCCTCTTCTACAACAAGTCCCTGTTCGCCGAGCACAAGCTGCAACCGCCCACCACCTGGGACCAGTTGCTCGACAACAACACCAAGCTGACGAAGGCGGGCATCACCCCGTTCGCCCTCGGCGGCGCCGACACCTGGCCCGAGCTGATGTGGCTGGAGTACCTGCTCGACCGCATCGGCGGCCCGCAGGTCTTCGAGAAGATCAGGAACGGCGACGCCTCGGCCTGGGGCGACCCGGCCGTGCTGAAGGCGGCCGAGACGGTCAAGCAGCTCATCGACGACGGCGCCTTCGGCAAGGGCTACAGCTCGGTGTCGTACAACAACGGCGGCGCCCCCGCCGTGTTCGCCAAGGGCAAGGCGGCGATGCACCTGATGGGCTCGTGGGAGTACTCCACGCAGCTCGGCAAGTTCCCGGACTTCGCCAGGAAGGAACTCGGCTGGTGCGCCTTCCCGAAGTACGACGGCGGTGCCGGCGACATCCGCAACGTGGTCGGCAACCCCACCAACTACTGGTCCGTGAACACCCGGGTCTCCGACAAGGACGCGGCCGTCGCCTTCCTGCGCGACTGCGCCTCCGAGGCCTACACCAAGGACCTGATCGCCAACGGTGACGTACCGACCACGACCAAGGCCGCCACCCTGCTCGACTCCTCCCCCAACCCCGCCTTCGCCAAGTTCCAGTACCAGATGGTGCAGCAGGCGCCCGCCTTCACCCTGAGCTGGGACCAGGCGGTCGACCCGAGCTGGCAGACGCCGATGCTCACCGAGATCAACAAGCTGTTCGTGGGCAAGTCGTCGCCGGACCAGTTCGTCTCGGCGCTCAAGGGGCTGAAGTGAGTTCTGCGGTCACCACCCGGACGAAGGGCGGCCCGGGCAGGGGCGTGCGGACCGGCCGTCCGCACGCCGCCTGGGCGCTGCCCGCCGTCCTGTTCTTCACGGTCTTCGCCGTCGCTCCCATGGCGCTGGCCTTCTACCTGTCCTTCACCAGGTGGAACGGCCTGGGCGACCCCCAGCCCGTCGGCCTCGCCAACTGGCAGAAACTGATCCACGACCCGCGCCTGACCCAGTCCCTGACAGTGACCGTCGTGCTGACCGCGGTCAGCTGGGCCTTCCAGACGGTGGTCTCCCTGCTGCTCGGGGTCTGGGCCGCGGGCCGCCAGCGCAACCGCGCGATCCTGTCGGCGGTCTTCTTCGTGCCGTTCCTGCTCTCCTCGACGGCGATCTCACTGCTCTTCTACGCGCTGCTCGACCCGAACTTCGGCATCATCCACGGCGACACGCTCGGCACCACCTCCGGCGCCTTCCTGGCGATCGTCTTCGTCGGCGGCTGGCAGTTCATCCCGTTCCACACCCTGATCTACCAGGGCGGGGCCCGGCAGATCCCCGAGGTCCTCTACCAGGCGGCGGCGATGGACGGCGCCGGCCGCCGGCGCCAGTTCTTCTCGATCACACTGCCCCAGCTGCGCAACACGGCGACCACGTCCGGCGTGCTGATGGTCGTCGGCTCGCTGACGTACTTCGAGACCGTGCTGATCCTCACCCAGGGCGGCCCGGGCACCGACACCGCGATCCTGCCCTACCTGATGTACGAGGCGGGCTTCAAGAGCTACGACTTCGGCTACGCGAGCGCCATCGCGTCGTTCCTCGTCGTGGCCGCCACCGCACTGTCGCTCGTGCTGGTCCGGCTCTCCGGGTTCGGCGCCATGCGCAGTACCAGGGAAGGGATGTGACGCTGTGCCACACGACACGCTGCGGCGTCCGCGTCCGGTGAGGACCGCACCGCGCACACCGGCCGGCGGCCCCGCGCGCCGCCGCCGCCACTGGACCAGGCGCCCCAACCCGATCGCCGGACTCGGCTCGGTGCTGTGGCTGGTCGTCGTCATCGTCCCGATCTACGCGATGATCTCGGCCTCGCTGACCCGCCAGGACGAGGCGCTGGGCGGCAACGCCCTCAAGCCCCCGGCCCACCCCACCCTCGCCAACTACAACACCGTCCTGCACAACGGCTTCGGGCACCTGCTGCTCAACACGGTGATCGTCGCGGCCGCGGTCGTGGCCATCGTCCTTCTCCTGTGCGTCCCGCTGTCCTACGTGGCCGTGCGCTCGCGCACCTTCTGGTCGGGCGCCTCCTTCCGGCTGTTCCTGCTGGGCGTGGCCATCCCCGCGCAGGCGGTGGTCGTCCCGCTCTACCTGATGATCGCCAAGCTGAACCTGTACGACAGCCTGCTCGCCGTCGTCCTGCCGACCGCGGCCTTCGCCATGCCTGTCTCGGTGCTGATCCTCACCGGCACCCTGCGCGACATCTCCGAGGAGATGTACGAGGCGATGGCGCTGGACGGCGCCTCCACCACCCGCATGCTGTTCCAGCTGGTCGTCCCGATGGCCAAGGGCGGCATCAGCACGGTCGTCGTCTACGCCGCGCTGCAGGCCTGGAACGGCTTCCTCTTCCCGCTGATCTTCACCCAGTCCGACGGCCCGCGCGTGCTCACCCTCGGCCTGTTCAACTACGTGAGCCAGTTCGGCGTGAACATCCCCGCCCTGCTCGCCTCGGTCGTCCTCTCCGGCATCCCGGTCTTCGCCGTCTACCTGGTGGCGCGGCGCGCCCTCGTCGGGGGCCTGATGGGGGTGGGCGGCAAGTGAACTCACCCACCACCGACGTCTCCGACAGGAGTTCCATGACCACCCGTTCCTGGCAGGACCCCGCCCTGCCCGCCGCCGACCGCGTCGACGACCTCCTGTCCCGGATGACCCTGGAGGAGAAGACGGCCCAGCTGTACGGCGTGTGGGTGGGTGCCGCCACGGACGGCGACGGCGTCGCCCCGCTCCAGCAGCACATGAACACCGACTACGACTGGGACGAGCTGATCACCCAGGGGCTGGGCCAGCTCACCCGCTCCTTCGGCACCGCCCCCGTGGACCCCGCGGCCGGGGCCCGCGCGCTGAGCCGGGCCCAGCGCCGCATCGCCGGTGCGGGCCGGTTCGGCATCCCCGCCGTCGCCCACGAGGAGTGCCTGGCCGGCTTCACCGCCTGGGGTGCCACGGCGTACCCGGTGCCGCTGGCCTGGGGCGCGAGCTTCGATGCGCCGCTGGTGGAGGAGATGGCGGCGCGCATCGGCCGTGACATGCGGGCGCTGGGCGTCCACCAGGGGCTCGCACCGGTCCTGGACGTGGTGCGCGACCCGCGCTGGGGCCGGGTCGAGGAGACCATCGGCGAGGACCCCTACCTGGTCGGCACGATCGGCACCGCCTACGTGCGCGGCCTGCAGTCGGCGGGCGTGGTCGCCACCCTGAAGCACTTCGCCGGATACGCGTCCTCCTCCGGCGCCCGCAACCTGGCCCCGGTCCGCGCGGGCACCCGCGAGTTCGCCGACGTCACGCTGGTGCCCTTCGAGATGGCGCTGCGCGAGGGCGGCGCCCGCTCGGTGATGGCGGCGTACACGGAGACCGACGGCGTGCCCGCCTCGGCCGACCCCGCCCTGCTCACCGGGCTGCTGCGCGAACGGTGGGGCTTCACCGGCACGGTGGTCGCCGACTACTTCGGCATCGACTTCCTGCAGACCCTGCACCGGGTGGCCGGCAGCCCCGCCGAGTCCGCGCACCTGGCGCTCGCCGCCGGCATCGACGTGGAACTGCCCACCGTCAAGTGCTACGGCACCGGCCTGGTCGCCGCCGTCCGCGCGGGCACCGTCCCCGAGGAGCTGGTGGACCGCGCCGCCCGCCGGGTCCTGCTCCAGAAGTGCGAGCTGGGCCTCCTGGACGCCGACTGGGACCCCGATGTGCCCGCCGGGCCCGTCGACCTCGACTCGGCCGGGAACCGGGCCGTGGCCCGCCGCCTGGCCGAGGAGTCGGTGGTCCTGCTGTCCAACCCCGACGGGGTGCTGCCCCTCTCCCCCGGCACGCGGATCGCGGTCGTCGGGCCCCGCGCCGCCGACGCGCTGGCGATGCTGGGCTGCTACTCCTTCCCCTCCCACGTCGGCACCCAGCACCCCGAGGTGCCGCTGGGCATCGAGATCCCCACCGTCCTCGACGCGCTGCGCGGCGAACTGCCGGACGCCAAGGTGTCGTTCACCGAGGGCTGCGGCGTGGCGGACCCGGACACCTCGGGCTTCGCCCAGGCGGTGGCACGCACGGCGGAGGCCGACGTGTGCGTGGCGGTGCTCGGCGACCGGTCGGGACTGTTCGGCCGCGGCACCTCCGGCGAGGGCTGCGACGTGGCGGACCTGGCGCTGCCCGGTGTGCAGGGCGAACTGCTGGACGCGCTGGTCGCCACCGGCGTCCCCGTCGTCCTGGTCCTGCTCACCGGCCGCCCCTACGCGCTGGGCCGCTGGGAGGGCCGGCTCGGCGCGGTGGTCCAGGCCTTCTTCCCCGGCGAGGAGGGCGGCCCCGCGGTCGCGGGTGTGCTCTCGGGCCGGGTGAACCCGTCGGGCCGCCTGCCGGTGAGCGTGCCGCGCGGTCCCGGGGGCCAGCCCTGGACCTACCTCCAGCCGCCGCTGGGCCTGGCCGACGAGGTGAGCAGCCTGGACCCGACACCGCTGTACCCGTTCGGGCACGGCCGCTCGTACACGACGTTCGCCTGGGAGGACTTCACCGGCGAGGAGAGCGCCACGACCGGCACGGACGGCGCCTACGACCTCTCGCTGACGGTGCGGAACACGGGTGAGCGGGCGGGCGCCGAGGTGGTGCAGCTCTATCTGCACGACCCGGTGGCCGCCGTGACCCGGCCCGACGTCCGGCTGGTCGGCTACCAGCGGCTGGAGCTGGCCCCCGGCGAGTCGAGCCGGGTGACGTTCCGTTTCCACGCGGACCTGTCGGCGTTCACCGACCGGTCGGGGCGCCGGATCGTCGAGCCGGGCGACCTGGAACTGCGGCTGGCCGCCTCCAGCGCGGACGTCCGCCACACGGCCCGGCTGACCCTGACGGGTCCGGTGCGGGAGGTGGGCACGGAGCGGCGGCTGCGCTGCGACACGCTCGTCTCGCGGGAAGGCTGAGCACCGGGTCCCGGTCCGCGTTCGCCCGGGGGGGCGGACCGGGACCCGGCCCGCCCGACGGCGGCGCGCCGGACACGCACAAGACCCCGCCCCGGAGAACCGGGACGGGGTCTGGTCGAGCGCCGGGCAGGCCTTGCACCTGCATCTCCCCGCAGGAAGCGGGACGTCTTTCCTTGGACCACCAACGCACTGCTCGCGGGCCGTTGTTCCGGCCGCTTGCTGTGTGATGATCATAGCGCACCGCGGGCGCCGCACGCCACTCGGCGCCCTGACCCGCTCCCGCCCCGGCTAGCCGGGCGCCGGCGCGTCCGCGACCTGCTCGAACCGCCAGCGGTGGACGGTACGGGTCACCAACGAGCCGTCCGGCTCGGGCAGTTCGGGAAGATCGGCGTCGTAGGCCGCGTCCCACCAGGTGACGACCAGCACCCGGTCCTGCGGGGCGCGGAACGTCTCGCGGCGCATCGGCTCCTGAGCGAGCGTCTGGCGCCGTGCCCAGTCGAGGAGTTCACCGCCCCGGCCCGCGACCGCGCGGGCCTCCCACATCAGCGCGACGGTCACGAGTACAGGTTCTCCTTGCTGACCTCGTGCACGTGGTCATGGCCGTGCGAGTGGCCGCGGCGGTGCGTCTCGCCCGGCACGTGCGGGTCCGTCACCGGCAGGGAGGAGTCCGCCGACAGCTCCCAGTCGGAGGCCGCGCGGTTGCGGGCGACCATCTCGGAGCCGAGGGCAGCCACCATCGCGCCGTTGTCCGTGCACAGTTTGGGCCGGGGGACGCGCAGCCGGACGCCCGCGGCCTCGCAGCGTTCCTGGGCGAGGGCGCGCAGCCGGGAGTTGGCGGCCACCCCGCCGCCGATCATCAGGTGGTCCACGCCCGCGTCCTTGCAGGCGCGCACGGCCTTGCGGGTCAGGACGTCCACGACCGCCTCCTGGAAGGAGGCCGCCACGTCGCGCACCGGGACCTCCTCCCCCGCCGCCCGCCTGGCCTCGATCCAGCGGGCCACGGCCGTCTTCAGCCCGGAGAAGGAGAAGTCGTAGGCGGCGTCGCGCGGACCGGTCAGGCCGCGCGGGAAGGCGATCGCCGCCGGGTCGCCCTCACGCGCGTACCGGTCGATGACCGGGCCGCCGGGGAAGCCCAGGTTCAGCACCCGGGCGACCTTGTCGAAGGCCTCGCCGGCCGCGTCGTCGATCGTCGCGCCGAGCGGGCGCACGTCCGAGGTGATGTCCGTGGACAGCAGCAGCGAGGAGTGGCCGCCGGAGACCAGCAGCGCCATCGTCGGCTCGGGCAGCGGGCCGTGCTCCAGCTGGTCCACGCAGATGTGCGAGGCGAGGTGGTTGACGCCGTAGAGGGGTTTGCCGAGGGCGTAGGCGTACGCCTTCGCCGCCGACACGCCGACCAGCAGGGCGCCGGCCAGGCCGGGTCCGGCGGTGACCGCGATGCCGTCCAGGTCCTTCGCGCTCACCCCGGCCTCCTTCAGCGCGCGGTCGATGGTGGGCACCATCGCCTCCAGGTGCGCCCGGGAGGCGACCTCGGGGACGACACCGCCGAAGCGGGCGTGCTCGTCGACGCTGGAGGCGACGGCGTCCGCCAGCAGGGTGGTGCCGCGGACGACGCCGACGCCGGTCTCGTCGCAGGAGGTCTCGATACCGAGTACGAGAGGCTCGTCGCGTGGGTCAGCCATGGGTCTTCAGGTTCCTTGTACGCAGGCGGAGGGGTCGGACAGGCGCATCACCAGGGCGTCCACGTTCCCCGGCTGGTAGTAGCCCCGCCGGACGCCGATGGGGGCGAAGCCGAAGCGCTCGTAGAGCTTCTGCGCGCGGAGGTTGTCCACGCGGCACTCCAGCATCACCTCGGTGCACTCGAAGGCGGTCGCGGCCCGCAGCAGCTCGGACAGCAGCCGGGCACCGAGCCCGCTGCCCCACAGCTCGCGGGCGACCGCGATGGTCTGGACGTCGCCCTGGTCACCGGAGGCGACCAGTCCGGCGTAGCCGACGATCCGGCCGTCCTGCTCGGCCACGACGTACCGCCGGGTCGCCTCGGGGCCGCGCGAGTGGGCCAGCTCGGACCAGAACATGCCCCGTGACCAGGCGTCCTCGGGGAAGAGGGCCTTCTCCAGTTCCAGCACCGGGTCGATGTCCCACCAGCGCATCTCGCGCAGCTGGGGCCCGCCCGCCTGGTTCGTCGTCGGTCCGGTCACTTGGGGGTGACCACCTTGTAGTTCTTGGGCACCTGGGCGTCGGGCCGGCGCAGGTACAGCGGACGGGGGGCGGGCAGTTCCTCGCCGGCGGCCAGCCGCTCCGCCGCCAGGGAGGCGAGCGCGGCGGCCGAGACGTGCTCGGGCTCGTGCGCCTGCGGGAACGTGTCCGGGTAGAGCAGCGCGCCCGCGCCGACCGCGGGCAGGCCCGCGACCTGCGCGGCGATGTCGGCGGGCCGGTCGACGGCCGGGTCGGTCAGCCGGGTGCGGGAGTCGGCGTAGCGCGCCCAGTAGACCTCCTTGCGGCGGGCGTCGGTGGCCACCACGAAGGGGCCGGGAACGTCGGCTGCGTAGGCGAGCCCGTCGAGTGTGCACACACCGTGCACGGGTACGCCGAGCGCGAGCCCGAAGGTGTCGGCGGTCATCAGACCGACGCGCAGTCCGGTGTAGGGGCCGGGGCCGATGCCGGCCACGATGCCCGTGACGGCGTCCAGCTTCAGCCCGGCCTCGGTGAGGACCCGGTCGACGGCCGGCAGCAGCAGCTCTCCGTGCCGGCGCGCGTCGACCTGGCTGGAGGAGGCGATGACGGCCGTGCCGTCGTGCAGGGCGACGGTGACGGCGGGGGTGGCGGTATCCAGAGCGAGCAAGAGCACGCGAACAGCCTACGGCGCCGGGGGGCCGTGCCGGGCGCCGCGGGCGGCCGCGCGGCCCGGCGCCGGACCCGCGGCCCGACACGGGCGCCGGTGACGGCACGGCCGCCCCAGCGAGGAACAATCCGGCTGCTACCGTCGCAAGACAGACATCCGCTGGAGCAACCGACACGAAGGTGGGCGACCGTGGCAAGGAGCAGCTCGGGATTCGTGGCCGGGCTCACCGCGACCGCCGTCGCCACGATCGGCTTCCTGACCTACCGGGCGCAGGCGGACGTACCGCCCGGTCTCGGCGGCAGGCCCGGCACGTCGGCGAGCCCCGCGGCCGTCGTCAGCAAGGCGCCCCGCGACCGGCGCCACCCGGCCGCGCTGCCCGCCGGCTCGGGGACGGGCGAGCGGGTGGTGTACTCGGTGGACGACGACCGGGTCTGGCTGGTCGGCGCGGGCGGCCGGGTGGAGAACACCTTCAAGGTCACGCCGGGCACCGTCGACCCGGCGCCGGGCACCTACACCGTCACCTCGCGGTCGAAGGCGGTCACCGGGACCGACGGCGTGCCCGTCGAGCACGTGGTGCGTTTCGCCGCCGTCAACGGGGTCGTCATCGGTTTCAGCGCGGCGGTGGACAGCACGGAGCAGCCCGACCCGGACCCGGCCCTGCAGACGGGCGGCATCCGCGAGTCCCGGACGGACGGCGACACGATGTGGATGTTCGCGACGATCGGCCAGAAGGTCGTCGTCATCCGCTAGGCCCTGCCGTCACCTTCCCGTCGTCCGCCCGCAGGGCTGCCCTCGCGGCGTCGGCTGCGTGCCCTCGGCGTGCCGGGCCCTGACCCTCGTACCGGATGCACCCGGGTCCGGGCCCGGTGCGGCGAGAGTGTGTGCATGGCGTCGCGAGGCAGACGGGGATGTGACGACAGGGCCTACCTGGGGCGACGGCGGCTGCGGCTCTACGCCGCCCGCCGGCGCCCCTGCGCCGAACGGGTGACCGGACGCGCGGGTGCCTGCTCCGGGGCGCGCGGCGGGCGCGAGACCGCCTCCGCCGCGGCGCAGGAGGCCAGCAGGTCCCGCATGCTCACACCGGCGACCGGGTACGGCCGTGGCTGGTTCTCGGCAGCCGACACGGACGCCTCCTGGGGGTCGGGGGCGGGCATGGTTAGGTAGACCTAACCACGAACTGGACCCCATGTGACCACGCCGGGCGCACCGGACGCAAGGCTTGCCGACACGCTGTCGGCACCCAGGACCAGGTCCCGGCTCCGGAACCCCCGGCCCCGGCACCGGGGCCGAACCGGCCCCGGGCCCGGAACAGGCACCCGGCGCACGAGGACCGACCACCGGAGCCAGGACGTGCGCGTGGACCAACCGCCGGAGCCAGGGCGTGCGCGTGGACCGACCGCCGGAGCCAGGGCGTGCGCGTGGACCGACCGCCGGATCGGGACGGGGGCGCGGACTGGCTGCCGGGATGGGACGGGCGCGCGGACGGACCGGCGGTACCAAGGGCGTGCGCCCGCGGACGGACCGGCGGTACCAAGGGCGTGCGCCCGCGGACCGGCCACCGGAACCAGGAACGTGCGCGCGGACCGCGCCCGGGAGCGGGACGCGACGCGGGCCGCACGCGGAACCGGGGCGGGCCCGGGGGCGCTCGCGAAACCCGGACGTGGGGCGGGCCGCGGAAGCGGGACATGCCCGCGAGCCGCCCGCGGGTGGGAGCCGGCGCCCGGCCGCACGCCGGTCAGGCGGTCACACGGTCAGCGGTCACGCGGTCAGTGCGCCGAGGTCGACGGCCGACCAGCGCGGGCCGATCCCGGTCACCGTCAGACGCCGCACCTCGTCCGTCCCGGTCACCGTGTCCGCGCCGGGCGCCTCGCCCGTGGGGGCGCCGCCGACGGCCCGGTGGATGACGATCTGCAGCCGCTCGTCGGTCAGCTCCTCGACCTTGCCCTCGCCCCACTCCACGACGATCACGGAGTCCGGCAGCGAGACGTCGAGGTCCAGGTCCTCCATCTCGTCGAGCCCGCCGGACAGGCGGTACGCGTCCACGTGGACGAGCGGCGGGCCGTCCCCGAGGGACGGGTGCACGCGGGCGATCACGAAGGTCGGCGAGGTGACCGCGCCGCGCACGCCGAGGCCCTCGCCCAGCCCGCGGGTCAGCGTGGTCTTGCCCGCCCCGAGTTCCCCGCTGAGCATCACGAGGTCCCCCGCCCGCAGCAGCCCGGCGAGGCGGCGGCCCCACTCGCGCGTCTGCTCGGCGGAGGTGAGGGTGATCTCGACGGACTCGGGGTCAGCCGGGCTGTGCGGTGCTGCTGGTGCTTCCATGTCCACCCACGGTAGCGCCTGCGGGGACCGCGCCCGCGCGGGTCAGCAGGTCGGCGAGCCGGTCGGTGACGGCCTCCGGGTGCTCCAGCATCACCAGGTGCCCCGCGTCCGGCACGAGCACCAGCTCGGCGTCGGGCAGCAGGCCGGCGATGGCCTCGCTGTGCTCGCTGGGCGTGACCAGGTCCTGCACCCCGGCCAGGACGAGTACCGGCATCCGCGTGAACAGGGCCAGCGCGCCGGTCTTGTCGTGGTCGGTGAAGGCCGGGTAGAACTCGGCGACCACGTCGATGGGGGTGCTCTCGATCATGCGCTCGGCGAACCGGGCGACGGCCGGGTCGACGTCCCGCCCGGCGAAGGAGTAGCGCTTGATGATCCCCGCGAACAGGTCGGCGGTGGCCCGGCGCCCCTTCTCCACCAGTTCCGCGCGCTGCCCCAGCGCCTTGAGCACGCCGGGCAGCACCCGCCGCACCGCGTTGACCCCGGCGACCGGCAGCCCGAAGTTGACCTCGCCGAGCCGTCCGGAGGAGGTGCCGACGAAGGCGGTGGCGACGACCCGGTCGCGGATCAGCTCCGGGTACTGGGCGGCCAGGGCCATCACGGTCATGCCGCCCATGGAGTGCCCGACCAGCACGATCGGCCCCTCGGGCGCGGCGGCGTCGATCACGGCCTTCAGGTCGCGGCCCAACTGGTCGATGGTCAGCGGCACGTCGTCCCGGCTCTGGGCCACGCCCCGCCCGGAGCGGCCGTGGCTGCGCTGGTCCCAGTGCACGGTCCGCACGACCCCGCGCAGCGCGGCGCGCTGGAAGTGCCAGGAGTCCTGGCTGAGGCAGTAGCCGTGGCTGAAGACGACGGTGACGGGGGCGGGATCCTTGCGCCCGAAGAGGCGGCGGCGGCGCGGGGAGAGGTCCGCGGAAGGGGCGGGGTCGAGGTCGTCGACCTCGTAGTACAGCTCGGTGCCGTCGTCGGCGTACGCGCGGCCCGGGGTGCCGCGCAGGGTTCCGTAGGGGCCGGCGGAGTCCAGGGCGAGCCGGGCCTTCCTGCGCATGCCCCGGCCCACGGTCATCCGCTCGACGGCGACGGTGGCGGCGGCGCCCGCCGCCACGACGCCTATCGCGGCGCCCGCGATGCCGGTCGCCCTGCGCCAGCCGCCGAACGCCCCCGAGGCGCCGGCCGCCGCACTGCTCTCGCTCACCTACCGCTCCTCCGTGTGGCTGTATGACTGTGTGGCTGTGTGACTGGTCCGGCGGCTGTCCGAGTGGACACCCGGGGGCCCTGGGCCGCCTCCCGGGGGACGCGGCGGGGCCGCTCTTCGTCGGCCGGGCCGGTTCAGACGTCCGCCGGGCCCCCCGCCCCGCCGCTCTCGTCCGCCGCGTTCACATGGACGCGCGGGACGCGTGTCCCGATGCGGGTGACGATCTCGTACGCGATGGTGCCCGCGGCCTGCGCCCAGTCCTCGGCGGTCGGCTCGCCGCGGTCGCCCGGTCCGAACAGCACGGCCTCCGACCCGGTCGCCGGCTCGTCGCCGCCGAGGTCGACGACGAACTGGTCCATGGCGATCCGGCCCGCGACCGTGCGCCACTTGCCGCCGACCAGCACCGGGCCCGTGCCGGAGGCGTGGCGCGGGATGCCGTCGGCGTACCCGACGGGCACGAGGCCGAGGGTGGTCTCGCCGGGGGTGACGTAGTGGTGTCCGTAGCTGATGCCGTGCCCGGCCGGGACGCGCTTCACCAGGGCCAGCGAGGCGGACAGGGTCATCACCGGGCGCAGCCCGAAGTCGGCCGGGGTGCCCAGTTCCGGGCTGGGCGAGATGCCGTAGACGGCGATGCCCGTGCGGACCAGGTCGAAGTGGGCCTCGGGCAGGGTGAGCGTGGCCGGCGAGTTGGCGATGTGCCGTACCTCGGGGCGCACCCCCCGCGCCTCGGCGTACGCGGTCATCTCGCGGAACCGGGCGAGCTGCGCGGCGATCGAGGGGTGCCCCGGCTCGTCGGCGCAGGCGAAGTGGGACCACAGCCCGGTGACGCGGACCAGGCCCTCCGCCTCGGCGCGCAGCGCCTCGGCGACGAGGGCGGGCCAGTCCCCGGGCTGGCAGCCGTTGCGCCCGAGCCCGGTGTCGGCCTTGAGCTGCACCCGCGCGGGCCGCCCGGCGGCGCGCGCGGCCTCCCGCACCTCCGCCATGGCCCACAGTCCGCTCACGGACACGTCCACGTCGGCCTCGACGGCCTCGCGCCAGGGGCCGCCCGGCGTCCACAGCCAGCACATCACCCGCACCTGCCGCGGCGACAGCCCGGCCGCGCGCAGCGCCAGCGCCTCCTCGGGCGTGGCGGTGCCGAGCCAGGTCGCCCCGGCGGCGACGGCCGCGCGGGCGCACGGCACGGCGCCGTGGCCGTACGCGTCGGACTTGACCACGGCCATGAGCGCGGCGCCGGGCGCCCGCTCGCGCAGGGCCCGCACGTTGGCCCGCAGAGCGGCCAGATCGATCTCGGCGCGGGCGCGCAGCGGAGCCGTCCGCGGGTGTGCTGTCTCGTTCATCGCGCCCCCAGTGTCTCAGAGGGCGGTGGAGGCGGCGGGGAGTCCTACCGCAGCCGCCCCGGGGCCGCCGCGTCCCGCACGTCCCGCCAGGCCCGCGGGAGAGCCTCCGCCACGTCGTGCGCGCCGGCCGGGGCGCCGTCCGAGGCGAAGCGGCCGGCCAGACCGTGCAGGTAGGCGCCGGCGCTGCCCGCGTCCGCTGCGGACAGCCCGGCCGCCAGCAGCGAACCCGCCAGCCCGGACAGCACGTCGCCGCTGCCGGCCGTGGCGAGGTAGGGGGTTCCGGTGGGATTGACGCGGACGGGACCGCCGTCCGGGCCTGCCACGAGCGTGGTCGAGCCCTTCAGGAGGACGGTCGCCCGGTAGGCGGCGGCGAGTTCCCGTACGGCGGACAGCCGGGCCGACTCGACCTCCTCGCGCGCCACCCCGAGCAGGGCGGCGGCCTCGCCCGCGTGCGGGGTCATCAGGGTGGGCGCGGTACGGGCCCGTACGGCGGCGCGGTCGGCCAGGCGCAGCCCGTCGGCGTCGACCAGCACGGGCACGTCGGCCGCCAGCACCTCGGCCACCGTGGCCGCGTCCTCACCGGCGCCCGGACCCACCACCCAGGCCTGCACCCGGCCCGCCTCGCGCGGGCCCCGGTCGGAGACGAGGGTCTCGGGGAAGCGGGCGATGACGGCCTGCCCGGCGGGGCCGACGTACCGTACGGCGCCCGCCCCGCCGCGCAGCGCGCCGGAGACGGCGAGCACGGCCGCCCCGGGGTAGCGGGCCGAGCCGGCCGCGATGCCGACGACGCCCCTGCGGTACTTGTCGCTCTCGGCGGCGGGGCGCGGCAGCAGCGCGGCCACGTCGGCGTGCTGCAGCGCCTGGATCTCCGGCTCGGCGGGCAGGTGGGCGCCCAGACCGATGTCGACGAGACGGACCGTGCCGGCGTACTCGCGGGCCGGGTCGATAAGCAGTCCCGGCTTGTGCGTGCCGAAGGTGACGGTCACGTCGGCGCGGACCGCGGCGCCGCGCACCTCGCCGGTGTCCGCCTCGACGCCGCTGGGCAGGTCGACGGCGACGACCGGGGCCCCTGAACGGGCCACGCGCTCGGCCAGGGGCACGGCCTCGGGGCGCAGACCGCCCTTGCCGCCGATGCCGACGACGCCGTCGACGACCAGGTCGGCCCGGTCGAGGGGCGCACCGGCGGCCTCCGCGCCGGTGACCGTGCCGCCCGCGCGGCGCAGGGCCGCGAGACCGCCCGGGTGCGTGCGGCCGGGGGCGAGCAGGACCGCGGTGACCCCCGCGCCGCGGCGGGCCAGCCGGGCCCCCGCGTACAGCGCGTCACCCCCGTTGTCACCGCTGCCCACCAGGAGCACCACCCGGCGGCCGTAGACCCGTCCGAGCAGGTCCGCGCAGGCGGCGGCGAGCCCGGCGGCCGCGCGCTGCATGAGGGCGCCGTCGGGGAGCCGCGCCATGAGGGCGCGCTCGGCTGTCCTGACCGTCTCGACGCTGTAGGCGTTACGCATGCCGTCGAGTCTGCCCTGCATACGTCGGGTGCCGCACGGGAACCCGGTGGTCCCGGCGAGCCACTGGGAAATGCCGGCGGACCCGGGACCGCCGGGTGGAGCGAGGGAGAAGGCGCGAGCGGATGGCGGACGAACCGGCGGGCTTCGACGCGCCGCGCCCCTGGGCGGCGCCCGGCCAGGACGCGTCGCGCCGACTGCGGCTGCAGTCCCTGGAGCTGCTGCTCACCGAGCAGCGGTTCAGGATCGGCCGGCACGTGAGTGCCTGCGGCGGCGCCGGGCGCGAGAACAGGGCGCGCGACCCGCAGGCGAGTGCGCTCCCCGGGCCCGCGACCGTGGACGCGCCGGTGCTGCGCCTGCTCGACTCCCTGCCGGTCCCCGTCACGATCATCCGCGCTTCCCCCGGCCCGGTACCCCCGGAGGCGGAGCCGCATTCCCCCGATGCGGGCTCCCGCGTCCCGGACTTCCCCGAGCCGGGCTCCCCCGCCCCGGACCTTCCCGCCCCGGAGTTCCTGTGCGTCGGCCAGAACCGGGCCGCCCGCGAGTACGGTGCCCGGCATCTGCCGCCCGGTGCCCTGCCTCCGTGGACCGGTCCGGTGCCGCTGTTCGAGCGCCTGCCCACCCTCGTGGGCACGGCCGTCCCCCGCCTGCTCACGCAGGCCCTGCGCACCGGGCGCTCCCAGGGGCCCGAGCCCGCCGACTGGCCGCTGCCGGGGCCCGGCGACCTCACCGTCCGGGTGAGCAGCGAAGTACGGGTGACGCCCTGCGGGGATCTGCTGCTGCTCAGCTGGGAGCGCGGGCACGAGTCCCTGATGGCGCAGGAGGCGCAGCGCCTGGTCGGGGTGTCCTGGGCCGAGTGGAGCCTGGGCGACGGGGGCGTCGAGGCGTCGTCGGGATTCGCCCACGCGCTCGGCCTGTCCGCCTCGCAGCCGCCGCCCGGTCTGCTGGAGCTGGGGCGCATGGTGGCCCCGGAGAGCCTGGACGCGCTGTACCGGGCGGTCCACGACGTCCTGCTGGGCGCGCCGGTGGCCGAGTGCGACCTGCGGCTCGCCGGGCCGGAAGGCCGGATCCTGCGGTTCGTCGCCGAGCCGGTCCGCCCGCCCTCGGGGCCGGTGTGGGCGGTGCGCGCGGTGCTCCACGACGTCACCGCCGACCGGCGCAGCCGTGCCCTGGCCGAGCAGGCGACCCGGGAGGCGCGGGCGCAGCGGGAGCGGGCCGACGCCGTCGCGGAGGTGGCGGAGCGGCTGCGGGACGCGGTGCTGCCCGCCTTCCCCGCGGAACTGGCCCGGCACGGGGTCGAGGCCGCCGCCGCCTACCGTCCCGAGGCGGGCGCCGCGCGGGTGGGCGGCGACTGGTACAAGACCCGTGTCCTGCCCTCCGGGAAGGTGCTCATCGCGCTCGGGGACGCGCGCGGGCACGGCCTCGAAGCGGTCACCCTGATGGCGAAGCTGCGGTACGCGCTGGCCGGGCTGGCGTACACCGGCGAGTGGGTGGAACGGCTGACCGGCTGGCTCAACACGGTCGCCTGCGACGACGGCGAGGAGTCCACCGCCACGGCGGTCATCGCCCGCTTCCACCCCGACCGCGGACTGCTGCGCTGGACGTGCGCGGGCCATCCCCCGCCGGTCCTGGTCCGCGGCGGCGAAGCGGTGCTGCTCGGTCCGCCCCCGGGCGGCCCCGGCATGCCGCTGGGCGTCCTGCCGGACGAGACCTACACGGCGGCCGAGACCTGGCTGCGCCCCGGGGACGTGGTGCTGCTCTACTCGGACGGCCTGATCGAACGGCGCGGCTCGGACCTCGACCGGGACTCCTCACGGCTGCTGCGTACCGTCGCGGACTGCGCCGCGGACGGCGTCCCGCCGGGCGGCGAGGCGCTCGACGCGTTCGTCCGCGACCTGGTCGCCCGCCTCACCGGCCCGCAGACGGAGGACGACGCGACGGTACTGGCGTTCCGCGTGGTCGCCATGGACGCGGGGACAGCGGAGACGGGGACAGGCACGCGGACGGAGACGGACGCGGGGACAGGCACGGGCACGGACGGGGACACGGCCACGCGGACGGAGACGGAGACGGACACGAGGACGGGAACAGACCCGGGCACGGGCACGGGTGCGGGGCCCGGCGCCGGCTGACGGCGTGCCAGGAAACGCGCCGCCCCACCCCGTTCCGCGGGCCCGCTCCGGCTACCCCTCCGCGATCACCACCGCGGAGGCCACCCCCGCGTCGTGGCTGAGCGAGAGGTGCCAGGACCGTACGCCGAGTTCGGCGGCCCGCGCCGCCACCGAGCCCTTCACCCGCAGCCGCGGCCGCCCGCTGTCCTCGACGTACACCTCCGCGTCCGTCCACAGCAGCCCGGCCGGGGCGCCCAGCGCCTTGGCGACGGCCTCCTTCGCGGCGAACCGGGCGGCCAGCGAGGCCATGCCCCGCCGCTCCCCGCTCGGCAGCAGCAGCTCGCGTTCCACGAAGAGCCGCCGGACCAGTGCGGGCGTCCGCTCCAGCGACGCCGCGAACCGGTCGATCTCGGCCACGTCGATGCCGACCCCGATGATGCTCATGGGACGACCCTACGGGTGCGCGCCCGCCGGGTGGTCACCCGGCGCTGTCCTCGGCGAGGGTGTGGGCCACCAGCGCGTTGGCGTGCCCGTGGCCCATTCCGTGCTCGGACTTGAGCCAGCCGACGAGTTCCATGTGCTTGGTCAGCGGCGAGGAACGGACGAGTTCCTGCCACTCGGCGATCGGCCGGCCGTACTTCTTCTCGATGGACGGGAAGTAGCTGGCGGGGCCCTTGACGGGTGCGGTCATGGCGGAACGTCCTTTCGGTGCCGGGGCGTTGGGCGTTGTCGCTCCCACGACTGACAACTATTGCCCATAGGACTGACAGCGGCGCGGAAATTCATCGCCGCCCTCCCGCCGGGCCCCGCACCGCAGCCGTGCGCCCCCGGACGGCTACTCCACCGTCACCGACTTCGCGAGGTTGCGCGGCTGGTCCACCTCGTTGCCCCGGGCGGTGGCCAGTTCGCAGGCGAAGACCTGCAACGGCACCGTCGCGACCAGCGGCTGGAGCAGGGTCGGAGTGGCGGGGATGCGGATGAGGTGGTCGGCGTAGGGGACGACCGCCTCGTCGCCCTCCTCGGCGATCACGATCGTGCGCGCACCCCTCGCCCGGATCTCCTGGATGTTGGAGACGATCTTGTCGTGGAGCAGGGACCGGCCGCGCGGGGACGGGACGACCACGACGACGGGCAGGTCCTCGTCGATCAGCGCGATCGGGCCGTGCTTCAGCTCGCCCGCCGCGAAGCCCTCGGCGTGCATGTAGGCGAGTTCCTTGAGCTTGAGCGCGCCCTCCAGGGCCACGGGATAGCCGACGTGCCGCCCGAGGAAGAGCACCGTGTTCTTGCCGGCGAGGGAGCGGGCGAGTTCCCGTACCGGCTCCATCGTGTCCAGGACGCGCTCCACCGCGCCGCCGATCTGCGAGAGGTCGCGGATGACGGCGCGGATCTCGTCGCCCCACTTGGTGCCGCGCACCTGACCGAGGTAGAGGGCGACGAGGTAGCAGGCGACGAGCTGGGTGAGGAAGGCCTTGGTGGAGGCGACGGCGACCTCGGGTCCGGCGTGGGTGTACAGCACCGCGTCGGACTCGCGCGGGATGGTGGAGCCGTTGGTGTTGCAGATGGCGAGGACCTTGGCGCCCTGCTCGCGGGCGTGGCGCAGCGCCATCAGGGTGTCCATGGTCTCGCCGGACTGGGAGATGGCGACGACCAGGGTCTGGGCGTCCAGGATGGGGTCCCGGTAGCGGAACTCGCTGGCGAGTTCGACCTCGCAGGGGATGCGGGTCCAGTGCTCGATGGCGTACTTGGCGATCATGCCCGCGTGGAAGGCCGTGCCGCAGGCGATGATGACGACCTTGTCCGTCTCGCGCAGTTCGGCGGCGCTGATCCGCACCTCGTCCAGGGTCAGGGAGCCGGCGGCGTCGATGCGGCCGAGGAGGGTGTCGGCGACCGCCTTGGGCTGCTCGGCGATCTCCTTGAGCATGAAGTAGTCGTAACCGCCCTTCTCGGCGGCCGCGGCGTCCCAGTCGACGTTGTAGGAGCGGACCTCGGCGGGCCGCCCGTCGAAGCCGGTGACGGTGACGCCGTCCCGGCGCAGTTCGACGACCTGGTCCTGGCCGAGTTCGATCGCGGAGCGGGTGTGGGCGATGAACGCGGCGACGTCGGAGGCGAGGAAGGACTCGCCCTCGCCGACGCCCACCACGAGCGGGGAGTTGCGGCGGGCGCCGACGACCACGCCGGGCGCGTCGGCGTGCACGGCGACGAGAGTGAAGGCGCCCTCCAGGCGCCGGCACACCAGGCGCATGGCCTCGGCGAGGTCGGCGCAGGAGGAGAACTCCTCGGCCAGCAGGTGCGCGACGACCTCGGTGTCGGTCTCGGAGGCCAGTTCGTGCCCGCGCTCGGCCAGCTCCGCCCGCAGCAGGGCGAAGTTCTCGATGATGCCGTTGTGGACCACGGCGACGCGTCCGGCGTTGTCGAGGTGCGGGTGGGCGTTCGCGTCCGTGGGGCCGCCGTGGGTGGCCCAGCGGGTGTGCCCGATGCCGGTGGAGCCGGTCGGCAGCGGCCGTTCGACCAGCTCCTTGTCCAGGTTGACCAGCTTTCCGGCCTTCTTGGCCGCCGCGAGGCCGCCGTCCGCGAGCACGGCGACACCCGCCGAGTCGTACCCCCGGTACTCCAGCCGCTTCAGCCCGGCCATCACGACGTCGAGCGCCGACTGCGAACCCACATATCCCACGATTCCGCACATGGCTCCGCAGCCTACGGCCCGTCAGCCGACGGAACCCGCCTCTCCGTGCCCGAAATCGGAAATTCCCGCCGGGGTACGAAGGGTCTCGCGGCCCAGGACCGTACGGCCTCCGGCGGTGGCCCACACGCCGTCACCGCGGCTCGGTGAGCCGCCGCCCGTGGCACAGCGGCCCCGCAGGTGGCGGCTCGGTGAGCCGCCGCCCGTGGCACAGCGGCCCCGCAGGTGGCCGGCCGTACCGCCGGCCGGTGTCCGATCGTGACGCCGGCGTGACGCGGGCACGTCCACGTGACCCACCCCACCCCCCACGCCGTTCGAACTCCGTTAACAATGGACTGTGATCTCTCCGGTCCCCTCGATGCCCCGGAGCGCCCACCGGCCCAGGCCGGAGGCGACTCCCTATGTCGACCTCACCCGTGCCGAGTGGAGTGCGCTGCGCGACAAGACGCCGCTGCCGCTCACCGCGGAGGAGGTGGAACGGGTGCGCGGGCTCGGGGACGTCATCGACCTCGACGAGGTGCGGGACGTGTACCTGCCGCTGTCCCGGCTGCTCAATCTGTACGTCGGCGCGACCGACGGGCTGCGCGGCGCGCTGAACAGGTTCCTCGGCGAGCAGGGCTCCCAGTCCGGCACCCCCTTCGTCATAGGGGTGGCGGGATCGGTCGCCGTCGGCAAGTCGACCGTGGCCCGGCTGCTCCAGGCGCTGCTGTCGCGCTGGCCCGAGCATCCGCGCGTGGAGCGGGTGACCACCGACGGGTTCCTGCTGCCGACGCGCGAACTCCAGGCACGCGGCCTGATGGCCCGCAAGGGGTTCCCGGAGTCGTACGACCGCCGGGCGCTCACCCGGTTCGTCGCCGACGTGAAGGCGGGGAAGGCGGAGGTCACCGCTCCCGTCTACTCGCACCTGATCTACGACATCGTGCCCGGCGAGAAGCTCACCGTGCGCCGCCCCGACATCCTGATCGTGGAGGGCCTCAACGTCCTGCAGCCCGCGCTGCCCGGCCAGGACGGCCGCACCCGGGTCGGGCTCGCCGACTACTTCGACTTCAGCGTGTACGTCGACGCCCGCACCGAGGACGTCGAGCGCTGGTACCTGAACCGGTTCCGCAAGCTGCGCGACACCGCCTTCCAGGACCCCTCCTCGTACTTCCGCAAGTACACCCAGGTCTCCGAGGACGAGGCCCTCGACTACGCCCGCACCATGTGGCGGACCATCAACCGGCCCAACCTGGTGGAGAACATCGCCCCCACCCGCGGCCGGGCCACGCTCGTCGTGCGCAAGGGGCCCGACCACAAGGTGCAGCGGCTGCGGCTGCGGAAGCTGTGACCGCGGCGGGGCGTCTACGCTGCCCTGCATGCTGCATCTGCGACTGATCACCCCCGCCGACCGCACCGACGAGGTGGCGGGGCTGATCCACCGGACGGTCGGCACCGCGCACCTCGTCGTGCTGCCGGGCGCGGCCCGCAGCCCCTCCGGTGACGTGGTCATGTGCGACGTCGCCCGGGAGGCCGCCGACGAACTCCTCGGAGGTCTGAGGGAGTTGGGCATCGACCGGACCGGCTCCATCGCCGTGGAGAGCATCGACCTGTCGCTG
Organism: Streptomyces sp. NRRL S-340; assembly: GCF_000720185.1. GTDB lineage: Bacteria > Actinomycetota > Actinomycetes > Streptomycetales > Streptomycetaceae > Streptomyces. The sequence goes on along the minus strand of NZ_JOIY01000026.1, from coordinate 66,043 downwards.
TCCGACCGGGCCGACAGGGCCGAGGAGGAGGCGCCGGGCGAGGCCGCTGACGCGGTGCTGTGGGAGGAGCTGACCGAGGCCACCCACGAGGAGTCGACGCTGTCGATCACCTACCTCGCGTTCATCACGCTGGCCACGATGATCGCCGCCTGCGGCGTGGTGCTCGACAACGCCGTCCTCATCGTCGGCGCGATGGCGGTGGGACCGGAGTTCGGACCGCTGGCCGGCATCAGCACGGCGCTGGTGCGCCGGGCACCCCGACTGGCGCTGCGCTCCCTGGTGGCGCTGCTGGCGGGGTTCGCGCTGGCCATGGCCGTGACCGTGGGCTTCAGCCTGCTCATGGACGCCGTCGGCCTGTTCAGCAAGGCGCAGCTGGAGGGCCCGCGGCCCAGCACCGGCTTCGTGTACGCCCCCGACTGGTTCTCCTTCGTGGTGGCGGTCCTCGCCGGGATCGCCGGCACGCTGTCGCTGACCTCGGCCAAGTCCGGCGCCCTGGTCGGTGTCGCCATCTCCGTGACCACCGTCCCGGCGGCCGCGAACGCGGCCGTCGCCTTCGCCTACGGCGACACCGCCCAGACCTGGGGCTCCAGCAAGCAGCTGCTGCTGAACCTGCTCGGCATCGTCCTCGCCGGCACCCTCACCCTGCTCTTCCAGAAGTGGCTGTGGTCGACGCAGCGGGCACGGATGCGGAAGACCGCCGGATAGCAGCGGGACGCTCACGCGGGAAGCCGCCTCGCACCCGACCGGCACGCTCCGGGAAGCCGCCTCGCACCCGACCGGCACGCTCACACGGTGAACCGCCGGACGGGAACGGGGCGGTCACGCGGTACCACCCTCCGGTGCTCAGCCCAGGGCCGACTTCACCGCGTCCGCCAGCCGCCCCGCCACCGAGCGGGCCTGCTCGATGTCCGCGGCCTCGACCATCACGCGCACCAGCGGCTCGGTGCCCGAGGGGCGCAGCAGCACGCGTCCGGTCTCGCCCAGCTCGTGTTCGGCCTCGGCGACCGCCGTGGCCAGGTCCGCGGAGGTCTTCACCCGGGACCTGTCGACGTCGGGGACGTTGATGAGGACCTGCGGCAGGCGCTGCATCACCCCCGCCAGCTCCCGCAGCGTACGGCCGGTCGCGGCGACCCGGGCGGCCAGCATCAGACCCGTGAGCGTGCCGTCGCCGGTGGTGGCGTGGTCGAGGATGATGACGTGGCCGGACTGCTCGCCGCCGAGGGCGAAGCCACCGGACTTCATCTCCTCCAGGACGTAGCGGTCGCCGACGGCGGTCTGCACGAGGTGGATGCCCTCACGCTCCATGGCCAGCTTGAAGCCCAGGTTGGACATCACGGTCGCGACGACGGTGTCGGAGCGCAGCGCGGAACGCTCCCGCATCGCCAGCGCGAGCACGGCCAGGATCTGGTCGCCGTCGACCTCGTCGCCGGTGTGGTCCACGGCCAGACAGCGGTCGGCGTCGCCGTCGTGCGCGATGCCGAGGTGGGCGCCGTGCGCGACGACGGCGGCCTTCAGCTGCCCCAGGTGGGTGGAGCCGCAGCCGTCGTTGATGTTGAGGCCGTCGGGTTCGGCCCCGATGGTGATCACCTCGGCACCGGCCCGCGCGAACGCCTCGGGCGAGACCCGGGCGGCGGCGCCGTGCGCCTCGTCCAGGACGATCTTCAGCCCGTCGAGCCGGTTCGGGAGGACACCGACGAGATGGGCGACGTACTTGTCGAAGCCCTCGTCGTAGTCGCGGACCCGGCCGACGCCCGCGCCGGTCGGACGGTCCCAGGGCGCGCCGGTGCGGTGCTCCTCGTAGACCTTCTCGATGCGGTCCTCCAGCTCGTCGGCGAGCTTGTGGCCGCCGCGGGCGAAGAACTTGACGCCGTTGTCCGGCATGGCGTTGTGGCTGGCCGACAGCATCACGCCGAGGTCCGCGCCGAGCGAGCCGGTCAGGTACGCCACGGCGGGCGTCGGCAGCACGCCGACCCGCAGCACGTCCACGCCGGCGCTGGCCAGGCCCGCGACCACGGCGGCCTCCAGGAACTCACCGGAGGCGCGCGGGTCCCGGCCGACCACGGCCTTCGGGCGGTGCCCCTCGAAGGTGCCCGCCTCGGCCAGTACGTGCGCCGCGGCGACGGACAGGCCGAGCGCCATCTCGGCGGTCAGGTCCGCGTTGGCGACACCACGCACGCCGTCCGTGCCGAAGAGTCGTCCCACTTGTCCTCCTTGAGGAAGCGTCAGTTCGTGAAGCCGTGCCGAGGTTTTCAGCGCGCGTTCACCATTCACTGGGTTCGATGTTCTCGGTGCGTCCGCGGATCCCTGAGCCGGGCATCCGATCACACCAGCCGCTGAACGGCTGAGCTGCTGAGCACCTGAGCACCTGAGCACCTTGTGCCGTTATACGCCCAAGGCCGGTGATAAACGAACGCCCCGGCGGCACAGTGGCGTGCCGCCGGGGCGTTCGGAGTAGGCCTGTCCGCAGGCAGCGGCTGATTAGCGCTTGCTGTACTGCGGAGCCTTGCGGGCCTTCTTGAGACCGGCCTTCTTGCGCTCGACCGCACGGTCGTCGCGCTTGAGGAAGCCGGCCTTCTTGAGCGGGCCGCGGTTGTTGTCGACGTCGGCCTCGTTCAGGGCGCGGGCGACACCGAGACGGAGGGCGCCGGCCTGGCCGGACACACCGCCACCGGAGATGCGGGCGACGACGTCGTAACGGCCCTCGAGCTCCAGCACCTTGAAGGGCTCGTTGACTTCCTGCTGGTGCACCTTGTTCGGGAAGTAGTCCTCGAGGGTGCGACCGTTGATCTTCCACTTGCCGGTGCCCGGGACGATCCGGACGCGGGCGATGGCGTTCTTGCGGCGGCCCAGGCCGGCGGCCGGCTGCGGCTCGCCGAAGCGGGAGGCCATGGACTCCGAGGTGTACTCGCCCTCGACGGGGACCTCGGACTCGGTGGTGTAGCTCTCGATGTCGATCTCTTCGATCGGCTGCTCGGCAGTGGTCTCGGCCACGATTCTCCTCAGATTCTGTTCAGTCTTAGGGGGTGGCCGGACTTACTGCGCGACCTGGGTGATCTCGAACGGCACCGGCTGCTGGGCGCCGTGCGGGTGCTGGTCACCCTTGTAGACCTTCAGCTTCGAGAGCATCTGACGGCCCAGGGAGTTCTTGGGGAGCATGCCCTTGACGGCCTTCTCGACGGCCTTCTCCGGGTTGTTCGCGAGGAGGTCGTCGTAGCGGACGGAGCGCAGACCGCCCGGGTAGCCGGAGTGGCGGTACGCCATCTTCTGGGTCCGCTTGTTGCCGGAGAGGTGCACCTTGTCGGCGTTGATGATGATGACGAAGTCACCAGCGTCGACGTGCGGCGCGTAGATCGGCTTGTGCTTACCCCGCAGAAGGGTGGCGGCGGTGGTCGCCAGGCGACCCAGGACGACGTCCTGGGCGTCGATGACGTGCCACTGGCGCGTGATGTCGCCGGGCTTGGGGCTGTACGTACGCACGGTTCGTAGCCTTCGCTTCTTCAGTGAATGGTCCTGACAAGGTCACCGAAGACGATCACGACAGCCCTGACCGCACAGCGGTGACGCAAACCGCGTGCTGGTCGCTGGTCATCGGCCCGGTGGACCGGTGTAAGGGCCGGGTCCGTGAGAAGAGCCAAGCCAATACACAACGAACAAGCAGACTACCCGGGCGGCACACCGTGGGTCAAAACGACGGCCGCCGCGCCGGTCCCGCCTGTTCCGCCCCAGTGTACGTCCGCCCCGCCCCGGCCCGGCCGCCCCGGGCGCCCGCGGCCCGCGGACGGGAGGCCGCCGCGGCGGCCCGCGGCGCGCCCGGGAGCCGTGGGGCGCCGTTAGGATGCCGCCCATGACTTATGGGCAGGGGGGCGGCTCGCAGTCCCAGTGGGATCCCTGGAAACCGAACGCGCAGCAGCCGTCGAACGGCGGCGACGGGACCCCGGACTGGGCGGCACTCGCCGAGGCCTCCGAGACGCGCGCCAAGCGGCGCCGGCTGCTGTTCGTCGGCGGGGGCGCGCTGGCCGCCGTCGCCGTCGGCGCGGCCGTGGCCGTCGCCGTGATCTCGGCCGACGGCGGATCCGGCGGCCACGCCTCCCCGCAGCCCACCGCCGCCCTGCCCAGCGGCTCGGCCTCCGGTCCCTCCTTCGAACCCACCAGCGCACCGCCGCCGCTGGACCCGAAGGACTTCATATCCAGCGCGAAGAAGGACACCGCCCCGCTCGGCCCCGGCACCCTCTTCGGGGGCACCCGGCTGACCATGGACCGGACCGTCTACGAGAAGGGGCCCACGGCCGACACCCGCGACTGCGCCTCCGCCGTCCAGGGCACCCTCGCCAAGGTCCTCACCGGCAACGGCTGCACCCGCCTGATCCGCGCCACCTACACCCGCGGCGGCATCGCGGTCACCGTCGGCGTCGCCGTCTTCGACACCGAGGCACAGGCCGCCAGGGCCAAGGGCCAGGCCGACAAGAAGAGCATCGTCGAGCCGCTCGCCGGCAGCGGCGTCAAGGCCTTCTGCGACGGCGCGGTCTGCCGCTCCACCACCAACTCCTACGGCCGCTACGCCTACTTCACCCTCACCGGCTTCCCCGGCGGCAAGGACGTGACGACCAAGGACACCAAGGTGTTCCGCACCGGCGACGACCTCGCCGAGTACACGTTCCGCCAGATCCGCCGGCGCGGCGAGGCCCAGGCCTCCGCCGCGACCGGACAGTGAGCGCCGGGGCGCGGCCGGCCCCGGCCGCTACCACCGCTTCAGACGCAGCCTGACCGGCACCACCGCCGACTCCAGCTGGGCGCGCAGCGTCATCTTCGACGCACCCTCCGTACGCTCCCCGAACCGGATCGGCACCTCGACGGCACGGTGGCCCGCCCGCACCGCCCGGTACTTCAGCTCGACCTGGAAGCTGTAGCCCGCGCTGTCCAGGGTCGACAGGCCCACGTCCCGCAGCGTGGCCGCCGACCACAGGTTGAAGCCCGCGGTGATGTCCTTGATCCCGGTGCCGAGCACCGCCCGCGCGTAGGCGTTGGCGAACCGGGACAGCAGCACCCGGTGCGCGCCCCACCGCTCGTCCAGCGAGCCGCCCGCCACGTACCGGCTGCCCACCACCAGCCCGGCCCCCGAGGACAGCGCCGCGTCCAGCATCCGCGGCACCGCCTCCACCGGGTGGCTGCCGTCGGCGTCCATCTGCACGACGTAGTCGGCGCCCTCCGCCAGCGCGGCCGTCATGCCCGCCGTGTACGCCCGGCCCAGGCCGTCCTTGCGGGTGCGGTGCAGCACGCCCATCCGGCGGTGCCCCGAGGGTCCGTCCACGCCGTACTTCTCCGCCAGTTCGTCGGCGATCCGCCCGGTGCCGTCGGGGCTGTCGTCGTCGACGACGAGGAGCCGGAGCCCGCCGAGCGGCAGCCCCAGCACCGCCTCGGCCGTCCGCGCCAGGTTCCCCGCCTCGTTGTACGTCGGCATCACCACCGTGACCGCGTGCCCGCCGCCCTCGCCCGCGCGGCGCTCCTCAGGCTGCGTCATCTCTCCTCGCCCTCTCCGTCCGGCGCGGGAGCACCCAGCGCCCGGAACCGCCAGCCCGCCGCCCGCCACGCCCGCGCGTCCAGCACGCCCCGCCCGTCCACGATCCGCGGACGGTACACCAGGGCCGCCGCCCGGCGCGGATCGACCTGCCGGAACTGCGGCCACTCGGTCAGGTGCAGCACCAGCTCCGCCCCGCGCAGCGCCTCTTCCACCGACAGCGCGTAGCCGAGCAGCGGGAAGGCCTTGCGGGCGTTGTCCATCGCCCGGGGGTCGTAGACCGTCACGTCGGCGCCGTCGAGATCCAGCCGCGCGGCCACGTTCAGCGCGGGCGAGTCGCGGATGTCGTCGGAGTCCGGTTTGAAGGCCGCGCCCAGCACCGCCACCCGCGCCCCGAGCACCGTGCCCCCGCACAGCTGCCTGGCCAGGGCGATCACCCGGTCCCGCTGCCGCATGTTGATCGCGTCGACCTGGCGCAGGAAGCCCAGGTCCACGCCCAGCTCGGCGGCCCGGTGCGCGAAGGCACGGATGTCCTTGGGCAGACAGCCCCCGCCGAACCCGGCCCCGGCCCGCAGGAACGCCCGCCCGATCCGCTCGTCGCACCCCAGCGCCTCGGCCAGCTCGCGCACATCGCCGCCCGCCGCCTCGCACACCTCGGCCATCGCGTTGATGAAGGAGATCTTGGTGGCGAGGAAGGAGTTCGCGGCCGTCTTCACCAGTTCGGCGGTGGCGAAGTCGGTCACGACCAGCGGTGTCCCGGCGGCCAGGACGGGCGCGTACACGGTCCGCAGCAGCCGCTGCGCACGCGCCGTGCGCACCCCGAACACCAGCCGGTCCGGGCGCAGCGTGTCCTCGACGGCGAAGCCCTCCCGCAGGAACTCCGGGTTCCAGGCGATCTCGACGCGGTGCCCGGCGGCCAGCCGCGCGGCCGTGCCGACCGGCACGGTCGACTTGCCCACCAGCAGCGCGTTCTTGCGCGCGTGCCGTGCGAGGGCCGCGAAGGCGCTCTCGACGCACGTCAGGTCGGCGGCGTCGCCGTCCTTGCGCTGCGGGGTGCCCACGCACACGAAGTGCACCTGCCCGAAGGCACCGGCCTCCTCGTAGCAGGTCGTGAACCGCAGCCGCCCGCTCGCCGTGTGCCGGGCGACCATCGCGGCCAGTCCGGGCTCGTGGAACGGCACCCGGCCGGCCCGCAGCGCGGCGACCTTGCCCGCGTCGACGTCGACCCCGACCACCTCGTGCCCCAGTTCCGCCATGCAGGCGGCGTGCGTGGCACCCAGGTAGCCGGTGCCGATGACGGTGAGCCGCATGGGCCGCCCTCCTCGCCGTACGCCCCCTGCCACCGCCGTACGGCGGTCGGACCGTCCCTGCGAGTTCCCGCCCGGCACCGGCCGTACCGTCACGGCGGGTGACCGGGCGGGGTCAGCAGCAGCCGGTGGCCGGAAGCGACCGCTTGTTGCGCGCCTCATGGCTGCGCGCGGCCAGCAGTTCGTCGGCCGGGTAGCCGACCTCCTCCAGGGTCAGGCCGTGCGGCCGCACGACGTGCACCGCGGAGTCCCGGACGCCCGCGGCCAGCACCTCGGCGGGCCAGCCGGGTCGGCGGTGCCCGTCGCCGACGAAGAGCAGCGCCCCGATCAGCGAGCGCACCATGTTGTGGCAGAAGGCGTCCGCGCGGACGGTCGCCGTGATGATCCCGTCGGCCCCGCGCACCAGGCTCAGCTCCTGGAGCGTGCGGATGGTGGTCGCGCCCTCGCGCTTCTTGCAGTAGGCGGCGAAGTCGTGCTCGCCGAGCAGCTGCCGGGCGGCCTCGTTCATCGCGTCGACGTCCAGCGGCCAGTCGTGCCACAGCACGTGCCCGCGCAGCAGCGGGTCGACGCCGCCGGGGTTGTCGGTGACCCGGTAGGCGTACCGGCGCCAGACCGCGGCGAACCGGGCGTTGAAACCGCTGGGCGCGGGCCTCAGCGCCCACACCCGCACGTCCTTGGGCAGCCGCCCGGCGAGCCGCTTGAGCAGCTTCTCGTGGTGCTCGCGCCAGACCTCCTCCGGCAGGTCCACGTGGGCCACCTGGCCGCGCGCGTGCACCCCGGCGTCGGTCCGCCCGGCCACGGTCAGCTCGTACGTCCGGCGGGACCGGGTCACCGTGCGCAGCGCGTCCTCGATCTCGCCCTGTACGGTCCGCTTCCCGCCGGCCTGCTTGGCCCACCCGTGGAAGCCACCGCCGTCGTAGGACAGGTCCAGCCGCACCCGCACGAACCCGGGCTCCACTTCGTCACTCACCCAGAGATCCTCTCAGCCAGACGAAAGCGGGCCCGCCCCTGGAAAGGAACGGACCCGCCAGCGCCCTCGAGGGGCGCGGGGTACTGCGCGACCGGTCACGACGGAGCCGCAGCCACCGACCCGCCGTGCCCGGCAGAACGCTTACGCGTCCTTGGACTCCTCGGCAGGAGCCTCGGTGGCCTCGGTCTGCTCGGCCTTGGCCTCCTCGGCCTCCTTGACCGCACGCTTGGTGGCGGCCTCGGCCTCGCCGGTGGCCTGCTGCTGCACCGTCAGCGCCTCGACCAGCTCGATGACGGCCATGGGCGCGTTGTCGCCACGGCGGTTACCGATCTTGGTGATGCGGGTGTAGCCACCGGGACGGTTCTCGTACCGCGGGCCGATCTCGGTGAAGAGGGTGTGGACGACGCTCTTGTCCGTGATGACCTGGAGCACCTGACGGCGGTTGTGAAGGTCGCCCTTCTTCGCCTTGGTGACCAGACGCTCGGCGTACGGACGCAGGCGGCGGGCCTTCGCCTCGGTGGTGGTGATGCGGCCGTGCTCGAAGAGGCTCTTCGCGAGGTTCGCGAGGAGGAGCTTCTCGTGCGCGGCGCTGCCGCCCAGACGGGCACCCTTGGTGGGCCTCGGCATGATGTTTCTCCTAGGTGTCTGCCCCGGCCGTATCAGGTACCGGAGTCAGTATCCGAGCAGGCGGTCGCCTGTCGGAGATCCGGAGCTTCTTCAGCTCCGGAGGGTGTCGGGGCAGCCCGAAGGGCGTCCCGACAGGGGCGCGGGGAACTGCGCGATCAAGCGCAGCGCACCCGCGCCCGAGTGCGGACCGGAAGGCCCGAGCCGTCAGTACTGCTCGGTCTCCACGAACCCGGCGTCCGCGTCGTCGTCGGCGCCGAAGGCGTCCGCGGCGGCGGTCGGGTCGAATCCGGGCGGGCTGTCCTTGAGGGCCAGGCCCATGCCGGCCAGCTTCGCCTTGACCTCGTCGATCGACTTCGCACCGAAGTTGCGGATGTCGAGCAGGTCGGCCTCCGAGCGCGCGACCAGCTCACCCACGGAGTGGATGCCCTCACGCTTGAGGCAGTTGTAGGAGCGGACGGTCAGCTCCAGCTCCTCGATCGGCAGCGCGAGGTCGGCGGCGAGGGCGGCGTCCGTGGGGGACGGGCCCATGTCGATGCCCTCGGCGTCGATGTTCAGCTCGCGGGCGAGACCGAACAGCTCGACCAGCGTCTTGCCCGCGGAGGCCATGGCGTCACGCGGACGCATCGCCTGCTTGGTCTCGACGTCGACGATCAGCTTGTCGAAGTCGGTGCGCTGCTCGACACGCGTGGCCTCGACCTTGTACGTGACCTTGAGCACGGGGCTGTAGATGGAGTCGACCGGGATACGGCCGATCTCCTGGCCCACCTGCTTGTTCTGCACGGCGGAGACGTAACCGCGACCGCGCTCGACGGTCAGCTCCATCTCCAGCTTGCCCTTGCCGTTGAGCGTGGCGAGGACGAGGTCGGGGTTGTGCACCTCGACACCGGCCGGGGGCGCGATGTCGGCGGCGGTGACCAGACCCGGGCCCTGCTTGCGCAGGTACATCACGACCGGCTCGTCGTGCTCCGAGGAGACGACCAGCTGCTTGATGTTGAGGATCAGGTCGGTGACGTCCTCCTTGACGCCCGGCACGGTGGTGAACTCGTGCAGGACACCGTCGATGCGGATGGACGTGACCGCCGCACCCGGGATCGAGGAGAGGAGCGTACGGCGCAGGGAGTTGCCGAGGGTGTAGCCGAAGCCCGGCTCCAGCGGCTCGATCACGAACCGGGAGCGGAACTCGTCGACGACCTCTTCGGTCAACGAAGGTCGCTGAGCGATCAGCATCTGTGGATCAGATCCTTCTTTCGTGGACGCCCGCTATTTGACGCCCGACGGAAACCGCACCCATGAGAAGTGCGGGTACTGCAAGGGTACGGGCGGCACGGCCCGAAGGAGCCGTACCGCCCTGAACCACCGACCGGGCCGGCGTCAGACGCGACGACGCTTCGGCGGACGGCAGCCGTTGTGCGGGGTCGGGGTGACGTCCTGGATGGAGCCGACCTCGAGACCGGTCGCCTGGAGCGAACGGATGGCGGTCTCACGACCGGAACCCGGGCCCTTGACGAACACGTCGACCTTGCGCATGCCGTGCTCCTGCGCGCGGCGGGCAGCCGACTCGGCGGCCATCTGCGCGGCGAACGGCGTGGACTTCCGGGAGCCCTTGAAGCCGACGTGGCCGGCGGAGGCCCAGGAGATCACGTTGCCCGACGGGTCCGTGATCGAGACGATCGTGTTGTTGAACGTGCTCTTGATGTGCGCGTGGCCGTGAGCGACGTTCTTCTTTTCCTTGCGGCGCACCTTCTTGGCAGCGCCCTGACGTCCCTTGGGGGGCATGTCTTCTCCTACGGGAGGTGGTCGGTCCTACAGCGAAGACCGCTGGACGGCGAGTCCGCTGCGGACTACTTCTTGCCCGGCTTCTTCTTGCCGGCGATGGCGCGACGCGGGCCCTTGCGGGTACGGGCGTTCGTGCTGGTGCGCTGACCGCGGACGGGCAGACCGCGGCGGTGCCGCAGACCCTGGTAGCAGCCGATCTCGACCTTGCGGCGGATGTCGGCCTGGATCTCGCGACGGAGGTCACCCTCGGTCTTGATGTTGTTGTCGACGTACTCGCGGATCGCGACGAGCTGCTCCTCGGAGAGGTCGCGGACGCGGGTGTTCGGGTCGACGCCGGTGGCGGCCAGCGTCTGCTGGGAGAGGGTCCGGCCGATGCCGAACACGTAGGTGAGGGCGACCTCCACGCGCTTTTCGCGCGGGATGTCAACACCGGAAACGCGTGCCATTCAATGGCTCCAGTTGATCTTCGGAGGTCTTCCGCAGAACAGGTTCCCGGCCGCCGTACCAGGTACGAACCGGGTCCCCGGCCTCCGAACCGGGGGTGTCAGACGGAGACGGACTCCGCCTGTGTCCTGCGTATGTACACATTCAGCTCGCGTCGCGCGAAACTCTGCGGATCAGGTGCAGAGGGTGCGGTCGGTCGTGCGTCAGCCCTGGCGCTGCTTGTGGCGCGGGTTCTCGCAGATGACCATGACCCGGCCGTGACGGCGGATCACCCTGCACTTGTCGCAGATCTTCTTGACGCTCGGCTTGACCTTCATGGGATGTGAGGTTCTCCGGGTCAGTTGCCGGCGGACCCGCGGCCTCGCGGCCACGGGACGTGGGCAAGATCTACTTGTACCGGTAGACGATCCGGCCACGCGTCAGGTCGTACGGAGAAAGCTCCACCACGACCCGGTCGTCAGGGAGGATGCGGATGTAGTGCATACGCATCTTGCCGCTGATGTGTGCCAGGACCTGGTGGCCGTTCTGGAGCTCGACCTTGAACATGGCGTTCGGCAGAGACTCGACGACAGTGCCCTCGATCTCGATGGCACCTTGCTTCTTGGCCACGCTTCGCCCTTCGAATCGACTACCTTGATCGACTCTCTCTGCTTCCCTTGCGGGCGCATGCGGACATGCGGGTGCACGAGAGCCGACGAGTCAGTCTACGTCAGCGCACCCGGAAACACGAATCGGGAGAGTCTGCCCGTCCCGGGAGATCGTTACGCCCGCCGGTCCGCGGTCGGCGGTCGACGGACCGGCACGGCCGGGGGCCGCCGGAAGCGGCGCGGGAGCGGGCTGAAGGGGAAGAGAGGAAGGTGCGGGCCGGCGCCTCCCGGCGCCGGACCACAGCCGTCAGGCGAGCGGGTCCGGTGCCGCCGTGATGCCGTACTCGGCCAGCTTCGCCTTGCCGCCGTCCGGGGCCGTCAGGACCAGCGGGCCCTGCTCGGTGAGCGCCACCGAGTGCTCCCAGTGGGAGGACCAGGTGCCGTCCGTCGTGATGACCGTCCACTCGTCGTCCAGGACCCGGGTCTTCGGGGTGCCGAGGGAGACCATGGGCTCGATGGCCAGGCAGAAGCCGGGGACCAGCTTGGGGCCCTTGCCGCGGCGGCGGTCGACGTAGTTCAGCAGGTGCGGATCCATGTGCATCTCGGTGCCGATGCCGTGGCCGCCGTAGTCCTCGATGATGCCGTAACGGCCGCCGCCCGGCTTGGGCTGGCGGCGGATGTACGTCTCGACAGCGCGCGAGATGTCGACCAGGCGGTTGCCCTGCTTCATCGCCGCGATGCCCGCCCACATCGACTCCTCGGTCACCCGGGACAGCTCGACCAGCTCCGGGGCGTGACCGGAACCGACGAACGCCGTGTAGGCCGCGTCGCCGTGCCAGCCGTCGACGATCGCGCCGCAGTCGATGGAGATGATGTCGCCGTCCTTGAGGACCACCTCGTCGGAGGGGATGCCGTGGACGACGACCTCGTTGACCGAGGTGCAGATCGTGGCCGGGAAGCCGCCGTAACCGAGGAAGTTCGGCTTGGCGTTGTGGTCGGCCAGCACCTTGCGGGCCACCTGGTCCAGGTCCTTGGTGCTCGCGCCCGGCACGGCCGCCTCACGGGTGGCCGCGTGGATCGCGGCGACGACCAGCCCCGCCGCACGCATCGTGGCGATCTGCTCGGGGGTCTTGATCTGCACCATGGGGACAGGGCCTTTCTGGGACCGGGCGACTGCTTCAACCATACGGGCGCCGGCGCGCCCACAGCACAGCCGCGGCCCCCGGCAGGAGGAACCGCGGCTGCGACCGGCGTGCGACTACTGCGTGACGTCCTCACGCTTCAGCGCCTGAAGGGCGCGACGCGTGATCTCGTCGACCGGGCCGAGCGACGAGATCGTCACGACCAGGCCCTGCTTGCGGTAGTAGTCGATGATCGGCTCGGTCTGTGTGTGGTAGACCTCGAGCCGCTTGCGGACGGTGTCCTCGTGGTCGTCGTCCCGCTGGTACAGCTCGCCCCCGCAGACGTCGCAGACGCCTTCCTTCTTCGGCTTGCTGTACGACACGTGGAAGACGTGGCTGGAGTCGTTGCGGCAGATGCGCCGGCCGGCGATCCGCTTGACGACCTCCTCCTCGGGAACCTCCAGGTCGAGGACCGCGTCGAGCTTGATGCCCTCGCTCTCGAGCGTCCCGTCCAGCGCCTGGGCCTGCGAGACGTTGCGCGGGAAGCCGTCGAGCAGGAAGCCGCCGGCGGCGTCCGGCTGCTCCATGCGGTCCTTCGCCATGGCGATCGTGACCTCGTCGGGAACCAGGTTGCCCGCGTCCATGTAGGACTTCGCGAGCTTGCCCAGCTCCGTCTGCCTGCTGATGTTGGCGCGGAACAGGTCGCCCGTGGAGATGTGCGGGATCGACAGCTTCTCGGCCAGGCGCGTTGCCTGCGTACCCTTGCCTGCGCCAGGCGGCCCGACGAGGACGATTCGCATCAGCGGAGGAACCCTTCGTAATTGCGCTGCTGGAGCTGGCTCTCGATCTGCTTCACCGTCTCGAGACCGACACCCACGATGATCAGGATGCTGGTACCGCCGAACGGGAAGTTCTGGCTTGCCCCGAAGCCAACCAACGCCACTGTTGGTACGAGAGCGATCAGACCCAGATACAGCGAACCCGGCCAGGTGATCCGGTTGAGCACGTACGAAAGGTACTCAGCGGTCGGTCGGCCAGCCCGGATGCCCGGGATGAAGCCACCATACTTCTTCATGTTGTCCGCGACTTCCTCGGGGTTGAAGGAGATCGCCACGTAGAAGAACGCGAAGAACACGATGAGCAAGAAGTACGCGGTGATGTAGATCGGGTGGTCGCCCTTGGTCAGGTTCTGCTGGACCCAGGTCTTCCAGCTCGAGTTGCCGCCGGAGAACTGCGCGACGAGAGCCGGGATGTAGAGCAGCGACGAGGCGAAGATCACGGGGATGACGCCCGCCTGGTTCACCTTGAGCGGGATGTACGTCGACGTACCGCCGTAGGAACGGCGGCCGATCATGCGCTTCGCGTACTGCACCGGGATGCGGCGCTGGGCCTGCTCCACGAAGACGACCAGGCCGACCATGATCAGGCCGACCAGGAGCACGGTGCTGAACTCGATCCAGCCGCCGGCCAGCTTGCCCGACGTCTTGATGGACCACAGCGCCGACGGGAACGTCGCGGCGATCGAGATGAACATCAGGATCGACATGCCGTTGCCGATGCCGCGGTCGGTGACCAGCTCGCCGAGCCACATCACCAGGACCGTGCCCGCGGTCATGCAGACCACCATGACGATGGTGTTGAAGATCGCCTGGTCCGGGACGATGTCCGCGGCCGCCGTGCACCCGGAGAAGAGGGCGCCGCTGCGGGCGGTGGCCACCAGGCCGGTGCCCTGCAGGATGGCCAGCGCCACCGTCAGGTAACGGGTGTACTGGGTGATCTTCGCGGTGCCGGACTGGCCCTCCTTCTTGAGGGCCTCCAGCCGCGGGATGACCACGGTCAGCAGCTGCAGGATGATGCTCGCCGTGATGTACGGCAGGATCCCGAGGGCGAAGACCGTGATCTGCAGCAGCGCACCGCCGCTGAACATGTTGACCAGTCCGAAGAGGCCCTGGCTGCCGGCGGCCTCGGTCACGCACGTCTGTACGGCCTTGTAGTTGACGCCCGGGATCGGGATGTGGGTACCGACGCGGTACACCACGATGATGCCGAGTGTGAAGAGCAGCTTCTTGCGCAGGTCGGGCGTCCTGAACGCCCGGGCGAAGCCGGTGAGCACGGTGCCTCCTGCGACCCCCGCGCACGTGCGTCAGGGTGACGGTTGTGAGGTTCCAACTGAGAACGACGAATGGACAACGGACGACTGCCGCTCCGAGTGCCCGTGATGCGGCATCCGGTGGAAGTGGACAGTGCAGGCCACCTTACCGGCGAGACCGCCCCCCTAGGAACGACCAACCGGGGATACCCCATTTGTGGGTATCCCCGGTCGGGACGTTCAGGTCATCGAGACGTCCGACGGTGTCAGACGAGCTCGGTGACGCTACCGCCGGCGGCGGTGATCTTCTCCTTGGCGGAGCCGGAGACGGCGTCGACCGTCACCTGCAGCGCCACGGAGACCTCGCCCTGGCCGAGAACCTTGACGAGGCTGTTCTTGCGAACGGCACCCTTGGCCACCAGGTCCTCGACGGTGACCTCGCCACCCTCGGGGTACAGCGCGGCCAGCTTGTCGAGGTTCACGACCTGGTACTCGGTCTTGAACGGGTTCTTGAAGCCCTTCAGCTTCGGGAGGCGCATGTGGAGGGGCATCTGCCCGCCCTCGAAGCGCTCCGGAACCTGGTAACGGGCCTTGGTGCCCTTGGTACCACGACCGGCCGTCTTACCCTTCGACGCCTCACCACGACCCACACGGGTCTTGGCGGTCTTGGCGCCCGGGGCGGGACGGAGGTTGTGGATCTTGAGCGGGTTCTGCTCCGCCATGATCAGTCGACCTCCTCGACCGTCACGAGGTGGCGGACGGTGTGCACCATGCCGCGGAACTCGGGGCGGTCCTCCTTGACGACCACGTCACCCAGGCGCTTGAGGCCCAGGGAACGCAGGGTGTCACGGTGGTTCTGCTTGCTGCCGATGTAGGACTTCGTCTGCGTGATCTTGAGCTGCGCCATGATTACGCACCCGCCCCGGCACGCGCACGCAGGAGAGCCGCCGGAGCGACGTCCTCCAGGGGCAGACCACGGCGGGCCGCGACCTCCTCCGGACGCTGCAGGCCCTTGAGGGCCGCCACGGTGGCGTGCACGATGTTGATCGCGTTGTCGGAGCCGAGCGACTTCGACAGGATGTCGTGGATACCGGCGCACTCGAGCACGGCACGCACCGGACCACCGGCGATCACGCCGGTACCCGGGGACGCGGGCTTGAGCAGCACGACGCCGGCAGCCTTCTCACCCTGGATGGGGTGCGGGATGGTGCCCTGGATGCGGGGGACCTTGAAGAAGTGCTTCTTGGCCTCCTCAACACCCTTGGCGATGGCGGCCGGCACCTCCTTGGCCTTGCCGTATCCGACACCCACGGTGCCGTCACCGTCGCCCACCACGACCAGCGCGGTGAAGCTGAAGCGACGACCACCCTTCACAACCTTGGCGACGCGGTTGATCGCGACAACGCGCTCAACGTACGCGGTCTTCTCGGCGGCAGCTGCGCCGCCGTCACGGCCCTTCCGGTCCCGCCGCTCGCCGCCACCGGCACCGCCACCGCGGCGCTGGGGTCCAGCCATTGGAATTACCTCTCTCTGTTTCCGCTAGCTCGGAACCGGCTCAGAACTTCAGGCCGGCTTCGCGGGCGGCGTCCGCCAGGGCGGCGATGCGCCCGGCGTACTGGTTGCCACCACGGTCGAACACGACAGCCTCGACACCGGCGGCCTTGGCACGCTCGGCGACCAGGGCGCCGACCTGCTTGGCCTGCGCGGACTTGTCGCCCTCGGCACCGCGGATCGACGTGTCCAGCGTGGACGCCGACGCCAGGGTGTGACCCTTGAGGTCGTCGATCACCTGCGCCACGATGTGGCGGTTGGAGCGGGTCACGACCAGACGGGGGCGCTCCGCCGTACCGGCGATCCGCTTGCGGATCCGGATGTGACGGCGCTTGATCGCGGCGCGCTTGTAGGCGTCGCCCTTGAGGATCTTCTGCCCGTATGCCATGGCTTACTTACCCGCCTTTCCGACCTTGCGGCGGATGACTTCGCCCTCGTACTTGACACCCTTGGCCTTGTACGGGTCGGGCTTGCGCAGCTTGCGGATGTTGGCCGCAACCTCGCCGACCTTCTGCTTGTCGATGCCCTCGACCGAGAAGCGGGTGGGGGCCTCCACCTTGAAGGTGATGCCCTCGGGTGCCTCGACGGTGATCGGGTGGCTGTAGCCGAGCGCGAACTCGAGGTTCGAACCCTTGGCCGTCACGCGGTAACCGACACCGCTGATCTCGAGCTTCTTCACGTAACCCTGGGTCACGCCGGTGATCATGTTCGCCACCAGCGTGCGGGACAGGCCGTGCAGGGCCTTGTTCTGACGCTCGTCGTTGGGGCGGGTGACGTTCAGGACGCCGTCCTCACCCTTGACGATCTCGATGGGCGCGACGACGGTGTGGGTCAGTTCGCCCTTGGGGCCCTTGACCTTGACCGTGCGGCCGTCGATGGTGACGTCCACGCCGGCGGGAACCGTGATGGGGAGCTTGCCAATACGCGACATAGCTGTTTCCTCCGTTCCCTTCCGTTACCAGACGTAGGCGAGGACTTCCCCACCCACGCCCTTCTTGCCGGCCTGCTTGTCGGTGAGGAGCCCGTGCGACGTGGAGATGATCGCCACGCCGAGGCCGCCGAGCACCTTCGGCAGGTTGGTGGACTTCGCGTAGACCCGGAGACCGGGCTTCGAGATCCGCTTGATGCCCGCGATGGAGCGCTCACGGTTCGGGCCGTACTTCAGCTCGAGGACGAGGTTCTTGCCGACCTCGGCGTCCTCGGTCTTCCAGCCGGTGATGAAGCCCTCCTGCTGGAGGATCTCCGCGATGTGCGACTTGATCTTCGATGCCGGCATCGTCACGGAGTCGTGGTATGCCGAGTTCGCGTTCCGCAGACGCGTAAGCATGTCTGCGATCGGATCAGTCATGGTCATGAATTGGCCTTCGGCCTCTCTCGCCGGGGTTTCCTGGTGCGCCATCCCTCTCCCCGATCCGAGACGGGACGGGTGCGGCGCGGTGGACCTACGGCGTAGTAAGTCGTTTAGGGCACGGCAGGCGCCCAACCCCACAAGCCTAAGCCATGGGGGGTGGGCGTCCTGCCGACCCCAGTTGCTTACCGAGAGTCCTGATTCAACCCAAGTGGGTTGTTACCAGGAGCTCTTGGTCACGCCCGGCAGCTCGCCACGGTGAGCCATCTCACGAAGGCACACGCGGCACAGGCCGAACTTGCGGTACACGGAGTGCGGACGACCGCAGCGCTGGCAGCGGGTGTAGCCACGCACACCGAACTTGGGCTTGCGAGCAGCCTTCGCGATGAGAGCCTTCTTCGCCATCTCGCTCACGCCTCCTTGAACGGGAAGCCGAGGTGACGGAGAAGGGCGCGGCCCTCTTCGTCGTTGGTCGCCGTGGTGACCACGGTGATGTCCATACCCCGGACACGGTCGATCTTGTCCTGGTCGATCTCGTGGAACATGACCTGCTCCGTGAGACCGAAGGTGTAGTTGCCACGGCCGTCGAACTGCTTGGGGGACAGGCCGCGGAAGTCGCGGATGCGCGGCAGCGCGAGCGACAGGGTGCGGTCCAGGAACTCCCACATGCGGTCGCCACGGAGCGTGACGTGGGCACCGATCGGCTGGCCCTCACGCAGCTTGAACTGCGCGATGGACTTGCGGGCCTTGGTGACCGCGGGCTTCTGGCCGGTGATCGTGGTGAGGTCGCGGATGGCGCCCTCGATCAGCTTGGAGTCGCGGGCGGCGTCGCCCACACCCATGTTGACCACGATCTTGACGAGGCCCGGGATCTGCATGACGTTCTCGTACTTGAACTCGTCACGCAGCTTGGGGGCGATCTCGCCGCGGTACTTCTGCTTCAGACGCGGGGCAGTGGTGGTAGCCATCAGATGTCCTCACCCGTCCGCTTGGCAACGCGGATCTTGTTGCCCTCGTCGTCGAAGCGGTAACCGACGCGCGTGACGACCTTGTTGCCGTCCTTCTCCACGACCAGCTGGACGTTGGAGACGTGGATCGGGGCCTCGGTGGTCACGATGCCGCCGGCCTGGGAACCGCTGGCGGTCGGGCCGGCCTTGGTGTGCTTCTTGACCCGGTTGACACCCTCGACCAGGACGCGGTCCTCGCGGGGGAAGGCCGCGATGACCTTGCCCTGCTTGCCCTTGTCCTTACCGGTGATGACCTGGACCAGGTCGCCCTTCTTGATCTTCATGCTTACAGCACCTCCGGAGCCAGCGAGATGATCTTCATGAACTTCTTCTCGCGCAGCTCACGGCCCACGGGGCCGAAGATACGGGTGCCGCGAGGGTCGCCGTCGTTCTTCAGAATGACGGCGGCGTTCTCGTCGAAGCGGATGTACGAGCCGTCCGGACGGCGGCGCTCCTTGACGGTGCGAACGATGACCGCCTTGACGACGTCACCCTTCTTCACGTTGCCACCGGGGATCGCGTCCTTGACGGTGGCGACGATGACGTCACCGATGCCCGCGTAGCGGCGACCGGAGCCACCGAGCACACGGATGCAAAGGATCTCCTTCGCACCAGTGTTGTCGGCGACACGCAGCCGCGACTCCTGCTGGATCACGTCTATCTCCTGTTTGTCTGCCGGTTCCCCGGGGGCCGCTCAGCGAGCGGGCCCCCGGAGCCTGGCGGAACTGTCCTGCGAGGGAACTCCCGCAGGAATTACTTGGCCTTCTCGAGGATCTCGACGACGCGCCAGCGCTTCGTCGCGGACAGCGGCCGGGTCTCCATCAGGAGGACGCGGTCGCCGACGCCCGCGGCGTTCTGCTCGTCGTGCGCCTTGAGCTTGTTCGTACGGCGGATGACCTTGCCGTACAGCGCGTGCTTGACGCGGTCCTCGACGGCGACGACGACGGTCTTGTCCATCTTGTCGCTGACGACGAGGCCCTCGCGGGTCTTGCGGAAGCCGCGCGCCTCGGAGTTCTGCTCAGTCACGTTGTTCTCGCTCATGCGTTCTCCACCGTTTCGATGCCCAGCTCACGCTCGCGCATCAGGGTGTAGATCCGCGCGATGTCCTTGCGGACCGCCTTGAGACGGCCGTGGTTTTCGAGCTGGCCCGTCGCCGCCTGGAAACGGAGGTTGAACAGCTCTTCCTTGGCCTCGCGGAGCTTGCCCAGAAGCTCCTCGTTGCCCAGCTCGCGCAGCTCGGACGCCTTGGTACCGGCCGACATCACGCTTCACCTGCCTCGCGCTTGACGATCCGGCACTTCATCGGCAGCTTGTGGGCCGCACGAGTCAGCGCCTCACGGGCGATCTTCTCGTTGGGGTACGACAGCTCGAACATCACCCGACCGGGGTGAACGTTCGCGATCCACCACTCCGGAGAACCCTTACCGGAACCCATGCGGGTCTCGGCGGGCTTCTTCGTGAGCGGACGGTCCGGGTAGATGTTGATCCAGACCTTGCCGCCACGCTTGATGTGGCGGGTCATCGCGATACGGGCCGCCTCGATCTGGCGGTTGGTCACGTACGCCGGCGTGAGGGCCTGGATGCCGTACTCGCCGAACGCGACCGTCGTACCGCCCTTGGCCTGACCACGGCGCTTCGGGTGGTGCTGCTTGCGGTGCTTGACCCTACGGGGGATCAGCATGTCGGTCAGGCCTCCGTTCCGGTGCTCTCAGCCGGAGCGGCAGCGGCCGGGGCCTCGGCCTTGGGGGCCTCGGCGGCCGGAGCCTGCTGCTGCTGCGGCTTGCGACCGCGCCGCTCGCCACCGCGGCCACCACGGGCCGGGCGGTCGGCACCACCGCGGGCCGGGCGGTTACCCGCACGGGCCGCAGCGTTCTCGGCGCGGACCTCGGCGATGTTCTTCACGTCGCCCTTGTAGATCCAGACCTTCACGCCGATGCGGCCGAAGGTCGTCTTGGCCTCGAAGAAGCCGTAGTCCACGTTCGCGCGGAGCGTGTGCAGGGGCACGCGGCCCTCGCGGTAGAACTCCGAGCGGGACATCTCGGCGCCGCCGAGGCGGCCGCCGCACTGGATCTTGATGCCCTTGGCGCCGGCCTTCATCGCCGACTGCATGCTCTTGCGCATGGCACGGCGGAAGGAGACGCGGGAGGAGAGCTGCTCGGCGACGGCCTGGGCAACCAGCTGAGCGTCGGTCTCGGGGTTCTTGACCTCGAGGATGTTCAGCTGGACCTGCTTGCCGGTGAGCTTCTCGAGGTCGCCGCGGATGCGGTCGGCCTCGGCGCCGCGGCGGCCGATGACGATGCCCGGACGAGCGGTGTGGATGTCCACACGCACGCGGTCACGGGTGCGCTCGATCTCGACCTTGGAGATGCCGGCGCGCTCCATGCCGGACGTCATCATCCGACGGATGGCGACGTCTTCCTTGACGTAGTCCTTGTACAGCTTGTCGGCGTACCAACGCGACTTGAAGTCGGTCGTGACACCGAGCCGGAACCCGTGCGGGTTTACCTTCTGGCCCATTACCGGGTTCCTTCCTTGCTGCTGACGACCACGGTGATGTGGCTGGTCCGCTTGCGGATCCGGTAGGCGCGGCCCTGGGCGCGCGGACGGAACCGCTTCAGGGTCGGGCCCTCGTCGACGTAGGCCTCGGAGATGTAGAGGCTGTCGGCGTCGGTGTGGTCGTAGTTGTGCGCGGCGTTGGCGATGGCGCTGTCCAGCACCTTGCCGACCGGCACGCTCGCGGCCTGCGGGGCGAAACGCAGGACCGCCTGAGCCTCCGTGGCGTTCATGCCACGGATGAGGTCCACCACGCGGCGGGCCTTCATGGGCGTGACGCGGATGTACCGCGCCTGGGCCCTGGCTTCCATGGTTGTCCCTTCAGTGTTTGTCATGGTCTTTCACACCCCGCTGACTAGCGGCGCTTCGACTTCCGGTCGTCCTTGACGTGACCCCGGAAGGTGCGCGTCGGCGAGAACTCGCCGAGCTTGTGGCCGACCATGGACTCGGTGACAAACACCGGGATGTGGGTCTTGCCGTTGTGCACCGCGATCGTGTGGCCCAGCATCGCCGGGACGATCATCGAGCGGCGGGACCAGGTCTTGATGACGTTCTTGGTGCCGGCTTCGTTCTGTACGTCCACCTTCTTGATCAGGTGGTCGTCGACGAAAGGCCCCTTCTTCAAGCTACGAGGCATCTCAACCCGTCCTTAGCGCTTCTTGTTCGTCTTGCGGCGGCGGACGATGTACTTGTTGCTCGCCTTCTTGGGAGAACGAGTACGACCTTCCTTCTGACCCCAGGGGCTGACCGGGTGGCGGCCACCCGAGGTCTTGCCCTCACCACCACCGTGGGGGTGGTCAACCGGGTTCATCGCCACACCGCGAACGGTCGGGCGGACGCCCAGCCAGCGCTTGCGGCCGGCCTTGCCCCAGTTGATGTTGCTCTGCTCGGCGTTGCCGACCTCGCCGACCGTGGCGCGGCAGCGCTGGTCGACCAGGCGGATCTCACCGGACGGCATGCGGAGGTGGGCCATCGTGCCCTCCTTCGCGAGCAGCTGCACGGAGGCACCGGCGGAGCGGGCGAACTTGGCACCGCCACCGGGACGGAGCTCGATCGCGTGGATCGTGGTACCGACCGGGATGTTGCGGAGAGCCAGGTTGTTGCCCGGCTTGATGTCGGCCCCGGGACCGTTCTCCACGCGGTCGCCCTGCTGCAGGTTGCGCGGGGCGAGGATGTAGCGCTTCTCGCCGTCGGCGTAGTGCAGCAGCGCGATGCGCGCGGTGCGGTTGGGGTCGTACTCGATGTGCGCGACCTTCGCCGGCACGCCGTCCTTGTCGTGACGACGGAAGTCGATCACGCGGTAGGCGCGCTTGTGTCCGCCACCCTGGTGGCGAACGGTCACACGACCGGAATTGTTACGGCCGCCCTTGCTGTGCAGGGGACGGACCAGCGACTTCTCCGGCGTGGACCGCGTGACCTCGACGAAGTCGGCGACGCTGGCGCCACGACGGCCAGGAGTCGTCGGCTTGTACTTGCGGATACCCATTTCTCAGTCCTCGTCCGATATCGGACGATCCGGACCGCCGTCAGGCGGTCGGACCGCCGAAGATGTCGATACGGTCGCCCTCGGCGAGGGTCACGATCGCGCGCTTGGTCGCGGCACGCTGGCCGAAACCGGTGCGGGTCCGCTTGCGCTTGCCCTGGCGGTTGATCGTGTTGACCCCGGTGACCTTGACCTCGAAGACCGCCTGGACGGCCTCCTTGATCTGGGTCTTGTTGGCACGCGGGTCGACGATGAACGTGTACTTGTTCTCGTCGAGGAGCGCGTAGCTCTTCTCGGAGACGACCGGCTTGACCAGGACGTCACGGGGGTCCGTGTACGACTTGCTCAGCGGGGTCTCGACCGTGTTCTTGCCCTCGGTGGCGTGGCGGCGCGCCTTGGCGACGCGCGCGGCCTTGGCGGCCTTGGCGGCCTTCGAGGCGATGGAGGGGTGACGCGTAGCCATCAGGCCTCGCTCCCTTCGGTGTCGTTGGCCTTGTTCGGGCCGGCGACGAAGGACTCGAAAGCGGCCTTGGTGAAGACCACGTCGTCCGAGACGAGAACGTCGTACGTGTTCAGCTGGCCCGGCTCCAGGATGTGGACCTGGGGCAGGTTGCGGGCGGACAGCCACGCGGCCTCGTCGGCGCGGTCGACGACCAGGAGCAGGTTCTTGCGCTCCGAGATCTTGCCGAACAGCGTCCGGGCGGCCTTGGTGGAGGCGGTCTCACCCTCGACCACGCCGGAGACGACGTGGATGCGGTTGTGGCGGGCCCGGTCGGTGAGGGCGTGGCGCAGGGCCGCGGCCTTCATCTTCTTCGGGGTCCGCTGCGAGTAGTCGCGCGGCACGGGACCGTGCACGACGCCACCACCGGCGAACTGCGGCGCGCGGGTCGAGCCCTGACGGGCACGGCCGGTGCCCTTCTGGCGGTACGGCTTCTTGCCACCGCCGCGGACCTCGCCACGCGTCTTGGTCTTGTGGGTGCCCTGACGGGCAGCGGCCAGCTGTGCGACGACGACCTGGTGGATCAGCGGGACGCTGACCTTCTCAACGCCGAAGATCTCCGCGGGGAGCTCGACGGTACCGGCCTTCTCGCCCGCCGGCGAAAGGATGTCAACAGTGCTCATCGGTTACCTCAGGCCCCCTTGGCCGCGGTGCGGACCAGGACGAGGCCGCCGTTCGGACCGGGAACCGCGCCCTTGATGAGCAGCAGACCCTTCTCCGCGTCAACGGCGTGGACGGTCAGGTTCTGGGTGGTGACCCGCTCGTTGCCCATGCGACCCGCCATGCGGAGGCCCTTGAACACACGGCCCGGGGTGGCGCAGCCACCGATGGAACCGGGCGAGCGGTGCTTGCGCTGGGTGCCGTGTCCGGCGCCGAGGCCCTTGAAGTTGTGACGCTTCATGACACCGGCGAAGCCCTTGCCCTTGCTCTTGCCGGTCACGTCGACCTTGACACCGGACTCGAACACCTCAGCGGTGATCTCCTGGCCCAGGGTGTACTCGGCGGCGTCCGCGGTGCGGATCTCGACAAGGTGGCGGCGGGGGGTGACGTCGGCCTTGGCGAAGTGGCCCTTGAGGGGCTTGTTCACCTTGCGCGGGTCGATCTCGCCGAAGGCGATCTGGACCGACTCGTAGCCGTCGACATCGTTCGTACGGACCTGGGTGACGACGTTGGGGCCGGCCTTGACGACGGTGACCGGAACAACACGGTTGTTCTCGTCCCACACCTGCGTCATGCCGAGCTTCTCGCCCAGGATGCCCTTGATCTGCTTGGTCATCTCTCAGATCACCGGCCTCAGAGCTTGATCTCGATGTCGACACCGGCCGGGAGGTCGAGTCGCATCAGAGAGTCAACGGTCTTGGGGGTCGGGTCGAGGATGTCGATCAGGCGCTTGTGCGTGCGCATCTCGAAGTGCTCGCGCGAGTCCTTGTACTTGTGCGGCGACTTGATGACGCAGTACACGTTCTTCTCAGTGGGCAGCGGCACCGGGCCCGCGACCGACGCACCAGTGCGGGTCACCGTCTCGACGATCTTCTTCGCCGAGGAGTCGATGACCTCGTGGTCGTAGGCCTTGAGCCGGATGCGGATCTTCTGTCCCGCCATGGCTACTTCGTAGTCCTGTCTCTTCTCACGCTCTGGAACCCGGTGTCTGCCTGGTTTCCCTTGGTCTTCTCCGACCCACGCGGTCGGGCGTGTCGCGCTCTCGCTGACATGGATGTCCCTTGTTCGAACATCCCTGCGGGAATGCACACGGCCCTGCCGGTACCGCGGACCGGGGATCGAAGACCCACCGGGTGCCTGGCCGGTGCCGCGCCCACGCTTCCCGGAAGATTCCCGTACGTCCGCCCCAGCGCTGCCGTGAGGCAGTTAGGGCGACGAGTACTGTGGGACTCGCTTCCGGTCCTCCCGGCGGGAGGCGCGCAGCATCAACACTCGACCGAGCAACTCGGACAGTCTGCCATACGCGACGGCAGCCTGGCCAATCGAGCCGAAGAGATTACCCCGAAGGTGACGGGGATCAAACGCGGGGCGCTTGCAGCGGAGCGGAGACCCGGGGGGCGGCGCGCTCAGAAGCGTTCGACCTCCTGGCCGTCGGGGACCTTGTAGCAGCCGGACACGACATGCAGGCTCAGCTTCGGCGGGTCGTTCTTGGCCATCTGGACGATGTTGACGCCGGCCTTCCGCTGATCGTTGTCAGCGGTCAGGTTGATGTTCCTGTTCTTACTGGTGTCCGGCCCGTAGGTGACGATCTTCCACCCGTGCTCGGGCAGCTCGGCCTTGAGCCGCTCCATCGCCACGTCGAGGTCCTTCGCCGATGCGGGGTAGAAACTCCACCAGTGGAAGATCCGGAAGTAGGTCTTCTTGTCCTTTCCCGAGCATTCCGCGACGAACGGGCGACTGTCGGACGACTTCCCCTTGACACCGATCAGGTCGTAAATGCCGCTGGACAGCTTTTCCATCGCGTCGGAGGCCTCACGCGAGGTGCTCGTGCCGACGGACGGAGTGGTGCCGGAGTCTTTCTCAGTCATGCCGCATCCAGTGATGGTGGTCAGTGCAAGAGGGAGAGCGAGCACACAGGCGCTCAATCTGGTCTTCACGTCGGTGAGCCTTACGTCGTCGCAGCTACTTAACGTGCGCCCACGGGTCGGGCGGCGGCTTCAGTGCCACGTCATCGCCCTTCCCGACGACGACCAGGGCCTGATTCTTCAGGCTCTGTGTGGGCCCCTGGGACGTCTCGTCCCAGTATCCGCTGTGCCCTTCAGTGTCCGTGGTCATCTGGTTGGCGCCGAAGTCCGGGTCGCTGGGGATGATGAACCGGTCGCCGCCGTGGCCCCACCGGCCGAGGTCCGGAACCACGTCTCCATCGGCCTCCTCGTTCCACACGTGCCCCTTGGGCACGTCCAGCTCACCGGCGCTGGACACCTTGACCCCGGGGCTACCGGCGAAGACGAGATCATCGGCGCTGACATGCCCGGTCTGAGCCGCAGCGCCGACGAGCGTCGTTCCGTACGAGTGGGCGATGACCGTGCGATGCGGGTGCGTGTCGCCGGTGTGAGTGGTGTCGAGCCCGTCCAGGAACTTGTCGAACGCCGGCGCTCCGTCATACGCGTAGTGCTCGTACGGCGCGTCTTTGATGACGCTGTCAGGGGCGTCGTAGCCGAGCCAGGTGATCGTGGAAACGGATTTTCCGTCGGCCTCGTCATGGGCCGCGTGCCAGACCTTGACCATCCGGTCGATGTTCCCGTCGATGTTTGCCAGCTCCGCGGTCGTGCCCGGCACATAAACCGCCTGGTGATCAGCTGTGTCCGGGTTGCCGTTGGCGATGATCGCGCGGCCGTCCCCTTCCGTGCTGAAGCCCAGCAGGTATGCCTCCGGCAGTCCGTTCGTCCCCGTCGCGTCGAAGCGCGTCTGGATCGCGTTCATGCCGTCGAGGGACTTGCGAGCGTTCTTCCTGGCCGCGTCCCAGTCCTTCCACTCCTGCGTCTCGACGTTGAGGCCCTTTGGCATGGCTCCGGTGTAGGGGTCGATATAGGGCCCGAACCGCTCGGGCTCGGGGTGCTTCTTCAGCCAGGCGTCGTAATCCAGTTGGGCCTTGCCCCGGGCCTCGTCGAGCACTGTTCGGTTGGCCTGATCCCGGACAGTGGCGGGAAGCCCGTCGAGCGCGCCGACCGCGTCGGGATGCACGGCCAGGTAGGCCGACCGCTGCTCGTCGGTGAGACCTTTCCACCAGGCGGCGTTGTCCTTCGGGCCAGCGTGCTGGGGCGGCTGGGGCAGGGAGTCCATATAGCCCTTGCCGGCGCCGCGCACCCCGTCCGTGTCCGACTTGGCGTCGGCCCAGTCCTTGTCGGAGACGACCAAGTCGTCATCGGCCTTCAGGGCGCGCAGCTTCGGGGCCCACTTCGTGTCCGCGTCCGTGGCCTCCTTCAGGGCATCGCCGATGCGGTCGGCGAAGCCCATGGCCTTGCCGTAGTTCGGATTGGGGTGAATACCGGCAGCCTGCCGCTCCAGGGCAGCCGCCGTCGGGTCCGTCGGGCTGGTGCTCACCCGCACCGTGCCGCCGTCCGGCACCTTGCCGTCGACCTCCTTGCCGCCGGCCGGAAAGGTCACCGACCCGTCCGCGCCGACCGTGCAACCGGCCGCCCTCGCGTCCTCCATCGCCGCTTCCAGCTTTCGCTTGGCCGCGGCCATGTCGAAGGCGAAGCCGTTCAGTGCGGTGCCGGCCAGCGCGCACTCGGTTTCGACGTAGTGGAAGTCCTTCGACAGTTCCTTCAGCTCCCGCAGGGCGGCCTTCGCGGTCTCCCCGGAGAGCTGGTTGCGGATGCCTGCCGAGATCCGGTTGTCGATGGCTTCCCTGGCTTTGCCCGCCATCTCGCTCGTGGCACGGTAGCCGTCCGCGGCCTCTTGGTACTCGGAGGGCTTGAGGGCCTTCAGCGCTGCGAGATCCATGACGCGCTCACTTGCCCTTCGCCTGGCCGCCGACTGTTTCGGTGTCCCGGTACTCCGTATTGATCTTCTGCAGTCCGGCCCGCACGTCTCCATCGGTCATCGACAGGTCGCGCCCCGCGCGCTCCAGCAGCCCGCCAAGCTTTCCGCAGCGGCCGCTCACATCACCGACGTACTTCTTCCAGGACTCGAAAAGTTCCTTCTGCGCCGCTGCCGACTCGCAACCGGCGCCGTCGCCCAGCCCCGCCTGTCCGTGGTCCAGCTTTCCCAGCGCCGTGCTCACGTCGGTGCGCAGTCCCGTGACGTCACCGCCTGCGGTCGCCCAGACCTTCCGGTCCGACTTCAGCGGGTCCGCGCCGCCCGCGGAGGAGCCGCCGCTACCGGCGTCCGACAGGTGGTTCAGCCGCATACGAGCGGAGCTCGAACGTGCAGCCGCATCCGCCTTCAGCTGTTCCCATTCGTCCCAGGGCATGCCCGTGACCCTCCCCCGTGTCCCGTCACCTGTTTTCCGGCGGGCTCAGCCGGTCTCCCTGCGCTGGGGACATCAACTCCCTTTGGTTCCCCCAAATTAACATCCGCCACCACTGTCGCGGCTGTGTCTGGAACTGCGCAGTTGAGTACCCGTACTCATGCGTGATCCTGCGAAAACCGTCGGGGCGCCGGCCGAACCACCCGGGCGAAAGCTTCCTGCTCACGCTTCGTCGGAGGCGCCACGTTCGGTGCCGAATTGGCCCACACCACGGCGGCCGGATGACGCGTCTGGCGCACGCCCCGGTGGGTGCCGGGGCCGGGCGGGGGCCGGTCCCGTGGTCGTCCTCGCCGGCCGCCGGGGTCCGGTGCACGGGCCGCCGCCGCGCGGGACCGTTCGGGCGGAGGTGCGGGCCGGGGCCGCCGGGGTGCGGTGACCGGGAGCGGGGGTCCGGCGCGGGTTCAGGGGCCGGTGTGCGGGGCGGGCAGGTGTTCCGCGCACGCCAGCCGGCCCACGGCGGCTGTCGTGTCCGCGTCCGTCCGGGCCAGGTGCAGGGTGAGCAGGGCGTCGGTCAGGGCCTGGACCGCCTGCTCGTCGAGGGGGGCGAGGAAGTCGCGTTCGACCCGTTCGCGGACCTGTTCCGCCGCCTCCAGGGACTCCTGTCCGGCCGGGGTGAGGGTGACGACGTTGCGGCGGCGGTCCTGGTCGCTGCGGCGGCGCTCGACGTAGCCCTTGTCCTCCAGGGCGTCGATGATGCCGACCATCGTCGTGCGGTCGATGCCGAGGAGCGCTGCGATCTCCAGCTGGGACGGCTGTTCCCGGGCGGCGGCGATCACCCCCATGACGCCCAGCTCCCGCGGAATGATGCGGAAAGGGGCGAGGGCCTGGCCCAGCTCGGTCGCGAGGGTGGCGTAGGCGTGCTTCAGCAGATATCCGAGCGGCCGGGCCGGGACATCAGGGGGAGGCACGTCGTTCATGCGGGCAGTGTACAGTGGACTGACCATCAGGATCACTGACGATCTCCCAAGGTGACGATGGTGTGGGGGCGTGCAGCTCCGCGGGGGCGTGGAACAGCCCCCCGGGGCAGGGGGAAACGGGGCCGGAACACCGGACTTCACGGACATCGCACTGCCGGCGCAGCGCCGCGCCGGACGCGGTGCCCGGCACGGCGAGCACGGCGACCGCACCGCCGTGACCGTGCACGGTCACCGGCCTCCGACCGATCGCACACCACGCACACGCACACGCACACCACCACACGCCTGACCACAGCCAAGGAAGCGACGCCCACGCAATGAGCGACTCCCCTCCGATCGAGGCGATACGGACGGCTCCGTCCGCCATCGAGCACACACCCGCCGACGCCCCGGATCCCCGCCGCTGGTGGGGCCTGGTCATCATCGCCCTGGCCCAGTTGATGGTGGTCCTCGACGCGACCATCGTGAACATCGCGCTGCCGTCCGCGCAGAAGGCCCTCGGCATGTCCGACGGCAACCGGCAGTGGGTCATCACCGCCTACACCCTCGCCTTCGGCGGCCTGCTGCTGCTCGGCGGCCGCATCGCCGATCTGGTCGGCCGCAAGCGCACCTTCATCATCGGCCTGGTCGGCTTCGCCGTCGCCTCCGCGATCGGCGGCGCCTCCGAGAGCCCGGGCATGCTCTTCGGCGCCCGCGCCCTGCAGGGTGTCTTCGGCGCCGTGCTCGCGCCCTCCGCGCTGTCCCTGATGACGACGACCTTCACCGACCCCCGGGAGCGCGGGAAGGCGTTCGGCATCTACGGCGCCATCGCCGGCGCGGGTGCCGCGATCGGCCTGCTGCTGGGCGGTGTCCTCACCTCGTACGCGAACTGGCGCTGGTGCCTGTACGTGAACATCCCGATCGCCGCCGTCGCGGTGATCGGCGCCGTCATCCTGCTGCACGACCGCCCGGGCCACAGCGAGTCCCGGCTGGACATCCCCGGCGTGATCCTCGGCTGCGGCGGCCTGGTCGCCGTCGTCTACGGCTTCTCCGAGGCCGAGCCGCGCGGCTGGGACGACAGCCTGGTGGTGACCCTGCTGGCCGGCGGCGTGCTGCTGCTGGTGGCGTTCGTCTTCTGGCAGATGAAGGCCAAGCACCCGCTGCTTCCGTTGCGCATCGTCTCCGACCGCAACCGCGCGGGCAGCTTCCTGACCATGGGCCTCGCCACCATCGGCATGTTCGGCCTGTTCCTGTTCATGACGTACTACTTCCAGGGCATCCTCGGGTACACCCCGGTCAGGAGCGGTCTGGCGTTCCTGCCGATGTCCGCGTCGATCATCATCGGCTCCACGCAGATCTCGGCCCGGCTGCTGCCCCGCACGCCCCCGCGCCTGCTGATGGTGCCCGGCATGCTGCTCGCCGCCTCGGGCCTGCTGGTGCTGACCCAGCTCGGCGTCGACTCGGCGTACACCACCCACGTCCTGCCCGCCGAGCTGCTGCTCGGCCTCGGCATGGGCCTGACCTTCATGCCCGTCTTCTCCACCGCGACCCAGGGTGTGCGGCCGCAGGACGCCGGTGTGACCTCCGCGATGGTGAACACCTCGCAGCAGGTGGGCGGTTCGCTCGGCACGGCGCTGCTCAACACCATCGCCACCTCGGCGACCACCACGTACATCGGTGGCCACCTCACCGGCCCCGCGCAGAAGGCGCAGGTGCTGCGCGAGGGCATCGTCCACGGTTACACGCAGGCCATCTGGTGGGGCGTGGCCGCGATGCTGCTCGCCGCGGTGGTCTCCGGCGTCCTGGTGGTCGCCCGCCCGGCCGGTCACGGACGGGGCGGCGTCCCGGCTGGAGCCGCCGCGCACTAGCCCCGGCTGGAGCGCCCGGTCCCGGCTGACGCACACACGTCCCGGTGACGGACACACGTCCCGGCTCACGCACACATGTCCGCGCCCCGCCCCGGAGGGTACGACCTCCAGGGCGGGGCGCGGTCGCGTACCGGGGGCGCGGACGGGGTGCGGACGCTCCCTCGCGCTTCTGTCAGATGACGCCCTGGGCGAGCATCGCGTCGGCGACCCGCTCGAAGCCGGCGATGTTCGCGCCGGTCACGTAGTCGCCGGGGGCGCCGTAGCGTTCGGCGGTCTCGTGGCAGGTGGTGTGGATGTGACTCATGATCCCCGCCAGCTCCTCCTCGACCCGGGCCGGCGACCATGCCGTACGGGCGTGGTTCTGCGCCATCTCCAGGGCGCTGACCGCGACGCCGCCCGCGTTGGCGGCCTTGCCGGGCCCGAAGGCGACCCCCGCGCGCTGGAACAGGTGCACGGCCTCGGGCGTGGCCGGCATGTTCGCGCCCTCGGAGACGGCCTTCACGCCGTTGCGCACGAGCGCGGCGGCGTCGTTCTCGTCCAGTTCGTTCTGCGTGGCGGACGGCAGCGCGACGTCGGCCGGCACCTCCCACACCCGGCCGCCGGGCACGAACCGCGCGGAGGCGCCGCGGCGTTCGGCGTACTCGCTGATCCGTCCGCGTTCGACCTCCTTGATCTGCTTGAGCAGATCCAGGTCGATGCCCTTGTCGTCGACGACGTAGCCACTGGAGTCCGAGCAGGTCAGCGGGTTGGCGCCGAGGGCGAGCAGCTTCTCGACGGTGTAGATCGCGACGTTCCCGGAACCGGAGACGACGGCCGTCTGCCCCTCCAGGTCCTCGCCCCGCTCGCGCAGCATCGCCTCCGCGAACAGGACGTTGCCGTACCCGGTGGCCTCGGGCCGGATCGCCGAACCGCCCCAGCCGAGCCCCTTGCCGGTGAGGACCCCGGCCTCCCACCGGTTGGTGATGCGCCGGTACTGGCCGAAGAGGTAGCCGATCTCACGGCCGCCGACGCCGATGTCCCCGGCGGGCACGTCGGTGTGCTCGCCGATGTGCCGGTACAGCTCCGTCATGAAGGACTGGCAGAACCGCATGACCTCCGCGTCGCTGCGGCCGTGCGGGTCGAAGTCGCTGCCGCCCTTGCCGCCGCCGATACCGAGACCGGTCAGGGCGTTCTTGAAGACCTGCTCGAAGCCGAGGAACTTGACGATGCCGAGGTTGACGGAGGGGTGGAAGCGCAGACCGCCCTTGTACGGGCCGAGCGCGCTGTTGAACTCCACCCGGAAACCGCGGTTGACGTGCACCCGCCCCTGGTCGTCCTGCCACGGCACCCGGAAGATCACCTGCCGCTCGGGCTCGCACAGCCGCTCGACCAGCCCGGGTTCGGCGTACTCCGGCCGGGCCGCCAGCACCGGCGCCAGCGTGTCCAGCACCTCGTGCACGGCCTGGTGGAACTCCGGCTGGGCGGGGTTGCGCCGCTCGATCTCGCTGCGCAGGGCGTCGAGCTGGTTCTGACTGTCCGGTCGGGTCGTCACGGAGGTCCCCTTCTGGCACGGCTGCCACCGGTACGAGACCGGTGGTGAGCTTGCTGAGCGCTCGGCGCCGTTGCCGCGCGCAGGACGCTCCAGTGTTACCCGCAGGTGAATGTACTGACCAGTGACCGAACTCCGGGCGTCCATGATGCGAGACAGGGGAGATCGGTGGATCAGACGGCCGGGTGCCGGTCACGGTCGGCGCACAGCTCCATGTACCGGGCCGTGGGGATGTCCGGCGGCGGGAAATGAGGGGCCGCTCCGGAGTGGGGGACGACGATGACGTAGTCGGACCGGGGGTTCGCCTGGGTCCTTGCCCCGCTGTGTTCCCTGAACTCGAAGCGGAAGGCCCAGCCGTACGCGAACTCGGTCCCCGTCTCCGGAAGGACGGTCACGGAACCCGCCCTGTCCGGGTAGGCGACGGTGCTCAGATACCGGGAGGCCGCCGCCGCTGCGGCTTCCCTGCTCACCTCGGCGCCGGAGAGCCGTCGCCTCCTGGCGAGGACGAACGCAGCTGCGGCTCCACCGATCACCACGACCGCTGCGAGGCCGGCGCCGAGCCACAGCACGCCGTCGCCGTCGCCGCTTCCGGCCGAGGCGCCGGCTTCTCCCTTGGCCGGGGAGGTGTCGTCCGCGCCACCCGCACCCTTGGCGCCGGGCGCCTTCACCGTCGGGGAAGGCGACGCCGCGGCCGCCAGATCCGGGAGCGGATAGACGTCCGCGGGCCCGGGGTCCCCGGGGTTCTCCAGGGCGATACGCGGCCGCACGATGCCGTAACCGATGGAGTCGTTACGCCTGGCCCCGTCCGTGGGCCCCCCGATGGTGTTCAGCATGACCCGCAGGACCTGGTTGTTGGTCCAATCCGGATGCTTGGCCCAGATGAGAGCAGCACTGGCGGAGGCCAGGGCGGTGGCGTCGCTGGTGCCGTGCGAGCGGCAAAGCCCGGTTCCGCCCCCGCAGGCATGGACCATCTGATCACCCGGGGCGGACATATCCACCTGTGGCCCAAATTCCGACTCGGCAGTTCTCCGCAGGTTCTTCCCCACGGCAGCTACGCCAACCACACCCGGAGTGGCGGCAGGATACTCGACCTGATTCGAGCTATTCCCACTGTTACCGACCGACGCGAAAATCAATGAGCCCTTACTCAAGGCATATTTGACTGCTGTATTCAGTTGAGGCGAGCCCTGAGAATCCCCAAGTGAGATATTAATCACTCGGGCGCCGGCCTGGGCCGCGTAGCGGATCGCTTCAGGGAGGGTCTGGTTAAATTCCCGACTGGATTCGGCGGCATTGGCCGCCGAACTGGCCCGGGGCACCCGGACCGGAAGGATCTTGGCGCCGGGAGCAAGACCGAAGGCACCTTTTCCTCCGGCATATGCACCAGTCCCGGCGATCAGCCCGGCCATTCCCGTACCGTGACCTTCGTAGTCGGTGTGCTCGTCTCCCGACTCCCCCCTCGCGAAATCTCTCCCCCGCAGAACTCGACCCTTCAAGTCCGGGTTAGTCGGATCCACTCCGGAATCAATAACGGCGACCGTGATTCCCTCACCGGTACTGCTCTGCCACATTTGCTCGGCCTTCATGGCATCGAGGAACCACTGCTGTTCACGAGTCGACTCCGCATGCGCCGAAGGTGCCACGAGCCCCACCGTCAGCATGGCGAGCGCTGCCGACGTCAGAGCACCCCCGGCGGCACGTCGATTTCTCCTGATGGCCATGGTTTCCTCTCGCCTTCTCTCAAGGCCGTCAATCAGCAACCGGCGGCACAGCACGGCGTTCGTCGGAGCGCTCCTTCTCACGGTCGCGCTTGCGTCCGGAGCGCCTGCCGGTGGTGTTCATCGGAGCGGCCGAAGGCGTAGCGGCTCTACGGGTTTCGGAGCCACCACCACTGCGCCCTTCATTCGCCCGCCCGGCAGGCGTGCCTCCCGCCACGCCTCCCCGCACCGGCGCCCCAGCGCTCGTGGCACCACCCGCCGGGCCTGATACCGGCCGGCGGGCCGTGCCCCTGCTGGGCTGTGGAGACTCGCTCCCCACCGCCTTGCCGTATGCGAAAACGGAACGGCGGCTGCCCGCTTGCTGCCCCGTACCGCCGACGTTCTGTCTCAGCGGGCCGGTGGTACCGGTAGCCGCCTGATTGCGCCCCTTAGCCGTCGCCTGTTCAGCCCCCACGACAGTTCCACGCGGAAGTGCAGCTGAGGACCGACTGACCGGTGGAGTGACGGGGCGGCCGCCGGCAACGCCTCCAGCCGTACGTCCGGTCGCAGGCTCGGGCTGCCCGGGAAGCGGCTTTCCGGGCACCTGCGGTGTCCGCCCTATGGGCGTGCGCCCCGGCCCCAGATGGCCGCTCCCTCTGCCCTCCGGGCCGACCCGGTCTGTGTTCGGTCTCGCGACCGCCCCTGGACCTACACGCCCGGCTCGCTCAAAACCTGTCGGATTCCTTACGCTGCCGTGGAGGGCTGGTGTGATGATTGGCGCGTGTGTCTGAGAAAGACCATCCGGGTTGCCCACACCCGACGGGACCCCAGTCGTAACAATGTGGGGATGCGCCACCGAGTCCGGCACCGTACCCACGGAGTCAGTGCTCACGTGATGGTCCAGGTCCGCGGGGGAGGGCATGTGCCCCGGGAACCCTGTATTACTCGACGAAGTCTCTGGGGTTCCTGCCGCCGTCAGCCCTGGGTGAGGTGAGCTGCCTGGTGGATTGGCGTGCAGTTCGCCAGTCTTGCTCATCGACAGATGTCCTGTCCCGCTGCCGCTGCCCGTAGGACGGGAAACGTAGCCGCTGCTGTCCCTTCCATGCATGCCTGGTGGAGGCGCGATCACCGCCGGCGGCGGTGGGAACTTCGGTCTCGGCAAGGCGTTCATCTGGGTCGCCGAGTGCTCGTACGACTGTCCCAGCTTCCGCATCTGGGCCGCCGCCTCGAGGCGGACCTTCTCCTGGTCCGCCTTGAGGGCGGCCAGTTCGGCCGCGGACTTCGTGCGGATCGCCGCCGCGTCGGGGTCGTTGTGCGCGGCGGTGGCCGCCACCAGGTTCGCGTGGGCGCTCTTGGTGTCCCGCGGGATCGACACCTGCGCGGTGGCGATCGCGTTGGACGCCTCGCTCAGCCACTTCGCGGAGTTCTCACTGAAATCACCGAGACGGTGCGTCGAGTTGGCCAGGTCGTTGGCCCAGGCGCGGAAGGCATCGGCGCCCTCGCCCTTCCACTCCACCCACTGCGGACGGACCTTCAGCTCCTCCGCGATCTTCCGGATCTCCTTCGCGGCCGCGGCCAGGCGAGTGGCGGCGGCCTGGACCTCGCCCGAGTTCGCCTGGTCCAGCCACGCGAGCATCTGTTCGTGGCTCATGCTCTCGAAGGACGTGCCGCCGCCGCTTCCCGTGCCTGCCATCAGAGTTCCCCCGTCCCCGTGCGAACCATCAGATCGTGCCGCCCGTGTCGCCCGCCGAGGGCTGTGCCGCGTGGTCGTGTCCACCCGTTCCGCCCTGGCCCCCACCGCCGTGGCTCTTCTTCGGCAGCGCCGGGTCGTAGCTCCCGCCGTAGTGCTTGCTCGTCTCGGCGCTGATCGCCGCCATCCGGTCACGGATGTCCAGGTCGATGTTCTGGTAGCCCTTGTGCGAGGCCATGACCGCGATGGCCATGCCCTCCATCGAGTCGGACAGCAGCTTCGACAGCGTCTCCAGCTCGCTGATCACCGACTCGTACGCCGAATAGAGCCCGGTCGCCTCCGCCCACGCACCGCCGCCCCCGCCGAACTGATGGCGGACGAGCTGCTCCTGGCCGACCTTGGCCGGGCCTGCCTGCGATCCCTTGAGATCACGGATCAGGTCGTCCACCCGCTTCTGGAAGTTGGTGAACGAGGACAGTTCCGTGGCCATGTCGGCCTGGGCGCCCACGGCCGCGGCGGCGGAACCCGTCGCACCGAACAGACCGCCGAGCAGAGGCCCCAGTGCCCCACCGGTCCCAGCATCGCTCGTCAACTCGTCGTCCTCCCCCGTACGTTCACGTGTTCGCGCAGCGGCGGCCCCGTCCGTCACAACTCTAACTACCTTCAGTGACAGGTTCACCCCTGACGGTGCGCCGGCGACCCGCGCCGGCCCGCTCCGCTTCATCCAAGCAGGCGTTCACAGAGGTGCGCATGAGCACGCGTACCCAGATTCGGAGCCTGGGGGGCCACCCTCCTCCGCGCCGCATGGTCCATGTGCAGCCGCCCGAACCCGCCGCCCAGCACCACCGAC
This sequence comes from Streptomyces sp. NRRL S-340, assembly GCF_000720185.1. Taxonomy (GTDB): domain Bacteria; phylum Actinomycetota; class Actinomycetes; order Streptomycetales; family Streptomycetaceae; genus Streptomyces. Next base: position 29,665 of record NZ_JOIY01000026.1, on the reverse strand, counting down.
TCCCCCTCCGCCGCCGCCCAGCACCACCGACTCCGCCGCCGCCCTGCGCTTCCACCTCTGCCGCCGCCCCGCGCCTCCGATACCGCCTCCCCCTCCGCCCCGCACCTCCGCCTCCGCCCCGCACCTCCGCCTCCACCTCCATCCAGCGGCCCGCCGGCCCCATCCCGCACCCCCACCCCCCACCGCGACGCCGCCGGGGTTCTGCTCAAGCCCGCCAGGGCGGCCGAGGCCCGCTCACCGCTGTGCGCCTCCGGTGCTTCCAGTGGTCCGGACCAACCCCTTGCCCCTGTGCCGCCCGCGCAGCAAGCTCCCTCCATGGAGCTGGAGTTGCGGCATCTCAAGACGGTCCGGGCGATAGCCGACGCGGGAAGCCTCACCAGGGCGGCAACGGTCCTCGGGCTCGCGCAGCCCGCGCTGAGCGCCCAGCTCAGGCGTATCGAACGGGCCCTGGGCGGGGAACTGTTCGAGCGGGGGCGGCACGGTGTGCGCGCCACCGCGCTGGGCGAGCTGGTACTGGAACGGGCACGGATCGTCCTGCCGGCGGTGACCGAGCTCCAGCGGGAAGCCGTCCGGTTCGCCCGGGGCCGGAGCGGACGGGAGGCCGAACGGCTGCGGCTCGGCGGCACCCACGGCCCGCTGCTGGGCGCCCTGATCGACCTGCTGGCGGCCGCCGCCCCGGACCTGCACGTGTCGACGCACGCCTCCTGGTCCGAGCGCGAACTCGCCGCCCTGCTCGCCGAGGGCCGCCTCGACTACGCCGTCACCGGCGCCTGCGGCACCGCCGCGCCACCCGGCACCGAACACCTCGCCTGGGAGGAGTTCGCCGTCGACCCGGTCTTCGTCATGCTCGCCGACGGCCACCCGCTCGCCCGCACCCTCGAAGTGGAGTTGGCCAAGCTGGCGGACGAGGAGTGGGCCTGCGTGCCAGGGGACGGGTGTTTCGCCGACTGTTTCACCGCGGCCTGTGCCCGCGCCGGGTTCACGCCCGGACGGATGTACGAGACGGACATCGCCTCCTGCGTGCACCTGGTGCAGGTGGGACGGGCGGTGGGGCTGTGCCGGGCCACCTTCCCGACCACCCCCGGCATCACCACCCGGCCGCTGGCCGGCACCCCGCTGCTGTGGCGGCACCTGCTGGGCTGGCACCCGGCGACCCAGCGCGCCGACACCGCGGGCACGGTGCTGGCCCAGGCCCGTCGCGCCCACGCGGCCGTGGCCGCCCGCAGCGACACCTATGCCGACTGGCTCGCCGGTGGCGGCAGACCCGGCGGGACGGCGCCGCCGTGAGCACGGCTGGCCGCCGCACCCAGGTGACCGCGGGACGCCGTCCGCACGTGCCCGCTCCCGCGGAACCACCCGCTCGCACACCCGCCCGGCCGGACGCAGCCCTTCCATAACACCGGGCAAGGGGGTCAGCCGAAGGCTTACGCCCGCCGGACGGCCCTCCCTACGGTTTCGGCACTCCCCACCGAGACCGAGGAGATCCCCCATGCTCCCCAGACAGACGAGAGCCGCCTGCGCGGCGGTGGTGGCGACGGGCGCACTGGTCCTGACCGGGCTCAGCGGACAGGCCGGCGCCGAGGCCGCGGGCTCCACCGCCGCGCAGGCGAGGACGCCGGCGCCGTCGGCCGCCCGGACCCTGCACACCGCCGACACCTCCGCCGCCGTCCTGAACGCCATGCAGCGCGATCTCGGCATCGGCCGGCAGCAGGCCGAGCACCGGCTGGCGAACGAGGCGGAGGCGGGGGCCACCGCGGGCCGGCTGCGGGCCGCGCTCGGCGCGCACTACGCGGGCGCCTGGGTGCACGGCGCGGACTCCGGCGCGCTGAGCGTGGCCACGACCGACGCCGCCGACGCCGCGGCGATCAGGGCACAGGGCGCCGAGGCCGTCGTCGTCCGTCACTCCCTCGCCGCGCTGGACGCCGCGAAGGCCCGCCTGGACCGTGCCGCCACGCACCGCAACACCCTCGACACCCCGGTGTGGTACGTCGACGTCCGGACCGACACGCTGGTCGTGCAGGCCGTACGGCCCGCCGCCGCCCGTGAGCTGCTGTCCGCCGCCGGGGTGGACCGGTCGCTGGCCAAGGTGGTGAAGTCGGCCGAGCACCCCCGGCCGCTGTACGACCTGCGCGGCGGCGACGCGTACTACATCAACGGCAACACCCGCTGCTCGATCGGCTTCCCGGTCACCCGGGGCACCCAGCAGGGCTTCGCCTCGGCCGGCCACTGCGGACAGGCCGGCTCCACCACCACCGGCGCCAACCAGGTGGCGCAGGGCACCTTCCAGGCGTCGGTCTTCCCCGGCAACGACATGTCGTGGGTGGCCACGAACTCCAGCTGGACCGCGACGCCGTACGTCAACCAGAACGGCCAGAACCTCCAGGTCACCGGCTCCACGGTGGCGACCGTCGGCGCCTCGGTGTGCCGCTCCGGATCGACGACCGGGTGGCACTGCGGCACCGTCCAGCAGCTGAACACCAGCGTGACCTACCAGGAGGGCACCGTCTCGGGTGTCACCCGCACCTCGGTGTGCGCCGAACCCGGTGACTCCGGCGGCTCCTTCGTCTCCGGCAGCCAGGCCCAGGGTGTCACCTCGGGCGGCTCCGGCGACTGCACGAGCGGCGGGACGACCTTCTTCCAGCCGGTCAACCCGATCCTGTCGAACTACGGCCTCACCCTGAAGACCGCCGACGACGGCCCGGGCCCCGGCCCCGGCGACCCGGGCGGCACGTGGGCGGCCGGCACCGTCTACCAGCCCGGCGACACGGTCACCTACGGCGGCGCCACCTACCGCTGCCTCCAGGGCCACCAGGCCCAGCCCGGCTGGGAACCCCCGAACGTCCCGGCCCTCTGGTCCCGCGCCTGACCCCGCCCCCCCCACTCCGACCACTGTCCGCCCGAGGGGGGCGAGAGCGGGCCCGAGGTCCCCGTCCGGGGCCCGGGCCCGCTCTGGCGTACCGGGACCGCCGCGTACCGGGACCGGACGTCCGTCCAGACGCCCCCAGGCCCGGCCGGACACGTCCCGGTGGCCGGGGCCCGCGTCCCGGGCGGAAGCAGACACGCGAAAGGGCCCGTACGACCGGAGTCGTACGGGCCCTTCGAGTGGCTCAGCTCACCTCAGTGCGCTGGTGCCACAGACCTTGGTCACTTGTTGATCTTGGTGACCTGGCCGGCGCCCACGGTGCGGCCACCCTCACGGATGGCGAACTTCAGGCCCTCTTCCATGGCGACGGGCTGGATGAGCTCCACCTTCATCTCGGTGTTGTCACCCGGCATGACCATCTCGGTGCCCTCGGGGAGGGTCACCACGCCGGTCACGTCCGTCGTGCGGAAGTAGAACTGCGGACGGTAGTTGTTGAAGAACGGCGTGTGGCGGCCACCCTCGTCCTTGGACAGGATGTAGGCCTGCGCCTCGAACTCGGTGTGCGGGGTGACCGAGCCCGGCTTGATGATGACCTGGCCGCGCTCGACGTCCTCGCGCTTGATGCCACGGAGGAGCAGACCGACGTTCTCACCGGCCTGGCCCTCGTCGAGGAGCTTCCGGAACATCTCGATGCCGGTGACCGTGGTGGTGGTCTTCTCCTGCTTGATGCCGATGATGTCGACGGTCTCGTTGACCTTGAGGACACCACGCTCGATACGGCCGGTGACGACCGTACCGCGACCGGTGATCGTGAAGACGTCCTCGATCGGCATCAGGAAGGGCTTGTCGACGTCGCGCTCCGGCTCCGGGATCGCGTTGTCGACGGCGTCCATGAGCTCCAGGACCGACTGGCCCCACTTCTCGTCGCCCTCGAGCGCCTTGAGCGCGGAGACCTTGACGACCGGAACGTCGTCGCCCGGGAACTCGTACTCGGAGAGGAGCTCACGGACCTCGAGCTCGACGAGCTCCAGGATCTCCTCGTCGTCCACCATGTCGGCCTTGTTCAGGGCGACGACGATGTACGGAACGCCGACCTGGCGGGCCAGGAGCACGTGCTCCTTGGTCTGCGGCATCGGGCCGTCGGTGGCGGCGACCACGAGGATCGCGCCGTCCATCTGCGCGGCACCGGTGATCATGTTCTTGATGTAGTCCGCGTGACCCGGGCAGTCGACGTGGGCGTAGTGACGCGCCTCCGTCTGGTACTCGACGTGCGCGATGGAGATGGTGATACCGCGCTGACGCTCCTCAGGAGCCTTGTCGATCTGGTCGAAGGCCGAGGCCTCGTTCAGGTCCGGGTACTTGTCGTGCAGCACCTTGGTAATGGCGGCCGTGAGGGTCGTCTTACCGTGGTCGATGTGACCGATGGTGCCGATGTTGACGTGCGGCTTAGTCCGCTCGAACTTCGCCTTCGCCACTGGGGTCCTCCTGTGGAGTGGTTCTGTACGCCTTACTTCATCGGCGCCAGGTGATCTTTGCTGGATGGCCCGGATCCCGGGGGGCATTCCTCCCGCTTCCTGCGGAAGAGGCGGAATGCCCCACGAGGCTCCGGAGTCAAGCCTACGGGCTGGAACTCGGAAGAGTTACTCGCCCTTGGCCTTCGCGATGATCTCCTCGGCGACGTTCCGCGGAACCTCGGCGTAGGAGTCGAACTGCATCGAGTAGCTGGCGCGACCCGACGTCTTGCTGCGGAGGTCTCCGACGTAGCCGAACATCTCCGAGAGGGGCACCAGGCCCTTCACGACACGGGCACCGGCCCGCTCCTCCATGGCCTGGATCTGGCCACGGCGGGAGTTGATGTCGCCGATGACCTCACCCATGTAGTCCTCGGGCGTGGTGACCTCGACGGCCATCATCGGCTCGAGCAGCACGGGGCTGGCCTTGCGCGCGGCCTCCTTGAAGGCCTGCGAACCGGCGATCTTGAACGCCAGCTCGGAGGAGTCGACCTCGTGGTAGCCACCGTCGAGAAGCGTGACGCGGACGCCCGTCATCTCGTAGCCGGCGAGGATGCCGAACTGCATGGCCTCCTGCGCACCGGCGTCCACCGAAGGGATGTACTCCTTCGGGATGCGGCCACCGGTCACCTTGTTCACGAACTCGTACGCCGTGTCGCCGCTGTCGATGGGCTCGATCGCGATCTGCACCTTGGCGAACTGACCGGTACCACCGGTCTGCTTCTTGTGGGTGTAGTCCACGCGCTCGACGGCCTTGCGGATCGTCTCGCGGTAGGCGACCTGCGGCTTGCCGACGTTGGCCTCGACCTTGAACTCGCGCTTCATGCGGTCGACGAGCACCTCGAGGTGCAGCTCGCCCATACCGCCGATGACGGTCTGGCCGGTCTCCTCGTTGGTGCTGACCTGGAAGGAGGGGTCCTCCTCCGCGAGACGCTGGATGGCGACACCCAGCTTCTCCTGGTCACCCTTGGACTTGGGCTCGATCGCGACCTCGATGACCGGCGCCGGGAAGTCCATGGACTCCAGGATGACCGGGTTCTTCTCGTCCGCGAGCGTCTCACCGGTGGTGGTCTGCTTCAGGCCCATGACGGCGACGATGTCGCCGGCGCCCACCGACTCGATCTCCTCACGCTTGTTGGCGTGCATGCGGTAGATCTTGCCGATGCGCTCCTTGCGGCCCTTGACGGAGTTCAGCACGGCGGTGCCGGACTCCAGGCGGCCGGAGTACACACGGACGAAGGTGAGCTTGCCGAGGTGCGGGTCGCTCATGATCTTGAACGCCAGCGCGGCGAGCGGCTCGTCGTCCGACGGCTTGCGCGTGACGACCTTCTCCGCGTCGCGGACGTCGTGGCCCTCGATGGCCTCGACGTCGAGCGGGGAGGGCAGGTAGCGCACGACCGCGTCGAGCAGCGGCTGGACACCCTTGTTCTTGAACGCGGTGCCGCAGAACACAGGGGTGACGGTGGTGCCGTCGCCCTTGCCGGAGGCGATGGTGATACGGCGGATCGCCGCGTAGAGCTGCTCCACGGAGGGCTCGGTGCCCTCCAGGTACAGCTCCATCAGCTCCTCGTCGTTCTCCGCGACGGCCTCGAGCAGCTTGCCGCGCCACTCCTCGGCAGCCTCGGTGTGGGTGTCCGGGATGTCGACGATGTCGTACATCTCGCCCTTGGTGGCCTCGGCGGACCACACGAAGGCCTTCATCGTGACGAGGTCGACGACGCCCTTGAAGTCCGCCTCGGCACCGATCGGCAGCTGCATGACCAGCGGCTGCGCGCCCAGGCGGTCGCTGATCATGTCGACGCAGCGGTGGAACTCGGCACCCGTGCGGTCGAGCTTGTTCACGAAGCAGATACGCGGGACGCCGTAGCGGTCCGCCTGACGCCACACCGTCTCGGACTGGGGCTCGACACCGGCGACGCCGTCGAACACCGTCACGGCACCGTCGAGCACGCGCAGGGAGCGCTCCACCTCGACGGTGAAGTCGACGTGGCCCGGGGTGTCGATGATGTTGATGGTGTGGTCGACGTCTTCCAGCGACCAGTGACAGGTGGTGGCAGCAGAGGTGATCGTGATGCCACGCTCCTGCTCCTGCTCCATCCAGTCCATGGTGGCAGCGCCGTCGTGGACCTCACCGATCTTGTAGGACACACCGGTGTAGAACAGGATCCGCTCGGTGGTGGTCGTCTTGCCCGCGTCGATGTGGGCCATGATGCCGATGTTGCGCACCTTGGCCAGGTCAAGTGAAGTGGTAGCCATAAGGCTTCAGTCTTCTCTCGGTTCTCGATGGGGAAGCGACTACCAGCGGTAGTGCGCGAAGGCCTTGTTGGACTCGGCCATCTTGTGGGTGTCCTCGCGCTTCTTCACAGCGGCGCCGAGGCCGTTGGAGGCGTCGAGGAGCTCGTTGAGCAGACGCTCGGTCATGGTCTTCTCGCGACGGGCGCGGGAGTAACCGACCAGCCAGCGCAGCGCGAGCGTGTTGGCACGACCGGGCTTGACCTCGATCGGAACCTGGTACGTCGCACCACCGACACGGCGGGACTTGACCTCGAGGGTCGGCTTGATGTTCTCCAGCGCGCGCTTCAGCGTGATGATCGGGTCGTTGCCCGTCTTCTCACGCAGACCCTCCATGGCGCCGTAGACGATGCGCTCGGCGGTGGAGCGCTTGCCGTTCAGCAGCACCTTGTTGATCAGGGAGGTCACCAGAGGAGAACCGTAGACCGGGTCGATGATGACCGGGCGCTTCGGGGCGGGGCCCTTACGAGGCATTCTTACTTCTCCTTCTTGGCGCCGTAACGGCTGCGAGCCTGCTTGCGGTTCTTGACACCCTGGGTGTCGAGCGAACCGCGGATGATCTTGTAGCGAACACCCGGCAGGTCCTTCACACGGCCGCCGCGCACGAGCACGATGGAGTGCTCCTGCAGGTTGTGTCCCTCACCCGGAATGTAGGCCGTGACCTCGATGCCGCTGGTCAGACGCACACGCGCGACCTTACGGAGGGCCGAGTTCGGCTTCTTCGGGGTGGTCGTGAACACACGCGTGCAGACGCCACGGCGCTGGGGCGAACCCTCGAGTGCCGGCGTCTTGTTCTTCTCGACCTTGTCCTGCCGGCCCTTGCGGACCAGCTGCTGGATCGTAGGCACTACTTCTCCGGTTTCTGTGTGCCGATGGGTACAGCTAACCTGGAACGTCGCCGACCCACGCGGTCGGGTGTGTCGAATCCCGCGGACTCCCGGCGCAAGGCAGAAAGAAGCGCAGATTGCGGTGGCCTATGACGGCTCCCTGGCGGTTGTAGGCACGCACGAGAGCCAGGGCACACCCCAGGCACAAGGTCTGAGCGTACCTATCGCATTCGCTGCGGTCAAAACAAATGGGCGGGACGGCCGCCCGCGCCCGCTCCATACCACTTTCACCTGCTTCACGCACGCCGTACCCTACCGGGCCGGCGGACGCGCCCCGCGACGGCAGGAGGCGGAACCTTCCTCCGCGCCGGCCCTCCCGGCGCCGACCGCCCCGGCGCCCTCCGCGGCCGCACGGTCCGCCCCCGCACGGTCCGCCTCCGCGCCGTCCGCGGCCGGACCGCCCGTCCCCGTGCCCTCCCCCGTGTCGTCCCGCACGAAGTACGAGGGCCGGTTCTGGACGGCGGTGTAGATCCGGGCGACGTACTCCCCCAGCAGGCCCACGCAGATCAGCTGGACCGCGCCGATGAAGACCACCGCCGTGAGCAGCGAGGTCCAGCCGGGCACGGTGTGCCCCAGGGCGTACCCGGTGAACGTGTACACCAGCAGGCCCAGGCACACCACGAACGCCCCGCCGCCCAGCCAGGTCGCCAGCCGCAGCGGCGCGGCGGAGAAGCCGGTGATGCTGTCGGCGGCGAGCAGGATCATCCGCCCGAGCGGGTACTTCGTCCGGCCGGCGGAACGCAGCTCGCGCTCGTAGGTGACCTGCCCGCTGGGGAAGCCGAGCCACGGCACCAGCAGCCGGTAGACCCGCTGCTGGTCCGGCAGGGCCTTGAGGGCGTCCACGGCGGCCCGGCTGAGCAGCCGGAAGTCCCCCGCGTGCGCGGGCACGGACGGCCCCGCCAGGCGCCGCAGCAGCCGGTAGTAGACGCCCGCCGTGCCCCGCTTGAACGCGCTGTCGCTGCTGCGGTCGGCGCGGACGCCGTAGACGACGTCGAGCCCCTCGTCGCGGGCCAGCGCGAGCATCTGGGGGATCTTCTCGGGCGGGTCCTGGCAGTCGGCGTCCAGACTCACCACGTAGTCCCCGACCGCGCGGTCCAGGCCCGCGGTGAGGGCGGCCTGGTGCCCGGAGTTGCGGCGCAGGCCGACCACGCGCAGTTCCGGCCAGCCGAGCCGGAACGCGGCGAGCAGTTCGGCGGTCCGGTCGCCGCTGCCGTCGTCGACCGCGACGACCTCGTAGCGCGGTCCGAGGCCGTCCAGCACCGGGCGCAGCCGGTTGACCAGCGCGGGCAGGGCCTCTTCCTCGTTGTACATGGGTATGACGACCGACAGCACGGTCCCGCGGTCCGCGCCGTCCACCTGTTGAGCCACCCGGGCCTCCCCTCGGCCCGCGCCGATGTGCGACCGTGGTGCGATCTTATGACAGACGGTTCACAGGCCCCCGGCCCCGGCACGACCGGGCGGGGCGGGCGCCGGGACCGGGGGCCGAGGGGAAACACACGGGCATGAGTACGGGTTCGGGCAACGCGGTGACCGGTTCCTCGGCGGGTGCCGCCCCGGACCGGCCACCGGCCGCCCCGGCGGCGCGGCGGACCGCCCAGGAGGCCGGGGAGCGGGCCCCGGAGCACACCGGCGGCTCCCGCCGGTTCGACGCCGGCGCCCTGCGCACCGCCGCCCGCCCCTACCTGCCCCCGCTCCTCCTGTACGGGGTCACCAAACTCGTCGGGCTCACCGTCTTCGCCTGGCTGCTGGAGCACGCCGGGGACTACCGCGCGAAGGCGCCGCGCTTCGGCGGCGGCGCCCACTGGTGGGACGTCCTGGCCACCTGGGACGGCTGGTGGTACCTCCAGGTCGCCCAGCACGGCTACGACCCGAAGCTGGAGCGGCTCGGCGGCGACGGCCTCTTCACCGTCCAGCAGAACTCGGTCGCCTTCTTCCCGCTCTACCCGGCCCTCATCAGGATGGTCTCGGGCGTCACCGGACTCGGCCCGTACGGCGCCGGGATGCTCGTGTCGGTCGTGTCGTCGTTCGTCGCCGCCGCCGGGATCTACGCCGTGGTCAAGGCGGTTGCGGGCGTGCGCGCGGGCACGATCGCCGCCGGGCTGTGGGCGGTGGCGCCCGGCGCGGGCGTCGAGTGGGCGGTGTACTCGGAGTCGGTGTTCGTCGCGCTCGCGGCCTGGTGCTGCTACTGCGTGATGACCCGGCGCTGGGTGACGGCCGGCCTGCTCGCCTGCGTGGCCGGGCTCAACCGGCCCACCTCCGCCGTGCTGATCGGCGCGGTGGGCCTGGCCGCGCTGGTGACGCTGGCGCGCCGCGACAGCCGGCGCGAACACGGCGTGGCCCCTCCGGTGTACGCCATGCTCGTCGCCCCGCTGGGCCTGCTCGGCTACGTCGCCTGGGTCGGCTACGCCACCGGGGAGCCCACCGCGTACTTCACGCTCCAGCGCGAGGGCTGGGCGCACTACTTCGACTACGGCGCCTACACGCTGCGCGTCCTGAAGAACCTGGCCGTCGGCCACCACGACTACGTGTTCGCCTTCGACGTCCCGGACGTGCTCTCCCTGCAGCTGGTGCTCGCGCTGCCGTTCCTGATCGTCCTGATGCTGCGCAAGCGGCCGCCCCTGGTGCTCGTCACGTACACCCTGGCCACGATCGTCACGGTGCTGGGCACCCAGCAGATGTTCGGCAACACCATGCGCTACCTGCTGCCCGCCTTCCCGCTGCTGCTCGCGCCGGCCGCGGCGCTGGACCGGCTGCGGACCGGCGCCCTGGCGGTGTTCTTCTGCACCGCGGCCGTCGCCTCCGGCTGGTACGCCCACTACGTCATCTTCGAGCTGGGCGTCCCGTAGACCGGCCTTCCGCGGACCGGCTCACGCGGTACGCCGAAGGGCGGCCACCCCCACCGGGGTGACCGCCCTTCAGTGCTTCAGAGCGACGCTCGCCTACTGGTTGTACGGACCGTAGTCGTAGTCCTCCAGCGGAACGGCCTGGCCGGAGCCGGTGCCGAACGGCGAGTAGTCGATGTCGTCGTAGCCGACGGCCGAGTACATCGCGGCCTTGGCCTCCTCGGTGGGCTCCACCCGGATGTTGCGGTAGCGGGACAGACCCGTACCGGCCGGGATGAGCTTACCGATGATGACGTTCTCCTTGAGGCCGATGAGGCTGTCGGACTTGGCGTTGATCGCCGCGTCCGTCAGGACTCGGGTCGTCTCCTGGAAGGAGGCGGCCGACAGCCAGGACTCCGTCGCCAGCGAGGCCTTGGTGATACCCATCAGCTGCGGACGGCCGGAGGCCGGGTGTCCGCCCTCCTGGACCACACGACGGTTCTCGGTCTCGAACTTCGAGCGCTCGACCAGCTCACCGGGCAGCAGCTCGGCGTCGCCGGACTCGATGATCGTCACCCGGCGGAGCATCTGCCGGATGATGATCTCGATGTGCTTGTCGTGGATCGACACACCCTGCGAGTTGTAGACCTTCTGGACCTCGCCGACCAGGTGGACCTGGACGGCACGCTGACCCAGGATGCGCAGCACGTCGTGCGGGTTGGTGGCACCCACGGTGAGCTTCTGGCCCACCTCGACGTGGTCGCCCTCGCCGACCAGCAGACGGGCGCGCTTCGAGATCGGGTACGCCGTCTCGTCGCTGCCGTCGTCCGGGGTGACGACGATCTTCTTGGTCTTCTCGGTCTCCTCGATCCGGATGCGGCCGGAGGCCTCGGAGATCGGGGCGACACCCTTCGGGGTACGGGCCTCGAAGAGCTCGACGACACGGGGCAGACCCTGGGTGATGTCGTCACCGGCCACACCACCGGTGTGGAAGGTACGCATCGTCAGCTGGGTACCGGGCTCACCGATGGACTGGGCGGCGATGATGCCGACCGCCTCACCGATGTCGACCAGCTTGCCGGTGGCCAGCGAACGGCCGTAGCACATCGCGCAGGTGCCGACGGCGGACTCGCAGGTCAGGACCGAGCGGGTCTTGACCTCCTCGACGCCGTGCTTGACCAGCTCGTCGATGAGCACGTCACCGAGGTCGGTACCGGCCGGGGCCAGCACCTTGCCGTCGACGACGATGTCCTCGGCGAGGCAGCGCGCGTACACGGACGTCTCGACGTCGTCCGCCTTGCGCAGCACGCCGTCGGCGCCGCGCTCGGCGATGTGCAGCTTGAGGCCGCGCTCGGTGCCGCAGTCCTCCTCGCGGATGATGACGTCCTGCGAGACGTCCACCAGACGACGGGTGAGGTAACCCGAGTCGGCGGTACGCAGGGCGGTGTCCGCCAGCCCCTTACGGGCACCGTGCGTGGAGATGAAGTACTCCAGCACGGACAGGCCCTCGCGGAACGACGCCTTGATCGGACGCGGGATCGTCTCGTTCTTCGCGTTCGACACCAGACCACGCATACCGGCGATCTGACGCATCTGCATCATGTTGCCTCGTGCACCCGAGTTCACCATCATGAAGATCGGGTTGGTCTTCGGGAAGTTGTCGTTCATCGCCTCGGCGACCTCGTTGGTCGCCTGGGTCCAGATCTGGATGAGCTCCTGCGTGCGCTCTTCCTTGGTGATCAGACCGCGCTCGTACTGCTTCTGGACCTTCTCGTCCTTGGCCTCGTACCCGGCGACGATCTCCTTCTTCGCGTCGGGGACGACGACGTCGGAGATGGCGACGGTGACGCCGGAACGGGTGGCCCAGAAGAAGCCGGCCGCCTTCAGGTTGTCGAGCGTCGCCGCCACGATGACCTTCGGGTAGCGCTCGGCGAGGTCGTTGACGATCTCGGAGAGCTGCTTCTTGCCGACCTCGTAGTCGACGAACGGGTAGTCCTCGGGCAGCAGCTCGTTGAAGAGCGCGCGGCCCAGGGTGGTCTGCAGGCGGAAGGTGTCACCCTGCTGCCACTCCGGCTCGCCCTCCTCGCGCGCCGGCGGGGTCCAGCCGCGCGGCGGGATGGTGCCCACCGGGAAGCGGATGTCCACCTTCGACTGCAGCGACAGCTCGCCGGCGTCGAACGCCATGATCGCCTCGGCCGCGGAGCCGAAGGACCGGCCCTCGCCCTTGACGTTGCGCATCTCGCCGTCGGTGGTGAGGAAGAACAGACCGAGGACCATGTCCTGGGTCGGCATCGTCACCGGACGGCCGTCGGCGGGCTTGAGGATGTTGTTCGAGGACAGCATCAGGATGCGGGCCTCGGCCTGCGCCTCCGCGGACAGCGGCAGGTGCACGGCCATCTGGTCACCGTCGAAGTCCGCGTTGAACGCGGTGCACACGAGCGGGTGGATCTGGATGGCCTTGCCCTCGACCAGCTGCGGCTCGAAGGCCTGGATGCCGAGTCGGTGCAGCGTGGGCGCACGGTTCAGCAGGACCGGGTGCTCGGCGATGACCTCTTCGAGGACGTCGTACACGACGGTGCGGCCGCGCTCGACCATGCGCTTGGCGCTCTTGATGTTCTGCGCGTGGTTCAGGTCGACCAGGCGCTTCATCACGAACGGCTTGAACAGCTCCAGCGCCATGGCCTTCGGCAGACCGCACTGGTGCAGCTTGAGCTGCGGGCCGACGACGATGACGGAACGCGCCGAGTAGTCGACTCGCTTGCCGAGCAGGTTCTGGCGGAAGCGGCCCTGCTTGCCCTTGAGCATGTCGGACAGCGACTTCAGCGGACGGTTGCCGGGGCCCGTGACCGGGCGGCCGCGGCGGCCGTTGTCGAAGAGCGCGTCGACGGCCTCCTGGAGCATGCGCTTCTCGTTGTTCACGATGATCTCGGGCGCGCCGAGGTCGAGAAGCCGCTTCAGGCGGTTGTTGCGGTTGATGACACGGCGGTACAGGTCGTTCAGGTCGGAGGTCGCGAAGCGGCCACCGTCCAGCTGCACCATCGGACGCAGGTCCGGCGGGATGACCGGGACGCAGTCCAGGACCATGCCCTTGGGGCTGTTGGAGGTCTGCAGGAACGCGGAGACGACCTTCAGCCGCTTCAGGGCGCGGGTCTTCTTCTGGCCCTTGCCGGTGCGGATGATCTCGCGGAGCTTCTCGGCCTCCTCGTCGAGGTCGAAGGACTCCAGGCGCTTCTGCAGCGCCGCGGCACCCATCGAACCGTCGAAGTAGGTGCCGAAGCGGTCCCGCAGCTCGCGGTAGAGCAGCTCGTCGCCCTCGAGGTCCTGGACCTTGAGGTTCTTGAACCGGGTCCACACCTCGTCGAGGCGGTCGATCTCGCGCTGCGCGCGGTCGCGCAGCTGCTTCATCTCGCGCTCGGCGCCCTCGCGCACCTTGCGGCGCACGTCGGCCTTGGCGCCCTCGGCCTCCAGCTCGGCCAGGTCGGTCTCGAGCTTCTTGGCGCGGGCCTCGAGGTCGGCGTCGCGGCGGTTCTCGATCTGCTGCCGCTCGACGGAGACGTGCGCCTCCAGGGAGGGCAGGTCGCGGGTGCGGCGCTCCTCGTCGACGTACGTGATCATGTACGCCGCGAAGTAGATGACCTTCTCCAGGTCCTTCGGGGCGAGGTCGAGCAGGTAGCCCAGACGCGACGGGACGCCCTTGAAGTACCAGATGTGGGTGACGGGAGCGGCCAGCTCGATGTGGCCCATCCGCTCACGGCGCACCTTGGCGCGCGTGACCTCGACGCCACAGCGCTCGCAGATGATGCCCTTGAAGCGGACGCGCTTGTACTTGCCGCAGTAGCACTCCCAGTCCCGGGTGGGGCCGAAGATCTTCTCGCAGAAGAGTCCGTCCTTTTCCGGCTTGAGGGTGCGGTAGTTGATGGTCTCGGGCTTCTTGACCTCGCCGTGGCTCCACTGACGGATGTCGTCAGCGGTGGCCAGACCGATCCGGAGCTCATCGAAGAAGTTGACGTCGAGCACTATGCGTCAATCCCTCTCAGGGTTGTAAGTCTGTGGTCTGAAACGGGGGCCTGGGGGTCGGCGGGGGCCTCACTCATCGGCGAGGCCCCTGCCGGACTCCCGTCAGACCTCTTCGACGCTGCTCGGCTCGCGCCGGGACAGGTCGATGCCGAGCTCCTCCGCGGCGCGGAAGACATCCTCGTCGGTGTCACGCATCTCGATGGACATACCGTCGCTGGACAGCACCTCCACGTTCAGGCAGAGAGACTGCATCTCCTTGATGAGCACCTTGAAGGACTCGGGGATGCCGGGCTCGGGGATGTTCTCGCCCTTGACGATGGCCTCGTAGACCTTCACGCGGCCGGTGACGTCGTCGGACTTGATGGTCAGCAGCTCCTGGAGGGCGTAGGCGGCGCCGTACGCCTCGAGTGCCCACACCTCCATCTCGCCGAACCGCTGGCCACCGAACTGGGCCTTACCACCCAGCGGCTGCTGGGTGATCATGGAGTACGGGCCGGTCGAACGGGCGTGCAGCTTGTCGTCGACCAGGTGGTGCAGCTTCAGGATGTACATGTAGCCGACCGAGATCGGGTCCGGGAACGGCTCACCGCTGCGGCCGTCGAACAGCCGCGCCTTGCCGGTCGGGAGCACCATGCGCTCGCCGTCCCGGTTCGGGATGGTGTGCTGCAGCAGACCCGCCAGCTCGTCCTCGCGGGCACCGTCGAAGACGGGGGTCGCGACGTTGGTGCCGGGGTCGACCTGGTCGGCGCCGATCGCCTGGAGGCGCTGCGCCCACTCCTCCGCGAGGCCGGAGACGTCCCAGCCGCGGCTGGCGAGCCAGCCGAGGTGGATCTCCAGGACCTGTCCCGGGTTCATCCGGGACGGGACACCCAGCGGGTTGAGGATGATGTCGACCGGGGTGCCGTCCTCCAGGAACGGCATGTCCTCGATCGGGTTGATCTTGGAGATGACGCCCTTGTTGCCGTGACGGCCGGCGAGCTTGTCACCGTCGGTGATCTTGCGCTTCTGCGCGACGTAGACGCGGACCAGCTGGTTCACGCCCGGCGGCAGCTCGTCGCCCTCCTCGCGGTCGAAGACGCGCACGCCGATGACCTTGCCGGTCTCGCCGTGCGGCACCTTCAGCGAGGTGTCACGGACCTCACGGGCCTTCTCACCGAAGATCGCGCGCAGCAGGCGCTCCTCCGGGGTCAGCTCGGTCTCGCCCTTGGGCGTGACCTTGCCGACCAGGATGTCGCCGGCGATGACCTCGGCGCCGATGCGGATGATGCCGCGCTCGTCGAGGTCGGCGAGGACCTCCTCGGAGACGTTCGGGATGTCCCGGGTGATCTCCTCGGGGCCGAGCTTGGTGTCACGGGCGTCGACCTCGTGCTCCTCGATGTGGATCGAGGAGAGGACGTCGTCCTGCACGAGGCGCTGCGACAGGATGATCGCGTCCTCGTAGTTGTGACCCTCCCACGGCATGAACGCGACCAGCAGGTTCTTGCCGAGCGCCATCTCGCCGTTCTCGGTGGCCGGACCGTCGGCGAGGACCTGGCCCTCGATGACGCGGTCGCCCTCGTTGACGATGACCTTCTGGTTGACCGAGGTGCCCTGGTTGGAGCGGGCGAACTTGGCCAGGCGGTACGTGATGTACGTGCCGTCGTCGTTGGCGGTGGTGATGTAGTCGGCGGAGACCTCCTGGACCACACCGGCCTTCTCGGCCTTGACCACGTCGCCGGCGTCGACCGCGGAGCGGTACTCCATGCCGGTGCCGACGAGCGGGGCCTCGCTCTTGATGAGCGGGACGGCCTGGCGCATCATGTTCGCGCCCATGAGGGCACGGTTGGCGTCGTCGTGCTCCAGGAACGGGATCATGGCGGTCGCGACCGACACCATCTGGCGCGGCGAGACGTCCATGTAGTCGACGTCCTCGGGGCTGACGTAGTCGACCTCACCGCCACGGCGGCGGACCAGGACGCGCGCCTCGGCGAACCGCAGGTCGTCGCCGAGCGTGGCGTTGGCCTGCGCGATGACGAAGCGGTCCTCCTCGTCGGCGGTCAGGTAGTCGACCTCGTCGGTGACCTGGCCGTCGACGACCTTGCGGTACGGGGTCTCGACGAAACCGAACGCGTTGACCCGGCCGTAGGAGGCGAGCGAGCCGATCAGACCGATGTTCGGGCCTTCGGGCGTCTCGATCGGGCACATGCGGCCGTAGTGCGACGGGTGCACGTCACGGACCTCGAAGCCGGCCCGCTCACGGGAGAGACCACCCGGACCGAGTGCCGACAGGCGGCGCTTGTGGGTGAGACCCGACAGCGGGTTGTTCTGGTCCATGAACTGCGACAGCTGGCTGGTGCCGAAGAACTCCTTGATGGAGGCGACGACCGGCCGGATGTTGATCAGGGTCTGCGGCGTGATCGCCTCGACGTCCTGGGTGGTCATGCGCTCGCGCACGACGCGCTCCATACGGGCGAGACCCGTACGGACCTGGTTCTGGATCAGCTCGCCGACGCTGCGCAGGCGGCGGTTGCCGAAGTGGTCGATGTCGTCGGTCTCGACGACGATCGTGCCGCCGTTGTCCCCGGCGGTCTCGGTCTCGCCGGCGTGCAGCTTCACCAGGTACTTGATCGTCGAGATGATGTCCTCGACGGTCAGGATGCCCGCGTCCAGCGGGGCGTCCGCGCCCAGCTTCTTGTTGACCTTGTAGCGGCCGACCTTGGCGAGGTCGTAGCGCTTGGGGTTGAAGTAGAGGTTCTCGAGCAGCGTCTGCGCGGCCTCACGCGTGGGGGGCTCGCCCGGACGCAGCTTGCGGTAGATGTCGAGCAGCGCGTCGTCCTGGCCCTGGGTGTGGTCCTTCTCCAGGGTGGCGCGCATCGACTCGTACTCGCCGAACTCCTCGAGGATCTGCTCGTTGGTCCAGCCGAGCGCCTTCAGCAGCACGGTGACCGACTGCTTGCGCTTGCGGTCGATGCGCACACCGACCATGTCGCGCTTGTCGATCTCCATCTCCAGCCAGGCACCCCGGGACGGGATGATCTTGGCGGAGAAGATGTCCTTGTCGGACGTCTTGTCGATGCTCGAGTCGAAGTAGACGCCGGGCGAGCGGACCAGCTGCGAGACGACGACACGCTCGGTGCCGTTGATGACGAAGGTGCCCTTGTTCGTCATGAGCGGGAAGTCGCCCATGAAGACCGTCTGGGACTTGATCTCGCCGGTCTCGTTGTTGGTGAACTCGGCCGTGACGAAGAGCGGGGCGGCGTACGTGAAGTCGCGCTCCTTGCACTCGTCGATGCTGTTCTTCGGGGGCTCGAAGCGGTGGTCGCGGAACGTCAGCGACATCGACCCGGAGAAGTCCTCGATCGGGGAGATCTCCTCGAAGATCTCCTCCAGACCGGACTTGGTGGGGACGTCCTGACCGGACTCCAGAGCCGCCTCGACGCGAGCCTTCCACGCGTCGTTGCCGAGCAGCCAGTCGAAGCTCTCGGTTTGCAGCGCGAGAAGGTTCGGAACCTCGAGGGGCTCCTTGATCTTTGCAAAGGAGATGCGCAGCGGGGCGGTGCTGGCAGCATTGTTCGTATTCGCGGTCGAGGCATTGCGCGAGGCGGCCAAGAGGGGGTCCTTCCGAGGGCTCGGACTCACTACGCGCGTACCGGCCCCTCTTCCGCTCACCGGGACAGACGGTGCCTGAAGTGGCCGAAAGCCAGGTCAGGTGCGGTCCGGTCGTCGATGTTCGGGCGAGGGCATGCCCCTGGTGACGGGCAGGGGACAGCTAACAGGCAGCGCAAAGGGTCAGTGTAGCCACTTGGCCCACTGATGTCCAGCGCCGGTTTTCCGCGACCCTCGTTGTCGTCACCGCCTACGGCCTGTCACCCTCAACGCACGTTGATACTGCCCTCTTCGCCGCCGATCCATGCCTCGGATTCGGATCGTTGTGACGACGCGTCCTGAGAATTGCGCGCTGCGTGCGGTTCGTCAAGGCCCCTCATACCCGAACCGGATGCTGCCATCGTCACTCGCGGCCTGTCTCCGGGGGCCTCTCGAGGCCGAACGAAGATCACCATACCCCTCCCGGTCGCGGGTGCAAGGCCGCCACAGCCACCCCCGGGAACGCCGAAGAGCGACCACCCGGATGGATGATCGCTCTTCGGTGCGTTCGCGTTACAGCCCTATCGGACCGTGTTCAGCGCGCAGGAGAGTCCGGAGGGGACTCGTCGGGTCACTTGACCTCGACGGAGGCGCCGGCGCCCTCGAGGGACTCCTTGGCCTTGTCCGCGGCCTCCTTGTTGACCTTCTCCAGGACCGGCTTCGGCGCACCGTCGACCAGGTCCTTGGCCTCCTTCAGGCCCAGGGAGGTCAGCTCGCGCACGACCTTGATGACCTGGATCTTCTTGTCGCCGGCGCCGGTGAGGATGACGTCGAACTCGTCCTTCTCCTCGACGGCCTCGGCGGCGCCGCCGGCGGCACCACCGGCGACGACGACCGGCGCGGCAGCGGCGGCGGTGACGTCGAACTTGTCCTCGAAGGCCTTCACGAACTCGGAGAGCTCGATGAGGGTCATCTCCTCGAACTGGGCGAGCAGGTCTTCCTGGCTGAGCTTCGCCATGACGGGCGATCCTTCCACTGATTCGGCTGGTGCCGGATGTACATGAATGGCGGGCGTACGTCGGCCCGCTGTGATCCGTGCCGCCGCGTGGCGGCGTGGATCAGAAAGCGAGCCGAGTTACTCGGCACCGCCCTGCTCGGCCTGCTTGGCGCGAAGCGCGTCCACGGTGCGGACGAGCTTCGACGGCAGCGCCTGGAAGACGGAGGCAGCCTGGGACTGCTTCGCCTTGAAGGCACCGGCCAGCTTGCTGAGCAGAACCTCGCGGGACTCGAGGTCCGCAAGCTTCTTGATCTCGTCGGCGGACAGCGCCTTGCCGTCAAGGACACCGCCCTTGATGACGAGATTCGGGTTGTCCTTGGCGAAGTCACGGAGACCCTTCGCCGACTCCACCGGATCACCGGTGACGAAGGCGACAGCCGTCGGACCGTTGAACAGGTCGTCCAGCGTGGTGATCCCGGCCTCGTTGGCCGCAATCTTGGTCAGCGTGTTCTTCACCACGGCGTACTGGGCGTTCTCACCGAGCGAACGACGCAGCGTCTTGAGCTGCGCCACGGTGAGACCGCGGTACTCGGTCAGCACGGCAGCGCTGGAGTTGCGGAACTGCTCCGTCAACTCCGCCACTGCGGCAGCCTTGTCGGGCCTCGCCATAGAGCCTCGGCCTCCTTCCGGGTGATTCTGACCGCGCGGACCCGAAGGAGGACTGGGGAAAACGAAACGCCCCGGCGCAGGCGCTCGGGGCGGACTCGACCGGCCGCACACATGCCGTCGGCATGCACACTCCGGGAGTTCTTCCACAGTCACCTGCGCGGGTCGTCCGCAGTTTCAGCGGATCCTTCGGCCACCGCACCCTCGTGGGAGCGCACGGCAACGACCAGCGGTCTTTGGCTTCTGTAGGAGAGTACGGGAACGCGGCGCCGTCGGGCAAATCCGCCCCTGCCGGGGCTCAGCCGCACCGGGACCGGTCCTGCGGGGATCAGTCCTGCTGGGCGCCCTTCATCATCTCGGCCAGGTCCGCGACCTGCCCGGCCGGCGGGGCGGAGACCTTCACGGGCTTGTTGGTGTCCAGGAAGGTGATGGTCATGTCCAGCGGGCCCTTGGCGGCGTCACCGCGCATCCGGAACTGCTTGGTGTGGTTCTGGCCGTCGATCCAGGCGTCCATGGTCACCTTGTCGAGGCCCATCTTCTTGTACTGCTCCAGGCTCTTCTGGCGGGTCTCGGCGGTCTGCGGGCTCTCGCCCTTCTGCGCCTTGACCAGGTCGGCGAGGGCGACGGTGCCCGAGTAGTGGGTGGTGGCGACGCCGTCCACGCTCTCGGAGCCGACCTTGCGCAGGTCCTTGGCCGCGGTCAGGAAGGTGGACTCGGTCGCCGGGTTCTGGTCGGCCTGGGCGGCGCCCATCTGGTCCATCTGCTTGCCCGCGTCCGTCTGGGACAGGTCGAACTTCAGCCAGCTCTTGCCGCCCATCTCCTTGGCGGCCTCGGCACCGCCGTTGAGGTACATGGCCTTGTCGACGAGCCGTATCTCGACGGTGCCGGCCGAGGGCTGCTCGGCCATCGTCATCTTCATGCTCATCGACACCGTGGGCTTCATCTGCATCTGCGCCTCGGCCTTGACGTGCCCCTCCTCGGGGATCTGGCCGGTCATGCGGTAGTGCAGAGAGGTGATCTCCTGCGAGTTCTCGGCCGCCTTGGCGACGGCGGCGGCGGGCGAGAGCCTCGGCGACTCGGCCGCGCCGCTCTTGCCCGCGCTCTTGGAGTCGCTCTTCGAGTCGTCTCCCGAACAGCCCACCGCGCCCGCGGCGAGGACCAGCGCGGCCAGCGAGGCGGTCGCGACCCTGCGGCCCGTGACCGCGCGCGCGGGCGTGCGCCGCGTACGGGCCGAGCCGGGCGTGGCGGACGCGGTGGGCGTGCGTACAGAGGTGTCCATGGTTTCCCCCCAAGGAACGGATGGTGATCACACAGTTGGGACGCGAGCCTATCCGAGCCGTGCGCGGGCGGTCTTGGGGGTTTCTTGACTCAGGAAGCGCCGGCGCCGGCGCCCGCGCCCCGGGACGCCGCCAGGGCCTTGAAGTCCAGCGTGTCGCTCTTCGGCGGCGCCATGACCGAGACCTCCACGCCGTAGTCGCGGTAGGAGGCGGTGGTGGTCAGGGTGCCGTTCCTGGTGTCCGCCGTCTCGGACTTCTTGACCAGCAGGTTCTCGTCGTCGACCCAGAGGTCGACGGTCTCCGTGGTGATGCCGGACCGGCTCAGCTGCTTCTTGATGTCGGCGAGCTGGGAGGCGGAGAGGGTCCGGCTGGTGCGGGCGGCGAGGGCCGCCACGTTCACCGTGCCGTGGTAGTGGGTGGTGTGCCGGCCCAGGACCTGCTCCTCACCGGCCTTCTTCACGTCACCGGAGGCCAGCAGCAGCTTCACCGACTGGTTCGGCGTGTTGTTCTGCATCTGGTCCTTCAGGTACGCGCCGGAGCCGCCGCCGAGCCTGGCGATGTCGTCGTACCCGTACCTGATCCAGTGCTTGCCGCCCGCCTGCTGGGCGAACTGGTCGCTCATCCTGGCGTAGTAGGCGTCGGACAGGTAGCGGGCGCGCATCGAGGTGGTCCCCGTGGCGCGCATCGCGTCGGCCACGGTGCCGCCGGTGTACGTCAGCGTCATCGCACCGGACAGGGTGTCGCCCCAGGCGAAGGCGCCGCTGCCCTTCATGGACATCAGCGAGCCCATGCTGACCGTCATGTCGACGCGGGCGGAGTCCGCCTTGTCGGTGGAGGCCGCGGCGAGGCGCAGGGCCGCCAGCGGGCTGACGTGCGTCACGCCCCGCCCGGCCGCCTTCCCCTCCTTGCCGGAACCCCCCGAGGTGCCCCCGGCGCCGCAGGCGGCCACGCCCGTCAGCGCGGCCGTCACCGCGATCGCCAGCGTCGTACGGCGCACCGTCGTGCTCTTCATTCGTCCCCACCCCTATGCGGTTGCTGTGCTGGCACGCTAGCGCAGGCCGCCGACAGCCGTCCGGACGGCCGTACGGATCGCGCCGTACCGGCCGCACGGACCGGCCGTCCGCACCGGACCCCTGCCGCCCCTGTACGGGGACTGCTCGCGCGCACCTGGCGGCGCGGCCCGGCGGGACCCGCGGGTCCGGGGCACGAGGCTGCCTGGGAAAGGGACGAGCCCCGCACCTCGGAAGGTTGCGGGGCTCGTGCCGACCTGTGTGAGCCGGTGGCTCAGACCGCGGCCGGGTCCTCCTCGACGAGGAGGTTGCGGGTGCGGTTCGGGTCGAGCTGGATGCCGGGGCCCATCGTGGTGCTGATGGCGGCCTTCTTGATGTAGCGACCCTTGGCGGCGGACGGCTTCAGGCGGAGGATCTCCTCCAGCGCGGCGCCGTAGTTCTCCACCAGCTTGTCGTCCTCGAAGGACGTCTTGCCGATGATGAAGTGCAGGTTCGAGTGCTTGTCGACGCGGAACTCGATCTTGCCGCCCTTGATCTCGGTCACGGCCTTGGCGGTGTCCGGGGTCACGGTGCCGGTCTTCGGGTTCGGCATCAGACCACGCGGGCCGAGGACACGGCCGAGGCGGCCGACCTTGCCCATGAGGTCCGGGGTGGCGACGACGGCGTCGAAGTCCAGACGGCCCTTCGCCACCTCGTCGATCAGTTCGTCGGCGCCGACGATGTCGGCGCCCGCGGCACGCGCGGCCTCGGCACGGTCACCGGTCGCGAAGACCAGGACCCGGGCGGTCTTACCGGTGCCGTGCGGAAGGTTCACGGTGCCACGGACCATCTGGTCGGCCTTGCGCGGGTCGACACCCAGGCGGAAGGCGACCTCGACGGTGCCGTCGAACTTGGTCGTGGAGGTCTCCTTGGCGAGACGGACGGCCTCGAGCGGGGCGTACAGCTTCTCCCGGTCGATCTTGGCGTCCGCAGCGCGGAGAGCCTTGCTGCGCTTGCTCACAACTGCTCCTGTGGGTTCTGAAAGGAGTCGTGGTACGGGCCGAGCAGGCCCTGCCACGGTTCTACGGGGGTGTGACGGAGGCTGGGGTTCAGCCCTCGACCGTGATGCCCATGGAGCGGGCGGTGCCGGCGATGATCTTCGACGCGGCGTCCAGGTCGTTGGCGTTGAGGTCGGGCAGCTTGGTCTGGGCGATCTCGCGGACCTGCGCCTCGGTGATCTTGGCGACCTTGGTCTTGTGCGGCTCGCCGGAGCCCTTCTCCACGCCCGCGGCCTTGAGGATCATCTTGGCGGCCGGCGGGGTCTTGGTCACGAAGGTGAAGGAACGGTCCTCGTAGACCGTGATCTCCACCGGGATGACCCAGCCACGCTGCGACTCGGTCGCGGCGTTGTAGGCCTTGCAGAACTCCATGATGTTGACGCCGTGCTGGCCCAGCGCCGGGCCGACCGGCGGGGCCGGGTTCGCCGCACCGGCGTTGATCTGGAGCTTGATGAGCCCCGTGACCTTCTTCTTCTTGGGAGGCATAGCTCTCCGGGTCCTTTCGGTTCGGGTCCTGCCCGCGCTCGGGGACCACCCGGACGCAGGCATACCGCACAACGATAACGGGTATAGATGCGCGGCTGAAAACCGCGCAGGTCAGGCGCTCGCGGAGCGATCGCCTGACCTGCGCGGAAGCAGTTCGCCCAGAAAGAACTAGTTCTTCTGGATCTGGTCGAAGCTCAGCTCGACCGGGGTCTCGCGACCGAAGATCTCCACCAGACCCTTGACCTTCTTCGAGTCCGGGTTGATCTCGTTGATCGTCGCCTGCAGCGTCGCGAACGGGCCGTCGGTGACCGTGACCGAGTCGCCCACCTCGAAGTCCAGCACCTGGACCTCGACCTTGCGCTGCGGCGCCGGCTTGCCCTCGGCCTCGGCGGCCTCGCGGGCGGCCTTCTCCTCCGCCTCCGGGGCGAGCATCTTCACGATCTCGTCCAGGGACAGCGGGTAGGGGTCGTAGGCGTTGCCGACGAAGCCCGTGACGCCCGGGGTGTTGCGGACGACGCCCCAGGACTCGTTCGTCAGATCCATCCGGACGAGCACGTAACCGGGCAGCTTGTTCTGCCGGACGGTCTTGCGCTCGCCGTTCTTGATCTGGACGATCTCCTCCTCGGGGACCTCGGCCTGGTAGATGAACTCCTCGACGTTCAGCGAGACGGCACGCTGCTCCAGGTTGGCCTTCACGCGCTTCTCGTAGCCCGCGTAGGTGTGGATCACGTACCACTCGCCGGGCAGCGTGCGCAGTTCCTCGCGGAGCTTGGTGACCGGGTCGACGTCGGGCTCCTCCTCGGCGTCCTCGGTCGCGGCGGCCTCGGCGTCCTCCCCCTCGGCGGCCTCGTCCGCGGCCTCCTCGGAGTCCTCCGACTCGTCGGAGTCCTCGGCGGCCTCGCCGTCCTCGTCCTCGACGTGGACGGCGGCCTCCTCGGCCGGCTCGCCCGCGGCGGCGTCGGCAGCCTCGGCCTCGTCCGCCTCGTCCGCACCCTCGACGATGTCGAGCTCGTCATCCACGGACTCGGTCGGCTCGATGGCGTCGTTCAGGTTCGGGTCAGACACGGTGGCTGCTTCTTCCTGGATACATAGGGGTGGAACATGCGAAAACGGGCGCCGGTAACCACGGCGCCCTTCGCTCTTGGCTCAGCCGAAGACGTACTTGGCCGCGTGGTTGAGCCCATAGTCAATCACGGTCACCAGGCCGATCATGACGGCCACGAAGACGATCACCACAGTGGTGTATGTCGTCAGCTGGTTACGTGAGGGCCAGACGACCTTGCGGAGTTCCGCGACGATCTGCCGGTAGAAGAGAGCGAGACGCTTCAGCGGGCCCTTCTTGGCACGCTTGCCGCCCTTGCGGGGCTTCTTCTGGGACTCCGCCATCTCGTCCTGGGCATCAGGCGTGTCGATGGAGCCCACGGCGTCCGTCATTCGTCCTCACCTGATTCCGGGTCGTGGCCGTGCCGCGCCCGGTCGAGCCGCACGGCGGTGCATTGCTGTACGTACATGCGCACACATCCTGGCGAAGGTGTGTGTAGCAGGGCCGGAGGGACTTGAACCCCCAACCGCTGGTTTTGGAGACCAGTGCTCTACCAATTGAGCTACGACCCTTTGTGTGTCCCCCAACGTACCGCATCCGACCGTAGGCCCGGTGTGCACCAGGTGCGGCGGCGGCTGCTGAAGGCCAACGAGGTGAGAGTGTACGTGGTCCGGGGCCGGTCGTCGAACAGAAAGTGTTCTTCGCGGCCCGCGGGAGCGGATCGGGCCGGAAGATCGCCTGTCCGGGGCCCGGATCCGGACGGATGTTCACCAGGTGCACCCTCCCTGCTCACTCCGTGAAACCCGTGTGCCCGGCGCCAGGGGGGTCTGGAACCATGGACGGCATGAGCGCTGCAACCCCTCCGACCGAGCGCCGGGTCTCCGCGCGTATCGGCGCGATCTCCGAGTCCGCCACCCTCGCCGTGGACGCCAAGGCCAAGGCCCTGAAGGCCGCCGGGCGTCCGGTGATCGGCTTCGGCGCCGGTGAACCCGACTTCCCGACCCCGGACTACATCGTCGAGGCGGCCGTCGAGGCCTGCAAGAACCCGAAGTACCACCGGTACACGCCGGCCGGCGGCCTGCCCGAGCTGAAGGCCGCGATCGCCGCGAAGACGCTGCGCGACTCCGGCTGGGAGCCGGACGTCTCGCAGATCCTGGTCACCAACGGCGGCAAGCAGGCCATCTACGAGGCCTTCGCCGCGATCCTCGACCCGGGCGACGAGGTCATCGTGCCGGCGCCGTACTGGACGACGTACCCGGAGTCGATCCGCCTGGCCGGCGGCGTCCCCGTCGAGGTCGTCGCCGACGAGACCACCGGCTACCGCGTCACGGTCGAGCAGCTGGAGGCCGCCCGCACCGAGAAGACCAAGGTCGTCCTGTTCGTCTCGCCGTCCAACCCGACCGGCGCGGTGTACTCCGAGGCCGAGACCGAGGCGATCGGGCGCTGGGCCGTCGAGCACGGCCTGTGGGTGCTCACCGACGAGATCTACGAGCACCTGGTCTACGGGGACGCGGTCTCCGTCTCCCTGCCGGCGCTCCTGCCCGAGCTGCGCGACAAGTGCGTCGTCGTCAACGGCGTGGCCAAGACGTACGCCATGACCGGCTGGCGCGTGGGCTGGGTCATCGGCCCCAAGGACGTCGTCAAGGCCGCGACCAACCTGCAGTCGCACGCCACGTCCAACGTCTCGAACGTCGCCCAGGTGGCCGCCCTCGCCGCCGTCTCCGGCGGCCTGGAGGCCGTCGCGACGATGCGCGAGGCCTTCGACCGGCGCCGCAGGACCATCGTGCGGATGCTCAACGAGATCGACGGCGTGCTCTGCCCCGAGCCGGAGGGCGCGTTCTACGCCTACCCGTCGGTGAAGGAGCTGATCGGCAAGGAGATCCGCGGCAAGCGCCCGCAGAACTCGGTCGAGCTGGCCGCGCTCATCCTGGAGGAGGCCGAGGTGGCGGTCGTCCCCGGCGAGGCCTTCGGCACCCCGGGCTACCTGCGGCTGTCCTACGCCCTCGGTGACGAGGACCTGGTGGAGGGCGTGAGCCGGATGCAGAAGCTGCTCGCGGAAGCACGGGACTGACGCGAAAGGCCGGAAAAGGGGCGTATCACCTGGGAACGTTCCGGGGTGGTGCGCCCCTGACCTTTGTGCGAGCAAGACCACGAACGGGGAAACGGCTACCGGGACCCGGGGGACGTACGGCAGGATCCTGGGATGGAGCGTGTACGTGATGTCTCTGAGCTGCCGAAGGCCCATCTGCATCTGCACTTCACCGGGTCGATGCGCCCCGCCACCCTGCTGGAACTGGCCGACAAGTACGGCGTACGGCTGCCCGACGCGCTGACCGAGGCCCTGTTCGGCGGGGAGCCGCCGAGACTGCGGGCGACGGACGAGCGGGGCTGGTTCCGCTTCCAGCGGCTGTACGACGCCGCGCGTTCCTGCCTGCGGGAGCCGGAGGACATCCAGCGGCTGGTGCGCGAGGCCGCCGAGGAGGACATCAGGGACGGCTCGGGCTGGCTGGAGATCCAGGTCGACCCGACCTCGTACGCGCCGCGCCTGGGCGGGCTGATCCCGGCGCTGGAGATCATCCTGGACGCGGTCGACGCGGCCTCGCGCGAGACGGGCCTGGGGATGCGGGTCCTGGTCGCGGCCAACCGCATGAAGCACCCCCTGGACGCCCGCACGCTGGCCCGGCTGGCCGTGCGCTACCGCGACCGGGGCGTGGTCGGCTTCGGCCTGTCCAACGACGAGCGCCGGGGCATGGCGCGGGACTTCGACCGGGCGTTCGCGATCGCCCGGGAGGGCGGCCTGTTCGCGGCCCCGCACGGCGGCGAGCTGGCCGGTCCGTCCTCGGTCCGTGACTGCCTGGACGACCTGCACGCCCACCGGGTGGGCCACGGTGTGCGGGCGGCGGACGACCCGCGTCTGCTGCGGCGCCTCGCCGAGCGCGGCGTGACCTGTGAGGTCTGCCCGGCCTCCAATGTGGCCCTCGGCGTGTACGAGAAGCCCGCGGACGTCCCCCTGCGGACCCTGTACGACGCCGGTGTCCCGATGGCGCTCGGCGCCGACGACCCCCTGCTCTTCGGCTCCCGGCTGGCGGCCCAGTACGACTTCGCCCGCCGCCACCACGCCTTCACCGACGCCGAACTGGCCGAACTGGCCCGCCAGTCGATCCGCGGCTCGGCCGCCCCGGAGGACGTGCGGACCAAGCTGCTGTCCGGGGTCGACGACTGGCTGGCCGGCTGAGGGACGGCAGGAGGGGCGCGCGGAGGGCCGGGAGCGGGGTCAGGACTGCGACAGGGCGCCGATCACCATGGGCAGCGACGACTTGTCGAAGAGCGCGCCGCTCATCGACTGCGGGACCGTCCTGCCGTTGACCTTCAGGGTGGGCGTGCCGGTCACCCCGGAGGCGTCGAAGGCGCGCGCGGAGGCGGCCACGAAGCCGCGGTACTTCATGCCCTTGACCGCCGCGTCGAACTCCTGGCCGCGCAGGCCCTTCACGCGGGAGGCCATGTCCAGCAGGAACGCGTCGGTGTAGCCGTCGACGCTCTCCTCGGGCTGGTGGGCGAAGAGGACGTCGTGGAACTCGGCGAACCTTCCCGCGTCCAGGGCGGCCCGCAGGGCGTTCGCGGCCTTCCGCGAACCGTGGCCGCCGTCGCGGTCGAGGAAGGAGGCCAGGGTGTACTCCGCCCGGACCTCACCGGAGCGGACCAGGTCGCGCAGGGCCTCGCCGCCGCCCTCGGTCTCGAACTTCTTGCAGACCGGGCAGCGCATGTCCTCGTAGACGTGGACGACGGTCTTCGCCCGCGGGGAACCGACGCGGACGGTCGTGCCGTCGGGCGCGAGCGTCTGCGTGGCCGCCGCCGTCCCGGTGGCCGCGGCGGCGGGCTTCCCGTCACCGTTCCCGTCGGCCGCCCTGTTGCCGCCGGCCCCCCGACCGCACCCTGTGGCGAGCGCGCCCACCAGCACGGCCGCGACCGCGATCATGATGCCCCGGCCGCCCCGCAGGCCCCGTACGCCCCGCATGGTCTTCCCCTCCCTGTCGGACGGGGATCGACCCTATGCGATCTTTGGGCCGCTACAGGCTCACTCCGACCGTCACCGGCTCGTTCACCAGCGTGATGCCGAAGGCTTCGTGGACGCCCGCCACGACCTCGCGGGCGAGGGCCAGCAGGTCCTCCGTGGTGGCGCCGCCGCGGTTGGTGAGGGCGAGCGTGTGTTTGCCGGAGATGCGGGCCGGGCCCGTGCCGTAGCCCTTGGTGAAGCCGGCCTTGTCGATCAGCCAGGCCGCCGAGGTCTTGGTGCGTCCCTGGCCCGCCGGGTACGCGGGCGGCTCGGCGTCCTCGCCCAGCCGCTCCCGCACGCGCGCGCGGAACGCGCCGAACTCGGCGTCCGTGAGGATGGGGTTGGTGAAGAAGGACCCGGCCGACCAGGTGTCGTGGTCCTCGGGGTCCAGCACCATGCCCTTGCCCGCGCGCAGCTTCAGCACGGTGTCGCGGGCGGTGCCCAGCGGGACGCGGTCACCGGCGGACACGCCCAGGGCGCGCGCCGTCTCGGCGTATCTCAGGGGCGCCGACAGCCCGCCCGCGTCCTCCAGGGCGAAACGGACCCGCAGGACGACGTACCGGTCGGGGTGCTCCTTGAAGCGGCTGTGCCGGTAGGAGAAGGCGCAGTCCTCGTTGGCCAGGGTCACCGTCTTGCCGGCCGCGCGGTCGTAGGCGACGACCTCGGTGATGGTGGCGGAGACCTCCTGGCCGTACGCCCCCACGTTCTGGACGGGGGTGGCGCCGGCGGAGCCGGGGATGCCGGAGAGGCACTCGATGCCCGCGAGCCCGGCCTCCACGGTGCGGGCGACGGCGTCGGTCCACACCTCACCGGCGGCCAGCTCCAGCGTCGTCCCGTCGAGGACGAAGCCGCGGGTGGCGATGTGCAGCGCGGTGCCGTCGAAGCCCTTGTCGCCGATGACCAGGTTGGACCCGCCGCCGATGACCAGCAGCGGGGTGCCCGCGGCGTCGGCCTCGCGGACGGCGTCGACGACCTCCGCGTCGGTGGTCGCGGTGATCAGCCGGGTCGCGGGGCCGCCCAGCCGGAAGGTGGTCAGCGGGGCGAGGGGCGCGTCGTGGAGTTCCTGCACGCGCCCCTCCCCCCGCTGACCCCCCTCCGGCTGGGCGGCCCCGCGACCCGGCGGATCGCCGCCCCCACCCG
>NZ_JOIY01000025.1 GCF_000720185.1 Streptomyces sp. NRRL S-340 | reverse complement strand
TTCCTGGCAGGAGGGGACCGTCATCCGGTCCTGGCTGCTGGACCTCGCGGTCAACGCCCTCGACGACGACGAGCACCTGGAGAAGCTGCGCGGCTTCGCGGAGGACTCCGGCGAGGGCCGGTGGACCGTCGAGGCGGCCATCGACAACGCCGTGCCGCTGCCCGCGATCACGGCGTCCCTCTTCGCGCGGTTCGCCTCCCGCCAGGAGGACTCGCCGCAGATGAAGATGATCGCCGCGCTGCGCAACCAGTTCGGCGGCCACGCCGTCGAGTCGGCGAAGAAGGACTGATCCGTCGTGGGGGACCTTCTCCTGGTCCGCCACGGTGAGACGGAGTGGAGCCTGTCGGGACAGCACACCAGCCGTACCGACCTGCCCCTCACCCACCACGGCGAGGAACAGGCCAAGCTGCTCGCTCCGCTCCTCACCGGACGGACCTTCGCACGCGTGCTCACCAGCCCGCTGGGCCGGGCCGTGCGCACCGCCGAACTCGCGGGTCTGACCGGCGCCGAGGTGGACGCCGACCTGCACGAGTGGGACTACGGCGGCTACGAGGGCGTGACCACCGCCGAGATACACCGCACCCGGCCCAGCTGGGACCTGTGGACCGACGGAGTGCCGCCGGGTGCCGACGGCGCTCCGGGCGAGTCCCCCGAGGACGTCGGCCGCCGCGCCGACCGGGTGCTCGACCGGGTCGCCCCGGACCTCGCCCGCGACGGCGGTGACGTGGTCCTGGTCGCGCACGCCCACTTCCTGCGGGTGCTGACGGCCCGCAGGCTGGGCCTGCCGCCCGCCGAGGGACGCCTGTTCCAGCTCGCGACGGGCACGGTCAGCCGGCTCTCCACGGAGCACGACCGCCCGGTGATCGCGGAATGGAACACCAGGCCGTAGCCCGGCCTGTCACATCGCTACGAAGGGCCCCGGTCGCGCACCGGGGCCCTTCTCCGTGCGGCCGGGAGGCGTCCCGCGCAAGAGGGCCGGCCGCGCCGGGCGCGCGTTCAGTCCGTGCCGGGTGCCCGCGGGATCCCGTACGCCCGCTCGACCCGAAGGCGCAGCACCAGGCGCCGGTCGCGGACCATCGCGGCGCGGAAGTCGTCCCAGTCGGGGTGTTCGCCCAGGACGTCGCGGTAGAGGCGGACCAGTTCCGCGACGGTCTCGTCGTGCGGGTCCGCGGCGACCGGCGTCAGTTCGGCGGTGCCCTCGACGACCGTGTACGCGCGCCGGTCGGCGCTGGTGACGTGGTAGGAGACGCGCGGGTCCCGGCGCGCGTTGCGGGTCTTGGCGCGGTCGTCGGTGACCGAGACACGCAGGACCCGCTCGTGCGGATCGTAGGCGTGGCTGACGTTCGACAGCTGCGGCCGGCCGTCGCGCTTGAGGGTGACCAGCACGCCGCCGTGACCTTCGGTGAGCAGGGTGAGCAGAGCGGGGTCCGGGGCGGGTTTCGTGTCCTGGGGGTCCTGAGTCATGGCTGTATCGATATCCCGCGACCGTCCAGTCCATCCCCTCCCCTCCATCCCTGCCCTGCCCGTGGCCGCCGTCCGCGGGCGCGTGGCCGGTCGTGCGACGGCCACGCGTAGACAGTGTCTACGTCCTCCTGGTAGACACTGTCCATGGATCAAGCCGAGAAGTCCCCGGGTGGCCTGCGCGAGCGGCTGGTCGACGTCGGGGTGGAACTGGTGGCCTCCCAGGGGGCGCAGACGCTCACCCTGCGGGAGATCGCCCGCCGCGCGGGCGTCTCGCACGGCGCGCCGCGCCGCCACTTCCCCACCCATCTGCACCTGCTGTCGGCCATCGCCCGCCGCGGCTTCGAGGACCTGGCAGACCGGGCCCGTGCGGCGACCGGGGACGGCACGGCGCCCCCGCGCGCCCAGCTCGCCGCGCTGGCCCGGGTCTATCTGGACTTCGCCCTCGGCGAGCGCGGCATGTACGAGCTGATGTTCCGTCACGACCTGCTGGAGAGCGGGCACCTGGGCCTGCGGGAGACGAGCCTGCCGCTGTTCGCGGCCCTGGTGGACCTGGTCGGCCGGGCCCGCCCCGGGGCCGACGCCCGCGCGGTCGCCGGTTCGCTGTGGGCCGGCCTGCACGGCACGGCCCAGCTGTGGGGCTGGGGCAGCCTCCAGCTCGCCACCGGCGCCGACGACGTCGAGCGCGTGCTGCGCACGACACTCGACGCGCACCTCGGCACGGAGGCCCGCGGGTGACCCGCGCGCAACTGGCGACGCTGGTGAGCAGCGTGGCCGGAGCCGTGATCGTCGCCCTGGACGGCACGGTCCTCACCGTCGCGCAGCCCACGCTGCGCCGGGACCTGGACGCGTCGTACGCCCAGGTCCAGTGGAGCAGCACCGGGTACCTCGTGGCGGTGGCGAGCCTGCTGGTGTTCGCCGGGCGGCTCGGGGACCGGTACGGGCACCGGCGGCTGTTCACCGTGGGGATGCTCGGCTTCGCGGCCACGTCGGCGGGCATCGCACTCGCGCCCGGCATCGGCTGGGTGATCGCCCTGCGGACCGCCCAGGGGGTGTGCGGGGCGCTGCTGCAGCCGGCCACGCTGGGGCTGCTGCGGGCGCGGTTCCCCGCCGACCGGCTCGGGACGCCGCTGGCCGTGCGCACCGGCGCGATCGGGGTGGCGGCGGCGGCCGGGCCGCTGCTGGGCGGTGCGCTGGTGGCCGGGCCGGGCTGGCGGGCGGTGTTCCTCCTGAACGTCGCCCCGGCCCTCGTCTTCGGCCTGCTCGCGCTCGCCCTCCCCCGCTCCGTGCCCTCCCCGGCGGTCCGCCACCGGTCCCCGGGTGCGGGGCTCGACCTGCCCGGCGCGCTGCTGCTCGCCCTCGCCCTCGGCTGCGCCGTGCACACCTTGGTCGCGCTGCCGGAGCCCGGCGGGGCGGGACCGGCCGGGCCCGTCGTCACCGTCGTCGCCGTTGTGGGGCTCGTGGCCGGGGTGCTCCTCGTCCGGCACGAGCGGCGCGCCGCCGATCCGCTGCTGCCGCCGGACGTCATCGGTTCCGCCGCCGTCGGTGCCGCCGTCGCCGTCCTGGTGGCCGCGTCGGCGGCGCTGTCCGGGACGCTGTTCGTCGCCACGTACGTCCTCCAGGACAGCCTGGGCCTCGACCCGTTCCAGAGTGCTCTGCGCAGCCTGCCCCTGGCCGCGATGATGGTGCTCGCGGCCCCCGTCGCCCCGCTGCTGGTGCGCCGCGCCGGGGCCCGCCGGACGACCGCGACCGCGATGGCCGTGCTGGCGGTGGGCGTACTGGTGCTCGCCCGGGCCACGGGCGCCGTCGCGCTGTGCGGGGGCTTCGCGCTGCTCGGGGCCGGGTTCGGCACGGTGATGGTCACGGCGACGCAGGTCGTCGTGCGCGAGGCGGCCGTGGCCTTCGCGGGCGTCGCGGGCGGGTTGCAGCAGACCGCGATGAACGTCGGGCCCGCCCTGGGCGTGGCGGCGGCGACCGCGCTGCGCGGGCTCGGCGGCGGCGCGGGACTGCCGCTGGCCGCTCTCGCCTGCGTGGCCGCCGCCGGGGCGCTCACGGCCGCCCGCGCGCTGCCGGAACACACCGGGCCGCGCGCCGGGCCGGCGTTCGGTCACGAGGCGCGGGCCACCACGTCCAGGCGGGGCAGGCGGTGGCCGAGCCGCTCCCGCTTGGTGCGCAGGTAGGTGATGGTGTTCTCGCAGAGCGGGATGTGGTGTGGCCGTGGCGGCCCTCGCGGCCGCGGGCGGCTGCCACGATGGCGGCCTCGGGGACCTCTCGGCCGGGGTCCCGGCCGGTGACCGGGCCGAGGCGTCTCCGGAGGTCTCTCCGGAGACGTGTCCGGGGGGCGCGCGGGACGTGAGCGGGCGGCCCGAGAGGCGGGTGGGGTGCTCGGGTGCCGCGGCACGGTGAAGGGCGCCGGGCCGCCGGGCCCCGACAGGCCTGGGGGCACGGGGTGGTTCACGACCGCCGGGTCTCGACGGGCCTGGGGCGCGGGGCGGTTCACGATCGCCGGAACCCGGCGGGCCTGGTCTGCGGGGCAGTTCACGCTCGACGGGTCTCGACGGGCCCGGGAGTGCGGGGTGGTTCACGACTGCCGGGCCTCGACGGGCGGGCAGGCGTCGGGGAGTTCACGCCCGCCGGCCCGACGCGCCTGGGGTACGGGACGGTTCACGACCGCCCGGCTCGGCGGGTTCGGGTGGCGGGGCAACTCACGACCACCGGGTCCCACGGCCTGGGGTTCAGGTGGTTCACGACCACCGGGTCCCACGGCCTGGGGTTCAGGTGGTTCACGACCACCGGGTCCCACGGCCTGGGGTTCGCGTGGTTCACGACCACCGGCCTCGACGGACGCGCTCGCGCAGGGTGGTTCACGACCACCGGGCCTCGGCGAGCCCGGGGTACGCGCCGGCTCACACCCCCGGACACAAGGGCCCAGCGGCCGCGGGGCGTTCACCCCACCGGCCCCGAAGGTCCTGCCCGAGGGGGTGGGACGGTTCACGCGCGCCGGGGCAGGATCCCGACCGCCGCCACCGGTACGGCGGCCAGCACAAGCCAGGGCACGGCCGGCGGCAGGCCGGAGTCCAGGAGGCTGCCGCTCGCCGCGCTGCCGAGCAGCACGATCAGTCCGGAGACCGAGGACAACGCGCCGGTGTACAGGCCGAGCCGTCCCTCTTCGGCGAGGTCGGGCACCCAGGCCCGCGCGACCGGCGCGACGACCATCTGCCCCAGGCTGAGCAGGACGACGAACCCGGCCGAGGGCAGCAGTCCGGGCGTACCGCTCCATCCGGCCGGCCGGGCCGCCGCCACCACCGCGAACCCGGCGCCGATCACCACCAGCCCGCCCGCCATCGCGCGGCGCGGGGTCAGCCGCTGTCCCGCCCACCGGGTGAGAGGCAGCTGCACGGTCACCGCGAGCAGCGACGAGAGGGCGAACAGCCAGGCCAGCGGCGCCTGCGAACCGGTGGCGCGCTCCACCTCGGCGGGCAGGGCGAGGTAGAGCTGGTTGTAGGCGAGCAGACAGGCGCCGTGGGCGCAGCACAGGGCGAGGAAGCGGCGGTTGCCCAGCAAGTTCCGCACGCCGCCGCGCGCCCGGGTGCGGGGGCGCCCGGGGATGTGCTGCGGCAGCAGCCGGGCGTGCCCGGCGAGGACGAGCACGAAGACCGCGGCGCCGGCCAGGCAGGCGGTGCGGAAGTCCACCGCCAGCAGCAGCGCGCCGAGCAGCGGTCCGGCGAACGCCCCGGTCTGCCCGGACACCGCGAACAGCGCCAGGACCCGGGTGCGGTCGCCGCCGCCCGCCTCCTCCCGGGCGACGGCCTGCCGAAGCACCTCCGACTCGACGGCCGGTGAGAACAGCGCGGCGGCGAACCCGATGAGCAGCACGGCCGTGATGACCGACCAGGTGCGTTCGGCGTAGGCGAGCCAGCAGAACCCGGCGACGCGCAGCGCGCAGCCGGCCAGGACGGCCGGCCGGACGCCGAAGCGGTCGGTGAGTGCCCCGCCGACGACGAACAGACCCTGCTGGCTGAAGGTCCGCAGGCCCAGCACCAGGCCGACCAGCCAGCCCGCCATGCCGATGGCCTGTCCGAGGTGTTCGGCGAGGAAGGGGAGGACGGCGAAGAACCCGATGTTGAAAGCGAGTTGGGTCCAGATCAGCAGCCGGAGCAGGGGTGACAGCGGGGTGCGGCAGGGGCCGGGGCGCAGGGCGGTGAGCGGTGTGGTCATCGCACTCCCGCCCCTTCATCCGCGGTATCCAGCTCCGCTGTGGCATACGGGGGCCGGGCGGCTGACCGGCGGGGGCGCGGGCTGCTGCCCCGCAGTCCTCCGGCCGCGGTCACCGCGAGGGCGCCCAGCAGGGCGAGTACGGCGGCGGGGGCGAGCACCGCCCAGGGGGCGCGTTCGGCGTACGGCTGGTTCTCGGCGAGCAGCAGGCCCCACTCGGGGGACGGGGGCTGGGCGCCGAGACCGAGGAAGCCGAGCGAGGCCAGGGCGAGGGCGACCCCGGGCAGCCGGAGCAGGGCGTGCCGGGCGACGGCCGGGAGGACGGCGGGCAGCAGGTGGCGGCGCAGCAGGTGGCGGCGGCCGGCGCCCAGGCCGCGGGTGGCGGCCAGGTGGAGGGCGGCGCGTTCCTGCCGCAGCAGGGCGGAGGTGTGGGCGGCGAGCGGTGCCCAGGCGACGGCGGCCACGGCGAGCGCGGGGGTGGCGGGACCGCTGCCCAGGACGGCGGTGGCGAGGAGGGCCGCGAGGACGGGCGGGACCGCGTTGGCGGTGTCGACGAGCGGCCCGGACAGCCGGGGCAGCAGCCCGAGCAGGACGCCTGCGAGCAGGCAGGCCGTGCTGATCGCGAGGGCGGGCAGCACGGTGTCCAGGGCTCCGTGTCCGACGCGGGCGAGCAGGTCGCGGCCGAGCGCGTCGGTGCCGAACGGGTGCCGGAGCGAGGGGGCCCGCAGCCGGTCGGTGGGGTTCAGGGCGAGCGGGTCGCGCGGCAGGCCGGGCAGGACGACGGCGAGGAGCAGGCCGCCGTGCAGGAGCGGGAGGGCGCGGCGGGCGCTCGGCCGGGGCGGGTGCAGGGTGGGCAGGGCGCCGTCGCGCACGGCGGGGCCGGTGAGCAGGCGGGCCGCGAGGCGGGCGGCCGGGGAGGCGGCGGCCGCGAGGAGGACGAGAACGAGGGTGCCTGCCTGGAGCACGGGCAGGTCCTGGGCGAGGGCGGCCTGGAGGGTGGTGCGGCCGAGCCCGGGGATGTCGAAGACCTGCTCGACGGCGACGGCTCCGCCGGTCAGTCCGACGGCGAACAGCCCGAGGTTGGGCAGCAGTCCGGGCAGGCAGCGGTGCAGGGCGTGGCGGGCGACGCGGCGGCGCGGCAGGCCGCGCGCGGCGGCGGCCTTCGCCCAGGGTTCGGCGAACGCGCCCGGCAGCAGGTCGTCCAGGAGCCGTCCGAGCACGGCTCCTGCGGGCAGGCCGAGGGCGAGCGCGGGCAGCACGGTCCAGCGGGGTCCGTACCAGCCGAGCGCGGGCAGCCAGCCGAGCTGCACCCCGACGACGGTGGCGAGCACGGAGGCGGTGAGGAACTCGGGCAGCGCGGCGAGCATCGCGGATGCCGAGCCCCCGCCGGGCCCGCGGGGCGCACGCCCGCGGGCGCCCCGGCGCAGGGTGGGGGCGCACACGAGCGCGGCGGTGGCGACGGCGACGGCCAGCGCCACCGCCATCAGCAGCAGCGACGCGCTCAGGGCCCGCAGCACGGCGGGGGTGACCGCCTCCCCCGACAGCCACGACCGCCCGGCGTCCGCGCGCACCAGCCCGCCGAACCAGTGCGCGAGGAGCCGCAGCGGGCCGTCGTCCAGACCGAGCCGGTCGCGGATGTCGGCGAGCACCTCGGGGGTGGGGTCGCGGTCCGCCGAGCGGGCCTTGAGGACGGTGAGTGCCGGGTCGGTGCGCGTCAGCCAGGGCAGCAGGCCGATGCCGCCCAGCAGTGCGGCGGCGATCCCGGCCCGCCACACGACGGCCCCCAGGACGCCCCGGAGCCGGCCCGGACGGCCGCCTCCGCCGCGGCCGGTCCGGTCGGCGCTGTTTCCGTCGACGCCGATTCCGCCGGAGCCGATTCCGCTGACGTCATCGCCGCCGGCGGCGTTTCCGGCGACGCCGTCGACGTCGTTGCTGTTCCCCGTGCTCCTGAGCCGCCCGCTGCCGGTGGTCCCGGCGGCGCTGTTCCCGGTGGTCGCCATGGGCTCAGCGGCGGGTTCCGGTGCCGATGAGGACACGCTCGTACGGGTCGAGGAGCACGCCCTTCACCGAGGTGGCGACGCCGGTGATGACACGCTGGTGGACCAGCGGGACCACGGCGTCGGTGCCGAGGACCGCCGCCTCGGCCGCCATGGCGGCGTCCTGGCGTCCAGCGCTGTCGGCGGTGCCCTCGGCCTTCGCCACGGCCCGGTCGACACCGCGGTCGCACAGCCGGGCCAGGTTGTATCCGCCGTCGCAGGTGTAGTCGCTCGCGAGCACCGCGACGGGGTCGCCCGTGTCGACGAGGGTGTTGCGGGCGAGCACGACGCCGTCGAACCTGCCCGCCAGCGCGTCGGTCTCCAGTCGCGAGTACTCCCGTACGACCAGCTCGACCTGGAACCCGGCCTTCTCCAGCTGCTGCTCGATCACCTGGGCGGCCTCGGGGAGTTCGGGCCGGTTGTCGTAGGTGGCGAGGGTGACCTCGGCTCCGCCGGGCGTGGCGGCCCGCGCCCTGCCCGCGGGGCGGAGGCGCTTGCCCTCGGCCCAGGTGACGGCGGGTCCGTAGATCCCGGCGCCGGTGTCGGCATGGCCCTCGTACACCCCGCGGGCGAGGGCGGAGGTGTCCACCGCGGCACGGGCGGCGGCCCGCAGCGCCGGGTCCTTGAACGGCCCCGAGCCACTGTTGAGCAGCAGGGCCGTGGTGCGGGTGGTGGCGGTCTCCCGGCGGGTCGCCGCGTCGAGGGTGGCGGCCTGGGCGACCGGGACCGCCTCGGCGACGTCGACCTGGCCGGTGCGCAGCGCGTTGGCGCGTGCGGTGCCGTCGGCGATGAAGCGTGCGTCGACCCCGGAGGCCTGGGCACGGCCTCCCCAGTAGTCGTCGAACCGGTCGAGCGTGGCGGACGTGCTGCCGTGGACCTCGGTGAGTGCGAACGGCCCGGTGCCGGTGCCGACCGGGTCCACCCGCCCGTCCTTGCCGCCGTACGCCTTGGCGGACAGCACGGCCAGGCTCGGGCTGGACAGCCGCAGCGGGAGTACGGGGTCGCTGTCGCCGGTGGTGACGCGGATCCGGTGGCTGCCCTCGGGCCGGGCGGTGAGGGTGACGCCCGCCAGGGCGGCGGGCGCGGGCCTGGCCCGGGTGGCGTGGGTGAGGGCGGCGGCGACGGCGGACGGGGTGACCTCGGTGCCGTCCTGGAAGGCGGCCTCGCGCAGGGTGAACAGCCAGGTGCGGTCGTTCTCGCGCCGCCAGGACCGGGCGAGCGCGGGCGTGGCCGCCCCGTTGGCGTCGAGTGCGGTCAGGCCCTCGGTGACGCCGAGCCGGCTGAGGATCGTGGCGTCCGCGCCGTACGGCGAGAGGTTCTCGGCGGGCGGGAAGGCGAGTGCGACGCGCAGGCGCGTGCCGCTCTCGGCGCCGCCGGAACCACCGCTCGCGCCGCCGTCACCGGAGGCGAAGCAGGCGGACAGGAGCGGGGTGAGCAGGAGGGCGGCGAGCAGCCGGGGGCGGGGGAAGGCCCGGTGCGCGCGGCGGGCGGGGCGCTGGGAGCGGGGAGGGCGACGGTGCGGCATGGTCCTCGTTCTGGATCTCGTGCTGAGGGCTGACCGGCAGACTACATGAAAATGATTTCCATGAGCTCCCCGGGACGGCAGCCGTCACCGCGTCACACCATGGGCACCTCGAAGTGCACGATCCCCTGCCCGCCGACGGGATCCTCCCGCTCGTCGTGCACGACCTTGCCGAGGGACCGCCAGAACCCTTCCGCGCCGGGCACGGCCGGGTCGGTGTGCAGGTAGACGGAGCGGTAGCCGCCGTCGGCCGCCGCGAACGCGAGCAGTTCCCCGACGAGCCGCCGGGCCAGGCCGCGCCTGCGGTGCCCGGGACGGACGTAGACGCGGCGCAGTTGCGCGGTCTCCCCGGAGGGGTAGCGCTCGGCGAGGTGGCGGGGGTTGGGCGGATGCGCGGGACCGCGCGCGTCGAGGGCGGCGGTGCCGACGACGTCGCCCGCGGCGCCGTCGACCGCGACCAGCAGGGTGTGCCGGGCCGGGGCGAGGTAGGCGGCGGCCGGGTCGATGATGTCGCCGTGCCAGCGGGGCACGTAGCCGGTGCCGAAGTCGCGGTACACGGTGTCGAGCATCACCGCACGGGCGCCCTCCAGGTCACCGGGTTCCGCGGTTCGGATGCTGTAGTCACTCTCACGCACCTGCACATCATATGCATCAAGGTCGGAGGCTGGTCCGGGGGGAGGAAGACCGTGCCCGGCGGGCGTCCGCGGCATGCCAAGATGACGTCCTGACAGTCACTCACCACGGTTCTCCCGGTGGCGGGTTGCGAGCCCAGGACGGAGCCAGGCAGCGATGACCTCCCCCAGCAGCGGCGGCGGCGCCCTCGCGCGCGAGATAGACACCAGCAAGCCCCACCCGGCCCGGATGTACGACTACTTCCTCGGCGGCAAGGACCACTACGAGGTCGACCAGCAGGCCGCCGAGCAGTTCATGAAGGCGGCACCGGAGGTGCGGGCGGGGGTCCTCGCCAACCGGCGCTTCATGCACCGCGCCGTGCGGCACGTCGTCGGCGAGGGCGGCGTCCGGCAGATCCTCGACGTGGGCACGGGCCTGCCCACGGAACCGAACGTCCACCAGATCGCCCACGCCATCGCCCCTGACACCCGCATCGCCTACGTCGACAACGACCCGATCGTCAGCACGCACTCGATGGCCCTGCTGGAGGGCACCGGCACCTCCGTGGTCCTGGCCGACCTGCGCGACCCGCGCGCCGTCCTGGACCACCCCGAGGTGCGCCGGGTGATCGACTTCGGCGAACCGGTGGCGCTGCTCCTGGTGGCCGTCGTGCACTTCCTCGCCGACGAGGACGACCCCGAAGGCGTCGTGGCCACCCTGCGCGACGCGCTGCCCGTCGGCTCCTACCTCGTCCTCTCGCACGCCACGGGTGACGTCCACGAGGACCGGCGCGAGGACGCGGCGGCCGTCTACCAGCGCGCCACCGCCTCCCTGAACCTGCGCCCGCACGCCCGGGTGCTGGACTTCTTCGGCGACTTCACCCTGGTCGAGCCGGGGCTGGTGAAGGTCACCGACTGGCGTCCCGACGAGGCCCCGGAGGCCGGTGCGCCGCCGATCGGCATCTACGGCGCAGTGGCACGCAAGGACCACTGACCCGCCCCACCGCCGCTGCCGGCACCTGGGCTGCCCGCGTCCCGGTGGGGCGGGAGGGGGGCAGCACGGGGATCACCGGCATCAGCCGGTGACCCCCAGGGCGCCGAGCAGCATCGGCAAGGAGGCGTGCAACTCGCGTTGCCAGTAGGGCCAGCCGTGTGTTCCCGGGCCGTAGAAGTGCGTGGTCAGGTGGTGCGCGCCCACACGCTTCAGTTCGGCGGCGAGGGCGTGGTTCTGGCGGTTGAAGTCGGCCTCCAGGTCGCTGGTGCGGCCCGGCGGGTCCAGGGGGCCGGTGGTGCCGTCCCCGCACGACAGGTAGACGGGGAGCGCCCTGAGCCTCCCGGCGAGGTGGAACGGGTCGTGCGCCTGCCAGATGCGGCGCTGTGCGACCGGGTCGCCCCACACCCGCAGCGGATCGTCGCCCTGGCCGGCGAAGAACCCCATGATGCGCGCCACCGACTCGTCGTTCAGCAGCGGGTGGGCCGAGCCCGAGTAGGTGGCGACCGCCCTGAACATGCCCGGATGCCGGGCGGCGTAGAGCAGCGCGCCCTGGCCTCCCATCGACAGGCCGGCCACCACACGGTCGCGGCCCGCGCCCCAGTCACGCTCCAGGAGCCGGCGCAGTTCCACGGTGTGGAACGTCTCCCAGGCCGGGTCGCCGCCCCGGCCGCCGTTCCACCAGTCGCTGTACCAGCCGTTCCAGCCGGCCTCGGGCATGACGACGAGCACGTGGCGCAGGCCGTCGATCCGCGCGACGTCGGTCATGGCCGTCCACGACGTGTAGTTGCCGCAGCAGCCGTGCAGGAGCCACAGGGTGGGCCAGTGCCGGTGGCGGTCGCCGGGGTCCCAGCCGTCGGGGGTGAGCAGCCGGACCTCGACCGTCCGGCCGCCCAGGGCCGCCGAGCGCACCGACAGGTCGACCTGGCGGTCGGCGACCTGGGTGCGGGCCACGACCTCGGCACCGTGCGGGCCCGGCGGGCGGGGAGCGCCGGCTGCCACTGCCTGCCTGGCGCCCGCGGCGGTCGCGGTGGGCACGGCACCCGTCTCGGGTGCTCCGGGCGGGGCGCCCGTGGCCGACGCCGGGCCCGTCGGCGCGAGGACGAGCAGGACGGCGGCGAGGACGAACAGGCCAGGTGTGCGCAGGCGGGCGCGCACGCTGGACGGACGAGTGCGGGAGCGGGTTCT
This sequence comes from Streptomyces sp. NRRL S-340, assembly GCF_000720185.1. Lineage (GTDB taxonomy): Bacteria > Actinomycetota > Actinomycetes > Streptomycetales > Streptomycetaceae > Streptomyces. The sequence goes on along the minus strand of NZ_JOIY01000025.1, from coordinate 107,339 downwards.
CGGACGTGACTCGACGGCCGGGGCCGTCTCGGTGGTGGGCACGGCGGCTCCTGCGGTGGGCTCGATGCTGCATGAACGTTTCGACAGAGGCGACCGTCAGTGCCTGCGGGGCAGGATCATCAGGGCGTCTCCGACGGGACGTTCGCCGCCGGCGTCGGAGGGGTCGTTGACGACCTTGCCGTCGGTCACCATGGTGGTCGAGCCGCCGCCGTCGAGGTTGACCGCGTCGCGCAGTCCGAGCGCCCTGGCGACGCCGGCGCTCTCGGCGATGCTGAGGCCCAGTGAGGCGGTACTGCGGCCGTCGGCGGTGACGAGCACGGTACGGCCCGCGGCGTCCACCCCGGCCAGCGTGCGCGGGTTGCGCTTGTGCACCCAGCCGTAGTACCAGCTCGGGTCGCCCGGGTGCACCATGCCGTCGGTCGCGGGAGTGATGTGGATCCTGCCGTCGCGGACCAGTTCGGGACCGGCGTTCACGATGTCGGTCCTGGGCGACGGCGAGACGCGGTGCCCCTGCTCGTCCCGCAGGGTCGTCGCCACGCGCAGGTGGCCGCCGACGCGGGCGAGGCCGCTCAGTTGGGCGACGCGCCGGCCGGTCGCCTGGACGGAGCTGCCACCGGACGGCAGCGGTCCGCCACGCGGCGAACGCACCTCGACGACCCGGTGACGGGCGTCCATGACGGCCTCCAGCCCCTCACCCGCCGGGGTGCTCGGCCCGAAGTCGGGTGTGAAGGCGAGGAGTTCGTCGGGATTGGTGCAGGTGACGTCGTGCAGCGGGGCGGAGGTCGGGAGGTCGCCCGCACTGCCGCCGCAGTTCCTGATCAGGCCGGGCACCCGGTTGATGCCGCTCAGCCGCAGCGAGGCGCTGCGGCCGGAGACGCTTCCCTGCCAGGTGAGCCGGGCGATCTGCGTCCGCCGGCCGTCGTCGTGCACCACCAGACCGGGGCGCCCGCTCACCGGTTCGCTCAGCAGCCGTCCGTCGTAGACGCCCACGCCCGCCGGGTCGCCCGGGGCGCCCGCGGCGGGGTCCAGGACGAAGAAGCCGGCGTTCACCGCCGCGGTCGCGCCCGCCTCCTGCGACAGCCGGCTGGTCGTCTCGCGGCTCTCCAGGTCCGGGCCGTACGACGCCTGGAGGCTGCCGTCGAACCGCCGCGGGTCGATGGTGAGCACGTCGACGTGCCAGGGGCCCCTGGCCGAGGAGTCGCCGTCCCAGCCGGTGTACACGGCCGATCCGGTGTACCCGGCGGCCCTCAGACGTGTCCGTTCGGCCGTCGCGGCGGTCTGCGAGCCGAACGAGCCGACGCGCACCCGCCAGCCGAGGGTTCCTCCGGCGTAGTCGGCCGCCCTGGGTGTCCGCACTTCTTCCGCGCGGGCCTGGAAACCGCGCCGCACGAGGTCCGCGGCCAGGTCCTCCGCGCTGGCCTCCTCCTTGAGGACGGCGGGCGGTGCGTCCGGGTCGGGCGAGCCGGCACCGCCGGGAATGGTCACCTCGACCGTCCAGGACAGCGCCGGGGCGTCCTCGCCGCGCACGATGCGGGTGAGGGTGACGCCCGGCTGAAGGGTCGTCGTGGTACGGGTCTCGGCCAGGTCCGCGGGGCCCAGGGGCAGGACGTGCCCGCCCCGCTGCGTTCCCGGGGGCGCCGCCGTGGACGCCTGCGCCGGCAGGGCGCCGAACACGACCAGGACGCCGAGCACGGCACCCGCACCGCACACTCTCTTCTTCACTCTGCACCGCCTGTGGGAAGGGATGTCGAAGATGAGGCAGAAGTTCGTCGCAACGGCCCTTCCCCGGGACGGTCACGACCATGCGCGGCACCCGTCTCGGGACACCGGTCGCGGGACGCCGCCGTGTCGTCTCGCAGCGGCTCGACTCCGCTCGGCCCGGCCCGACGCGACTCCGCTCGGCTCATCCGACCGACACCCGGCACCCGACGCCCGGCGCCCGGCACCCGACGCCGGGCGCCGGATGCCGGGCGCCGTGCCGTACCGGCGTGGCGTTCCGCGGGTACGGCACGGCCGCCCGGTGCCCGCCGCGACCAGGTGACCGGGAGGGGAGTCGACCGGGCCCGGTGCGGCGGACGGGGTGTCACCTCACGCGGTGTGCAGTGTCAGTCCGTACCGCCCGAGGATCTCGTTCACCGGCTGGAACCACGTCTCGCCGCCGGAGCTGCAGTTGCCCCACCCGCCGGACGTGACGCCCTGGGCCTGGTCGCCGCTGATGAACGAGCCCCCGGAGTCGCCGGGTTCGGCGCAGACGTTGGTCTTCGTCATCTGGTGGACGGCGCCCTCGCTGTAGTTGACCGTCTCGTTCTTGGCGAGGACGGTGCCGCAGTGCCAGTGCGAGGTCGAGCCCGAGCGGCAGATCGACGCGCCGATCGGGGCCTCGGCCGAGCCGCGGACCAGCTGGTCGGAGACGGTCCCCCAGCCGAGCACGACCGGTACGGTCCACCAGCCGCTGCCCACGCTGACCCAGGCGTAGTCGTTGTCGGGGAACGAGGAGCCCTGGAAGGTGCCGACGTAGGAGTGGTCCCAGCCGCTGACGCCCATGCCGGGCCGGCCGCAGTGTCCGGCCGTGACGAAACCGCCGTACACCGAGAAGCCGATGGAGCAGCGGACGTTGCCCGTGTAGTACGGGTCGCCGCCCACGGTTCCGGCGGCCAGCGTGCGCGGGGCCTGACGGGTCTCCTCCACGGTCACCGGGCCGGCGGCGCGGGCTCGGGCGAGGAACGTCCTGACATCGTTGTCGTCCTTGTGTGCGGCGACCACGGTGACGGTGACCGCCCCGGCGCGCGGGTCGACGTGCCAGCCGCTGACCCCCTTCGGGGCACGCAGCGCGTCCAACGCGTCCTTCGCCGCGTTCAGTTGGCTTTCCGTGTGGCGGGTGTGCACGGTGCGGGCACCGGTGGCCTCCACCGCCGTGCGGCGGGTGTCGTCGGTGAGGGCGACCACCAGGGCGTCGCTCTTCGGGTCGAACCACGAGCCGCCGTACGCCGCTCCGGCGGCCTTGCGCGCGGCCTGTTCGACCGTGCGCGCCGATGCCTCCGCGGCGAGGCGGGCCTTGGCCTGCCGTTCCGTCAGGTGCAGGTCGTGCCGGAGGGCGGAGACGAGGGCCGCGGACGCCGGGGCGCCGGCGGCGGAGGGGGCGGGAAGGCCGTGGGTGGGGGCGGACGGGGTGGCGGCCGTCGCCTGACCGCCGCTCAGGCCGGCGGCGGCGGTGGCCAGCAGGACCGCCCCGGTCAGGGCGGCGCGCAGAACTGTCGTGCGTCTCATGTGGGTTGCTGCCTCTCGTCGTTCCGGTCACGACGGGACCTCGTCCCCTCGTGACGGTGGGGGTGGAGCGGAAGGGCATGCGGAGTGAGAGCGCTCTCAAAGGGGGTGCAGGGAAGAGGGTAGCCGGGGAGATAGATCAGGTCCATGCCAAGTTCAGGGGACCCGCGCAGAACTTCTCGGCGTACGATCCGCGACGACCCCGCGCGCCGCGCCGCGCCCCGCCACCACACGCGACGCGTGCCGCCGGCCGACGGCGCGCGCGACGAGGACACCGCACATGAACGATCCGTCCCCCTCCTTCGAGTACCTGCCCGGCTCACCCGACTCCCCCGTCGTACTGCACGTCCCGCACTCCTCGCGGACCGTCCCGGCCGCCGTCCGGCGGGGCATCACGCTCGACGACGCCGCCCTCGCCCGCGAACTGGACCACATCACCGACGCGCACACCGCCGGCATCGCGGCAGCCGCCGCCGAGCGCTGCGCCGTCACCCCGTGGCGTTTCGTGAACCGCCTCTCGCGGCTGGTGACCGACCCCGAGCGCTTCCCCGACGAGCGCGAGGAGATGCTGGCCGTCGGCATGGGCGCCGTGTACACCCGCACCACGCACGGGGAGGAACTGCGCCCGGCCTCCTTCGACGGACGCCCCCTGGTGGAGCGGTACTTCCGGCCGTACGCCGCCGCCATGACCGAGGCGGTCGGGGAGCGGCTGGCGGCCGTGGGCCGGGCCGTGATCATCGACGTGCACTCGTACCCGGCCGAACGCCTCCCCTACGAGCTGCACGGCGACGGGCCGCGCCCCGCGGTCTGCCTCGGCAGCGACGGCTTCCACACCCCGGCCCGCCTCCTGGACCAGGCCGCGAAGGCCTTCGAGGGGGTCGGCGACCTGGGGGTCGACAGCCCGTTCCGGGGCGCCTACGTACCCCTGGAGTACTACGGGACCGACCGCCGGGTCGCCGCGCTGATGATCGAGATCCGGCGGGACGGGTACATGCGCGAGCCGGGCGGCCCGGCCGACGGCCCCGGAGTGCGGGCGCTCGCCGGCGCGCTGGCCCGGCTCGTCGACGCGGTGAGTACGGTCTGAGGCCGCCTGGGCCGCCGGAGGGGAACAGGCCCTTGCACCCCCGGCCGGCCACGTGCTCGGCCGGCGTCCTTGACCGTGCGTGCACGAGATCGATTCCTTCAGTGCCCGTCTCGCGCGCATCGGCTTCATGCACCGCCGGTCGTGACGGAAGGTTACCGCTGGGGGCGACTTCAGATGCGATGCCCCTGGTTGGGAAGGGAGTGCTTCCATGATGGATGAACCGATCCTGGTGCTCGCCGCGACAGGCGGACAGGGCGGGGCGGTGACCGACGCGCTGCTGAGCCGCGGGGCCCGGATCAGGGCCCTGGTCCGGGCCCCGGCCGGGAGTCCGCGCGGGCCTTGGCCGGGCAGGGCGTCGACGTGGTGGCGGGCTCCCTGAGCGATCGAGATTCGCTCGCCGCGGCGATGAGGGGGGGCCGGTGTCTTCGCGTTCACCACGCCGTTCGAGGCCGGTGTCGATGCGGAGGTGGGTCAGGGGCGGGCGATTCTCTCCGCCGCCACGCGGGAACACGTTCCGCACCTGGTGTTCAGCTCGGTCGCCGGGGCCGACCAGGACAGCGGGGTACCGCATTTCGAGAGCAAGGCCCGCATCGAGACGGAACTGGCCGCGGGCGATGTCCCGTACACGATCCTCGGGCCGACGTACTTCGAGGAGGCCGGCGGCTCCACGGACCAGTTGACCATCGTCCTGCGTGAACGCGGCCTGCGCCGGCTGACCCCGCTCGCCGACGCGTCGTACGGGACAGTCCGCCTGCTGGGCCTGCTCGCCCTGCTCTACGACCCGGACCCGCCGGCGTTCACCTGTATCGAGGAGATCGACCACGGGCTGCATCCGCAAGCCCTGGAACTCGTCGTGCAGCGGTTGCGTGAAGCCGCCGAGCGGACGCAGTTCATCGTGGCCACCCACTCCCCCGCGCTCGTCAACCGGCTGCGGCCAAAGGAGTTCGTGGTGTGCGACCGCGACGACGACGGTGTGTCGATCATCCCCGCGCTGACCGTGGACGAAGTGAAGGCCATCGTCGAGGAGTCCGGCGAACAGCCCCTCGGAGAGCTGTGGTTCTCAGGCGTCCTCGGCGGCGACCTCACCGGAGGTGAACTGTGACCCCGAGCGGGCGACAGGCTGGCGGACGGACGTCTAAGGGCCAGGCGCGGGGCGTCATCGTGCTGGCCGGTGAGGACCAGAACGACTGCCAGATCCTCGCCACGCTGATACGGGCGCACCGGCCCGATCTGAGCGAGACCGCCAAACTGGTCCGCATCAACGACCCGGTGCGGCTGCGCAGGAAGTCCGGCGCGGAGCTGGCCGCCGCCGTGAAGACCCTGGCCGGGAAGGCCCGCGCAAAGGCCCTCCGGGAGCGCGCCGACCTGCTCGGCTTCGTCGTCCACGAGGACCTGGACGGGTACGTGGATGCCGGCTACGACCGGATCCGCAAGGCGCTCGCCGACGAACTGGCCCGCCAGTGCCCGGGGTTCCACACGGCTCTCGCCCTCGCCGCCTGGGAGAGCGAGAGCTGGCTGCTGCTGTTGCCGGACGTCTTTCCGCATGTACGCCCGCGCTGGAAGGTGCCCGCGAAGCTCCTGGACAAGGAAACCGGGCGTATCAGGGACGCCAAGGAGGAACTCAAGCGCGGGCTGGGCGAGCCCGTCTTCCGGGAGAGCGACGGCCCCTCGGTTGCCCGCGAGGCCCTGAAGCATCGCCTGATCCCCTCCCCGCGCGGCAGCAACCGCTCGTACGCGGACTTCGTCGGGGAACTGTCGGGCTGGAGCTGATCAGTGATCACGGACAGCCAGAGGACCGCGCTCCGATGGAGCTGATCGTCAGGCCGCCGCCACCCGCGCGCCCCGTAGCGGTGGTTGTCATAGTCCTTACCGCCACCGGATCAGGTGCCGGGCAGCGTCGTCGCCAGCGTCCTGAACCAGGCGCCGTACGAAAAGGGCTCGGGCGGGCCGACCTCCATGCCGAGTTCGGCGGCCGCCACAGCGTAGTCCCCCTCGTCCAGGGGAAGGGCGAGCAACTCGTGAAGTTCGCCCACGAGACGGGCGACCAGGTGGGGGTCGGTGGTGGCGACGTAGTCGGCGACGGCGGCACCGTGGTCGGGGAACTCGTCGACGATGTCCTGTGAGAACCAGCCACCCAGCAGTTGCGCCGTTTCCGGGAAGCGCGCGTTCCACTCCCAGTGCGTCTGCGGGGACGACGGTTCCGGGACGTCGCCTTCCTCGATGCTCTTCCTCAGGTGGTCGGCCACCACCATCAGCCAGCCGCCGATCTCGGACTCGGGCATCCCGGTGTCCGGGATCGCGTAGAACTCGCCCAGTTGCTGTCGGATGCGGCCGGGAGGGTTGCGGCTGTACTCACGCAGCTGGAGCTCCGCCTCCGCGACCGCCCAGGGGCGGGCGTGCCAGGTGTGGCGGAGGTATGCGTCCAGTGCGCGGCTGCGTCGCTCCGGGGTGTCGTCGGCCGGCTGTCCTAGGTAGGCGCGCATCACCTGGTCCAGCTCACCATATCGGCGGTCGTGTTCGAGGGGCTTCAGGGACATGTGCGGGCGGCCCCTACAGGTAGAACGGGACGGATGTACGGACGACGAAACCGTGCGGGCGCGACGGCTCGCGGCGCAGCACCACCCGCGCCGCACGGACGTCCACCGGCCCCTGCCCGGCCAGCAGGTCACCCTCCAGCTGAACCCGGCCCACGGGCTTCTCCCGGGAAGGCCAGGCGGCCTCGATGGTGAGGCGGGCCCGGGTGCCCTGGGCGAGCCAGCGGTGGATGACCTGCTCGTTGGCGGTGACCACCTGCTGGGTGGCCCAGCGGGCGGTCTCCCGGTCGGGGTAAGAAGCGGAACGGGTCAGCACGGGGGCATCCTCTCAAATGACCTGGGCAACAGCTTGCTCATAGGGGATGGCATCCGGTTCACAGGTCGTTGAAGTTCCAGAACATGCCGACCTCTGTGGCCGAGACGACGACGAGGCCGCAGTCCTCCGTGAAGACACTCATCGGACTGTACCCGAGGCCCTCCAGTGTGAAGTCGAGCGTGCCGGGTGCGCTGCCGGTCTTGCTGACGTTGGTGTGGTAAGCGGCCTCATTCCCGTACCGCGCGAGAACCGTGCGGGCCATGGCCCGCAATTCCTCCGGAGACTCGGTGAAGTACCGGAGATTGGCCAAGGTGCAGCCACCCTCGGTGAGAGCCAGGAGCAGGTTCTCGGCACTGTCCCGGTCGATCTCGGCGAGGCGTGGCGCGACGTACTCCGGGGGGTGCACGGCGAAGGGCCACGTGGGGGTCCCCACACGCTCGGGATCCTCCTCCGCATCGTCGATGCGGGCCCAGCCCCTCGGGTCCGGTACGGCGCGGGCCATCAGATCCAGGACGTCGAGCGTCCAGTCCTCGTGACGGCGCGGGCCGGTGGCGATGTACGCGGTCGCATCCCTGTAGAGGTGGCGTACCGCGGCGTCCCAGGACGTCTGGTCGACGGACATGTGGTGCGGGCCTTTCTCGGCGGGCTAGGGCTTGTAGGGCATCGACGTCATGACTGTGAACGGGGGGTTGCGGCTGCTGTCGTACCTGATACGCGTGTCGATGCCGGTGACGTCGTACGCCTTGGCGTTGATCCCGCCTTCCTTGTACCCGGACAACGGGTCGTTCGGGTCCACCGGCTGTTTGAACACGCTGCGGCCACTGATCTCGCCGTGTGGCGCCGTGGAGAGGAACTTCTCGACCTTGCCGTCCGTCGGCGGCGGCGGACCCTTGATCCATGCCTCGATGGCGGCCTTGTTCTGGTTCAGGTTGTACTCCGTCAGCTCCTCCGCCCGCTGGTAGCTCGGGAAGGATGACGCCGCGCCTGGATACGGCTTGCCGTGCGGCCAGGCCTGGGTGGGGCCGTTCGTCTGCTGGTCGCGCAGGCGCTGCGCCAGCTGCTCGTCCGTCTTGCCGACGTGCTTGTCCAGGGTATGGCCGTTCTCCAGATACTCGTTGGCGGCGAGGTTGAGGTCGTAGTTGCCGGCCGAGTCGACCTTCAGCCAGACCTGCGAGTCCTTGAACTCCTCCAGGGATCTCATGCCGAAACCCTCCGCCCGTGCCTCCTGGGCCTCGTAGGCCGGAGCGCTTAGGTACGCCTCGTCCAACGGGCCCATGAGTGCGTCGAGTTGTGGCACGAGTGTGTCGACCCGTCGGTTGTACTCGGTGACGATCGCGTTGAGCCTGGCGGTGTCCATGTTCAGGACGATGCCCTCGCTCAATTGGACCGCGCCCTTGGCGACACCTTTTGCCAGACCCTTGACGAGGCCCTTGACGTCGTCCATGCCGACGCCGTCCTTGAGGTTGACCTCGACCTTGGGGATCGCGTCGCGTACGGCCTCGACGTAGACGTCCCAGACCTCGCCGTTGACGTAGACGGCCGCCTCAGCGAAATCGTAGAGGAGATCACCGACCTTCCGGGCTGTGTCGAACAGAACGGTCATCGCGGGATGGGTGGCGGTCTGCGAAGCGGAGCTGTCGTGTTTCCAGGCGTAGTTCTCGCGGTTCCCGCCCCACGCCGTGGTGCCCCACAGCGAACTGCAGAACTGCCGCATCGCGTCGTACCACTCGCTGTTGGTCTGCTGCGTGATGCTGCTGACGTTCCCGCTCAGGCCGCTCTCCGCCGTCGAGAGGGGGACCGTCGTCGCCATCCACGCCTGGGACAGCGAGTTCAGGTAGTGCTGCTGCGGAAACGGATAGACATCGGCGACCTTGCCCATCCGGAAGGCGTGCTTCACCACCGGTCTCAGCAGGTCCCGGACCGGCCCGGGTACCCACTCGAGGAGCCTGCGGACGAAGTCGTCACCGCCGTCGTCGTCGCCCCACTTCAGATTCGGCACGGAGCCGTAGGCGGGCGCCTTATCGATGACCTTCGGCAACGGCTGGACGACCGGCTTCGCTTGTCCCGTGGGATCGTTGGCCGCCTCCGCCTTCGCGTAGGCGTTGGCCGTCGAAGTGAAGCCCACGGCCGCGCCCCCGATGCTGACGACGCTCTTGGCCCACACCTCGAGGAAGCGATTCCCCACCTTGACGTACGACGTCGCGAACGCCTGGGGCGAGGTGCCGTAACCGCCGGCGTCCGGGTACCTTCGAAGGTCGTCGAGCAGTGTCCTGGCGCCCTTGTCCATCACCGTCTGCTGGCTCGCCACACCGCAAGAGACGCGGTGGAGGTCCGTCGGCTTGACGTCGATGACTCCGTTCTGGCCCGGCACCGGTGTCCCCATCAGCCGGCTCCCCAGCCGCGCAGCACCGCCTGGTGCGCCGCCGCATAGTTGATGTGGCTCGTCGTCACGCACTCGTGCAGCCACTTCTGGGCCGCCTGGAGGTCCTGGGCCGAACGGTCCCACTCATCGACCTTCTCGACGAAGACCTCGCGTGCTTCTCCCTCCCAGGACAGCACGACCGGCACGACCCGATCGTGGAGGTCCTCCAGACGTCCATTGAGCTTCTTGAGGATGTCCTCCAGTTCGGTGGCGAGTTCGCGGAGGGCGGCGAAGGAGACGGTGATGCGACCGTCGTCCGTGCTCCCGTTCGGCATGGTTCCCCCGTTTCGCAGGTGTTGTCGCGGTTCGCGGCAGGCAGCCTCGGAGAGGTCCGTCAGAAAGAGTCGAGGCTGCTGTGCGGACGGACGGGACCGGTCGTCTCCGGGTTCGGTGTCGACAGCTTGTCGACCTCGCTGTCGATGTCCACCGGAATACTCCGCAGCCGGGCCATCACATCCAGTTCCCGGTCCGTGAAGCCGTCCCGGCTCAGGCGTACGGCCTGCTCGATGAGCCGCATCACTTCACGGATGCGTACGGCGTCCTCGGCCGCCGCCCGGTGGAACTTGCGGTACGCCGTCGCCGCCGGCCCTCGCCACCCCGCTTCGATACGATCGACGATCGCGTCCATACGCTGAACCTGTTTGTCCAGGTAGTCCTGCATGTCGTCGAGGTCATCGGCCAGTTGGGTGAGGTCATGACTCGAGACCCTCAGGTCGGTGGCACGCTCTCGGCCCTCGCCCGCACCACGCACACCCATGCCCGTACCTCCGCCCCCCATGACTCGGCATGACAAGCCGCGTGTACACAGTGATCTTAACCTCACGCCGCTCCGGGACCGGCGGTCGGCCGGGGCACGGAGACTGGTGGGCAGATGTTTCCGGCCATGTGCTTCACCGGCCGCCCGCGTCCGTCGGTACCGCGTGGCCGGAGGCGAGTTCCGGCCGGATGGATGCCGATGACCGAGGTGGGCGCTATTTTTGACGCTGATCGTCACGGTCCTGGTGCCGGCTGTCACGGTGGTACGCACCTGGCGGTCCTGGTAACCGACTTGCCCGAAAGGTCCTCGTGAAGCCCACCCTGGCCGCCGCGCAACTCCGCGGCAGTCTGACGCAGTACCTCACGACGACGTACGCGCTGGCCGACGAGGACACACGGCTCGCGCTGGAGCGGTTCCTCGGAGATCCGGAGACGGGCATGTGACATCGACTACGAGCTGCCCGAGCCTCCCGGGCCCAAGGAAGTCATCGAGGTCTCGGGCGGGCCGGGCGTGGAGTCCGATCGCGACCACCTCGACCTGGACGGGCTCGCGGAGCGGCTGCTGGGGCGGCGCGGTCTGGACGCCTTCCAGATCGGGCGGCTGCTGAAGAAGCACGACTTCACCCACGGTGTGCTGGCACTGCTGAACGGCGAGCCGCTCGACGAGTGGGGGTTGCGGGACCGTATGGCCCGCTTCGGGTACGCGTGGGCGCGCACCGCGCGGGAGAACCCGCGGCTCGCGCTGGAGGCGCTGTCGCGGTTCGTGGCGCTGCTGTCCTCTGCGCGGGACCCGGAGTCCGACGAGCGCCGGCCGCGTCCGCTGCTGCACATCGAGGCGCACCTGTGGGTCCGGCCGGTGGGGCGAGTGCTCAGCGGGGTGAGTGGCCGTCCGGAGTTCCGCTGGTACGAGGACGAGCGCGCCGTCGCGCAGCGTTCGGCGCTCACCGCGGCGTCGGCGTCCGAGGAGCTGTCCGACAGCGACGAGTGGCCGACCACGGGCTCCCGGCGGCCGGAGGCTCTGCCTGGTTCGGACACCGTGCAGCGGCCGGCGCAGGCCCATCTGCCCGCCGTGTACTGCCGTGTGTGCGGCCGGTCGGGCTGGGCGGCGCTGTCCCCGGAGGCCGATCCGCAGAAGCTGGAGACCAGCCCGACGAAGATCTGGTCGGCATCCGTCGGACGGGACAAGCGGCGGCTGCGGTACTTCATCTCGGCGACGCCGGGCGAGGCGCGGGACGCTCTGGCGGCGTTGACCGGCACCGGCCCGAAGCAGGGGGGTGGCGTCGATCCGCAGACCGTGGTGGTGCTGGACGGGGAGCAGAGCACGTACCGCCTGCCCGTCACCGAGGACGGGGAGGGGCTGCAGGACGCCTGGTTCGCGCGGGCCATTCTCGACAAGAAGACCGCCGACCAGGCCGCCAAGGACGACACCTGCCCGGCCTGTGACACGGACAACGGCATCCGGTTCCTCGGTACGGCGCTCGCCGCACTGGCCTCCGCCACGGTCACCCAGCTGTTCACCGGCGGCCACGAGATCGCGCTGGCGCCGGAGGAACGCAAGACGCTGCTGTTCAACGACTCCACGCAGGACGCGGCACACCGCACCGGCTACGTCGCGAACGCCTCGTACAAGTTCTCGCTGCGCTCGCTGCTGGCGCACCAGCTGGACGAGGCCGGTGCACCGCTCCCGCTCAACGACCTCATCGGTGACGTCCTGGACTCGGTGGACGACCCGCAGACGCTGGCCGCGGTCGTCCCGCCGGACCTGCACGACGAACCGGGCGTGGACCGGCTCCTGTCAGGGCGCGGCACCGGGGACGCACGGAGCTGGAAGCTCATCGGGGAACGGCTGGCGTTCGCGACCGTCATGGAGTTCGGGCTGCGCTCCCGGCTCGGGCGCACCCTTGAGCTGACGCGGACCACGGCTGCGGAGGTGGTGGTCGACGATCCGGAGCGGATCGTCACGCTCGCCCGCGACCTCCACCTCACGCTGCCGGGGCAGCTGGGCCTGGACGGCGGCCTGCCCACGCCCGAGCGGTACATGGCGTTCGTGCGAGGGCTGCTGGAGCGGCTGCGGCTGCGCGGCGGTGTGCGGCACCGGTGGCTGGACACCTGGATCCGGGAAGCGGGCGTCATCCAGTACCTGGTCTCCGGCCGGCGCCCCGAAGGCATGCCCGCCTTCCCCTAGGGCCGCGTGGCGCCGCCGAGGTTCCTGCTCGACGGGCCCAAGGAGAAGACGAAGTTCGACACGATCACCGGTAAGAACAACTGGTACCAGGACTGGACGCGTCGCTGTCTCGGCCTGGACGCGTCGCAGGCTACCGAGTACCTGCGCAGGCTGCTGCCGGTCCTCGCGGACGAAGGCGTGCTGTCGGTGCGCACCGCCAGGGACCGCACGACCCGGGTCTACGGGCTGCAGCCGGGCCACATCCACGTCAGGCTGCTGGCGGACGACCTGGTCAACAAGGCGTTCGTGTCCTGTGAGGAGTGCGGCTGGCAACAGGTGGTGCCGCCCGAGCGGCGCACCCGGTGGTACGGGCACCCCTGCCCGCGCTGGCGCTGCCCCGGCATTCTCACTCCGCCGCAGTACGGCATGTCGTCGACCGGTGCGGGCAGCGGTGGCTTCGGCGGGAAACTGGAGCGCGACTACCGGGCCGACTACTACCGCCGTCTGTACCTGACCGGTGGCACTTACCGGGTCGTCACGGCCGAGCACACCGGCATGCTGACCCGGCCCGAACGGGAGCGCGTGGAGCGGACGTTCCGGCAGGGCACCCACTACACCGACCCCGACGTGCTCTCTGCACGCCACGCTGGAACTGGGCATCGGCATCGGAGACCTTTCGGCGGTGCTGCTCGGCTCGCTGCCGGACGGACCGGCGAACTACGTGCAGCGTGCCGGGCGGGCCGGACGCCGGACCGGCAACGCCCTGGTGGCCGCCTTCGGCGGGCGCCGGGCCCGGGACCGGTACTACCTGGACGACCCGACCGAGATGATCGCCGGTGACATCGTGCCGCCGGGCTGCTACCTGTCGGCCGTCGAGATCCTGCGCCGTCAGTACACGGCGCACTTGCTGGACCGGGCGGCGCGCGGCGAGCTGACCACCGCGGACGGCGAGCCGCTCATGCCGTTGCCGCGTCTTTCGTCGGCCCTGTTCGGCACGACCGGATGGTGCCAGGACCTGTCGGATGCGGCGCTCACCCACGGGGCCCGGCTGGTGGAGGAGTTCTTGGCGCTGTTCCCGCAGACACCCGGCGGTGCGGACGACGACCGGGGGTGTCCCGGCACGCCGCCGCCTGGATCCGGACCTGCGGCTGGTGCGGGTGCGTACGGCCCGCAACCGGGAGACCGCCCAGTGGTGGGGCGTGAACCCTGACGGTCCCAACGGTCTGGCCGCCCACCTGTGGACGGACCCGACCGCGGACCCCGACGAGGCCCGCGTCTTCTGGTCCCCCACACCCAAGGCCCGCACCTTCAAGCTGTCGGTGGCCGCCGACAAGCTGGCGCCCCGCGTCAACACCAAGGGCAAGGTGACCATCGACACGGACAAGGCCGCGTGGAACCCCGGGCTGGTGGAGATCGCCGTTCTGGGGTGCCACTCCGGCGACGGTGACCTTCCTGAAGCGCTGGCGCTCGCCACGCACCAGCTCCGGCAGGCTCCCGACCTGCCCGACGCACTGAGCCTGCCGCTGCCCCTGCACCTGGCGGGACTCGCACAGGAGTACGTGCTGCCGACCCAGAACGAGGACGGCGGGGACGGCGGGGACGTCGGCGACGCCCTCGACTCCGTCGCCGACGCCGACTCCCAGTCGGTCTCCTCCGGCTCGGGGGCCGTCTCGACGCCCGGGGCCTACCCTGCGTCATGGCGGCGAGACGCCGGTACACCTCACCCGCGTGTGCGGCACGGTCGCCCGGTTTCCTGGCGAGGACCAGGCTTTCGACGTCCTCCGACGCACAACAGATCCAGCAAATCACTGACCGTCTTGCGACATCGCACAGCGCATCCAGACAGCCGCCACCGAAAAGAAGGGCCCGCTCTACGAGGCGCTGGGGATCACCATCGCCTACGACAACGCAACGAGGACCACGACCGTAAGGTCGAGGTCCTCGATTCCGTATCGCCAGAGCGAGTGTCCGAGGGGGGACTTGAACCCCCACGCCCGATAAAGGGCACTAGCACCTCAAGCTAGCGCGTCTGCCATTCCGCCACCCGGACCAGGTGTCTGCCGTTCGCGGGTGTCCCCCGCGGCGACATGGACAACCATACCAAGGTTTCGGAGTGCGTTTCACCTGCGTATTTCCCGCCCCCCGCCGGAGGGCGCCGCTGGGCCCGGGCACCTGCTCACGGCAGCAGGTGCTCCGGTAAGCCGCCCGGCCGGCTCCTGTCCGGAAAGTGCCGCACACCCCTGGACACCAACCACCGGATGCGGGATAACGAGGTCCATACAGTATTCGTCGACTGTATGCAATGTACGCGGATCGCTCCCACCCCCTACGAAGGGACAGGACTTCGCCATGCCCGACGACACCCAGGACGCGCGGCCCGCCCGGCCCGCCCAGGACGTGATCTCCGGCGGTCATCTCGTTGCCAAGGCGCTGAAGGCCGAGGGGGTCGAGCGCATCTACACGCTGTGCGGCGGCCACATCATCGACATCTACGACGGCTGCGTCGACGAGGGCATCGAGGTCGTCGACGTGCGCCACGAGCAGGTCGCCGCGCACGCCGCCGACGGCTACGCCCGCGTCACCGGCAGGCCCGGCTGCGCGGTGGTCACCGCCGGGCCCGGTACCACCGACGCCGTCACCGGGGTCGCCAACGCCTTCCGCGCGGAGTCCCCGATGCTCCTCATCGGCGGCCAGGGGGCGCACTCCCAGCACAAGATGGGGTCCCTGCAGGACCTGCCGCACGTCGACATCATGACGCCGATCACCAAGTTCGCCGCGACCGTGCCGGACACGGCGCGCGCCGCCGACATGGTCTCCATGGCGTTCCGTGAGTGCTACCACGGGGCGCCCGGGCCCTCCTTCCTGGAGATACCGCGCGATGTGCTGGACGCCAAGGTGCCCCTCGCCGCGGCCCGGATCCCGGCCGCCGGCCGCTACCGCGCCTCCACCCGCACGGCCGGCGACCCGCAGGCGGTGGAGAAACTGGCCGACCTCCTCGTCCACGCCGCGCGGCCGGCGATCCTGCTGGGCAGCCAGGTCTGGACGACGCGGGGCACCGACGCCGCCGTCGAACTCGTCCGCACTCTGAACCTGCCCGCGTACATGAACGGCGCCGGACGCGGCACCCTCCCGCCCGGCGACCCGCACCACTTCCAGCTCTCGCGCCGCTACGCCTTCGCCCACGCCGACGTCATCGTGATCGTCGGCACCCCCTTCGACTTCCGCATGGGCTACGGCAAGCGGCTCTCCCCCGACGCCACCGTCGTGCAGATCGACCTCGACTACCGCACCGTGGGCAAGAACCGCGACATCGACCTCGGCATCGTCGGGGACGCCGGGCTGGTGCTGAAGTCCGTCACCGAGGCCGCCTCCGGACGGCTCGACGCCGGCGCCGCCCAGCGCAAGGGGTGGCTCGACGACCTGCGCGCCGCCGAGCGGGCGGCCGCCGGCAAGCGGCTGCCGCAGCTGCGCTCGGACGCCTCCCCCATCCACCCCTACCGGCTCGTCAGCGAGATCAACGACTTCCTCACCGAGGACTCCCTGTACATCGGCGACGGCGGCGACATCGTCACCTTCTCCGGGCAGGTCGTGCAACCCAAGGCGCCCGGCCACTGGATGGACCCGGGGCCGCTCGGCACCCTCGGTGTCGGCATCCCCTTCGTGCTGGCCGCCAAGCAGGCCCGCCCCGACCAGGAGGTCGTCGCCCTCTTCGGCGACGGGGCGTTCTCGCTGACCGGCTGGGACTTCGAGACGCTGGTGCGTTACGACCTGCCGTTCGTCGGCATCATCGGCAACAACTCCTCGATGAACCAGATCCGTTACGGCCAGGCGGCCAAGTACGGCAAGGAGCGCGAGCGGGTCGGCAACACCCTCGGCGACGTCCGCTACGACGAGTTCGCCCGGATGCTGGGCGGCCACGGCGAGGAGGTCCGCGACCCCGCCGATATCGCTCCGGCCCTGCGGCGCGCCCGCGAGTCCGGCAAGCCCTCGCTGATCAACGTCTGGGTCGACCCGGACGCCTACGCCCCCGGAACCATGAACCAGACGATGTACAAGTGAGGTGAACGCCCGTGACCGCAAAGGCACTCGACGGCATCCGCGTCCTCGACATGACCCACGTCCAGTCCGGCCCCTCCGCGACCCAGCTGCTGGCCTGGCTCGGCG
The DNA here is from genome assembly GCF_000720185.1 of Streptomyces sp. NRRL S-340. GTDB lineage: Bacteria > Actinomycetota > Actinomycetes > Streptomycetales > Streptomycetaceae > Streptomyces. The sequence continues at coordinate 90,635 of NZ_JOIY01000025.1, read as the reverse complement.
CGGACGTCATCAAGCTGGAGGCGCCGGCCGGTGACATCACGCGCCGCCAGCTGCGTGACCTCCCGGACGTCGACTCCCTGTACTTCACGATGCTCAACTGCAACAAGCGGAGCATCACCCTCAACACCAAGACCGGGCGCGGCAAGGAGATCCTGACCGAGCTGATCCGCCGGTCCGACGTCATGGTGGAGAACTTCGGGCCCGGCGCCGTCGACCGGATGGGCTTCACCTGGGAGCGCATCCAGGAGATCAACCCGCGGCTCGTGTACGCCTCCATCAAGGGGTTCGGGGAGGGCCCGTACACCGCTTTTAAGGCGTACGAGGTCGTCGCCCAGGCCATGGGCGGCTCGATGGCCACCACGGGTTTCGAGGACGGGCCGCCGACCGCGACCGGCGCGCAGATCGGTGACTCGGGAACCGGCGTCCACCTGGTCGCCGGGGTGCTCGCCGCGCTGTTCCAGCGGGAGCGCACCGGGCGCGGGCAGCGGGTGAACGTGGCCATGCAGCACGCGGTGCTCAACCTGTGCCGGGTGAAGCTGCGCGACCAGCAGCGCCTGGCCCACGGCCCGCTCGCCGAGTACCCGAACGACGACTTCGGCGACGAGGTACCCCGCTCGGGCAACGCGTCCGGGGGCGGGCAGCCCGGCTGGGCGGTCAAGTGCGCGCCGGGCGGCCCGAACGACTACGTGTACGTGATCGTGCAGCCCGTCGGCTGGCGGCCGATCAGCGAGCTGATCGGCCGGCCCGAGCTGGCCGACGACCCCGACTGGGCCACACCGCAGGCCCGGCTGCCCCGGCTGGCCAAGATGTTCCAGCTGATCGAGGAGTGGTCCTCGGGCCTGCCCAAGTGGGAGGTGCTGGAGAGACTCAACGCGCACGGCATCCCCTGCGGGCCGATCCTGTCCACCAGGGAGATCATCGAGGACGAGTCCCTGGCCGCCAACGAGATGGTGGTCCGCGTTCCGCACCCCACCCGCGGCGAGTTCGTGACCGTGGGCAGTCCGCTCAAGCTGTCCGACTCCCCCGTCGAGGTGAGCAGTTCGCCCCTGCTGGGCGAGCACAACGAAGAGGTGTACGTGGGCGAGCTGGGCCTCGGCGGCGAGGAGCTGCGCCTGCTCAAGTCGGACGGGGTGATCTGAGGTGATGACCGAGGAACGGGTGCACAGGGTCCGCGCGCTGCTGGACGCGGTACGGGCCGAGGGGCGTACGGCCCTGACCGCGCCGGAGGGCAAGGTACTCGCCGACGCGTACGGGATCGCCGTAGCGGGCGAGGCGCTGGCGCGGGACGTGGAGGAGGCCGTCGCCTCGGCGGCGCTCTTCGGCGGTCCGGTGGTGATGAAGATCGTCTCGCCGGACGTCCTGCACAAGACCGAGGCCGGCGGGGTCGTCGTCGGGGTCGAGGGAGCGGCGGACGTACGGGCCGCGTTCCACCGGATCGTGGCCGGCGCGCGCGCCTACGCCCCCGGGGCCCGGATCGAGGGCGTGCAGGTGCAGGAACTGCTGCCCCGGGGGCAGGAGGTCATCATCGGCGCGGTCACCGACCCGGCCTTCGGCAAGGTCGTGGCCTTCGGTCTGGGCGGGGTGCTCGTCGAGGTGCTGAAGGACGTGACGTTCCGGCTGGCGCCCGTCCGCGCCGAGGAGGCGCTGTCCATGCTGGACTCGATCCGGGCGGCCGAGGTGCTGCGCGGGGTGCGCGGACAGCCGGGCGTGGACCGGTGGGCCCTCGCCGAGCAGATCCGGCGGGTGTCCAAACTGGTCGCCGACTTCCCGGAGATCGCCGAGGTGGACCTCAACCCGGTGATGGCGACCGAGGACGGCGCGGTCGCCGCGGACGTCCGGGTGATCCTCGCCGAACGCCGGCCGCCGGCGCGCAGGGCGTACACGCGCGAGGAGATCCTCGGCTCCATGCGGCGGCTGATGCAGCCGTCCTCGGTGGCCGTGATCGGCGCGTCCGGGACCCCGGGCAAGATCGGCAACTCGGTGATGCGCAACCTCGTCGACGGCGGTTTCCCCGGGGAGGTCCATCCGGTGAACCCGCGGGCCGACGACATCCTGGGCCGCAAGGCGTACAAGAGTGTCACGGACGTTCCCGGTGAGGTGGACGTGGCGGTCTTCGCCGTCCCCGCCCGGTCCGTGGCCGCCGCGCTGGAGGAGGTGGGACGCAAGGGGATCCCCAACGCCGTCCTCATCCCGTCCGGGTTCGCGGAGACGGGCGAGCACGCGCTCCAGGCGGAGATCGTGGCGATCGCCGAGCGGTACGGCGTACGGCTGCTCGGGCCGAACATCTACGGCTACTACTCGACCTGGCAGGACCTGTGCGCGACGTTCTGCACGCCGTACGACGTGAAGGGGGGTGTCGCGCTGACCTCGCAGTCCGGTGGGATCGGCATGGCGATCCTGGGCTTCGCACGGACCACGAGGACGGGTGTGTCGGCGATCGTGGGCCTCGGCAACAAGTCGGACCTGGACGAGGACGACCTGCTGACCTGGTTCGGCGAGGATCCGCACACCCAGTGCATCGCGATGCACCTGGAGGACCTCAAGGACGGGCGGGCCTTCGTGGCGGCGGCCCGGGCGACGGTGCCGAAGAAGCCGGTGGTGGTCCTCAAGGCGGGCCGTACGGCGGCGGGGGCGCGGGCCGCGGGCTCGCACACCGGTGCCCTAGCAGGCGACGACGCCGTCTACGACGACATCCTGCGGCAGGCGGGCGTCATCCGGGCACCGGGCCTGAACGACATGCTGGAGTACGCGCGCGCTCTGCCGGTGCTGCCCGCGCCGAAGGGCGACAACGTCGTCGTCATCACCGGGGCCGGCGGCAGCGGGGTGCTGCTGTCCGACGCGGTCACCGACAACGGACTGTCGCTGATGGAGATCCCGCAGGACCTGGACGAGGCGTTCCGGCGCTTCATCCCGCCGTTCGGGGCCTCGGGCAACCCGGTGGACATCACCGGGGGCGAGCCGCCCTCGACGTACGAGGCGACGATCCGGCTGGGGCTCCAGGACCCGCGCGTCCACGCGCTCGTCCTCGGCTACTGGCACACCATCGTCACCCCTCCGATGGTGTTCGCCGAGCTGACCGCGCGGGTGGTGGCCGAGTTCCGCGCACGCGGGGTGGAGAAGCCGGTGGTGGCCTCCCTCGCCGGTGACGTCGAGGTGGAGGAGGCCTGCCAGTACCTCTTCGAGCGGGGGGTGGTGGCCTACCCGTACACGACGGAGAAGCCGGTGGCGGTGCTCGGCGCGAAGTACCGGTGGGCGCGGGCGGCGGGGCTGCTGTCGTGACGCCGGCACGCCCCGGGCCTGCCGGGGCGCGGACCTCGGGGGCTGCGGGGAGGCGGTTCATGAGGTGAACGACCTGGGGGCGGCCGGCGGTGCGTGCGGGCCGCGCCCGGGACGCGTGCGCACGAAAGGCATCGGACAGGGGCGTCTGCCAGAACCTTCGACGCGAGGGGTGCTGCCGCGAGATGGAAACCACCGATCCACCCGCCGCTCCGCTGTGCAGGGAGGTGAGGGGCCGCGGGGGCCGCGTCCACCGGGTCGGCGAGAGCGACGCCGGTCTGCCGGGCCACGGCCGGATCCGGATGGCCGTCCTGCTCTGGCCGGGCATGACGGGCATCGGATGCGTCGCGTTCGCGGCGAGCGGTCCGGCCTGCGGGGCGGTGCCGCTGCTCCTGGGGGCCGACCGGGCCGGGCAGCGGAGCCTGCTCGCCGTGACCGGCGCGGCGGTCCGGGCGGTGCGGACGGCGGCCGGACGGTTCTTCCACGACCCGCCGCGGAACCGGTGGCCGGCGCACGCCGGCCCGCTCACGGTGCCGGCCGGCCGCGCGGCCCGGCGCAGGCACCGGAAGAACCCGCCCGCCCCGCGGCAGACGGGTCCGGCGAGGGCGGTACGCACCCCCGCGCTGTGGCTGATGGCGCTGTGCCTGCTGGGCACGGCCGGTGTCACGGTCCTCGACGTCCTCCTCTTGCCCTCCCGCGGCCGCGCGCCGGGGCTCGGCCCAGCGGCGATGGCCCGGGCGGCCGTGGCGGCCGTGGCGGGCGGCACCGGGACGGCGGCCGCAGGGGCGGTGTCGGACCTCGTGGAGCGGCGGACCGCCCTCGCCGTGGCCCTGCCGGCGCCGGCCGCTGCGCAGCCGGGGGTGCCGGCCGCGGCGGGCGGCGGGCTCCGCGCCGCTCCTCCTCGGCTGCGTCGCCGCCGCACTCGCCGGCGGTGCGGTGCTCCCCCTGGTGGTGGCGTCGGCGGCGGACCACTTCGGCGAGCAGCACGGCCGAGCACCTGCGGGCTGCTCGCCTGGGCGTGGCTGCCGCCGGTCCTCGCGGGCACCGGCACCACGGCGGCCGCGACCCGCGCTCCGCGCGGTGCGTTCGCGCCGGCGGGCTGCACCGCGCTCGTCTGCCGCCGCCGCGCTCTTCCTCGAGTCCCTGGCCCTTCCCAGGGTCCGGCGCATCGTCCCCGATTCCCACCCCCTCGGCGAGGAGATGGCCTGAGATGACGGCTGATCCCATGGCAGCAAGGAACACGCCGGCCGGACCCGGCACGGCGAAGGGCGCCTACCGCGAAGTCACCGGCCCCGGGGGCCGGGTCTACCGCGTGGGTGAGACCGACCGGGACATACTCGGTCACTCGCGCAAGTTCATGGTGTACCTCCCGTGGGTCTCCATGATGGCCATCAGCGTCTCGGAGTACGCCTACGGCTCCGCGGAGGACACCCTGTCCGAGGCGCACGGCTGGACGCAGAGCAACACCTTCTGGATCCTCAGCGTCTGGGTGTTCTTCCAGGCGGGCATCGCCTTCCCGGCGGGCTGGCTGCGCGAGCGCGGCCTGCTCACCGCCCGCCGGGCCATGTACATCGGTGCGGGCATGTGTCTGCTGGGCTTCCTGGCCCTGTCCCACCTGGACCACGTGCTGCTCGCCGTCCTGGGGTTCGGTGTGGTGGGCGGTGCCGGGTCCGGGCTGATCTACGCCACCTGCATCAACATGGTCGGCAAGTGGTTCCCGGAGCGGCGCGGCGCGAGGACCGGTTTCGTCAACGGCGGCTTCGCCTACGGCTCGCTGCCGTTCATCTTCATCTTCAACTACGCCTTCGACACCGGGAACTACAACGAGGTGCTCGACCTGATCGGGGTGTACGTGCTGATCGTGGTGGCGGTCTGCGCGTTCTTCTTCGAGGACCCGCCGAAGAACTGGTGGCCGGCGGACATCGACCCGCTGTCCTTCGCGGGGAACGGCAAGAGCGCGGCCAGTCTGGCCAAGAACCCTCCGGCGGTACGGCAGTTCACCCCGAAGGAGGCCGTCAGGACCGGCATGCTGCCGCTGATGTGGATCACCGTGGTGATGACGGCCGGGGTGTCGATCTTCGGTATCTCCTTCCAGGTCGACTTCGCCAAGGAGATCGGTTTCGGGCCGCTGGTCGCGGCGTCCTCGATGGGGGTGATGGCGGTGATCAACGGGGTCGGCCGCGCGGTGGTGGGGTGGCTGTCGGACCTGTGGGGCCGCAAGACGACGCTGGTGTTCGTCATCGTCCTGCTGGGCCTCGCGCAGTTCGGTGTGATCTGGGCCGGTGACACGAAGAACGAGTGGCTGTTCCTGTTCTTCGCCTTCCTCTCCGGTTTCGGCGGCGGCGCCTTCTACCCGATGTTCGCCGCGTTGACCCCGGACTACTTCGGCGAGAACTACAACGCCACCAACTACGGGCTGGTGTACAGCGGCAAGCTGGTCAGCGGCCTGTTCGGCGGTGGCCTCGGCTCGATGGTGGTGGGCGCCTGGGGTTACGACGGGGCCTACGCGCTGGCCGGTGGCGTGTCGATGGTCGCCGCGGCGCTCGCGCTGCTGCTGCGCCGGCCGGGGCGGGGCGACGCGCGTCCGGTGGCGGCCGGGCCGGGAACCGCGTCCTGACGGCGTCGCCGGGGATGCGGAGGCGGGACCCGTCCCGTGCCCGGGCGATGGTCCCGCCTCCCGCCGTACCCGGCCGCCGGTGCGCCGCCGGACGGCGGTGCGGCGGCCGGCGGCGGTGCGGCGGCCGGCGGCGGTGCGGCCGCCGGGCTACCTGCGGCGCAGGGCGGCCAGGTTCTCGTAGCCGATCCGCGCGTGGGTCAGTGACTGGGCCGGGTCGGTGGCGCTGGGCGCGTTGTCCTGCTCGACCATGGGGTTGTGGTGGTTGCGGTGGCCCACGCGCGAGAAGAACGCCGTGTAGTCGATCACGCCGGTGCCGAACGGGACCATGGCGTAGCCCTGCCCGCTGGTGGTGTCGACGACGCCGTCCTTGGCGTGGAACAGCGGGTAGCGCTTGTCGTGGCGGGTGACCAGGCCGGCCGGGTCGAACACGTTCTGCCGGGTGGAGCCGTCGTGGGCGGTGTACGTGCGGAACTTGTACTGGGCCACGTGCGCCCAGAAGATGTCCATCTCCAGCCAGACCAGCTTCGGGTCGGTGACGGACAGGAAGTACTCCAGCTTGCGGATGCCGGAGGAGCGGGTCGGCCGGCCCTGGGCGTCGAGCGGTCCGCCGTCGAGCAGGAAGCCGTAGGCGGCGTCGTGGTTGTGGGTGTACAGCTTGATCCCGGCCCGGCGGGCGATCTCGCCGAGGGCGTGCCACTTGTCGGCGGCCACGTCCCAGTCGGCCTTGTAGGAGCTGCTGGTCGGGTCGCCGCCGGTGCCCATGTGGTCCATGCCGAGGATGTTCGCGATCTCCAGGTGCTTCTTGAAGGTGTCCAGGTCCGCGGGGGTGAGCGGCCAGGAACCCGGGATGAAGCCGTGGTTGCCCTGGGCGCGCAGCCCGTACTCGTCGAGCCAGCGGCGCAGCAGCCGGGCGCCCTCGGCGGTCTCCAGGTTCGCGCCGCCGGGCGCGTTGGGGTGCTGGCCGTAGCCGGCGAACTCGACCTGCCGGTAGCCGAAGCGGGCCAGCTGTGCGAAGACGGCGCGGAATCCGGAGGGCAGGCTGGTGGAGAGCGGGTCGCGGCCGGTGGCGTCGCGGACGGTGTAGAGGATGATGCCGCGCTTGTCGGCGGGGACCAGGGCGTGGCCCGTGCCCTGGCCGGGGCCCGGTTCGGCCGCCTGGACGGGGGCGGCTCCGAGGACGGGTGCGGCGAGCGCGCCGGCCGCCACGGCGGTGCAGGTGCTCAGGAAGCCGCGGCGGCCGATGCCGAGGCTGCGGCGCAGCCGCTCGTCGGTGCCGGGGCCGGTGGGCTGGATGTCGTTCACGGGTGCCTCTTTCCGGGCTGGTGGGCGGTGGTGCGGGGGGTGCCGGACGGGCCGGGTGTACGGAGTCCGGCGAGGTCGAGCAGGAGTGACTTCACGTCGGTGGCCGCGAGGCGGCCGCCGACGGCGCGGGGGGTGGAGCAGATGAGGAGCGGACCTTCGTCGTCGCTCGCGGGGAGGCGGCCGTGGCTGCCGCGGACCGGGGAGGCGTCGAGGGGGACGACCGCCATGCGGTAGCGCAGGCCGAGTTTCTTGCGGGCCAGGGCGGTGGCGGCCTTGACCTTCACGTACGGGTCGTGCGGGTCCATGAACAGCTCGGCCGGGTCGTAGCCGGGTTTGCGGTGGATCTCGACGAGCCGGGCGAAGTCGGGGGCGCGGTCGTCGTCGAGCCAGTAGTAGTACGTGAACCAGGCGTCGGGTGCGGCGACGGCGACGAGTTCGCCGGAGCGCGGGTGGTCGAGGTGGTGGGCCTTCTTCCCCTCGTCGTCCAGGAGCAGGCCGAGGCCGGGCAGGCCGTCGAGCGCCGCCCGGGTGGCCGCGAGGTCCTCGGGGCGGCGCACGTAGACGTGGGCGATCTGGTGGTCGGCGACGGCGAAGGCGCGGGAGGCCGTCGGGTCGAGGTACTCCATGCCGTCCTGGGTGTGCACCTCCAGCAGTCCGGCGCGGCGCAGGGCCCGGTTGATGTGGACGGGCCGGTCGGCGCGGGTGATGCCGTACTCGGACAGCGCGACGACGGTACGGCCCTCGGCGCGGGCGTCGGCGAGGAGGGGGGCCAGGGCGGCGTCGAGGTCGGCGGCGGCCTTCAGGGAGCGCGGGTCGTCGGGGCCGTGGCGCTGGAGGTCGTAGTCGAGGTGCGGGAGGTAGCTGAGGGTGAGGTCGGGGCGGCGGGTGCGGTTGATGTGGCGGGTGGCGTCGATGATCCACCGGCTGGAGACGAGGTCGGCGCCCGGCCCCCAGAAGTGGAACAGCGGGAACGTGCCGAGGCGTTCGGTGAGTTCGTCGTGCAGGGCGGGCGGCCGGGTGTAGCAGTCGGGTTCCTTGCGGCCGTCGGCGTGGTAGACGGGGCGCGGGGTGACGGTGAAGTCGGTGTCGGCGCCCATGGCGTACCACCAGCAGATGTTGGCGACGGTGTAGCCGGGGTGCGCGCGGCGGGCGGCGTCCCACAGCTTGTCGCCGGACACGAGGCCGTTGTGCTGGCGCCACAGCAGGACGTCGCCGAGTTCGCGGAAGTACCAGCCGTTGCCGACGATGCCGTGTTCGGCGGGTGTCGTGCCGGTCAGGAAGGTGGACTGGGCGGCGCAGGTGACGGCGGGCAGGACGGTGCCGAGCGGGGCGTGGGAGCCGGAGTCGGCGAGGGCCCGCAGGTGGGGCATGTGGGCGAGCAGGCGGGGGGTGAGTCCGACGACGTCCAGGACGAGCAGCGGGGTGGGTCCGACGGGGCGGGTCATGGCAGTTCCTTCAGACCGAGGTCGGTCAGCAGGTCGCGGGCCAGGGCGAGTTCGGCGGCGATGCCGTCGGCGAGCTGGGCGCGGGCGCGGGGCCGCAGGGCGGCCGGCAGGGCCTGCCAGGTGTAGGTCTCGACCTCCAGGTGGCGGGTGAGCGGGTGCGGGCCGCCGGCCAGCCGGGTCAGGGCGCTCTTCAGGACGGGCAGGGTGGAGGTGAGGGGTGCGGCGGGGGCGGCGTGCAGGGGGACGTGGAAGTGGGAGCGCCAGGGCACCCCGTCGGGGAGGGCGCCGGTGTGCAGGGCTTCGCCGAGGTCGTCCGTGCCGAGCGGCCCGTCCGGGGTGCGGGCGCGGGTCTGGTGCAGGAAGCGGGGCTCGGCGAAGGCGGCGAGGGCCGCGCGCACCTCGGGGCGGTGCGGCTGCTCGGCGTGCAGGGCGGCGGACAGCTGGGACTTGACGACGGGCACGCCGGCCCCGGTCAGGGCGTCGAGGGCGGTGTGCGGGTCCTCGAAGGAGGTGGCGAGGTGGCAGGTGTCGACGCAGATGCCGATGCGGTCGTGGCCGATGGCGGTGAGCGGGGCGATGGCGTCGCGCGTGGTCTCGACGACGCAGCCGGGTTCGGGTTCCAGGCCGATGCGCAGCGAGCGCCCGGTGAGGTCCTGGAGGGCGTCGAGGCGGTCGGCGAGGGTGCGCAGGGCGGTGCGGGCGCGGGCGGCGCGGGTCTCGTCGTGGGCGGTGCGCCAGGCGAGCGGCAGGGTGGAGATCGTGCCCTCGGTGACGTCGTCGGGCAGCAGGCCGGCGAGGACGCGGGCGAGCGCGGTGGTGTGGTCGAGGCGTTCGGGGTCGGCCCAGTCGGGCCGGTACACGCGGTACTTGACCTGCTGGGCGCCGAAGCCCTCGTAGGGGAAGCCGTTGAGGGTGACGACCTCCAGGCCGCGCCGGTCGAGTGCGGTGCGCAGGCCGCGCAGGGCGGACGGGTCGGTGACGAGGGTGCGGGCGGCGTCGCGGGCGAGCCAGAGACCGATGCCGAGCCGGTCGCGGCCCAGGCGGCGGCGGACGGGCTCGCAGTGGTCGCGGAGCTGGGCGAGGACGCCGTCGAGGGTTTCGGCGGGGTGGACGTTGGTGCAGTAGGCGAGGTGGACGGTGGAACCGTCGGGGTGCCGGAACCGCATGGCTCACTCCCCGCCGCGCAGCACGGAGTTGCCCTCGTGGGTGGCGCCGGGTGCGGTGACGTCGAGGGCGAGGCGTCCGCTGAGGCCGTAGAAGGCGACCGGGTTGCGCCACAGCACCCGGTCGACGTCGTCCTCGGTGAAGCCCTCGGCGAGCATCAGGCCGGCCACCTTGCGGGTCTTGAGCGGGTCGCTGCGGCCCCAGTCGGCGGCCGAGTTGACCAGGACCTTCTCGGGGCCGTACTCCCGCAGCAGGGCGACCATGCGGGTCTCGTCCATCTTGGTGTCGGGGTAGACGGAGAAGCCGAGCCAGCAGCCGCTGTCCTTGGCCTCCTTGACGGTGGTCTCGTTGAGGTGGTCGACCAGGACGTGGTCGGCGGGCAGCGCGGACTCCGCGACGGCGTCCAGGGTGCGGCGCAGTCCGGCGAGCTTGTCGCGGTGCGGGGTGTGGACGAGCGCGGGCAGGCCGTGGTCGGCGGCGAGCTGGAGCTGGGCGGCGAGGGCGGTGTCCTCGGCGGGTGTCATGGAGTCGTAGCCGATCTCGCCGACGGCGACGACGCGGTCCTTGGCGAGGTAGCGGGGCAGCTCTCCGAGGACGGGGACGCAGCGCGGGTCGTTCGCCTCCTTCGGGTTCAGGGCGAGGGCGCAGTGGTGGGCGATGCCGTACTGGGCGGCGCGGAAGGGTTCCCAGCCGAGGAGGGAGTCGAAGTAGTCGTAGAAGGAGGCGGGCGAGGTGCGGGGCTGGCCGAGCCAGAAGGCGGGTTCGACGACGGCGCGGACACCGGCGGCGTGCAGGGCCTCGTAGTCGTCGGTGGTCCTGGACGTCATGTGGATGTGGGGGTCGAGGATGCGCATCAGGACTCCTTGCCGTGGGGGTCGTCCGGGGCCGGGCGCGGGACGTCGCCGGGCGTGCCGGGGCCGGGGGGTGCGGTGCCCGTTCCGGTCAGGGCCAGGACGCGGTGCAGGTCCTCGGGGACGGTGCGGCCGGCGGCGGTGCGTTCGGCCGCGTAGTCGCCGAGCATGCGGGCGAGTTCGGCGTCGCCGCGGGCGCGCTGGGCGAGGCCGCTGACGTGGGCGACGGGGACGCCGGTGAACAGGCACTTCAGGACGGCGTGCCGCCAGGCGTGCGGGCCCAGGTGCCGGGCGGCGTACGGGCCGACGGCGGCGGCGAGCAGGCGGGTGTCGTTGGTGCGCAGCGCGTCCTCGACGAGGGGCAGGGCGTCGGGGCCGGGTACCAGGTGGTCCAGGGCGCGCAGCACGGCGCGGCGCTCGTCGGCGGTTCCTTGGCGGTAGACGCGGGTCAGGGCGTGCGGGTCGGCGCGGGCGGCGCGCAGGATGAGGATCCGGGCGGCGTCGGCGTGGGCCGGCCCGCAGCGGCGGCCCGCCTCGGCCAGGCGCAGTTCCCACACGGAGATCGGTCCGTGGCCGCCGTGGTGGGCGGCGGCTTCGTCGAGCGCCTGGTCGAGCCAGGCGCGGGCGGCGCCGGTCAGCGCGGCGGGGAGGTCCTCCGGATCCGCGGCGGGAAGGGGGTGCGGGCCGGCGGACGCGGCGAGCGCGGCGGACGCCGGGGTGCCGGGGGCGGGGTGCGGGCGGGTCATCGGGGGCTCCCTTCGGGGGCGGCGGCGGGTGCGCGCCGGGAGACAGGCACGGGGACGTGCTCTGCCGCGTGGGCGGCGGCGCGGCGCAGGAACGGCAGGGAGCGTCCGGCGTGGTGCGGGCCGGCGTGCGAGTGGCGGGGCAGTTCCACGACGGTCAGGCCCGTGTAGCCGGTGGCGGCCAGGGCGGCGAGGACGGGCGGGAAGTCGATCTCGCCGTCCCCGAGGGGCAGGTGCTCGTGGACGCCGCGGCGCATGTCCTCGATCTGGACGTGCCGCAGCCAGGGCGCGGCGGCCCGCACGCACTCGGCCGGCGGGAGCGGTTCGAGGCACTGGCAGTGGCCGATGTCGAGGGTGAGACCGAGGTGGCCGGGGTCACCGAGGATGCGGCGCAGCCGGTGGAAGTCCGCGAGGGTGGCCAGGAGGTGGCCGGGTTCGGGTTCGACGGCGAGCGGGACGCCGGCCGCGCCGGCGGCGTCCAGGACGGGGGCCAGCGCCTCGGCCAGCCGCTTCCAGGCCGCTTCCTCGTCGGTGCCGGGCGGGAGGGGGCCGCTGAAGCAGTGCACGGCGTGGGCGCCGAGGTCGACGGCGACGCGCACGGCCCGCAGCAGCAGGTCCACGCGCCGGGCGCGGTCGTCCGGGTCGGCGTCCAGCAGCGAGGGGCCGTGTTTGCGGCGCGGGTCGAGTACGTAACGGGCGCCCGTCTCCACCGTGACCCGCAGGCCGAGGGTGTCCAGCCGGTGCGCGGCCTTGCGGGTGCGGGCGGCGAGGTGCGGGGCGAGCGGGTCGAGGTGCATGTGGTCGAGGGTCAGCCCGACGCCGTCGTAGCCGAGGTCGGCGAGGAGGGCGAGGGCGTCGTCGAGGCGGAGGTCGGCGAGGCCGTTGGTGCCGTAGCCGAGACGGAGGTCCCCCGGGGCCGTGGGGCGGGGCGTGGAGGTGGCCGTGTGCCGGGTCATGTGACGCTCACCTTCCTGGCGAAGCGGCGGGCGAGCGGGGCCAGGGCGGCCGCGAGCAGGGCGGTGGCCGGCGCGCCCGCGCGGGCGGTCAGCGCCGACTGGAGCGGGATCGTGGCGCGGATGCCGCTGCCGACGGCGCGTTGCAGCAGGGGCGGTGAGGGGTTGAGGGCGGCGTGCAGGTAGGGGCGCAGGGAGGTGGCGGCGTAGGCGGCGGTGGCGCAGGTGGCGGCCAGGAGGGCGGCCTGGGCCGGGACGGAGCGGGGCGGGGGGCCGGGCGGGCGGTGCAGGAGGGCGGTCAGCGCGGTGGTGGTGGCCAGCGCCGCCAGTGGGACGGCCGGTGCGCCGCCGGTGGTCTCGCGGCGGGACACCGCGGTGACCGCGAGGGTGTGGGTGGCCAGCAGGGCGGCCGGACGGAGGGCCGGGCGGGTGCGGCCGGTGGTGGCCGCGGCGCCCAGGAGCAGGTCGAGTCCGCGGGCGGCGGCCATCGCGAGCGGGCCGGCCGGGGTGCGCTTGAGGCCCAGGTCGTACGCCCAGACGGTGGCCGCGAGCGGTGCGGCGACCGCCAGCGCGGGGCGTCCCGCGCCGGCCGCCGCGGCCAGGCCCGCCGCGGTGAGGGCGCAGGCCGCGGCGAGGGCCGCCCGGGGGCGGATGCGGCCGGAGGGCAGCGGGCGGTGCGGGCGTTCCCTGGCGTCCTCGGCGCGGTCGGCCCAGTCGTTGAGGGCCATCCCGGCCTCGTACAGGCACAGCGAGGAGCCGACCGCGAGGAGGGTGCGGGGGCCGGCCCGCCCGGCGGCGGCCGCGCCCGCCAGGGCGTCACCGGGAACGGTGAGGACGGCGGGCAGCCGCAGCAGCTCGGCCCAGGCCCGCCCCCGCCCGGCGCCCCGCGCACCGCCACCGCCACCGCCACCGCCACCGCCACCGCCCGGAGCGTCGCTCCCGCCGGCGGCACCGCCCGTGGCCCGCCCGGCGTTCACGGGCGTTCCCCCGGCCGCGCGTCCGGCGTTCGCAGGCGCTCGGCGAGGCGGGCCAGGTCGGCGTACTGCTCGGTCAGGCCCGCCGGGCCGTCGCCCAGGGGGTCCTTGAAGTAGAAGCCCAGTTCCCGCAGCGGGCCGGACAGGCCCACCTCGTGGGCGCGGGCGACGATGCGGGCGAGGTCCAGCACGAGGGGGGCGGCCAGGGCGGAGTCGCAGCCCTGCCAGATGGTCTGCAGCACCATGCGGGTGCCGAGGAAGCCGTCGAAGGCGATGTGGTCCCAGGCGGTCTTCCAGTCGCCGAGCGCGGGGACGTCGTCGATGTGGACCTCGCCCTGCGGGCTGTGGCCGAGGGTGTCGGCCAGGACGCGTTCCTTGCCGGCGTTCTTGGCCGCCGCGGCGGCCGGGTCGGCCAGGGCCGCGCCGTCGCCGCCGCCCAGCAGGTTCGTGCCCGACCAGGCCCGCACGGCCAGCGAGCGCTGCGCGAACATCGGGCCGAGCACGGCGCGGAGCAGGGTCTGGCCGGTCTTGCCGTCGCGGCCCGCGTGGGGCAGGCCGCTCGCCCGCGCGGGCCCGGCCAGCGCGGGGTGGTGCAGGCCGGTGGAGGGGGTGAAGTTGACGTAGGGGCAGCCCGCGCGCAGGGCCGCCGCCGCGTACAGGGAACTCGGCGGCAGGGCCGTGCCGGTGGGCGGCGGTTCGGTGGAGGCCACGTTCACCACCACCGCGCGGGCCGCACCGGTGCGCCGTACGAAGTCCTCGATGTCGGCGGCGAAGGCGGCGGTCAGCTCCTCCTCGTCCCGCTGGTCGCCGGGCAGCGGGCCACCGGTCGTGATCTCCCGGTCGGCGGCGGCGAGTTCGGCCGTCACCGCGGTGGTGACGCCGTACGGCAGGACCCCGGCGGCGGTCAGTGCCTCGGCGCGTTTGGGCAGCGGGCAGTCCGTGGTGTCGTGGCCGCCGAAGACCAGTGAGGACAGGGGCGGCAGGCCGGTGCCGGTGAAGAGCGGGGTCTCGGTGAGCAGGCCCGTGGGCGGGTGCAGCCGTGCGGCGAGGGCGGCGCAGCCCGCGACGACGGTCGTGGCGACGGAGCCGCGTGCCCCGATCAGCCAGACGCCGACGGGACGGTGGGGGAAGGACGCGGACATGGGCAGCCTCCTGTCGCGGGACGCCGGAAGAGACGGAAAAGACGGAGCAGACGGAGCAGAGGGAGAAGAGGGAGAAGAGGGCAAGGACGGAAGAGAGTGGGGGGCGGGGGTGCGGGGCGGTGGGGACGGCGGGCGGGGGTCCGGCGTCCCCCGCCCGCCGCCGTTCAGTGGCCCCGCGCGGCGTGCGTCGCGGGCAGTTCCCTGATCCGGACGTTCCGGAAGGACACCTGGTCGTCGGGTCCGTGGTTCTGGATGCCGATGTGTCCGTCGGTCAGGCTCCGGGCCGGGTCGGTGTTGGTGAAATCGTTGATCCGGATGCCGTTGAGGAACACCCGCAGGTGTTCGCCCTCGACGCGGATCTCGTACGTGTTCCACTCCCCCGGCGGGTTCAGCGCGCGGTCGCGCCGGGCCAGGTCCGCGGACTGGAACCCGTAGACGGAGCCGGTGGTCTTCTCGGGCACGTCGGTGGCGTCGATCTGGATCTCGTACCCCTTGTCCACCGCCGACCAGGGGTCGTCCGAGGCCGGGAAGCCCACGAACACACCGGAGTTGTCGTCGCCTGCCACCTTCCAGTCCAGCTTCAGCGAGTACGAGGAGAAGCCGGAGGCCGCGTACCAGAGCAGGCCCATGCCTCCGGTCGACGTCAGCGTGCCGTCGTCGTCCAGGGCGAACGTCCCCGGGCCCGCCTGCCGCCATCCGCCGAGGGAGGCGGCCGTGCCGTCGAAGAGCGGACGGTAGCCGTTCTCCGGGCGGCAGTCGGCTCTGGCGTCGCCGGTGGCGTACCGGATCCCGCCGAGCAGGTGGGCGCGGAAGGCGGGGTCGGCGTAGGACTCCTTGGTGTGGCCGCCGCCGGTGTAGAAGGCGCGGCCGCCCCGGTAGGTCTGGCACCAGGCGATCGGGTGGTCGCCGTTCATGGTGGCGCCGGTGTACGACGACTCGTCCAGGGAGGCCAGGACGTGCACCTTCTCGCGCGGGTCGGTGCGGTAGTCGTACCACTCGTCGGTGCGGTTCCAGGCCGGGGACAGGTGGGAGGTGGCCGGGTGGGCGCGGTCCTCGACGTTCACCCGGGCCGGCTGGATCGCCGGATGGGAGCGGAACCAGGCGCCGACGAGGCCGCCGTAGAACGCCCAGTCGTACTCGGTGTCGGCGGCGGCGTGGATGCCGGCGTAGCCGCCGCCGTGGCGGATGTATTCCTCGAAGGCCTTCTGCTGCCGTGCGTCGAGCACGTCCCCGGTGGTCGACAGGAACACGACCGCCCGGTAGCGGCGCAGGTTGGCCGGGGTGAAGGCCCCCGGGTCCTCGGTGGCGTCGACGGCGAAGCCGCGCTGTCCGGCCAGTTCCCGGACGGCCGCGATGCCCTCGGGGATGGAGTCGTGCCGGAAGCCGGCGGTCCTGGAGAAGACCAGGAGGCGTGCGCCGTCGTCGCCGGGGTGCGCGGAGGCGGGGGCGGACAGGGAGCCGAGCAGCAGGGCCGTGCCCGTGACGGCCGTCGCGAGCCGGCCGGTGGAGTGCTTCATGCGTCCTCCCCTCAGCCGGTGGTGAAGACGAAGTCGTCCACGTCGAACAGGGCTCCGGTGCCGCCCCTGAAGACGAGGTAGAGCGTGGTGGTGCCCCTGGGGGCGCGGGTCAGGCCGGCGCTGACGTCCTGGAAGGTCTCCCAGCCGCCGGTGACCGGTACGGTGGCCTTGCCGAGCAGGGTGCCCTGGGGGGAGCCGGCCCGGATCTCGAGGGTGCCGCCCGCGCCGCCGGAGGAGATCCGCGCGGTGATCTTCTCGGCGTTGCTCAGGACGTAGGGCGTGAAGGAGATCCAGTCGCCGTCGTCGATGTCACCGACCGTCTTGCCGCCGTGGGCGCTCGCCTTGGCGACGACGGAGACGCCCGAGGAGTCGCCGAAGTGCTCGGCCTGCCGGTGGCGGGGCTGGGTGACGTTGCGGTCGTGGGTGGTCAGCGGGGCCTGGCCGCCGCCACCGTTGTCGGTGTACTGGGCGTCGAACACGCCGAAGATGTTGGCGTTCTCGTCGTGTCCGCCGTCGGCGCTGGTCTGGATGGTGCCGGAGCAGCCCTGCGCGGAGGTCAGCGGGTGACCGTGGGTGTCGTGGCCGAGGACGAAGGTGACGGTGACCTTCGAGCAGTCGACGGCCCGGCCGTCCTCGGGGTCGGTGACCTTCACCTTGAACGGTACGGCGTCACCGAAGCCGAACAGCTGCCCGTCCTGCGGGAGTTGCAGGGTCACCTCGGGAGCGGTGTTGCCGACGACGATCTGCGTGCTCGCGCTGCCGGTGCGCCCGGAGGGGTCCTTCGCGGTCAGGGTCGCGGTGTAGGTGCCGTTCTTCCTGTACTTGTGCGTGGGGTTCGCCGTCGTGGCGGTGGCGCCGTCGCCGAAGTCCCAGCGGTAGGTGAGCGCGTCGCCGTCCTGGTCGCTGGTGCCCGCCGAGGAGAAGGCGACCTTCATCGGTGCCTGTCCCGAGGTGCGGTCGGCCGCCGCCCGGGCGACCGGGGAGTGGCCGTCGGTGGCGTTCTCGATGCGGTACAGGCCGGAGTTGTCGTCGCCGCCGAACCACGAGGTGCCGTAGTCGAGGACGTACAGCGCTCCGTCGGGGCCGAAGGCCATGTCCATCACCTGGGTGCCGGTCCAGGGGACGGGGTCGATGGACCGCACGGTGCCGTCGTCGTCGCTGGAGACGCGCTTGATCCAGCGGCGGCCGAACTCACCGGCGAAGAAGTCGCCGTCGTAGGCCTCGGGGAACTTCACCGGCGAGTCGAGCGCGGGGTCGTAGTGGTAGACCGGGCCGCCCATCGGGGACTCGGAGCCGTCGCCGAACTCGGGTACGGACGGGCCGTCGTAGGGGATCCAGGCGGGCTGGGCGGGCGGCAGGTCGGTCAGGCCGGTGTTGTGCGGGGAGGTGTTCTTCGGGGCGTCGCAGTCGAAGCTCGCGCCGGACGCCTTGGTCGCGAAGTCGTAGTCGACGTAGGCGTCGTTGGCGCCGGTGCAGTAGGGCCAGCCGAAGTTGCCGGGGCCGGTGACGCGGGCGAACTCGACCTGACCCGCCGGTCCGCGCTTGGGGTCGGCCGCGCCCGCGTCGGGACCGTAGTCGCCGACGTAGAGGATGCCGGTCTTCTTGTCGACGCTGAAGCGGAACGGGTTGCGGAAGCCCATCGCGTAGATCTCGGGCCGGGTCCTGGCCGTGCCCGGCGCGAAGAGGTTGCCGTCGGGGATCGAGTAGGAGCCGTCGGCCTCGACCTTGATGCGCAGGATCTTGCCGCGCAGGTCGTTGGTGTTGCCGGCCGAACGCTGGGCGTCGAAGGCGGGGTTGCGGTCGGGACGCTCGTCCAGGGGGGAGTATCCGTCCGACTGGAACGGGTTGGAGTCGTCGCCGGTCGACAGGTACAGGTTGCCCGCCGCGTCGAAGTCGATGTCGCCGCCGACGTGGCAGCAGATGCCGCGGGAGGTCTGGACGTCCAGGATCTTCTTCTCGCTGGCCGTGTCCAGGGTGCCGTCCGTCTTCAGCACGAAGCGGGAGAGGCGGTTGACGCCGTCGAAGGGCGCGAAGTCGGCGGCCGTGCCGGTCTCGGGGGCGTCGCCCGCGGGGGTACTGAGCGGCGGCGCGTAGTAGAGGTACACGAACCGGTTGGTGGTGAAGTCCGGGTCGACGCCCACGCCTTGGAGGCCTTCCTCGTCGTGGGAGTACACGGCGAGCCGGCCGACGACGCGGGTGTTGCCGGCCGCGTCGGTGAGGCGCAGCGTGCCGTCGCGGGAGGTGTGCAGGACGGAGCGGTCGGGCAGGACGGCGAGCGACATGGGCTCACCGACCTCGGCCGCACCCTGGGCGAGGGCGACCTGCTGGAAGTCCTCGCCGGCTGCCGATCCGGTGGTGGCGCCGGCGACGGCTGCGCCGGTCTGGGGTGTGGCGAGGGTCAGGGACGCGCCTGCCAGCAGGGCGCCGCCGAGCAGCGCGACCGCTTTGCGGAAGGCCGGGCGTCGTCGTCGGGCGGTGGCGGTCTCGCCGGGGCCGGTGGTGCGGGTGGTGCGGTCGTTCCCGTGCACGGATGCCTCCATCGATGGGGCCGGTTGTACGGGCGGGTGCGTGCGCCGGGATGCGCCGTCATCCCGGAGGGGGGAAGAGGTCAGTTGCCGAACGCCGCGTCGAAGGAGGCGGACGGCGGCTCGAAGTCGTAGGCCTTCAGACGGGTCAGCGCCTCGGGGGCGCCCTGGAGCCGGTCCATGCCGGCGTCCTCCCACTCGACGGAGACGGGGCCCGCGTACCCGATGGAGCGCAGCATCCGGAACACGTCCTCCCAGGGGACGTCCCCGTGTCCGGCCGACACGAAGTCCCAGCCGCGGCGCGGGTCGCCCCACGGCAGGTGGGAGCCGAGCCGGCCGTTCCGCCCGTCGAGCCGGGTGCGGGCCTCCTTGCAGTCGACGTGGTAGATCCGGTCGCGGAAGTCCCACAGGAAGCCGACCGGGTCGAGGTCCTGCCAGACGAAGTGCGAGGGGTCGAAGTTCAGGCCGAAGGCGGGCCGGTGGCCGACGGCCTCCAGGGCGCGGTGGGTGGTCCAGTAGTCGTAGGCGATCTCACTGGGGTGGACCTCGTGCGCGAACCGCACGCCCTCGGCGTCGAAGACGTCGAGGACCGGGTTCCAGCGGGTGGCGAAGTCCTCGTACCCGCGTTCGATCATCGGCTCGGGGGCGGGCGGGAACATGGCGACCAGGTGCCAGATGGCGGAGCCGGTGAACCCGATGACGGTGTCCACGCCGAAGGCGGCGGCGGCCCGCGCGGTGTCCTTCATCCGTGCGGCGGCCCGCTGCCGTACGCCCTCGGGGTCGCCGTCGCCCCACACCGGAGCGGGCAGGATCGCCCGGTGGCGTTCGTCGATGATGGCGTCACAGACGGCCTGGCCGACCAGGTGGTTGGAGACGGCCCAGCACTTCAGGCCGTACTTTTCGAGCAGCTCGTGCCGGGAGGCCAGGTAGGCGGGGTCGGCGAGGGCCTTGTCGACCTCGAAGTGGTCGCCCCAGCAGGCGAGTTCGAGGCCGTCGTAGCCGAAGTCGCGGGCGAGGCGGCACACCTCTTCCAGGGGCAGGTCGGCCCACTGGCCGGTGAAGAGCGTGAACGGGCGCGGCATCTGGCTGGCCTCCTCAGAGGGCTACGGGGGTGTAGACGGAGTTCTTGGCGGCGCTCTCCTCGACGGCGGCGAGCACCCGCTGCACCTGGAGCCCGTCGGCGAAGGACGGCTCGGCGCCGCCGCCTTCGTCGACCGCGTGGACCAGGTCGCGGGCCTGGTGGACGAAGGTGTGCTCGTAGCCGAGGCCGTGGCCCGGCGGCCACCAGGCCTCCAGGTAGGGGTGGCCGGGTTCGGTGACCAGGATGCGGCGGAACCCGGCGTGCTCCCCGGGCTCGGTGCCGTCGTGGAACCACAGTTCGTTGAGCCGCTCCAGGTCGAAGGCGAGGGAGCCGCGCCCGCCGTTGAGTTCGATGCGCAGGGCGTTCTTGCGGCCGGTGGCGTAGCGGGTGGCCTCGAAGGAGGCGAGGGCGCCGGAGCCGAACCGGCCGGTGAACACGGCGGCGTCGTCCACGGTGACCTGCCCGGTGCGGGCGGCCGGGGCGGCGCCGGTGGCGGTGGCCGGGGCGGCGGTGAGGCCGGTGCCGGCGGACACGGGCAGCGGCCGTTCCCGGACGAAGGTCTCGGTGAGCGCGGAGACGCCGGCCAGGTTCTCGCCCGCCAGGTACTGCGCGAGGTCGACGATGTGCGCGCCCAGGTCGCCGAGCGCCCCGGACCCGGCGAGTTCCCTGCGCAGCCGCCAGGTCAGCGGGAAGCCGGGGTCGACCAGCCAGTCCTGGAGGTAGGCGACCCGCACGTGGCGCAGGGTGCCGAGCCTGCCCTCGGCGACCATCCGCCGGGCCAGCGCGGTGGCCGGGACGCGCCGGTAGTTGAAGCCGACCATGGCCACCTGGCCGCGCGCGCGGGCGGCCTCGGCGGCCCGCGCCATCTCCTCGGCCTCGGCGACCGTGTTCGCGAGCGGCTTCTCGCACAGGACGTGCTTGCCCGCGGCCAGCGCGGCCAGCGCGATCTCGGCGTGGCTGTCGCCGGGTGTGCAGATGTCGACGAGGTCGATGTCGTCGCGGGCGATCAGGTCCCGCCAGTCGGTCTCGGCGCCGGCCCAGCCGTACCGGTCGGCGGCGGCGCGCACGGCGGCCGCGTCCCGGCCGCAGACCGCGGCGAGCACCGGGCGCCGGGGCAGGTCGAAGACGCGGCCCACGGTGCGCCAGCCCTGGGAGTGGGCGGCGCCCATGAAGGCGTAGCCGACCATGCCGACGCGCAGCGGCGGCTTCGTCCGCGCCGCGTCGTCTGACTGCTGCGGCTGTCCCATACGGAGGTCCTCCTCGTCGTCGTGCCACGGTGGGGGGTCGGTCGGTCCCGGCCCACCGGCGGTGCCCGGGGCCCGGTGACCGGGCGCCGGCCGTCTCGGCCCGGCCGGCTCACCTGAAGCCGGTGGACATGTACTGGTCGACGTTGGTCTTGTCGACGACGGCCGAGTAGAGCGTGATCGACGACGGGATCTCGTACTCGGCGAGGCCGCCGACGCCCTTGCCCTGGCCGAGGGCGCGGGCGAGGTCGATCGCCGAGGCGGCCATGGTCGGCGGGTACAGGACGGTCGCCTTCAGGACCCCGTTGTCCTGTTTGATGGCCTGGAAGGCGGTCAGCGCGCCCGCGCCGCCGACCATCAGGAAGCCGTCGCGCCCGGCCTGCTCGATGGCGCGCAGCGCACCCACGCCCTGGTCGTCGTCGTGGTTCCACAGGGCGTCGAACTCCGGCTGGGCCTGGAGAAGTTGGGCCATCTTGGCCTGGCCGGACTCGACGGTGAACTCGGCGGCCTGGCGGGCCACCTTCTTGATGTTCGGGTAGTTCTTCAGGGCGTCGTCGAAGCCCTGGCTGCGCTGCTTGGTCAGCTCCAGGTTGTCCAGGCCGGCGAGTTCGACGACGCGGGCGCCGGCCTTGCCCTTGAGTTTCTCGCCGATGTAGTGACCGGCGTTGAGACCCATGCCGTAGTTGTCGCCGCCGATCCAGCAGCGGTACGCCTGCGGGGTGTTGAAGACCCGGTCGAGGTTGACCACGGGGATGCCGGCGCGCATCGCCTTCAGGCCGGCCTGGGTGAGCGCCTTGCCGTCGGCGGGCAGTACCACCAGCACGTCGACCTTCTTGTTGATCAGCGTCTCGATCTGGCCGATCTGCGCGGCGGTGTCGTTGGAGCCCTCGGTGATCTCCAGGCTGACGTCGGAGTACTTGCGGGCGCGGCCCTTGGCCTGGTCGTTGATGGCGTTGAGCCAGCCGTGGTCGGCCTGGGGGCCGGCGAAACCGATGGTGACGTGCTTGCCGGGTTCGCCGTCGGCGGCCGGCTGACCGCTGCCGGCCGGTTCGTCGTCCTTGGTCTCGTTGCTGGTGCAGCCGGTGAGGAGGGCACCGGTGGACACGGCGGCGGCTGTGAAGAGCAGCCCTCTGCGACTCGTCAGTGGTGACATGGCGGTGAACCCTTTCCTCGTCAGGTCGTGCTCGCGGTACGGCGCTGGACCAGCACGGCGGCGACGATGATCGCTCCCTTGGCGATCTGCTGGACGTCGCTCTGCAGGTTGTTCAGCGCGAAGATGTCGGTGATCGTGGTGAAGATCAGGACGCCGAGCACCGAGCCGGTGATGGTGCCGCGCCCGCCGCTGAGCAGGGTGCCGCCGATGATCGCGGCCGCGATGGCGTCCAGCTCGTACAGGTTGCCGTTGGTGTTCTGGCCCGATCCGGACAGGATGATCAGCAGGAAGGCGGCGATGCCGCAGCACAGCCCGGACAGCAGGTAGAGGTAGAGCCGCTGGCGGCGGACGTCGATGCCGGCCAGCCGGGCCGCTTCCGGGTTGCCGCCGACGGCGATGGTGCGGCGGCCGAAGGTGGTGCGGTTGAGCACCAGCCAGCCGATGACCGTGACGGCCGCGAAGACCAGGACCAGCGGGGGGACGCCGAGCACGTAGGAGCCGCGTTCGCCCAGGTCGAGGATGCCCCCGACGGTGACGATCTGGGTGCGGCCGTCGGTGATCTGGAGGGCCAGGCCGCGCGCGGAGGCCAGCATGGCGAGGGTGGCGATGAAGGGGACCATCCCGCCGTAGGCGACGAGGAGTCCGTTGACCAGGCCGCAGCCGAGCCCGACCAGGACGGCGGTGAGCAGGATGCCGCCGAACCCGTACTCCTGGGTGGCCACCGTGGTCGCCCAGACCGAGGAGAGGGCGACGATCGCGCCGACGGACAGGTCGATGCCGCCCGAGGTGATGACGAAGGTCATGCCGACGGTGACGACCCCGATGACGGACGCCTGGGTGAGGACCAGTTGCAGGTTGCGGGTGTCGAGGAACTCGTCCGGTCTGGTGAGTCCGCCGATCAGGACCAGCACGGCGAGCACCCCGAGGAGGGAGAGCGTGCGGACGTCGGCGCGGACCGGCAGCCGGCGCCGGGCGGGCGGAGTGCTCGCCGTCGCGGCCGTCTTGCCGGTGCCGCCCCGGGGCGGGGACACGTGCTGCGTCATGACGCCGGGCTCCCTTCAGTGGCTACGGGGTGTGCGTCCATCACGAGGTCGAGTACGCGGTGCTCGTCGAGGTCACGGGCGGGTGCGGTGTGCACGACGCGTCCCTCGCGCAGCACCAGGACGCGGTCGGCCAGGCCCAGCACCTCGGGCACCTCGCTGGAGACCAGCAGCACCGCCAGGCCCTCGTCGGCCAGCCGCCGGACGACCGCGTACAGCTCGGCGCGCGCGCCGACGTCGACGCCGCGGGTGGGCTCGTCCAGCAGCAGCACGCGGCAGCCGCGCAGCAGCCACCTGGCCAGGACGGCCTTCTGCTGGTTGCCGCCGGAGAGGGTGCGCACGGGCACGGCCGGGTCGTCGGGCCGCAGCGACAGTTCGCGGGTGGCGGCGTGGGCGGCGGCGTGTTCGGCGCCGCGGTCGATCCAGCCGCCGCGCGAGAAGCGGGACAGCGTGGAGACGGACACGTTGCGTGTGACGGACTCCAGCATCAGCAGGGCCTGCGCCTTGCGTTCCTCGGGGGCGAGCCCGAGTCCCGCGCGGACGGCGGCGCGCACACTGCCGGGGCGCACCGGCCGCCCGCCAACCAGGACCTGACCGGCCGTGGGCCTGCGGGCGCCGTAGACGGTCTCCAGGATCTCCGAGCGCCCGGAGCCCACCAGCCCGGCGAGACCGACGATCTCCCCCGGCCGGACGGTCAGGTCCAGCGGCGCGAACTCGCCCTCGCGCGCGAGCCCCCGCACCTCCAGGACCGGCTCGCCGGCGGGGGCGGCGTCCGGCCGCCGGGGGAAGACGTACTCGACGTCGCGGCCCGTCATCAGCGCGACCACCTCGCGGGTCGGCGTGGTCCTCGCGGCGAGGCCGCCCGCCACCGCCCGGCCGTCCTTGAGGACGGTGACCCGGTCGCCGATGCGGCGGATCTCCTCCAGCCGGTGCGAGATGTACACGACGGCGACGCCCTGCGCGGTGAGGGCGGCCACGACACGGAAGAGGTTGTCGACCTC
This sequence comes from Streptomyces sp. NRRL S-340, assembly GCF_000720185.1. GTDB lineage: Bacteria > Actinomycetota > Actinomycetes > Streptomycetales > Streptomycetaceae > Streptomyces. The sequence continues at coordinate 66,607 of NZ_JOIY01000025.1, read as the reverse complement.
CTCCGGGTCGAGGGCGGCGGACGGTTCGTCCATGACGATCAGCCGTACGTCGTGGGAGAGCGCCCGTGCCATGGACACGATCTGCTGCTGGGCGGCGGACAGCTCCCCCACCGGGCTCGCCGGGTCGATCTCCAGGTGGCCGAGCCGTTCGAGCAGCCCGGCGGTCGCCGTGCGGGCCGCTCGTCCGCGGACGACGAAACCGGCCGCCGTGGGCTCGTGGCCGAGGTGGACGTTCTCGGCGACGGACAGGTGCTCCACCAGGTCGAGTTCCTGGTAGATGGTGGCGATGCCGAGGCGCATGGCGGCGATCGGCGAGCGCAGGACGACCGGCTCGCCGCGCCAGCGGATGGTTCCGGCGTCGGGCTGGTGGGCACCGGCCAGGACCTTGATCAGGGTGGACTTGCCGGCGCCGTTCTGGCCCAGCAGGCAGTGCACTTCTCCGGCCTCGACGTCGAGGTCGACGCCGTCCAGGGCCCGGACTCCGGGGAACGACTTGGTGATGCCGGACATGCTGAGCAGCGGTGGTTCTGATGCCATGTGGGTTCCCCTCGGCGGGCGGGACGCGGGCCGGTCTCAGGGTGGAAGCGCTTACCGGGTGGATGGGTGTGTTCGGGTGCGCAGGTGGGGCAGGGGGTGCCGGTGGGACGAATACGCGGGCGGGCAGGTGCTCGGGTGGGAGTGGGTCCGCCTGCGGGCTGGGGAGCGGGTGTTCGTGGCGGGTGCTGGTGAGGGGGCTCGGAGGCGGGGCCGGTGAGCGGGTGTCAGGAGGCGTGGGCCGGGGAGCGGGTGCGGCCCGGGACCGTGTCCACGACACGGCAGGACAGGACAGCGCAGGGCAGGACAAGGGCGGGGCGGTGCGGGGCGCGGCGGGCGGTGCGGGTGGGACGTCGGTGCGGCGGCCGGGCTTACGCGGGCGAGAACAGGTGGTCGCTGATGAGGCGGGCCGCGCCGATGATCCCGGCGGCCGGCCCCAGCTCCCCGAGCACGATGGGGAGGTTGCCGGTCGCCAGGGGCAGCGACTGGCGGTAGACCTGGGTGCGGATCGCGGCGAGCAGGGTGTGGCCGAGGCCGGTGACCCCGCCGCCGATCACCACCAGGCCGGGGTTGAAGAAGGAGACGAGCCCGGCGATGACCTGACCCGTACGGGTGCCGCCCTCCCGGATGAGGTCGAGCGAGGTGGGGTCGCCCGCGGCGGCCGCTGCGGCGACGTCGACGGCGCTGAGCGTGCCGTTGGCCGCGAGCCGGGCGGCGAGTTCGGCGGACCTGCCCTGCCCGGCCGCCTCCAGGGCGTCCCGGGCGAGGGCCGCACCGCTGAAGTGCGCCTCCAGACAGCCCCGGTTGCCGCAGGCACAGGGGCGGCCGTCGGGCACGGCCTGGATGTGGCCGATGTCGCCGGCGCTGCCCGTCGTGCCCCGGTGCACCTCACCTCCGGCGACGATGCCGCAGCCGATGCCGGTGCCGATCTTGACGCAGAGGAAGTCGCCCACGGAGCGTGCCACGCCCGCGTGCTGCTCCCCCATCGCCATGAGGTTCACGTCGTTGTCGACCATGACCGGGCAGCCGAGTTCCTGGCTGAGCGCCTCGCGCACCGGGAAGCCGTCCCAGCCGGGCATGATCGGGGGCGCGACCGGGACGCCCTCGGGGAAGCGGACGGGGCCCGGGACACCGATCCCGGCACCGTCGTACCCCTCGGCGAGCCCGGACGCCCGGAGCTTGGCCGCCATGGCGAGGACCTGTTCGAAGACCGCGACCGGGCCTTCGCGCACGTCCATCGGCTGGTTGAGGTGGCCCAGCACCTCCAGTTCGGCGTTGGTGACCGCGACGTCGACGGAGGTGGCGCCGATGTCGACGCCCAGGAAGCGCAGGGTGGGCGCCAGCCGGACGTTGTGGGAGCGGCGGCCGCCGCGTGAGGCGGCGAGGCCGTCGGCGACGACCAGCCCCGTCTCCAGGAGCCGGTCCACCTCCACGGCCAGTTTCGACCGGGAGAGGTCGACCTGGTCGCCGAGCTGGGCGCGGGAGCTGGGGCCTGAGTCGCGCAGCAGCCTCAGCAACCGGGCCTGGTGGGTGTTGGCGGGACGTGCCGTCATGCGTCTCACGTGCCCCTCCCCGCCTCAATTCGGCCATTCGTTCCGGGCTTTCGAGTGGAACGTAGCAGTGACCGCCGAAGCTGGGAAGAAGGTGTGCACGAATTACCGTCGACTTTTCCCACTCACAGGACAAAGAGCGACGGCGCGGCACACGGACACCGGGGCGTACGGGCGTGGTGACCGGGGACCACGGGGAGCCGGCGCGCCCGCGAGGGCTGTGATGGGCCAAGGGGGGCCGGTCGGCACGGACCGCGGGACGCGCCGCTCCGCACGCCGAGGCCGGCAGGGACCGCGGGGCGCAGGACACCGCACGCCGGGGCCGTCGCGTACCGCGGGCTCAGGACTCCGTGCGCCGGGGTCGTGGCGTACCTCGGGTGCTCAGGACTCCGTGTGCTCGTGGTACGACCGGCGCGTGTGTTCGGTGTGTTCGCGCATCAGGCGGGTGGCGCGCTGCTCGTCGTGGCGGGCGATCGCGTCGATGAGGTCGCGGTGCTCGACCCACGACTGGCCGCCGCGCTGCCGGGCCACCGGCGTGTAGTACCAGCGCACCCGGCGGTCCACCTGCGCGGCCAGCTCGGCGAGGACGACGTTGCCCGCCAGGTCCATGAGACGGGCGTGGAAACGGGCGTTGAGGGCGACGGCGGTGTCCACGTCGTCGGCGGCGACAGCCTGCTCGCCCTGCGCGCACAGCTCCCGCAGGGCCGCGACACTGGCGTCGTCCGCGTGCACCGCGGCCAGCCGGGCGGCCTCGGCCTCCAGCAGCGTACGGACGGTGAGGAGCTGGTCGGCTTCCTCCTCGGTGGGCTCGTGCACGAACGCGCCCTGGGCGGGCCGCAGATCGACCCACCCCTCGGTGTTCAGCCGTTGCAGCGCCTCTCGCACCGGCTGCCGGGAGACACCGAGGTGGCCGGCGAGTTCGCTCTCGACCAGGTGCTGGCCCGGCTGGAGCGCGCGGGTGGTGATGAGTTCGAGCAGCGCCTGGTAGACGCGGTCGCGCAGCGGTCCGGGGCGTTCGAGCCGGGGCACGGCTCCCTGCGGCAGTCCGGTCGACGACATCGCGGTCCCTCCTCGGCGGGCCCTGCACAGCGGACGGAGGCGGGACACCGCCACCGGTGCGGCGATCCGGCGCAGCGGATCATCGGTCACCAGTGTGGATTGTCTTTCGTCTACAGTCTACGGCGCACCGCGCGCCCGGAGACCCGGCGAAGACACGCGAAGACACGCGAAGACGTAGGAAGACGCACGAAGACGCGCCGCATCCGGCCCGTGCACCCGTCCCCGCCGCCCGGGTCGCCGAGCCGCCCTGTTCGCCCGGGTTCCCCGGGCCGCCGGTGATGCTCCCGACCGGCCCGCGCCTCACGGGCAGCGCACGACCTGCCCCGCGTAGGAGAGGTTGCCGCCGAAGCCGAACAGGAGCACCGGGTCACCGGTCCGCACCTCGCCCCGCTCGATCAGTTTGGACAGGGCCAGCGGGATGCTGGCGGCCGAGGTGTTGCCGGACTCGCAGACGTCGCGGGCGACGACCGCGCCGGCCGCGCCGAGCCGGTCGGCGAGCGGTTCGATGATCCGCAGGTTCGCCTGGTGCAGGACGACGGCGGCGAGGTCCTCGGGGGCGATGCCCGCCCGCTCGCAGGTCTGCCGGGCGAGCGGCGGCAGGCGGGTGGTGGCCCACCGGTAGACGCTCTGGCCCTCCTGGGCGAACCGCGGGGGCGTGCCCTCGATCCGTACCGCGTGTCCCATCTCGGGCACGGAACCCCACAGCACCGGCCCGATTCCCGCGCTCTCGCCCGGCGCGCAGGCCTCGACCACGGCGGCCCCGGCGCCGTCGCCGACGAGGACGCAGGTGGTGCGGTCGCTCCAGTCGGTGACGTCGGACATCTTGTCGGCGCCGATGACCAGGGCGCGGGTCGCGGCCCCCGCGCGCACGGTGTGGTCCGCGGTGGCCAGCGCGTGGGTGAAGCCGGCGCACACGACGTTGACGTCCATCGCGGCGGGGCTCGGGACGCCGAGGCGGGCCGCGACGCGGGCGGCGGTGTTGGGGGAACGGTCCACGGCCGTGGAGGTGGCGACCAGGACCAGGTCGATGTCGGCCGGCGTGCGCCCGGCGGCCGCGAGCGCCTTCGCCGCGGCGTGCGCGGCGAGTTCGTCGACCGGCTCGTCCGGCCCGGCGATGTGCCGGGTGCGGATGCCCACGCGGCTGGTGATCCATGCGTCGCTGGTGTCGACCAGGGCGGCCAGGTCCTCGTTGGTGAGCACCTTGGCGGGCTGGTAGTGGCCGACGGCGGCGATGCGCGAGCCGTTCATGGGAGGGTCCCCCTCGTTGCCTTGGGTTGCGGGTTCACCAGTCTGATCAGTGACCCACGGGTAGGACGGCAGGCGAAGCCACAGGAAACACCCGCTCGCCTTGTCGCCTTCCGTCAGGCCCGGGTCCGCGCGGACGTGCACGCACGACGCGTGCGGCGAGCGGTGGCGGAACACGTTCGCGGTCCCCGTCGCCGGGCGCGGCTTCGACGCCGGGATCGCCGCGGAGCACGACGCTGCGCTGCCCGACCCGGCGTGTGCGTACTGCGGCGACCGCGTCGAAGCGTGCCCCCACGGGCCCGCTGTCGTGCCGGTCGGAGTTCGACGTGCGGACGGCGGGTACCTGGGACGAGTCCGGGCAGACGGAGACGGCCCCGGTGTGCGCGTACCGCGGAGTGGGCTGCAGCCTCACGCTCCACGTGCAGGACAATGAGATCGTCGAGGTCACCTCGCCGCACGACGGCCCGGTGGCCCACGGCAACTCTGCATCAAGGGCCGTTTCGGCTACCAGCACGCACAGAACCGGGGCTGATCAGGACAATGGGACGAGTCACGGAACGACGCAAGGTGCTCCGCATCCGGGACGGGGCCGTCTCCGCCCGCCCGGACACGCTGGTGGCCGAGGAGCCCCTGGAGATCCGGCTCAACGGCAGGCAGCTCGCCATCACCATGCGCACCCCGGGCGACGACTTCGCGCTGGCCGCGGGCTTCCTGGTCAGCGAGGGCGTGCTGGGCGCGGCGTCGGACCTGGTCAACATCGTGTACTGCGCCGGCGCGACCGCGGACGGGGCGAACACGTACAACGTGGTGGACGTGCGGACGGCGCCGGACGTCGTCCTGCCCGACATCACCCTCGAACGCAACGTCTACACCACCTCCTCCTGCGGCCTGTGCGGCAAGGCCAGCCTGGACGCGGTCCGTACGACGGCCCGCTGGCCGATCGCCGACGAGCCTCCCGTGCGCGTCACGCCCGGCCTGCTCACGAGCCTGCCCGACCGGCTGCGCGCGGCCCAGCGGGTCTTCGACCGGACCGGCGGCCTGCACGCGGCGGCCCTGTTCTCCGAGGACGGTGAGCTGCTGGACATACGGGAGGACGTGGGCCGGCACAACGCGGTCGACAAACTGGTCGGCCGCGCCCTGCAGAACGGCGACCTGCCGCTGTCCCGCACGATCCTGCTGGTGTCCGGCCGGGCCTCCTTCGAGCTGGCACAGAAGGCCGTGATGGCGGGCATCCCGGTCCTGGCGGCGGTCTCGGCACCGTCCTCGCTGGCCGTGGACCTGGCCGCGGAGACCGGACTGACCCTGGTGGGCTTCCTGCGGGGCGCCTCCATGAACGTGTACGCGGGCGAGGAGCGCATCGCCCTGCGGACCCCGGCGGCCCAGGGCTGAGGGGTGGTCCGGGGCGGCCCGCGGGCCGCCCGGCGAGGGCCCCCTCCCGCGACACGACGGCGGCCCCTCCCGCGACACAGCGACGAGGCCCGGCCGCGGGTAAGCACCCCCTCCTCCGCAGGGCCCCGTCGCGCCATTCGACCCCTGCGTCCCGGCGTACGCGCCGCCGCCCGCGTTCCGACGTGCCGGCCCACCGCCCACCGCCAAGCCGGGCGTAGGCGCCGGCGCGCACCGGGCGTACCGCCCCGGCGGCGGGCGCTCGGCCTGCCGCCCCGGCGCCTACGCCCCGGAGTGCGCGCCGCGTCGCTCCGCGACGCACGCCTCGCCGCTTTCTGACCTGCGCACCACGGTCGTGCCCGGGTGCGCGTCCCGCGGCCACCGGGCACGGACGTCGTTGACGCAGGGTGTCCGCGCGGCCGTCACTCCCTGGTGTCCGACACCCGGACCAGCAGGTCCATGAAGACGTCGCGTTCCTCCGGCGACAGCGGCGCGAGCAGCGTCGCGTTGGCCTCGCGGGCGGCCAGCTCGCAGCGTGCCAGCAGCCGGGCGCCCTGTGCGGTGAGGGAGACCGCGTTCTTGCGCCGGTCGGCGGGGTCGGGTTCGCGCAGCACGTGACCGGCGGCCTGCAGGTCGTTGAGGACGCCGACCAGGTCCTTGGGGTCGAGCCCCACACCGCGCCCGAGGTCGGCCTGGGCGACCGGGCCGAGGTCGCGGACCGCGGAGAGCACCACGTGGTGCCACATCTTCAGCCCCTCCGCGGCGAGCGCCTCGGCGACCAGCCCCCTCCCCCGTGCGGCGGCCCGGCCGAGGAGCCAGCTGGGCAGGGAACGGATCTCGGCGAGGGGTGCTTCGGCGTCGGACATGACGGCAGCCTAGCGAAAAAACCGTTGGACTTCCCAATGAACTCGGATTACCGTTGGACCTCCCAACGAATCTTCGGTGAGCGCGGCGGACCTGCCCCCTCCCGACCTTCCTGTCTGTGGAGGTGCGATGCGCCGCGTGCGGTACGAATCGACCGGTGGCCCCCTTTTCGTCGAAGAGGTGCCCGTGCCCGAGCCGGGTCCGGGGGAAGTCCTCGTGCGCTGTGCGGCCGTCGGGGTCACCCTGCCCGTCGTCCGCAAGGTCACCGAGGCCGCCGAGCCGATCCCGCTGGGCGGGGAGGTCGCCGGTGAGGTGACGGCCGTCGGCGCGGACGTCACCCGTTTCCGGCCCGGCGACCGCGTCACCGGACTCTGCTTCGCGCACGGTTACGCCGACTTCGCCCTGCTGCACGAGGCCATGGCCTCCCCCGTGCCCGGCGGCGCCTCCTTCACCGAGGCGGTCGCCCTGGTCCGCAGCGGCCTCGTCGCCCTCGGCGCCCTGGACGCCGCACGGCTGAGGCGGGGCGAGTCGGTGCTCGTGACGGCGGCGGCCGGCGGCGTGGGGCACCTCGCGGTCCAGCTCGCCCGGGTGCGGGGCGCGTCCCGGGTCGTGGCGGCGGTGTCCGACCCGGCCAAGGCGGACTTCGTCCGCAGCCTCGGGGCCGACGAGGTGGTCCGCTACGGCGACGACGACTGGGGCGCCCCGGTCGACTGCGTCCTCGACGCGGTCGGCGGAGACCTCCTGACCCCGGCGGTCGCCGCGCTCGCCCCGGGCGGACGGCTGGTGGCCTACAGCTCGGGCGGCGGGACGATCCGGGCGTACGACCTGCTCGTCGGTGCCAGGTCGGTGACCGGCTTCCAGATGGCCCGCGTCGCCCGCGAACAGCCCGGGCTGTACGAGCGGTGGCGGCTGGAGCTGTGGCGGCTGTTCGAACAGGGGATGGTGCGGCCCGCCGTGCACGCGGAGTTCGCGCTCCAGGACGCGGCGCGGGCGCACGAGGCGATCGAGGGACACCGCAACCTCGGCAAGGTGGTGCTGCGGCCCTGAACGGAGCCCGCGACGGTCACCGGGACGGCATCGCCACGACCTCACCGGGGCGAGGCGCCGGGAGCGGCCTCACCGAGGGCGGGACGCCGGGGCGGCCTCACCGCGCCCGTCTCACCGAGGGCGCGGGACAACCGGGGCGGCCTCACCCAGGACAGGACGCCGGGGCGGCCTCACCGAGGGCGGGGCGCCGCGCTCGCCTCACCCAGCCACGGGCGGGACCGCCGTGGGGGCCTCACCGCGCCCGCTCGCCGCGCCCGCCTCACCCAGGACGGGACGCCGCCCTCACCGCAACCGTCGCCGCGCCCCCTCACCCAGCCAGGGACGGGACGCCGGAACGGCCTCACCGGGGGCGCGGGACAACCGGGGCGGCCTCACCCAGGACAGGACGCCGGGGCGGCCTCACCGAGGGCGGGGCGCCGCGCCAGCCGCGCCGGGCCGGGCCGGAGACGCCGCGGGCTCACTCCCAGGTGCCGCGCTCTCCTGCCCGTCCGGCGCGTCCGTCCCACCGGTGTCCCCTCCCGGTGCCTCCGCCTCGCCGGTGTCCGCCGCCCGGGCATTCCCCTGCGAAGCGTTAGCCTCCGGGTCGTGCGACCTGCGCTTGGCGATCACCGCGCACACCATGAGCTGCATCTGGTGGAAGAGCATCAGCGGCAGCACGGCCAGCGAGGCGTGGACGCCGAACAGGACGCTCGCCATGGGCAGGCCGGAGGCGAGGGACTTCTTGGAACCGGCGAACTGGATCGCGATCCGGTCCTGCCGCCCGAAACCCAGCGCCTTGGCGCCGTACCAGGTCAGGGCGAGCATCACGGCGAGCAGCACGGCCTCCACGGCGAGCAGGGCACCCAGGCGCAGTGGGCTGACCTGGTGCCAGATGCCGCGCACCATGCCCTCGCTGAACGCGGTGTAGACGACGAGCAGGATCGAGCCGCGGTCGACGAGTCCGAGCACCTTCTTGTGCCGGGCCACGAAACCCCCGATCCACGGCCGCAGCAGTTGCCCCGCGACGAACGGCACGAGCAGTTGCAGCACGATCGTGACCAGCGAGTGCGCCGAGAAGCCGCCGCCGCTGCTGCCCAGCAGCGCCGCGGCGAGCAGCGGGGTGAGGACGATCCCGACCAGCGAGGAGAAGGAACCCGCGCAGATCGCGGCGGGCACGTTGCCGCGGGCGATGGAGGTGAAGGCGATCGACGACTGGATGGTCGAGGGCACGAGGGTGAGGAACAGCAGCCCCTGGTAGAGCGGCTGGTCGAGCAGGACCGGGACCAGTCCGCGGGCGGCCGTGCCGAGCAGCGGGAAGACCACGAAGGTGCAGGCCAGGACGGTGACGTGGAGCCGCCAGTGCTTGAGTCCGTCCAGCGCCTCACGGGTGGAGAGGCGGGCGCCGTAGAGGAAGAACAGGAAGGCGATGGCGGCGGTGGAGGCGCCGGAGGCCGCGTGGGCGGCGCCGCCGCGGGCCGGCAGCAGCGCGGCCAGGCCCACCGTCGCCAGCAGCAGCACGATGTACGGGTCGATCGGCATCCAGCTCGGCCAGCGCAGGCGTTTCACGGTGCTCCACTTGCTCGTCCGTCCTGATCATCCGTCTTGATCAGTCGTCTTGACCGTCCGTCCTGCCCCGTCCACTCGTCCGGCGGCGGGGCGGGAGACCGACGGGTCCCCGCTCCATCGTCCTCCACCCCCCGGCGATCGGGAATCCGTCATACCGCTCTCACTGTCATCACGTCCCGCGATGACCGGGCGCTAGCCTGGGCCCCGTGTACGACCCCGCTCACCTGCGCACCTTCCTCGCCGTCTCGCAGACGCTCAGTTTCACCCAGGCGGCCCGGCGGCTCGGGCTGCGCCAGTCGACCGTCAGCCAGCACGTACGACGGCTGGAGGACGCCACCGGACGGCTGCTGTTCACCCGCGACACCCACTCGGTCGAGCTGACCGAGGACGGTGAGGCCATGCTGGGCTTCGCCCGCCGGATCCTGGAGGCGCACGAGCAGGCGACGGCGTTCTTCACCGGCACCCGGGTGCGCGGCCGGCTCCGTTTCGGCGCGTCGGAGGACTTCGTGCTGACCCGGCTGCCGGAGATCCTGGAGGGCTTCCGCCACGGGCATCCCGAGGTCGACCTGGAGCTGACGGTGGAGCTGTCGGGCACCCTGCACGAGCAATTGGCCGCCGGGAAACTGGATCTGGTGCTGGCCAAGCGGCGCCCCCAGGACCCGCGGGGGGAACCGGTGTGGCGGGACCGTCTGGTGTGGATCGGCACGGAGCGGCTGCGGCTGGACCCGGACCGGCCGGTGCCGCTCATCGTCTATCCGCCGCCGGGCATCACCCGGGCGCTCGCCTTCGAGGCCCTGGAACGGCAGGGACGCCCGTGGCGCGTCGCGTGCACCAGCGGGAGTCTCAACGGGCTGATCGCCGCCGCCCGTGCGGGGCTCGGCGTGATGGCCCACTCGCGCGGGCTGATCCCGCCCGGCCTGGTCCGCGTCCCGGAGCGGGCCGGGCTGCCGGAGCTGGGCCGGGTCGACTTCGTCCTGGTCCACGGCCGGCACCGCCCGTCCGCCCAGCACGCGGCCGACGCCCTGGCCAAGGCGATCCTGGCGGGCGGCGAGCACCTGCACCGCCGCTGACCCGGCCCGGCCCGCCGCTGACCCGGCCCGGGCGCCGCGGGCCGGGCCGGTGGCCGTCGGCACCGGGACGGCTCCTGCGGTGCCGGGGCGGGCGGCCGCACCTGCCGCGCGGGAGGCCACGGGGCGGGCGCGGCGCGGGCGCCGCGCCGGGTCCCGGCCGCCCCGGCGCCGTCAGGGGTCGTACAGATTCGGTGGAGATACCGGCACCGAAACTTACTGAACCGTAAGAAATTCTGTCCGACCCTTCCCCATGTGCGGGTATTTTCCGACGCTGACCTGGGCCGACGTGAGCAGCCCTCGCTTTTGGCCCCCCTCCCGGGCCGCGGCCCCGTGGGGTAGCTTTCACGGCCTGTGCGGAGCGTCACCAGCGCACCGGAGGCGAACCGGACCGAGCCGGACTGAGAGCGGGAGCGGGGTTTGCGCGAGTTCACCAGCCCTCCGTCGGCGTCGGCACCGCCGGTGGGCGGCCTGGCCGACGTCGTGTTCCAGCATGCCCAGGACGACCCGGGGCGCATCGCGCTCGGCCGCAAGGACGGCAGGGGCGAGTGGCGCGAGGTGACCGCCGCCGAGTTCCGCGACGAGGTGCTCGCCCTCGCCAAGGGCCTGCTCGCCCAGGGCGTCCGCTTCGGCGACCGGGTCGCCATCATGTCCCGCACCCGCTACGAGTGGACGCTCTTCGACTTCGCGCTGTGGACCATCGGCGCCCAGGTGGTGCCGGTCTATCCCACCTCCTCGGCCGAGCAGTGCTTCTGGATGCTCTACGACGCCGAGGTGTCGGCGGCGATCGTCGAGCACGAGGACCACGCCATGACGATCGCCACCGTCATCGACCGGCTGCCGCGCCTGGGCCGGCTGTGGCAGCTCGACTCGGGGGCCGTGCAGGAGCTGTACGACGCGGGCGCGCACATCGAGGACGACGTGGTGCACCGGCACCGCGAGGCGGTGACACCGGAATCGGTCGCGACGGTGATCTACACCTCCGGCACCACCGGCCGCCCCAAGGGCTGTGTCCTGACCCACGGCAACTTCATGACCGAGGCGGACACGGTGATCGACCGGTGGCAGCCGGTGTTCCGCTCCCGCCGGGGGGACGAGGCGGCCACGCTGCTGTTCCTGCCGCTCGCGCACGTCTTCGGCCGCATGGTGGAGGTGGCCGCGATCCGCGGCCGGGTCCGCTTCGGCCACCAGCCGCAACTGCACGCCGCCGCGCTGCTGCCGGACCTCCAGGCGTTCCGGCCGACGTTCATCCTGGCGGTGCCGTACATCTTCGAGAAGGTGTTCAACGCGGCCCGGCGCAAGGCCGAGGCCGAGGGCCGCGAGGGCCCCTTCGAGAAGGCCGTGGACATCGCCGTGAAGTACGCGGACGCGATCGAGGCGAAGGCGTGGGGCGTCGGCCCCGGCCCGTCGGCCGCGCTGCGCATGCAGCACCAGCTCTTCGACAAGCTGGTGTACTCCAAGGTGCGCGCGGCGATGGGCGGCCGGATCCGCAACGCCATGTCCGGCGGGTCGGGCATGGACCGGCGGCTGGGGCTGTTCTTCGCGGGCGCGGGCGTGCAGATCTACGAGGGCTACGGTCTGACCGAGTCGACGGCCGCCGCCACCGCCAACCCTCCCGAGCGCACCCGTTACGGCACCGTGGGGCAGCCGATCCCCGGGGTCACCGTGCACATCGCCGACGACGGCGAGGTCTGGCTGCGCGGCGGCAACGTCTTCCAGGGCTATCTGAACAACCCGAAGGCCACCGACCAGACGCTGCACGACGGCTGGCTGGCCACCGGTGACCTCGGCGCCCTCGACGAGGACGGCTACCTCACCATCACCGGGCGCAAGAAGGAGATCCTCGTGACCTCCGGCGGCAAGAGCGTGGCGCCGGGCGTGCTGGAGGAGCGGGTGCGCGACCATCCGCTGGTCTCCCAGTGCATCGTCGTCGGCAACGACCGCCCCTACATCGCCGCCCTGGTCACCCTCGACCACGAGGCCGTCGAGCACTGGCTGAAGATGCGGAACAAGCCGAAGCCGACACCGGCCGAGCTGGTGCACGACCCCGATCTGGAGACCGAGGTGCGGCGCGCGGTGGTCGCCGCGAACACGCTGGTGTCCCAGGCGGAGTCCATCCGCACCTTCCGCATCCTCGCCCAGCCCTTCACCGAGGAGCACGGCCTGCTGACGCCGTCCCTGAAGCTGAAGCGCAAGGCGATCGAGAACGCGTACGCGGCCGAGGTCGAGGCGCTGTACCGGGCGTGAGGAACCGGCCGGAACGGGGGGGCAGGAATGCGCCGACGCCCGTGATCGTTGACCATAGGAGTACCACTTCGACGACAACCGAAGGATCAACAGCTCGTGAGCAGCCAGGTCCCCACGATCATCCTCAACAACGATGTCGAGATGCCCCAGCTGGGCTTCGGCGTCTGGCAGGTGCCGGACGACGAGGCCGAGCGCGCGGTCGCCACCGCCCTGGAGGCCGGGTACCGCAGCATCGACACAGCGGCGATCTACGGCAACGAGGAGGGCACGGGCAAGGCCATCGCCGCCTGTGGCCTCCCGCGCGAGGACGTCTTCGTCACCACCAAGCTCTGGAACGGCGACCAGGGGTACGACAGCACCCTGCGCGCCTTCGACGCGTCCCTGGCCAAGCTCGGCCTGGAGTACGTCGACCTGTACCTGATCCACTGGCCGCTGCCGGCCCGGGGCACGTACGTCGACACGTACAAGGCGTTCGAGAAGCTGCTCGCCGACGGCCGGGTCCGGGCGATCGGCACGTCCAACTTCCTGCCCGAGCACCTGCGGCAGCTGACCGCCGAGACGTCCGTGGTCCCGGCGGTCAACCAGATCGAGCTGCACCCGCACCTGCAGCAGCGCGCCGCCCGCGAGTTCCACGCGGAGCAGGGCATCGCCACCGAGGCCTGGTCGCCGCTGGGCCAGGGCAAGGGCCTGCTGGAGGTCCCGGCGATCGTGGCGATCGCGCAGAAGCACGGACGCACCCCGGCCCAGGTCGTGCTGCGCTGGCACCTCCAGCTCGGCAACATCGTCATCCCGAAGTCCGTGACGCCGTCCCGGATCCAGGAGAACATCCAGGTCTTCGACTTCACCCTGGACGACGAGGACCTGGCGGCGATCAGTGCGCTGAACGAGGACCGGCGGCTGGGCCCGGACCCGGCCACGTTCGACGTGGTCTGAGCCGGCGGGCCCGCCGCACCGGGTGCCCCGCCCCCGCCTGCCCGGCGGGGGCGGGGCACCCGCCTTTCCAGCGGTGTCCTGGAGGCCGGGGAAGATCCCGGCACCGCAGTCTTGACGCGCACATGGCCAAGGGGCCACCTTGTATCGCACCCGGTCAGGAAAGTTTCCTAACAGAAGGGTTCCCCCACCGTGCGCATACGAACACTGGCCCTCGCCGCCGCCTCCGGAGCCGCCCTGCTCGCCGCGGGCGTCCTCCCCGCCAACGCCTCCGGCCCGAGCGGCACCGCCGCGCCCCGCTCCGCCCAGGAGGGCTCGGTCAGCGCGGCCGACCTGCTCGCCAAGGTGAAGTCCTGCCAGCAGATCTCCAACGGCAAGTACCGGACCGACGAGGAGACCTCGGCCACCGTCCCCGTGTGCGGCAAGAACGGCGCGGTGTTCTGGAAGGCCGACATGGACATCGACTGCGACGGACAGCGCACCGCCAACTGCAACGAGGACCGCGACCCCTGGTACCAGGACGACACGAGGTTCCACCAGTCCGACGGCAAGCCGCTCAAGGCGGAGTCGCTGCCCTACGTCGTGGTCCCCAGCTCCAGCGGCATCTGGAACTACGCCGACTCGGGCATCAAGGGCGGCGGTGTGGTCGCCGTCGTCTACGGCAACAAGGTCGAGTACGCCGTCGTCGGCGACACCGGACCGGACAAGATCATCGGCGAGGCGTCGTACGCCACCGCCAAGGCCCTCGGCATCGACCCCGACCCGGAGACCGGCGGGGCGGACTCCGGGGTGACGTACATCCTGTTCAAGGACGCGAAGGCGTCCCCCATCGAGAGCCACAGCGCGGCCGTGACCCTCGGCGACAAGCTCGCCAGGCAGTTCCTCGCCGCGAACTGACCCGCGCGGGGCGGGGCGGGCGGGTCAGCCGGTGCGGACGGCCGTGTACACGGTGTGCGCCTTCAGCACGAAGACGTCCTTCCTGCGGTGCACGCTCGCCTCGTCCTCGGGGTCCAGCAGCCGGTCGAGGGTGTCCCGGTCCTCCGCGCCCAGGCCGTCCGCCGCCCCTTCGCGCAGCCGGCCGAGGGTGGCGGCGACGTAGGCGCGGGCCGGTCCCGAGAGCGGGGCGGGCAGGTCCAGCAGGAAGCTGCGGGTGCCGGTGGGCTTCAGACCCGCCGAGGCCAGCAGTCGCGGCCAGTCCTCGGTCTCGGCGACGGAGTCCGGCAGGTCCTCGCGCATCCGTGTGAACCACTCCGACTCGACCGCGTCCAGGCGGGCCTGCAGCCCGGGGCGGCCGAGGCCGATGTCCCGGGGCAGGTAGCGGGCGGGCAGACCGCCCTCCAGCAGGGCCAGGGTCCCGCCGGGCGCCAGCCGCTCGGCGAACGCGGCGAGCGCGGCGCGCTGGTCGCCGAGGTGGTGCAGGCTGTTGCTGGCCCACAGGAGGTCGGCCGGGTAGTCCAGCTCGGACAGGGCGCCGGGCAGTTCGCCGGTGACCGTGGTGAAGCGGTCGGCGACGCCGACCCGGGCGGCGCGGGCGGCGGCCCGCTCCAGCAGCGGCGCTGAGCCGTCCACCGCCACCACCCGGGCGTCCGGGAAGGTCTCGGCGAACAGGCAGGAGACCACCCCCGGGCCACTGCCCGCGTCCACGATCAGACCGGGGGCGGCCGCCTCCCGGGCCAGCCAGTCCATCGCCTGCCGGTACAGCGGGGTGAAGAGTTCCGCCTGCGACTCCAGCAGCGGGGCCATCACGGCCCAGTCCAGGTCCGCGTGGCCGTGGTGGTGGCCCTGGTGTCCGCCGGACCCGTGGTCGCCGTGGCGGTGGTCCTCGTGTCCGCCGGACGCGTGGCCGCCCTGGGGGTCGTGCCCGTGCGGACCCTGGTGGCCCCGGTGCTCCTGCGCCATGGTGATCAGCCTCTCGTCTCGGTGCGGCCAGCGTGCGCCGCCACACCGCGCCGGGGCCAGTTCCCTTGCCGGGACGGCAAAAAATCCGTGCAGAATTCCCTGTTCGGCGTGAGGAGGCGTCCCTGGAACCCCGGCGCCCCGGAAGGGACCGGGGCCCGGCCCGGAAGGCGCGGCCGGGCAGACGGCCGCACCTCGCCCGGACCGGGCCCCGGCGGAACACCTATGCCCCGCCCGTCACGGCAGCGGCGGATAGGCGTTCTGCATCAGCTGCTGGAACTGGGCGGAGAACCAGTGCCCGGCCAGCGGCGCGTTCGGCAGCGCGCCCGAGGGGTTGTTGCCGTTGCGTGCGTTGCCCCCGTACGTCGGGTCGCACATCCGGTCGAAACCCTTGCCCTCGTCGTTGGAGACGGCGGAGCTGGCCCCGTCCGACTCGCCCGGCGGCTTGACCCACACATAGGCGTCGATCCCGGCGGCCGGGGAGGCGGCCGGCCGTTCGCCGAGGCCCGCACCGCTCTGGTTGCACCAGTTGCCCACGTGGATGCGGCGGTCGATGCGGCCGCCGTCGACGTAGGCGTCCACCGAGGTCAGCGGTCCGGCGCCGGCCGGCCGCGCGGATCCGCCCCAGCCGTTGCGGGAGGTGTCGATCAGCATGCCGAGACCGGAGTCGAAGCCGGCCGCGACGAGCTTGTCCCGCAGCGCCTGCGCGAACGACTGCTCGTCCACGTACTGGTTCCAGTCCACCCACTTGGACTGGCGCACCGTCTGCCCGTTGACGCTGTCGGTGACCTTGAAGTACGGCTCCTTGGTGGGGCTGTAGTTGGCCGTGTTGACGATGAACCCGGCCACGTCGTGCAGGCTCGCGCCGTTGCTCGTCGCGGTCTTCAGGAACTCCGTGACGGACGGCCCGAGGTTGGAGTCCCAGCCCAGCCAGCCGTGGTGGCCGGCGTCGATGTAGTTGTAGACGTTCGGGACGGCGCCGAGCTTGTCCAGGGCGTAGCCGACCCCCTTCTCGTAGTTGCCGTTGGACTTCATGGTCACGCAGGCGTCGGTGGTGGTGTTGGTGCCGCCGGCGTTGGTGACCAGGTTGGGCAGCGAGTCGGGCTCGATGACCGTGGCGATGCGCAGGCCCGCGTACTTCGGGTCGGACAGGATCGACGCGATGGGGTCGATGTACTGGGTCTTGTACTTGTCGAGGTCGGTGGGGCCGAGTTCGCCGTTGGAGGCGAGGGCCGCGCAGTCGCGTCCGGGCAGGTCGTACACGACCAGCTGGACGACGAGTTCGCCGGAGCCCTTCTGCTTGAGGGCCTCGTCGAGGTGGTCGCGCAGGCCCATGCCGCCGTTGACGCCCTCGATGGCGGCGATGCGGTCGAGCCAGACGGCGGTGGGCTGGTTGGCGATGCGGCTGCCGCCCGGTTCGGCGGCGGCGTGCGCGGACCACTCGGGGTTCACGTAGACCTTGGCGCCGTCGTACGGGTTGGCGGCCCGGCCGCCCGGGTCGGTGGTGCCGCCGCCCGGGTCCGTCGTGCCGCCGCCCGGGTCGGTGGTGCCCCCGTCGACGTTGCAGGTCACGCCGTCGAGGGTGAAGGTGGCCGGGACGGCGTTGGTGCCGCTGTAGGTGCCCTGGAACCCGAAGGCCGCGCTGGATCCGGTGGCGAGGGTGCCGTTGTAGCTCTCGTTGGCGGCGGTGACGGCGGCGCCGCTCTGGGTGATCTTCGCGTTCCAGCCGCTGGTGACCTTCTGGTCCCCCGCGTAGGACCACTTCAGGGTCCAGGCCGACTTGGCGGGGCCGTTGTTGGTGACGGTGACGGCGGCCGTGAAGCCGGTGCTCCACTGGTTCTGCACCTGGTAGTCGACGGTGCAGGGTGCGGCGGCCGCGCCGGCGCTGGCGGGTGCGGCGGTGAGCGCCATGCCCGTGCCCCCGGCGACGAGGGTCAGGGCGGCGAGCATCGCTGTTCTGCTGCGGCTCATGAGTGGGGAATCCTCCTGTAGAAGGGAAGGACTGACCTGCTGGGATGCCTGCTGTGCCGGTGTTGCTGCTGTGCCGGTGTTCCGGTGGTGCTCTTGTGCCGGTGGTGCGGGAGGGGAGTCAGGGGGCGAGGGCGCGCAGGTGGTCGCGCAGCCCGGCGCCGTACGCCGTGGGCGTACCGCCGTAGTCGCTGATCAGGGACGGGCCGGAGGAACAGTCCCAGGTGTTCCAGGTCCAGCCGAGATAGGACAGGTTGTGGTCGTCGAACCACTTCATGACCCGGTCCACGAACCCGTGGGAGCAGGTGTTCTCACCGATCTCGCCCGCCACCAGCGGCACCTGGGCCGCGACGGGGGTGAGCGTGGAGTCCCAGCAGCTCTCACTGGCGCAGGCGTTGAAGTTGTAGACGTGGTAGGCGGCGGCCAGATTGCCCGCCGGGTCCTCGGGCCGGTGGGTCAGCCACTGGCTCAGGTCGTTGGAGTAGGCGAGCCCGCCGGCCAGGATCACGTTCTTCGCCCCGGTGCCGCGTACGGCGTCGACCAGGTCCTGCATGCCGGCCACCTCGTAGCCGATGCCCGGGCAGGTGCCGCCGTCGCGCCAGCACGTCCACGCGTCGGCGGCGCTGGAGGTGGCACGGTCCGGGTAGGGCTCGTTGAACAGGTCGAAGGCGACGGCCTGGTCGTCCTTGAAGGCACCGGCGACCGACGACCAGAACGAGGGGCTGTACCGGGCGTCGGGCATCGGTTTCTGGCAGGTGGCGTGCACGTCGGAGCAGCCCGCCGAGTTCCCGGTGTACTGGCCCTCGGTCCAGTGCAGTTCGACGATCGGGGTCATGCCGTGCGCCTCGGCACGGGCCACCAGCTGCTTGACCGCGTCGACGTACCGCTCGCCCGCGTACGCGGGGTCCACGCCGGAAAGTCCCAGCCAGCACTCCTCGTTGAGGGGGATGCGGACGGCGTTCGCCTTCCAGCCGGCGATCGCCTCGACGGCGGCGTCGTCGACGGGACCGTCGAAGATGCCACGGCCCTGGACGCACATGAACTCGCCGCCGGAGCGGTTGACGCCGAGCAGCCGGCGCGGGGTGCCGTCGGCGGTGACGAGCCGGTTGCCGTTCACGTGCAGGGCGGGTGCCCGGCCGTCACCGGCCGGCGGGGGGTCCGTCGGCGGGCCGGTCGGGTCCGTCGGCGGTGCGGACGGATCCGGGTCGACGTTGCAGGTGACCCCGTTGAGCCGGAACACGGCCGGTGCGGGGCCGCTCCCCGGCGAGGTGCCGAGGAAGCCGGCGCCGACGCTCGCGCCTGTGCCGAGCGAGCCGTTCCAGCTCTCGTTCCGCGCGGTCACCTCCGTGCCGGACTGGGACCACTTCGCGTTCCAGCCGCCGGTGACCTCCTGGCCGTCGGCGAGGTCGAAGGTCAGACGCCAGCCGGTCAGCGGCGCACGGTTGTTGGTGAGGGTGACGGCGCCCTGGAAGCCGGTGCCCCACTGTCCGGTGACGGAGTACTCCACCGTGCACGCGGGGGCGGCGCCCTGCGCCGAGGCCACCGGGACGACCACGCTCGCGGCGAGCGCGACCGCTCCGGTGGCGGCTAAAAACACTGAACGCGGGGGGTGTCGCATGAGCGACTCCTTGCAGACCGGGCGCGTCGTGGCGGACGCGCCGACTGATGGAACCGCTCCCACTGGTGCGAGTGAAGGTAGCGCCAAGCGCCGGTGAAGGCCAGGGGGCTTCCTGACTTTCGGCGGAATTCCCCGGGCCCGGCCCGCCGGAGGGGCCGGAATCTTTTTCGACCCCTCAAGGACTTGACCGTTCCCTGACAGGTCCGCACTATGGGAGCGCTCCCACTGGTCAGGTCTTGTCGCACCTCCCCCGCAGCCCCGCTCCACCTCCCCGTTCCTCCCCGCTCCTCCCCCGTCTTCCGAGCCGCAAGGAGAGGGACCGTTCATGCACCCACCTGACGGACGGCGCCGCGCGCCGCCCCGCGCGGCACGACCGGTTCCGGACCGGGGCGGACGGCGCCCCGGCCATGGGTTCGTACGCGGAGCCACTCGCCCAAGTCCCCGCTGACGGCTCCGCGTACGGCACGGGGCGCGTGCCGGTCCAGGCGCGCGCCCCGCACACGCCGACGAGGTGCGGCCCGCCTGCCGGTCCGCGCCTCACGCACGCCGAGGCGCGGACCGGCCCCGGGCCGTGGAAACGTCCTCCCGTTCCGCGCCCCCGCGCGGTACGGCGCGCGGGGCGGTGCGGCTTCCGGTCGCCCCTCGCCGGTCGCCCGGTCGTGGACTCAGCCCGTGACCGCCGCCCTGCGGTACGCGCGCAGACGGAAGACCGGGTCGGGGCGCGGGCGGTCCTGGTCGGGCAGGGCCGCCAGCCGGGCCGCGAAGGCGTCGGCGAGCGGGCCGCCCGGCGGCAGCGTCATGAACCAGCCGCGCCGCAGGTCGGCGATGGTACGGCGGGGGCTGCGGCCCTGGCCGGCGCCGCGGAACTCCGCCGCCCCGGCCGGTACCAGGCCGTACGCGGCCGCGTACCCGGTGACGAGACCGTCCGCGTCCCGGGCGGGACTGGGCGGCCGGGAGGCCAGCACGGCGTCGATGTCGCTGCCCACGTTGTGCGCGGCGGCCTTGCCGACCGTGGTGACGTACACCCCGCCGGGGCGCAGCACGCGGGCGCACTCGGCGACGACGGCGCGCGCGTCGGCGTCGCTCGGGGCGAGGTGGAGCAGCCAGACGCTGGTGACCGCGTCGAAGCGGCCGTCGGGGAAGGGCAGCCGCCGGGCGTCGGCGCGCACGACGGCACCAGGCAGGCGCTCGGCGGCCCTGCGGGTCATGGCCGGCGCCAGGTCCACGCCGGTCACCCGGGCCGCGGGCCGGCCGGCGGCGAGGCGGCGGGTCACGATGCCGGTGCCGCAGCCGGTGTCCAGCAGTTCCCGGACGTCCGCGGGCAGCAGGCCGAGGACCGCCCCGGCCGCGGCGGCGGCCCGGGGTTCGCCGCCGCGGGCGCTGTCGTAGCGTTCGGCTTCCTGGTCGTAGTCCAGCACGCGGTCCCCCGCCCCGTCCGGTCCGGTTCAGTGCGCTCCGTGGACCGGGGCCAGTTCCTGCACCCGGCGGGCGAGCCGGAAGTCCAGCTCGGTGACGGCGCCGCCCGCGCTGTGCGTGTTCACGGCGAGGGAGACGGTGTTGTAGCCGAGGGTCAGGTCGGAGTGGTGGTCCAGCTCTTCCTGCACCTGGGCGATGTGCACCACCATCGCGGTCGCCGCGAAGTGCGAGCCGAGCCGGTAGGAGCGGGTGAGGCGGTCCCCGTCGAGGGACCAGCCGGGCAGTTCCGCCAGCCGGTCCTCGATCTCCTTCTGGGACAGCGGTGCGACGGGCATGGGCCGGCTCCCTTCCTGGGCGCCGCCGGGCGGCGCGCGCCTGTGGTGACGGTGTGCGGGGCGCGCCGGGCCGGGCGCCCGGTCGGCCTGCGCTGTTCAGCCTGCCACAGGAAGGCCGCCGGGTCCCGGGCCGGACGCGGGCCCGCGCTCACCCGGGGAGGGATCCGGCCGCAAGGTCGTCGGCCAGCGCGGCGATCCGTGCCCGCCCCTCCACGCGCTCCACCCAGCTGTGCGGCAGGCCGTGGTCGCCGTGACGGGCGCCGAGGATGTTGCCGCAGACCGACCCGGTCGAGTCGCTGTCGCCCGAGTGGTTGACGGCCAGCAGCAGGGCGTTCTCGACGCCGGAGGCGGCGAGGGCGGCGTAGACGCCGATGGCCAGCGCCTCCTCGGCGACCCAGCCGGCGCCGAGCCGTTCGACGTGTTCCGCGCTCGGGGTGCCCTCGGCGGCCAGGTCGAGCGCCTGGGTGAGGGCAGCGCTGGTCTCCTCGTGGCCGGCGTGGCGGCCGAGCAGGCGCAGCGCGCGCAGCACCGCGCCCTCGACGGAGTCGCCGGCGACGAGGCAGGCGATGAGCGCGGCGAAGGCACCGGCCGCGTAGTAGCCGGTGGGGTGGCCGTGGGTCATCTGGGCGCAGCGGGCGGCGCTGTCGAAGGCCTCTTCGGGGGTGGCGCCGGTGAGGCCGAAGGGCGCCGAGCGCATCACGGCGCCGCAGCCCTTGGAGTCGGGGTTGATGGGTCCGGGCGGGCCGAGCACGGCGGCCGGGTCGGGGACGAGGTCGAGGGCGAGCCCGGACAGGCAGGCGTTGCCGGGCGCGCGGCGGGAGTACAGCCAGGCCTCGGTGACCAGGCCGCCGCGCGGGCCCTCGTAGTCGCCGCCGGCGGGCCGGGCGAGTTCGCTCTCCTGCGGTCCGGTGCGGCGCTGGGTCTCCAGCCAGCGCTCGTAGGCCCAGCGCACCATCCGGAAGCCGCCGCTGCCCAGGCGGGGGCCGTGGCCGTGCTGCTGGGCCTGGCGGATGCCCTCGGCGGTGAACAGGGTCATCTGGGTGTCGTCGCTGATCAGGGCGACCGATCCGGCGTCGGCCGAGACGGTGACCAGGCCGGTGAGGCCGCGCGGGCCGTGGGTGGCGCGGATGCGGTCCAGGGCGTTGAACTCGATCGGGTAGCCGAGGGCGTCCCCGACGGCCCCGCCCAGCAGACAGCCGCGCACCCTGGCCCGGTACACGGCCGTCGCCTCCCCGGACGGCTTCCACAGCTCGCTCATGCGCCCACTCCTCCACGTCGGTTCGACTACGGTCGTACGCATGACCATTCTCGCGACCGGTGACGTCCGGGTTCCCACCGCCCCCGCGGGCCGCGGCGCGGGTCCGCTGCTGCGGGCCTGGCGGGAGCGGCGGCGGATCAGCCAGCTGGAGCTGGCACTGCGCGCCGACTCCTCGGCCCGGCACATCAGTTTCATCGAGACGGGCCGGTCCAGGCCGAGCGAGGAGATGTTGCTGCGGCTGGCCGAGCACCTGGAGGTTCCGGTGCGGGAGCGCAACGCGCTGCTGCTGGCGGCCGGTTACGCGCCGCGCTATCCGGAGACGCCGCTGGACGACCCGGCGCTGGGCGCGCTGCGCGAGGGCCTCGAACGGCTGATCCGGGGCTACGAGCCGTATCCGGCGCTGGTGGTCGACGCGGTGTACGACGTGGTGACGGCCAACCGGGGTGTGGCGATGCTCCTGGAGGGTGTTCCCGAGGAGCTGCTCGTCCCGCCGCTGAACGCGATGCGGCTGACCCTGCACCCCGAGGGGCTGGCGCCGCGCATCCGCAATCTGCGCGAGTGGCGGGGGCATCTGCTGGCGCAGATGGAGCGGCAGATCGCGCTGCACCGCTCGCCGGCGCTGCGGGAGCTGTACGAGGAGGTGGCGGGCTACCCGTTGCCGGAGGCGGCCGCGGGGGCGGTGCGGGAGGAGGAGGCCGGCGAGGCGCCGTACTTCGCGCTGCCGATGCGGATCGAGCACGAGGGCCAGGTGCTGTCGTTCGTGTCCTCGATCTCCACGTTCAACACGCCGATGGACGTGACGGTGGCGGAGCTGGCGATCGAGACGTTCCTGCCGGCCGACCCGGCGACCGTGAAGTACCTTCACTCGATGATGCCTTGACCGGGTGTGACACACTGCTGCGCGGATGTCGGCGCGCGTGGGGAGGCGTGGCGTGAGTGAGCGGCGGCCCGCGCCCACCGTGGGTCAGGTGGTGCTCGGCAGGAGGCTGCAGGAGCTGCGCGACGCGGCCGGTCTCACCCGTGAGGAGGCCGCCCGGGTGCTGCGGGTGGCCGCCGCGACCGTGCGGCGCATGGAGCTGGCCGAGGTCTCGCTGAAGATCCCGTACGTGCAGGTGCTGCTGGCGACGTACGGGGTGGACGAGGAGGAGGCGGCCACCTTCGTGCGGCTGGCCGAGGAGGCCAACGAGCCGGGCTGGTGGCAGCGGTACCACGACGTGCTGCCGGAGTGGTTCAGCCTGTACGTGAGCCTGGAGGGCGCGGCCCGGCTGATCCGTTCCTACGAGCCGCACTTCGTGCCGGGTCTGCTGCAGACGGAGGAGTACGCGCGTGCCGTGCTGGAGGCCGGCACGGTCGGGCAGAGGGGCCCGGAGGCGATCGAGCGGCACGTGTCGCTGCGCATGGCCCGGCAGGCGCTGCTGGAGCGGCCGGACCCGCCGCACCTGTGGGTGATCATCGAGGAGACGGTGCTGCGGCGGCCGGTGAGCATCCGCGGCGAGGTGATGCGCGGGCAGCTGGACAAGCTGCTGGAGTTCACCGAGCGGGACCGGGTGACGGTGCAGGTCGCGGAGTTCGCGGACGGCCCGCATCCGGGGACGTACGCGCCGTTCTCGCTGTTCCGCTTCGCCGAGCCGGAGCTGCCCGACCTGGTCTACACCGAGTACCTGACCGGCGCGCTGTACCTGGACTCGCGCAAGGAGGTCTCCGCGCACCTGGAGGTCCTCGACCACATGATCGCCCGTGCCGCCACGGCCGAACGCACCCGGCAGCTGCTGCGGGAGTGCCGCGAGAGCTACTGACCGGACGACCGAGGAGCGGTCACCGCATGCCCGGCTCCGAGACCGCGCCCGTCCGCCTGTTCCGCCGGGGCGGCACGCCCTTCTTCCCGCGCTCCCTCGCCGAGTTCTCACGCTTCTTCACGGGCCGGGTCAGGCTGCTCCTCCGCCCCTGGGGTTCCGCTCGTCCCGGTCCTCGTCGACGATCTCCGCGTCCACCACACCCTCCTCCTGCGTGCCGGTGTGCGGGCCCGTGCCCTCGCCGTCGTCCGCCGGGTGCGGGCGGTCCTGGGCGGCCTCGGCGTACATGGCCTGCCCCATCTTCTGGCTGACCGCGGCGAGCTTGTCGACGCCGGTGCGCAGGGCGGTGGTGTCCGTGTCGCCTTCCAGCAGGCCCTTCACCTCGGCGGCGGCCGACTCGACCTCGCTCCTCGTCCCGGCCGGTATCCGGTCGCCGTTGTCGCGGAGGAACTTCTCGGTCTGGTAGACGAGTTGCTCCGCCTGGTTGCGGGTCTCGGCGGCCTCTCGGCGGGTGCGGTCCTCCTCGGCGTACTGCTCCGCCTCGCGCATCATGCGGTCGATGTCGTCCTTGGGCAGGGCGGAGCCGCCGGTCACGGTCATCTTCTGCTCGCGGCCGGTGGCCAGGTCCTTGGCGGAGACGTGCATGATCCCGTTGGCGTCGATGTCGAAGGCGACCTCGATCTGCGGCACCCCGCGCGGGGCGGGCGGCAGCCCGGTGAGGTCGAAGACGCCGAGCTTCTTGTTGTACGCGGCGATCTCGCGTTCGCCCTGGTAGACCTGGATGCCGACCGAGGGCTGGTTGTCGGTCGCGGTGGTGAAGATCTCCGAACGCCGGGTCGGGATCGTCGTGTTGCGCTCGATCAGCTTCGTCATGATGCCGCCCTTGGTCTCGATGCCCAGGGACAGCGGGGTGACGTCCAGGAGCAGGACGTCCTTCACGTCGCCGCGGATCACACCCGCCTGGAGGGCTGCGCCCACGGCGACCACCTCGTCGGGGTTGACACCCTTGTGCGGGTCCTTGCCGGTGAGTTCGCGGACCAGGCCGGTGACGGCGGGCATCCGGGTGGAGCCGCCGACGAGGATCACGTGGTCGATGGCGGAGAGCTTGACGCCCGCGTCGTCCACGGCCTGGTGGAAGGGCTTCTTGCAGCGCTCCAGCAGGTCGGCGGTGAGTTCCTGGAACTGGGCCCGGGTGAGCTTCTCCTCCAGGTGCAGCGGGCCCTCGGCGGAGGCGGTGATGTACGGCAGGTTGACCGAGGTCTCCGTCGACGAGGACAGCTCGATCTTCGCCTTCTCCGCGGCCTCGCGCAGCCGCTGCACCGCCATCTTGTCGTTGCCCAGGTCGATGCCGTACTGCCCTTTGAACCGTTTGACCAGGTGCTCGACGATCCGCTGGTCCCAGTCGTCGCCGCCCAGGTGCGTGTCGCCGTTGGTGGCCTTGACCTCGATGACTCCGTCGCCGATCTCCAGCAGGGAGACGTCGAAGGTGCCGCCGCCGAGGTCGAAGACGAGCACGGTCTGCTCCTCGCCCCGGTCCAGTCCGTAGGCGAGGGCGGCGGCCGTGGGCTCGTTGATGATCCGCAGCACCTTCAGGCCGGCCACCTCCCCGGCCTCCTTCGTCGCCTGCCGCTGGGCGTCGTCGAAGTACGCGGGCACGGTGATCACCGCGTCCGTGACGTCCTCACCGAGGTAGGCCTCGGCGTCCCGCTTCAGCTTCTGCAGCACCCGCGCGGACAGCTCCTGCGCCCGGTAGCGGGTGCCGTCGACGGATCCCTGCTCGGGGAAGCGCCAGTGCGCGTCGCCCATGTGGCGTTTGACGGAGCGGGCGGTGCGGTCCACGTTCGTCACCGCCTGCCGTTTGGCGACCTCGCCGACGAGCACCTCGCCGCTCTTGGCGAACGCCACGACCGACGGGGTGGTCCGCGCGCCCTCCGCGTTGGCGACGACGGTGGGCTCGCCGCCCTCCAGGACGGCCACCACCGAGTTCGTCGTCCCCAGATCGATCCCGACCGCACGTGCCATCGTCGTCCCCTTTCCGCCTCTTTCCTGCGGGTACCCAGGCGGGCGGGAAAACACGAAGGCGCCGCGCCCCGGCGTGAGCGGGAGGGGCGCGGCGCCGCGGACCGTTCCCGCCGGGTCAGGCGAGCTTGGCGTCCAGGGTGATCGTCGTACCGGTCAGGGCCTGGCTGACCGGGCAGTTCTTCTTGGCGTCCTCGGCGGCGGCGGCGAACGCGTCGTCGTCGATGCCGGGGACGGTGCCCTCGACGGTCAGGTGGATGCCGGTGATGCCCTCACCCGGCTGGAAGGTGACGTCGGCCTTGGTGCGGATGCTGGTGGGCGGGGTGCCGGCACCGGCCAGGCCGTGCGACAGCGCCATGGAGAAGCAGCTGGAGTGGGCGGCGGCGATCAGTTCCTCGGGGCTGGTCTTCCCGTTGGCCTGTTCGGCGCGCGACGGCCACGACACCGGCTGCTCGCCGATGCCGGAGGAGTCGAAGGTGACGACGCCGTTGCCCTGGAGCAGGTTGCCTTCCCAGACGGTGTGAGCGGTGCGCGTGGTTGCCACGGTGTGTTCCATACCTTTCGCCGAGGTGCCCGGTTCCCGGGTTCCGTCGCCCCCATCCGATCACATCCGCGCGGCACGTACCCGGTGAACGGCGTGGGCCGCGGGGCGTTCCGCCCCGGACTCCTGCGGGCCGGGGGCGGTCAGGCGGCCCGCTCCTCGGCCGGGACCGGGCGGGGCACCTGGGGGCCGCCGGCTGCCTCGCGCAGCCAGCGGCGCAGCACCCGGTGGACCTGTTCCGCGCCGACGAGGTCCGCGCCGTCCGCTGCGGGCGGCGAGCAGACCAGCGGCGACAGCAGGAAGGGACGGCCCTGCGCCCCGCCGAGGCCGCCGTGCGAGCCGATCTGCTCCTCGAAGGCGAGGACCTCGCCGTCGGCCGGGTCGTAACTGGAGTTGACCATGATGTCGGCGGTGTGCGGGAAGGAGTCGGTACGGCGGACGGCGTCGGCCGCGCCGGGTCCGAACGCGGCCAGCGGCCCGGGGTCGGTGTCGAGGCCGGCCAGCGGTGTCTGCGCGCCGCGCGCGCCGAGCACCACCGCGCCGTGCTCCTCGCTGCGCACGAGCAGGAAGCCGATGCCGGGGTGGTTGGCGAGGGTGGGCAGCAACGCGGGGTGGCGGGCGTCGATCTCCTCCCGGCTCATGCGGTGCGGCACGTCAGGGAAGGAGACCAGGCCGAGGTTGCCCGAGGCCAGCACGACGGGCTCGGAGCGGCTGCCCGTGCCCGTGTGCCGCTCGCCCGGCTCCTCGACGGTGCGGCCCAGCGCGGCCCGTACGGCGGCCCGTGCCTCGGCGCCGCTGCGGGTCCGCCCCGCTTTGCGGGGCACGTGCAGTCCGCAGCCGGCCCGGACCAGGTCGCCGAGGGTGAGGCCGTAACGTGCGTGGAAGGTCTCGCCGGGACTCTGGCCGTGGTCGGACAGGACCACGATCCGGTACGGACGCGGGGCGTGCTCGGCGACGTTCTCGATCAGCGCGAGCGCGCGGTCCAGGCGCCGCAGCACCTTGGCCGCGTCCCGGCTGTGCGGCCCGGAGTGGTGGGCGACCTCGTCGTAGGCGACCAGGTCGGCGTAGACGACGGTGCGGCCGGCGAGCAGGTCGCCCATGACGGCGGCCACCACCACGTCCCGTTCCACGACGGTCGCGAAGGCGCGCACGAGCGGGTAGAGGCCGCCGCGCGAGACGCGGGGGCGCTGCCCGCGGATCCGGGCGCGGAGCGACTCGCCGATCTCGCGGACGACCTCGGCGCCGAAGGACAGCGCGGTGCGCACCGCGTTGGCGGGGTCGGAGAAGTAGGCGAAGTAGCCCGCGCGGGAACGGTTGTCCCGGCCGCGGCGCGCGGAGACGGACAGCACGAGGGCGAGTTCGTCGGCACCGCCGCTGAAGAGGTTGCCGCGGCTGGCGCCGTCGGCGGTGAGCAGCCCGCCGTCGCGGGTGCGTTCGACGGCCCTGCGCTGGAGTTCCACCGCGCCGGCGGGGCGGTTGCACACCATCACCTCGCCGGTCTCCTTCTCGTACCAGCGGAAGGCGGGGACGTCGTGGTTGCTGCCGTGCAGGATGCCGAGCTGGCTGGCACCGGTCTGGCTGGACCAGTCGGTGCGCCAGGGGGTGAGGCGGTGGGTGGGCGGCTGCGCGGGCAGGGGACGGCCGGCGGCCATGACACGGCCGGTGGCGGCGGCGGGGCGGGCGGCGGCGGCAGCGCGGGTCGCGGTGGCACCGGGTTCCGCACCGGCTGCGGTGCGGGTGCTCGCGCCGGTACCGGTCCCGGTGCCCGTGCCGGCGCTGGTGTCCGCGCTGATGCCGGTGTCCGCACCGGTGCCGCGGTCCGCGCTGATGCCGAGCCAGCGGGCGACGGTCGGCATCAGTCCGCCGTCCACGGCGTCCCGCAGGACGTCGTGGCCGACGCCGTCGAGCTGGACGACGACCGTGCCGGGCGTGGTCGAGCAGGGCGGCTGCCGTCTGCGGCGGCGGTCGGCGAGCCGGTGGAGCCGGCGCCGGTAGGCGTCGTCGTCACGGACGGCGAGGGCGCCGCCGGTCGCGGAGGCCACCGCCGACATCACGGCGGCCACGATGACCGCGGTCTCGGGCGCGGCCTGCGGATGCCCGGAGGGGTTGACGCGCAGGGCGAGCAGGAGCAGCGAGCCGTTGAGGAAGAACACCAGCAGGCCGAGGACCAGGGCGGGCACGAGCAGCAGCAGCCGGACCAGCAGCGGCCACACGACCGCCGACAGGACACCGAAGGCACCAGCGCCCAGGGCCGCGGTCACCGCGATGGTGGTCGCGCTGTCGCCGTCGGCGGACTGGAGCCGGAAGTCCGGCAGGATCCCGGCGAGCACCAGCATCGTGACCGTGGAGACGGCCCACACCGTGACGCTCCGTCCCGCCTGACTGGCGGCCCGCCGCCACCACCACCCGCCTCGCACTCCCGCACCTCACGTCCCGGCCCGGTCGTCCGCACGGGCCCGCTCCAGCTTGTCACACGCCCCGCGCTGCCCGGCCGGGCTGTGGACAACCACGGAAACCCGCAGGTCGAGACGGGCGGCGTGGGGCGGAGGCGGGAAGGCCTAGCGGCCGTCGTAGCCCGCGGTGGGCATGGAGAGGCGGCGATGGACCCGGGCCTTCATCTGGGCGTCGTAGGACGGCTCGGCGCAGCCGACCGTCTCCACGCGGACGCCGCGCCGGGCGCACTCCGCGGTGAACTCCTCCACGGAGGACAGCGCCCGCTCCAGCACCCGGCGGCTGGGGGCGACGAACAGGTCGACGCCCGGGCGGACGCCGTCCCACAGGGCGCGGTGGTCGATGCGCAGCCCCCGTACGAGAAGCTCGCGCGCGATCACGTAGCCGTGCTCGGCCGCCCAGCGGGCGCACATCGCGTACTGACTGCGGGAGTCCACGAGGAAGGGGTCCTCGTTCAGCTCCTCCAGGGGGGTCAGGCTGGCGATCGCCGTCACGCGGACCGGCGTCGCGGCGGACCGGCCGCGGGCGTCCCGCACATGTCCCATGGAGTCTCCCTCACCTCCGGGTTCCGGCCGCCGACACTACCCCTGCACGTAGGCTCAGGGGGAGTCGCGCGAAGGAGGCAAAGAAGGTGCCGGTGGAGATCACCTGGTGGGGTCACGCGACGTGCACGGTCGAGGATTCGGGCGTGCGTGTGCTGACCGATCCGCTGTTCGCCCGCCGCCTCGCGCACCTGCGGCGGCGCCGCGGCGCGCTGCCGCCGCCGGGCGCCCGGCAGGCGGACGTGGCGCTCGTCTCCCATCTGCACGCCGACCATCTGCACGTCCCCTCGCTGGCCCGGCTCGCCCCGGGCACTCGGCTGCTGGTGCCGCGCGGGGCGCCGCGGGCGGTGCCGGGGCTGCGGCGGCTCACCGGGCTGCGGGTGACCGAGGTGGCGCCCGGGGACCGGGTCGAGGTCGGCGGGCTCGTCGTCCGGGTGGTGCCCGCCCGCCACGACGGGCGGCGGCTGCCGGTCGGACCGCACCGCTCACCGGCGCTCGGTTACGTCGTGGAGGGTGCCGCCCGGACGTACTTCGCCGGGGACACCGGCCTGTTCGAGACGATGGCCGAGGAGGTCGGGCCGGTGGACGTGGCACTGCTGCCGGTGGGCGGCTGGGGGCCGTACCTCGGCGAGGGGCACCTGGACGCGGAGCGGGCGGCGCACGCGCTGGCCCGGCTCGCGCCGCGCATCGCCGTACCGGTGCACTACGGCACGTACTGGCCGATCGGGATGGACGCCGTGCGCCCCCACGAGTTCCATGCGCCGGGCGAGGAGTTCGTGCGCCATGCGGCGCTGCGCGCGCCGGGGGTGGCGGTGCACCGGCTCGGGCACGGGGAGAGCGTGCGGCTGGAGGTCGCCCGGTGATACGGCTCGCCGCCGCCGTGACGACGGTGGTGCCGCCGGAGTCCACCCAGCAGGCCCTCGGCTATCCGTCGCTGTTCCTGCTGGTGCTGGTCGGGGCCCTGGTCCCGGTGGTGCCGACGGGAGCGCTGGTCAGTTCGGCGGCGGTGGTGGCCGTGCACCAGACGGCACCCTTCTCGCTGGCACTGGTGTTCGTGACGGCGTCGCTGGCCGCGTTCCTCGGGGACGCCGCGCTGTACTGGCTGGGGCGGCGCGGGCTCCGCTCGAAGAACGGTTCGCGCTGGCTGGCGGCGATCCGCTCGCGCGCGCCGGAGGAGCGGCTCGCGCAGGCGCAGGAGAAGCTCGGCGAGCACGGCGTCGCGGTGCTGGTGCTCTCGCGTCTGGTCCCGGGCGGGCGCATACCGGTGATGCTGGCCTGCCTGCTGGCCGGCTGGCCGCTGCGCCGCTTCTCCCGCGGCAACCTGCCCGCCTGTCTGGCCTGGGCGGTGACGTACCAGGTGATCGGCATCCTCGGCGGTTCGCTGTTCCCCGAGCCGTGGGAAGGCGTGGTCGCCGCCATCGCCCTGACGGTGCTGGTCGGTGCGGCCCCGGGCGTGTGGCGCAGGCTCCGCCGCTCGGCCCCGGCGCACCGGTCGAACTGACCGGCCGGGGCACGTCGCTGCGGGCCGTCCGCCCGGGCAAGTAGCCGCGCACGCGAGGGGCGCCCGGCTCGGGCTCCCCTGGTGCTCGCGGCTCTCAGTCCAGCACCCGGGAGGCGCCCACCGGGAGGTCCCACAGGTCCTCCCGGGCGAGGCCCGCCTCGTCCCAGGCCGCACGGACACGGGTGAGCGGTTCCAGGACCGGTTCCGCGGACAGCACGAACGTGCCCCAGTGCATCGGGGCCATCCGGCGCGCGCCGAGGTCCTGGGCGGCCCGGACCGCTTCCTCCGGGTCGCAGTGGACGTCGCTGAGCCACCAGCGGGGGTCGTAGGCGCCGATGGGGAGCAGCGCGAGGTCGATGCCGGGGTAGCGGCGGCCGATCCGGGAGAACCAGTGGCCGTAGCCGGTGTCCCCGGCGAAGTAGACGCGCTGTCCGTCGGGGGCGGTGAGCACCCAGCCGCCCCACAGGCTGCGGCAGGTGTCGGTGAGGGTGCGCTTGGACCAGTGGTGGGCGGGGACGAAGTCGATGCGGACCCCGTCGAGCCGGGCCGCCTCCCACCAGTCCAGCTCGGTGACGCGGGTGAACCGCCTGCGCCGGAACCAGCGGCCGAGTCCGGCCGGGACGAACACCGGTGTGTCGCGCGGGAGTCTGCGCAGGGTCGGGGCGTCGAGGTGGTCGTAGTGGTTGTGGCTGATGACGACCGCGTCGACGGGCGGCAGGGCCTCCCAGGCGACGCCGACGGGGGTGACGCGGGCGGGGGTGCCGACGATCCGGCGCGACCACACCGGGTCGGTCAGCACGGTCAGCCCCCCGATCCGCACGACCCAGCTGGCGTGCCCCGCCCAGGTGACCGCGACGGTGCGGCTGTCCACACGCGGCAGCGGGCCCGGCTCGTAGGGCAGCAGGGGGATGTCGGCCAGCCCCTCCTTGCCCGGCCGGACCGCGCCCTCCCTGGCGAACCGGGCGAAGGCCTTCAGACCGGGCAGCGGGGCGGTGAGCCGGTCGTGGAAGGCGCGCGGCCACACCCGCCGCTCCCCCAGCGGGCGCGGCTCGGCCAGCGGCGGGTACGGCGCGGCCGGGGAGGCGAGCGCGGCGGGGGCCGCACCGCCGTCGGCCTCCCGGACGTCCGCGGTCGGGGGGCCGGGCGGAGGCGGGGTGAGGACGGAGGCGGCCGGGGCGGTGGAGGGAGGCGCGGTGGTGGAGGGGGACGCGGTGGTGACGGAGGTGAGCTGGGTGGGGGTCGCGGTCGGGGTCGGCTCGGACTGCTGCGTCATCGAGGAGGCTCCCATCGCCGGGCATCGTCACGGAGATCGTCGAAAACCGACCTCAAGGAGATCAACGCGCGCCGCACGTGCGGCAGTTCCGACGGCTCCGGGGACAGCAGGCATCGCGCCCGCTCCTCGTCCGTGCCGCCGAGCAGTTCGGCGCCGGCCAGCCGTACGCGCAACGCGCCGAGGTCGTCCCCGAAACGGTGGCCGCCCGGCGCCCTCAGCCCCGTGCGGGCGCTGAGGAAGTCCTCCAGTTCCTGTGCGTCACCGACGCCGTGGGCGGCGAGCGCGGGGCGCAGCGGACCGAGGTCGGCGTAGAGGTGGCGCCCGGCCTGCGGCGGCCGGGCCAGCGCGCCGGCGGCGACGACCGCGGCGTGCACGGCGCGGGCCAGGCGCGCGTGCAGGCGCACGGTGGCGGCCAGACGCGTGGTGACGGGCTCGGGTTCGTCCAGGGCGTAGCCGGCAGCGGCGGCGACGGGCTCGGCGACACGGGCGTCCAGGGCGGTGAGGATGTCGAGCACGCGTGCGTGCAACGCGTCGCCCCTCGCGCCGTCCGGGAAGCGGGCGACCGCGGCGGGCCAGCCCGAGGGCAGGAAGGCACCGGCGAGGTCGGTGACGACGGTGACCCGGTCGGGCAGCATCTCGGCGGGGCTGAGCAGCACCGTCTCGTGCGGTGCGTGCACGGTGTCGCGCCAGGTCTCGTCGCTGACCAGGTGCAGGCCCTCGCCCGCCGCCGCCTCGACGGTCTCGTGCAGCAGCTCCGGCGGTGCCACGGTCGCGGTCGGGTCGTCGGCGACCGCCAGCACCAGCAGCCGCGGGTCGCCGCCCTCCGCGCGGACCCTGCGCACCGTTTCCAGCAGTGCGTACGGGTCGGGTACGCCGCCGCACTCGGCCGGTGTCGCCACAGGGAAGGCGGGCCTGCCGAGCAGGCGTGCTGAGGGCGCCCACCATGCGGCGCACGGCCGGGGCACGAGGACGTCGCCGCCGAGCGCGGCGGTCAGGGCGAGCAGGAGGGCGGGCGCGCCGGGCGCGGCGGCCACCCGGTCGGGCGTGGTGGCCAGGCCGCGCCGCTGCCAGTAGCCGGCCGCCGCGGCCAGGAGCGAGCCGCCGCCGCCGATCGGCCGCTCCGCGCGCCGTGCGGCGGAGGCGGCGAGCGCGGCGGACAGTTCCGGCAGCACGGGCAGTCCGTCGCCGGGCAGCGCGGAGGGCCCGTAGCGGACGGGACCGTGGCCCTCACCGCGCCCACGAGCCGGGCCACGGCCGTCGCCGGGGGCGGAGTCGTGGGCCGGGCCGTCGTTGCCGGGCCGTGGGTCGCGGCCGGAGTCCTGGCCCGGACCGCCGTCGCCGGGGCCGGGGACGGGGTTTTGGCCGCCGTCCCGGCCCGGGCCGGCGTGACCAGGGCCGGGATCGTTGCCCGAGCCCTGGGCCGGGGCGCCGTGGCCGGAGCCCGGACCTTGGCCGCGGTCCCGGCCCGGGCCGCCGCGACCCGCGCCCGGGCCGTGGCCTTCGGGGGCCGTCCGCCGCATGGGTACCTCCGCGCAGTCCCTGGTGCCGTGCCGTGCCGCCGGTCCGTACGGGCACGGGTACGGGGGCCGCGCCCGGCGCCCGCCGCGGAGTCCACCGCGGCTCCGAGCGCACCCGGCCGGACCGTGCCCGCGGTGGCCGGGGCCGCCGCCGGTGACGGGTCCGTCCGTACGGCGAGAGCGGGTGCGGCGGTCTCCGTGGGCGCCGTGCCCTCGGCGGGCGAGTACCCCGGCCGGCGCCGTTCCATGGCAGGCGGACCGGACGACGCCGGTCGCGGGGGGCCGCGGCCGGCACGGCACCCCGGGTGGGTGCGGGTACTGGAGGTCCATGCGGTGTCCCGCGGGCCCGGTCAGCCGTCCGCTCGCCTGCGCCGCCACACCCGGTGCGCGGCGCCGCAGAGCGCGATGGCGATGAGGGTCCCGCCGCCGATCAGCGCGGGCAGCGACGCGGTGAACGAGCCGCCCGTACCGGCCTGCACGCCGTGTTCGGCGGCCGCCCCCGCACAGGACCCGTCCCCCGTCCACTCGCCGTCCCCGTCGTCGCTCCCGCCCCTTCCGTCGCGGTCGCGGTCAGTACAGCCTGAGCCGGGGTCGTGGGTGGCCTGGCCGTGCGGGCTCTGGTCCCGGCCCGGGGCGCGGGTGGCCTCGTCGCGGCCCGGTTCGCGTGAACCGTCGCTGCGGGCGGGTGTGCGCGAGGGCGACGCGTGCGCCGTCTGGTCGCGGCCGGGGGTTGCCGCGGAGGTGCCGTGGGAGGGGTCGTACGAGGCCGTGCCCGCGAGTGGGCCGTAGGACGGGTCGCCGCCCCGGGTGCCGGAGGGCGCCCCGTCCTGGAGGGGACCGGGGGAAACCCCGGTGAGGGCCGGGTCGTGCGCCAGCGCGTCCCGCAGCAGCGGGTCCTCGGCGGGGTCGAGGAGCCCGTCGCCGTCGGGGGCGGAGGCCCGGGGCGCCGGGGCGGACAGGGCGGGGGCATGCGCCCGACCGGTGCCGGCGGCGGCAGCCCCGGGGAGGGCGACGCCGCGTGCCGGTCCGGCCGCCCCGGCGCTCAGGGACCCCGGCGCACGGACCGCACCGCCGGCATTGGCCTGTACGCGGGCGTTCACCGGGCGGTTCGCTCGGGCCGCGGGTTCGGCCGCACCGGCCGCCGCGACGGCCGGTGCGGCCGAGCCCGCTATGAGGGCGGCCAGGGCGGCGGCGGACAGGGCGCGGGGGGCGGTACGGCGCATGGGCGGAACTCCTCGGACCGGCGGTCGGCGGACGGCACGTCACGCGTGCCTTCCCCGCCATCACAGCCCCCCGGGTCGCGGGCCGCGCGCGGCCGAGCCCCATTCGCGGGACGGCGGCGGCCTATCGGGTGACCCGTCATCCGGGCCGGAGAGGCCGTGTCGGTTCCGTGTGCACGGGTACGCGGCAGCCACCCCGACCGATCTGGAGCAAGACATGCAGCGAGGCAGTGACCGGCTGAGTGTCCACCGTGACGACGAGATGAAGCACGAACTGCAGGGACTGCTCCGGTCCGGCCATCCCACGCGCAGCGAGGAGTGGCACGACCCGGAGCCGACCGCCGACGACGACCCCGAGGTGTGGGGCGGCCCGGTGGCACCGGGCGGTTCCCGGGCCTCCCTGGAGACCGTCCGCCTTGAGCTGGCCAGGATCCTCGGCCGCAGCGCCTTCCCCGCGGGCCCGTCCGAACTGGCGCGCGTGCTGCGCCGCAAGAACGCGCCCGACGCGCTGGTCGACGCGCTGGAGCGGTTGCCGCGCAAGGCGCAGTACGCCAACGTCCAGGAGCTGGCCAAGGAACTGACCCACACCGAGCGGCCCGCGCGCGAGGACCGGGCGTAGGCCCGGCCCGGGCCGACGCGCGCCGGGACACCCCAGGCCGACCACGAACCGTCCTCCCTGCGTACGAGGACGGCCCCGTGTACGAGGACGGCCCCGTGCACGAGGGCGACGAAAGGACTCCGAACCATCATGCGCATCGCTTTTCTGACCGCACCCGAGGGCGTGGAGCAGGTCGAGCTGACCGAGCCCTGGAAGGCGGCGAAGGACGCCGGGCACGAACCCGTGCTGGTGTCCACGGCGCCCGGCGAGATCCAGGCGTTCGACCACCTGGACAAGGCGGACACGTTCCCGGTCGACGAGGTCGTCGGGGACACCTCGGCCGACTCCTTCGGCGGGCTGGTCCTGCCGGGCGGCGTGGCCAACCCCGACTTCCTGCGCACCGACGAGAAGGCCGTCGCGTTCGTGAAGGACTTCTTCCAGCAGGGCAGGCCGGTCGCGGCCATCTGTCACGCGCCCTGGACGCTGGTCGAGGCGGACGTCGTGCGCGACCGCGTCCTGACCTCCTGGCCGAGCCTGCGGACGGACATCCGCAACGCGGGCGGCACCTGGGTCGACGAGCAGGTGAAGATCTGCGAGGGCGGCCCGAACAAGCTCGTCACCAGCCGCAAGCCGGACGACCTGAAGGCGTTCTGCGAAGCCTTCCTGGGCGTGTTCGGACATCAGGGCGGCTGACCGGACCGAGAGCGGCTGACCGGACCGCGGCCGGCCGCCCGGCCCGGCCGGTACGGCCAGTCCCGACCGGCCGGCCCGGCAGGTGCGGCGCGTCCTCGAACAGCCGCACCCGGGTCGCGCCGCCGCCGGAAGGCGGCCGGCCCGGCAGAGCCCGGCAGCCGGGGAGGAACGACAGGTGCCCGTCGGCCCGCCGCAGGAAGCGGGCCGACGGGCACGACTGTGACCACTCACGGGTGACGCCGCTCACGGCGGACGGGACGCCTCCCGACGCCGGGCGCCGCCCCCCCGTTCAGCGGCTTCAGCGGCCGGGAGCCGCCGGTCCCCCGCCGCAGCGCTCCCTGGCTCCTTCCCGGGTGCGGCCCGCGGCCACGGGGCGTCGTGGATTGCGGCGCAGGTACTCGCCCTCGAGCTGCGCCATGCGCTCGTTGTGGATGCGCAGCGCGTCGTTGGAGCCGTACAGCAGGGTGTCGTGGCGCGTGCGGTGGATGGTCTCCAGCTCCTTCATGAGCTGCTGATCGTCCAGCCGGCCCGGGTCGACTCCGGTCATGGTGGTGCCCCGCTCGTCGTGTCCGTCCATGCCTCCCGGGTACCCGCCCCGCGCGCACTGCCACCGGACGGCACCCCGGGAGGGAGCCATGGATCTCGCCTTTCTGCATCCACTGTACGAACACCCGGGCCCCTGGGCCTCCGTGTACGTCGACACCTCCCGGCACACGGAGGACACCGCCCGCGAACTGCACCTGACCGGCCGGGCGATGGCGCGGGAGCTGGCGCGGCGCGGCGCCGACGAGGCGACCTGCCGCGCGGTCGGGGCGGCGGTGGAGGAGCTGCGCCACTCCCCCGGCCCTCACGGGCGTGCCTTCTTCGCCCGGGCCGGGACGGTGGTGCTCGACCCGCGTCTGGCGCGCCCTCCGCAGGGCGGCAGCCGGGCGGAGTGGGGTCCGCTGCCGCGGGTGGGGCCGCTGCTGGACCTGGCGGGCGAGGACCCGGTCGCGATCGTCGCCTACGTCGACCGCAAGGGGGCCGACTTCGAACTGCGCAGCGCGCTGGGCCGCCGCGAGGCCGGCACGGCGGCGGGCCGGCGGTGGCCCGTGCACCCCACGAGCGGTCCCGACTGGTCGGAGCGGCACTTCCAGCTGAAGGTCGAGAACACCTGGGAGCACAACGCGGCCGAGATCGCGGACGCGCTCAGCGTCTGCCAGGAGGAGACCCGGGCCGATCTGCTGATCCTGGTGGGTGAGCAGCGCGAACGGCACGAGGTGCGCGGACGGCTGCCGCGCCGGTTGCACGAGCGCGTCGTGGAGGCCACGCACGGCTTCGGCAGCAGGCTGCTGGACGAGGACGTGGAGCAGTTGCGCGCCGAGCACGTACGCGACCGGATCGACGGGGAACTGGACCGGTTCCGGGCCGCCCGCGCACCCGACGGGGAAGGCCGGTCCGGCGCGGTGGAGGGGGTGCCCGCGCTGGTGGAGGCGGCCCGCGAACACCGGCTGGAGGAGCTGTTGATCCGTCCCGAGGCGGCGGACGCCCACCGCGAGGTGTGGGTCGGCGAGGACCCCGACGAGCTGGCCGCGCGCCGTGCGGAGCTGAAGGCGCTCGGCGAGCAGCACGCGTGGCCCACGCGGGCCGACGACGCGCTGATCCGCTCCGCGGTGACGACGGACGCCGCCGCCCTCTCCCTGACCCCGGTGACGCCGCTCATGGAGGACGACGCGCCGGCCGGAGGCCTGGGCGCGATCCTCCGCTGGAGGTGAGCCGCCGACGGGCCGCCGACGGACATCCGGTGCAGGCCTACCGGGCCCGTTCCACCCGGCGTTCGTCCCAGACCGGTTCGGGGGTCTCGCGGACCCGGCCGTCGCTGCCGAAGACCAGGTAGCGGTCGAAGGAGCGGGCGAACCAGCGGTCGTGGGTGACGGCGAGGACCGTGCCCTCGTAGGCTTCCAGGCCTTCCTGGAGGGCTTCCGCGGACTCCAGGTCGAGGTTGTCGGTGGGCTCGTCCAGGAGGAGGGCGGTCGCTCCCGCCAGTTCCAGCAGCAGGATCTGGAAGCGGGCCTGCTGGCCGCCGGAGAGCCGGTCGAAGGCCTGCTCGGCCTGCCCGGTCAGCTCGTAGCGGCGCAGCCGGGACATCGCGGCGCCCCGGTCCTGGGCGTGCTCCTTCCACAGGATGTCCAGGAGGGTGCGGCCCTCCAGCTCCGGGTGGGCGTGGGTCTGGGCGAAGTGGCCGGGCACCACCCGGGCGCCGAGCTTCCACGCACCGGTGTGCGCCACTTCGCCGCCCGCGAGCAGACGCAGGAAGTGCGACTTGCCGGAGCCGTTGGAGCCGAGCACCGCGACCCGTTCGCCGTAGAAGACCTCCAGGTCGAACGGTTTCATGAGTCCGGTCAGCTCCAGACCCTGGCAGGTGACGGCCCGCACGCCGGTGCGGCCGCCCTTCAGGCGCATCCGGATGTCCTGCTCGCGGGGCGGCTCGGGCGGCGGGCCGGCCTCCTCGAACTTGCGCAGCCGGGTCTGCGCGGCCTGGTAGCGGGAGGCCATCTCGTGGCTGACGGCGGCGGCCTGGCGCAGGTTGAGCACCAGCTTCTTCAACTGGGCGTGCTTCTCGTCCCACCGGCGGCGCAGCTCCTCGAAGCGGGCGAAGCGCTCGCGCCGGGCCTCGTGGTAGGTGGCGAAGCCGGCGCCGTGCACCCAGGCGTCGGCGCCGGCCGGGCCGGGTTCGACCGAGACGATCTTCTCGGCGGCCCGCGCGAGCAGTTCGCGGTCGTGGGAGACGAACAGGACGGTCTTGCGGGTCTCCCGCAGCCGCTCCTCCAGCCAGCGCTTGCCCGGCACGTCGAGGTAGTTGTCGGGCTCGTCCAGCAGCAGCACCTCGTCGGTGCCGCGCAGCAGCGCCTCCAGGACCAGCCGCTTCTGCTCGCCGCCCGACAGGGTGCGCACCTGCCGCCACTGCGCCTTCTCGTAGGGCACGCCCAACGCGGCCGTGGTGCACATGTCCCACAGCGTCTCGGCCTCGTAGCCGCGGACCTCGGCCCAGTCGGCGAGCGCCTGGGCGTAGCGCAGCTGGGCGGCCTCGTCGTCGACGGTCATGAGGGCGTGCTCGGCCGCGTCGACGGCGCGCGCGGCCTGCTGGATGCGCGGTGGGGCGACCGAGACGAGCAGGTCGCGCACGGTCGTCTCGTCGCGTACGGAACCCACGAACTGCCGCATCACGCCGAGGCCGCCGTTGACGGTGACGGTGCCGCCGTGCGGTTTCAGCTCGCCGGAGATCAGGCGCAGCAGGGTCGTCTTGCCCGCGCCGTTGGGTCCGACGAGGGCCACCACGGCTCCCTCCCCCACCCGGAAGGACACGTCGCCGAGCAGCGCCCTCCCGTCGGGCAGGTAGTACTCCAGGTGCGCGGCTTCCAGATGTCCCATGGTCCCGCATTCTCCTGGCGGCCCCCCGGCCGCGGCAAACCCTTATCGCCCCGGTCCGGTACGGCGGCGCCCGCCCGGTGCGCGGGCCGGCGGCGGCTCACCCGGGACGGCGCCCGGCGTCGCTCACGCCTGTCCGCTCACCCGGCGCCGACGGGCCGCCCGGTCGGGCCCCCCTCGCGTGCCGGGGTCACCACGGCGCCCGCCCAGCTCAGCGCCGTCCAGCCGGCCTCGGGCGTGCCCTCGAGGATGACCACGCCGGTGTTGCGCAGCGGGTGGGCGGCGGCGAACCGGGCGTCGAGGTTGCGGGCGCGTACCGCGGTCCACAGGCGGATGGCCGCGCCGTGGCTGACCATGGCGACGGTCCGCCCGCCGCCCGCCGCGGCCTCGGCGACGACGGCGTCGTACCGGGCCAGCGCCTCGGTGCCGCTCTCCCCGCCGGGCCCCGGCATCCGCAGGTCGCGCTCGCCGTCGGCCCAGGCCAGGACCGTGCGCATGTAGCGCTGTCCGCGTTCGGAGTCGCCGGGTTCCAGTTCCAGGTCCCCGGCGGACAGCTCGCGGATGCCGTCGCGGACGATCACGTCGAGTCCGCGGGCGGCGGCGAGCGGGGCCGCGGTGAGCTGGGTGCGCACCAGGGTGGAGGCGTAGAGGGCGTCGATGTCCTCGCCGGCGAGTGCCTCGGGCAGCGCGGCGGCCTGCCGGGTGCCGAGTTCGGTCAGGCCCGGTCCCGGGACGGCCGTGTCCAGCAGGGAGTCGACGTTGGAGGGGGTCTCGCCGTGGCGGACGAGGAGCAGGCGCATAGGAGGTTCCCGGGTGGCTCAGTGCGGTGTGCCGTGCGCGCACGGCCGGGTACGACCCGCGCACAAGAAACGGCCGCTTCAGGGTAACGGTGCCTGTATGAGCCCTGACGTCGACCTCACCGCCCCGGCCAGCGCGCCGGGCAGCGCTGCCCGCACCGCCCTGACCCGCCTGCTCGCCGCCGACTCGTGGCTGTTCCGGGCGGCCGCGGGACGCCGCTGGCCCGGCGCCGAGCCGGTGCTGCCCCGGCTGAGCCGCAGCGCCAACCACGGGGTGCTGTGGTTCGCGACCGCGGCGGCGGTCGCGGCGACCCGCACCCCGCGCGCCCGGCGTGCCGCGGTGCGGGGCCTGGCCTCGCTGAGCCTGGCCTCGCTGACCGTCAACACGCTCGGCAAGCGTTCGGTGCGCCGGCCGCGGCCCTCCCTGGACCCGGTTCCGCTGGTGCGCCGGCTGGGGCGGCAGCCGATCACCACGTCCTTCCCGTCCGGCCACGCCGCCTCGGCCGCCGCCTTCGCGACCGGTGTCGCCCTGGAGTCACCGGCGTGGGGAGCGGC
Organism: Streptomyces sp. NRRL S-340; assembly: GCF_000720185.1. GTDB lineage: Bacteria > Actinomycetota > Actinomycetes > Streptomycetales > Streptomycetaceae > Streptomyces. The sequence continues at coordinate 25,734 of NZ_JOIY01000025.1, read as the reverse complement.
GGTGGCCCCGCTGGCCTTCTCGGTGGCGGCCTCCCGCGTCTACACGGGCGTCCACTTCCCGAGCGACGTGCTGGCGGGCGCGGCCCTGGGCGCGGGGGCCGCGTTCGCCGTACGGGCGCTGGTGCCGGCCCGCGCCCAGATCGTGCCGCCGGCCCGGCCGTGGGCCGACGTGCCGGCGCTCCCGGAGGGCGAGGGCCTGGTCCTCGTGGCGAACAACGCCTCCGGTACCGCGGAGCGGGCCCGGGCCCTGCGGGACGTGCTGCCGAAGGCGGAGGTCGTCGAGTGCGAGCCGGACGGCATACCGGACGCGCTGGAGGAGGCCGCGGGCCGGGCCCGGGTGCTCGGCGTGTGCGGCGGCGACGGCACGGTGAACACCGCCGCCGGGACCGCGCTGCGCCACGGACTGCCGCTCGCCGTGCTGCCGGGCGGCACGCTCAACCACTTCGCTTACGACCTCGGGGTGGAGGACGCCCGCGATCTGGGACGGGCCGTGGCGCAGGGCCAGGGTGTGCGGGTGGACGTGGGCCGCTTCAGTTCCGGGCGCGGGGAGGGCGTCTTCCTCAACACCTTCAGCCTCGGGGTGTACCCGGAGCTGGTGCGTGAGCGCGAGCGGTGGACGGACCGGATCGGCGGCTGGCCCGCGGGGGTGCTGGCGGCGGTGCGGGTGCTGCGGGCGGACCGGCATCCGGTGGAGGCTCAGGTCCAGGGCCGCCGCCGCCCGCTGTGGCTGCTGTTCGCCGGCAACGGCACCTACCACCGCATGGGCCTGGCGCCGGGCCGCCGGCTCGACCTGGCCGACGGGATGCTCGACGTCCGGGTGGTGCACGGGGGCCGCCGGCCCGCCCTGCGGCTGCTGTCGGCCGCGTTCGCCGGCCCGCTGACCCGGTCGCCCGCGCACGCGGCGGTCCAACTGCCCCGGCTGCGCCTGGACGGCCTGGCGCCGGGGACGCTCCTCGCCTACGACGGCGAGGTCACCGAGGTGGAGGGCGAGGTGCGCGTGGAGAAGCTGCCCGGGGCGCTGACGGTGTACCGCCCGCTGCCGCCCGCCTGAGCCGGCGGCACGACGCTACCTGACACTGCGTCAGTCCACATGGCAATACTCGGGTCTCATCATTCGGCATGCGCGCGTACCGTGATCCCTACCGACCCGGGGCCGCCGCGGCCCGTTCGGGCGGCAGGGGACGAGAAGGGGTACCGCCATGCCGAAACAGCAGGAGACGGCCGTCTACACGCACGGGCACCACGAGTCCGTGCTGCGTTCGCACACCTGGCGCACCGCCGCCAACTCTGCGGCCTACCTGCTCGGCTCGCTCAAGCCCCACATGAAGGTCCTGGACATCGGCTGCGGTCCCGGCACCATCACCGCCGACCTGGCGGAACTGGTCCCCGACGGACACGTGACGGGCGTCGACCGGGCGCCGGGGGTCCTGGAGCAGGCCCGCGCCACGGCGGCCGCGCGGGGACTGGACAACGTCGACTTCGCGGTGGCGGACGTGCACGCCCTGGACTACCCGGACGACACGTTCTGCGTGGTCCACGCCCACCAGGTGCTCCAGCACGTCGGCGACCCGGTGGCGGCGCTGCGGGAGATGCGCCGCGTGACGAAGCCCGGCGGATTCGTCGCGGTCCGGGACGCGGACTACGCGGCGATGACCTGGTACCCGCGCGTGCCGGGCCTGGACGACTGGCTGGAGCTGTACCGGAGGGTGGCCCGCGCCAACGGCGGGGAACCGGACGCCGGCCGCCGGCTGCGCTCCTGGGCCCTGCGGGCGGGGTTCACGGAGCCCCGGATCACGGCCGGCTCCAGCACCTGGACGTACGCCACCCGGGACGAGCGGGAGTGGTGGAGCGGGCTGTGGGCCGACCGCACGGTGGCGTCCGCCTACGCCGAGCGGGCGACCGGGGGCGGCCACGCCACCGAGGAGCAGCTGAAGGCCGTGTCCGGGGCGTGGCGCGAGTGGGGCGGGCAGGAGGACGGCTGGTTCGCCGTCCTGCACGGGGAGATCCTGTGCCGCAAGGAGGACCCGGCGGACGCCGTCCCCGCCTGAGAACCGTCCCGGCGGCCGACGGGGATGCCTGATTCCTGCCTTCCGGGAAACCCGGGGAGCAGGAGGTCATGATGGTTCCCATTCTGCTCGTTCTGCTTCTCGCGATCGTCCTCTTCGGAATCGGCTTCGCCGTGAAGGTGCTGTGGTGGGTGGCACTGGCGGTGCTGGTCGTCTGGCTGCTCGGGTTCCTGGTCCGCGGGACGTCCGCGTCCGGTGGCCGGGGCCGCTGGTACAGGTGGTAGAGGAGGAAGACGGGGTCCGGGTTCCGGTGAAAGGACCCGGTGAAGGGACCCGGTGAACGGGGTTCCGGCGGTAGAGAGAAGGAATTCCCTCACTCCCGGGGAAGCAGCGGTCCCAGCGGCCCGAGGTCCAGGTTCAGGTCCTCGGGCCGCAGTCCGTAGCGGTCCCGCAACTCCGCCATGCGGTCCTCCAGCAGCATCAGCGTCAGGCCGATGCGCTCCTCCTGCTCCTCGGTCAGGTCCCCCACGTCGAAGCGGCGCAGTGCCTGCCGCTCCATGAGCTGGCGCAGCAGTTCGACCACGGTGAGGACGAGTTTCACCAGGTCCCGCTCCACCGTGTCGGGTTCGAGTTCGAGATGCTTGCGCGCGGTCACGACGGCTCCTCCAGGGCCTCGAAGGGTGAGGGCACTTGTGCGTTCACCGAGCTGATCAGCGCGTTCAGGTCGATGCGGACGAGGTCCACGTCGGCGATGCGCAGGGTGACGTCGCCGGTGATGACGACGCCGCCGGCCAGCAGCCGGTCGAGCAGGTCGACCAGGGCGACCTCACGGCGTTCCACGACCGTCATGCCCGCTCCCCCCGCGGCGACGGGGGTGCGGTGGCGGCGCGCGGCCCGGCCGCGCCTTCCCCTACGCCGCCCCCTCCGCTTTCCCCGGCATCGCGCTCCGCGCCTTCCCCGGGGTTTCCCGCCGTTCCCTCGCCGGGGTTCTCCGCCGTTCCCTCGCCGGGGTCTCCCTCCGCGCTCTCCCCGGCGAAGGAGTACGCCGCCCAGGGGCCCGTGAGTTCCACCCGCAGCCCGGGCGCGTCGTCCTTCGTGCGGTCCACCAGTTCCACGAACTCCTCGGAATGGGTGCGCGGCACCAGATAAGCGGCGTTGAGCACGTTGCGCCCGGCGGCACCGGAGAGCGCGGGATTCTGCGGGGCGTGCAGCCGCGATTCCTCGGCGAACGCCGACAGTCTGGCGTGCAGCCGCGTGGCGAACGTCTCGGCCCGCTCCCACTGGTCCTCGTGGGCCCGGGTCTCCTGCCGGCGCCGGCGCAGATAGTCACGGCCGGACGCGGGCCTGCCCGCCGGCGCGGAGACCGCCGCCTCCTCGCGCCGCTCCGGCTCCAGGTAGACCTTGACGCCCCACTCCACCCGCCCCTGGAGACGCTCCAGGGCGCGGCGGAAGTGTTCCTCCCGGGACTCGATCATCGCGCGTACCCCGCTGTCGTCCCGGAAGACGGTGGCCAGCCGGAGCGGCAGCGGGGTCGTGACGACGGTGAGCGCGTCGATGACGCCCTGGTGGGCGCGGGCGGTGGCGGCGAGCCAGTCCAGGTCCTCCAGGCGGGCGCGCAGCGCCTCCTCGGAGAAGTCCCGTTCCGGTACCTCGCTGACGACGGCGACCAGGCCGTGGTGCGCCAGCGGTTTGGCCGGCGCGCCCGCGACGCCGGTCAACTGCGCCTGCAGGGGCGCCCCGAGGGGGCGGCAGACGGCGTAGACGTACCGCAGTCCGGTCATGGTGCCTCCTTGGGGACGGTACGGTCCGCACGCTCGGTACGGCCTGTGGTGCCCGCGCTCGCGCCGGTGCCGCTGCCCTGCTCCAGTCCCAGCTCCTCCAGCCGGGCCAGCCGCTCGCGCAACTCGGCGTTCTCCCGCGCGAGTTCGTCACGGCGGGCCCGGGAGGAGAGGGCGGGATCGCTCTCCCACCAGTCGATGCCCATCTCCTTGGCCTTGTCGACCGAGGCGACGACGAGCCGGAGTTTGATCGTGAGGAGTTCGATGTCGAGCAGGTTGATCCGGATGTCGCCGGCGATGACGACACCCTTGTCGAGCACCCGTTCCAGGATGTCGGCCAGGTTGGCCCCGCTGCTCGGGCCGTACGGTTCCGGCAGCCTGCCCGGCATCGTCATCGACGGCTCCCGCCCTCGGCGTACTCGTACTCGGCCTCGTCCTCGTCGTCCTCGGGCTCGGCCTGGTCCTTGTGTCCGCCTTCGGGCTCCTCGTCGTCCTCGTACTCCTCGTCGTCCTCGTACTCACCCTCCTCGTCGTACGGCTCCTCCTCTTCCTCCGCCTCCTCGTCCTCGTCGTACTCGTCCCGCGGCTCCCCGCCGTTCTCCTCCGCTTCCTCGTCCTCGTCCTCCTCCTCGTCGTACTCGTCCTCCGGCTCCCCGCCGTTCTCCTCCTCGTCCTCGCGGTCCTCGCCCTCCGGCTCCCCGGCGTTCTCCTCTTCCTCCGCCACCGCGTCGTCATGGCTGCGGACGACCTCGCCGTCGCGGATCTCACCGCGCCAGCCGTCCTCCGCCTCCCCCTTGAGGGTGATGAAGCGGGCGAAGTTCTTCAGATCGAGCCGGGCCCGGCGGCCCTGGGACCGCCAGATGTTGCCCGTCTTCTCGAACAGACCGCTGGGGTAGTACTCGATGACGAGCAGGACGCGGGTGAGGTCGTCGTCGAGGCGGTGGAAGGACACGACGCCCTTCGTCGTGCCCTTGGCGCCCTCGGAGGTCCACTGGATGCGGTAGTCGGGGATCTGCTCGGTGGTGTGCGCCTTCCAGCTGCGGCTGGACCAGAAGATCTTCGCCTGCCAGTCGGAGTGGGTGTCGTCGGCGCGGCTCGCGCTCTTGACCCCCTTGGCGAAGGTGCTGAAGTCCTGGAACCGGGTCCACTGGTCGTACGCGGTGCGCCGGGAGACGCCGACGTCGACGGACTCGACGATGACGGTGGGCTTGTTCCCGCTGCCGCTCTTGCGGGAGCCCTTGCCGCCGCCGAGGCCCTTGACCGCGCCCATCACCTTGTCCTTGGCGTGCGAGGCGCCGAGTTCCAGGACGGAGCGCACCGGTCCCTTCCCCTCGGCGATCTTCCGCCCGCCTTCGAGGGCGAGCTTCGCGAAGCCGGGGCTGTTGCCCTCGGCGATGTCGTTGAGCTTCCCGGTGGTCTCGCCGAGCTTGCGGCCGAAACCGGCGAGCAGCCGCTCGGCCTGGGCGGTGAGGTACTCCTGCGCCTCCCCCTTGAGCCGGTCGGCGGCCTCGCTGTGGGCGAGGTCGGTCAGCGGACTGTTCCTGGCCGCGCCGCCCGCGGCCTTGCCGGCCGCGGAGGTCGCGGATCCGAGGGCTTCGGTCATCGGTCACCGCCACCCTTCGCCGCCCTGCGGGCCGGCGTCGTCTTCCTCGCGGCCGTCTTCTTGCCGGCCGCCGTCCTCGGGGCCGCCGCCGTCTTCCTGGCGGGGGCCTTCTTCGCCGCCTTCCTGGCCGGTGCGCCGGGCGCGCCGGACTGCGTCTTCTTGCCGGCCGCCCCTGCGGTCTTCTCCGCACCCGCCCCGGCGGTCCTCTTCGCGGGCGCCTTCTTCGCGGGTGCCTTCCGCCCCTGCGCCCTCTTGTCCGGAGCCTTCCGCGCGGGCCGCTCGCCGTCGCGCTCGCGACCGGACGCGTCCTCGGAGCCGGGTTCCTCACCGGCCTCCCGGCCCTCCCGGTCCTCGTACCCGTCCCCGAACTCCTCCTCGTCCTCGGTCTCGGACTCGTCGTCGCTCCCGTCGGCGCGCTCGTCCTCGTGCGCGTCGCCGGACCCGTTCCCGGAGTCCTCGCCGGCCCGCCGTCCGCCGCCGTCGCGGGACTTGCGTCCGCCGCCCCCGGGCACGGCGCCGGCCGCTTCGTCGCGGACCTGCGCCGTACGGCTGTGCAGCCGGTCCGCGAGTGCGGTCATCTGCCGTTCGACCATCGCCCCGGAGGCCGCCTTGCCGACACCCCGCAGGTCCTGGCGCAACTGGTCGCCGATCTCCTTGAACTGCGGGTTGTCCTTCAGCTGCTGGTTGACCAGGTCGGCTATCGCGCGCGGCCCCAGGTTCAGCTTCTTGCCCGCGACCATGCTGCCGACGGCCAGGGCGAGTTTCGCCTTCTTCGTACGTCCCAGCAAGTAGCCGGCCCCTACCGCGAGACCGAGTCCCATCCGATTCATCGTGCCGTCCCCTCACCCGTCCCCGCGCCACCGCGCAGGCCGATCTCCAGCCGGTCCAGCAGGGCGTCCTCCTCGCGGTCGAACTCCTCCTCGGTGATCTCCTCCGCCTCCAGACGCTCCTCCAGCCGTGCCAGTTCGGCCCGTACCGCGGCCGGGTCGTAGTAGATGCGCTCCGCCTCGCGCAGCACCTGTCTGACCGCCCAGGCGCTGCCGCGCGCCGGGGCGAACGGCAGCAGCAGCACCTCCGAGATCAGTCCCATGACGTCACTCCGCTCCCGCGTCGGCTCCCGCCGCGCTGCCCGCCGGCTCGGCCGGGCCGGGCTCGACGAAGCTGTAGGGCGGCAACGGGCCGTTGACGCGCAGTTCGAGATGGGGCATGTCCTTGCGGGCCTGCTCCACTGCCTCCAGGAAGCCGGCCGCCTCGTCGCGGTCGACCAGGAAGGAGGCGTTGACGAGCCAGCCGGTGGACTCCGGGCCCGCGCTGACCGCCGCCGCGTGCGGTTCGATCGCCCGCACCACCAGGTCGCCGTCCTCGGCCTCCCGTGCCTTGACGGCCGCCGCGACCAGCTCGCCGAGCCTGATCTTGTCCTCGTACGTTCCGCCACCGGCCTGCCGGTTGGCCTCGGCCTGCGCCCTGATCTCCGGGTTCTCGGACATCACGCGGTGCAGGACCGCCTCTTCCACATGGCTGCCCTTGACGTTGTACTCGACCTTGCCGTCCAGGGCCCGCAGGCGTTCCTTGTAGTGCTCGGCGCGCTCGGTGAGCACCGAGGTGACGGACTCGTCGTCGGGGGCCACGCTGCCGAAGCGCATGGGCAGCACACAGCCCTCCGCGCCGGCCGCGCCGAGCACGTTCTGGTGGGCGAGCAGGTCCCTGCGCTTGGGTCGCAGCCCCTCGGGCGCGTCGCTGACCACGGCGGCCAGCTCGCCCGCCGTCAGGACGCGGACCGGCAGGGGCGGGTCGCCGACGCCGGCGAGGTCCTCGGGCAGCGCGGGGTGCGCGGCCGCTGTGATGCCGTAGACGTAGGTGCTCACTCCTGTTCCTCCTTCCTGCGCGCCGAGGAGGTCCTGCGCGGCCGCGGCCGGGACTCGGACTCGCCCGCGCTCTCGGAGCGGGCCTGCTTGAAGGCGTCGGAGACGGTCTGGGCAGCGCCGGACAGCGCGCCCTTGGACTTGCCGCGCGCGCCGGACTCGGTGACCTCGCCGACGATCTCGGGCAGGCCCGGGCTCTTGCGCGGCCCGGCCTCCAGGTCGAGCCGGTTGCAGGCCTCGGCGAAGCGCAGATACGTGTCGACGCTGGCGACGACGACACGCACGTCGATCTTGAGGATCTCGATGCCGACCAGGGACACCCTCACGAACGCGTCGATCACCAGCCCCCTGTCGAGGACGAGCTCCAGTACGTCGTAGAGGCCGCTGCTGCCGCCTCCACCGCCGGACGTCTGTGCCGGGACAACGGTCATGCCGACCGTGCCTCCTTGTCTGTGAGTGGATGTGTGTGCGGGTCTGTACGTGCTTCCGTGCTTGGTTCGGTACGGGGGGTGTGGGTCCGTACGACCGCCGGTGCGACCCGGGGCGGGCGGCCTACCGGCCGCCGGACCTGTGTGCGTCGGCCCGGCCCCGTTCGTAGCGGCTCAGCCGCCGGTACCCGTCGAGCTGCCCCTCGGGGTCGAGTTCGACCAGGTAGCTCGCCATCAGACTCATCGTGTCGGGCACCCGGGCGAGTTCGAGCACCTCGACCTCCAGGGACCAGCCGTCCTCGGTCCGCTCGAAACTCGTGACGGACTCCGGGGTCATACCGGTCAGCTCCGCGAACTGGGCGCGCGCCTCGCGCAGCACCTCCATGGGACGGGGCCGCCGCGCGGTCGTGCGGTCGTCGTGGTCGTGGTCGATCTCGTCCTCGCGCTCGTAGTCGCTTTCCTCGTCGCGCTCGTCATCGATCTCGTAGTCGCGCTCGTCGTCGCCTTCCTCGTCGCGCTCGTCATCGCTTCCGTCGTCACCGCGAATCTCGCCGTGGTCGTCACCGTTCTCGTTGCGTGACTGTCGCGGTTGGTGTGGTCGGTGTGCTTTGCGGGTCTTGTGAGCCTTCTGGGGCTCGGGGTCGTCGTGTCTGCTCTGGGGCTTGCGTGTTTCCTGCGGCTCTGCTGAGTCGTCTGTGTTCGCCATGGCCACCTCTTCCTCTCCGTGTGGCCGCAGGTTCGTTGGCCAAACCTCAACCGAGCAGTGCGTCCAGCCGCCGCCGGGCCGGCCCCAGGGAACGGCCCCGTCCCGGTACGTCGGCCCACGGCCGGGTCCGTGCCTGGTCGGCGGCGTCGGCGATGGTCCAGCGGCGCGGGCCGAGAGCTGGGTCGTCGAGCTGGTCCCAGGAAAGGGGTACGGCCACGGGCGCGCCCGGCCTGGCCCGGACCGCGTAGGGCGCGACGGCGGTCTGCGCGTACCCGTTGCGCTGCACGTCCAGGTAGAGGCGGTCGCCCCGGTCCTTCTTGCGGGCGGCGGTGGTGAAGCGGTCGGGGTGGCGGGCCGCCAGCAGCCCGGCGACGTCCCGGGCGAACTCGCGCACCGGGTCGAAGCCGAGCCTGCCGTCGAGCGGCACGATCACGTGCAGTCCGCGCGATCCCGTGGTCATGAGGGCGGCGGGCAGCCCCAGCTCGCCGAGGAGTCCGCCCGTCAGCCGGGCCGCCGTGCGCACGGCTTCGAAGTCGCCGCCCGCCGGGTCGAGGTCGAAGACCATCCGGTCCGGCCGCTCGACGCCGGGGGCGCGCGACAGCCAGCGGTGCGGGGTCAGGCAGGCCTGGTCCGCGAGGTACACCAGGGTCGCGGCGTCGTCGCACACGGTGTGCGTGACCGTGCCGTCCTCTTTCGCGACCTCCACGCGGGTGATCCACCCCGGATAGTGCTCCGGCGTGTTCTTCTGCATGAACACGGGACCGTCCAGCCCGTCCGGGTGGCGCTCCAGCATCAGGGGACGGCCGCGCAGGTGCGGCAGCATGAAGCGGGCGACGCTGCGGTAGTACTCCGCGAGGTCGCCCTTCGTGTACTGCCTGTCGCCGTGCGCCCCGCCGGCCTGCTCCCTCCCGGGAGCGGCGGGGAAGAGAACCTTGTCCGGCCGGCGCACCTCGACGGTGCGCCGGCCGGCCCGTACGGTGCGTGCGTCACCGCTCACCGCACCACGGCCTCTTCCACCAGCAGCCGGGCGGAGGCGGCGATGGACTCGGCGTCGATGCCGGCGGCGTGCAGCTGCTCGGCGGGTGTGGCGGAGCCGGGCATGGACCGGACGGCGAGCCGGACCAGCCGGGGCACCGGCCGCCCGTCGAGGAAGGCGTCCAGGACCGCGTCGCCGATACCGCCCTCCTCCCGGTGGTCCTCGACCGTGAGCAGGCACCCGGTGTCCTCGGCGGCCTTGCGCAGCGTGACCCGGTCGACGGGCTTGACGGAGTACAGGTCGACGACCCGCACGGCGATGCCCTCCTCGCCGAGGGCGTCGGCGGCGGTCAGCGCCTCGTGCAGGGTGACACCCGCGGCGACGATCGTCAGCCGGTCCTCGGCGGAGGAGCGCAATACCTTGCTGCCGCCGACCGGGAAATCCTCGTCGGGCCCGTACAGCACCGGGCTCTCGCCGCGCGAGGTGCGCAGGTAGCGGATGCCGTCCAGGCCGGCCATGGCGGCGACGAGCTTGGCGGTCTGGTTGGCGTCGCACGGGTACAGGACGGTCGAGCCGTGCACCGTCCGCATCATGGCCAGGTCCTCCAGACCCATCTGGCTCGGCCCGTCCTGGCCGATCGACACGCCCGAGTGCGAACCGTTGAGGTTGATCCCGGAGCCGCTGACGGAGGCCATACGGACGAAGTCGTGGGCGCGGGTCAGGAACGCGGCGAAGGTGGAGGCGTACGGCACCCAGCCGCGCCGGGCCATCCCGACCGCCGTCGCGACCATCTGCTGTTCGGCGATGTAGCACTCGAAGTAGCGCTCGGGGTGTTCCTTGGCGAAGAACTCCGAGCGGGTGGAGTCGCCGACCTCGCCGTCCAGGGCCACCACGTCGCCCCGTGCGGTGCCGAGCGCGGCGAGGGCCCTGCCGTAGGCGTCGCGCGTGGCGACCTGTTCGCCCCGCTCCCAGCGGGGCAGTTCGAGGCTGCCGTCCCCGACGGCGTGCAGCGAGCGCACGGACGGCGGCTCGTGCACGCGGACGCGCAGGTCGCGCACACCGCCGAGTTCCTCGATCGCCTCGTCGGCGTCCTTGACCGGCTTGCCGTGCAGTCCCTCGCGGTCCTCGGTGGCCTTGACGCCCTTGCCCTTGAGGGTGCGGGCGATGATGGCGGTCGGCTGCCCCTTGGTGGAGGCCGCTTCGCCGTAGGCCCGGTCGATCGCTTCCACGTCATGGCCGTCGATCTCGACCGTGTGCCAGTCGAAGGCGCGGAAGCGGCGGGCGTAGGCGTCCAGGTCGTGGCCGTGCCGGGTGGGGCCGCGCTGGCCGAGGCGGTTGACGTCCACGATCACGGTCAGGTTGTCCAGGTGCTCGTACCCGGCGTGCTCGGCGGCCTCCCAGATCGAGCCCTCGGCCATCTCGCTGTCGCCGCACAGCACCCACACCCGGTAGTCGGCGTGGTCGAGGCGCTTGCCCGCCAGCGCGATGCCGACGCCGATGGGCAGGCCCTGGCCCAGTGAGCCGGTGGCCGTCTCCACCCAGGGCAGCCGCTGCGGCGTGGGGTGCCCTTCGAGGCGGCTGCCCAGCTTGCGGAAGGTGAGCAGTTCGCCGTCGTCCACGGCGCCGGCGGCCTTGTAGGCGGAGTACAGCAGCGGGGAGGCGTGGCCCTTGGAGAGGACGAAGCGGTCGTTCCCGGGGTGCTCGGGCCGGTCGAAGTCGTAGCGCAGGTGATGGGCCAGGAGTACGGCCATCAGGTCGGCGGCGGACATGGACGACGTGGGATGCCCGGATCCCGCCGCCGCGGCCGCCCGCACGCTGTCGACACGCAACTGCTGGGCCAGGTCGACGAGTTCGGCGTGGTTCATGAGTCTCCTTCCGCTGGGATGTCGGCACGCTTGACGGGCCCGGGGGCCGGATGGTGTCCGTGCTGCCCGGCGGCCTCCTGACCCGGCCGGTCCTCCGCGGGCCCCGGACCCGGCTGGTTCCTGGCGGGCTCCGGGCCCGGCTGGTTCTTCGCGGGCTCCGGGCCCGGCTGATTCCTGGCGGGCTCCGGACCCGGCTGGTTCTTCGCGGGCTCCGGGCCCGGCTGGTTCCTGGCGGGCTCCGGACCGGGCTGGTTTCTGGCGGGCTCGGGTCCGGGCCGGTCCTTCGCAGGTCCGGGAACCGGGTGGTTCTTGGCGGGTCCGGGGGCGGGGCCGCCCCGCGTGGTCCGCGGGCCCGGGGACCGCGGCGCCGGTTCCGCGCCCGCCAGCTGCGTCTTCTCCGTGTTGTCGATGATGTCCGTGATCCTTTCGCTCGTCGCCTCGCCGGTCGGTGCCGCGTCCGCTCCCGCGCGGGTACCCGGGTCCGCCGCCGCTCCCTCCTGCGGCCCGCCGCCCACCCGCGCCAGCTCGGGCGACGCCGTGTCCAGGGGCACGGACCAGGACCGTACGAGCCCCAACTGCACGGCCTGGCGCGGCAGTACGCCGCCCAGCAGCCAGTCGGCCGCCACCCGGACCCGGTTGCCCGGTATGGCGGCCAGGTGGTAGCCACGCGTCACCGCGGCGGCCGGCGGGCCGGACAGCGTGAGGCCCAGCGGGTTCGCGGCGGCCCGCGCTCCGCCGAGGTCCACGACGAATCCGAGGTCCCGGTGGCGGTAGGGGCGCCGCGCGCAGGCCCCGAGCGAGGCGGCGACGTTGATCGCGGCGACCCGGCCGTGCCGCCAGGCGTGCTGGGCGGTCATCGGGGTGAAGCCGCCGGGGTGGTACACGTCCGGCACGGCCGCCGCGTCGCCGCAGGCGAACACCTCGGGCCGCCCCGGCACCTGGAGGTAGGGATCCACCACGATCCGCCCGCGTTCCAGCGGCTGCCCGGTGCCCTCCACCAGCGGGTCGGGTCGGACGCCCACGCACCACACCAGGGTCCGGGTGGGCACGAACTCACCGTCGGTGAGCAGCACGCCCTCGTGCGTGGCCTCCCGCACGGAGGTGCCCATGCGGACGTCCACGCCGCGCTGCCGCAGCACCCGGTCCGCGGTGCGCGAGAGCCGCTCGTCCAACTCGGGCAGGACGCGGGGGGCGACGTCCAGGAGCATCCAGCGCGGCCGCAACCCCGGGCGCGGCGGGCGGCGGCGCACCTGCGCGTCGGTGTACATCTTTCCGTGCGCGGCGACCTCGGTGCCCGTGTAGCCCGCCCCGACCACGACGAAGGTGCAGCGGGCGGCGCGGTCCTCCCGGTCGTCGGACGCCGCCGCCAGTTCGACCTGCCGGGTCACGTGGTCGCGCAGGTAGAGCGCCTCGGGCAGCCCGCGGAAGCCGTGCGCGTGCTCGGCGACGCCGGGGACGGGCAGGAGCTTGTTCACGCTGCCGACGGCCAGCACGAGCCGGTCGTAGCCGAGCGTGCCGCGGTTCCCCTCGGGGCCGGTGAAGTGCACGGTGCGCGCGTCGAGGTCGACGCGGCCGGCCTCGCCGAGGACCAGGCGGACGCCGGGCAGACCGGCGGAGAGGGAGACGGCGACGCGGCGCGGTTCCAGGACGTCCGCGGCCACCTGGGGCAGCAGCGGCAGGTACAGGAAGTAGTCGGTCGGGTTCAGCACGGTGACGTCTGCCCTGTTCCGTGACATCCGGGACAGGGTCCGGGCGGCGTGATAGCCGGCGAAGCCGGCGCCGACGATCACGATGCGGGGTCGACTCACGGTTCGCCTCCGGCGCTGTCGCGTACCTGGTGCGGAACCCTCCGCGTCCCCCGGGCCGCGGCACCCAAACGTGAGCCGGGGGCCGGAGACGGGCCTGGCCGGGGGCGGGGCGCGCACGTCGGCCCGGAGCGGGACGCGGCAGGCCGCCGCCGGTTTCCGGCCCCGCCGCCGGGTACTCGGGACCGCGATCCCGTCCGCCCCCTTCGTGGAGGTCCCGCCCATGCCCGAGTACGGCTACTTCCTGTCCTGCGAGCAGTACGGCCCCGCCGACCTGGTGGAGCAGGCCAGAATGGCCGAGCAGGCCGGTTTCCAGGCCCTGTGGATCTCCGACCACTACCACCCGTGGAACGACGCGCAGGGCCAGAGCGCGTTCGTGTGGTCGGTGATCGGCGCACTGTCCGAGGCGGTGTCGCTGCCGGTCGAGACGGCCGTCACCTGCCCGACGGTGCGGATGCATCCGGCGGTGGTGGCGCAGGCCGCCGCGACCAGCGCGGTGATGACCGGGGGGCGGTTCCGGCTCGGTGTCGGCAGCGGGGAGGCCCTGAACGAGCACATCCTGGGCGACCGGTGGCCGCCGGCGCACGTGCGTCTGGAGATGCTGGAGGAGGCGATCCAGGTGATGCGCCGGCTGTTCACCGGCGAGGAGGTCGACCACCACGGCACGTACTACACCGTGGAGAACGCGCGCCTCTACACCGTCCCCGACGAACCGGTGCCGATCGACGTCTCCGGGTTCGGTCCCAAGGCGACCTCGCTCGCCGCCCGCGTGGGCGACGGGTACATCACGATGATGCCGGACGAGGAGATGGTCACGCAGTACCGCAAGGGCGGGGGCGGGGCCAAGCTCGTCAGCGGCGGCACGAAGGTGTGCTTCGGGCACGACCGCGAGGAGTGCGTCCGCACCGTACGCGAGCTGTGGTACAACGAGCAGTTGCCCGGCGAGATGGGCCAGGTGCTGCCCACGCCGCGCCACTTCGAGCAGCTGGAGCCGCTGGTCACCGAGGACATGATCCGCGAGAACGTGGTGTGCGGGGACGACGCGGACCAGCACGTGGCCGCGCTGAAGGAGTTCGCCGACGCGGGCTTCGACCGGGTCTACGTCAACCAGATCGGGGCCGACCAGCGCGGCTTCTTCGACTTCTACCGCACGAAGGTGCTGCCGCAACTGCCGTAGCGGCGGGCGCGGGCCGTCACTACGGCGGCCCGCGCGCACGGCGGCGCCCGCACCTGAGCGTGCGGGCGCCGCCGTGTGCGCGTCGTCTACGCGCGGCCGGTTCAGAAATCGTGCTCCGAACCCTGCGGGCGGGACGCGCCCGGCGCGCGGGGCGGGCTCTGCGGCATCGGCGGCACGGACGGCGCCGGGGGCACCGGCGGCTGCGCGGACATCCGGGACGCCGCACCCCCCGGCATCGCGGCCCCGGCGGCGCGGCCGGGGGCCGCGGGACCGGAGGCGGCGGGCCGGGCCGCGCGGCGCAGCGCGTAGGCGGCCGCGCCGAGGACCGCGGCGGTGATCAGTGCGGCGGCCCAGCCGGGCAGCCCCACGGCGAGGGCCAGACCGGCGGCGAGCGCCACGGCCGCGCCCGCGTACAGGGCGACGGCGCCCGAGGCGGCGTACAGCAGGGCCGTGCGGCGCTGCCTGCGGGTCTGCTCACGCAGTTCGTCGCGCACCGTCTCGCGCGCCACCTGCGCCAGTTCCTCCACCAGGTGCTTGTCCAGATGTTCCAGGTGGTCCAAGTGGCCCAGGTGGTCCGGTCGTTTCGGATTCTCCAGTTGCTCCGAGCGTTCCATGTTCCGGCGGGTACCCGAACAGGCGTACGCGACACGGCGGTACGGCCCGGTCGCGGCGATCCCCCTGACGATCTCCCCCGCCCCGGCGCCCAACTAGGCTCTGCCGTATGGAGATTCTGGGAACCAGCCTGCGCGTCTGCGTCGACGACCTGGAAACCGCGGTCCCCTTCTACGAACGTCTGGCGGGCGCCAGGGCCCTCCGGTTCGGGCGCGGCGGGGTGGAGGTGGCCGCCGTCGGCTGCTTCCTGCTGATGAGCGGGCCCGAGGCCGAGCTGGAGGTGCTGCGCAAGGTGGCGGCGACCATCGCCGTCACGGACGTCGACGAGGCCCAGCGGGTGCTGACCGAGTTGGGTGCCCGCGTCGTGGCGGGCCCGGTCGCCACGCCCGGGGGCCGCAATCTGATCGCCGTCCATCCGGACGGGTCGGTGTACGAGTACGTGGACCGCCGCGGCTGATCCTCACGCGGGCCGCATCCGGAAGTCGTAGCGTGGCGGCGGCGGCCCGCCCGCCACCCGCTCCCACAGCCGGCCGATCCGCTCGTCACCCTCCCGCAGGTCGGCGACCTCGAAGCCGTCCTCGAAGACCGCCCGGGCCCGGTCGCGGTCCCCCTCCGCGAGCAGCAGCTCCGCCTCCAGCAGCCGGAACCGGCCCTGTGCCCGGATCGCCGGGAACAGCCGGTCCCACACGGCGCGCGCGGCGGCCGTCCGGCCGGTCCGCAGCAGCGCCTCGATCGTCTCCCGGCCGAGCGCGGCGGTGGCGGCGGTCCACTGCTCGCCCTGGTCGCGCCGCTCGTGGCACAGGTCGTCGAAGGCATCGGCGTACCGGTCGGCGGCCCGCTCGTGGTGGCCGCTCTCCTGGTCGGCGACGGCCAGGCAGCGCAGCAACGGCCACGGGGAAGGGGCGAGTTCGAGCGCGCGCTCCCAGCTGCGCACCGCCTGCGCGCGGTCACCGGCGTGCCACTGGGCGACCCCGAGGTGGTACTCGGCGAGCGGTGTGGCGGGTGCCGTCTCCAGCAGGTCGCGCCAGTGCGGGGCGACCAGGCTCTCGCCGGGCGGGCCGGCCCGGCGCGGCTCGGGGAAGGAGCCGGTGCGCAGCAGTTCGCGCCAGGGGTGCTGGGCGGCTGTGATCGTGGACCCGGGAAACGGCGTGCCGGGCAGTTTCCAGCCGGCGCGCAGCACTTCGAGGGCGCCCCAGCCGGATCCGGTGGCGAGGACCTCGTCCGGTTCGGCGTCGGCGTACGGGCGCCAGGCGGCGTGGGCGGCCTCGACGTCCGCGCGTGGCAGGACGGCCTCCAGCCGCTCCTCGGTGCGCCGTACGGCACTGTCCCAGTCCCCCGCCGGTGGCGGTGCGTCGAGCGGTCCGTAGGACTCCAGCCAGGCCACCTCGCTCTCCGCCTCCAGCCGGACGTGCTCCAGTTGGGTGCGGGCGAGTCCGGCCTGGATCTCGCAGTAGCCGCCGGTGCCGGGCTCGGTGAGCCACTGCTGCCAGCGGCGCCCGCCGGGGCCGGTGCCCCAGACGAACAGTTTGCGGCCGCTCAGCACGTCGGTGGAGGTCTGCACGAGACCGGTGCCGTCCTCGTCCAGCGCGGCGATCCAGCGGCGCCGCCCGGCCGGCACCTCGTAGAAGTAGTCGGCCGCGTACGGGCTGTTGAGGGGGTAGGTGCGGTCGGCGCCGTCGTGCACGGGGACCGGGACCCGGCGCAGCCTGCGTTCGTAGCCGAAGTGCCAGGCCTGCTCGGCGGGCGCGAGGACCCTGCGCTCCTCGGGGACGGCGGTGTTCGACCACCAGTAGGCGGGGACCGGTCGTTCGTGCGGGTTGCGGACGCGGACGCCGACGTGCAGGAAGTCGGAGCCGTCGGGCAGCCACAGGTCGACCTGGAAGGGCAGGTCGCGCAGTCGTTCCCACTCCCACAGGCGCAGCATGACCCCGCCGTCGGGGGCCGGGACGCGGGCGGCGTGCAGGGGCGCGCAGGAGAGGGTGGTGTGGCCGGTGGCCCCGATGTTCCATTCGATGCCGCCGGAGAACCAGGCACCGTTGAGGGCGAAGTCGGCGGGCTGGAACACCGGGTTGCGGTACAGGAGTTCACGGTCGGCGGGCTTGTGGACGAGGGCGGCGATCCGGCCGCCGAGGCCCGGCAGGACGGTGGCGCGCAGCCGGTCGTTCTCCAGGACGAGGGCGTCGATCCCGGTGGGCCGCCGCGTTCTGCCGTAGCCGTCGCGGATCCGCGCGGGCAGCACACTGCGCAGGGGGGCGTAGCCGAGCTGCCGGGCCATGTCGTGCGGCAGACCGGCCCTGTCCCGGTCCTCGATGCGGTGGGCGTCGTCCAGGGGGCGCAGCGCGGGGAGCGGGTTGTCGGGGCCCAGGGGTGCGGCGGGGAGCGTCAGTACCTCGCGTCGGATCGTCGTCACGATCACCATGGAACCCGGTCGCCGGGGAGCTGACCAGGGGCACCGGCGGTCAGGATTGCGCAAAGGCGCCCGCCGGGCCACCGCGCCCGGGAGGGACGCAAATGCGGTGGGCGGGCCCGCCGGGGCGACGTACAGTCGGTGCTTCGACCATGTCCGCGGCGACACGCCGGTGCGCTGGTGTGCCGGGGCGGTGGCGAAGGAGCACGAGAAGCGATGAGCGAGCAGCACACCTACCGGGTCATCGTCCGGGGTACCTGGGCCGGGCTGACCGAGGAGGCGCGGGCGCGGCTGCTCGCCGAGGCCGCCGACCACGGGATGATGAGCATGCGGTTCACCGAGGAGGGGACGCTGTCCTACGAGGCGGCGCCGCTGAAGCACTTCTCGATGCGCTTCGTCGTGGTGTCGGACGCCCGGGACGGCGAGGAGATGGCGGCGGCCGTCGCGGAGGACCGGGCCGAGAGCACCCTGCGCGGCCTCGGCTACGGTTTCGGCGAGCTGAGGTCGACCGTCACCGACCTCGACACCATGAAGGTCAACCGGAAGTCCGCGTCCCGGCGGTGAGCGCCCAGCGTTCGTGGTCGCGCCACGCCCCGTCGACGTACAGCATGTCCGGGGAGTAGCCCTCCAGGCGGAAGCCGCAGGAGCGGGCGAGCGCGATGGAGGCGGTGTTGCCCGGCTGGGCGTTGATCTCCAGCCGGTGCAGTCCCATCGGTCCGAAGGCGTGCCCGATGACGAGGGTCAGGGCCTCTTTCATCAGTCCGCGTCCGGCGGCGTGCGCGAAGGCGCCGTAGCCGAGCGCGCCGGAGAGGAAGGCGCCCCGGACGATGTTGTTGATGTTGATGAAACCGGCGAGGCCGCCGCCGGGCTTCTCGCAGACGAGGAAGCCGGCCCTGTCCTGCCCGTCGATCAGCCGCCCCGCGTAGGCGGTGTACGCCTCGGCCGTGGCGGGCGGGAAGAGCCACGGGCGGTGCAGCTCCGCGCTCTCGCGGACCCGGGCGGTGAACTCGGGGCCGTCCTCCTGGGTGAAGGGGCGGATGCCCGTGCGGGGCCCCTCGGCGAGGTAGCGGGACGCGGTGTGCGGCATGCCGTCACCTTACGCGAGGCGCCCTGACGTCCGGCCCGGTGTCAGTCCTGCACGACGGGCAGTCGCAGTACCCCGGTGTCCTCGGGGGAGCTGACCACGGTGACCGGCTTGACGCCGCGGTTGCCGAAGTAGGCGTCGTCACTGGCCGCGATCACGAACCGCAGCCGGTGCCCCTGCTCGAAGCGGTGCACGATGCCCGGCAGGGTGACGGTGAAGGGACGGGTCACGTCGGGCACGCGGACGGGGGCGACCAGCCGGTGCACGAGGGTGCGGGTGCCGTCGGGTGCCTCGTCGTACAGCTTGGCGAACAGGACGAGGTGGTCGGCGGCGTCGGCCGAACGCTGGGTGCGCTCGGCCTTCGGGGAGCGCACCCGCAGGGTGGCGCGGGGTGCGCCGACGACGTCGGTGGCCCGTGACAGCGGCTCGCTGGTCCAGGCGAGGTGGGTGCCGGCGAGGTCGTAGGGGGCGGGGTCGGGAAGGTTGATGATGCCCGCCAGGGAGCTTTCCGAATGGCTGGTGGGGACGAGCCAGTTGGTGTAGGTGCGGCTGCCGCGGGTGACCTCGTCGCGCCGGTCGACGAGTCTGCCGTCGCCGGAGAGGTACAGCGTCCGGCCGGGTGCGGGGAGGCGGTCCGCGCTCGCGTAGGTGTGAGCGGGGTCGGCGATCCAGTCGCGGTAGTAGGCGAAGTCGGGTCCGGTTCCGGTGATCTGGTCGCGGTGCAGGTAGCGGTCGAACCAGGCGAGGACGCGCCTGCCGACGTAGCTGGTCTCCAGGTTGCCCTGGGCGAGGTTCAGTTCGCCGGCGGCCGGGTCGGTCATGCCCCCGCTGTGGCCCCAGGACTGCCAGATCATCTTCGTCTCGGTGCCCTGTGCCTTGAGGGCCTGGTAGGTGGCGGTGGCCTCGTTGAGGTTGAAGAGGCTGTCGGCCTGACCCTGGACGAGCAGCGTGGGCGCCTTCACCCGGCCGAGGTAGGAGACCGGGGAGACGCTGTGCGCGTAGGAGAGCAGGCGCCGGGTGGCGTCCTCGGGGTAGCGGCCCGAGTCGAGGGTGCGGACGGTGTCGCAGGCCCGGGTCACGAAGTGCAGGCAGGTGAGGGAGTTGATCCGGGAGGGGTCGAGGGCGGGCTGGGTGAGCGGCTGGCTCTCGCCCATGAGGTAGAAGCCGTTGGTCCACTGCCATTTGAAGGCGCCGGGCAGGTCCGGGGCGCCGGCGGCGTTGTTGGGGTCCAGGGAGTAGGCGAGGTCGTTCCAGGTGATCATCGGGACGAGGGCGTCGACCCGGTGGTCCACGGCGGCGGTGGCCAGTTGCACGGCGCCGCCGTAGGAACCGCCGATCATGCCGACGCGCGGGTCGCCCGGGCCGTCGAGGGTGACGTAGCCGGCGCGGGTGCCGTCGTCGGCGGCGCGCCGGCCGCCGAGGAAGTCGATGAGCTGGGAGGCGGCCCGGCCGTCGATGTCCGGGTCGTCGAGGGAGATCGGGCAGCCCGACTTCCCGAAGCCGAGGCCGGAGTAGACGAGCGAGACGTATCCGCGCCGGGCGAAGGCCTTGCCGATGGCGTCGGTCGAGCCGTCGTCCTTGCTCCCGCCGAAGCCGTTGGTGGCGAGCACGGCGGGCGCCGGGTGCGCGGGGTCGGCCCCGGCCGGCCGGTACAGGTCGGCGTCCACGGTGCAGGTGCGCTCCCCCGCCCGGACGGTGAACCTCAGCGGTGTCACACCGTACTGGCCGTCGGCCGCCGCGGGGGCGGTGAGCGCCAGGGGCGCGCTCAGCGCGGCTGCGAGTGAGACGGCGAGGGCGGCGCAGGTTCTGGGCGCACGACGGGACACGAGACCTCCACACTGAGGGCGAGCGGCTACCGGCAACCCGTCTTACCAACCGGTAAGTAACCGGTCGGCAAGCCATGGTGTGACACGTGTCAGGCCGCGTCAATCGGTGCGACGGAGGTTTCTTGACGGAGATTCGGTGAGCGGCATGCGGGACCGCGCCTCAGCGCAGGGCGGGCCTGTCCAGCGTCAGCGTCCCCGCCTGAGCGTCGAGTTCGGCGGCGACCCCGAAGGGGATCGTCGAGGCGCCCGCGCAGTGCCCGAACCCGAAGTCCTCGGCGACGGGCACCCCGAGCGGGCCGAGCCGGTCGGCCAGCAGCGCCCGCACCCGGCCGGGCGCGCCGCACTCCTCCCACGAGCCCAGCAGCACCCCGGCGACGCCCTCCAGCCAGTCGGCGCGCAGCAGTTGGGTCAGGTAGCGGTCCAGTCGGTAGGTCTCCTCGCCCACGTCCTCCAGGCACAGCAGGCCGCCGGCCGCCGAGGGCCGCGCGTGCGGGGTGCCGAGTTCGGCGGCGAGCAGGGCGAGGCAGCCGCCGAGCGTCACCCCCCTGGCCCGCCCGGGGACCAGGGCCGTACCGCCGGAGGAGATCACGCGGACCGTCTCCGGCGCGAACAGGGTCGCCTTGAGGTGTTCCTGCGCCCGGGCGTTCTTGATGAAGTCGGCGCCGGCCGCCATCGGACCGTGCAGGGTGACCAGGCCCAGCCGCACGGCGAAGGCCTCGTGCAGCGCGGTGATGTCGCTGAAGCCGACGAACACCTTGGGCCCCGCCGCGCGCATCGCCTCCCAGTCGAGCAGGTCGGCCATCCGCTGCACGCCGTAGCCGCCCCGGGCGCACAGCACCGCGTCCACCGACGGGTCGCACCACGCCTGCTGCAGGTCGGCGGCCCGGTCCGCGTCGGTGCCCGCCAAATAGGCGAACTCACGGTGGCGGTCCAGCACATGGGGCGCCACCACGGGGTCCAGGTCCCAGCCGCGCAGCACGTCGAGACCGGCCTGCAGGCGTTCCTCCGGGACGGGACCGCTGGGGGCGACGACGGCGACGCGGGCGCCGGGGGCGAGCCGGGCGGGGCGCAGGAGTTCCTTCACGTGCCCAGCTCCAGCACCGGCAGGCCGGCCGGGGCGAGCCCGAACACCTGGGCGTACAGCGAGAGTTCGGCCTCCAGGGCGCGGACCATGGTGGCGGCGCGGCGGAATCCGTGCCCCTCGCCCTCGAAGGTGAGGTAGGCGTGCGGCACGTCGCGCCCCTTCAGCCGGGCCAGGAACCGCTCGCACTGCACCGGCGGGCAGATCACGTCGTCCAGTCCCTGGAGCAGCAGGAACGGCGCCGTGATCCGGTCGGCGTGCTCGGCGGGCGAACGCTGCGCGTACCGTTCGGGCACCTCGGCGAGCGGGCCGACCAGGCTCTCCAGGTACTGCGACTCGAAGTCGTGGGTCTCCCCCGAGCCCCACCCCGTCAGGTCGAGGATCGGGTAGAGGATCGTGCCGCAGGCGTAGACGTCGGTGCCGGCCAGGGAGGCCGCGGCGGTCCAGCCGCCCGCGCTGCCGCCGCGGATCGCCAGCCGGTCGCGGTCCGCGGTGCCCTCGTCGGCGAGGGCGAGCGCGACGGCCGCGCAGTCCTCGACGTCGACGACGCCCCACTGCTCGCGCAGCCGCTCGCGGTACTCACGGCCGTACCCCGTCGAGCCGCCGTAGTTCACCTCGGCGACGCCGATGCCGCGCGAGGTGAAGTAGGCGATCTCCAGGTCGAGGACGAGCGGTGACCGGCTGGTGGGACCGCCGTGCGCCCACACGACGTACGGGGGCAGCTCACCGGCGGGCGCGGCGCACTGCGGGTGGTGCGGCGGGTAGATGTGCGCGTGCACGTCACGGCCGCCCGGGCCGGTGAAGGTGCGCACCCGCGGTTGGGGGTAGTAGGCGGGGTCGACCGGGTCGCGGTGGGCGGCGCCGATCACCCGGGCCCGGCCGGTGCGGGTGTCCAGTTCGACGACCTCGTGGGAGCCGCGCGGTCCGGCGCCGACGGCGACGACACGTTCGCCGTGCACCGCGAGCGTGGCGTCGAACTCCCCCCAGGGGCCCGCCGCGTCGACGACCTCGCCGCTCTCCGGGTCGAGTATGCCGAGGGCGGTGGCGCCGCGGCCGTGCACGACGGCCACGAGACCGGTCTCCAGCGGGGCGAACCAGCGCTGCCCGAGCTTCCACAGCGGCCCGCCGAACTCCTCCTCGCGCGGGCACAGCGGGTGCCCGTCGCGGTACAGGTTCCACCAGCCGCCGCGGTCGCTCGCGTACAGCAGGGAGCCGTCGGCCGCCCACTCCGCCTGGGCCACGGACTCCTCGGGGCCGCCGGCGAGGGTGCGGGGCGCGGTGAGGCGGCCGTCCGCGTCCACCTCGGCCACCACGAGTTCCGTACCGTCCCAGGGCATCCTGGGATGGTCCCAGGCCAGCCACGCGGCCCGCCGTCCGTCGGGCGACAGCCGCGGCCCGGTCACGAACCGGTGGCGCTCCGCGGTCAGTTCCCGCACCGCGCCCCGGTCCCCGGCCGCCGAGCCGTCCAGCGGTACGGCGACGGGCACGCGCCGGACGTCGGTGGGGCCCTCGCCGGTGAACTCCTCCATCACGCACCAGACTTGACCGCGCTCGGCCCGCACCTGCGGTTCCGCCCAGCGCAGTCCCCCGCCCACCGCCGACAGGGGGGTGAGCGGCACCGGCTCGTCCGCGCCGGGCTGGAAGCGGTAGAGCCGCTGGTCGGCGAAGTGCACGAAGACGACGAGCACCGCGCCGTCCGCGACCGTCCCGGCCCAGGGGCGGCCGCCGTACTCGATGACCCTGCTGCGCACGTTCCACGGCGGCGGCAGCACGGACTCCTCGGTACCGTCGGCGCGCCGCCGCACGAGTGCCCGGCGGCCGCCCTCGGCGGGCCGCGGCTCGGTCCACCACACCTCGTCGCCGACGAAGTCCACGAACTCCGGCTTGCCGTCGTGCGCGGCGGCCAGGGCCGCGTCGATCGGCGAGGGCCAGGAACCGTACGGCAGGCTCTGCACTGTTTCCTTCTCCCAACTCGCTCAGGACGTCCGCAGGAAGCGGTCGAGCACGCGGACACCGAAGTGCAGCGCCTCGACGGGGACGCGTTCGTCGACTCCGTGGAACAGGGCGTCGTAGTCGAAGCCCTCGGGCAGCTTCAGCGGCGAGAAGCCGTAGCCGGTGATGCCGAGCCGCGAGAACTGCTTGGCGTCGGTGCCGCCCGCCATGCAGTAGGGCACGACGTGCCCCTCGGGCGCGAACTCCTCGACGGCGGCCCGCATCGCGGCGAACGTCGGCGAGTCGACCGGCGCCTGGATCGCCACCTCGCGGTGGTGGAACTCCCAGTCCACGTCCGGGCCGGTCAGCAGGTCCAGGGTGGCGCGGAACTCCTCCTCGCCGCCGGGCAGGTACCGTCCGTCGACGTGGGCGACGGCCTCGCCCGGGATGACGTTCACCTTGTAACCCGCCTCCAGCATGGTCGGGTTGGCGCTGTTGCGCAGCGTCGCCTCCACCAGTCGCGCGGCGGGGCCGAGCTTGTCGAGCAGCGCGTCCACGGTGTGCGGGTCGGCCTCCAGGCCGTACAGGGCGGCGAGTTCGCCGAGCGCGGCGCGGACGGTCGGGGTGAGCCGCAGGGGCCACTGGTGGGCGCCGATCCGGGCGATCGCGGCGGCGAGCCGGGTCACCGCGTTCTCCTTGTTGACGCGGGAGCCGTGCCCCGCCCGGCCGCGCGCGGTCAGCTTCAGCCAGGCGGTGCCGCGTTCCCCGGCGGCGATCGGGTAGATCTGCCGGCCGGCGCCGTCGTGGAAGGTGTACGCGCCGGACTCGCTGATGCCCTCGGTGCAGCCCTCGAACAGCTCGGGGTGCTCGTCGGCCAGGAAGCCCGAGCCGTCCTCGGCGCTGGCCTCCTCGTCGGCGGTGAACGCCACCACGAGGTCCCGGCGCGGCCGCAGGCCCTGCCGGGCCCAGGAGCGGATCACCGAGAGGATCATCGCGTCCATGTTCTTCATGTCGACCGCGCCCCGGCCCCACACCACGCCGTCGCGGACCTCCCCGGAGAAGGGGTGCACGCTCCAGTCCGCGGCCTGCGCCGGCACCACGTCCAGGTGACCGTGCACGAGCAGTGCGGGCGCCGAGGGGTCGGTGCCCTCGACCCGGGCGACGACGTTGGTCCGGCCCGGCGTGCGCTCCAGCAGCACCGGCTCCAGACCCGCGCCGGCCAGTTGCTCGGCGGCGTACTCGGCGGCCGGACGCTCCCGGCAGTCGCCGCCGCCCCGGTTGGTGGTGTCGATCCGGATCAGCTCGGAGGTGAACCGGACGACCTCGTCCAGCGCCTGCGCGTCAGCCATACTGCTCCTCGATGGCGGCCGAGGCGATCGTGGTGACCGCCTTGAAGGTGCGGATTGCCTCGTACATCGTGGCGCTGGTGTAGACGGCCTTGCGCTCACCGGCGCGCGCCACGCCGGGGACCACGGTGGCGGCCATGGCCAGGTGCTCGGCGTCGAACTCCACCGCGACGGTGAACGGACCGCCCTGCACGGGCTCGCCCCGGACCGCCAGCGACGCGGCCTTCGCCGCGGCAGCGCGGATGTCGGCGGCGGTACGGGCCGGCGTCCGGCAGACCGCCGCGTACCGCGACACATGGTCCTTGACCGCGACCTTCAGCGCCTCGGGCGCGTAGCCCAGCGCGTCCTCACAGGCCACGTCGTCGCCGGTGACGAGGACCACGGGCACCCCGTACTCGGCGACGACGTGCGCGTTGAGCAGTCCTTCGCTGGCCCGTACGCCGTTCACCCACACGCCGGTGATGGAGTTGGCGAGGTAGGTGTGCGCGAGGACGCCCTCCATCCCGGCGCCGGCGTGGTAGCCGACGAAGGCGATGCCGTCGACGTCGCCGTGCTGCACGCCCTCCACCATGGACAGCGACTTGTGGCGCCCGGTGAGCATCTGCGCCCGCTCGTCCAGCTCCTCGAGCAGCAGGTTGCGCATGGTCCAGTGCGCCTCGTTGACGAGGACCTCGTCCGCGCCGCCGTCGAAGAACCCGAGCACGGCGGCGTTGACGTCCGAGGTGAACATCGACCGGCACCGCTCCCACTGCGGCGTCCCCGGCAGCACGTCGGCCGGCCAGGTCACACCGGTGGCGCCTTCCATGTCGGCGCTGATGAGGATCTTCATGGGGCGCCACGTTACGCGTCGGCGGAGCGCCCCGGAACTGCCGCACGCCGAGTTGTCCGCAGCCATGGCGCCACCGGACCGAGGTCACTAGGTTTAAACTCGAACTCCCGAACGGGAGTTCACCCATAAGAAGGAGCTTGCTTCCGTGGCGAGAAGCCGAGCAAGGACGAGGTCAAGTCCAAGGTCGACAAGCTCTACGAGCAGGCGGAGCAGGCCACCGAGAAGTACAACGGGGCCAAGGAGAAGCAGCAGAGGCTCCAGAGGGAGATCTCCACCATCCAGGACAACGTCGCCCGCGGTCAGCAGGAGCTGAACAAGCTGCGCGACGGCCTCGGTTCGATGGCGGCCGGCCAGTACCGCTCCGGCGGCATCGACCCGTCCCTCCAGCTCTTCCTCTCCTCCCACCCGGAC
>NZ_JOIY01000024.1 GCF_000720185.1 Streptomyces sp. NRRL S-340 | reverse complement strand
CGCCTGCCCCGCCTGCCCCGCCTGCCCCGCCTGCCCCGCCTGCCCAGCCTGCCCCGCCCGCGCCCGCGCGGGCTTCCGCCTCAGCTCCCGGTGCCGTACGTCCTCGTCCACCCCGACCGCCGCCTCCAGGCGCCCGGCGGCACCGTGAATGCCCCGCAAGGTGTCCGTGACCGCCTCCGCCTCCGCCCGTCCGTGTCCCCGGGCCCGACGGCCCCGGGCGCGGCCTCACAGACCCGGGCGATGACCGCACCGGGGCCGCGGGCCGTTAATCTGACCTGCGTCAGTACGACAGCAAGACGGACCTGAAGCGACACAGAGGGGCGGATCGGTGGCGGACATCGACGAGGCACGCGAGCAGTTCAAGCGGATCGATGCGGACGGTGACGGATACATCACCGCTGCCGAGTTCAAGTCCGCCCTCGCGCAGGGAGGCGACTGGAACGTCACCGACACGGTGGCGGAGGCGATCATCAAGCAGCGGGACCTCAACGGCGACAAGGTCCTGTCGTTCGACGAGTTCTGGGACTACCTGAACAAGTGACGCCCGCGCGAGGGGCGTCCGGTGGCCTGCCACCGGGCGCCCCTTCTCCGTGTCCCGTCCGGTCCCCGCGGCCCGCCGCCCACCCGTTCGGCGCACGCCCGGAATAGCCCGCGCCGGGCCGGGGTTGGAGGTGCCTTGCACACGCTGTACGGCACGGACACGACACCACCGGCACCGACCTCCGGAACCTCCGGAAGAGCGAGGCGAACTGAGATGAAGATCGGCATCATCGGCGCGGGCAACATCGGCGGCAACCTCACCCGGCGGCTCACCGCGCTCGGACACGAGGTGTCCGTCGCGAACTCACGCGGCCCGCAGACCCTCGCCGCGCTGGCCGAGGAGACCGGCGCGACGCCCGTGCGGGTCGAGGAGGCGGCGCGCGGCGCCGAGGTCGTCGTGGTCACGGTCCCGCTCAAGGCGGTCCCGGACCTGCCCTCCGGACTGCTGGAGGGAGCGGCGGACGGCGTGGTCGTGATCGACACCGGCAACTACTACCCGCAGCGCGACGGCAGGATCGCGGCCATCGAGGACGAGGGCCTCACCGAGAGCCGCTGGACCTCGCAGCACCTGGGCCACCCCGTGGTCAAGGCCTTCAACGGCACCTACGCGCAGGACCTCCTGGACCGGCCCCGCCCGGCCGGTGACCCCGGCCGCCTCGCGCTGCCGGTCGCCGGCGACGACCCGGCGGCCAAGGCGAAGGTGCGGGCGCTGATCGAGGAACTGGGCTTCGACACGGTGGACTCCGGCACCATCGACGACTCCTGGCGCCAGCAGCCCGGCACCCCGGTCTACGGGCTGCAGGAGGGCGTCGACGCCGTCACCAAGGCCCTGGCGGAGGCGTCCCCCGAGCGCCCGGCGGACTTCCGGGCCTGACGGCCGCCCCCGGGGCGGACCGTCACACCGTGGCCCACTCCCGCAGCGCCGCCGTACTGGAGAAGTTCGCCACGTTCTTGTCGTGGGGATCGTCGGTGTACTGGTGGAACCGCCACTTGGCCTTGATGCGGGGGTGGCCGGCGGAGACGTAGTCGGCGATCCACAGGCCGTCCCCGGCGTAGGAGGTGGTGTCGACGCTCAGCCAGAAGTGGCGGTTGGTGTAGAGCAGCACCCGGTTGTGCGGGCGCAGGTGCTTCACCTTGCGGATGAAGGCGTCCTTCTCCGCGTTGGAGGCGTGGGTGCCCTCGCCGGTGGACTCCCAGTCGACGGCGAGGATGTCGCCGCGCTTCTCCGGGGCGTGGGAGACGAAGTACTCGGCCTGGGCCGTGATGTTGCCGGGCCACAGGAAGTGGTAGAAGCCGACGACCAGATGGGCGTCACGGCCGTGCTTGGCCTGGGCGCCGAGCCTGGAGTTGACGTACGAACGGCCCTCCGTCGCCTTGATGAAGACGAAGGAGAGGCCGTCCGTGCCGTAGGTGGAGGACTGGTACGCGCTCACGTCGATGCCGTGCAGCATGCAAACTCCCTGAAGGACCGTGGGGGGAGGAGTCGTCGGTTGAGTTCTGCCCCACTTCGCCACGGTCGATCCCTCCAGCGCGTTCGCACATCTGCCCGGCCGCGGCACGGGCGCGCGGCGGGGGCGCCGGGGCGCTCAGCACTCGATGATGTTCACCGCGAGCCCGCCGCGCGCCGTCTCCTTGTACTTCACCGACATGTCCGCGCCGGTGTCCTTCATCGTCTTGATGACCTTGTCCAGGGACACCTTGTGGGAGCCGTCGCCGCGCAGCGCCATGCGGGCGGCGGTGACCGCCTTGACGGCGGCCATGCCGTTGCGCTCGATGCACGGGATCTGCACCAGGCCGCCCACCGGGTCGCAGGTCAGGCCGAGGTTGTGCTCCATGCCGATCTCGGCGGCGTTCTCGACCTGCTCGGGCGTGCCGCCCATCACCTCGGCGAGCGCGCCCGCTGCCATCGAGCAGGCCGAGCCGACCTCGCCCTGGCAGCCGACCTCGGCGCCGGAGATGGAGGCGTTCTCCTTGAACAGCATGCCGATCGCACCGGCGGCCAGCAGGAAGCGGACCACGCCCTCCTCGTCGGCGCCGGGCACGAAGTTGAGGTAGTAGTGCAGGACGGCGGGGATGATGCCGGCCGCGCCGTTGGTGGGGGCGGTCACCACCCGGCCGCCGGCCGCGTTCTCCTCGTTCACCGCCATCGCGTACAGAGTGATCCACTCCATGGCGCGGGCGGCGGCGTCGCCCTCGGCCCGCAGCTGGCGCGCGGTGATCGCGGCCCGGCGGCGCACCTTCAGGCCGCCGGGCAGGATGCCCTCGCGGCTCATCCCGCGCTTCACGCACGCCTGCATCACCCGCCAGATCTCCAGCAGGCCGTCGTGGATCTCCTCCTCGGTGCGCCAGGCCCGCTCGTTCTCCAGCATCAGCGCGGAGATCGACAGGCCGGTCTCCCGGGTCAGGCGCAGCAGCTCGTCGCCCGTGCGGAAGGGGTACTTCAGCACCGTGTCGTCCAGCTTGATGCGGTCCGCGCCCACCGCGTCCTCGTCCACGACGAAGCCGCCGCCCACCGAGTAGTACGTCTTGGTGAGCAACTCGGCGCCCGAGGCGTCGTACGCCCACAGCACCATGCCGTTGGCGTGGTAGGGCAGGGCCTTGCGGCGGTGCAGCACCATGTCGTCGTCGAAGGAGAAGGCGATCTCGTGCTCGCCCAGCAGGTTCAGACGGCCGAAGGCCTTGATCCGCTCCACCCGCTCGTCCGCGGTCTCCACGTCCACCGTGCGCGGCGAGTCGCCCTCCAGGCCGAGCAGCACCGCCTTCGGCGTGCCGTGGCCGTGGCCGGTCGCGCCGAGGGAACCGTACAGCTCCGCGCGCAGCGACACGGTCCGCTCCAGCACCCCCTCGCTGCGCAGCCGGCGGGCGAACATGCGCGCCGCCCGCATCGGGCCGACCGTGTGGGAGCTGGACGGGCCGATGCCGATCGAGAACAGGTCGAAGACCGAGATGGCCACGGGGACTCCTCAATGCGGGGGTGGTGCGAGGGGGTGGGAAGAGGGCGGCAGCGCGCGGGCGCCGGGGTCGCCGGCGCCCGCGCGGTGTTGCCGGTGACTTACTTGTTCAGCCCCGCGTACAGCGGGTGCTTGTCGGCCAGGGCCTTCACCCGGGCCTTGAGCGCCTCGGCGTCGTAGGACGGCTTCAGCGCCTCGGCGATCACGTCCGCGACCTCGGTGAAGTCCTCGGCCGTGAAGCCGCGCGTCGCCAGCGCCGGGGTGCCGATGCGCAGACCGGAGGTGACCATCGGGGGCCGGGGGTCGTTCGGGACCGCGTTGCGGTTGACCGTGATCCCGACCTCGTGGAGGCGGTCCTCGGCCTGCCGGCCGTCCAGCTCCGAGTTCCGCAGGTCCACCAGGACCAGGTGCACGTCCGTGCCGCCCGACAGCACGTCCACACCGGCCGCCCTGGCGTCGTCCCGCACCAGGCGCTCGGCCAGGATGCGGGCGCCCTCCAGGGTACGCCGCTGGCGCTCCTTGAAGTCGTCGGAGGCGGCCACCTTGAAGGCCACCGCCTTGGCGGCGATCACGTGCTCCAGCGGACCGCCCTGCTGACCGGGGAAGACCGCCGAGTTGATCTTCTTGGCGAGTTCGGCCGTGGAAAGGATCACACCGCCGCGCGGGCCGCCCAGCGTCTTGTGGGTGGTGGTGGTGACCACGTGGGCGTGCGGCACCGGGTTGGGGTGCAGGCCCGCGGCGACCAGACCGGCGAAGTGCGCCATGTCGACCATGAGGTACGCGCCGACCTCGTCCGCGATCCGGCGGAACTCGGCGAAGTCCAGCTGCCGCGGGTACGCCGACCAGCCGGCCACGATCAGCTTGGGCCGGGACTCATTGGCCAGCTTCTCCACCTCGGCCATGTCGACCAGGCCGTCCTCGCCCACGTGGTAGGCGACCACGTTGTAGAGCTTGCCGGAGAAGTTGATCTTCATGCCGTGGGTCAGGTGCCCGCCGTGCGCGAGGTTCAGGCCCATGATCGTGTCGCCCGGCTGGAGCAGCGCGAACATCGCGGCGGCGTTGGCCTGGGCGCCGGAGTGCGGCTGCACGTTGGCGTGCTCGGCGCCGAACAGCGCCTTGATCCGGTCGATGGCGATCTGCTCGACCACGTCGACGTGCTCGCAGCCGCCGTAGTAGCGGCGGCCGGGGTAGCCCTCGGCGTACTTGTTGGTGAGGACCGAGCCCTGGGCCTCCATGACCGCGAGCGGGGCGAAGTTCTCCGAGGCGATCATCTCCAGCGTGGACTGCTGGCGGTGCAGCTCGGCGTCGACCGCGGCGGCGACGTCCGGGTCGAGTTCGTGCAGGGGGGTGTCGAGAACACTCATCTGGATCCGTCCGCTCCTCAGCCGTTCTGGGCGGTGTACTCGTCGGCGGAGAGCAGGTCGGCCGGCTCCTCCGTCAGACGCACCTTGAACAGCCAGCCGCCCTCGAAGGGCGCGGAGTTCACCAGGGACGGGTCGTCCACCACGTCCTGGTTGATCTCGGTGATCTCACCGCTGACCGGGGAGTACAGGTCGGAGACCGACTTGGTCGACTCCAGTTCGCCGCAGGTCTCGCCCGCGGTCACCGTGGAGCCCACCGCCGGGAGGTCGGCGTAGACGACGTCACCGAGCGCGTTGGCCGCGAACTCCGTGATGCCGACCGTCGCGACGCCGTCCTCGGCGGGCGACAGCCACTCGTGCTCCTTGCTGTAGCGCAGCTGCTGGGGGTTGTTCATGGCCTGAATTCTCCTGTACGCGGGGGAGTGCTGGTGAATGAGGGACTGCGCGGGGCGTGCGTGACCGGGGCGACGGGCCCCGCCTCACCCCTGACCGGTGACGACGGTGTCACTTCCGCCGCTTGTAGAAGGGCAGCGCCACGACCTCGTAGGGCTCGTGGCTGCCCCGGATGTCCACGCCGACACCGGGGGTGCCCGGCGCGGCGTGCGCGGCGTCGACGTACGCCATGGCGATCGGCTTGCCCAGGGTGGGGGAGGGGGCGCCGGAGGTGACCTCGCCGATCACCTCGCCGCCTGCGACGACGGCGTAGCCCGCGCGCGGGACCCGGCGGCCCTCGGCGACCAGGCCGACCAGGACGCGCGGCGGGTTCTGCTCCGCGCGCCCGGCGGCGGCCAGCAGCGCCTCGCGGCCCACGAAGTCCCCCTCCTTCTCGAACTTGACCACCCGGCCGAGCCCCGCGTCGAACGGGGTCAGCGCCTCGGTCAGCTCGTGCCCGTACAGCGGCATGCCCGCCTCCAGGCGCAGCGTGTCGCGGCAGGACAGGCCGCAGGCCACCAGGCCCGCGCCCTCCCCGGCCTTCGTCAGCGCCTGCCACAGCTCCACGGCGTGCTCCGGCTTCACGAACAGCTCGAAGCCGTCCTCGCCGGTGTAGCCGGTGCGCGCGATCAGCGCGGGGACCCCGGCGACCGTGCCGGGCAGGCCGGCGTAGTACTTCAGGCCGTCCAGATCGGCGTCGGTGAGCGAGGCGAGGATGCCGGGGGACTCCGGGCCCTGCACGGCGAGCAGGGCGTACGCGTCGCGGTCGTCGCGGACCTCGGCCTCGAAGCCGGCCGCCCGCTCGGTGAGCGCGTCCAGCACCACCTGGGCGTTGGACGCGTTGGCCACGACCATGTACTCGCTGTCGGCCAGCCGGTAGACGATCAGGTCGTCCAGGATGCCGCCGTCCGCACGGCAGATCATGGTGTAGCGGGCCCGGCCGACGCCGACGGAGGCGATGTTGCCGACCAGGGCGTGATTCAGCAGGGCGGCGGCCTGCGGGCCGGTCACGGTGATCTCGCCCATGTGGGACAGGTCGAAGAGACCGGCCCGCGTACGCACGGCGAGGTGCTCGTCGCGCTCGGAGCCGTAGCGCAGCGGCATGTCCCAGCCGGCGAAGTCGGTCATCGTCGCACCCAGCGAACGGTGCACCGCGTCCAGCGCGGTACGACGGAGCGGAGCGGAACTGCTCATCGGTCGGTCTCCAAGGCGATGGGGGTCCCCCCACCGCGCACGGGCTGGGCCGGGCGCGGGGACGGCGAGGACAGGTCGGGTGTCCTCCCCATCTGTCATCGGAACCTGAGAGGTTCGCCATGACCGCCGTCGGACGGACGGGCACGGCTTGCACCTTGGGTGGAGCCACTGCGGCAGCGGCCCGCTTTTCAGATGTGCCTCGCCCGCGCGGTACGGGGCCTGAGAGATTCAAGGGAGGGACTTGCTCCTTCGGCGCCCCAGGCAGGCGTGCTGCTGAGGACTCTCCCGCGCGGATTCAAGCGGCCGGTATGCAGTTGGCGCGCACATCATCGCACGCCCGGTGCCCGGCGCGGCAGGCCGGATC
Organism: Streptomyces sp. NRRL S-340; assembly: GCF_000720185.1. Classification (GTDB taxonomy): domain Bacteria; phylum Actinomycetota; class Actinomycetes; order Streptomycetales; family Streptomycetaceae; genus Streptomyces. The sequence goes on along the minus strand of NZ_JOIY01000024.1, from coordinate 113,809 downwards.
TGTAACCGGTCTGTGGCAGAACGCGCACGGAAACGGCAGGCGCCGCGTATTACCTTCTCTTTACACTCAAGGGGGAGGTGAACCGTCACCACCCCGGGGAGGACGATGACGGTGAACAGGAGCGCGCCGGCGTACGCGACGACGGCACAGGTCCCGGCCCTGCCCGCACAGCCGGGCGCCACCGCCCGCGCCCGCCGCGGCGAGCGCCCCGCGCCCGTCGTCCGCGACCTGCGCGAGCGGCCCGGGCGCACCCCGCACGCCCTGCTCTTCGGCCCCCGGGATCTCGTCGTGGTCGCCGGCCTGCCCGGCGGCGGCAAGTCCACGCTGATGCGCCGCGCGGTGCACGGCGCGCGGATCGACTCCCAGGACACCCGCGACCGCTGGGACACCCGCCTGGCCGGCCGCGTGCCCTACGCCCTCTACCGCCCCCTGGTCCGCCTCGCCCACTACGCCGCGCTGCGCCGCGCCCTGCGCACCGGCGAGGGCGTGGTGGTCCACGACTGCGGCACCCAGGCCTGGGTCCGGGCCTGGCTGGCCCGCACCGCCCACCGGCGCGGCGGCGCGCTCCACCTGCTCCTGCTGGACGTGCCGCCCGCCGCCGCGCTCTCGGGCCAGCGCGAACGCGGCCGGGGCGTCTCCCGCTACGCCTTCCTGCGCCACCGCAGGGCCGCCGCCCGCCTGACCGGGGCGGTGGAGCGCGGGGAGCTGCCCAAGGGGTGCGACTCGGCGGTCCTGCTGGACCGCGAGGCGGCGGCCGGCCTGCGGCGGATCGGGTTCACCCGCGGCAGCGGTCCCGGCACCCGTTAGCCTTTCGGTCACAGCAGTGGTTCCCAGCAGGCGGTAGGCAGATGGACATCCCGGCGGACTTCTCCGCGGACTTTCCGGGGGACTTCCCGGCACAGGCGCACCACCCGCACGGCGGTTGGCCAGGCAACGAGCTGGAGGAGGTGCTCTCCGCCGCCCTCGGCATCCCGACGGCCGGCGGCCGGATCATCGAGGTGCTGGGCCGCAGCCACCTCTGGGTGCCGCTGCCCAACGGCGGCGGCCCGCACAGCGGCCCGCTCGACCTGCCCACCCTGGAGATCGACGGCCAGGCCTACGTGCCGGTCTTCAGCTCCGAGGAACAGCTGCGCCAGGCCGCCGGCCCCCACATGGCCTTCACCGTCGCGCCCGCCGTCGAGTTCGCCCGGGGCCTGCCCGCCCAGGCCGGCATCGCGCTGAACCCGGACGGCGTGGTGGGCCTCCCGCTGCCCCCGCAGGCCGTGGCCGAACTGTGCCGGGCCGGACGCACCGAACTGGACGGCCCCGCGAGCGGCGGCCGGGTCCGCCTGTACGAACCCGACTGGCAGGACGACCCGGTGGACTTCCTGTCCGCCGCCGGTGCCGAGTTCGCCGCCACGGGCCTGGTCCGCAGCGCCCGCCGCTGCCTGGCCGTCGTCGAGACGGCCGACCCGGTCATGTTCGTCGGGGTCGAACTGTCCCAGTGGGACGGCGACCTGCGCAGCCGCCCGCTGGACGCGCTGGGCCGCGCCCTGGCGGCGGCGCCCGTGCCCTGGCCGGTCAACCTCGTCCTCCTGGACATCACGGACGACCCGGTGGCCGAATGGATGCGCGAAAGGGTCCGGCCGTTCTACGAGTCGGGCCACTGAAGCCCGCCGCGGGGGCGGCGCGGCACGGCCGGCCCGTCCGCACCGCCCGCGCGGGTCGGCCCAGGCGGGGCGCACCCCCTGCCCGGGACCGCGACACGCACCGAGCCGGACGGGCGGCCGTAAGCTAGGCGTGCCGTCGCGTTCCCGTCTGCCCCGCGCTCCGGGCGGACGACGGGAGGGGGACGGCAGGACCCAGGTCCGCAGCTCGGTCGAGGGCACTACGAAGGGGCGGTAGAAGGTGAGCGCCAGCGGCACCACGGCCGGGCACGTGGAGCAGATGCTCCGCCAGGTGACACCCGGGCGGTACGACGCCTACGAGGCGCTGCTGCGCACTCTCGCGACCCCCTCCACCGGCCAGGTCTGGATGCTGCTCTGGCACGGCCAGGCCGGTTCGCCCGACGCCCAGTACGGCCACATGGAGGTCGGCGGCCACGGCTACGCCCCGTGCGTCACCTCCGCCCAGGAGCTGTCGGCCAGCGGCTGGATGCGCTCCTACGAGGTGGTCGACGGCCTCGACGTCGCCCGCACCCTCTACCCCGACCACTACGGCCTCTGGCTGAATCCGCACGCCCCCGGCGGCGGCGTCGGCATCCCCTGGCTGGATCTGCGCCGTATCGCCGCCGGCCTGGACCGCCAGCCCGCGGGTCCGCTCAGACTGTCCGAACCGGCCCTCGAACTGCCGCAGTTCTACGCCCTGCTCAGCCAGGCCGCCCACCGTACCCCCGCGCTGCGCTCGCTGCGCCGCGCCTGGGTGCAGCCCGCCGTCGGGGCGCCGTACCTCGCCATCGGCCTGGACGTGTACGACACCTCGCCGGCCGCCGTCGACGCGGTGCGGGCGATGATGCAGCAGTCCATGGCGGCCGTCCCGGACGGGCTGCCCGTCTCGACCGTGGTGATGTCGGACGAGTTCGACCCCGTGGTGATGTGGCTGCGCGCCCGGACCCGTCCGTTCTACGACCGCGAGGCCCACGCCGTGGCCGGCTCCCCGGCGGCGGCCGGCTACGGCTACCCGCCGGCCGGCGGACACTGACCGGCGGCGGTACGGTCCGCCCCGCGGGGGCCTGATCCGGAACCATACGGTCCGCCCGGCGGCGGTCGAGGGCCGGCCGCCTTCTGCGCGCGTAGATGAGGGCGGAAGGTCCGGTTCTGCGGAAGAAAGCACCAACTGGCCCGTGTCCGCCCCCCGTTACCCAACGTCCGGATAACGGAATCCCCCTACCCGCATCACGTTTGCGCATCCTTTCACCGCCAAGTCTGGCAGCAGATCGCCCAGGCATTGAAGACTCCCGCAACAAGGGGGCGTTCGCCCCTGTGTACGACGGACTGACGATGCCGCCACAGCGGCAAGTGCGGGCCGGCTACCGCCGGTTGAGAGGGGTCCCTGCCTAATGACGGCACCATTGCACGAGCCGACCGCCGAAGCGGCCCCGAGGGCGGCCGAGGAAGCGGCCGTGGCCACCACGGGCGCCAAGGCCGTCCAGGGCCGTTCCCTGGGGCGGATCGCCTGGGAGCGCCTGAAGCGGGACAAGCTCGCCCTGACGGGCGGTGTGGTCGTGCTCCTCCTCATCCTCGTCGCGCTGCTCGCGCCCGCGCTCGCGAACCTGATCGGGCAGGACCCGGACGCCTACCACGAGAACCTGATCGACCCGCTGTTCGGCACCCCCACGGGGTCCCTGGGCGGCATCAGCGGCGACCACCTCCTCGGCGTCGAACCCGTCAACGGCCGCGACATCTTCGCCCGCATCCTCTACGGCGCGCAGATCTCGCTGCTGGTCGGCTTCCTGTCCGCCCTGGTCGCCGTCGTGCTCGGCACGATCCTCGGTATCCTCGCGGGCTTCTTCGGCGGCTGGGTCGACGCGGTGATCAGCCGGGTCATGGACGGTCTGCTCGCCTTCCCGCAGCTGCTCTTCATCATCGCGCTGGTCTCCGTCATGCCCAACGACATGCTGGGGCTGACCGGCTCCAGCGTGCGCGTGTTCGTGATGGTCCTGGTCATCGGCTTCTTCGGCTGGCCCTACATCGGCCGCGTGGTGCGCGGCCAGACGCTCTCGCTGCGGGAACGCGAGTACGTCGAGGCGGCACGGTCGCTGGGCGCCGGGCGGTTCTACATCCTGTTCAAGGAACTGCTGCCCAACCTGGTCGCGCCCATCATCGTGTACACGACGATGATGATCCCGACGAACATCCTCACCGAGGCGGCCCTCAGCTTCCTGGGCGTGGGTGTCAAGCCCCCGACGGCGTCCTGGGGACAGATGCTGTCGAGCGCGATCGACTACTACGACTCGGACCCCATGTACATGGTGATCCCGGGCGTGGCGATCTTCATCACCGTTCTTGCCTTCAACCTCTTCGGCGACGGCGTGCGCGACGCGCTGGACCCCAAGGGTTCCCGCTGAACCGCCGTATCCAAGCGACCCGTGGCGCATACACGGGGTCTCTCATCAATTCCGGAGGAACCGAGATCGTGACTACCCAACGCACCAAAGGGCGGCGCAAGCAGGCACTGGCCGCTGCGGCCGTGGTCGCAGGGCTGCTGACCACGGCGGCGTGCGGCGGCGGAGGCGGCGGCGACTCGAAGAGCGGCGCGGCCGGCTTCGACGCGGCGAACAACAAGGTCGTCAACGCGTCGAAGGTCAAGAAGGGCGGCGAGCTGAAGTTCGCCGGCACCCAGGACGCCGACTCGTGGGACACCACACGCGGTTACTACGGCTTCATGTGGGACTTCTCGCGCTACTACAGCCGTCAGCTGCTCACCTACTCGACCGCGCCGGGCTCCGCGGGCGCCAAGCTCACGCCGGACCTGGCCGCGGACATGGGCAAGCTCACCGACGGCGGCAAGACGTACACGTTCACCCTGCGCGACGGGATCACCTGGGAGGACGGCAAGCCGATCACCTCCAAGGACCTCAAGTACGGCATCGAGCGCGTCTGGGCGCAGGACGTCCTGTCCGGTGGTCCGGTCTACCTGAAGAACACGCTCGACCCCAAGGGCACCTACCCGGGTCCGTACAAGGACAAGTCCGCCGACCACCTGGGCCTGAAGGCGATCGACACGCCGGACGACAAGACCATCGTCTTCCACCTGCCCACGGCGAACTCCGACTTCCTCCAGATGCTGGCGCTGACCTCGGCCTCCCCGGTCCGCCAGGACAAGGACACCAAGTCGAAGTACGGCCTGCACCCGTTCTCCTCCGGCCCGTACAAGTTCGAGTCCTACGACCCGGGCAAGAGCCTCGTGCTGGTGCGCAACACCAACTGGAAGGCGTCCTCGGACCCCGTCCGCAAGGCGTACCCGGACAAGGTCTCGATCAAGTTCTTCACCAACGCCAACGACCTGGACCAGCGCCTGATCAGCGGCGACTACGACCTGGACCTCAGCCAGACGGGTCTGTCGCCGCAGGGCCGCCAGATCGCCCTGAAGCAGCACAAGGGCAACCTGGACAACCCGGTCTCCGGCTTCATCCGCTACGCGGTCTTCCCGCAGAGCGTCAAGCCGTTCGACAACGAGCACTGCCGCAAGGCCGTGATCTACGGCGCCGACCACGTCTCGCTCCAGACCGCCCGCGGCGGCCCGGTGGCCGGCGGCGACATCGGCACCAACATGCTCCCGCCGTCCGTCGCCGGTGGCGAGGGCCAGAAGTACGACCCGTACCAGCTCGCCGGGGCCGGCAAGAACGGCGACGCCGCCAAGGCCAAGGATGAGCTGAAGGCCTGCGGCCAGCCGAACGGCTTCAAGACCACCATCGCGGTCCGCAACAACAAGCCGGTCGAGGTGGCCACCGCCCAGTCGCTGCAGGCGGCGCTGAAGAAGATCAACATCGACGCCGACATCTACCAGTACGACGGCTCGCAGACCACCGGCATCATCGGCAGCCCGTCCAACGTGGAGAAGAAGAAGTTCGGCATCATCATCATGGGCTGGGGCCCGGACTTCCCGACCGTCCAGGGCTACGGCGTGCCGCTGTGGGACAGCCGCGACATCCTCCAGAGCGGCAACAACAACTACGCCCTGATCAACGACAAGACGATCGACGGCCTCTTCGACCAGTACGGCACCACGCTGGACGACGCGAAGAAGGCGCAGCTCGCCACCCAGATCAACCACAAGGTCATGGAGGGCGGCTACTACCTGCCCTTCGTCTTCGAGAAGCTCCTGAACTGGCGCTCCTCGCGACTGGCGAACGTGTACACGACGAACGCGTACAGCGGGTACTACGACTTCGTCAACCTCGGCCTGACCTCCACGAAGTAAACCCGGCACACCCGCCGAACGGCACGAAAGGCAGGTGAAGGCCGGCGCGGCGTGACCGCGAGCCGCCGGAAGTCCCCCACAGCCCACAAGGCGTGGGTGGTACCACCACCGGCGGCCCGCGGTCCGCGGCGGGCCGTAAGCTGTGCTCGCTTACCTCATCAGGCGGCTGTTCGCCGCCGCAGTGATGCTGGTGGTCATCATCGTGGTGGTCTTCAGCATCTTCTTCCTCGTCCCCAAGTGGGCGGGCGTCGACATCGCCCTGAGCTTCGTGGGCAAACAGGCCGACCCGGCCGCGGTCGAGGGGGTCCGGCAGAAGCTCGACCTGGGCGCCCCGGTCTACACGCAGGTCTGGCACTTCTTCCAGGGGATCTTCGCGGGCCGCACCTACGTGGGCGGCGGCGACGTCACCCACTGCGCCGCACCCTGCTTCGGCTACTCCTTCAAGAGCGAGCAGGCCATCTGGCCGGTGCTCACCGACCGCTTCCCGGTGACCCTGGGACTCGCGCTCGGCGCCGCGGTGCTGTGGCTGGTCTTCGGTGTCGCCGCCGGTGTGCTCTCCGCGCTCAAGCGGGGCAGCATCTGGGACCGTGGCGCGATGGTCGTCGCCCTGAGCGGCGTCTCGCTGCCCATCTACTTCACCGGTCTGCTCTCCCTGGCCGTCTTCAGCTACGGACTGGGCTGGATCGACGGCCAGTACGTGCCCATCGGCGACAGCTTCACCGGCTGGCTCGGCGGCATGATCCTGCCCTGGATCACCCTCGCCTTCCTCTACGCGGCCATGTACGCGCGCATCACCCGGGCCACCATGCTGGAGGTCCTCGGCGAGGACTACATCCGCACCGCCCGCGCCAAGGGCCTGCGCGAGCAGACCGTCATCGGCAAGCACGCCATGCGCTCGACGCTGACCCCGATCCTGACCATGCTCGGCATGGACCTCGGCGCCCTGATCGGCGGCGCGATCCTGACCGAGACGACGTTCAGCCTGCCGGGCCTCGGCCAGGCGGTGCTCAACGGCATCAAGAACCAGGACCTGCCCATCATCCTGGGCGTCACCCTGATCACCTCCCTCGCGGTGCTCATCGCCAACCTCGTGGTGGACGTCCTGTACGCCGTGATCGACCCCCGAGTGAGGCTCGCATGACCGACCTCAGCAAGACGGGAGCCGCGGTGGGCGAGCCCACCGCCGCCTCGGCCGCCCCGAGCGCCTTCCTGGAAGTACGCGACCTGAAGGTGCACTTCCCCACCGACGACGGCCTGGTCAAGTCCGTCGACGGGCTCAGCTTCAAGCTGGAGAAGGGCAGGACCCTCGGCATCGTGGGCGAGTCCGGCTCCGGCAAGTCGGTGACCTCGCTGGGCATCATGGGCCTGCACACCGCCGGCCAGTACGGCAAGCGCAAGGCGCAGATCTCCGGCGAGATCTGGCTGGACGGCACCGAGCTGCTGTCCGCCGACCCCGACCACGTGCGCAAGCTGCGCGGCCGGCAGATGGCGATGATCTTCCAGGACCCGCTGTCCGCGCTGCACCCGTACTACACGATCGGCCAGCAGATCGTGGAGGCGTACCGCATCCACCACGACGTCGACAAGAAGACCGCGCGCAGGCGTGCGGTCGAGATGCTCGACCGGGTGGGCATCCCGCAGCCCGACAAGCGCGTCGACAACTACCCGCACGAGTTCTCCGGCGGGATGCGCCAGCGCGCGATGATCGCGATGTCGCTGGTGAACAACCCCGAACTGCTCATCGCGGACGAGCCGACCACCGCGCTGGACGTCACCGTCCAGGCGCAGATCCTCGACCTCATCCGGGACCTGCAGAAGGAGTTCGGCTCCGCGGTCATCGTCATCACCCACGACCTGGGCGTCGTCGCCGAACTCGCCGACGACATCCTGGTGATGTACGGCGGCCGGTGCGTGGAGCGCGGCCCGGCCGAGAAGGTGTTCTACGAGCCCCGCCACCCCTACACCTGGGGTCTGCTCGGCTCGATGCCGCGCCTGGACCGCGAGCAGCAGGAGCGGCTCATCCCCGTCAAGGGGTCCCCGCCCTCCCTGATCAACATCCCCTCCGGCTGCGCCTTCAACCCGCGCTGCCCGTACGCCGACATCCCCAAGGACGACCTGACCCGCACGGTGCGCCCCGAACTGTCCGAGGTGGGCAGCGGGCACTGGGCCGCCTGCCACATGTCGCAGGAGCAGCGGGAGCGGATCTGGACCGAAGAGATTGCGCCGAAGCTGTGAGCGAGAACGCCAAGGACAAGGCAGTGGGCATCCCTGCGCAGAGCGACGGCGACAAGGCCGGGGCGAAGGACGAGGCGACCGGCACGGCCACCCTCGCCGAGGAGGCCGCGCCCGGCGAGATCCTGCTCAAGGTGAGCGGGCTGCAGAAGCACTTCCCCATCAAGAAGGGTCTGCTGCAGCGCCAGGTCGGTGCGGTGCGCGCCGTGGACGGCCTCGACTTCGAGGTGCGCTCCGGTGAGACCCTCGGTGTCGTGGGCGAGTCCGGCTGCGGCAAGTCGACGATGGGCCGGCTGATCACCCGGCTGCTCGAACCTACCGCGGGGCGGATCGAGTTCGAGGGCAAGGACATCACGCACCTCGGCGTCGGCGGGATGCGCCCGATGCGCCGCGACGTCCAGATGATCTTCCAGGACCCGTACTCGTCGCTGAACCCGCGGCACACCATCGGCACCATCGTCGGCGCCCCCTTCCGGCTCCAGGGCGTCGAGCCCGAGGGCGGGATCAAGAAGGAGGTGCAGCGGCTGCTGTCGGTGGTCGGGCTCAGCCCCGAGCACTACAACCGCTACCCGCACGAGTTCTCCGGCGGTCAGCGCCAGCGCATCGGCATCGCCCGCGCGCTCGCGCTCAAGCCGAAGCTGGTGGTGGCGGACGAGCCGGTCTCCGCGCTCGACGTGTCGATCCAGGCGCAGGTCGTCAACCTGCTGGACGACCTCCAGCAGGAGCTGGGCCTGACGTACGTGATCATCGCGCACGACCTGTCGGTCGTCCGGCACGTCTCGGACCGGATCGCGGTCATGTACCTCGGCAAGATCGTCGAGCTGGCCGACCGGGACTCGTTGTACAAGGCGCCGATGCACCCGTACACCAAGGCGCTCATGTCCGCGGTGCCGATCCCGGACCCGCGGCGCAAGAACGCCAAGAGCGAGCGCATCCTGCTCCAGGGTGACGTTCCCTCGCCGATCTCCCCGCCGAGCGGCTGCCGCTTCCACACCCGGTGCTGGAAGGCGACGGAAATCTGCCGGACGACCGAGCCGCAGCTGAAGGAGCTGAAGCCCGGGCAGCGGGTAGCCTGCCACCACCCGGAGAACTTCGCGGACCAGGCGCCGCAGGACACGGTGCTGCTGACGGCCGCGAAGGAGGCTGCCGAGCTGGTGTCCGAGGAGGCCCTGGCCGAGTCGGCCCGGACGTCCGCGGCGGTGGCGGCGGAGGTCGCGGAGACGGCGCAGAGCACGGAGGCCACCGAGAACCCGGAGGTCGGTGAGGCCGCCGAGGACACGGCGAAGCCGGAGGCGGCGGAGGCCACCGAGGCCACGGCGAAGTCGGACGCGGCGGAGGCCACCGAGGGCAGGGAGGCGGCGGAGGCCACCGAGGCGGCGGAAGCCGCTGAGGGCACCGCCGGACCGGCTGAGGGCACCGCCGAATCCCCGGCGGAGGCGGCCGAGTCCGCCGAGTCCGCACAGGCCGCGGCGGAACCCGCCAAGGCGGCGAAGACCACCGGGTCCGCGCCCGCCAAGGCGGCGAAGGCCGCGAAGGCCGCGCCCGCGAAGACCGCCAAGTCCACGGCGGCGAAGACGGCGAAGACGGCCAAGTCCACGCCCGCGAAGACTTCGAAGTCCGCGCCGGCGAAGACCGCCAAGTCCACGCCCGCGAAGACCGCCAAGTCCGCGAAGCCGGCGAAGGCCGCCGAGCCGGCGATCTCCGAGGAGACCGGTACGGACCCGGTCACCGGTACGGACGGCGAGCGTACCGAGCGTCAGGAGTCAACCGGCGACTGACGCATGACGACTTGGCAAAGTCATGCACATGATCGAACGGGAGAGCGCAGAGTCTGTCCGTGTGATCCACTGATCCACGCGCGAAGGGACGACTCATGGCACTCTCCCGTTCGGCACGTCTGGGGGCCGTCGCGACCGCGGCGGCCTCCTTCCTCGCGATCGCCGCCTCCTCGGCCCCCACGCACGGCGCCCCGGGCATCGGCGACTCCTACTTCCCCCTCCTGGGCAACGGCGGCTTCGACGCCCGCCACTACGCCCTCGACATCGCGTACAACCCGGACACCGACCGCCTCGACGGGCGCACCACCCTCACCGCCCGCGCCACCGAGAACCTCTCCTCCTTCGACCTGGACCTGCAGAAACTGGAGGTCACCCGGGTCGAGGTGAACGGCAGAGCGGCGCAGTTCACGCGCGACGGCGACGAGTTGCGCATCACCCCGCGCGGCGTGCTGCGCAAGAACAGCACGTTCACGGTCACCGTCACCTACGGCGGCATACCCGAGCCGCTCGGCGGCCCCATCGTGTTCGGTTCGAAGTACGGCTGGATGAAGACCGACGACGGCGTCTTCGTGGCCTGCGAGCCCAACGCCGCCTCGACCTGGTTCCCCTCCAGCGACCACCCCTCCGACAAGGCCACCTACGACATCCGTATCAAGGCGCCCAAGGGCCTGACCGGTGTCTCCAACGGCCGGCTCGTCTCGACGTACGACCGGGGCGGCTCGACGTACACCCACTGGCGCGAGAGCCGGCCCATGGCGAGCTACCTGGCGACCGCCACCATCGGGAAGTTCGACGTGCGCACCGGCCGGACCCCGGGCGGCACCCCGATGTACGTGGCCATCGACCCCAAGCTGAAGGACAGCAACAAGGTCGACGTGTACGCGGTGACCGCGGCCGCCACCGACTACTGGTCGCAGGTCTTCGGGCCGTACCCGTTCGAGGAGACGGGCGCGATCGTGGACGACATGCCGCAGGCCGGGTTCTCCCTGGAGGTGCAGAGCAAGCCCGCCTACTCGGCCGTGCGCAGCGAGTCGACCATCGTGCACGAACTGGCCCACCAGTGGTTCGGCGACTCGGTGTCGGTGAAGCACTGGAAGGACATCTGGCTCAACGAGGGCTTCGCGACCTACGCCCAGTGGCTGTGGGCCGAGCACAAGGGCACCCGCTCGGCGCACGACTCCTTCCGCGCCGAGTACGACTCCCTCGCCGCCGGCGACTCCTTCTGGCAGGTCAGGCCGGCCGACCCGCAGCGCGACACCATGTTCGACGGCGCGGTCTACGACCGGGGCGCCATGACCCTCCAGGCGCTGCGCGAACGCATCGGCGACAAGGCGTTCTTCCGGCTGCTGCCCGCCTGGACGTCGCTGCACCGCTACGGCAACGCCGAGACCGCCGACTTCGTCCGGCTCGCGGAGAAGGTGTCCGGGCAGCGGCTCGGCGACCTCTTCCAGAAGTGGCTCTACACCCCGGGCAAGCCCGCCCTGTAGGCGCGGCGCCCGGCACCGCCGGACGGCGCCGCGCCCTGAGTAAGAATGTGGCGTGTCCCAGCAACTGTTCAGCCCCTCCGTCCAGCACACGGTCGACGTCGTCGGCATCTTCGTGTTCGCCATCTCCGGCGCGCTGCTGGCCGTCCGCAAGAACTTCGACGTCTTCGGCATCGCCGTGCTCGCCGAGGTCACCGCGCTGGGCGGAGGGCTGTTCCGCGACATCGTCATCGGGGCCGTGCCGCCGGCCGCCTTCACCGACCTGGGGTACTTCCTCACCCCGCTGATCGCCACCCTGGTGGTCTTCTTCCTGCACCCGCACGTGGAGCGCATCCAGCGGGCCGTCTACGTCTTCGACGCGGCCGGGCTCGGCCTGTTCTGCGTCTCGGGCACGACCAAGGCGTACGACTACGGGCTCAGCCTCACCTCGTCGGCGACCCTGGGGCTGGCCACCGCCGTGGGCGGCGGTGTGCTGCGGGACGTGCTCGCCAACGAGGTGCCCTCGCTGCTGCGCTGGGACCGCGACCTGTACGCGGTCCCGGCGATGGTCGGCGCCACCATGGTGGTGCTGTGCATCCGCTACGACGCGCTGACCCCGCTCACCACGGCGCTCGCGGTGCTCACCGCTTTCGTGCTCCGCCTGCTTGCGATGCGGTACCACTGGCGAGCTCCGCGGGCGTGGAACCGGCGTTCGACCGTCCGTGAGGAGTAGGCGGCGAGGCGGTGTGGCCGCCGTGGCCGCCCTGGTGGCTCATCTGGAGGGTCAGCCAGCGGAACGCCGCGGGCACCTGGGGGCGCCACAGCGCCATGCTGTGCCCGCCCGCGCTGCGCGGCAGGAAGACCACGCGCACGGTCGTCGGCGGCTTCGCGACCTGCTCGAGCGCCACCCCGGCCTGGTAGCCGTCACCGGGTTCGCCGGAGAGGTAGAGCGCGACGCGCGGCGGCTTGCGGTACTTCTTCAGCAGCACGTAGGGGTTGTTGGCCCGGCGCAGGGCGGTGTTCTGCGCGGCGAGGGACGCGCTCTCGCCGATCGGGTCGTTGTAGCCGGACAGGCTCACCGCGGCCCGGTAGCGGTCGGGGTGGGCGACGGCGAGCTTGGCGGCGCAGTGCGCGCCGGCCGAGTAGCCCGCGGCGGCCCAGCCGTCGGGCGCGGCCTGGGCGCGGAAGTTGTCGTTGATCATCTTCGGTACGTCGATGCTCAGCCAGCTGTCCGCGTTGACGGTGCCCGGGATGTTGGCGCAGCCCGTGTCCGCCTTGGCGACCAGGTTGGTGCGCGGGGAGACCAGGATGAACGGGGCGACCCGGCCGCTGCGCATCAGCCCTTCGAGCTGCTCGTGCACCTTCATCGAGCCGAACCAGGCCTTCGCCGAGCCGGGGTAGCCGGACAACAGCTCCACCACGGGGAACTTCCTGCCGCGGTAGGCGGGCTCGTCGTACTGCGGCGGCAGCCAGACGTAGACCTCGGCGCTCACCCCGGAGACCCGGCCCTTCAGCTGGGTGACGCGGACCCCGCCCGCCGCCCGCATGCCCGGCCCGTCGGCCTGCGTGAACTTCTGCTCGACCTTGGGCAGCTTGCGGTAGGCGATGCCGCCGGTGCCGTCGGCGCCCAGGTCGGCGGCCTGCTGGACGTGGTTGCCCGTGCCGAGCAGATCGTCCCAGTTGTCGTACAGGTTGTTGGCGTTGTTCACCAGGACGAAGATCAGGGTGATGGCCGTGGCCTGGGCGAACAGCAGCATCAGGGCCCGCAGGGCGGTGCGCAGCACCTTGGGGCCCCTGGTCCGCGTCCACAGGGCGAACGGCAGGACGAGGGCCACCACGGCCAGCGCGATGGTGGTGTACAGGAACGGAGTCCCGGTGAGGCTCATGTCCCCGTAGAGGGAAAACCGGGGCCGGGGGTTTACGGACGAGTGCGGACACTTACCGAGAAATTGCCGGACGTTCACGCAGCGCGGGGCATCCGTCACGGAGGTGTCACCAAAGAAAGCTACCGCTTAGTATTTTCCTGTTGTACGGTTCCCGTATGCCAGAAGCAGCCTCCGCCCCGGCCCTGCGGGCCGTGATCGGCGACAGCGAGTTCGACCGGGACACCGCCGTCACGCGGCGCGCCCCCGGCGTCTACGACACCAGCCTCTCGGCCGGCTGGACCATCATCAACGCCGTCAACGGCGGCTATCTGCTGGCCGTCCTCGGCCGCGCGCTCGCGGACGCCCTGCCGCACCCCGATCCGTTCACGGTCTCGGCGCACTACCTGACCGCCTCACGGCCCGGCCCGGCCGTCGTGCGCACCGAGGTGGTCCGCACCGGCCGCACCCTCTCCACCGGCCAGGCCTCCCTCTTCCAGCAGGACGAGGACGGCACCGAGGTGGAACGCATCCGGGTCCTCGCCTCCTACGGCGACCTGGACGCGCTCCCCGACGACGTCCGCACCACCGCCGAGCCGCCCGCGCTCCCGCCGCTGGAGCAGTGCTTCGGCGCCGAGGACGGGCCGGCCCCGGTCGAGGGCAGTTCCGCCATCGCCGACCGCCTGATGCTCAAGCTGGACCCGGCCACCCTCGGCTGGGCGCTCGGCGCGCCGTCCGGCAAGGGCGAGATGCGCGCCTGGTTCGGGCTGGCCGACGGCCGCGACGCCGACCCGCTCTCGCTGCTGCTCGCGGTGGACGCGCTGCCGCCGACCGCGTTCGAACTCGGCCTCAAGGGCTGGGTCCCGACCGTCGAGCTGACCGTGCACGTCCGCTGCCGCCCCGCCCCGGGTCCGCTGCGGGTCTCGATCACCACCCGCAACCTGGCCGGCGGCTTCCTGGAGGAGGACGCCGAGGTGTGGGACGGCGCCGACCGGCTGGTGGCGCAGTCCCGGCAGCTCGCGCGGGTCAGGCTCGGCTGAGCGGACGCCGGCCCAGCCAGGCCGCCAGCTGCTCGTACGCGCCGGCTCCCTCGGCGACCGGCTGGGCCGAGCCGAAGGGGACCCGCGCGTCCCGCTCCGGCTCGGCCAGCACCCGGCGGGCGTTGGCGAGCGAGAACTCGGCCAGCTCCGCATCGAGCGCCATCGGCCGGCCGAGCGCCTCGTTGAGGTCCCAGGTGTGGGTCACCAGCTCCATCACATAGCCGGTGAGCGCGGCGCTGCCGGGCACCTCGCCCCACGGCGCCCGTACCGTCGCCGCCATCCGCTCCTCGCTCGCCCACGCCTCGAGGACGCGGGTGCGGACCTCCTCGTAGACGGCGGACCAGCCGTCGTCCGGCACGCCGTCGGTGCTCGTGTCCACGGCGAGCCCGTCGCCGCCCGCGCCGATGACGGCGATCCGCCGGCTGCTGCCGACGACATGGCCCAGCAGCGCCCGCACGTCGAACTCGGTGCAGGGCGTCGGAGCGGTCAGCTGCTCGGGCCGTACGGTCGCGATCAGCGCGGCGGCCTGCTCGGTGGCGCGGGCGTAGAGGGGGCGGGGGTCGGCGGGACGGGAGTCGGGGGAGTTCATGCACTGCCTCTTCCGGTTCGGTGACCGGGCCCGCTGCCCGGTACGGAACCGAGAATGGGCCGATAACCTGACAGCTTCCGTCAGCATTTGCCGCACCGGCCCGAAGGCGTGACCCTGGGGCCATGAAGTCCGACCGCCTGCTGTCGATCCTGCTGCTCCTGCAGACCCGGGGCCGGGTGCCCGCACACGAACTCGCCGGCCGGCTGGAGGTGTCGGTGCGCACCATCTACCGCGACGTCGAGTCGCTCTCGGCCGCCGGTGTCCCGGTCTACGCCGAACGGGGCCGGTACGGCGGCATCGAACTGCTCGCCGGTTTCCGCACCGACGTCACGGGCCTGACCGCCGACGAGTCCCGCGCGCTGTTCGTGCTGGCCGCGCAGGGCGCGCACGCGGCCCTCGGGCTGGACTCGGCGCTCGGCTCGGCGCTGCGCAAGGTGATGGCGGCGCTCCCGGCGCCGCACCGGCCCGCCGCCGAGGAGGTCAGCCGCCGGATCCTGGTGGACGCCACCCGCTGGAAGAGCGGTCCGCACCGGCCGGTCGACCTGGGCGTCCTCCAGGAGGCGGTGTTCACCGACCGCCGGCTGCGGCTGCGCTACCGGCACGGCGGCGACACGGAGCCGCGGACGTACACCGTGGACCCCTACGGGCTGGTCGCCAAGGCGGGCGTCTGGTACCTGGTCGCCGACCGGCGCGGGGCGCCGCGGCTGTTCCGGGCCGACCGGGTGCGCTCGGCCCGGATCCTGGACGAACCGGTGCGGCGCAGGCCGGGTGTCGAACTCGCCGACGCCTGGGAGGTGCTGCGCCGCCGGGTCGAGGAGCGGCCGGGCGGCCTGGACGTCACCGTACGGGTGCGCCGCGAGCGCCTGGACATGTTCCTGCGCCTGCACGGCCCCTCGCTGACCGGGCATCCCGAGGACGACGGGGAGGGCGAGTGGGTCACCGCACGCCTGTCGTACCCCGCGGTGGGCGCGGTGCGCCAACTGCTCGGTTTCTCCGACCAGGTGGAGGTCGTGGCGCCGCCCGAGGCGCGCGCGGAGCTGCTCGCCGCGGCCGCGTCGGTCACCGGACTGTACGAGCGCGGTGCGGGGCAGGGGGCGTGAGCCTCACTCCCGCCAGTGCCGGCGGCCGATGCTGATCAGGCGCAACTGCCGGGTCGCGAGCCGGGTGACCCGGTCGCGTTCCCCGGGGGAGTCCGGCGCCTCCAGGAAGAGCGAGGCGGTGATCAGCATCTGGTCGACGTACAGATGCGCGAGCATCAGCAGGTCGTCGTCGCTCCACCCCTCGGCCAGGGCGTCCTTGGCCAGTTCCGCCTTCACCTCCTGCGCGAACCGCGTTAGTTGCCCGCGTATGGCCTCGCGCACCGGCTGGACCCCGCCGTGCCGCTCCCGGGCGATGAACCGGACGTGGGCCGGGTACTCGGCCACATGACGGGCGATCAGGCCGACGGCGCGCGCGATGCGTTCCTCGCTGTCGTCCGCGGTGGACACGGTGGTCCTGATCATCGGGTGCAGGCTGCCCAGCGCCTCCTCCACCAGGGCCACGCCGAGGTCGGCGGTGGAGCGGAAGTGCCGGTAGAAGGCGGTCGGGGCCACTCCGACGGCCCGTGTGACCTCGCGCAGCCCCAGGCTGCTCAGGCTCTGCTCCTCCAGCAGCGCCAGCGCCGCGTCCAGCAGGGCCTGGCGGGTCTTCTGCTTCTGGGCCTGCCGGACGCCGGGCGTGTGACTCATGCCATACAGTTAACAACTGTTCTCCGGAATTTCCAAGCGGCGGGCGGCGCTAGACTGGGTAGTCAGTGAACAACTGTTACCGCAAGCGTCCGCCGGAAGAACACCGGCCGGCGCCGAAGGGGGATCTCGTTCCCATGCTGTTCCTCGTCGCCGCACTGCTGCTGCTCGGCGTGACCCTGGGCACCGTCGCCCACGTGCCGCTCGGCCTCACCGCCGTGGCGGCCGCGGTGATCGCCGCCTGGCTCGCCGTCTTCGCGCTCCGCGAGCGCCACGCCCGCCGCCGAGGCACCTCCCACTGAGGCCGCCGGGCCCGCCCGGCGCCCTCGTGGGACCGCCCGGGCCGACGGGCCCGGCGTGCGGTCGGGCCGACCGGCCGGACGCGCCGTCCGCCCGGCCCCGCACCGCCGCCCGGCTCGACCGCCCGAACCCCTCCGACCGTCCCGCACGACCACAGGAGCCACCCGTCATGCAGCTCACCGCACCGGCCACGCGCCGCACCGTCAGGCGTGACGCCGACGGCATGGCCGTCGCGTCCTTCATCCTCGGCCTGCTCGGCCTGCTGGTCCTCAACGTCGTCCTCGGCCCCGTCTCCGTCGTCCTGGCGGCGGTGGCCCTGTGGCGCGGCACCGAACGCCGCGGGCGCGCCCTGCTCGGCCTCACCCTGGGCATCGCCGACCTCGTCGTCCTCCTGGCCCTGATGCAGGTGGACCACACGGTGTCCTGGAGCTTCTAGGCGGGCCCGGCACGCCGAGAGCACGCACCCGACGCCGCGATGCCCGCCTTGCGGGCGGACGACGGGAATGTGACGACAGGGCCCAGGGCACCTCGCGCGGATCGTGCCGCGGACGCGGGGCCCGGGCCGGCCGGGTGCCGCGGCTTCCGCGCGATTCGGCGCGACCTTGACCGGGGGTCCCCGGCGGGCGACCCGTAGAATCAGCCTCACCATGGCTTACCTCGACCACGCCGCGACCACCCCCATGCTCCCGGAGGCGGCAGAGGCGCTGACCGCCGCGCTGGGCGTCACCGGCAACGCCTCCTCCCTCCACGCATCCGGCCGCCGGGCCCGCCGCACCGTCGAGGAGTCCCGCGAAGCCCTCGCCGAAGCACTCGGCGCGCGCCCCAGCGAGGTCGTCTTCACCTCCGGCGGCACCGAGGCCGACAATCTCGCCGTCAAGGGCCTGTTCTGGTCCCGCCGCGACGCCGACCCGGCCCGCACCCGGGTCCTGGCCAGTCCCGTCGAGCACCACGCCGTCCTCGACGCCGTGCACTGGCTCGGCGAGCACGAGGGCGCCACCGTCGAGTACCTGCCCGTCGACTCCCACGGCCGCGTCCATCCCGACGCCCTGCGCGAGGCCATCGCCCGCGACCCCGGCGACGTGGCCCTCGCCACGGTGATGTGGGCCAACAACGAGATCGGCACGGTGCTGCCGGTGGCCGAACTGGCGGCCGTCGCCGCCGAGTTCGACGTCCCGCTGCACGCCGACGCCGTCCAGGCCTTCGGCCAGGTCCCCGTCGACTTCGCCGCCTCGGGCCTCGCCGCGATGACCGTCTCCGGACACAAGATCGGCGGCCCCTACGGCATCGGCGCGCTGCTGCTCGGCCGCGAGCACACGCCCGTACCCGTGCTGCACGGCGGCGGCCAGGAACGCCATGTCCGCTCCGGCACCCTGGACGTGCCCGCCATCGCCTCCTTCGCCGTGGCCGGCCGGCTCGCCGCCGAGCGGCGCGAGTGGTTCGCCCGCGAGATCGGCGCACTGCGCGACGCCCTGATCACCGCCGTCCGCACGGCGGTCCCCGACGTGATCCTGGGCGGCGACCCCGCGCCCGCCGGGCGCCTGCCGGCCAACGCCCACTTCACCTTCCCCGGCTGCGAGGGCGACTCGCTGCTGCTCCTGCTGGACGCCCAGGGCATCGAGTGCTCCACCGGCTCCGCCTGCACCGCGGGCGTCGCCCAGCCCAGCCACGTCCTCCTCGCCACCGGCACCGACCCCGACCTGGCCCGCGGCACCCTCCGCTTCTCCCTGGGCCACACCTCCACGCAGGCCGACGTCGATGCCGTCGCCAAGGCCATCGGCCCGGCGGTGGAGCGGGCACGGGCGGCGGGACTCAGCTGACACCGCGCGGCGGCCCGGCACGCGCGGTGCGTGCAGCCGGGGCGCGCCGGGCTCAGGCGCGCGCCGCCCGTGAGGCCGGCGCGGTGGGTGAGGCGCTCGGCGCCGGCGCGGTCCGCGCGCGGCGCACCAGCCGCAGGTAACGGTCCCAGTCCCAGTACGGTCCCGGGTCCGTGTGGTCGGTGCCCGGCACCTCCACGTGCCCGATGATGTGCTCCCGGTCGACGGGTATGCCGTACCGCCCGCAGATCCCGGCCGTCAGCCGGGCCGAGGCGGCGTACATCGCGTCGGTGAAGGAGGAGGCCTTCTCCACGAAACCCTCGTGCTCTATGCCGACGCTGCGCTCGTTGTACTCGCGGTTGCCCGCGTGGAAGGCCACGTCCAGCTCGCGGATCATCTGCGTCACACGGCCGTCCGCGCCGACGATGTAGTGCGCCGCGGCCTGGTGCCCGGGGTCCTGGAACACCTTCACCGCGCTCGCGTAGCTGCCCTGGGTGACATGGACGACCACCCGGTCCACCGTGAAGTCCTCGGGCCGGTCCGCGCGCCGGTAGTTCGCCGGGGAGGCCGCCACCCAGCGGGCCCCGGCGAAGTCCACCGCACCGGCCACCCGCGGTCTCTGGCCGCCCGGCAGCCGCCACCACAGCCGCGCCAGCTCGTCCCGGCACAGCGCCGCACCGCCCGCGACGGCCACCGCCCCGCCCACGAGCACCGCCCGGCGTGCCGGCCACCGCCCCGCGCCGCCGTCCCCGCCGCCCCGCCCGGTCTTGTCCGCCCCCATACGACCTGGAACGGATATCCGGCGGCTCCGGTTCCCGCACCCCCTTACCCTGGAGGGGCTATGACTGACACCTCGCAGCGCTCCCGCCCCCTCCGCGTCCTCGCCGCCATGTCCGGCGGGGTCGACTCCGCCGTCGCCGCGGCCCGCGCCGCGGAAGCCGGTCACGACGTCACCGGCGTCCACCTCGCGCTCTCCGCGAACCCGCAGTCCTTCCGCACGGGCGCGCGGGGCTGCTGCACCATCGAGGACTCGCGCGACGCCCGCCGCGCCGCGGACGTCATCGGCATCCCGTTCTACGTGTGGGACCTCGCCGACCGCTTCCGCGAGGACGTCGTCGAGGACTTCGTCGCCGAGTACGAGGCCGGCCGCACCCCGAACCCGTGCCTGCGCTGCAACGAGAAGATCAAGTTCGCGGCGCTGCTGGACAAGGCGCTCGCCCTCGGCTTCGACGCGGTGTGCACCGGCCACTACGCGAAGGTGATCGAGCACGAGGACGGCACCCGCGAGCTGCACCGCGCCTCCGACATGGCCAAGGACCAGTCGTACGTCCTGGGCGTCCTCGACGAGAGGCAGCTCGCGCACGCGCTGTTCCCGCTCGGCGACACGGTCACCACCAAGGACGAGATCCGCGCCGAGGCCGAGCGCCGGGGCCTGGCCGTCGCCAAGAAGCCCGACTCGCACGACATCTGCTTCATCGCGGACGGCGACACCCAGGGCTTCCTGGCCCGCCGCTTGGGCAGGGCGGAGGGTGACATCGTCGACGAGTCCGGCGCGGTCGTCGGCACCCACGAGGGCGCCTACGGCTTCACCGTCGGCCAGCGCAAGGGGCTGCGGATCGGCACCCCGGCGCCCGACGGCAAGCCGCGCTACGTCCTGGACATCTCCCCGGTGACCAACACGGTGACGGTCGGCCCGGCCGCCGCACTGGACGTCGACGCCCTCACCGCGATCAGGCCCCGCTGGTGCGGCACCGCCCCCGCCGGCCCCGGCACCTACACCGCCCAGCTCCGCGCCCACGGCGGCGAGAGCGAGGTGAGCGCCGAACTCGTCGACGGCACCCTGGAGGTGACGTTCACCGAGCCGGTGCGCGGGGTCGCCCCCGGCCAGGCGATCGTGCTGTACGACGGCACGCGCGTGGTGGGCTCGGCGACGATCGCGACGACCCGGCGGGCGACGGCGGGCGCCGCGTGAGCGCGGAGCGCCCCTGGAGCCTTCCGTCCGGATCGGGCCGGGCTCGCGGACTCCGGCACTGATCCGGACGCCGGACCCTACGCCCCGTAGAACTCCGCCAGCACCGGCGCCAGCACCTCCGGCTCCACCGCGTGGGTCTGGCCCGCCAGGACGCGGTACGTGCCCTGGCGGGCCGCCTCGGCCACCTGGCGGGCCGCCTCACGCATCCACGCCGGGCCCGCGTCGCCCGCGACGGCCAGCAGCGGCACGGTGACGGCCCCCAGCAGGTCGCGCGGGACCGCGCCGCCGCCCATGACCGCGTCGTCGTAGGCGAGGGTGGGGGCGACGGCCTCCAGGCCCGGCCACATGGGGGACTGGCGGGCGTTCACGATCATCTGCTCGGCCAGCCCGGTGACGCGCAGGAACAGCTCCACCGCGTCGCCGCGGCGGCCCTGCGCGAGCGCCCGCTCCAGCTCCTCGGTGTACCGGGCGTGGTCCGCGGCGCGGTCCTCCCGGACGTCGAACGGCGGCTCGTACACCGCGACCCGCCGCACCGGCAGCCCGGCCGCCGCCGCCCGCAGGGCCAGCGCACCGCCCGAGGAGATGCCGTAGAGCGCCGCGTCGCCGCCCACCGCGTCGATCACGGCCGCGAGGTCCTCCACCTCGCGCTCCACCGCGTACGGCGCGGTGTCCCCGCTCTCACCGCGGCCCCGCCGGTCGTACACGACCGCGCGGAACCGCCGCGACAGCGCCACCGCCAGCGGCGCGACCGTGGCACCCGTCGACATCGCCCCGCTGACCAGGACGACCACCGGACCCGTGCCGGTGCGCTGGTAGGCGATCGGGGTGCCGTCACGCGAGAGGGTCTTCTTGTCCATGGCTTCGAAGACTGCCACAAGACCGCCGCGTCGGCGGCTCAGCGGGCTACAGCACCTCGGCGTCGTAGAAGCACAGGTGGTCCTTGATCCGCGCGACCTCGGGCTTCGGGTCCGGGTAGGCCCAGGCCAGGTCCGCGGCGTCCGGCAGCGACCAGTAGGAGGCGTCGCCCTTGAAGGGGCAGTGGGTGTGCGTGCCCGAGGGGGTCAGCAGGTCGAGGCGCACGTCCTCGGCGGGCAGGTAGTAGCGCGGGGGACAGCCGGTCTCGCGCAGCACCAGGGGGCGGTGGCTCTCGGCCAGGACCTGCCCGCCGCGCACCACGCGCACGTGCTCGTCGCCCTGTTCGACGGTGATCGTGTGTCCTTGTGTCATACCGTGGTCAGCGCTCGCGCGCGCGGGCTTCTTCCCGCGCGCGGGAGGAACCCTCCGGACGCGTACCGTGGGGCGCATGAACATCTGCGTCTTCCTCTCCGCCGCCGACCTCGACGACCGCTACACGCGACCCGCCCGGGACTTCGCCCGGCTGCTCGGCAAGGGCGGGCACAGCCTGGTGTGGGGCGGCTCGGACACCGGCCTGATGAAGGTGGTCGCGGACGGCGTGCACGAGGCGGGCGGCCGGCTGATCGGCGTGTCGGTCGACTTCCTGTCGGCCAAGGCCCGGCCGGGTGCCGACGAGATGGTGATCGCGGGCGACCTCGCCGAGCGCAAGAAGCTGCTCCTGGAGAAGGCCGACGCGGTGGTGATCCTGGTGGGCGGCACCGGCACCCTCGACGAGGCCACCGAGATCCTGGAACTGAAGAAGCACGGCCGGACGGACAAGCCGGTGGTGCTGCTCAACACGGCGGGCTTCTACGACGGCCTGCGCGAGCAGTTCCGCCGGATGGAGGAGGAGGGGTTCCTGCCCCGGCCGCTGGCGGAGCTGGTGTTCTTCGCCGAGGAGCCCGCGGACGCGCTCGCGTACCTGGAGGAGTCGCTGAGCGGGCGCTGACCGGCGGGTGCGAGCATGGCGGGCATGGCTACACATGTGATCACCGGGGCCGGTTCCGGCATCGGCGCGGCCGTCGCCCGCCGTCTGCACGCGCGCGGGGACGACCTCGTGCTGCACGCGCGCGACGCGGGCCGGGCCAGGGAACTGGCCGCCGAGTTCCCCGGCGCCCGCACCCTGGTCGGCGACCTGGCCGACCCGGACCGGCTCAGCTGGGCGTTCTCGCACCAGACGCTCCCCGACCGGGTCGACTCCCTGCTGCACGTC
This sequence comes from Streptomyces sp. NRRL S-340, assembly GCF_000720185.1. Taxonomy (GTDB): domain Bacteria; phylum Actinomycetota; class Actinomycetes; order Streptomycetales; family Streptomycetaceae; genus Streptomyces. The sequence goes on along the minus strand of NZ_JOIY01000024.1, from coordinate 91,027 downwards.
GCGGGCGTGGTCGACCTCGGCCCGGTCGGTGAGCTGACGCCGAAGTCCTGGCACCACCAGCTGAACGTCAACCTGGTCGCCCCCGCCGAGCTGACCCGCCACTTCCTGCCCCAGCTGCGCGCCGCACGCGGCCACGTGGTCTTCGTCAACTCGGGCGCGGGCCTGAGCGCGCACGCCGACTGGGCGGCCTACGCCGCCTCCAAGCACGGCCTGAAGGCCCTCGCCGACGCCCTGCGCCAGGAGGAGCACCCGAACGGCGTCCGCGTCACCTCCGTCTACCCCGGCCGCACCGCGAGCCCCATGCAGGCCAAGGTGCACCGGCAGGAGGGCAAGGAGTACGACCCCGGGAAGTGGATCGACCCCGAGTCCGTGGCGACCACCGTCCTGATGGCCCTCGACCTGCCCCGCGACGCCGAGGTGAACGACCTGACGGTGCGCCCGGGGCACTGACCCGGCCCGGCCGTTCCGTAGGCTGCTGCGGTGAGCGAAAACAGCCAGTTCAGCTTCGGTGGCGCCACCGGGCTCGGGTCGATGCCCGGCGGGGACGCCCGCGAGGCCGTCAAGACCGTCACCGGGACCTTCGAGGACTTCCCCCACCTGCCCGAACTGCCCGCGCGCGGGCCGGGCGCCGACATGGTCGGGCGTACCGCGGGCATGCTCGTCGAGATGTACGCGCGCGTGGAGCCCAGCGGGTGGCGCCTGGGCGACCGGCCGGGACGGGACACCAGACGGGCGCGGTCCTGGCTGGGCGAGGACCTCGACGCCCTGGAGGAGTTCACCCAGGGCCACGAGGGCGCCCTGAAAGTCCAGGCGGTGGGGCCGTGGACGCTCGCCGCGCACCTGGAGCTGAGGAACGGCGAGGCCGCCCTGTCCGACGCCGGCGCCTGCCGGGACCTCGCCGGCTCGCTCGCCGAGGGGCTGCGGCTGCACCTTGAGGAGGTCCGGCGGCGGGTGCCCGGCGCCCGCCTCGTCCTCCAGCTCGACGAACCGTCCCTCACCGCCGTGCTGCGCGGGCAGGTGCGGACCGCCAGCGGCTACCGCACCCATCGTGCCGTCGACCGGCAGGTCGTGGAGGCCACCTTGCGGGACGTGTTCGCCGCGCACTCCGACGGGCCCGTCGTCGTCCACTCCTGCGCGCCGGACGTGCCGTTCGCGTTGCTGCGCCGGGCGGGCGCGGCCGGCATCTCCTTCGACTTCTCGCTGCTCACCGAACGTGACGACGAGGTGATCGGGGAAGCCGTGGAAGGCGGCACCCACCTCTTCGCCGGTGTCGTCCCGGCCACGGACGGCCCGTTGTCAGACCCTGCCGGTAGCGTCATGGGTGTCAGAACGCTGTGGCGCAGGCTGGGGCTGCGACCGGGGCTGCTCGCCCGGTCGGTCACCCTCACCCCGGCGTGCGGCCTCGCGGGCGCCTCCCCCGAGTACGCACGCCAGGCCCTCGCCCACTGCGTACGGGCGGCGAGATCCCTCGCGGACAACCCAGAGTAACGGGAGGACAACACGGTGGCCGGCGACAAGCAGCAAGCGGAAACAGCGGTGCCCGCCGAGGCGCGGGAGGAGCACGTCCGGCTCGCGGAGCAGGTCGAGGAGCACCGCTTCCGGTACTACGTCAAGGACGCCCCCGTCATCAGCGACGCCGACTTCGACCGGCTGCTGCGGTCCCTGGAGGCGCTGGAGGAGAAGTACCCCGAGCTGCGCACGCCCGACTCGCCGACCCAGAAGGTCGCCGGCTCGTACGCCACGGAGTTCACCGCGGTCGAGCACCGCGAGCGGATGCTCTCCCTGGACAACACGTTCAACGACGACGACCTCGCCGCCTGGATGGACCGCATCGCCAGGGAACTGGGCGAGCAGGAGTACCACTTCCTGTGCGAGCTGAAGGTGGACGGCCTCGCCGTCAACCTCACCTACGAGCACGGCCGGCTCACCCGCGCCGCCACCCGCGGCGACGGCCGCACCGGCGAGGACATCACCCCCAACGTCCGCACGATCGCCGAGATCCCCGACCGGCTGCACGGCGACGAGGTGCCCGACCTCGTGGAGATCCGCGGCGAGGTCTACTTCCCGATGGAGAAGTTCGAGGAGCTGAACGCCCGGCTGGTCGCCGCCGGCGACAAGCCCTTCGCCAACCCGCGCAACGCGGCGGCCGGTTCGCTGCGCCAGAAGGACCCGCGCGTCACCGCGACCCGCCCGCTGCACATGGTGGTCCACGGCATCGGCGCCCTCCGGGGGTACGAGGGCCTCACCCGCCTCTCCCAGGCCTACGACCTGCTGCACACCTGGGGCCTGCCGACCTCCCCGCACAACCGGGTGGTCGACGGCCTCGCGGGCGTACGGGAGTTCATCGCCTACTACGGCGAGAACCGCCACTCCGTGGCGCACGAGATCGACGGCGCCGTCATCAAGCTCGACGAGATCCGCCTCCAGGGCCGGCTCGGCTCCACGGCCCGCGCGCCCCGCTGGGCGATCGCGTACAAGTACGCGCCCGAAGAGGTCAACACCAAGCTCATCGACATCAAGGTGGGCGTCGGCCGCACCGGCCGGGTCACGCCGTACGCCCAGGTGGAGCCGGTCACCGTGGCCGGCTCCGAGGTCGAGTTCGCCACCCTGCACAACCAAGAGGTCGTCAAGGCCAAGGGCGTCCTCATCGGGGACACGGTGGTGCTGCGCAAGGCCGGTGACGTCATCCCGGAGATCCTCGGCCCGGTCGTCGACCTGCGCGACGGCGGCGAGCGGGAGTTCGTGATGCCCGCCGAGTGCCCCGAGTGCGGGACGCCGCTGCGGGCCATGAAGGAGGGCGACATCGACCTCCGCTGCCCCAACGCCCGCACCTGCCCGGCCCAGTTGCGCGAGCGGGTCTCCTACCTCGCGGGCCGCGAGTGCCTGGACATCGAACACTTCGGCGCGGTGGCCGCCGCCGCGCTCACCCGCCCGCTGGAACCGGCCGATCCGCCGCTGGCCGACGAGGGCGACCTGTTCGACCTGACGGTGGAGAAACTCCTGCCCATCAAGGCCTACGTCCTCGACCCGGACAGCGGGCTGCCCAAGCGCGACCCGAAGACGGGCGAGGAGAAGGTCGTCACGGTCTTCGCCAACCAGAAGGGCGAGCCGAAGAAGAACACCCTCGCGCTGCTGCGGAACATCGAGGCGGCCAAGGACCGTCCGCTGGCCCGTTTCCTGAACGGGCTCTCCATCCGGCACGTCGGCCCGGTCGCGGCCCAGGCGCTGGCGCGCGAGTTCCGTTCCGTCGACCGCATCGACCAGGCCACCGAGGAGGAACTGGCCGGCACCGACGGGGTCGGCCCGATCATCGCCGCCGCCGTCAAGGAGTGGTTCGCCGAGGAGTGGCACCGCGAGATCGTGCGCAAGTGGAAGGCCGCCGGAGTCCCGTTGGAGGACCGGTCCTCGGGAGAGGAGCAGGGGCCGCGTCCGCTGGAGGGCCTGACGGTCGTGGTCACCGGCACCCTGGAGCACTTCACCCGGGACGGCGCCAAGGAGGCGCTGCAGACCCGGGGTGCGAAGGTGACCGGTTCGGTCTCCAAGAAGACCGCTTTCGTGGTGGTGGGGGACAACCCCGGTTCGAAGTACGACAAGGCGATGCAGCTGAAGGTTCCGGTCCTGAACGAGGAGGGTTTCGGGGTACTGCTGGAACAGGGACCGGACGCGGCGGCCGAAGTCGCCCTGCCGACCGGCGAGTAGCGGTTGAAGGCCCCCCGTTCGGCGCATACCAGATGCATACGGGTGGCCGGGGCGCATTCGGGCAACCGTCGGCGACCGCTGCCCGGGGAAGCCTTCCGCGGCCTACTGTTGAGGGGTGCGCCCGCCGTGCCCGGCTGGGGTCGGGGCGTCCCCGTGCTCCTGCCGAGTACGTGGAAGGGTTTTCCAGCGCGGCCGTGCCCAGGGGACGTCGGGCACCGGGCCGCGCGGCGTGGGCACCGCCGGCAGTGAGAGGGACGGGAATGGAACCGACCGAGAGCGCCGCCCCGCACTCACGGCTGCGCCGGATGACCGGCGCATGGCGAGGGGGCCGGGAGCGGACGGCAGAGCGTCCGGCCACGGACAGGCACACCGGGCGCGCGGGACTCGCGGCCCGCGCCGCCCGGTCGTACCCGGTGGCGGAGGACCACGTCCCCGCAGGGCCGCCCGGCCGGGGCGGGTCCGCGCTGCCGGGCGCCGGCACCGAGCGGCCCCCCGGCCGTCCGGCCCTGCCCACGGTGGTCGTCGCGGTGGCCGCCCTCGCCCTCGGCGCCGGCCTCTACGGCGCCTTCTCCGCCGGGCACGCCCTCTTCCCCTCCGGTACGGCCGGCTGGTCGCTGGCCGTGCTCACCGGCGTCATCGTCGGCCACCTGGTCATGCTCGGCCGGGCCCGCTGGTGGGGCGGCACCGGCTCCGGCGCCGCCCTCACCCTGGCCGTGCTCCTGCTCTACGGCTGGGTCCCGGCCGGCCTGGTCAGCCTCACCGTCGTCGTCCTGGTCGGCATAGCCAGGCGGCACCGCTGGCGCCCGGGCGTACTGCACGGCGCGGTCGACATCCTCGGCATCGGCGCCGCCGCCCTGGTCCTCGGCGCCTTCGGCCGGGTACCGACCGTGGAGCGGCCCTGGGACCCGGGCACCTGGACCGCGTACACCGCCCCCCAGGTGGTGCTGGTCGCCGCCGTCTACCTCGCGGTCACCCGCGTCCTGCTGTGGTACCTGCACTCCCCGCGCACCGACCCGCTGCCCACCGTCGCCCGCACCGCGCTGGTCCGGCAGGGCCTGGTCGCGGTGGCGCTGCTCGGGATCGCCCCGCTGGTCTGCGTCGTCGCCGTCGCCGCCCCGGTGCTGCTGCCGCTGTTCGCCATCCCGCTCATCGCCCTCGACTCCACGCTGTGGATCGCCCGCGCCCGCGCCGAGGAGCAACTGCGCGACCCGCTGACCGGGCTGCCCAACCGGCAGTGGCTCCTGGAGCGCATCTGGACCGCTCTGGACGACGCCGAACGCATCGGCGCCCGCTCCGCCCTGATGCTGATCGACCTCGACCGTTTCCGCTCGGTCAACGACACCCTCGGTCACCTCGCCGGGGACCGGCTGCTGCTCCAGATCGCCGACCGGCTGCGGCAGGCCCTGCCGCGCGGCGCGGAGGCGGCCCGGCTCGGCGGCGACGAGTTCGCCGTGTTACTGCCCGTCGCCGACTCCACGACGTCCGCGACACGCATCGCGCGCGGCCTGGTCACCACCCTCAGCTCCCCGCTCGACCTCGACGGACTCACTCTCGTCCTGGAGGCCAGCGCCGGGGTCGCCGTCTTCCCCGACCACGCCCTGGACGCCGAAGGCATGCTGCGCCGGGCGGACGTGGCGATGTACCAGGCCAAGCGGGACCGGACGGGCGTGGAGGCCTACGAGTCCAAGCGGGACTCCAACACTCCCGACCGGCTCGGACTGCTCGGCGACCTGCGCCGGGCCCTGGACGCCCACGAGGTCCAGCTGCACTACCAGCCCAAGGTCCGCTTCGACGGCCAGGTCGCCGGCCTGGAGGCGCTGGTGCGCTGGGTGCACCCCGAGCGCGGCAAGGTCCCGCCGGACGAGTTCATAGCGATAGCCGAGTCCTCCGGACTGATGCCCCACCTGACGGAGTACGTGCTGGAGACCGCCCTCGGACAGGTCGCCGCGTGGCGCGCCCAGGGCCTGTTCGTCCCGGTCGCCGTCAACGTCTCCCCGCGCGACGTGCACACCCCCGGCTTCGCCGGCTCGGTGGCCGCCCGCCTGGCCCGGCACGGCGTCCCGGCGGGCGCCCTCCAGCTGGAGATCACCGAGCACGTCCTCCTGGAGGACCCGCAGCGGGCCGCCGACACGCTGGCGGGCCTGACCGCGCACGGCGTGAAGATGTCGCTGGACGACTTCGGCACCGGCTACTCCTCGCTGGTGCACCTGCGGCGGCTGCCGGTGAGCGAACTGAAGATCGACCGTTCCTTCGTGGCCCGCCTCGCGGTGGACACCGAGGACGCCGAGATCGTGCGCTGCACCGTCGACCTCGCCCACTCCCTGGGCCTGCTCGTCGTCGCGGAGGGCGTCGAGGACGACGAGACCTGGGAGCGGCTGCGCGACCTGGGCTGCGACGCCGTACAGGGCTGGCTGGTCGCCGCCGCCATGCCGCCCGGGGAGACGACGGCGTGGCTGCGGGCGCGCGGGTCGCGCGGCTGGGTGCGGCCCGCCGCCGCGCTGCCCGCAGCGGCGGGCGACGAGTGAGGAGCCGGGCGGGCGGCGGGCAGCAGGCCCCGGCCCGGCGGGGAGCGCGGTCCCGGGCGGCCGGCCCGCTGGACCGCCGCGGCTGAAGGACGCGCGCCGCTGCCCGGCGCCCGCCCTGCCGCTGAAGGCGCGCACTGCCGCGGGGCCCGCGCTGCCGGTGAGGCCCGCGCCGCCACCGAAGGTGCGCGCTGCCGTCAGGGGGCCGTCCTGCCGCTGAGGGCCCGCCCCGCCACTGAAGATGCGCGCCGCCTCCGGCTCCGGGAGGTGCGCGCACGGGCGGTGCGCGCAGGTCAGATCAGGCCATATCTCGTCAGTTCGCGGCCCTCCAGTTCAGGCCATGGCGCTTCGATTCACGCCAGGCCCGGAAAGTTCGGTCCAGGCCGGTTCAGGCCGACTGAGGGCGAGCCGGGTCACGCGGCCCGGCCCGGTGCGGCTCACCGCGTGCCGGGCGGCACGAAGTGGCCGATCAGCAGGGACAGCCGGCGTTCGTGGGTGTGCTCGGGCAGCCGTCCGCTGCGCATCAGGGTGACCAGCCCGTGCAGACCGGCCCAGAACGTCTCCGTGAGGTGCCCCGGGTCCTCGCCCTGTGCCGCGACCGGCTCGACGGCCGCCAGCAGTTCGCCGAAGGCCTCGCGCAGGGCCGCGGGGGCCTCGGGCGTGGCGAACGGCAGGTCCACCAGGTGCGTGAACATCGCGTCGTAGAGCGCGGGCCGCCGCCGCCCGAAGGCGGTGTAGGTCTCGCTCACCGCCGTCAGCGCCTCGCGGGTGCCCCCGGCCGCCGTGCGCGCCGTCCGCAGGGCGGCGGCCAGCTCCGCACAGCCCTGGACCGCGACGGCCGCCATGATCGCGTCCTTGCCCTTGAAGTGGCTGTACAGGACCGGCTGGCTGTACTCGATCTCGGCGGCCAGCCGCCGGGTGGTGACCGCGTCCCAGCCTTCCGCCTCGGCCAGTTCCCGGGCGGCCGTCACGATCAGCCGCTCCCGTTCCGCTCGTTCGCGCTCCCGGCGCGTCTGGATCGTCATGCTCCTCATTCTAGCGGTGCTAGCCAATCTGTCGATGCTCTGTTAGCTTCGCTCCCATCGCTAGCGCCGCTAGCACCTTCGAGGTGGGAGAAGAGACGTGACCGTCACCGCGTACACCCTGGCCGTCGTGCTCGACCTGTTCTGCGTCTTCCTCGGGTACCGCTTCCTGTTCCAGCCCGCCTCCGCCGCCGCCGCTTACGGGGCCCCGGCCGATCCGGCCGGCGACGCCGGCGCCTACCTGACGGTCAAGGGCCTGCGCGACGGCACCTTCGGCCTGGTCGGCCTCGCGCTGCTGGCCTTCGCGGGCACCCGCGCCGAGGCCTGGTTCATGCTGTGCGTGGCCCTGGTGCCGCTCGGCGACACCCTGATAGTCCTGCGCCACGGCGGCCCGAAGGCCGTCGCCTTCGGAATCCACTGCGCCACGGCCGTCGTTGTCCTGATCAGTGCCGGACTGCTCTTCGCCGTCTGACGCCCGCGCCCCACCGCGCTCGACCGCGTTCGCCGACCGCCTTCACCGGCCGGCGTCCGCCCCGAACGGCCGAACCCACCGAGGGAGACGCATCATGTCCCTGTTCGTACCGAAGTTCGACGAGTCCGTGATCGTCCGCGAGGCCGAGGCCGAAGTGGTCGGCCGCGCGCCCGCCACCGTGCGGCTGCTGGCCGACAGCAGTGCGACCGGCGGTGCCCTGTCCACCCAGCGCGTCACCCTCGTGGCGGGCGCCGACGGCGCCAAGCCGCACTGGCACGACAACAGCGCCGAGATGTTCTTCCTGCTGGACGGCGCCGCCGACATCCTCTCCGGCGACGAGGTCCTCACCGCCGGCCCCGGTGACCTCGTCGTCGTCCCGCCCGGCAAGCCGCACGCCTTCGCCGCCGTGCCCGGAGCCGACGCCGACCTGCTCATCGTCCTGGCGCCGGGCGTCGAGCGTTTCGAGTACTTCCGCCACCTGCGGCGCATCGCCCTCGGCGAGGTCGCCCCGGAGAGTCTGCTGGAGGTGCAGGACCTCTATGACAACCACTTCCTGAGCAGCGCCGCGTGGGACGCGCGGCGCCGGGGGCAGGCGCAGGGGGAAACCGTTTAACGGCCACGGGGTCCGGCCCCATAGGATTGGGCCAAACCGACTTTCCCAAGCCGATTTGCCCAACCACACACTCACCCAGAGGAACGCTGCATGCCTGGCATCACGCGCGAGGAGGTCGCCCACCTCGCCCGGCTGGCGCGTCTGGAGCTGAAGCCCGAAGAGCTCGACCACTTCGCGGGACAGCTGGACGACATCATCGGCGCGGTGGCCCGCGTCAGTGAGGTCGCCGACCAAGACGTACCGCCGACCTCCCACCCGCTGCCGCTGACGAACGTCATGCGCGCGGACGAGGTCCGTCCGTCGCTCACCCCCGAGCAGGCGCTGTCCGGCGCCCCGGCCCAGGAACAGCAGCGTTTCAAGGTGCCGCAGATCCTGGGGGAGGAGTAAGCAATGACGGACATCATCAAACTCACCGCCGCCGAGACGGCCGGGAAGATCGCCTCCGGTGAGCTGACGGCCGTCGAGGTCACCGAGGCCCACCTCGCCCGGATCGAGGCCGTCGACGAGAAGGTGCACGCCTTCCTGCACGTCGACCGCGAGGGCGCGCTCGCCCAGGCCCGCGCCGTGGACGAGAAGCGGGCGCGCGGCGAGAAGCTCGGCCCGCTGGCCGGCGTACCGCTCGCGCTGAAGGACATCTTCACCACCGAGGGTGTGCCCACCACGGTCGGCTCCAAGATCCTCGAAGGCTGGATCCCGCCGTACGACGCGACGCTGACCAAGCGGCTCAAGGACGCGGACGTCGTCATCCTCGGCAAGACCAACATGGACGAGTTCGCCATGGGGTCCTCCACCGAGAACAGCGCCTACGGCCCGACCGGCAACCCCTGGGACCTCACCAAGATCCCCGGCGGCTCCGGCGGCGGCTCCTCCGCCGCGCTCGCCTCCTTCCAGGCGCCGCTGGCCATCGGCACCGACACCGGTGGCTCCATCCGCCAGCCGGCCGCCGTCACCGGCACGGTCGGCGTCAAGCCGACCTACGGCGCGGTCTCCCGCTACGGCATGGTGGCGTTCTCCTCCTCCCTCGACCAGGGCGGCCCCTGCGCCCGTACGGTCCTGGACGCGGCGCTGCTGCACGAGGTGATCGCCGGGCACGACCCGCTGGACTCCACCTCCGTCGACGAGCCGGTCCCGCCGGTCGTCGAGGCCGCCCGCAACGGCAGCGTGGCCGGCATGCGCGTCGGCGTCGTCAAGCAGTTCCGCGGCGAGGGCTACCAGGCCGGTGTCATCCAGCGCTTCGACGAGTCCGTCGAGGTGCTCAAGGAGCTGGGCGCCGAGATCGTCGAGCTGGACTGCCCGTCCTTCGACCTGGCCCTGTCGGCGTATTACCTGATCGCGCCGTCCGAGTGTTCGAGCAACCTCGCCCGCTTCGACGGTCTGCGCTACGGCCTGCGCACCGGCGACGACGGCTCGCACTCCGCCGAGGAAGTCACCTCCCTCACCCGTGAGGCGGGCTTCGGCCCCGAGGTCAAGCGCCGCATCATGCTCGGCACGTACGCGCTCAGCTCCGGCTACTACGACGCGTACTACGGCAGCGCCCAGAAGGTCCGTACGCTGATCAAGCAGGACTTCGACAAGGCGTTCGAGCAGGTCGACGTGATCGTCTCCCCGACGACCCCGACCACCGCCTTCGCGATCGGTGAGCGTGCCGACGACCCGATGGCGATGTACCTGGCCGACCTGTGCACCATCCCCACCAACCTGGCGGGCAACGCGGCCATGTCCCTGCCCTGCGGTCTCGCCCCGGAGGACAACCTCCCGGTGGGCCTGCAGATCATCGCCCCGGTGATGAAGGACGACCGCCTGTACAAGGTGGGTGCCGCCGTCGAGGCCGCGTTCGTGGAAAAGTGGGGACACCCGCTGCTTGAGGAGGCTCCGTCGCTGTGAGCAACGCACTGTCCAAGGCCAAGGGCTTCAAGAAGTCCAAGTCCGGTACGTACCTGTCCATGGCGACGACCGCCTTCGGCGCCGTCAGCGTCATCAAGCAGGCCAAGAAGGCCCGCACGGAGAGCGACACGCTGCGCCTGATCGACGCCGCCGTGTCGGCCGCCGCCATCGTCACCGGCCTCGCCATCCTCTACCGCGAGCTGAAGCGGCTGGGCGACGACGACGTCCTGCTGGGCTGAGAGGGAAGTTTTCACCGTGACCACCACGACCGACCTGGTGTCGTACGAGGACGCGCTGGCGTCGTACGACCCCGTCATGGGCCTCGAGGTCCATGTCGAACTCGGCACCCGCACCAAGATGTTCTGCGGCTGTTCGACCGCGCTCGGTGCCGATCCGAACACCCAGACCTGCCCCGTCTGCCTCGGCCTGCCCGGCGCCCTCCCGGTCGTCAACGCGACCGGCGTGGAGTCCGCCGTCAAGATCGGCCTCGCGCTGAACTGCTCGATCGCCGAGTGGTGCCGCTTCGCCCGGAAGAACTACTTCTATCCGGACATGCCGAAGAACTTCCAGACCTCCCAGTACGACGAGCCGATCGCCTTCGACGGCTACCTCGACGTGCAGCTGGAGGACGGCGAGACCTTCCGCGTGGAGATCGAGCGCGCCCACATGGAGGAGGACACCGGCAAGTCGACACACGTCGGCGGCGCCACCGGCCGTATCCACGGCGCGTCCCACTCCCTGCTCGACTACAACCGCGCCGGCATCCCGCTCATCGAGATCGTCACCAAGCCGATCGTCGGGGCCGGCGAGCGCGCCCCGGAGGTCGCCAAGGCCTACGTCCGCGAGCTGCGCGAGCTGATCCGGGCGCTCGGCGTCTCCGAGGCCCGCATGGAGATGGGCCAGATGCGCTGCGACGTGAACCTGTCGCTGATGCCCAAGGGCGCCGACAAGTTCGGCACGCGCAGCGAGACGAAGAACGTCAACTCGCTGCGTTCCGTCGAGCGCGCCGCCCGGTTCGAGATCCAGCGGCACGCGGCCGTGCTCTCCTCGGGCGGCACGATCGTCCAGGAGACCCGCCACTTCCACGAGGACACCGGGTCCACGACCTCCGGCCGGATCAAGGAGGAGGCCGAGGACTACCGGTACTTCCCCGAGCCCGACCTGGTGCCGGTGGCCCCTTCGCGCGAGTGGGTCGAGCAGATCCGCGCCGCGCTGCCCGAGCTGCCGCTGGCCCGCCGCACCCGGCTGCTCGCCGAGTGGGGCATCTCTGCCACCGACATGCAGGCCATCCTCAACGCCGGCGCGCTGGACCCGATCGTCGCCACCATCGACGCCGGCGCCGACGCGGCCTCCGCCCGCAAGTGGTGGATGGGCGAGCTGGCGCGCAGCGCCAACGAGTCCGGCAAGAGCCTGGACGAGCTGGCCATCACCCCGCAGCAGGTCGCCCGGGTGACCGAGCTGGTCGCCGCGGGAGAGCTGAACGACAAGCTGGCCCGTCAGGTCATCGAGGGCGTCCTCGCGGGCGAGGGCACCCCGGACGAGGTCGTCGACAAGCGCGGCCTGAAGGTCGTCTCCGACGAGGGCGCGCTGACCGCCGCCGTCGAGGAGGCCATCGCCGGGAACCCGGGCGTCGCGGACAAGATCCGCGGCGGCAAGGTGGCCGCGGCCGGCGCGCTGGTCGGCGCCGTCATGAAGGCCACCCGCGGCCAGGCGGACGCGGCCCGTGTCAAGGAGCTGATCCTGGAGAAGCTCGGCGTCAGCGAGGGCTGAGCCGCCACAGGCGGTGACGCGGTGACCCTGGGGGGACGCATCGGGCGCGATGCGTCCCCCCAGGTGTCTCCCGGCCACCGGTTCCCGGGAAGGGGGCGGATGCCCCCAGGGGCGTCCCTCCGGTCGTCCCGTAGGCGGCCCCGTCGGCCTTCGGCGCCATGGCCGTCCCGTCGCCGCCGCCACCGCCGCCGACCCCGCGTCGGGCCTTGCGGACGCAGCCGCTACGCTCGCCCGCCATGAGTGGACGCGCCGATTCCGAGACGCCGGCACGGATATCCGACCCCGGGACGCCCGCCCGGACAGCCGGTCCAGGGACGCCGGCACGGGCAGCCGAGGCACCCGCACGGTCCTCCGAGACGCCCGCACGGAGCGCGGGGACGCCCGCGCGGGCCCTGCCGAAGGGCGGGACGTCCCCCGCGGCACACGCCGCGCCGTGCGGTCCTGCCGGCCCACCCGCGGCGGACGTCGCCCTGCTGGACGCGGCCCCGCCGCACGAACCCGGCGACGAACCGCCCGAGGGCGTCTCGGTCGCCCGCCGGGCCCGCTGGGTGGCCGCCGGTACCGGCGCGCTGCTGACCCTCGCCGGACTCGGCGCGTCCCTGCTGCGGCTCAGCGGGTCCGCCCCGGCCCGCATACCGGCCGCCTACGCCGTCGGAGCCGTCCTGTGCGCCTGCGCGGCCGTCCTGGGACACCGGGGCCGTACCCGGCGGGCGCTGTGGCTGCTCATCGCCGGGGTGATGGTGATGGCCCTCGGTGACGAGCCCGCCTGACGGTCCCGAGCCCCCGGGGCTCCCGCGAGGCGTGACTCCCCGGTGAATCGGGTCGCAATGGTGTGAGTAAGGCCACGAATGCGGTAAACGATCACATTCGCCTGCAAGAGTGTTTTCACCTTGCTCATGCGTTCTTTGCGGGCTGTTCCGTTCACGGACGACTTTTCCCGGTCAAAGATCACAAAAAGACACTGGGAGCACGTTTCGTGGCAGCCCTCGCGCGCTGGTGTGTCCGGCACCGCCTCGTCACCGTTCTGCTCTGGCTCCTCGCCCTCGGCGGGGTCACGGTCGCCGCCGCCGTCGCCGGCCCCGCGTACTCCAACGACTACGAGGTGCCCGGCACCGAGTCGGGCCGTGCCACCCAGTTGCTGCAACAGGGCTTCCCGGGCCTCGGAGGGGACAGCGACACCGTCGTCTGGCACACCGCGCCCGGCACCGTCCGGGCCGCCGACGTCGAGCAGACCATGACCCGCGTCCTGGACCGCATCGAGTCCCTGCCCTCGGTGGCCTCCGTGACCAGCCCCTACAAGGGCCAGGCCACCCAGGTCACGGACCGGATCAGCCGTGACGGCCACACCGCGTACGCGACGGTCACCTTCGCCCGCCCCGCCCAGGACATCACCAAGACCCAGGCGCAGGCCGTCGTCCGGGCCGCCAAGGAGGCCCAGACCGACGGCCTCCAGGTGGAACTGGGCGGCAGCGCCGTCGGAACCACCCAGTCCTCCGGCGGGCACCTCGCCGAGATCCTGGGCGTCGCCGTGGCCGCCGTGGTGCTCCTGGTGGCGTTCGGTTCGCTCGCCGCGTCCCTGCTGCCCATCGCCACGGCGCTGGTGAGCGTCGGCACCGCCCACGCGGCCATAGGGCTGCTCGGCCACGCCATGACGGTCGCCGACTTCGCCCCCATGCTGGGCATGCTCATCGGGCTCGGCGTGGGCATCGACTACGCGCTGTTCATCGTCACCCGCCACCGCAGAGGCCTCAAACGCGGCCTCTCGGTCACCGAGGCGGCCACGAACGCCGTCGCCACCACCGGCCGCGCCGTGGTCTTCGCGGGCGCGACCGTCTGCATCGCCCTGCTGGGCATGCTGATCCTGCGCCTCGGCTTCCTCAACGGCGTCGCGATCGCCGCCGCGTCCACCGTCGTCCTCACGGTCGCCGCCTCGGTGACCCTGCTGCCCGCCCTGCTGTCCTGGATCGGCCCGCGCGCCCTCAGCCGCCGCGAGCGGCGGCGCCTGGCCGAGCACGGCCCCGAGCCGGAGGTGCCCACCGGGTTCGCCGCCCGCTGGTCGGCCTTCGTGGAACGCCACCCCAAGCTCCTCGGCTCCCTCGCCCTCGCCGTCGTCACCGTGCTCGCCCTGCCCACGCTCTTCCTCCACCTGGGCACCTCGGACCAGGGCAACGACCCCGCCTCGTCGACCACCCGGCAGGCGTACGACCTCCTCGCCGACGGCTTCGGGCCCGGCGTCAACGGACCGCTCACCCTGGTGACCCGCGTGGACGGGGCCGGGGACCGGCTCGCCCTGGACAACCTCGGCACCACGCTGCGCGCCACCGACGGCGTCGCCGCGGTCACCCCGGTGACCTACAACACCGGCGGCACCACCGCCTACCTGAACGTCCTGCCCGACTCCGCGCCCCAGTCGCAGCGCACCAGCGACCTCGTCGACCGGCTGCGCGAGAAGGTGCTGCCGCGCGCCGAGACCGGCACCTCGCTCGACGTGCACGTCGGCGGCGTGACCGCCGGGTACGACGACTTCGCCGGCGTCATCGTCGCCCGGCTGCCGCTGTTCGTCGGTGTCGTCGTGGGCCTCGGCTGCGTCCTGCTGCTGCTCGCCTTCCGCTCGGTGGGCATCCCCCTCAAGGCCGCCGTCATGAACGTCGCGGCCGTCGCCGCGTCCTTCGGCGTCGTCGTCACGATCTTCCAGTGGGGCTGGGGCAGCGAGTTCCTCGGCCTCGGCCGCGCCGGGCCCATCGAACCCTTCCTGCCCGTGATCATGGTCTCGGTCCTCTTCGGACTCTCCATGGACTACCAGGTCTTCCTGGTCAGCCGGATGTACGAGGAGTGGCTGGAGACCGGCGACAACCGGCGCGCCGTCCGGGTCGGCCTGGCCGAGACCAGCCGGGTGATCAACTCCGCCGCGGTCATCATGATCTCCGTCTTCCTCGCCTTCGTGCTCGGCGGCGACCGGGTGATCGCCATGTTCGGCATCGCGCTCGCCGCCGCCGTCGCCCTGGACGCGTTCGTCCTGCGCACCCTGCTCGTGCCCGCGCTCATGCACCTGCTGGGCCGCGCCAACTGGTGGCTGCCGCGCCGCCTGGACCGCGTCCTGCCGCGCA
The DNA here is from genome assembly GCF_000720185.1 of Streptomyces sp. NRRL S-340. Classification (GTDB taxonomy): domain Bacteria; phylum Actinomycetota; class Actinomycetes; order Streptomycetales; family Streptomycetaceae; genus Streptomyces. Next base: position 75,938 of record NZ_JOIY01000024.1, on the reverse strand, counting down.
TCAGCATCGAGCCGCCCGAGTGCCGCGCCGCCCATGAGAGGCTCGGCGACGTCATGGCGGAACTCGCGAAGGAGCGGGAAACGGATGTACGCGATATCCCTGGGTGACGGCGCCGAACTGCGGCCGCTGGAACCCTGGTACGCCCAGGACTTCCTCGCCCACCTCGACCGCGGGCGCGCGTTCATCAACCGGCACGTCCCGTTCGCGGCGCACGCCACCGACGTGGACTCCGCCCGCGCCGTCCTCCAGTCGTACGCCGACAAGCGCGCCGCCGACCGCGGCTTCCTGCACGGACTGTGGCTGGAGGGGACCCTGGTCGGCGGGCTGCTGTTCCCCGCCTTCGACGCGGCGACCGGCACGTGCGAGATCGGCTGCTGGCTAGAACCGGAGGGCACCGGCCGGGGGCTGGTCACCCGTGGGGCCCGGGTCCTGCTCGACTGGGCGTTCGACGAGCGCGGCATGCACCGCGCGGAGTGGCACGTGTCGTCGGCCAACGAGGCGAGCATCAACGTCGCGCGGCGCCTGGGCCTGACCCGTGAGGGCGTGCTCCGCGAGCACTACCCCTACCGGGGCGTCCGCCAGGACACCGAGATCTGGGCCGTCCTCGCCCCTGAGTGGCGGGCGACCCGCGCGCGTACCGGGGTCGGCGACCGTTGAGAGCTGCGAACGAAACGGGCGCCCGGCTCGCGGCGTCCGGCGCCTTGCGCTCGCACCCACCGGACGCCGCGAGCTGATCGGACTCCCGTTTCCTTCGCAGCTCTTAAGGGCCCTCTCAGACTGCGTCCGTACGGTGCCCGCATGGGAACCAGGACCGCAGACGAGGCCCGAGCCACCACCGGCACCGAGGCGACGGACGAGACGGAGGCGAAGCGCGAGACGCAGGCGCGGAACCCGGCGCAGCAGCGGACGGAGCGGACGGCGGCAGCCGGCCGGGCGACCGCGCCGGAGCAGACGAACGAGGCCGAGGCCGACGAGGCCGACGAGGCGGAGACCGGGGTGAGGGGTGCCGCCGGGGCGGCAGGTGCGGCAGGTGCGGCAGAGAGGGACCGGGAAGCCGGTGAGCCCAGGGAAGCCGGTGGGACCGCCGCCGAGTCCGCCACCGCGACCGGCGGGGCCGGTCACGCCGATCCCGGGGCCGGTACCGAGGAAGCCGGTGCCGAGGCCGCCGGGTCCGGGAAGGCGGCCCCCTCGGGCGTGGGGCAGGGCGCCGGCGCCGTCGTGTCCGCCGCCCTGGGCCTCGTCTCCCTCAGCGGCAGCTGGCTCGGCACCGTCGCCGGTGCCCGCGAGCAGTTGACCGGCCAGTTGCGGACCTCCACCTCCGCGAGCGTCGCCACGCAGATCAAGGAGGTCTACGGCGACGCCTGGCACACCACCGCCCTGTGGGGCGGCCTGTTCGCGCTGCTCGCCCTGATCGTCGGTGCCGCGGTGCTCGCCCGGCCCGCGTTCGGCGCCCCGGGCAGGCCGCAGGCACCCTGGACCAGGTCGGTCGCCTGGGCGGGCGTCGCCCTCGGTGCCCTCGGTCTGCTGCTGGCCGTCCTGAAGTACACCGACGTCCTGCTCGGGCTCCCCTCCGCCTGAGTCCGGCGACCGTGCCCCCGGCCCGTGGGTTACATGAACGCCGTAAGGACCTCAGAGACGGCTCTGAGGCCCCCGCGCGCGACTAAGGACTGCGAACAGAACGGGCGCCCGGCTCGCGGAAGCCCGGCAACGCCGCGAGGGCGTGTGCCGGACGCCGCGAGCCGATCGCACTCCCGTTTCTCCGCAGCTCTAAGGCCCCGTGCGCGCAGAAGATGCGGAACTCGCCCGATGCGGGCCGCCCACCTGGGCGGCGAAGGTGGTGTCCGGCACCGCGAGAAGCGTGGCCGGACACCACCTCACCAGGGGAGACACCATGTTCATGTACGAGTTCCACGAGCTGCGCTCCAGCGAACTGCGCCGCCAGGCCGAACAGGAGCGCCTGGCCCGGTCGGTGCTCCGCCACCGCCGCTCCGCCCGCCGCGATGCCTCCCAGGAGGCACCGGAGGCCGAGGCGCATAGCGACGGCCCCCGCCGGCACCGGTTCACCAGGGCCGCGTGAGGACAGGGCCGCGGGAGGCGTCCGGCCCCCAGGAACAGGGCCGGCGCCTCCCGCCGGGCGGCGACACGAAAACCCGTCCCGCACTGTCGTACCTCCGTGCGATGCTCGGGCCCGTGGAGACCAGGTCTGTCAGTCCGGTGTTCGTGGGCCGCTCGAACGAGCTGGACACGCTGCACGACGCACTCACCAGCGCGAACGCGGGCGAGCCGCGGACCCTGCTGATCGGGGGCGAAGCCGGCGTCGGCAAGACGCGGCTGACCGAGGAGTTCGCCGCCGCCGCCACCCGCCGGGGCGCGGTCGTCGCGGTCGGCGGCTGTGTGGAGATGGGCGCCGACGGGCTGCCCTTCGCCCCGTTCTCCACCGCGCTGCGCGCCCTGCGCCGCGAACTGCCCGACGCGTTCGAGGCGGCGACCCGCGGCCAGCAGGAGGAGCTGGCCCGGCTGCTGCCCGAACTCGGCGAGCACCCCGCACCGCGCGGCACCGGCCGGCACGACGAGGAGGGCATGGCCCGCCTCTTCGAACTCACCGCCCGCCTGCTGGAGCACATCGGCGCCGGACACACGGTGGTCCTCGTCCTGGAGGACCTGCACTGGGCGGACGCCTCCACCCGGCACCTGCTCACCTACCTGTTCCGCATCCTGCGCACCGGACGGCTGGTCGTCCTGGCCACCTACCGCTCCGACGACATCCACCGCCGCCACCCGCTGCGCCCCCTGCTCGCCGAACTCGACCGGCTGCGCACCGTCTGCCGGCTCGAACTGGACCGCTTCACCCGGCCCGAGGTGTGCCGCCAGATCGCCGGCATCCTCGCCACCGAACCGGACCCCGCCCAGGTCGACCGCATCTTCGAACGCTCCGACGGCAACGCCTTCTTCGTCGAGGAACTCGCCGTCTGCGCCCACGAGGGCTGCGCCGACGACCTCAGCGACTCCCTGCGCGATGTGCTCCTGGTCCGTGTCGAAGCCCTGCCGGAGGCCGCCCAGAGGGTCGTCCGGATCGCCGCGGAGGGCGGGTCCACCGTCGAGTACCGGCTGCTCGCCGCCGTCGCCCGGCTCGGCGAGGACGACCTCATCGAGGCACTGCGGGCCGCCGTGAACGCCAACATCCTCACCGCCGCCCCCACCGGCGACGGCTACCGCTTCCGGCACGCCCTGGTCCGCGAGGCCGTCGGCGACGACCTGCTGCCCGGTGAACGCTCCCGCCTCAACCGCCGCTACGCCGAGGCACTGGAGGACGATCCGTCCCTCGTCGCCGCCGACCAGCGCGTCATGCGGCTGGCCAGCTACTGGTACCACGCCCACGACCCGGCCAAGGCCCTGCCCGCCGTCCTGGAAGCCTCCGTCACCGCTCGCGCCCGGCACGCCTACAGCGAGCAGCTCGGCCTCCTGGAACGGGCGATGGAACTGTGGGACGTCACCCCCGAGGACGTACGGGAGCGGCTGCGCCCCGCGGACTACACCGAGGTCCGCCCGCCGTGCGGCAGCGATCCCGCCATCACCCCGCTGCGCTACCTCGACCTCATGGCCGAGGCCGCCGTGGCGGGCCGCTTCTGCGGGGAGCGGGACCGCGCCATGAAGATCATCAAGCGGGCGCTGCGCCTGCTGGACGAGGAGCACGACCCCCTGCGGGCCGCCTGGTTCTGGGTCCAGCGCTCCCGCCTGGTCCAGGCGAAGGCCCAGGGCAACGGCCGGCGGGAACTGGCCCGCGCCCAGGACCTGGTGCGCGGCCTGCCGCCGTCCGAGGTGCACGCCGAGGTGCTCGCCAACGTCGCCAACTGGTCGATGGTCCACGAGCCCGGTCCCGAGGCCTTCTCGGCCGCCGAGCGGGCCGTGGAGTACGCGCGCATGGTCGGCGCCTGCGAGATCGAGATGACCGCCCGGCTGACCCTCGGCGGTCTCATGGTCCAGGCGGGCGACGTCGACGCGGGACTCGCCGAGATGCACGAGGTCAACCGGCGCACGGTGCAGGACGGCATCACCGCCGTCGCCGGCCGCTCCTACGTCAACCTCCCCTCCGAGCTGGAGTCCGTGGGCCGCTCCCGCGAGGCCGTCCCGCTGCTTGAGAAGGGCGTCGCCTACACCCGGCGCTACGGTCTGCTCGACCACGAGGCCTGGGTGTGGGGCAACCTCGCCGAGTCCCTGTTCACCCTGGGCCGCTGGGAGGAGGCGGCCGAGGCCGCCTCCCGGTCGCGGCGCGTGGGGCGGAGCGCCAAGCCGCGCGCCTTCCACGCCCGCATCCGCGCCGAACTCGCCCTCGCCCGCGGCGATCTGGCCGAGGCCGCCGCGCAACTCACCGACGGACGCTCCTGCTTCGGCACGCACGACTGCGCGCCACAGCACACCCTTCCCCTGGTCCGCATCGCGATCGGTGTCGCGGCGGGGGAGGGCCGCCTGCTGGACGCCCGCGCCGAACTCGACCGCGCCCTGGCGGACGGCTTCCCGCCCGGCACCCAGCGCTACGGCTGGCCCCTGCTGCTCACCGCCGCCACCGTCGAGGCCCGCACGGCCGGACTGCCCGCCGCCGGCCCGGGCCGCCCCGACGCCCTCGCACGCATCCGCGCGGCCGCCAAGTCACTGACCGTGAACGTGCCCGTCTGGGAGGCGTACGAACGCTGGGTACGCGCCGAACTGCTGCGCGCCGAGGGGCACGTCCGCCCCGAGGACTGGGCCGGGATCGTCGCCGCCTTCGAGACCCTGGAGCGCCCCTACGACCTCGCCCGGGTCCGGCTGCGGCTGGCCGAGGCGCTGCTCCTGGCCGGCGAGGACCGGCGGGAGGGCGCCACGGAACTGCTCCGGCTGGCCCAGGCGGTCGCCGGCCACCTCCGCGCCCGTCCGCTCGCCGACTCCGTCGCCCTGCTCGCCCAGCGTGCCCGTCTCTCCCTGGCCCCGCCCGCCCAGCCGTGCGCGGTCCCCGAGGACCCCGCCGAGTCCCTCGGTCTCACCAGCCGGGAACGCGACGTGCTGCGGCTGGTCTCCCTCGGCCGCACCAACCGCCAGATCGCCGAGGAACTGTTCATCTCGCCCAAGACGGCCAGCGTCCACGTCTCCAACATCCTCGCCAAGCTCGGCGTCTCCGGCCGGGGCGAGGCGGCGGCGGTGGCGCACCGCCTGGAGCTGTTCCCCGGCGACACGCTCGCCGCCCCGGCGGCCGGCTGAGTCGTACGGTGGAAGCGGGACCGGGAGGGAGGGGCCGTGTTCAACGTCTTCGAGGAACTGTTCGCCCCAGGGCGCAAACACACCCGCGACGAACAGAAGCGGCTGGAACTGACCCGTGAGGACGTCGGGGACGGCGATCCCGGGCGGGGGCCGATCGATCTGGCCTCGGGAAAGGTCGTCGTACGGCCGCCGGGGCGCGAGAAGGCGTCCGGGGCGGATGCCGGCCCCGGGGCCGGGGCCGGGCCCGGCGGGGAGTGAGCCCCGCCGTTCACCTCACCTCCAGTTCCAGGATCCGGTCGTCGCCCTTCTTCGGCGAGCCCCGGCCGTCGGTGTTGCTCGTGATCAGCCAGAGCCTGTGGCCGCCCGCCGCGGCGACCGTGCGCAGGCGGCCGAACTCGCCGGTGAGGAAGGCCTGGGGCGGGGCCGACGACGCCGTCCCCTTCAGGGGGATCCGCCACAGGCGCTCGCCCCTCAGACCCGCCATCCACACCGAACCGTCGGCGTAGGCGATGCCGCTCGGAGAGGCCTGACCGGTGTGCCACTGGGCGACGGGGTCGCGGTACCGGGCGTCACCGGACCTGCCCTCCGCGCCGGGCCAGCCGTAGTCGCCGCCCGGGGCGATCGCGTTCAGCTCGTCCCAGGTGTCCTGGCCGAACTCCGAGGCGAACAGCCGCTGCTTGCCGTCCCAGGCGAGGCCCTGCACATTGCGGTGGCCGTAGGAGTACACCGGGGAGCCGGGGAAGGGGTTGCCCGGTGCCGGTTCGCCCTCCGGGGTCAGGCGCAGGATCTTGCCGCCCAAGGACTTCCGGTCTTGGGCCAGAGCGCGCTCGCCGCTGTCGCCCGTCCCCGCGTACAGCATGCCGTCGGGGCCGAAGGCGATCCGGCCGCCGTTGTGGACGAGGCCCTTGGGGATGCCCTTGAAGACCGTGTCGGGCGCGCCCAGTTGTTCTCCGGGGGGTTTCTTCTCGTCGTACAGCATCCGGACGATGCGGTTGTCCGACGCCGAGGTGAAGTAGGCGTAGACCATGTGGTCGGAGGCGTAGTGCGGGGAGAGGGCGATGCCGAGGAGGCCGCCCTCGCCCTGCGGTGCCACTCCGGAGACCGTGCCCAGCTCCGTCTTCCGCCCCGTCGTCTCGTCCACGCGGGTGAGCGTCGCCCGGTCACGGGAGGAGACGATGAGGCCACCGCCCGGAAGCGGGGCCAGGCCCCACGGCGAGTCGAGTCCCTCGGCGACCGTGCGCAGCACTTTCACGGACCCTTCGGCCGGTGGCGTGCCCTCCCCGGCGGGCCGTGCGGGGGAGGAGGACGCCACCGCCGGACGGGGCGGGGCGCTCCGGCCGCCGGGCGGCGGTCCCCCGGAGGAGCACCCGGCGGTCAGCAGCAGTGCGGCGGCGGCCAGCACGCCGGTCACAGCCCGAGCCTGAGCCTGCACGATCACGTCCTTTCGACGCGGCGGTCGCTGCTTCTCATACACCGCCCGCGCCTCCCGGGTTCCCGGTCGCCCGCACCCCACGCGGATCCGGATCCGGCCCGCGTCCGCCACCGCCGCCCGCGGCCCGCGTCCGCCACCGCCGCCGGTGACCCGCGCGGTGACCCCGGGCCCGGCGCGGGGCCCGCCCCACCCCGGCCGGACCGGCCGACGCCGTACCGCCCCCGCCCCGCTCACCGCCCCGCGGTCAGTCCCACGACCCCCGAGCCGCCGGGAGCCGTCCCAGCTCCGTCAGGTCGCGCGCCGTCAGGCGCAGTCCGGCGGCGGCCGCGTTCTCGGTGACCCAGCGTTCCCGCTTGGTGCCCGGCACCGGTATCACGTGCGGCCCCTGGGCGAGCACCCAGGCCAGGGCGACCTGGGCCGGTGTGACGCCCTCACCGTGCCGGGCCGCGACCCGCCGCAGACCGGCGACGATCGGCTGGTTGGCGGCCATCATCTCGGCGGTGAAGCGGGGGTGACGGGCCCGCAGGTCGTCCGGTTCGAACCCCTCGCCGGGGGTCAGCGTGCCGGTCAGGAAGCCGTTGCCCAGCGGCATCGCGGCCAGCAGGCCCACGCCCCGGGCCGCGCACCACGGCAGCAGGGACTCCAGGGCCTGCGGCGACCACACCGACAGTTCGGCCTGCACGGCGCTCACCGGGAAGACCTGCTGCACCCGCTCCAGTTGCCGGATCGTTCCGTCGTAGAGCGGCCCCCGGGACCGGCGTCCGCCGCGCACCCCCACGGCGCACAGGCCGAGCGCCCGCACCTTCCCGGCCCGCACCAGATCCGCCATCGCCCCCCAGGTCTCCTCCACCGGCACCTCGGGGTCGGCCCGGTGCAGCTGGTAGAGGTCGATCATGTCCGTCTGCAGCCGCCGCAGCGACGCGTCACAGGCCCGCCGCACGTACCCGGGACGGCCGTTGGCCACGATGTGCTGGTCGCCCGCCAGCAGGCCGACCTTGGTGGAGACGAAGGCGTCGTGACGCCGCTCCTTCAGCACCCGCCCCAGCAGCAGTTCGTTGGTGAACGGGCCGTACATGTCGGCGGTGTCCAGCAGCGTCGAGCCCAGGTCCAGCGCCCGGTGCACGGCGCGCAACGACTCCTCACCACGCCGCCGGGACGCGCTGTAGGCCCAGCTCATCGGCATGCAGCCAAGTCCTACGGCCCCCACCGCGAGTGCCGCCGCGCCGATCGTCCTGCGCTCCACCTCGCCGTAACCCTCCCTCTCCTCGGTTCACCAACCTAACCTCTGCGTCCGCACCCGCCTGGCATAGCCTCCTGGCCATGAGTGCTGACGTGTGGCTGCCCATCCCGCCGGAGGAGATCGAGGGGCTCCCCGTGGGGCCGAACTACCTGTTCTGGGACGGGGGTGACGACGGTGAGCAGGCCTTTCCCGGCGATCCCGCGGACTGCGCCTTCTACGTCGTGCCCTACATGAGGCCCCCCGCTCTCGTCGTGCGCCCGCTGGAGCGCATGCGCTCGGTGCGGGTCGTGCAGACGCTGTCCGCCGGCACCGACAACGTGGAGCCCGGCCTGAAGCACCTGCCGCCCGGTGTGGTGCTGTGCAACGCGCGCGGGGTGCACGAGGCGAGCACGGCCGAGCTGACCCTGACGCTCGTCCTCGCCTCCCTGCGCGGCGTCCCCGGCTTCGTGCGGGACCAGGACCGCCGGCGGTGGAACGGCGGTTTCCACCCCGCGCTCGCCGACAAGAACGTCCTCATCGTGGGGTACGGAGCCATCGGGGCCGCCATCGAGGACCGGCTCGTGCCCTTCGACGTCGCGCGGGTGGCGCGCGTGGCGCGCTCCGCGCGCACCACGGCGCGCGGTCCGGTGCACCCCCTCACCGAACTGCCCGCCCTGCTCCCCGACGCCGACGTCGTCATCCTGTCCACGCCCCTGACAAAGGCCACGCGCGGCCTGGTCGACGAGGGCTTCCTCGCCCGGATGAAGGACGGCGCGCTCCTGGTGAACGTCGCGCGCGGAGGGGTGGTGGACACCAAGGCGCTGCTGGCCGAGCTGGAGAGCGGACGGCTCACCGCCGCCCTCGACGTCACCGATCCCGAGCCGCTGCCCGAGGACCATCCGCTGTGGCACGCGCCCGGCGTGCTGATCACTCCTCACGTCGGCGGCCCCACGTCGGCGTTCCGGCCGCGCGCCGAGCGTCTGCTGACGGGCCAGTTGCACCGGTTTGTGAACCACGAGCCGCTCGCGAACGTGGTCCTGACGACGGGGGAGGCCCGCGGATAGCCCCGGACCGCGCACCGTCCGCGACCCCCCGGACGCGGTGCGTATCAGCATATGCGCTGGTCGTCACGGAGCGTAGAGCAACTATGTCCCTGAGTGACGAGACTGGTGTATCGTCCCCGGCAGGGGCTGCGCCGTGCACCGTTCGGCGCCGGGGATGGACATTTCGGACTGCGAGGGGGGCGACGGGCGATGCACGGCCTATGGACGAACGATCCGACGCGGCGAAGCCGCCGAAGGCCCTGGCACACGGCCGCTCGCGGCAGCGGCCGGTACGGCGACCGGCCCGGCCGCCGCGGCTGTCACCGGTGCCGCCACCGGTGGCCGGCCGGCCACGCGGCGCACACGCACCGGAGCACGAGGGACGTGGCGGCCCGGACCGGGAGGTCCAGGTGAGCCCGCCCACCGCCACCGTGACCGCGCTCGACGAGGCGCGCCCCACCCCGCCTGCGCCGGGGGCGCGCCCCGAGCGGCCGCCCGCCCCGGCGGGCGGTTTCGGCAGACTCGCCTCGCAGCTCCTGCTCGCCCTGGTGTGCGCGGGTTACGCCGTCGGGTCGGCGTGCGACTGGGGTTCGCGGGAACTCGCTCTGATCATGGGTGACTTCGGACTGGCCGCAGCGGCGGGCACGGCCGCCGTGTCGTGTGCCCTGTACGCCCGCAGGCACCGGGTCCGCTTCCGGTCCGCGTGGCTGCTGTTCGCTCTCTCCTCGGCCATGGCCTCCCTGGGCAACGGCGTCTGGGGCTGGTACGAGGTCGTCCTCGGCGAGCCCGTGCCCAGCCCCAGCTACGCGGACCTGTTCTTCCTGTGCTTCGCGCCGCCGGCGATCGTCGGACTGCTGGTGCTCGCCAAGCGTCCGGTGACGAAGGCCGGCTGGGTCTGCCTGGCGCTGGACGCCTGGCTGATCGGCGGCTCGCTGCTCACGCTCTCCTGGAGCCTGGCACTGGCCCAGGCGGCCAGGTTCGACGGGCCGAGCGTCGCGCACACCGCGCTCTCGCTGGCGTACCCGCTGCTGGACATCGCCCTGGTCAGCATGGTGCTCGCGCTGCACTTCCGGCGTTCCCCGCTCAACCGCACCGCGGTGAACACCGCGATCGGCGGGCTCGCCCTCACCGTGCTGAGCGACGCCCTGTTCACCTCGCCGCTGATGCACCACAGCTACCGCTCGGGGCAGCTCCTGGACGCGGGCTGGTTCGCCGGGTCGCTGCTCCTGGCGTACGCCCCCTGGGTCGGCTCCTCGTGCGCCCCCGCGCCCGGGCCCGGCCGCCCCACCCGGGACACACGCCCCCACGACGGCCGCGGAACGGCCCACGACGGCCGCGGAACCCCCCAGGACGGCCCCGGCCGTCACGGAACCGACCACGACCGGCCCGGCCTCGACCGGCCCGCCCGCGACGGCACCCGCCACGACGGCACCTCCCACCGCGATCCGGGCCGCGACGGCACCTCCCACCGCGATCCGGGCCACGGCGAGGCCGCCCGTCACGACTCGGGCCACGACGGCACCGCCCGCCGCGCCACGGCCGCCGAAGCGGCCGGCGCCCACCCGCTCGGCGCCCACGCCCACCCGCACACCCACGCGCGCGTGGCCGACGGGCACCCTCCCGAGGCCGACGGACACGCCCCCGCGGGCGACGCCCCCGAGCCCGACGGGCACGCGCGCGTGCCGCACGAGCGCGTGCCCGGCCAGCGCCGGGCGCCCCGCGGCGCGTACGCCCCTGCGCCCGCCGCACCGGAAGCGGACCACGACCGGTATCCGGCCGCCCGGCCCATCGCCGGTTCCCTCGCCGCCCTCACGCCCTACCTCGCCGCCGCCGTGTGCACGCTGGGAGTCCTGTACAACGTGCTCAACGGCCACAGCGTCGACCGGGTGGTGCTGATCACCGCCGGCGCCGTGGTGCTCGCCCTCGTCGTGCGCCAGGGCATCATGCTGCTCGACAACATCGCCCTCACCCAGGAACTCGCCCAGAAGGAGAACCACTTCCGCTCCCTGGTGCAGGGCTCCAGCGACGTCATCATGATCGCCGCGCCCAACGGCATCCTGCGGTACGTCTCGCCTGCCGCGGCCGGGGTCTACGGCCGGCCCGCCGAGGAACTCGTCGGCACCGAACTGGCCGGTCTCATCCACCCGGAGGACCTGGGCTGCGTGGTGCACGAGGTGCGGCGGTTCCTCGTCGCGGGCCCGCGGGAGGAACCCACCACCCGCATCGAGTGCCGCTTCCGGTCCGGCGACGGCGGCTGGCTCAACGTGGAGTCGACCATCAACCGCCACCACGGCGGCCTCATCTTCAACAGCCGGGACGTCACCGAACGCGTGCGTCTGCAGGCACAGCTGCAGCACAACGCCGAACACGACCCGCTCACCGACCTGCCCAACCGCGCGCTGTTCACCAAGCGCGTGCAGCAGGCGCTGTCCGGCCGCCGTTCCACCGACCGCGGCACCGCCGTCCTCTTCATCGACCTGGACGGCTTCAAGGCCGTCAACGACACCATCGGCCACCAGGCCGGGGACGAGCTGCTCGTCCAGGCCGCCCGCAGACTCCAGGACGCCGTCCGGTACGGGGACACCGCCTCCCGGCTCGGCGGCGACGAGTTCGCCGCGCTCATCGTCGGGGACGGCACCCGCGACCACACCGCGCGCGAGGGGCACATCCTGGAGCTGGCCGACCGGCTCAGGGTGACCCTCTCGCAGCCCTACCTCATCGACGGCAACGATGTCCGGGTCGCCGCGTCCATCGGCGTCGCCTTCGCCGAGCCGGGCCTGGGCGCGGGGGAGCTGCTGCGCAACGCCGACCTCGCCATGTACCGCGCCAAGGCGGCCGGGAAGGGCCGCGTCGAGCTGTACAAGCCGCAGATGCAGCAGGACGTCGTCCGCAAGGCGGAGCTGGCGACCCGGCTCCGGTCCGCCCTGCACGACGGCGAGTTCACGCTGCTGCACCAGCCGGTGGTCTGTCTGGCGACCGGCCGGATCACGTCGGTCGCCGCCCAGGCCCGCTGGCGCTCCTCACAGGGCGTGCTGTTCACGCCCGCCGAGTTCCTGCGGGTCTCGGAGGACAGCGACAAGACGGCCGAGCTGGGCCGCTGGATGCTGGAGGAGGCCGTCGAGCAGGCCGCCGAGCGGGCCCGGACCGGGCTGAGCGTGTCCGTCGTGGTCCGCCTGGGCGCGCGCCGCCTGGTGGACCGCTCGATGCCGCCGGGCACCGTCGAGGCCCTGCTGACCCGGCACGGGCTGCCCTCCGGGTCCCTGGTGATCGAGCTGGCCGACACCGACCCGCGGGTCTCTCCGGACGAGCTGGAGCGCCGCCTGTCCGCGCTCAGCCGGCTCGGCGTACGGATCGCCCTGGACGGCTTCGGCAGCGGCCACGGCGCCCTCACGGCGCTCCGCAGGCTCCCTGTCGACGTGCTCAGACTCGACCGCTCCCTGGTCGAGGGCGTGGTGGAGTCCGCCCGCCTGCACAAGATCACCAGTGGACTGCTGCGGATCGCGGGCGACCTCGGGCTGCAGTCGGTGGCCGACGGCGTGGACCTGCCCGAACAGGTCGAGGCCCTGCGCGCGATGGGGTGCACGCACGGGCAGGGCATGGCGTTCTCCGGTCCGCTCGACGAGTACCGGCTGCGCCGGGCGCTCGCCCGCGGCCACTACCCGGTGCCGCACGGCCCGGCCGAGCCCGCGTTCGCCGGGGGCGGCGGTGCCGGCGTGTACACCGGGCAGGTGCCGGCCGTCTTCGGCGGCGGCACGCCACTGCGCCCACATAATGAGACTCCCGTCCCACCCACTTGACAGTGGATGTGCGCCGGGGGGAGGGTCAGTTCCATGCGCACCCGAATTCTCGTACTTGGACAGCGCGTCGGCTGAGCTGGGACCCACCGGAGGACGATCCGGAATCCCCAGCGACCCTCACCGGCGCGCTCCCCTCGCTTGCCTCACGGCACGAGGGGTTTTTTGTTGCACGGGCACCTGCCGCACCCGCGGTCCGCACCGTGCGAACCTGGCGAAAGCCGACACCCGAACCCTCGCAGAACTCAGCATCGAGAAGAGAATGCCGATGACCGAGCAGGCCACCGGGGCCCACCATCCGCAGCCGCGGCCCCGTTCCGGAGGACAGCAGTCCGCTCCCGAGCACGTCACGGGTGCGCAGTCCCTCATCCGCTCCCTCGAGGAGGTCGGCGCGGACACGGTGTTCGGTATTCCGGGCGGCACGATCCTGCCGGCGTACGACCCGCTGATGGACTCCACCCGGGTGCGGCACGTGCTGGTCCGGCACGAGCAGGGTGCCGGCCACGCCGCCACCGGCTACGCGCAGGCCACCGGCAAGGTGGGCGTCTGCATGGCCACCTCGGGCCCGGGCGCCACCAACCTGGTCACCCCCATCGCCGACGCCAACATGGACTCCGTCCCGCTGGTCGCGATCACCGGGCAGGTGGTGTCCTCCGCGATCGGCACGGACGCCTTCCAGGAGGCGGACATCGTCGGCATCACCATGCCGATCACCAAGCACAGCTTCCTGGTCACCAAGGGCGAGGACATCCCGCGGGTGATCGCCGAGGCGTTCCACATCGCCTCCACCGGCCGCCCCGGCCCGGTCCTGGTCGACATCCCCAAGGACATCCTCCAGAAGAAGACCACCTTCTCCTGGCCGCCCGTCATGGACCTGCCCGGCTACCGGCCCGTCACCAAGCCGCACGCCAAGCAGATCCGCGAGGCCGCCAAGCTCATCACCGCCGCCAGGCGCCCGGTCCTCTACGTCGGCGGCGGCGTCCTGAAGGCCAAGGCCACCGCCGAGCTGAAGGTGCTGGCCGAACTCACCGGAGCGCCCGTCACCACCACCCTGATGGCGCTCGGCGCGTTCCCCGACAGCCACCCGCTGCACGTGGGAATGCCGGGCATGCACGGTGCGGTCACCGCCGTCACCGCGCTGCAGAAGGCCGACCTGATCGTCGCCCTCGGAGCCCGCTTCGACGACCGCGTCACCGGCAAGCTGGACAGCTTCGCCCCGCACGCCAAGATCGTCCACGCCGACATCGACCCCGCCGAGATCGGCAAGAACCGCGAGGCCGACGTGCCGATCGTCGGTGACGCCCGCGAGGTCATCGCCGACCTGGTCCAGGCCGTCCAGAAGGAGCACGCCGAGGGCCACAGGGGCGACTACAGCGCCTGGTGGAAGGACCTCAGCCGCTGGCGCGACACCTACCCGCTCGGCTACGACGAGCCCGGGGACGGCTCGCTGTCCCCGCAGCACGTCATCGAGCGGATCGGACAGCTCGCCCCCGAGGGCACGATCTTCGCGGCGGGCGTCGGCCAGCACCAGATGTGGGCCGCGCACTTCGTCCGGTACGAGCAGCCCGCCACCTGGCTGAACTCCGGCGGCGCCGGAACCATGGGCTACGCCGTCCCCGCCGCCATGGGCGCCAAGGCCGGCATGCCGGAGCGGACCGTCTGGGCGATCGACGGCGACGGCTGCTTCCAGATGACCAACCAGGAACTGACCACCTGCGCCCTGAACAACATCCCTATCAAGGTCGCCGTCATCAACAACGGCGCCCTCGGGATGGTCCGCCAGTGGCAGACCCTGTTCTACAACCAGCGCTACTCCAACACGGTCCTGCACTCCGGCCCGGACGACGTCAACCCCGACGCCCGCGGCACCCGCGTCCCCGACTTCGTGAAGCTGTCGGAGGCCATGGGCTGCCACGCGATCCGCTGCGAGCGCCCGGAGGACCTGGACAAGGTCATCGAGGAGGCGAACGCGGTCAACGACCGCCCGGTCGTCATCGACTTCATCGTCCACGAGGACGCGATGGTCTGGCCGATGGTCGCCGCCGGCACCTCCAACGACGAGATCATGGCCGCGCGGGACGTCCGTCCCGACTTCGGCGACGGCGCCGACGACTGAGAGCCGTCCGAGGACTTCAGGAAGGTACGACCGTCATGTCCACCAAGCACACGCTCTCGGTCCTGGTCGAGAACACCCCCGGCATCCTCGCCCGGATCGCCGCCCTCTTCTCCCGCCGCGGCTTCAACATCGACTCGCTCGCGGTCGGCGTCACCGAGCACCCCGACATCTCCCGCATCACCATCGTGGTCGGTGTCGAGGACCTGCCGCTGGAACAGGTGACCAAGCAGCTCAACAAGCTCGTCAACGTGCTGAAGATCGTCGAACTGGAACCCGGCTCGGCCGTGCAGCGCGAACTGGTCCTGGTGAAGGTGCGCGCCGACAACGAGACGCGCTCCCAGATCACCGAGATCGTCCAGCTCTTCCGCGCCAAGACGGTCGACGTCTCCCCGGAGGCCGTCACCATCGAGGCCACCGGCTCCAGCGACAAGCTGACCGCGATGCTCAAGATGCTGGAGCAGTACGGCATCAAGGAGCTGGTGCAGTCCGGCACCATCGCGATCGGCCGCGGCGCCCGTTCGATCACGGACCGGTCGCTGCGCGCCCTCGACCGGTCGGCATAACGACACCGAGCGACGCGTACGGGCGCTCGGGTGACACCGACCGCCCGTATGCCGAGACCCCGAAACTTCCCGTCCGCCCACCGGCATACGGTGGGACGCACAACCTGCACACCAAGGAGAGAACCCAGTGGCCGAGCTGTTCTACGACGCCGACGCCGACCTGTCCATCATCCAGGGCCGCAAGGTCGCGGTCATCGGCTACGGCAGCCAGGGTCACGCCCATGCCCTGTCGCTGCGCGACTCGGGTGTCGACGTGCGTGTCGGTCTGCACGAGGGATCCAAGTCCAAGGCCAAGGCCGAGGAGCAGGGCCTGCGCGTGGTGAGCCCGTCCGAGGCCGCCGCCGAGGCCGACGTCATCATGATCCTGGTGCCGGACCCGATCCAGGCCGAGGTCTACGAGAAGCACATCAAGGACAACCTGAAGGACGGCGACGCGCTGTTCTTCGGTCACGGCCTGAACATCCGCTACGGCTTCATCAAGCCCCCGGCCGGCGTGGACGTCTGCATGGTCGCCCCCAAGGGCCCGGGCCACCTGGTGCGCCGTCAGTACGAGGAGGGCCGCGGCGTCCCGTGCATCGTGGCCGTCGAGCAGGACGCCTCCGGCGACGCGTTCGCGCTGGCGCTGTCGTACGCCAAGGGCATCGGCGGCACCCGGGCCGGTGTCATCAAGACCACCTTCACCGAGGAGACCGAGACCGACCTGTTCGGTGAGCAGGCCGTCCTGTGCGGTGGCACCGCCGCCCTGGTGAAGGCCGGTTTCGAGACGCTGGTCGAGGCGGGCTACCAGCCGGAGATCGCCTACTTCGAGTGCCTGCACGAGCTGAAGCTGATCGTCGACCTCATGTACGAGGGCGGCCTGGAGAAGATGCGCTGGTCGATCTCCGAGACCGCCGAGTGGGGCGACTACGTCACCGGCCCGCGGATCATCACCGACGCCACCAAGGCCGAGATGAAGAAGGTCCTGGCCGAGATCCAGGACGGTTCGTTCGCCAAGAACTGGATGGACGAGTACCACGGCGGTCTGAAGAAGTACAACGAGTACAAGAAGCAGGACTCCGAGCACCTGCTGGAGACCACCGGCAAGGAGCTGCGCAAGCTCATGAGCTGGGTCGACGAGGAGGCCTGAGCCTCCTTCGGGCCGAGGGGCTGACGCGAGAGCGACGCCGGCCCCCGGGGGCCGGAGCCTGTGCTCCGGCCCCTTGTGACGAACCGGGAGTAACGTCGGAGTCCACGGTCGACTCGCGGCGTTGTCCACCCCGTCCAGCCACGGACGGGTGATCCTTCCGCAGCGGCGTAATACGACGCACGCGACGCCACTACACTGCTGCACAACAACGCGTCAGGCCCACAGCGTCGTGCGTCTTCCACGCGGCTAGCACCCCGCCCACTCCACCGCCTGCGGCCGTCGGGACGGCCGTCCGCACGCATTGGACTTGTGAGGACTCACGTGAGCTCGAAACCTGTCGTACTCATCGCTGAAGAGCTGTCGCCCGCGACCGTCGACGCACTCGGTCCGGACTTCGAGATCCGGCACTGCAACGGCGCCGACCGGGCGGAACTGCTGCCCGCCATCGCCGACGTCGACGCGATCCTGATCCGCTCGGCCACCAAGGTCGACGCCGAGGCGATCGCCGCCGCGAAGAAGCTCAAGGTCGTCGCCCGCGCCGGTGTCGGCCTGGACAACGTCGACGTCTCCGCCGCCACCAAGGCCGGCGTGATGGTCGTCAACGCCCCGACCTCCAACATCGTGACCGCCGCCGAACTGGCCTGCGGTCTCCTCCTCGCCACCGCCCGCAACATCCCGCAGGCCAACGCCGCGCTGAAGAACGGCGAGTGGAAGCGCAGCAAGTACACCGGTGTGGAGCTGGCCGAGAAGACCCTCGGTGTCGTCGGTCTCGGCCGCATCGGCGCCCTGGTCGCCCAGCGCATGTCCGCCTTCGGCATGAAGGTCGTCGCCTACGACCCCTACGTGCAGCCCGCGCGCGCCGCGCAGATGGGCGTCAAGGTGCTGACCCTGGACGAGCTGCTGGAGGTGTCCGACTTCATCACCGTCCACCTCCCCAAGACCCCCGAGACCCTCGGCCTGATCGGCGAGGACGCGCTGCACAAGGTCAAGCCGAGCGTGCGCATCGTCAACGCCGCGCGCGGCGGCATCGTCGACGAGGAGGCGCTGTACTCGGCGCTCAAGGAGGGCCGCGTCGCGGGCGCCGGCCTGGACGTGTACGCCAAGGAGCCGTGCACCGACTCCCCGCTGTTCGAGTTCGACCAGGTCGTGTGCACCCCGCACCTGGGCGCATCCACGGACGAGGCGCAGGAGAAGGCGGGCATCGCCGTCGCCAAGTCGGTGCGTCTCGCCCTCGCCGGTGAACTGGTCCCGGACGCGGTCAACGTCCAGGGCGGTGTCATCGCCGAGGACGTCAAGCCGGGCCTGCCGCTCGCCGAGCGCCTCGGCCGGATCTTCACCGCGCTGGCGGGCGAGGTCGCCGTCCGCCTCGACGTCGAGGTGTACGGCGAGATCACCCAGCACGACGTGAAGGTGCTGGAGCTGTCCGCGCTCAAGGGCGTCTTCGAGGACGTCGTCGACGAGACCGTCTCCTACGTCAACGCTCCGCTGTTCGCCCAGGAGCGCGGCGTGGAGGTGCGGCTGACCACCAGCAGCGAGTCGGCGGACCACCGCAACGTGGTCACCGTGCGCGGCACCCTCGCCGACGGCCAGGAGGTGTCGGTCTCCGGCACCCTGGCCGGCCCGAAGCACGTGCAGAAGATCGTCGCCGTCGGCGAGTACGACGTCGACCTGGCGCTCGCCGAGCACATGGTCGTCCTGCGCTACGAGGACCGTCCCGGTGTCGTCGGCACGGTGGGCCGGGTCATCGGCGAGGCCGGCATCAACATCGCCGGCATGCAGGTCGCCCGTGCGACGGTGGGCGGCGAGGCGCTGGCCGTGCTGACCGTGGACGACACGGTGCCCGCCGGGGTGCTCGCGGAGGTCGCCGCCGAGATCGGGGCGACGTCCGCCCGCTCGGTGAACCTCGTCTGAGGCCGTCGCACCCTTCCGGCAGCCGAAGGCGCCGGGTGAGCCGGAGGTTCCCGGCTCACCCGGCGCCTTTCGCATGCGCTGCGGGGATCAGGCCGGCGCCTTCACCGTCCCGGCCCGCCCGGCCTGCGTGATCTCCTCGGCCTGCGCGGCCGGCCGGGCCTCTTCGCGGACGTTCACCCGGCGCAGGGTGACCGCCGCCGCGACACCGGCCGGCACCAGCAGCGCCGCTCCGGCCAGGGCCGCGCCGTGCATCCCGCTGGTGAACGCCTCCCGGGCCGTCGTCGCCAGGGCCTCCGCGGCGCGGCCCGGCAGCCGGCCGGCGACCGCGAGGGCGCCGCCCAGGGTCTCGTGGGCCTCGGCGGGGGCGCCGGAGGGGATCCGGTGCCGGTAGATCGCGGTGCCGACGGAACCGAGCACCGCCATGCCGAGCGCGCCGCCGAACTCCGAGCCGGTCTCCAGGAGGGAGGAGGCCGCGCCCGCCTGCTCCGCCGGGGCCGCGCCCAGCGCCAGGTCGGTCATCTGGGAGATGACCATCACGATGCCGGAGGACAGGACGGCACAGGCCGCCAGGACCAGCCACAGGGAGTCCGTCCCGGCCAGGACCAGCATCCCGTAGCCCGCCGCGCCGATCGCGAAGCCGGTGGTGACCACGTAGGCCCGGTTGACGCCCTTCTGCACCAGCTGCGTGGCGACCGGGGCCGCCATGCCGATCGGCAGCGAGGGCAGCAGCGCCCACAGGGCCGCCTCCATCGCGCTCTTGCCGAGCACCGACTGCAGGTACTGGGTGGTGTAGAAGGCCGAACCCATCATGGCGAACGAGGAGACGAGGTTCAGGACCACCGCGGGGGCGAAGCCCCGGCCGCGGAAGAGGGCCGGCGGGATCATCGGGGAGGCCGCGGTGCGCTGGCGCCGGACGAAGACGGCGGCGAAGAGCAGACCGGTGGCGATCGAGGCGACGTAGAGCGGGTGCACCCCCTCGGAGGGGATCTCCTTGAGGCCGTAGACCACGGGGAGCACCGCGGCCATCGACAGCGGCACGCTGATCAGGTCGAAGCGGCCGGGGGCGGGGTTCTTCGACTCGGGCAGCAGGACCGGGCCGAGCACCAGCAGCAGGGCCATCGCGGGCAGGTTGACCAGGAAGACCGAGCCCCACCAGAAGTACTGCACCAGGAGGCCGCTGAGCACCGAGCCGAGCGCGATGCCGGCGGTCATCACACCGGACCAGATGCCGATCGCCCTGGCCCGCTGGCCGGGGTCGGTGAACATCGTGCGCACCAGCGCCATGGTCGAGGGCATCAGGGTCGCGCCGCCGATGCCGAGCACCGCGCGGGCGGCGATCAGCGTCTCGGCGCTGTTCGCGTACGCGGCCACCAGGGAGGCGGCGCCGAAGGCGGTGGCCCCGGTCAGGAGCAGCCGGCGGCGGCCGATGCGGTCGCCCAGGGAGCCCATCGTCATGAGCAGACCGGCCAGGACGAACGCGTAGATGTCGAAGATCCACAGCTGCTGGGTGCCGGTCGGCTCCAGGTCCGCGCTGATCGCCGGGATGGCGAAGTAGAGGACCGAGACGTCCATCGAGACCAGCAGCAGCGGCAGCATCAGCACGCCGAGGGCGGTCCATTCGCGGCGGCCGGCGAGACCGGCCGCGGTCGTGGTGGTGCTCGTCGAGTTCGTCATGGCCATGAATGTACAAGTGTCTTAAACGCATGTCTAGTACGACCGTATAGATCGTCTGTGTAAGACGCCCGTATGGGACGGTCGTATGGATCCGTGGGTAGGCTGGAGGACATGGGACACCGCGAAGATCTGCTCGACGGCGCGAAGCGCTGCCTGCTGGAGAAGGGGTTCGTGCGCACGACCGCGCGCGACATCGTCAAGGAGTCCGGGACCAACCTGGCCTCCATCGGCTACCACTACGGCTCCAAGGACGCGCTGCTGGTGAAGGCGTACGTCTCCCTGATCGAGGAGATGGGGGACAGCTTCGGGCCCGCGCGGCCCGAGGGCGGGGCGGCCCGGACGCCCGCCGGGTCGCTGGAGCGCTTCCGGGAGGTGTGGGAGAGCATCATCCGCTCGGTGCCCGAGTCCCGCCCGATCTGGCTGCTGAGTCTGGAGCTGGTCCTCCAGGGAGACCGCCTGCCCGAGGTGCGCAAGCTGCTCGCGCAGGCCCAGGAGGAGGGCCGCTCCGGAATCCTCCCGCTCTTCAACGACATTCCGGAGGCCGACCTCGACGAGGAGGCCGTCGACACCGAGGGCCGCCTCTACCAGACCCTGCTCCAGGGCCTCATGGTGCAGTGGCTCTTCGACCCCGACACCGCGACCCGCGCCGACCAGCTCACCGAGGGCCTGCGCCGGGTCGTCGCGGGCGCCGCGCCGAGCGCCTGACCGGGGAGGCGGCGGGCTACAGCCGCGCCGCCTTCAGCGCCATGTGCAGCAGCAGCCGGTCCTCGCCGTCGTCCAGGTCCAGGCCCGTCAGCTGCTCCACCCGGGACAGCCGGTAGTACAGGGTCTGGCGGTGCACGCCCAGCTCGGCGGCGGTGCGGCCGGCCTGGCCCGCGCAGTCCAGGTAGACCTCGGCGGTGCGCGCCAGCTCCTGGTGCGCGGGGGCGAGGAGCGGCCCCACCGCCGCGTCGTGCCGCGCCTCGGGGGACAGCGAGGTCAGCAGGCGGTACGGGCCGAGGCGGGCCCACTGCGCGACCGGGCCGAGCCGGGGCTCGGCGAGTGCGGCGCGGGCCGCCGCGACGGCCTGGGTCCAGGCCGTCCCCAGTTCGGCCGGGCCCGACCGCCCGGCGGCCACCCCCGCGGCCACCCCGGCCCCCCCGCGGCGCACCGCGCCCCCCGGCGCCGCGCCCGCCGTGGTGTGCCCTGCCGCCGCGCGCTCCAGCAGCCGGGTCGCCGCGGACACCGCCGGGGTCAGCGTGTCCGCCGAGCGCAGCCGCACCAGCAGCGCCAGGCACTGGTCCGCCGTTCCCCACGGCACGGTGCACAACGCCGTCGCGCCCGGCAGGGTCCGCACCGACGGCGCGTCGTCCGGGTCGGCCGAGGGCCAGGGGGCCACGCACACCATCGTGTGCGGCCCCTCCGCGCGCGCCCCCAGCGCCGTGCGCAGCTCGGCCACCGCCATGTCCTGCGGCCAGCCCCGCTCGGCGGTCAGCACCGCGCGCAGCTCACGGGTGAGGTCGGCGCCGTGCTGCGCCTCGTCCGCGAGGAGCGCGCCGATCCGCGCGGTCACCCGCATGGCCGCCGCCAGCCGGGGTTCGTCGGGACCCGGTTCGTCGACCAGCAGCCAGACGTAACCGAGGACCACTCCCCGGTGGCGTACCGGCAGGCAGATCCGTCCCCGGTAGACGCCGGCCTCGGGGGTGGGCGGGATCCGGACCGGTCCGGTGGCCCGGGTGATGCCGAACCCCTCGAACCAGCGGCGGACCGCCGCCGTCGAGCGGCGGGTGAGGATCGAGCGGGTGCGCACCGGGTCCAGCGCCGAGGGGTCCAGGTCGCCCTCGCTGTCGTAGGCGCCGAAGGCGATCAGCTCGAAGTTCCGGTTCTCCAGGGTGGCCGGAGCGCCCAGCAGCTCCGAGATCTCGTCGACCAGCTCCTGGTAGTCGCCCTTGTAATCCGCCGTCACCCGGGCATTCTCCCGCATTCCCGCGGCACCTTCATACATCTGTCTGAGATCGGGTCCACGGATGCGTGACAGCTGTCGATGGCAGACGATCGCACGGATCCCTAACTTTCACGGTGGTTCTCCGTGCCGTTCCCGATCGGTCGGGTGGCGGCCTTGTGCTCACTGTTGTGGAGGTGCCCCGTGCTGGGTCCCGTGATTCTTGCCGCGTCGCGCAGCGACCGGATGCGACGCCTGATCTCGGCGGCCCCGGTGACCAAGCAGGTCGTGGACCGCTTCATCCCGGGCGAGACCGTGGACGACATCGTCCCCATCATCGCGGACCTGACCGGCAAGGGCCTGGAGCTGACCATGGACGTGGTCGGCGAGGACATCACCACCCCCGGGCAGGCCACCGCCGCCCGCGACGCCTACCTGGCGCTGATCGACCACATCAAGGACCTGGACCTCGGCCCGCGGGTCGAGATGTCCGTGAAGCTGTCGATGTTCGGCCAGGCGCTGCCGGGCGGCCACGAGCTGGCCCTCGCCAACGTCCGCCCGGTCGTCGAGGCCGCCGCCGCCATCGGCACCACGGTCACCCTGGACGCCGAGGACCACACCACCCTCGACTCGATGTTCGCCATCCACGAGGAGCTGCGGAAGGACTTCCCGCAGACCGGCTGCGTCATCCAGGCGTACCTCTTCCGCACCGAGGCCGACGCGCGCCGCCTCGCCGCGAGCGGCTCTCGCGTACGGTTGGTGAAGGGCGCCTACAAGGAGCCCGCCGAAGTCGCCTACCAGGACAAGCACGAGATCGACAAGGCGTACGTGCGGATCCTGCGCACCCTGATGGAGGGCGAGGGCTACCCGATGATCGGGTCCCACGACCCGCGCCTCATCTCCATCGCGCAGGAGCTGGCCCGCACGGCCGGCCGCAAGCTCGACGAGTACGAGTTCCAGATGCTGTACGGCATCCGCGGCGACGAGCACCTGCGGCTGGCCGCCGAGGGCCACCGCATGCGCGTCTACACCGCCTACGGCACCGACTGGTACGGCTACTTCATGCGCCGTCTCGCCGAGAAGCCGGCCAACCTGCGCTTCTTCGTCCGCTCGATGGTCAGCAAGGGCTGAGCGAGCCCGCTCCACAGCTCGAAACACCGCTCAAGTCAAGGAGTTACGGAACCCATGGACGCTGTGACCCAGGTCCCCACCCCCGTCAACGAGCCGGTGCGCGGCTACGCCCCCGGTTCGCCCGAGCGGGCCCGTCTGGAGGCCAGGCTCAAGGAGCTGGCCGAGAACCCGGTCGACCTGCCGTGCACCATCGGCGGCGAGAAGCGGATGGGCGGCGGCGACGCCTTCGAGGTCGTGCAGCCGCACAACCACAAGGCCGTCCTCGGTACGTACCGCAACGCCACCCGGCAGGACGCCCAGGACGCGATCGACGCCGCCCTGGCCGCCGCCCCCGCCTGGCGCGCGATGTCCTTCGACGACCGCGCGGCGATCATCCTGCGCGCCGCCGAGCTGCTGGCCGGCCCCCGGCGCGAGACCATCGCCGCCTCCACCATGCTCGGCCAGTCCAAGACCGCGCAGCAGGCCGAGATCGACAGCCCCTGCGAGCTGGTCGACTTCTGGCGCTTCAACGTCCACTACGCCCGCCAGATCCTGGCCGAGCAGCCCCCGGCCAACGCGCCGGGCGTGTGGAACCGCCTGGACCACCGCCCGCTGGAGGGCTTCGTCTACGCGATCACGCCGTTCAACTTCTCGGCGATCGCGGCCAACCTGCCCACCGCGCCGGCCCTCATGGGCAACGTGGTGATCTGGAAGCCGTCCCCCACCCAGACGCACGCCGCCGTCCTGCTCATGAAGCTGCTGGAGGAGGCGGGCCTGCCCAAGGGCGTCATCAACCTCCTCACCGGTGACGGCCTGGAGGTCTCCGAGGTGGCCCTGAACCACCGCGACCTGGCCGGCATCCACTTCACCGGCTCGACCAAGACCTTCCAGCACCTGTGGAAGACGGTCGGCAACAACATCGAGAAGTACCGCTCCTACCCGCGCCTGGTCGGCGAGACCGGCGGCAAGGACTTCGTCGTCGCCCACCCGAGCGCCGACCGCGCGGTGCTGAAGACCGCCCTGACCCGCGGTGCCTTCGAGTACCAGGGCCAGAAGTGCTCGGCCACCTCCCGCGCGTACATCCCGGCGTCGATCTGGAACGACGGCTTCAAGGAGGAGTTCGCGGCGGAGGTCGACGGCATCACCATGGGTGACGTCACCGACCTGTCGAACTTCATCGGCGCGGTCATCGACGCGCGGTCCTTCGCCAAGAACAAGGCCGCCATCGACCGGGCCGAGGCGGACCCGAGCTGCACGATCGTGGCGGGCGGCTCCTACGACGACTCGGTCGGCTACTTCGTGCGTCCCACCGTCATCGAGTGCACCGACCCGGAGAACGAGGTGTTCACCACCGAGTACTTCGGCCCGATCCTCGCCGTGCACGTCTACGAGGACGACAAGTACGACGAGATGCTGACCCAGATGGAGTCGGTCTCCGACTACGCCCTGACCGGCTCGGTCATCGCGGGCGACCGTGCGGCGGCGGCGTACACGATGGAGAAGCTGCGCTACGCGGCCGGCAACTTCTACATCAACGACAAGTCGACCGGCGCCGTGGTCGGCCAGCAGCCCTTCGGCGGCGGCCGCGCCTCCGGCACCAACGACAAGGCCGGTGCCCCGCAGAACCTGATGCGCTGGACGCTGACCCGCGCCATCAAGGAGGCCCTGGTCGCGCCGACCGACTACACCTACCCGCACATGGGCTGACGCCCGCGCGCAACGGGCCGGGTCCGCCGAGGACCCGGCCCGTTCGCATGCCCGCCGCCGCGCCGGCCGGCCCGCTCCGGCCGGCCGTGCGCCGCTAGCCGGGCAGTTCCGTCCGCTCCCACCACTCGTACACCGGGAGCCTGCCCTCCGGGGTGTCCGCGTGGCGCGAGGTCGGCCGGAAGTGCTCGTAGCCGTTGCGCAGCTCGATCTTCACGTCCTCCCCGGGCGCGGTGACCGGGACGATCCTCTCGGGCAGGTCCTGCGGGCCGCCCTCCAGCAGTGCCTTGGCCGTGTCGTTCATGACCTCACCGTTCCCCCGCCGCGCCCCGATGCCGCCTGCCGCGCGGACGATCAGCCGTGTGGGCGATCCGGGCCCGGCCCGCCGCCCGCCGGGGACCGGAATGCCGGACCGCCGCCCGCCGGGGGCCGGGATACTGGCCCGATGACAGCCGCGATACGCACCGTCCACACCGCCGGGCTCACCCCCGCCGAACTCCGCGCCGTCCGCACGCTCCTGGACGACGCCTTCGACGGCGACTTCAGCGACCACGACTGGGACCACTCCCTGGGCGGCATGCACGCCCTGGTGCACGACGAGCACGGCCTCGCCGCGCACGGCTCGGTCGTCATGCGGCGGGTCCGGCTGCGCGGACGCTGGCTGCGCACCGGGTACGTGGAGGCCGTCGCCGTCCGCGAGGACGTCCGGCGCACCGGTCTCGGGACGCTCGTCATGGACGCCCTGGAGCAGGTCCTGGCCCGCGCCTACGATCTCGGCGCCCTCTCGGCGAGCGAGGCCGGCGCCCGGCTCTACGCGGCCCGGGGCTGGCGGCCCTGGCCCGGACCGGTGTGCGCGCTCGGCCCGGACGGCGTGGTCCGGCTGCCCGGGGAGGAGGGGTCCACCTACGTCTGGCCCCGCGCCGCCGCGGCCGACCCCGGTGCCGAACTGGTCTTCGACTGGCGGGACGGCGACGTCACCTGAAGGCGCCGTGCGCGGCCTTGCGGGAATCTCCCCAGGTCACGGGCGTGTGGCAGGCCCGCGTCAGCCGTACGGCCGGGTTCACCGTCTCAGATAGTAGGAAGTCCGAGTAATTGTGCAGACAGGGGCGCGGTCCTGGCCTAGTTTTGTAGGAGCCGAACGTCTCGCTGATCCAGCGAATGGCGGCCGTGAGCCGGGCCCCTGGCAGGACACCCCTGCGGCCCCGCTCCCCGCCCACTCCGGCCTCTCGTATCCCTCTGCCGGTGCGCCGCATCCGTGCGCCGCTGCCGTGTGTCACGAAGGAGTCGATCCCCATGGCCGAGACGACCGTCCGCCTCCGAGTCCGCCACGCCTCCCGTACGGCCGAGTCCGACCGCAAGAACGCCGCCGCGGCTCTCCAGCGCGCTCTGGACCGCCGCGACAACGGCGGCGAGACCGGCCACTGAGCCACCCGCCTGTGTCCAGATACCGGACACTCCATGTCATCTCTCGGGACGAGGGGTAGGGTGCCGACATGTCTCGCAGCATCGATCTCGCAGTGATCCCCGGTGACGGCATCGGCCAGGAAGTGGTGGCCGAGGGGCTGAAGGTCCTGGCCGCCGCCCTCCCGCAGGATGTGAAGCTGGAGACCGAGGAGTACGACTTCGGCGCCCGGCGCTACCACGCCACCGGTGAGACCCTCACCGACGCCGACCTCGACGCCCTCAAGGGTCACGACGCGATCCTGCTGGGCGCGATCGGTGACCCGTCGGTGCCCTCCGGTGTCCTGGAGCGCGGCTTCCTGCTCAAGCTCCGCTTCGCCTTCGACCACCACGTCAACCTGCGCCCGAGCAAGCTGCTCCCGGGTGTCGCCACCCCGCTCGCGGGCGAGCCGCGGATCGACTTCGTCGTCGTCCGCGAGGGCACCGAAGGCCCGTACACCGGCAACGGCGGCACGATCCGCAAGGGCACCGCGCACGAGGTCGCCACCGAGGTCTCCGTCAACACGGCCTACGGTGTCGAGCGCGTCGTCCGTGACGCCTTCGCCCGCGCCCAGGCCCGCCCCCGCAAGAAGCTCACGCTCGTCCACAAGAACAACGTGCTGACCTTCGCCGGTCACCTGTGGACGAACATCTTCAACCAGGTGGCCGAGGAGTACCCCGAGGTCACCACCGAGTACATCCACGTCGACGCGGCGACCATCTACCTGGTCACCCAGCCCGAGCGGTTCGACGTCATCGTCACCGACAACCTCTTCGGCGACATCATCACCGACCTCGCCGCGGCCGTCTCCGGCGGCATCGGCGTCGCGGCCTCGGGGAACATCAACCCGAGCCGCGAGTTCCCGTCCATGTTCGAGCCGGTGCACGGCTCGGCCCCGGACATCGCGGGCCAGGGCAAGGCCGACCCCACGGCCACCGTGCTCTCCGTCGCCCTGCTCCTGCGCCACCTCGGCTACGACGCCGAGGCGACCCGGATCGAGGACGCCGTCTCCGCCGACCTCGCGGAGCGCGGCGCGCTGCCCGAGCGCACCACCGCCGAGATCGGCGACGCGCTCGCCGTACGAGTAGCCGGCTGACCCCCAGGCCGCTCGGATCTCTTCGAAGCCGTCGGGTCGCACACCGCGCCCGGCGGCTTCCCCCTGTCCGCCGCCGGGTGCCACCATCGAACCCTGGGGCCCTTCCGGTGGATCTCCGCGGGAGAAGGAGCGCCACCGGAAGGACCCGGGCCGCATTCACCCCGTTTCCGCCCGCCGCGGCGCCCGCGCGATAATCGAACGCGGAGCCGCGACATGAGGGAATGCTCGGACGTCCCAGCACCGGCCACGGGCCGTGCGGGCGTGAGCGCGGCCCGTCACGACAACTCGGTGAAGGACACTCACTCATGACGACGCCCACGATCGAGCTCAAGCCCTCGGCCAACCCGCTCTCCGCCGCCGAGCGCGACGCGCTCCTGGCCAACCCGGGGTTCGGCCGCCACTTCACCGACCACATGGTGACGATCAGGTGGACCGAGGGCCGGGGCTGGCACGACGGTCAGCTCGTTCCGTACGCGCCGATCCCCATGGACCCGGCCACGACCGTCCTGCACTACGCCCAGGAGATCTTCGAGGGCCTGAAGGCCTACCGCCAGCCCGACGGCTCGGTCGCCACCTTCCGCCCGGAGAAGAACGCCCGGCGTTTCCAGGCCTCCGCGCGCCGGCTCGCCATGCCCGAGCTGCCCGTCGAGACCTTCATCGAGGCCTGTGACGTGCTGGTCCGGCAGGACAAGGACTGGGTGCCGGCGCACGGCGGCGAGGAGTCCCTGTACCTGCGCCCGTTCATGATCGCCACCGAGGTCGGTCTCGGCGTCAAGCCGGCCAACGAGTACCTGTTCCTCGTGATCGCCTCCCCGGCGGGGGCGTACTTCCCCGGCGGGGTCAAGCCCGTCTCCATCTGGGCCTCCGAGGACCGCGTCCGCGCCGTCCCCGGCGGCATGGGCGACGCCAAGACCGGCGGCAACTACGCGGCCTCCCTGCTCGCCCAGGCCGAGGCCGCCGCCGAGGGCTGCGACCAGGTCTGCTACCTCGACGCCGTGGAGCACAAGTGGGTCGAGGAACTGGGCGGCATGAACCTGTACTTCGTGTACGGCGACAAGATCGTCACGCCCACGCTCAGCGGCTCGATCCTGGAGGGCGTCACCCGCGACTCGCTCCTCACCGTCGCCCGTGACCTCGGCTACCAGGCCGAGGAGGCCCGGGTCTCCGTCGACCAGTGGCAGCGCGACTCCGAGAACGGCACGCTGACCGAGGTCTTCGCCTGCGGCACGGCCGCCGTGATCACCCCCGTGGGCACGGTCAAGCGTGCGAACGCCCAGTGGCAGCAGTCGGGCGGCGAGCCCGGCGAGGTCACCATGCGGCTGCGCCAGGCCCTGCTCGACATCCAGCGGGGCGTCACCGAGGACAAGCACGGCTGGATGCACCGGCTCGGCTAGCCAGCCCTCGTCAGGCCGGTCGAGGCCCCGGGAACTCACGGCGCCTGACCGGCGTCGGGGGCCTGTTCCACCGGACAGGTCCTGATCGCACCCGCCTCCCACGGAAGGCCGCCGCGGACACCGCGTCCGCGGCGGCCTTCGTGCGTTCCTGACGGCTTCCTCCCGCGTTCCTCCCCGTACTCCTCGCGCGTCCCCCGCGTCCTGGTTTGAGTGTTGCTCCAAATGTGACGCGGTCGCACACCCCCCATGCCTTCCCCTTCCTTGTCACTGCTGTTTAGAGTGTCGTTCTAAACTCAGGAAGCCAAGGAGGTGCCGCCGCGTGAGACTGACCCCCACCGAGCGTGACCGGCTGCTGCTCTTCAGCGCCGCCGAGCTGGCCCGCGCCCGCAGGTCCCGCGGCCTGCGGCTCAACGTGCCGGAGGCCACCGCGCTGATCGCCGACACGGTGTGCGAGGCCGCCCGCGACGGCGCCCGGCTCGCCGAGGCGATCGAGCGCGCCCGTACGGTGCTCGGCCCGGACGACGTCCTGCCGGGCGTCGCCGACGTGGTCACGGAGGTCCACGTGGAGGCCGTCTTCGACGACGGGTCACGGCTCGCGATCGTCACCGAACCCCTCGCCGGCGGCTCCCTGGGCGAGGAGGGCCCGGGCGCGCTGCTGCCCGGCCCGCGGCACGCCGACCCCGGGCCCGCCCTGCGGCTCACGGTCACCAACACGGCGGCCGTCCCCGTCTCCGTCACCTCCCACTTCCACTTCTTCGAGGCCAACCCGCGTCTCGACTTCGACCGGGCCGCCGCCTACGGCACGCACCTGGCGGTGCCCGCCGGCTCGTCGGTGCGGTTCGGACCGGGGGAGAGCGCCGAGGTCGGTCTCGTGCCGATCGGCGGCGAACGCATCGCGATCGGCTTCGCCGGACTCGTCGACGGGCCGCTGGACGCGCCTGGCGCGAAGCAGGAGGCGCTGCGCAGGGCCGCCGCCTGCGGCTACCTGGGGGCCGCCGCCGGGGACACACCGGAAGGAGAGGCCCGATGAGCCGCTCGAAGGGACGCGAGGTCAGCCGGGCGATCCACGTCGACCCGCACGCCTACGCCGCCACCCACGGCCCGCGCGCCGGCGACCGCATCCGCCTCGGCGACTCCGGTCTCGTCGTCCGCGTGGAGTCCGACGCGCAGAAGTACGGCGACGAGTTCCTCGCCGGGTTCGGCAAGACCGCCCGCGACGGCCTGCACCTCAAGGCCGCCGCCGTCCGCGAGACCTGCGACGTCGTGATCAGCAACGTCGTCGTGATCGACGCGGTGCAGGGCATCCGCAAGGTGTCCATCGGCATCCGCGAGGGCCGGATCAGCGCGGTCGGGCGGGCCGGGAACCCCGACACCCTCGACGGCGTCGACGTCGTCGTCGGCACCGGGACCACCATCGTGTCCGGCGAGGGCCTGATCGCCACCGCCGGAGCCGTCGACACCCATGTCCACCTGCTGTCGCCGCGCATCATGGAGGCCTCGCTCGCCTCCGGCGTGACCACGATCATCGGCCAGGAGTTCGGGCCGGTGTGGGGCGTCGGCGTCAATTCGCCGTGGGCGCTCCGGCACGCCTTCAACGCCTTCGACGCCTGGCCGGTCAACATCGGCTTCCTGGGCCGGGGTTCGTCCTCGCACCAGGCCCCCCTGGTCGAGGCGCTGGCCGAGGGCGGCGCCTGCGGGTTCAAGGTGCACGAGGACATGGGCGCCCACACCCGCGCCCTGGACACCGCCCTGCGCGTCGCCGAGGAGCACGACGTCCAGGTCGCCCTGCACAGCGACGGCCTCAACGAGTGCCTGTCGGTGGAGGACACCCTCCGCGTCCTGGAGGGCCGCACCATCCACGCCTTCCACATCGAGGGCTGCGGCGGCGGACACGTCCCCAACGTGCTGAAGATGGCCGGCGTCCCCAACGTCATCGGCTCCTCCACCAACCCCACCCTGCCCTTCGGCCGGGACGCGGTCGCCGAGCACTACGGCATGATCGTCTCCGTCCACGACCTGAAGACCGACCTGCCCGGCGACGCCGCCATGGCCCGCGACCGCATCCGCGCCGGCACCATGGGCGCCGAGGACGTGCTGCACGACCTGGGCGCGATCGGCATCACCTCCTCCGACGCGCAGGGCATGGGCCGCGCGGGCGAGACCGTACGCCGTACGTTCGCGATGGCCGGGAAGATGAAGGCCGAGCTGGGCCCGGCCGAGGGGGACGGCCCCGGCGACGACAACGCCCGCGTGCTGCGCTACATCGCCAAGCTGACCGTCAACCCCGCCATCGCGCACGGGCTTTCGCACGAGGTCGGCTCGATCGAGGCGGGCAAGCTGGCCGACATCGTGCTGTGGCGCCCGGAGTACTTCGGCGCCAAACCGCAGCTCGTGCTCAAGTCCGGCTTCCCGGCGTACGGCGTGACCGGCGACCCGAACGCCGCCACCGACACCTGCGAACCCCTCGTCCTGGGACCGCAGTTCGGCGCGCACGGCGCCACCCCGGCCGACATCTCGGTGGCGTTCGTCGCGCAGGCCGCGCTCGACCGGGGCGACGACACGATGCCCACCCGCAGGCGCCGGGTCGCCGTCCGCGGCACCCGCGGCATCGGCCCCGCCGACCTGCGGCTCAACTCCCGTACCGGAGCGGTCGACGTCGACCAGCGCACCGGCCTGGTCACCCTCGACGGCGACCCGCTGCGCTCCGGGCCCGCCGACTCCGTCTCCCTCAACCGCCTGTACTTCCTCTAAGGATCCGCGAGATGACCACCCCCGCCGCCGACGGCTTCCGCATGCCCGCCGAGTGGGCGCCGCACGAGCGCACCTGGATGGCCTGGCCGGGCGCCAACCCGACCTTCGACACCCCCGAGGAGCTGGCCGCCTCCCGCGCCGCCTGGGCGTCGGTCGCCCGGGCGATCCGGCGCTTCGAACCGGTCACCGTGGTGTGCGGCCCCGGCCAGTCGGCCGACGCCCGCGCCCTGCTCGGCGACGGGATCGACACCGTCGAGCGTGACCTCGACGACGCCTGGATGCGCGACATCGGCCCCACCTTCCTGACCGACGGCAAGGGCTCACTCGCCGCCGTGGACTGGACGTTCAACGGCTGGGGCGCCCAGGACTGGGCCCGCTGGGAGCACGACGCGAAGATCGGCGCGTACGTCGCGGACCTCGCGGGCGCGAAGACGTACGCCTCGAAGCTGGTGAACGAGGGCGGTGCGATCCACGTCGACGGCGAGGGCACCGTCCTGCTGACCGAGACCGTCCAGCTCGGCCCGGAGCGCAACCCGCACTGGACCAGGGAGCAGGTCGAGGCGGAGATCCACGCTCACCTCGGCACCGAGAAGGCGATCTGGCTGCCGCGCGGCCTCACCGGCGACTACCCTCCGCACGGCTACGGCACCCTCGGCCACGTCGACATCGTCGCCGCCTTCGCCCGCCCGGGCGTCGTCGTCGCCCACCACCAGCCCGACCCGGCCCACCCCGACCACGAGGTCACCAAGGAGGTCATCGGCCTTCTCCGGTCGGCCACCGACGCGCACGGCCGTCCCCTGGAGGTCGTCGAGGTGCCCGCGCCCACCGTCCTGGAGGCCGACGGCCGCTGGGCCGACTACTCCTACATCAACCACTACCTCTGCAACGACGGTCTCGTGCTGTGCGGCTTCGACGACCCGCGCGACGAGACGGCCGCGGACATCTTCGGCCGCCTCTTCCCCGAGCGGACGGTGACCCTCGTCGACGCCCGTACGATCTTCTCCGGTGGCGGTGGCATCCACTGCGTCACCCAGCAGCAGCCGAAGGTCTGACAGGTACAGGAGCAGCAGATGGCCGGTGCGGCACGGGCCCGCAGGAACGCGCCGCCCCGCGAGGAGGTCCTCGCCGCCGCCATGGAGATGATCGCCGAGCGCGGTCTGGAGAAACTCACCATGGCGGCGCTCGGCCGCGAGGTCGGCATGAGCAGCGGCCATCTGCTCTACTACTTCGGCTCCAAGGACGAACTGCTGCTGCGCACCCTGGAGTGGAGCGAGAGCCGGCTGGGCGCCGAACGCGGGCGCCTGCTGGCCCGCGCCGCCCCCGCCCGCGAACGCCTCGACGCCTATGTCGCCCTGTACGTCCCCGACGGCCACCGCGACCCGCACTGGACGCTGTGGCTGGAGGTCTGGAACCGCTCGCTGACCGCCGGCGACGACGCCCGCGACCGGCAGGCCGCCATCGAGGGCGCCTGGCACCGCGACCTGGCCGCGCTCGTGGCCGAGGGCGTCTCGCGCGGCGAGTTCCGCCCCGTCGACGCCGACCGCTTCGCCACCCGGCTGCGCGCCCTCCTCGACGGCTTCGCCATCCACGTGGCGATCGGTCTACGCGGCACCGACCGGGAACGGGTGCTCGGCCACGTGCGCGAATTCCTGGACGCGTCGCTCAACCGCTAGACCCGCGCGCACCGCCTCGCCGGACCGCCAAACCCGCTCCCGCCACCGCCTCCGGCTGCCGCCGAAGCCCCTGCCGCTTCCCGTCTTCCCGGGCCGGTCGCCTCCGCCCGATGCGTCGGCCGTGTCCCGGCGGGGCAATGAGGGCTCATGGGACGAGAGCAGTGGAAGAAGATCTGGGTCGGTTCGGCCGGCAACATGGTGGAGTGGTACGACTGGTTCGTCTACGCCAGTTTCGCCACCTACTTCGCCGGGGCGTTCTTCCCGCACGGGAACCCGACCGCCCAGATGATGAACACCGCGGGCATCTTCGCGGTCGGGTTCTTCATGCGGCCGGTGGGCGGCTGGCTGCTCGGCCGGGTCGGTGACCGCCGGGGCCGCAAGGCGGCGCTGACCCTCACCGTCACCCTGATGTCCGCCTCCGCCGTCCTCATCGCCGTCGCACCGACCTACGGGGCCGCCGGCTACGGGGGCGCGCTGGTGCTGCTCCTGGCCCGGCTGCTCCAGGGGCTGTCGGTCGGCGGCGAGTACGCGGCGAGCGCCACCTACCTCACCGAGGCCTCGGACCCGCGCCGGCGCGGCTTCGCCTCCAGCTTCCAGTACGTGTCGATGACCGCGGGCCAGATCGTGGGCCTCGGCCTGCAGATCCTGCTCCAGCGGACCATGTCCGACCACGCGCTGCACAGCTACGGCTGGCGCATCCCGTTCGTGGTGGGCGCGCTCGGCGCCGCCGTCATCTTCTACCTGCGGCGCAGCATGCTGGAGACCGAGGTGTACGAGGCCGACGACAGCGGCGAGGAGCGCGGCACGCTGCGCGCGCTGTGGGCGCACAGGCGGGAGGCGCTGCTGGTGATGGCGCTGACCATGGGCGGCACGGTGGCGTACTACACGTACACCACCTACCTCACCAAGTACCTGTCCAACTCCGCGGGCCTGCCCAAGCGGACCGCGACCCTGGTCTCCTTCACCGCGCTGATCGTCTTCGCCTGCCTCCAGCCCCTCGCCGGACGCCTGTCCGACCGGATCGGCCGCCGCCCGCTGCTGATCACCTTCGCGGTCGGCTCGACCTTCCTGACCGTGCCGATCATGACGCTGCTGCGGCACGCGGGCAGCTTCTGGCCGGCGCTCGGCCTGTCCCTGCTCGCGCTGGTCGTGGTCACCGGCTACACCTCGATCAACGCCTGCGTGAAGGCCGAGCTGTTCCCGACCGGCGTGCGCGCGCTCGGCGTGGCCCTGCCGTACGCCCTGGCCAACGCGCTGTTCGGGGGCACCGCCGAGTACGTCGCCCTGTGGTTCAAGAAGGCCGGGGCCGAGTCCGGGTTCTTCTGGTACGTGGCGGCGTGCGCGGCCGTCTCCCTGGTGGTGTACCTCACCATGCGGGAGACCCGCGACCTGGACCTGACCCGGGTGAAGAACACCGGGGCGTCCACGCTGACGCCCGCATCCTGAGACATCGGTGAGGACGGGGGCAGGACTGTGCCAGACTGCTCCCGTGCTCTCGTTCGCCATGATTATTGGCAGCAGGCGCGCCGGTCCGCAGTGACCGTCACGTACGACCAGGTACGGGCGGCCACCGTCGTCCTCGACCCGCGCGCAGACCTCTCGCACCCGCGAGGGGTCTTTCGTTTTCCCGGCCCACCTTCAGCCGGGGACGGGGCGCGCGGGAGGATTGGGGGGACGGTGGAGCCGGTTATTCCGGTACGACCGAGATCCCACATCAGGAGCCTTGAGACATGTCCGAAACCAGCCGGCTGGACGATTCGTTCCACGTCTTCGACACCACCCTGCGCGACGGCGCCCAGCGGGAGGGCATCAACCTCACCGTCGCCGACAAGCTGGCCATCGCCCGCCACCTGGACGACTTCGGCGTGGGGTTCATCGAGGGCGGCTGGCCCGGCGCCAACCCGCGGGACACCGAGTTCTTCGCCCGCGCCAAGGACGAGATCACCTTCCGCCACGCCCAGCTGGTCGCCTTCGGCGCCACCCGCCGGGCCGGCACCAAGGCCGCGGACGACCCCCAGGTCAAGGCGCTCCTGGACTCCGGCGCCGAGGTGATCACGCTGGTCGCCAAGTCCCACGACCGGCACGTGGAGCTGGCGCTGCGCACCACCCTGGAGGAGAACCTGGAGATGGTCCGCGACACCGTCTCCCACCTGCGCTCCAAGGGCCGCCGCGTCTTCGTCGACTGCGAGCACTTCTTCGACGGCTACCGCGCCGATCCCGAGTACGCCAAGTCCGTGGTCCGGGCCGCCTCCGAGGCCGGCGCGGACGTCGTCATCCTCTGCGACACCAACGGCGGCATGCTCCCCGCCCAGGTCCACGCGGTCGTCGCCACCGTGCTGGCCGACACCGGCGCCCGGCTCGGCATCCACGCCCAGGACGACACCGGCTGCGCGGTCGCCAACACCCTGGCCGCCGTCGACGCCGGCGCCACCCACGTGCAGTGCACGGCCAACGGGTACGGCGAACGCGTCGGCAACGCCAACCTCTTCCCGGTCGTCGCCGCGCTGGAACTCAAGTACGGCAAGCAGGTGCTCCCCGAGGGCCGGCTGCGCGAGATGACCCGGATCTCGCACGCCATCGCCGAGGTCGTCAACCTCACGCCCTCCACCCACCAGCCCTACGTCGGCCTGTCCGCCTTCGCCCACAAGGCGGGTCTGCACGCCTCCGCCATCAAGGTCGACCCCGACCTGTACCAGCACATCGACCCCGAGCAGGTCGGCAACACCATGCGGATGCTGGTCTCCGACATGGCGGGCCGCGCCTCCATCGAGCTGAAGGGCAGGGAACTCGGCATCGACCTCGGCGGCGACCGCGAGCTGGTCGGCCGGGTCGTCGAGCGCGTCAAGGAACGCGAACTCAAGGGCTACACCTACGAGGCCGCCGACGCCAGCTTCGAACTCCTGCTGCGCGCGGAGGCCGAGGGCCGGCCGCTGAAGTACTTCGACGTGGAGTCCTGGCGGGCCATCGTCGAGGACCGCCCCGACGGCACCCACGCCAACGAGGCCACCGTCAAGCTGTGGGCCAAGAAGGAGCGCATCGTCGCCACCGCCGAGGGCAACGGACCGGTCAACGCCCTCGACCGCGCCCTGCGCGTCGCCCTGGAGAAGATCTACCCCCAGCTGGGCTCCCTGGAGCTGGTCGACTACAAGGTCCGCATCCTGGAGGGCAGGCACGGCACGTCCTCCACCACCCGGGTCCTCATCTCCACCTCGGACGGCAAGGGCGAGTGGGCCACGGTCGGCGTCGCCGAGAACGTCATCGCCGCCTCCTGGCAGGCCCTGGAGGACGCGTACACCTACGGCCTGCTGCGCGCCGGGGTGGAACCGGCGGCGTAGGGCCGCTCCGTCCGGGCCGGGCCGGGGGCGAAAGCCCCGTCCCGGCCGGTCAGGGCCCCCGCCAGATGTTGTCGAAGGCGGCGTTCTCCACGCGCCGCCGCTGGCGTACGCCCTCCAGTTCGGTGACGGCGTCGCCGACGGCGGCCAGCACGGTCACCGCGCTCTCGTCCTCGGGCTCGGCGGCCCGCTCGGCGCCGGCCGGGTCCGGGGCCACGCCCAGCGCGGCGGCCAGGGCGGCGAGGACCGGTTCGCGGGCGGCCCAGCGGTCGGCGGACGACCGCCGGTCCGGTGCCCCGGTGGCCGGCACCACCCGGTCCACCGGGCGGCTGGGCAGCCAGCGGTGGCGCCGGACGGTGCCGAGCTGCCCCTCCGCCTCCAGCGCGGCGGTGTAGTGCGCCGCCAGCCCGCGCCCGCGCCGCCACAGCCAGTCCTCGACGCTCTCGTACGGCTCCCGGTCCACCACACCGGCCGCCGCCTCGTCCAGGAGCGGGTCGTCCGCCAGGGTGGGCGGGCCCGGCCGCAGCCGGCCCTCGGTCAGCAGGACCGCCCCGGCGGCCAGCAGGTCGACCAGCTCGGCGCCGGCCAGGGCGAGCGAGAGGTCTCCCTGTTCGACCGGATGCTCACCGGGCACGTCCAGGGTGACGAAGAGCAGATCGCGGGCTGTGCTCATGCGGGCTCCCGGTGACAGGTCGGACACGACGGTGGCCCGACGATACGTCACCCCAGGTGCCACTCCTGGTTCGCCGCCCCCGTGCACGACCAGATCTGCGCGCGTGCGCCGTCGGCGGCCGAGTTGTCGGTGACGTCCAGGCACTTGCCGGCGGCGGTGTTCACCACCTCACCGGACGAGGCGTCGTACGACCACTGCTGCGCGCCGGTGCCGTTGCAGTCGTACAGCTGGACCTTCGCGCCGTTCGCCGTCGAACCGGAGGTCACGTCCAGGCACTTGCCGAGCGCCCGCACCGAGCCGTCCGCCCCCGCCGTCCACTGCTGGGCGGCCGAGCCGTTGCACGAGTAGAGCTGCACGGCCGTCCCGTTCGCCGCCGAACCGCCCGCCGCGTCCAGGCACTTGCCCGCGAGCCCGGTGAACGCTCCGGTCCGGTCGCCGCCGCCCGCCTGCGTCCCGGACCAGGTGAAGGTCGCCGAGGTCCGGCCCGGCAGGGTGTACGCGGCGTGCTGCCCGCCCCAGTCGAGGGTCACCGTCCGCGCGCTCGTGGAGCCGTTGTAGGCGATCAGCGCCTTGCCGCCGTCCGGGTTGCGCCAGGCCACGTTGGGCACCGACGAGGACGCGGTGGAGGCGATGCGCCGCGCGCCGGGCCGGACGAACTTCGTCAGGTGCCCCATGTCGTAGTACTCGACGGTGTAGTCGACCTGCCCGGACCGTGCGTCCCCGCGGTGCACGGTGATCAGTCCGGTGCACGTGCCGCACCCGCCGTTGTGCGGGCCCCCGTTCTGGTCCACGGCGAGGGACCACTTGGTCACCGACTTCGCCCAGTTGCGGGTGTAGTCCACGATGTTCAGCATGTCCTCGTGCTGCTGGTCGGCGATCCAGGTGCCGCCGGAGTGCTCGGTGGCGAAGGCGTCGAGCTGCGGGTACCGGTCGTGCACGGTGGTCTGCTCGCTGACGTCGCCGCCGTAGCCGTGCCAGGCGATGCCGCCGAAGTTCGGGTGCGAGCGGATCGCCGCGTCGTCCACCGTCTGCGCGGCGTAGGCGCCGTAGCTGTCCCAGTTCCAGTCGTGCGCCAGGACCTTGGTGGACAGCCCGGCCGCCTGGAGCCTGGGCAGCAGCTCGTTCTTGGTGAAGTAGGCGAGCCCGGAGGCGTTCCAGCTCATCGACGGGTAGCCCGAGCAGCAGGTCGGTTCGTTCTGCGCGGTCACGTAGGAGACGGGGACGCCCTGGTCGCGGTAGCCCTGGAGGTACTTCACGAAGTACGCGGCGTACGCCCCGTAGTCCTCGGCCTTCAGCCAGCCGCCGTTGAGCTGCCCGCTGTCCTTCATCCAGGCGGGCGCGGTCCACGGCGAGGCCATCACCGTCAGCGAGGGGTTGAGCCCGAGCGCCTGCCGGGTCAGCGGCACCACGTCCGCCAGGTCGTGCGCCAGCGAGAACCCGGCCAGCGACGGATCGCTCTGCCCGGCCGGGACGTCGTCGTAGGTGTATCCGAAGCGGGCCAGGTCCGAGGCGCCCATCGGGTTGCGCAGGAAGGACAGGCCGATGCCGTCCGTGGGGGAGAACAGCTTGCGCAGGACGGTGTCCCGGGTGGTCTGGGACAGGGTCCCGCTGCTGTTCATCAGCCAGGCCGCGGTGTCCGTGAAGGAGGCTCCGGCGCCGGTGAAGGTCTGGTAGCGGGTGTTCTCGTCGACGGCGATGTGCTCGCCGCCGCCACCGGTGCCGGACTGGAAGGCGAACGGGGCCTGCGGCTCCAGACCGCGCACCACGTGCCGGCCGCCGGAGTCGTCGGTGGTGGTCAGCCACACGGAGACCTGCTCGCCGGCGGCCCGGGCCGGCGGGGCGCCCAGCGTGGTCAGGCCGGCGGTCAGCCCGGCGGTGGTGAGCAGGCCGGCCAGCAGCAGCCGGGTCGTGCGCGCAAGTCGTCCCATGGGTGCGCCGCCCTTCGTCAGGTGGGGGTGGGGGCGTGAGTGGGGGATCGGGCCGTGCGAGCGGTGAGTAAATGACGGCGCGCGGCCCGCGTCAAGGGGCCGCGCGTTCAGAACCCGAAGGGACAACGGTTGTTCTCCGTACGGGCGTTGCCTGTGTACCGGTTGTGGCGTGAAGCCTTGACGTAATGAGGTGACCCCCTTTAACTCACGCTGTGATCTAAGCCCTGAGTTGAGCGTTCAGCGACGTGTCGGAACAGCCCGGATACCGAGGGAAGGTCCATGCGAAGAACCGCCCTGCTCGCCTCCGCCGCCCTGCTCACCGCACTGCTGCCGCTCGGCGCGGCCGGTGCCGCCGCCGGTGCGGACGACCCCGCCCCCGTGCCCGTCGACCGCTTCGAGGGCGAGGTGCCCTTCGCGAACCAGCCCGCCGACGGCATCTTCACCTGGGGCGGTGACAGCGACGACGCGCCCGCGCTCCGGCTGGAGGAGCGCCCCGACGCCCCCGAGGGCGCCAAGGTCCTGGCCGGCACCTACGACATCAGCGGCTACGGCGGCTTCACCCACGACTTCGCCGCAGACCTGCCCGCCCACGACTGGTCCGCCCACCGGGGCATCCGCCTGTGGTGGGAGGGCCGCGCCACGGGCAGGAAGATCCCCTTCGAGATCAAGGACGGCGGCGCCGGCGGCGAGGCGTCCGAGCTGTGGACGACGTCCTTCACCGACGACTTCACCGGCTGGAAACAGATCGAACTGCCCTTCACCGGCTTCACCTACCGTACGGACTACCAGCCCGTCGGCGGCATCGACCACGTCCTGGGCCTCACCCGGATGTGGGGCTACGCCCTGACACTGCCCACCGGTGTCAAGGGCGGCTTCGCCCTGGACGGCGTGGAGCTGTACGGCCGGGCCGACCAGTCCCTGCGCGCCTCCGTCTCCACGGACGCGGCCGTGTACCCGGTGACGGAGGGCGCCGCCGCGGCCGTCCGCGTCACCGTCGCCACCACCGGCTCCGCCCCCCTCGAAGAGCCGGTCACCGTCGCCTACACGACCGCGGGCGGAACCGCGGGGCCGGGCGAGGACTACACCCCCGTCTCCGGCACCCTCACCTTCCCCGCGGGCACCGCCTCCGGCACCTCCCGCACGGTCCGCGTCCCCACCCTGAAGGACCGGTCGGCCGAACCGGCCGAGACGATCGGGCTGAAGCTCACCGTCACCGGCGCCAAGGCCCCCGCCGAGACCCCGCAGGTCGTCGTCGACGCCCACGGACTGCCGTACCTGGACAGCCGCCTGCCGGTGCAGAAGCGGGTCGCCGACCTGGTCTCCAGGATGTCCCTGGCGGAGAAGGCCGGACAGATGACCCAGGCCGAGCGCGGTGCGATGTCCGCGCCCGGCGACATCGCCTCCTACGCCCTCGGCTCGCTGCTCTCCGGCGGCGGCTCGGTCCCCGAACCCAACACGCCCGAGGCCTGGGCGAAGATGATCGACGGCTTCCAGCTGCGCGCGCGGGCCACCCGCTACCAGATCCCGCTGATCTACGGCGTGGACGCGGTGCACGGCCACAACAACCTGGCCGGGGCCACGATCATGCCGCACAACATCGGCATCGGCGCCACCCGCGATCCGGCACTCGCCGAGAAGACCGGCGCGGTCACGGCGGCCGAGGTGCGCGCCACCGGCGTGCAGTGGGACTTCGCGCCCTGCGTGTGCGTCACGCGCGACGAGCGCTGGGGCCGCTCCTACGAGTCCTTCGGCGAGGACCCGGCCCTGGTGGAGTCCATGGAGACGGTCGTCCAGGGCCTCCAGGGCCGGGCCGACGGCCGCGACCTGGACCGCGCCGACAAGGTGCTGGCCACCGCCAAGCACTTCCTCGGCGACGGCGGCACGGAGTACGGCTCCTCGACCACCGGGACGTACACCGTCGACCAGGGCGTCACCAAGGTCACCCGCCAGGAGCTGGAGGCCGTCCACCTCGCGCCCTACGCGACCGCCGTGGACCGGGGCATCGGCACCGTCATGCCCTCCTACTCCTCGCTCGACATCGCCGGCGACGGACAGGGCCCGGTGAAGATGCACGCCCGCGCCGACATGATCAACGGCGTGCTCAAGGGCCGGATGGGCTTCGGCGGCTTCGTCATCAGCGACTGGAACGCCATCGACCAGCTCCCCGGCGACTACGCCTCGCACGTGCGCACCTCGGTCGGTGCCGGTGTCGACATGATGATGGTCCCGTACACCTACAAGGAGTTCAGCACCACCCTGGCCGACGAGGTGAAGGCGGGCCGGATCAGCGAGCGGCGCGTCGACGACGCCGTCTCCCGCATCCTCACGCAGAAGTTCCGGCTGGGCCTGTTCGAGCACCCCTACGCCGACACCTCGGGCGCCGCCCGGATCGGCTCCGCGGCGCACCGGGCGGTGGCCCGGCAGGCGGCGGCCGAGTCCCAGGTCCTGCTGAAGAACAGCGGCGGCGTCCTGCCGCTCAGGAAGGACCAGAAGGTCTACGTCGCCGGGTCCGACGCCGACGACCTCGGCAACCAGACCGGCGGCTGGACCATCACCTGGCAGGGCGCCTCCGGCACCCACACCCAGGGCACGACCATTCTCCAGGGCATGCGGAACGCCGGCGGGAACGTCACCTACTCCAAGGACGCCTCCGCGCCGACGAGCGGCTACGACGTCGGTGTGGTCGTCGTCGGCGAGACCCCGTACGCCGAGGGCGTCGGAGACGTCGGCAACGGCCACGACCTCCAGCTCTCCGCCGCCGACAAGGCGGCGGTGGACAAGGTGTGCGCCGCGATGAGATGCGCGGTGCTGATCGTCTCGGGCCGGCCCGAACTGATC
This sequence comes from Streptomyces sp. NRRL S-340, assembly GCF_000720185.1. Lineage (GTDB taxonomy): Bacteria > Actinomycetota > Actinomycetes > Streptomycetales > Streptomycetaceae > Streptomyces. Next base: position 33,967 of record NZ_JOIY01000024.1, on the reverse strand, counting down.
GGTGACCGGCTCGGCGCGATCGACGCGCTCGTCGCCTCCTGGCTGCCCGGCACCGAGGGCGACGGCGTCGCGGACGTGCTCTACGGCAGGCGTGCCTTCACCGGGCAGCTCCCGGTGACCTGGCCGAAGTCCGAGGGCCAGGTGCCGATCAACGTCGGTGACGCCTCCTACGACCCGCAGTTCCCCTACGGCTGGGGCCTGACCACGCTGACACACGTGCCCGAGGGCGGCACGGCGGCCCTGCGGGCGCTCGGCCTGGCCGCGGCGGCGGCCGAACGCGCCCACGCCGCGCAGGCGGGCCGCGCCCTCGTCACCCGGGCGCGGCTGATCGTCCAGCACAGGGCGGCCGAGCGGGGCATGAGCGCGGCGGTGGCCAAGCCCTTCGCCGACGCCGACCACCTGCTGCTCACCGGCCGCTACGGCGCGGCGGTGGAACGGCTGACGGCGGCCTACCGGGCGGCATGAGAACACGGTGGGGGGCACCCGCTGCGACGGGCGCCCCCCACCGGCGGGGACACCCCGCTTGTCTCATTTCAGGTAGCTTCGAGATATGAAGGCCGTCGCCCCGCCCCGGGCCCCCGTCAGACTGCTGGCAGCACTGACCGTGGCCGTCCTGGCCGCCCTGTCCCTCCTGCTGGCCGGCGTCCCGCGCGCCGAGGCGGCGACCGGCGTCTCGACGATCGCCCAGGCCCTGCGCAAGAGTCCCGTCTACGTCGACCCGGCCGCGTCCGCCCAGTTGCCGCCCGCCGACGCCGACGCGCTGGCGCGCACGATCAAGGACGCCGACAAGCCCCTGTTCATCGCCGTCCTCCCGGCCGGCTACCCCACCCAGAACCTCTTCACCGACCTGCGCACGGCCACCGGCATCACCGGCGCCTACGCCGTCCGCCTCGGCGACCGCTTCGACGCCCGCGCCGACGCACGGGTCCTGCCGCGCACCGCCGTGCGGAACCTGGTCACCAGTGTCCAGGGCGAGAACGCCGCCACCCAGCTCAAGGACTTCACCGACCGGGCCCTGGCGAACATGCACGGCTCGGCCCCCTCCACCTGGGGCACCCAGGGCCGCTCCACCGGCATGTCCGGCACCGCCCTGATCACCGGGGCCGCGGTCCTGGTGGCGGCCGGGATCGGCGCGTACGCCCTGGTCCGGCGCTCCTCCCGCCGGCGGGAGGCGGAGCAGCGGGCCGCGCTGGACAAGCTGCGGGTCGTCGTCGACGAGGACATCACCGCCTTCGGCGAGGAACTGGACCGCCTGGACTTCCACCCGGCCGAGCCCGGTGCGGACGACGCCATGCGCGCGGACTACGAACGCGCGCTGGACGCCTACGAGCAGGCCAAGCAGTCCATGGCCGCCGCCCGGCGGCCCGAGGACGTCCGCGCGGTCACGCAGGCCCTGGAGGACGGCCGCTTCTCCCTCGCCCTTCTCGCCGCCCGCCGTGAGGGCCGCCCGCTGCCCGAGCGCCGCCCGCCCTGCTTCTTCGACCCCCGCCACGGCCCCTCGGTCACCGACGCCGACTGGACCCCGCCGGGCGGCGCGACCCGCCGCGTCCCGGTCTGCGCCGCCGACGCCGCCCGGCTGGCCGACGGCCGCGACCCGGCGGTCCGCGAGGTCGACACCGCGCAGGGCCGCCGCCCCTACTGGGACGCGGGCCCCGCCTACGGCCCCTGGGCCGGCGGCTACTTCGGCGGCGGCATCCTCCCCGGCCTCCTCGTCGGCACCCTGCTGGGCACCATGATGGCCGGACCGGCCTACGCGGCGGACTACGGCACCGGCTACGGCGACTTCGGCGGCTACGGTGACAACGGCTTCGGCGGCGGCGACGTCTCGGGCGCCGACTTCGACCCCGGCGATTTCGGCGGCGGCTTCGGCGACGGCGGCGGAGGGGACTTCGGCGGAGGCGGCGGGGGAGGGGGCGGGGACTTCGGGGGCGGGTTCTGAGCCCGCTCTCCCCGCTCTCACCGCTCGTCGTGACGGCGCCGTACGGACCCCCGTGCCGCGTACCGCGCACCGGCGGCGTGCCACCAGCGGGGCGGGGACGGTCCGTCCACCACCGAGGACGGCTGATCGGGATGGAGACCGAGCCGCCACAGGGCGCGGGCCTGCACGTTCACCGCGACCGTGCCGTGCCAGTGCCCGTCCTCGTCCCTGCGGCACATGAGGTCGATCCTGACCTCGTGCTCCTCGAACGGCATCCAGTCGATGCCGCGCTCGCGCAGTCAACCGAGCAGGAAGGGCCCCGCGCCGGGCCGCCCCGGCAGGTTCGGGTACGAGGCGAGGCGGACCCAGTCAGCCGGCGACTCGGCCAAGGAACTCACTCCAGGCTGCGGGGGAGACGGTGAGGACGGGGCCGACGGGGGCGGCCTTGGAGTCACGGATGTGGACGGCTGCGGGGTGGGTGGCGACCTCTACGCAGTTACCGCCCTCATTACTGCTGTGGCTTGACTTGTGCCAGTCGTAGTGGGCTTCGAGGCAGGCACCGCCTTCATTGCTGCTGTAGCTGGACTTGAACCATGCGGTCTTCATGACTCTCCTAGCAGTTCGTGCAAGAGACGCACACTTTTGTCAGGTGAGAGGGCCTGTGACCGCAGCATTCCATACTTGTGGTGGTAGTCGCAGACCTCGTCCGGGTCATCGACAAGGAAACTGGCGCGCTGCACTTCCAGGTAGGCGAGACGCTCATGTTCCGGTGTCTCCAGTAGCGTCATAGGACCCGCAAGCCCGGCGTGTGGCATTTGATCCATGGGCATGATCTGGAAGCTCATGTGCACGGGCTTGGTGTACTCCAAGATTTGGCGAAACTGCTCCCGCATGACATCCGACCCACCTACCTGACGCTTCAGCACGCTCTCTTCGATGATGAAGTGTCCCACCGGGGGTCGTTCGCGCCGCCAGAGCAGCTGCCGATCCATGCGGGCGGTCACCCATTGCTCAGCCGTTTCGCTTCCCAGCGACGGGTAGCGGGAGTCGAAGGCGGCGAGACAGTATTCCCTGGTCTGAAGAAGTCCGGGCACCATCTGCGTCTCGTACGTCAAGATGCTCACCGCCTCCTGCTCATGCTCCACCAGACCCTGCGCGAACTGCACCACCCGGTCCCGTACCGGCAGGCGCGCCACCAGCACCGCCAACGCCCCGCCCGTGTCCAGCAGTTCGTCGAACTGTTCGGCGCGGTCCGGCTGGAGGGCCAGCCGGCCCTGCTCGATCGACCCCACCGTGTCGACATGGACGCTGGCCGCCTCGGCGAACTGCTCCTGGGTCATCCGTGCCCGCCTGCGGTAGTGGGCGACCAGCGAACCGACGGCCTGCCAGGTCCCGATCTTCCTGTTCTTCTTCCCCGAGTACATGGCCGGTCCTTTCCCCCGTGCGCGTGCGAAGTGAGCGGAGTGGAGTCGTAGCGATGAGGAGTACGACCTCACTCGTTGGTCCACTGTAGTGACGCACAGTGACACTCGCCTCATGAACGTGGAAGTCCAACACCCCCTCACACGCGCGGCGTTCTTCCGGAGGGACCGCAGGTCGGTGCGGATCGCACGCGAGTTCGTGCGCGCCGCACTGGCCGACTGGGCGCAGGCCGGACGCGGCGAGGACGTACTGCTCTGCGTGAGCGAGCTGGCCACCAACGCGCTGCTGCACGGTGTACCGCCAGGGCGCGGTTTCGCGGTGCTCCTCACGCTGCACGCGGGCGGCGTCCTGCGGGTCGAGGTGCATGACAGCGGGGGCGGCCAGGTGCGGGATCCGGAGGCGTCGGCCGAGTCGGAGCACGGCAGGGGACTGCTGCTGGTGGCCGCGCTCGCCGACAAGTGGGGCGTGGAGGGACGGGCGCCCGGCAAGATCGTGTGGTGCGAGTTCGGGGGCCGGAGCCCCGCCTGACCGCCTACATCTTCGCGCCGAAGTCCTGCGTCCACCACGGTCCGCCGGAGCCCTTGCGGACGCCGACGCCGATGTTCTTGAAGGAGCAGTTGAGGATGTTGGCGCGGTGGCCGGGGCTGTGCATCCAGGAGTCCATCACGGAGGCGGGGGTCTGCTGACCCCTGGCTATGTTCTCGCCGTAGGTGGACCAGCGGTATCCGGCGGCGGTGATGCGCCGGCCCGGGTCCTTGCCGTCGGGGTCGGTGTGGTCGAAGAAGTCGCGGGCGGCCATGTCGTCGGAGAGGCCCTGGGCGGCGGCGTCGAGCCGCGGGTCCTCGGTGAGGGGACCGCAACCGGCGTTCGCGCGCTCCTTGTTGACCAGGGCGACGACCTGGGCCACGGTGCCCGCCGGGGCGGGCGGCGCCGGGTGGCCGGCGGGGGCGGTGTGCGTCGGCCGGGGCTGCCGCGTGGGCGCCGCAGGCGGAGTGCTCCGGTGCGTGCGGGGGCTCTTCGACGCGCTCGGGCTCTTCGACGGCGGGGCGGAGGCGGAGGGGGAGGCGGACGACGTGGCCGAGGGGGACGCGGCGGGGACGCGGCTGGTGGCGGGGGCGGCGAGGTCCGTGACGGGCGTGACCGGGGTCCGTGCCGCCGTCTCCGCCTCGTGCGGACCGGTGCACGGCCCGCCGCCGAAGTACCACAGGCCCGTGCCCGCCGCGCAGACGGCCACGGCCACGGCACCCGCCGTGCGGCGCCGGGCGCGACGGCGGCGGCGGGCCGCGTCCCGGGCGGCGGCCCGGCCGCCGGACCGGGCGGAGCCGGCGGCCGCCTCCGGGCCGGGCGCGGAAGCGGAGCCGGCCGGCGCGCCGTCGAAGCCGGGGCGCAGGTGCGACAGCAGCGCCACCGGCACCGGGACCAGCGCCAGTCCGGCCAGCAGTCCTTCGGCGGGCATCAGGCCGCTCCACAGGCCCGCGCAGTGCACGCACGCACGCGCGTGCCGGGCTATGCGCTTGCGCCACAGGGCGGACGGACGGCCGTCCCAGCCCGCCGCCAGGACACCGTTCAGCTCCGCGCAGCGCGGCCGGGAGTCGAGCGCCCGCACGACCACCCGGGCGGCCTCCAGCTGCGCCTTCATCCGCTGGACGCGCACCGCCGTGTGCTGCGGGGACAGCCGCAGCGCCGCGGCGACCTCCGCGCGGGTCAGCTCCCCGGCGCACTCCAGCCACCACAGCGACAGCAGCGCCCGGTCGTCGGGCTCCAGCCAGCGGGTGGCCCGCGCCGTCTCCTGCCGCTGGCCGGACAGTTGCAGCCGGACCATGGTCAGGTCGACGAAATCGCCGCCCGGGTCGGCGACCTCGCCGGCGTCCTCCACGGCGTGCGGGGCGGCCTGCCGGTCCTGCCAGTGCGCCCGGACCCGGTTCATCGCGATCGCCACCAGCCAGGAGCGGAAACTCGCCGGGTCCCGCAGGGAGTCCAGCCCGTCCAGGGCCCGCAGCATGGTGTCCTGCACGACGTCGTCGACGTCCACGGAGCCGTTCAGCGCCCGGCCCACGACGTTGTAGGCCAGCGGCAGATACGCGCCGACCAGGGTGTCCTGGGCCGCCGGGTCGCCCTCGCGGGCGGCGGTCACCAGGGCCACCAGGGCGGCCGGGTCCACCGGGTGCGGTGTGCTCATACGAGAAATTCCCTGTCCCTCGGCGTCGGTCGATGATGTCCGATGCCTGGGAGACCGGGGGAGGGGAACCGGATAACAGTTCCCCGCCGGAAAGTTCCCGTCAGTTTCCGTCACCTGCCCGGGATCCTCCGCGGTTCCCCGCGAGAAGGTGCCCGGGGAGCGCTCAGCCCTGCTTGATGGCCGAGATGTCGAAGTTGAGCTTGATCTTGTCGGAGACCAGGACGCCGCCCGTCTCCAGCGCCGCGTTCCAGGTCAGGCCCCACTCGGAGCGCAGGATCTCGGCCTTGCCCTCGAAGCCGACGCGCTCGTTGCCGAAGGGGTCCTTGGCGGCGCCGTTGAACTCCAGGTCGATGCTGATCGGCTTGGTGACGCCGAGGATGGACAGGTCGCCGGTGATGCGGTAGTCGTCGCCGCCCAGGGACTCGGCCGCGGTGGAGCGGAAGGTCATCGTCGGGAACTCGTCGGTCCGGAAGAAGTCCGCGCTCTTGAGGTGCCCGTCGCGGTCCGCGTTGCCGGTGTCGATGCTGTCCATCGTGATGTCGAGCGTGGCCGTGGACCTGGACGGGTCGGTGCCGTCCAGGTGCAGGGTGCCCGTGAAGTCCGTGAAGGTGCCCTTGACGTTGGTGACCATGGCGTGCCGCGCGACGAACCCGAGCGTGGTGTGCGCGGGGTCGATGGTGTACTCGCCGGTCAGCGCGGCCGTCTCGGGCGCCGTGGCGGGGGCCGGGACGGACGCGGTGGCGGTGGTCTCGGTGTCGTTCTTGCGGCCGAAGATGCCCATGGCGTGCTCCTTGGGGACGGGGTGCGCTCGGCGTCAAGGGGAACGCCGAGGACGTTGAATGTTCAACTAGAACCAACAGGGACGACAGTAGCCCCATTCCGTTCAACTTTCAACATCATCCGCGGCGTGTTCTCCGGCTCACGCACGGTCACTCCGGCCGCCCTCTGGCGAACGCGCGTAGACCTCGGGCACCATCTGCGTGCACCACCTGCACAGCCGTCGCACAGCAAGCCCGGCCCACCGCAGGAAGGGGACCCACATGCAGACCACCAAGGCCCGTGCCGTCGTCACCGCCCTCGCCCTCGTCGTCGCCCCCGGCGTCGCCGTCGTCGGCACCGCGACCGACGCCTTCGCCGTCACCAAGATCAGCCACGCCACTGCGACCGGGATGTTCCGCCAGTCGGGCATCACCTGGTCCTCCTCCGGCAACTGCTCGGACCGCAACAACCCGACCTGTACATCCTTCGACCAGCTCAACCTCCCCACCGCCCAGGGCGCCCAGACCCTCAAGAGCGCCAGCGGCTGCGCCCTGAACATCACGGGCGGCACCGAGACCGGCCACGCCTCGGGCACCTACTCCCACTGGAACGGGTACAAGCTCGACTACGGCAAGAACACCTGCGTGACCAGCTACGTCAAGAACGCCTTCACCTACATCGGCCTGCGCGGCGACGGAGCCCCGCAGTACAAGTCCGGCTCCGGCAACATCTACGCCGACGAGGGCAACCACTGGGACGTCCTCTACTACAACTGCGGCGGCTGCTGACCCGGAAGGCCGCGCCCGTCCCGCGGGCGGTGGCGGCGGCACCGCGCCGCCACCGCCCGCGGGGTCCGGCACCGTTGACGGACGCCCGGCCCGCGGCTAACCAGTCCCCATGACGAAGCATCAGCAAGGGACCCCCGCCCCCGGAGCCTTCGTACGACCCACCCGCCGCACGGTCCTGCTCACCGCCGCCCTCCTCGCGGCCGGCGGCACCGCCCCCGCGGCGGCGCTCGGCACGCCGGGCGCGTCCGGCGCCTCCGACGACCCCTTCGACGCCCTGCGCGCCCGCTGGCTCGCCATCGCCCTCGGCACCGGCTACGACCCCGCCGCCGAGCCCTACGCCTCCCGGCTCGCCGAGACCGGCCGGCTGGCCCGCGGCTTCCGGGCCACCATGGCCCCCGCCCCGGCCTCCCTGTGGCCCGGCCTCCCCTTCGACCCGCCCTCCGGCATCACGGCCGCCTACGGCAGGCTGTGGACGATGGCCCGGGCCTTCGTCCAGCCCGGCACCGGGTCCACCGGCGACCCCGCCCTCCTCGCGGACGTGCTGCGCGGCCTCGACCACCTCTCCGCCACCGTCTACCACCCCGGCACCACGCCCTACGGCAACTGGTGGGAGTGGCAGATCGGCAGCCCGCGCCTGCTCATGGACATCACGGCCGCCCTCCACGACCACCTCACCGCCGCACAGCTCGCCGCCGCCTGCGCCGCCGTGGACCACTTCGTCCCGGACGCGGTGCTGCGCGACTACTCCGGCACCTCCACCGGCGCCAACCGCGTCGACCTGTGCCGCAGCGTCGCCCTGCGCGGCATCCTCGGCCGGGCCCCGCAGAAGACCGCCCTGGCCCGCGACGCCCTCTCGCCCGTCTTCCCGTACGTCACCGCCGGCGACGGGCTCTACGCCGACGGGTCGTTCGTCCAGCACACCGACGTCGCCTACTCGGGAACGTACGGCCAGGTCATGCTGGACGGGCTGGGCCGGCTCTTCGCGCTGCTGGCCGGGTCGCCCTGGGAGGTCACCGACCCGAACCGGCAGAACATCCTCGACAGCGTCGAGCGCGCCTACGCCCCGCTCATCCACGACGGACTCGTGATGGACAGCGTCAACGGCCGTGCGATCAGCCGGGGTTACCTCACCGGCGACGACCGGCACGTCCTGCGCAGCGACCACTTCCACGGGCAGGGACTGATCGCCGCCATCGCCCTGCTCGCCGAGGGCGCGAGCCCGGCCGAACGCGAGCGCTGGCACGCCCGCGTGAAGGGCTGGATCGAACGGGACACCGTCACCCCCCTCCTCACCGCCCCCCAGTTCGACGTAGCCGACCTCGCCCGGCTGCACGCGGTCGCCGGCTCGCCCGTGGCCGCCGCGCCCGAACCGCCGGGCCACCGCCTGTTCCCGGCCATGGACCGCGCCGTCCACCGCCGTCCCCGCTTCACCGCCGGCCTCTCCATGGCCAGCGACCGCATCACCTACTACGAGTGCGGCAACGGCGAGAACCCGCGCGGCTGGCACACCGGCGCCGGCATGCTCCTGTGGTGGGCGGCGGGCGAGCCCACCGACCAGTACACGGACTGGTTCTGGCCGACCGTCGACTGGTACCGGCTGCCCGGCACCACCGTCTCCACCAGACGCCTCGCCGACCGCGCGGGCGGCGAGTGGGGCGCCTCCCGCCCCGGCGTCCGCTGGGTCGGCGGCACCACGGACGGCACGTACGCGGCGATCGGACAGCACGTCAAGGGGCTCGGCTCCACGCTCGAAGCGCGCAAGTCCTGGTTCTTCGCCGACGACGCCGTCATCTGCCTGACCGCCGGGATCACCTGCGCCGACGGCGTGCCGGTCGAGACCGTCGTCGACAACCGCAACCTGGGGGAGGACGGCACCCAGGCGTTCGTCCGCGGGGACGGCTGGGCCCATCTGGAGGGGCACGGCGGCTGGGTCCTCCCCGCCACCGGCCACGGCCCCCGGCCCGGCCGCCCGGAGCTGAAGGCGCTGCGCGAGGACCGCACGGGCGCCTGGTCCGACATCAACACCACCAGCTCGCCCGAGCGCCGCACGAGGCGCTGGCAGACCCTCTGGATCGACCACGGCACCGACCCGGACGGCGCCTCCTGCGCGTACGTCCTCATGCCCGGCGCCTCCCGGCGGGCCGTCGCCGCGCGCGCCGCCGACCGGCACTGGACGACGGTCCTCGCCAACGACGCCGGCCGCCAGGCGGTCTCCGTGCCCTCGCTCGGCCTGCTCGCCGCCACCTTCTGGCAGGCCGGTACCGTGGGAGCCCTCACCGCGTCGGGCGGCGCCAGTGTGCTGGTCCGCCGTCAGGGCGGTACCGCTACGCTCTGCGTGAGCGAGCCGCCGCGCACCGGTGAGCCGCTGGAGATCGTCTGGGACACCGGGGGCCGTCCGGTGCACCGCGTGCTGCGGGCCGACGACACCGTCGAGGTGGTCCGGCGAGGCACCCATCTGGGTCTGCGTGTCACTCCGGGGAAGGCATGTGCCACCCATGAATGTGAGGTGGCTCTCGCACCCTGACTTTGTGTGACCTCTACAACGCCGATCCCCTCTGAGCAGTCGGAAAGGCTGCACGGCGCCCAGGTTCTGTTCAGTGGTACCAGGAAAACGGGCCGGAGACTGTACGGAGTCGACGGCTCGCTTTCCTTGGTGTCCTTCGTAAGGTCGCTACATGACCGTTTTGGAAGAGACGACGGGTGAGCCCACCGGCGAGCCGGCTGACGCGCGCGGCCGGGTCGCCGAGCTGCACGGGATCCGTGCGCAGGCGGTGGCGGGGCCGAGCGAGAAGGCGACCGCGGCGCAGCACGCGAAGGGCAAGCTGACGGCGCGGGAGCGGATCGAGCTGCTCCTGGACGCGGGGTCCTTCCAGGAGGTCGAGCAGCTGCGCCGGCACCGGGCGTCCGGCTTCGGCCTGGAGTCCAAGAAGCCGTACACCGACGGTGTGGTCACCGGCTGGGGCACGGTGGAGGGCCGGACGGTCTTCGTGTACGCCCACGACTTCCGGATCTTCGGCGGCGCGCTGGGCGAGGCGCACGCGACGAAGATCCACAAGATCATGGACATGGCGATCGCGGCGGGCGCGCCGCTGGTGTCGCTGAACGACGGTGCGGGCGCCCGGATCCAGGAAGGCGTCTCGGCACTGGCCGGGTACGGCGGCATCTTCCAGCGCAACACGAAGGCGTCGGGCGTCATCCCGCAGATCAGCGTGATGCTCGGCCCGTGCGCGGGCGGTGCGGCCTACAGCCCGGCGCTGACGGACTTCGTGTTCATGGTCCGTGAGACCTCGCAGATGTTCATCACCGGTCCGGACGTGGTCAAGGCCGTCACGGGCGAGGAGATCACGCAGAACGGGCTGGGCGGCGCGGACGTGCACGCCGAGACGTCGGGCGTGTGCCACTTCGCCTACGACGACGAGGAGACCTGCATCGCCGAGGTCCGCTACCTCCTCTCCCTGCTCCCGCAGAACAACCGCGAGAACCCGCCCCGCGTGGAGTGCTCCGACCCCGCCGACCGCCGCTCCGACGTGCTCCTCGACCTGGTCCCGGCCGACGGCAACCGGCCGTACGACATGGCCAAGGTGATCGAGGAGATCGTCGACGACGGCGAGTACCTGGAGGTCCACGAGCGCTGGGCGCGCAACATCGTCTGCGCGCTGGCCCGGATGGACGGCCAGGTCGTCGGCATCATCGCCAACCAGCCGCAGGTCCTCGCCGGTGTCCTCGACATCGAGGCGAGCGAAAAAGCTGCGCGCTTTGTCCAGATGTGTGACGCTTTTAACATTCCGATCGTCACTCTGCTGGACGTGCCGGGGTTCCTGCCCGGTGTCGACCAGGAGCACGGCGGGATCATCCGGCACGGCGCGAAGCTGCTGTACGCGTACTGCAACGCCACCGTGCCGCGGATCTCGCTGATCCTGCGCAAGGCGTACGGAGGTGCGTACATCGTGATGGACTCCCAGTCGATCGGCGCGGACCTCACGTACGCCTGGCCGACCAACGAGATCGCGGTGATGGGCGCGGAGGGCGCTGCCAACGTCATCTTCCGCCGCCAGATCGCCGACGCTCCCGACCCCGAGGCCATGCGGCAGAAGATGGTCAAGGAGTACAAGGCCGAGCTGATGCACCCCTACTACGCCGCCGAGCGCGGTCTCGTGGACGACGTCATCGACCCGTCCGAGACCCGGGAGGTCCTCATCCGCTCGCTGGCGATGCTGCACACCAAGCACGCCGACCTGCCCTCCCGCAAGCACGGCAACCCGCCGCAGTGACCGCAACGTCCGCCGGTCACCCGGCGGACGTGCCGCGGTCGTCCCGCGGACCCCTCAGCCACGGAGACTGACACCCATGGACATGCCTGACATCCGCGTCGAGAAGGGCCACGCCGAGCCCGAGGAAGTCGCCGCCCTGACGGCCATACTCCTGGCCCGCGCGGCGGCCCGCCCCGCCGAGACCGCCCCGGCCCACCGCGGCCGCCCCCGGGCCGGCTGGCGCCGCCTGGAGCGCGAGAACGGCTTCCGCGCCCCGCACAGCTGGCACTGACCCGCACGACGACGAAGGGCCCCTCTCCCGGGAGAGGGGCCCTTCGTCGTCGTCCTGCGCGGTGCGGCTACCGCAGCCGGGCCATGAGCGCGTGCTCGACCAGCGTGATCAGCGTCGACTTGGCGTCCGCGCGGTGGCGGGCGTCGGTCGTGATGATCGGGGTGTCCGGGCCGATCTGCAGGGCCTCGCGGACCTCGTCGGGACCGTAGGGCTGGTTGCCGTCGAAGCCGTTGAGGGCGATGACGAACGGCAGCCCGCTGTTCTCGAAGTAGTCGACGGCGGGGAAGCAGTCGGCGAGCCTCCTCGTGTCGACCAGCACGACGGCGCCGATCGCGCCGCGGACCAGGTCGTCCCACATGAACCAGAAGCGGTCCTGGCCGGGCGTGCCGAACAGGTAGAGGATCAGGTCCTGGTCGAGGGTGATGCGGCCGAAGTCCATGGCCACCGTGGTGGTGGTCTTGTCCCCGGTGTGGGTGAGGTCGTCGATGCCCGCCGACGCAGACGTCATGACGGCCTCTGTGCGCAGCGGGTTGATCTCCGAGACGGCGCCGACGAACGTGGTCTTGCCCACGCCGAAGCCGCCCGCCACCACGATCTTCGCGGAGGTGGTGGAGCGACTCTGAGAAACCGGCCCTCCGCTAGAGCTTGCGAAGTCCACTGAGCACCCTTTCGAGCAGTGTCACGTCTGGCTGGCCGCCGGCGTTCTCGTCGCCGCCGGGCTGATGGATGGCGACCAGGCCCGCCTCCGCCAAGTCGGCGACGAGGATCCTGGCCACGCCGAGAGGAATCGTCAGCAGGGCCGAGATCTCGGCCACCGACTTGATCTCGCGGCACAGATGGCAGATCCGCTGATGTTCGGGCAACTGGCCCTGCATCTGGTGCGGTTGCGCGGTGGTGTGCACCAGGGCCTCGATGGCGAGCTGGTACCGGGGCCTGGTGCGGCCGCCCGTCATGGCGTACGGGCGGACCAGTGGGTTGTTCGACGCCGCGGGCGCCGGCTCAGGGGTGCGTCGCTGCGGCTGCACCGGCTGGATGCGCGGCGCCGGCGGCTGGTCGTACGGCGAAGGGCCGGGGCCCTGCGGGGCGTACGGCTGCTGGTGGTAGGGGGAGGGGTAGGCGTACGGGTTCGCCTGGCCGTCGCCGTGGCCCTGCGCGGGGCCGTACGACCAGTTGCCCGAGGACGAACCTCCTGGGTGTGTTGCCACTCTTACTCCTCCTCCGACTGCGCCGGGCACCCAACCGAGTGGAAGCCGCGTCCCGAAACCTTACGGCCCCGGGACGCCGCGACGCACCGTCTGTCTTTCAGTTGAGAAGGCTTCCCTGGAGTTCGGCGCGCAGGTCCGGCGTCAGGACCGTGCCCGCGCGGTCCACCAGAAGGGCCATTTCGTACCCGATGAGACCGATGTCCGCTTCCGGGTGGGCAAGTACGGCGAGGGACGAACCGTCGGAGATGGACATGATGAAGAGGAATCCCCGCTCCATCTCCACAACCGTCTGGTTCACGCTGCCGCCCTCGAAGATGCGCGAGGCACCCGCGGTCAGCGAGGTCAGACCGGAGGCGACGGCCGCGAGCTGGTCGGCACGGTCGCGGGGGAAGCCTTCGGACATCGCCAGAAGGAGTCCGTCGGCGGAGACCACCACGGTGTGGGACACCCCGGGGGTGTTGTCCACGAAGTTGGTGATCAACCAGTTCAGGTTCTGTGCCGCCTGGCTCATCGGGCTCACACTAACGCTCCTGGTTGTAGGTGCTGTCAGGACCACTGTGTTCATTCCTTGTGGCCTGGCCGTTCTTTTCACTTCCTGCGCTGCGCCCCCGCTGTACGCCCTGGCGCAGGTTGCTCAACCTGCCCCGGACGTCCTCGGGAGCGCGGGAGACCTGTGGGCCGCCCTGCGGGGTCGATTCCGCGGTGCCCTCGACCAGGTTGGCCTTGGGCACCCGACGCGGCAGGCCGGAGGAGGTGACCCCGCCCGCCTTGGGCTTCTTGAGCTGCGAGGCCTGCTGCCACCGCTCGTCGTTGGCGGAGCGCCAGCCGCTGTCGCCGTTGCCGCCGGCGGCCGGGTCCGGCGTCTGACGGGGCGCGGGCCCCGTGCCGTTCGCACCGCCGGCGGAGGAGCCGCGGCGCGGCAGGCCGGCGTCGGTCAGCTCGTGACCGGCCGGGGAGGCCGGGTCCGGTCCGTCGAAGCCTACGGCTTCCGCGTCCCGCGCGTCAGCGGCCTGCGCGGATTCCGCTTGCGGAGCGTACTGGTCCGCGTAGTTGTTCGGATAACCGTCCGGCTGCGGCCAGTCGTCCTGGTAGGGCTGGGCCTGGAAACCGGTGTACGCGTCGGCGGCGGCGCCCGCCTGCTCCTGCTGCCCCGGCTCCGCATAGGCGGCGGGATCCGGGTAACCGGCGGCCGTGGCGTACCCGCCGTCCAGCGGCACCCCGCCGTCCGGCGCGTAGTACGTCTGCTCGTACGACGGCTGCCCCTGCGGCTCGTACGCCGTCTGCTGCTGCTCCTCGTAGGCCGTGCGCTGGTCGTAACCGGGCTGCTGCGGCGGGAAGACCGTCCCGCCGGTGTCGTACGGCTGCTGCTGTCCCGTGTCGTAGGCCTGCTGCTGCCCGGCGCCGTACGGCTGCTGCTGCTGTCCGGTGTCGTACGCCTGCCGGTGGCCGGTGGCGTCGTCGGCGTGGGCGGACGCCCCGGGGGCGGCCGGCTGGTCCGGCGTCTGGGCCTCCAGGGTCGCCCGGCGCTCCTCGCGCTTGAGGGAGCGGCCGACCGGGTCCAGGTCCCGGATGTCGTCGGGCACCTCGCCGTAGCGGCTGTCGTCGAAGCCGAGTTCCGCGGCCGTACGCATCGGCGGGACCTGGCTGCGGCCGAAGTCCTCGCCCTGGAACTGCTGCTCGGGGATGATCTGCGGCACGGTGAACTCGTCGCCGCCCGTGCCCTGTTCGCCGCCGCCGCCGTGCGTGATGGCGTCGGGCAGCATGACCAGGGAGGTGGTTCCGGCCTGCTCGCCGGAGGGGCGCAGCTGGACCCGGATGCCGTGCCGGTCGGCGAGGCGGCCGACCACGAACAGGCCCATGCGCTGGGAGATCGCGACGTCCACGGTGGGCGGGTTGGCCAGCTTGTGGTTGATGTCCGCGAAGTCCTCGGCGGTAAGGCCGATGCCCTTGTCGTGGATCTCGACCATGACCCGGCCGTCCGGCAGCCGGGTCGCGGTGACGCGGACCTTGGTCTGCGGCGAGGAGAACGTGGTGGCGTTCTCCAGCAGCTCGGCCAGCAGGTGCACGAGGTCGGTGACGGCCCGGCCGTGGATCTCCGCCTCCGGGACACCGGACAGCTCGATGCGCTCGTACTGCTCCACCTCGGAGGAGGCGGCGCGCAGCACGTCGACCAGCGGGACCGGCTGGTCCCAGCGGCGGCCGGGCTCCTCGCCCGCGAGGACCAGGAGGTTCTCGCCGTTGCGGCGCATACGGGTGGCCAGGTGGTCCAGACGGAAGAGGTTCTCCAGCTGGTCCGGGTCGGCCTCGTTGTTCTCCAGGTCGGTGATCAGGGTCAGCTGGCCCTCGATCAGCGACTGGTTGCGGCGCGAGAGGTTGGTGAAGATGGCGTTGATGTTGCCCCGCAGCAGGGCCTGCTCGGCGGCGAGCCGGACGGCCTCGCGGTGCACCTGGTCGAAGGCGCGGGCGACCTCGCCGATCTCGTCGGTCGAGGTGATCGGGATCGGCGCGACCCGGGTGTCGACCCGGCCGGGGTCGGTGCGGGAGAGCTGGTCGACCAGCATCGGCAGGCGCTGCTCGGCGATGCCGAAGGCGGCGTTGCGCAGCCGGCGCATGGAGCGGCTCATCTGGCGGGCCACCAGGCCGGCCAGGAGGAAGGCGGCGAGCAGGGCGACGACGACGACGGCACCGGTGATGAACGTCGACTGCTTGGCGTCGTCGGCGATGCCGGCGGCCTCGTTCACCGCGGTGTCGGCCATGTCCGACTCGATCTTGCGGTAGGCATCGAACTTGAGGGTGTTGACGGCCCACCAGTTCTGCGCGGTGACACCCTTGGCGGCCAGCGCCTGGCGGGTGGCGGGACCGGTGTCCTTCAGCGTGGCGAGCGCCGTGACCATCTTCTGCGGGTCGGACGGCGGGGGCACGTAGCCGGGCTCCTTGCCCTTGGCGTCCTGCGCCATCTCGGCGGCCCTGGCCTGGATGTCCTTCTTCTGCGCGTCCAGCTTGTCCGCGTCCGCCTGGGTGCCGCCGCCGAGGTACTCCTCGACGGCGATGTTCTCCAGGTAGGCGTAGGAGGACAGGGCGATGCGCTGGCTGGCCAGGTTGCCGTCGTCCGGACCCGGCTTGATCAGCAGGTGCATGCCGATCGAGCGTTCCAGCGACAGGGCCGCCTTGGTCAGGGAGATGGCGTAGACCGTGCGGCCGTAGGAGGTGATGTTGCCGGTGCCCAGGCCCAGCTCGTTGGCGAACTCCATCAGCGGGTGCGCGACCTGGACGTAGCCCTCCTCGGTCCGCACGCCGTTCAGCTTGGAGGTGTACGCGGCGGCGCGCAGCGACCGCAGCTGCGGCTCGGTCTGCCGGAACAGCTTCAGCCGGCGCTCCACGCCGGCCTTGTGCGGCATGTTCTCGGCGGCCTTGTCGAAGGCGTCGGCGGCCTGGTCGGTGAGGTGCCGGGCCTGGGCGACGGCGGAGTCGTTCGCACCCTTGCCCTGGAGCAGGGGAGCGGCGCTGGTGTCGCGCTCGTTGTAGAGGGCGTTGGCGTAGGTCAGCGAGGCCCGTACCAGGCGTGCGGTGTTCTCGGCGTCCTGGGCGTCCTGCCAGGTGTCGATGGAACTCTTGACCTGGAAACCGCCCATGACGAGGCCGACCAGCACGGGTATGAGCAGGATCGCGTTCAGCCGGGTGGGCACCCGCCAGTTGCGCGGGGAGAGGCGCCCGCCGCTCGGCGGGGGAGTGTCGGCAGGCTCCGAACCGGGCACGTGTGCCGGCGCCGCGCCGCGCTGCGGCGGGGTGAAGTTGCCCCGTGCCGACGGCTCGGGGCCGCTCTTGCTTCGCCTCACTCGACCAACAACCTCTCGGCGGTCGGCACCCAACTGTTGTGCCGCAGTGTCTCAGAGCCCCGTCCGGCGCGGACGGACATCAGGACCGGAGGGAACCGGGGCACCGATGAGTACGTCTTCGACCATGGGGCAGTTCAGGCATTCCAGCACGCCGACATGCGCTCTTCCAAACAGTGGAAACCACCGATTCGAAGTGATGTAAGTCCCAGATAAAACGGTCATAAAGAGCGAGCCGCGTCAAATGGCGGGATGCTCATGTGCGCAGCGAGACCACATGTGTGCGACGCGTGGCGGTGCCACCCGATTCCTCTGCCGAAACGTTATGAACACCGGGGCCGGCCGTGTCCAAGGACACAGCCGGCTCCGGTGCGTCTACGGCAACTGCCGTACAGCCCTGCCGACTTGGGCGCTATGCGAAATGTGTCCTGGTGTTACCTCAGCCGGGCCATGAGCGCGTGCTCGACGAGCGTGATCAGCGCCGACTTGGCGTCCGTGCGGTGCCGGGCGTCGGTGGTGATGATCGGTGCGTCGGGCCCGATCTGCAGCGCCTCGCGGACCTCGTCCGGTGTGTACGGCTGCTGGCCGTCGAAGCCGTTGAGGGCGATGACGAACGGCAGCCCGCTGTTCTCGAAGTAGTCGACCGCGGGGAAGCAGTCGGCCAGGCGCCGGGTGTCCACGAGCACCACCGCGCCGATCGCACCGCGCACCAGGTCGTCCCACATGAACCAGAACCGGTCCTGGCCGGGCGTGCCGAACAGGTACAGGATCAGGTCCTGGTCGAGCGTGATGCGGCCGAAGTCCATGGCCACGGTCGTGGTGGTCTTGTCCCCGGTGTGCGTGAGGTCGTCGATGCCCGCCGAGGCGGACGTCATCACGGCCTCTGTGCGCAGCGGGTTGATCTCCGAGACGGCACCGACGAAGGTCGTCTTGCCGACGCCGAAACCACCCGCCACCACGATCTTCGCGGAGGTGGTGGCCCGGCCCCCGTCAGAGCTTGCGAAGTCCACTGAGCACCCTTTCGAGCAGCGTCACATCCGGTGCGCCGCCGTTGTTCTCGTCGCCGCCCGGCTGGTGGATGGCCACCAGACCGGCCTCGGCCAGGTCCGCGACGAGGATCCGCGCCACACCCAGCGGCATCGCCAGGAGCGCCGACACCTCGGCGACGGATTTCACCTCGCGGCACAGATGGCAGATCCGCTGGTGCTCCGGGAGCAGTCCCATCAGCGCTGCCGGGTCGGCCGTGGTGCTGATCAGCGCCTCGATGGCGAGCTGGTAGCGCGGCCGGGTCCGGCCGCCGGTCATCGCGTACGGACGAACCAGCGGCTGGTCGCCCTCGTCCCCGTACGGCTCGGCGTACGGATCATGATGGGCGGTGGGCGGGGTCATGAATCCTCCGGGCGGGACAGCAAGTCGGTCGGGCAAGCCGTCGGACGGGCCGGTGGGGGGATTGTGGCGGCCGGACGGTGATTTGGTGACGCGGGTGGTGCCGGGGCCGGTCAGTGGAGCAGACTGCCCTGTAGTTCGGCGCGCAGGTCAGGCGTGAGGACGGCCCCCGCGCGGTCGACGAGCAGCGCCATCTCGTAGCCGACGAGGCCGATGTCGCACTCAGGGTGGGCCAGTACCGCGAGGGACGACCCGTCCGAGATGGACATCAGGAACAGAAAGCCGCGCTCCATCTCCACGACCGTCTGCGCCACGTTGCCGCCCTCGAAGATCCGGGACGCCCCGGCGGTCAACGAGGTGAGGCCGGACGCGACGGCGGCGAGCTGGTCGGCGCGGTCACGCGGGAAGCCTTCGGACATCGCCAGAAGAAGTCCGTCCGCGGACACCACGACGGTGTGGGACACCCCGGGGGTGTTGTCCACGAAGTTGGTGATCAACCAGTTGAGGTTCTGTGCCGCCTGGCTCATCGGGCTCAACTAACGCTCCTGCTGGTGAGTGGGGCTCGGGAAGCTGCCCGTCTGGCCGGTACCGGCCTGACGACCCTGTGCGATGCCCCGACGGAGATTGGTCAGCCGGCCGCGTACCTCATCGGGCGAACGCGAGACCTGCGGACCGTTCTGGTGCTGTTGCTGCTGAGCCGTGCCCGGGACGAGGTTCGCCCTGGGCACCCGGCGCGGCAGGCCGGAGGTGGTGACGCCGCCCGCGGCCGGCTGCCGTACGCGTTCTGCCTGCCGGACGAGTTCGTCGTTCGGCGAGCTGCGCCAGGCGGAGGTTGCGGGACGCTGGGGGGCGGAAGGTGCCTGCGGGGCCGCGGGCGCCTGCGGGGCCTGCGGCTGCGGGGGCTGGGCGCCCGCCTGCTGCTGTTCACCGCGGAACCAGTTGGTCTCCAGGGTGTCGTACAGCGGCGTGCGGCCGTCGCCCGGGCCCGAGGCCGGCGGCAGCGCCCACTCGTCGCCCTGACCGCGCTGCTCGTCGGGCCGCTGCTGCTGCGGGGCCGGCGGGCGCGGGGCGCCGAAGTCGGCCGGGCCGGACGGCTGGGGACGCTCGAACTGGCCCGTGGCCGACGGGTCCTGACGGCCCGGCAGCGAGGGCCGGCCCGCACCGTCCTGACCGGTCTGGGGGAACTGGCCCGTGGAGCCGTTGTCGTAGCCCTGGGGGGCGGCGAACTGGCCGGTGGAGCCGTTGTCGTAGCCCTGCGGGGTGGCGAACTGACCGGTGGAGCCGTTGTCGTAGCCCTGTGGGGCCGGGAACTGCCCGGTGGAGCCGTTGTCGTAGCTCTGTGCGGCGGGGAACTGGCCGGTGGAGCCGCTGTCGTAGCCCTGCGGGGCGGCGAACTGGCCCGTGTCCGACGGGTTGCCCGGTGCCGCGCCCGGCGCGTTGTGCTGCCCGGGGTTGTGCGGGGCGGGCGCAGCCTGGCCGAAGATGTCCGAGCGGACGAACGAACCCGTGTTCTGCCCGGCGTCCCCCGTCGGGGCCGGGAACTGCCCGGTGGACTGCGGGTCGTTCGCCTGCGGGCGCCGCGCGTCGAAACCGGACCGGGCGAAGCCCGCCGGGTCGGCCGCCGCGCCGGGAGCCCGACGGCCGTCCGGCCCGGGGAGCACCGGCATCTCGGCCGTGGCACCCGGACCCTGGTGGTCCTCGATGCGCGGCATCCGGGAGGTCTGCGCCTGCTCCACCTCGTCGTGGCCGCGGGGGGTGTCGAGAGCGGCCGGACCTGCCGCGTTCTCGTTGCCCCAACTCGGCGTCCGCGGCTGCGGGTTGCCGCCCGGCAGCTCCGCGCGCGGACCACCGCGCGACGGCAGCTGCGGCTGCCTGCCCTGCTCGCCGCCCTCGGCCCGCCGCGGGGGCAGCCCGCCGCGCCCGCCGCCGAAGACGTCCGTCCGGCCGCCGTCGGCGAAGCCCTGCTGTTCACCGGTGCGCCGGCCGTCGCCGGAACCGGGACGCCCCTCGCCCTGCCGGCCGTCGCCGAAGCCCTGGGGACCGCCGGAGCCCGCACGGCCGCCGCCCGGCTGCTGGCCCTCGCCGAAGGCCTGCCGTCCGTCGCCGAAGCCCTGGGGGGCGCCGGGGCCCGCGGCCTGCGGACCCTGCGGCCCGCCCGGCGCGCGGCCGCCGAAGCCGGCACCCGCCGGTTCCGGACGGCCCTGCTGGGGACGGCCCTGCTGCGGCAGGCCCGGACCCTGCGGCCCGCGCGCTCCGCCCGGACCGGCGGGACCGCCCGGACGGCCGCCCGTGCCGGGCAGCGCGGCCCGCGGACCCTGGCCGGCACCGACCTGGCCGCGCTGGGCACCAGGACCGAGCCGGCCCGCGCCGCCCGCCGGCGCGCCCGCGCCGAGGGCCGGACCGCCCTGCTGGCCGTTCTGGCGCCGCGCCGCCGCCGCGCCCGCCGCGGCGGCCGCTGCCGCCGGGCCGCCCGCGGACGGGCCGCCGGGCTTGCCGGGGGCCGGCTTCTTGCCGCCCTGGGCGACGTCCACCGGCAGCATGACCAGCGCCGTCGTGCCGCCGGAGTCCGACGGACGCAGCTGGATGCGGATGCCGTGCCGCTGGGAGAGCCGGCCGACCACGAAGAGGCCCATGCGGCGGGAGACGGAGACGTCCACGGTGGGCGGCGAGGCGAGCCGCTCGTTGATCGCGGCGAGGTCCTCGGGGGAGAGGCCGATGCCGGTGTCGTGGATCTCGATCAGGACGCGGCCGTCGGGCAGCGCGTGACCGGTGACCTTGACCTTGGTCTGCGGCGAGGAGAACGAGGTCGCGTTCTCCAGCAGCTCGGCGAGCAGGTGCACGAGGTCGTTGACGACGCGGCCGGCGACCTCGGTGGTCGGCACGGAGGCCAGCTCGATGCGCTCGTACTGCTCCACCTCGGAGGCGGCGGCGCGCAGCACGTCGACCAGCGGGACCGGACGGGTCCAGCGCCGGCCCGGCTCCTCGCCCGCGAGGACGAGGAGGTTCTCGCCGTTACGGCGCATACGGGTGGCGAGGTGGTCGAGCTTGAACAGCGAGGACAGCTGGTCCGGGTCGGCCTCGCGGGACTCCAGCTCGGAGATGAGCGAGAGCTGGCGCTGGATCAGGCCCTGGGAGCGGCGCGAGAGGTTGGTGAACATCGCGTTGACGTTGCCCCGCAGCAGGGCCTGCTCGGCGGCGAGGCGGACCGCCTCGCGGTGCACCTCGTCGAAGGCCGCGGCCACCTGGCCGATCTCGTCCCGGGAGTGCACACCGACCGACTCCACGGACGTGTCGACGTCCTGCGGGTCGGACTCGGACAGCTGCTTGACCAGCTCGGGCAGACGGTCCTGGGCGACCTTGGTCGCGGTGTCCTGGAGCCGGCGCAGCGAGCGGATCATGGAGCGGGCCACGACGAAGGCGCCGACCAGCGACACACCGAGGACGAGGAGGATCAGCGCACCGGAGATGATGGCGTCGCGCTCGGTGGCGCTGCGCAGCTCACGGGCCTTCTGTTCCATCTCCTCGAGCAGCGTGTGCTCGATCTTCTTCATCTGCTCGATCTTCGTCGAGCTGTCGTCCACCCAGTCGCGGTAGGAGCGCTTGGTCTGCTGGTCCAGACCGCTGCTGCTGTCCAGGGCGCGCTTGGCGTAGGTGTCCGCCGACTGGATGGTCGGGTTGCCCTCCTCCATGGGCTTGATCAGCTCTTCCGCGCCGTCGCCGTAGATGTTGCGGAAGCTGTTGATCTCGGAGGTCTGGCTGTCGAGCGCCGACTGCGCGTACAGCCGGTCGTTCTCGGAGAGGTTGGCCGCGGAGGTGTTGTTGGCGGGCAGCGCGGCGGCGATGACGGCACGCTGGATGGAGGCGTACTCCTTGGCGGAGGAGAACGCGGACAGCGCGCGGGTGCGCTGGATCATCTCCGGGTTGCTGGTCGCC
Organism: Streptomyces sp. NRRL S-340; assembly: GCF_000720185.1. Taxonomy (GTDB): domain Bacteria; phylum Actinomycetota; class Actinomycetes; order Streptomycetales; family Streptomycetaceae; genus Streptomyces. The sequence continues at coordinate 12,002 of NZ_JOIY01000024.1, read as the reverse complement.
TCGGCCATGTCCTGGGAGAGGCTGAGCAGCTCGGTGATGAGCCGGTGGTAGGCCTCGACGGTCTGGGTCGAGTTCTTCTCGTGCGCGTACGCCGTCTTGCGGATGCTGCCGAGGTGGTTCAGCTCGCTGGCGAGGCCGACGAGCGTCTCGCGGACACCCTGGAGGTTGCCGCCCTTGCTGGCGCTGTCGATCTCCTCGGAGGCGGCGAGGAAGTTCTCCGTGGCCCGGTCGGTCTTGTCCCGGAAGCCCTTGACGGTGATCGCGCTCGCGCTGGAGGGGTGCGACAGCGGGCCGGCGGACTGGTCGCGCTCCTCCTGGAGCGCGGCGGCCAGCTCGGTGGCCTGCTTGGTCATGTCCGTCAGCAGCTTCATGTTGTCGAGCTGCTGGATGTCGTCCAGGTTCTGGTTGATGCGCAGCGCACCGAGGGTGGTGGCCGCGATCACGGGGAGCGCGAGCAGCGACACCAGGCGGGTGGAGATGCGCCAGTTGCGCAGGGCCACGCGGGAGCCGGGGCCGACGGGGGCCGGGCTCTTGGCGGGCTTGGCCGCCGGGGCCGCTGCCGGCTTCGCCGAGGCCGAAGGGGCTGCGCCGCCAGAGCGCGCGGCGCCGTCGCCGGACGGGGCGGGGCCCTGGTTCTGGGCGTGCTGGGGCGAGGAACTGACGGCCTTGGGGCCAGTCCCGCCGTGCGGCTCCGGCTCCGCCGAAGCGCTGCCATCCCTCTTGAAACGTCCCTGCACTAGCGTCGCAACCTCTGGACCAGGCGCCTTTCCACGCGAGCGGAAAGGCGGTGTCGGCGTCGTGGGAAGCGCCCTGAAAACGCTCCCCGGTGGTCGTGAGTGACCGGCGCTGGTTCCCCCTTCTCGCCGCCCACTCGGCGCTGCGTTGCGCCCCCTGCGCGCCGGCTCGATCCCGCGGCGGTCCGTGGCATTCCAGCACAGTGCAGGATCTCCAACAAGGCATGTGGGCCAGCCTGTGACCTCTGTGACAGCGCGTGAGGAGCGGGTTACGAGATGTGGAAAGTGACCTCCCCCATACCGGACATATCTCTACGAGCCGATGAGCCGTCACAGGTGTCCCAGTCGCCATGATCGGGAGCGGAATGACGGCTTCAGGTGGTTAATGTCCGTTTTATCGGGGCGAACCTCGGCCAGGAATTGTCCGGATTGTCGAGGGTGCCGTGAGCAAACTCACATGGAGATCACGGTCTCTTCACGTCTTCGGCCGGGAATTGCACGTTTAGCCTGACGCTTTACATAAGGCGTGCAACTGCCCACCCGCGCCCGCGCAGGGGTCCCGAGGCCCTCCGGGCGCCTGTACACGACAAGGTCTGCCACCACCGTGAAGACGACGATGATGTTCCGCACCATAGCCAACCCCCGGCGCACCACGCTGGCGCACCTGGAGGACGCCGAAGCGCTGCAGACGCCTCAGCTGCCGGAACACCCCGTCTCCCTGCCCGCCCAGACGGCCAACCCGCGGCGCACCGTCCTCATGGAGATCCCGGTCGCGGCCACGGCCGCCGAATAAACGGTCACGGCCGCCGGATGACCGCCCACGGCCGCGGAACAGCCGTCCGCCGCCACGGCCGCCGGGCAGACCGCCCCCGCCCGGGCGGCCCCCGGGCGAAGCGGCGCCGCCGCCGGAGAGCCACCGCGGGACAGGGGCGCCCCCTCACGAAGGGGCGCCCCTTCGTCATGTACGCCCCTGCCGCACCGCGATGCGCGAGGCGCGGGCCGCCCGCCGCGTTAGCCTGGAGCGTCAGACTCCAGCCAGCTCAGTCAAGGGGCCAAGCAACCCGTGCGCATCGCCAGGTTCTCCATCGACGGGAACGTCGCCTTCGGCGCGGTCGAGGGCGACCAGCCGGACCAGCTCGTCCTCGACATCATCAAGGGCATCCCGTTCGCGGACTTCGAGCTCTCCGGCACCAAGGTGCCGCTGAGCAAGGTGCGGCTGCTGCCGCCGGTGCTGCCCAACAAGGTCGTCGCCTTCGGTCGCAACTACGCCGAGCACGCCCGCGAACTCGGCAACGAGGTGCCCGACGCCCCGTTCGCCTTCTTCAAGCCCTCCACCTCGGTGATCGGCCCCGGCGACCCGATCCAGTACCCCTCCTTCACCGAGGAACTGCACCACGAGGCCGAGCTGGCCGTCGTCATCGGCCGCATGTGCCGCGAGGTCCCGCGCGACCGCGTCAAGGACGTGGTCTTCGGCTACACCTGCGCCAACGACATCACCGCCCGCGACGTCCAGCGGCGCGAGAAGCAGTGGGCCCGGGCCAAGGGCTTCGACAGCTCCTGCCCGCTCGGCCCCTGGGTGGAGACGGACCTCGACCTCGCCGCCGCGGCCGACCTGACCATCCAGCTCACCGTCAACGGCGAGCAGCGGCAACTGGGCCGCACCAGCGAGATGATCCACCCCATCGAGGATCTGATCGTCAACATCTCCGAGGCCATGACGCTGCTCCCCGGCGACGTGATCCTCACGGGCACCCCGGCAGGGGTCGGCCCCCTCAGCGTCGGCGACGAGGTCGCCGTCACCATCGAAGGCATCGGCACTCTCACCAACAAGGTTGTCAAGCGTGGCTAGCGCATCCGGCTCCCCCGTACGCGTCCGTTTCTGCCCCTCGCCCACCGGTAACCCCCACGTGGGCCTGGTCCGCACCGCCCTGTTCAACTGGGCCTTCGCGCGCCACCACCAGGGCACCCTGGTCTTCCGCATCGAGGACACCGACGCGGCCCGCGACTCCGAGGAGTCGTACCAGCAGCTGCTGGATTCGATGCGCTGGCTGGGCTTCGACTGGGACGAGGGCCCCGAGGTCGGCGGCCCGCACGCGCCCTACCGCCAGTCGCAGCGCATGGACCTGTACAAGGACGTCGCCCAGAAGCTCCTGGACGCCGGCCACGCCTACCGCTGCTACTGCTCCCAGGAGGAGCTGGACAGCCGCCGCGAGGCCGCCCGCGCCGCCGGCAAGCCGTCCGGCTACGACGGCCACTGCCGCGAGCTGAGCGCCGAGCAGGTCAGGCAGTACGAGGCCGAGGGCCGCGCCCCGATCGTCCGCTTCCGCATGCCCGACGAGACGATCACCTTCGACGACCTGGTGCGCGGCGAGATCACCTACCTCCCCGAGAACGTCCCGGACTACGGCATCGTCCGCGCCAACGGCGCCCCGCTGTACACGCTCGTCAACCCGGTCGACGACGCCCTCATGGAGATCACCCACGTCCTGCGCGGCGAGGACCTGCTCTCCTCCACCCCGCGCCAGATCGCCCTCTACAAGGCGCTGATCGAGCTGGGCGTCGCCAAGGAGATCCCCGCCTTCGGCCACCTGCCCTACGTCATGGGCGAGGGCAACAAGAAGCTCTCCAAGCGCGACCCGCAGTCCTCGCTCAACCTGTACCGCGAGCGCGGTTTCCTGCCCGAGGGCCTGCTCAACTACCTCTCCCTGCTGGGCTGGTCGCTCTCCGCCGACCAGGACGTCTTCTCGGTCGAGGAGATGGTCGCGGCCTTCGACATCAAGGACGTGAACCCCAACCCGGCCCGCTTCGACCTCAAGAAGTGCGAGGCGATCAACGCCGACCACATCCGCCTGCTCGACGTGAAGGACTTCACCGAGCGCTGCGCGCCCTGGCTGACGGCCCCCTTCGCCCCCTGGGCGCCCGAGGACTTCGACCAGGCCAAGTGGCAGGCCATCGCTCCGCACGCGCAGACCCGCCTGAAGGTGCTCTCCGAGATCACCGACAACGTCGACTTCCTCTTCCTGCCCGAGCCGGTCTTCGACGAGGCGAGCTGGGCGAAGGCGATGAAGGAGGGCAGCGACGCGCTCCTGCGCACGGCCCGCGAGAAGCTCCGGGCGGCCGACTGGACGTCCCCGGACTCCCTGAAGGAGGCCGTCCTGGCCGCAGGTGAGGCGCACGGCCTCAAGCTCGGCAAGGCGCAGGCGCCGGTCCGCGTCGCCGTCACCGGCCGCACGGTCGGCCTGCCGCTCTTCGAGTCCCTGGAGGTCCTGGGCCAGGAGAAGACGCTGGCCAGGATCGACGCGGCACTGGCGAGGCTCGCGGCCTAGGTCCTGGCGTCACCTTCCCGTCGTCGCCCGCAGGGCGGCCCTGCGGCGGCGTCCGGTGCGTGCTCCCGGTGCGCCGGGCGGAAGTCCTCGTACTGGGCGTGCCCGGGCTCTCGTCCGGTGCGGCGGGAGGGTGTGCCAGGCGTCGCGGGCAGGCGGGAATCCGACGACAGGGCCCGGCGGGCCCCGGCACGAGCAAGGGGCGGCACCCGGACCTCCGGGCGCCGCCGCTTCGCCGTCCCGGCGGACGCGGGCGCGCCGCCCTTGCCCGTTCCGGCGGACGCGGGCGGCCCCCCGGCGTTACCGTCGGATCATGAGCATTCGCGCGGTGGTCTGGGACGTGGACGACACCCTCTTCGACTACACGAGCGCGGACCGCGCGGGCATGCGCGCCCACCTGGTGGCCGAGGGCCTGCTCGCCGGGTACGGCTCCGCGGAGGAGGCCCTGGTGCGGTGGCGGGAGATCACCGACCGGCAGTGGGCCCGCTTCGCCGCCGGCGAGGTCGACTTCGTCACACAGCGGCGCGACCGCACCCGCGTCTTCCTGGGCCTGGACCTCACGGACGCCGAGGCCGACGCCTGGTTCGACCGGTACGTGGCGCACTACGAGGCCGCCTGGGCGCTCTTCCCGGACGTGCTGCCCGTCCTCGACGCCCTGGCCGCGAGCCACCGGCACGCGGTGCTGTCCAACTCCAGCCTCGTCGTCCAGGACCGCAAACTGCGCGCCCTCGGCGTGCGCGACCGTTTCGAGGCCGTCCTGTGCGCCGCCGAGCTGGGCGTCTCCAAGCCCGAGGCCGGCGCCTTCCTCGCGGCCTGCGACGTCCTGCGCCTGCCCCCGCACGAGGTGGCGTACGTCGGTGACCACCCGGAGATCGACGGACGCGGAGCCGCCGACGCCGGGTTGCTGTCGGTGTGGATCGACCGCGGCGGGTCCCGTGTGACGCTCGACCCGCCCGCCGGACCGCGCCGGATCGCGTCCCTCTCCGAACTGCCCGCGCTGCTCGGCGCCGATACTCGTTTTGGAGCCCCGTCCACCTTCAGGTAATGTTCTTCCTGCGCCGCGGGGAGCGGGCCGGAAGGCCGGAAACCCGAGGGCGCAGTACTAGAACAAAAACCCCGTAGGGGCTTGCGTTCCAGTGGCCTATGGTGTAATTGGCAGCACGACTGATTCTGGTTCAGTTAGTCTTGGTTCGAGTCCAGGTAGGCCAGCTCGCAGACGCTTCAGTCTGCACCAGCGGATCTCATCCGCAAAGCCCCCGTTGTGTAGCGGCCTAGCACGCTGCCCTCTCAAGGCAGTAGCGCCGGTTCGAATCCGGTCGGGGGTACAGATCCTTCCCGCGAGGACAGCCAGGGTAGCTCCCACTGACTTCGATGCAGGATCGCTAGGGCCCCCGTTGTGTAGCGGCCTAGCACGCCGCCCTCTCAAGGCGGTAGCGCCGGTTCGAATCCGGTCGGGGGTACTGACTGGTCTAAACCATCATTGGTCTATGGTGTAATTGGCAGCACGACTGATTCTGGTTCAGTTAGTCTTGGTTCGAGTCCAGGTAGACCAGCTCGGACCTGCGGCGGTGCAGTATTGAACGCTTGCAGTGTCCACGCCCCCGTTGTGTAGCGGCCTAGCACGCCGCCCTCTCAAGGCGGTAGCGCCGGTTCGAATCCGGTCGGGGGTACAAGACGCGAGAAGGGCCCTCCCTCGGGAGGGCCCTTCGGCGTGTCCGGACCCGGATCACCTGCCGTCGAACCGGCGGCGCGACTCCTCGGACTCCGCCAGCCGGCGCAGGCTGAGCAGCACCGGCTCGTACAGCACGGTCAGCGCCACCGCCGCCTCGACCTGCTCGTCGGGCGTCCCGTACCGCTCCACCAGGTCCAAGTCGGTGGCCGCGATCCGCTCCATCGCCCGGGCGTAGGGCTCCAAGTCGTCGGTGGCGCAGGGGTAGCCGAGCCGGGAGAGCGTGGTGATCGCGGTGACCAGCATCGCGTACGCCGGTGCGGGCGGCGCCCCGCCGTCCGTCTCGCCGTACGACGACCAGCCCATCCGCCGCAGGAGTTCGCCCGCGGTCCGCCGGGCCGCCCCGGTGGCCGGGTCGCTCTCGTCGGGCGCCGGGCCGTGCGGCAGGGCCCACACGGCGGTGCCGAGGCGCTGGTTGCGGTCCAGGTCCTCGTCCGCCAGCGCGGCGAGCACCTCGCGCGCCGATTTCACGGGGATCCGCCCCACCTGGATCAGGGCACGCACCAGCCGCAGGCGTCGCAGGTGCTCCTCGTCGTACTCCGCCTCCGTGGCCGTGACCCGGCGGCCGGGGTGCAGCAGCCCTTCCCGCAGGTAGTACTTGATCGTCGCCCGGGACACCCCGCTGCGTGCGCTCAGCTCCGCCAGTCGCATTCCGTGCCGTGGCCTTTCCCGCTTGCCTCGTTCGTTGGAGAGTGGCACGATCCAATCATGGATAGCGCGGCTATCCAGTAGGTCGGCCGAGGGGAGAGGGGAATCGCTCATGAGCGACAAGCCGATCGAGGGGCGGATGACCGCGGCGAGCGGGAGCGGGGTGGTGGTCTTCCTCATCGGGATGAGGATCAACGACTTCACCGCAGTGCGCAGTTGGTGGCCGGTGGCCCGGGCCATGGCTCCGATGATCCGGGAACTGAAGGAGGACGAGAACAGCGGACTGCTCGGCGTGAAGACCCTGCTGGCCGGGCCGCGGGAGACGTACCTGGTGCAGTACTGGGAGTCGAAGGAGAAGCTCCTCGCCTACGCCGCCGCCCCCGACCGCAGTCACCGTCCCGCCTGGGCCGCCTTCAACCACAGGCTGCGCGAGGGCAGGGGCAAGGTCGGCTTCTGGCACGAGACGTACGTCGTCCCGGCCGGCTCGCACGAGGCCGTCTACGTCAACATGCCCCCGTACGGCCTGGCCCGGGCCACGGAGGTCGTCCCGGTGGGCCGCAAGGGAGAACGGGCGGGGGAGCGCCTGCGGATGGCGTGAGGCGGGCCGCAAGAGGGGGGGGGCGGCGCCGGGCGGAACGGTGACGGTCGGCCGGGGGAGCCGTGGCCGGTCCCGACGGCTGCGCGGAGTGAGGGGGAGTCATGGCCGGCCCCGACGGCGGGGCCGCCGGGGATCTCACCGGTGCGGCACGGCGGACCTCATCGCCGGGACGGCTCGGGCGGTGCTGCGGCTCTGCCGGAGCACCGCCTGCCGGTCACCACGCCGGACACACTGGCCACGCAGGCCACCACAGCCACGTCTGCCCCCGCTGCCGCGGGAAGGCGGCGGCGGGGGCAGACCGGGCTCGGGCCGGGAGGGGTGGACGGGGCAAGGAACGTACGGCGTCCGCAGAAGTGCCGGCCGCGGCGTCGGGGCCGGCCCTTGCGTGCGGACGCGGGGCGGACGGGGTCAGCCGGAGCGGCGCAGCGCCTCGGAGAGGCGGGCGGCGGCGTCGATGACGGCCTGGGCGTGCATCCGGCCGGGGTGGCGCGACAGGCGCTCGATGGGGCCGGAGACGGACACGGCGGCCACCACGCGGTTCGACGGGCCGCGCACCGGCGCGGAGACGGACGCGACGCCCGGCTCGCGCTCACCGATCGACTGGGCCCAGCCCCGGCGCCGCACGCCCGACAGGGCCGTCGCCGTGAAGCGGGCCCCCTGCAGGCCGCGGTGCAGCCGCTCCGGCTCCTCCCAGGCCATCAGCACCTGGGCCGACGAACCCGCCTTCATGGTGAGCGTCGAACCGACCGGGACCGTGTCCCGCAGGCCGGACAGCCGCTCCGCCGCCGCCACGCAGATGCGCATCTCGCCCTGGCGGCGGTAGAGCTGCGCGCTCTCGCCCGTGACGTCACGGAGGTGGGTGAGCACCGGACCGGCCGTGGCGAGGAGACGGTCCTCACCCGCCGCGGCGGCCAGTTCCGCGAGGCGGGGGCCGAGAATGAAACGGCCCTGCATGTCGCGCGCGACCATGCGGTGGTGCTCCAGGGCCACGGCCAGCCGGTGGGCCGTGGGTCGTGCCAGTCCGGTCGCCGCGACCAGACCCGCGAGGGTGGCCGGACCGGACTCCAGGGCGCTCAGGACAAGGGCTGCCTTGTCCAGGACGCCGACGCCGCTACTGTTGTCCATGAAACGATACTCGCGTCTCACTCTGTGAAACGCAAGTTCAATTTTCCGTGGAACGCGCCACCCTGGAAGACACAGCGGCCCGTGGACCGGCGGGCCCGGCGGCGGCTGCCCTTGAGGGGGGACGCGGGTGCCGCCACCCCAAGATCTAGTTGGGCCGGCGCCCCGTGCGTCCGGCCGGAGGGAAAGCGATGGGTAGGACACTCGCGGAGAAGGTCTGGGACGACCACGTCGTCCGGCGCGCCGAGGGCGAGCCCGACCTCCTCTTCATCGATCTGCACCTGCTGCACGAGGTGACCAGCCCCCAGGCCTTCGACGGCCTCCGCAAGAGCGGGCGCGGCGTGCGCCGGCTCGACCTGACCATCGCCACCGAGGACCACAACACCCCCACCCTCGACATCGACAAGCCCATCGCGGACCCGGTCTCCCGCGCCCAGCTGGAGACGCTGCGCAAGAACTGCGCCGACTTCGGTGTCCGCCTGCACCCGCTGGGCGACGTCGAGCAGGGCGTCGTGCACGTGGTCGGCCCCCAGCTGGGCCTGACCCAGCCCGGCACCACCGTCGTCTGCGGCGACTCGCACACCTCCACGCACGGCGCGTTCGGCGCGCTGGCGTTCGGCATCGGAACGTCCCAGGTCGAGCACGTGCTGGCCACCCAGACGCTGCCGCTGGCCCGCCCGAAGACCATGGCGATCACCGTCGACGGCGAACTGCCCGAGGGCGTCACCGCCAAGGACCTGATCCTGGCGATCATCGCGAAGATCGGCACCGGGGGCGGCCAGGGCTACATCCTGGAGTACCGCGGCTCCGCCATCGAGAAGCTCTCGATGGAGGCCCGGATGACCATCTGCAACATGTCGATCGAGGCCGGCGCCCGCGCGGGCATGATCGCCCCCGACGAGACGACCTTCGCCTACCTGAAGGGCCGCCCGCACGCCCCCGAGGGCGAGGACTGGGACGCGGCGGTCGCGTACTGGAAGACGCTGCGCACGGACGACGACGCCGAGTTCGACGCCGAGGTGGTCATCGACGCCGCCGAGCTGTCCCCGTTCGTCACCTGGGGCACCAACCCCGGCCAGGGCGCACCGCTTTCGGCGCGGGTCCCCGACCCGGCTTCGTACGAAGACGCCTCGGAGCGGCTGGCCGCCGAAAAGGCCCTGGAGTACATGGGGTTGGACGCCGGTCAGCCGCTGCGCTCCATCAAGGTGGACACCGTCTTCGTAGGCTCTTGCACCAACGGCCGCATCGAGGACCTGCGCGCCGCCGCCGGCATCGTGCGGGGCCGCAAAGTCGCCGAGGGCGTACGCATGCTGGTCGTGCCGGGTTCTGCCCGGGTGGGCCTCCAGGCCGTCTCCGAAGGTCTGGACGTGGTCTTCAAGGAGGCCGGCGCCGAGTGGCGGCACGCGGGCTGTTCCATGTGCCTGGGCATGAACCCGGACCAGCTGGCCCCGGGCGAGCGCTCCGCCTCCACCTCCAACCGCAACTTCGAGGGCAGGCAGGGCAAGGGCGGCCGTACGCACCTGGTGTCGCCGCAGGTCGCCGCCGCGACCGCGGTCCTCGGTCACCTGGCCTCCCCGGCCGACCTGTCCGACGCCGACGTCCCCACGCCCGCTGGAGTCTGATCAGTCATGGAAGCATTCACCACGCACACCGGCCGGGCCGTCCCGCTGCGCCGCAGCAACGTCGACACCGACCAGATCATCCCCGCCCACTGGCTCAAGAAGGTCACCCGGGACGGCTTCGAGGACGGGCTGTTCGAGGCCTGGCGCAAGGACCCCGAGTTCGTGCTCAACCGCCCCGAGCGGCAGGGCGCCACCGTCCTGGTCGCCGGCCCCGACTTCGGCACCGGGTCCTCCCGCGAGCACGCCGTCTGGGCGCTGCAGAACTACGGCTTCAAGACCGTGATCTCCTCCCGCTTCGCCGACATCTTCCGGGGCAACTCGCTGAAGAACGGCCTGCTCACGGTGGTCCTGGAGCAGCAGACCGTGGACGCGCTGTGGGAGCTGACCGAGAAGGACCCGACTGCCGAGATCACGGTGGACCTCCAGGCGCGTGAGGTGCGCGCCGAGGGGATCACCGCCTCCTTCGAGCTGGACGAGAACTCCCGCTGGCGGCTGCTGAACGGCCTGGACGACATCTCGATCACCCTGCAGAACGAGGACGAGATCGCCGCCTACGAGGCGAAGCGTCCTTCCTTCAAGCCGCGGACCCTCCCGGTCTGACCTGGACGTCGAGTTTCGGCCACGCCGGACGCCGCTGTACCCCCGATCGCCACGATCGGGGGTACAGCCGTTTCCGGGCCCTCCCCTTTCGGCGCGCCGCCGTGCCACGCGCCAACTTCCCACGTTAGGACGGTTGTTGCCGGGGTACGTGAGGGCCGTGTCCTCGGTCGGCGAGCGGGCCGGAAACCCCGCCGACGGCGGCAGTTGCCCCCTGCGCAGGCGACAACTCGCCCCAGATGGCACAATCTGTGCATGGACAACGACGGCCAACTCGAGCTCTATACGGCGGTCGCGGCCCAACTCAAGGAAGCGCACCGAAGGGTGCGCGCACTGCAAGTCCCGGAGGGCGTACGGATGGCGCTGACCCGGAAGCTGCTGGTCATTACGGCCGCGGCCAAGCACGATCTCGCCGGTGCGACCAGGCGTCTGGAGCGGTTCACCGCGGACCTCGACGAGGGCCGAATCCCCGGCGGGGAAGGCTGAACAGCCCGAGACCGCCGAGTCCGTTGCGGCACAAGGGTGATTAGCCCGTTTCGTGTTTGATTTGCGGTATATATCTGCCTAACGTGCGAAAAAGCTTGAACACTTTCGTTCCGGCCAGGTCTCCGAAGGGGAAGACGTGAACAAGGCGCAGCTCGTAGAAGCGATTGCCGACAAGATGGGTGGCCGGCAGCAGGCCGCCGACGCCGTCGACGCGGTACTGGACGCCATCGTCCGCGCGGTCGTCGCGGGAGACCGGGTCTCGGTCACCGGCTTCGGGTCCTTCGAGAAGGTGGACCGCCCCGCCCGCTACGCCCGCAACCCGCAGACGGGTGAGCGGGTGCGGGTCAAGAAGACCTCCGTTCCCCGCTTCCGGGCCGGTCAGGGCTTCAAGGACCTGGTGAGCGGCTCGAAGAAGCTGCCGAAGAACGACATCGCGGTGAAGAAGGCCCCCAAGGGCAGCCTGTCCGGGCCGCCCGCCACCATCGCCAAGGCGGTGGGCAAGAAGGCCGCCGCCAAGAAGACGACGGGCGCCGCGAAGAAGGCCGCCGCCAAGAAGACCACGGCGGCGGGTGCCGCGAAGAAGACCACCGCCAAGAAGACGACGGCCGCGGCGAAGAAGGCGACGCCCGCCGCCAAGAAGACCACCGCGGCGGGTGCCGCGAAGAAGACCGCGGCCAAGAAGGCCCCGGCCAAGAAGGCGACGGCGAAGAAGGCCCCGGCCAAGAAGTCGACCGCCCGCAAGACCGCCGCCAAGAAGACCGCCCGCAGCAAGTAGGCGACCGGGTACTCACGCGCCGGGCCGGACTCCCGAGGGAGCCCGGCCCGCGGCATGTGCGGCGGCCGTTCGCCCGCTCACGGAGGCCCGGCCGCGTCCGGCGAGGTCAGAAGGTCTGCAGCGTCACCAGCGTGATCCGCAGGCCGCTGCCCTCACCCTCGGTCTCGATCCGCACCCGCTGGCCCGGGCGCAGCAGCCGCAGACCCCCCGCGTCGAACGCCCCGGCGTCGAAGGGCACCGGCGTGCCGTCGTCCAGGAGCACCTGTCCGCTGCGGCTCTCGGCGTCGTACGTGTATGCGGTGGCCTGCATGACGGCAGCCTACTGCCCCCTCCGGAGCCCGCCCGCCCCTGCCCGCCCGCCCCTGCCC
>NZ_JOIY01000023.1 GCF_000720185.1 Streptomyces sp. NRRL S-340 | reverse complement strand
GCACTGGCGGGGGTACGGACCCGGATCCTGGAACGCCGCACCGAACCCCAGCGCGACTCGCGGGCACTGAGCCTGCACCCGCGCAGCGTGGAACTGATGGACCAGCGGGGGCTCCTCGACCGGTTCCTCCCGCTCGGCCGGACCGTGCCGGGCTGGCACTTCGCAGGACTGCGCACCCGACTGGACTTCGGCACCCTCGACACCCGGCACGGCTACACCGTCACCGTCGACACGTACGACGAGCACGCGGACCTCGACGGGGTGACCGAGGTTCCCGTACGCCCCGACGGCCACGCCGCGGGGGCCACCCGTACCAGCGACGGCGCCGCGCGCGACGACGAGCGGGTCCAGGCGCTGGCCGCCTGGGCGGGTACGTCCTCCTCGAGGAGCCGGACGTGTCTGTGAACCGCGTCAGTCCACCGTCCGTGCACAACCCCACCGACCAGATCAGCCAGGTCGTCACCGTCGACGGGACCCGGCTCGTGCATCTCTCCGGGCAGGTCGCCTGGGATGTGCGGGGACGGCCCGTGGGTCTCGGCGACCACGAGGCACAGGCGGCACAGATCGCCCGTAACCTCGATGCCGCGCTCGCCGCGGTCGGCGCCACCCGCAACGACATCATCGAAGAGACCGTCTACGTCGTCGACTACACCCCGAGGCTGCTGCCCGCGATCTTCGGGCCGCTTCGGGCCGGTGTCGCGGAAGCCCCGGCGAGCACGCTGGTGGGCGTGCCCGCACTCTTCGCACCGGAATTCCTGCTCGAGGTCCGGGTGGTCGCCGCGCTCCCCGGACGAGGGAGCCATCAGCCGGCCGTACCGGCCGACGACACCGCAGCGGGCGAACCTGCCAGCACACCCGAGCCCCGGAGGGTCCGCGCGACATCCCCCACGGGCGAAGACCAAGATCTCGAAACGGCCCTCACCCGCCGTGCCTGGGAGGACCCGGCCTTCGCCGCACGACTGGAACGCGAGCCCCTCAAGGCCCTGGCGTCGATGGGCGTGCACGTGCCCCCGGGAGTCAAGGTGCAGGTCAGGCTGCAGAAACGCGACACGTTGTACTACGTCCTCCCGCCCGCGAAACGGCCGGACGAGCCGGACCGCCGCGAGCCCGTGAACCTCATGGACCTGTGGCGCAGCGCGGACCACTTCGTCTGGCTGCTGCCCGAACGGCTCAAGACCGAACTGCTGGCCATGCGCCGGGGCTTCCACGAGGCCCGGACCGGCACCATCACGACGCGGAGCAGCCATGAAGCATGACGCCGGCACCCTCCACACACTGCGGCTCGTCAACGACAGCGCCTACCGGGAGAGGCTCGTCGCCGACCCGAAAGCAGTACTGTGCGAGGAGTCGGGCCACCATCCGCGCGAGGACTTCGCCGTCGAGGCGGTGGAACAGCGGGACGACACCATCGTCATCCTGCTCCCCGCGGAACCGGAGAACGGCGAGAACTTCGCGGAGCGGCTCACCGAGGTGTCCCAGCGCGTGTACGACGTGCTGTTCTCGTCCGGAGTCGGCGGGTTCCTGATCCCCGACGACCGTCTGAAGTGGATTCTGCGGGACATCCGCTCCTCCTGGGCGGCCAGGGCCGAGCCGGAGGGGTGATGGCCACCTTCGTTCTCGTGCACGGTTCGTGGCTCGGCGGCTGGGCCTGGGAGCGGGTCGCCCCCCGGCTGCGTGCGTCCGGCCACACCGTCCTGTGCCCCTCACTCGCCCCGGCCGAACCTGGCGTCGGACTGCGCACCCACATCGCCGAGATCGTCGCCCTGATCGACAGGCACGCTCTCACCAACGTGGTCCTCGTCGGCCACAGCTACGGAGGCATGGTCGTCACCGGTGCCGGATACGAACGACCGCAGCGCATCCGCCAACTCGTTTACCTGGACGCGTACTTCCCCTCGCCCGGCCAGTCGGCCTTCGACCTCCAGCCCGTTCTGCGCGACGCGTGCGATGCCGCTGCCGCTCTGCGGCCGGAGCGGGAGGCCTGGCTGATTCCTCCCTTCGGATTCGAGGCCATGGGTCTCGCGGCGGCCGACCTGGAGTGGGTGACCGCGCGGGCTCGGCCGCTGAGCCGGGCCACCCACGAGGAACCACTGCCGGACCCCACGTCCGGCCCCCCTCACCCACCGGCGACCTACATACGGTTTGGAGGTTCTCCCTTCTTCGCCGACGCGGCGAATACGGCGCAACGGCGCGGGGCCCGGCTCCTGACAGTCGAAGGCGCCGCCCATCTGGCACCCGTCACCGACCACGAACGCGTATGCGCGGTGCTCGGCCGGACACTCTGACAGTTGTCGCCATGCGAAGCCCCTCGATCGGCGCCCGCGTCCTCCTCCTGGTTCAGCAGCCTGCCGGCAACCCGACCACCGTGGGATGCACCGTTCGTTGACAGGCTCCGCCGGGGCGTGGGCGCCAGGGCTTCGACGGCGTCGCGCCCACAGGCCGAGGTCGGGCGCGGCGCTCAGTTCCTCGGAGCGGGCCAAGGCCCGGTGGGAGGCGCGGACCCGGTTGTCGGGGTCCTTCAGGGACGCGAGGGCGCCGATCCAGGTGTTCGGGTCGTCGCGGTAGGCGAAGATGCCGGCCTGGCCCAGCGATTCGACGAGACCGGGGGTTGGGCGGACGATCACGGGGATGCCGGAGGCGAATGCCTCCACCCGCCACCCGCCCCCGCGACTCGTACAGGCTCGGCATCAGCATCACCCGGGGACGCGCGTGGACGTGGTCGCGCATCTGCTGCCCGGGCACCGAGTCGAGAACCTCGCGACGGGTCCCGCTGCCGGCCACTGCCGTCGGGCTACTCGCGCGGTGCGGGCACCGGCGGAGACGGTGGATCAACTCTTGGGCCGGGGGATCTCGGGCGAGGGTCCTTTGCCGCGATGACGCATCGCGCGTGCGGAGACCGACCGCGGATGGCACCACCGGAGTTCGGTCACGCACCTTTTGCCGACGCCCAAGCCGTGAGCCGCCACTCTCCTTCACATCACCCCAGGGAAGGACCTGACCTTCTATCGGCCCGCGAAGAGAGCCGAGTACGTGCACATCGACGCTCTGTTGCCCTGGTTGACGCTCGCCTGACGCCATGATGGGCCGCTATGAGTACCGACATGTCTCGCACCGTAGTGCTCTTCCGCCATTCGAAGGCCGACCCCTCGTTCGAGGGCGATGATCACCAGCCTCCGGTTGCCGAGCGCGGCCGTCGCATTGCCGGTGACCCGTGGGACTGACAGGACCACCCCCTGGGCGCGGGCTTGCCAGAGGGTGGCACGGACAGTCAGCGGAACAGGCGGAAGAACCCGCGCACCTGATTGACCAGCGACTCCGGCTGCTCCAGCGCGGCGAAGTGGCCGCCATGCGGCAGCTCCTCGAACCAGCGCAGGTCGGTGAACCGCAGCTCGGCCTCACGCCTCGACGGGCGGGTGATGTCGCGCGGGTAGACCGACAGCCCGGATGGCGCGGTCACCTTGTCCCGGAAGTTGGCGAAGCTCTCCCAGTACAGGCGCGCCGACGACGTGGCCGACGCGGTGAACCAGTAGACCGAGATCTCGTCGAGGATCGTCTGCCGCGACAACGCGTCCTCGGGATGGCCGTCGTTGTCCGTCCACGCCCAGAACTTTTCGGCGATCCAGGCGGCCTGCCCCGCCGGGGAGTCGGTGAGGCCGTAGCCGAGCGTCTGCGGCCGGGTCGCCTGGATCGCCGAGTACCCCCGGCCGCTGCGCTGCATCTCCTTCTCGGCCTCGAGGTTCGCCAGCTCCGCCGGTGTCGGGTCGTCGAACGTGCCCGCCGCCACGGATCCCAGGTTCAGGTGCACGCCGGCGACCCGCTCGGGCGCCACCTCGCCCAGCACCGCGGACACCGCCGAACCCCAGTCACCGCCCTGCGCTCCGTACCGTTCGTAACCCAGCGAGACCATCAACGTGTCCCAGGCGCGCGCGGTGCGAGTGACGCCCCACCCGGTCGTCGACGGCTTGTCGCTCCAGCCGTACCCGGGCAACGACGGCGCGACCACGTGGAACGCGTCCGCCGGCTCACCGCCGTGCGCGCGCGGATCGGCCAGCGGGCCGAGGATTTCCAGGAACTCGAGCACCGAGCCCGGCCACCCGTGCGTGAGCACGAGCGGGAACGCGTCCGGCTCCGGCGAGCGGACGTGCAGGAAGTGGATGCCCAGCCCGTCGATCGTGTCGCGGTACTGCGGGAACACGTTCAGCCGCTCGGCGAACCCGAAGTCGTAGTCCTCGGCCCAGCTGCGGCAGAGCTCCTGCGCGTACGACAGCGGCAAACCCTGTGACCAGTCGTCCACCGGCTCACGCTCGGGCCACCGTGTCCGTCGCAATCGTTCACGCAGGTCCACGATCTCGGCTTCGGTGATGCTGACCTCGAACGGCTCGGCGGACATGGCAAGGCTCCTTACTGGTCAAGGCGTTATGGGATCAGATGCAGGTGAACCGTCATCGCGGGCTCCCACGCGTGGCGTCGGGTTCGGGGCGGCGGTCGGCGGTAGGGCGCCGGGTCAGGCTGAGGACGAGTCCGGTCAGGGGAAGTGCCGCGAGCACGGCGAGGGCCACCGGCGCCGGCACGATGCCGGACAGACCCGCGACAGCGGCTGGACCGATCCCGCCACCCAGGGCGTTCATGAAGTTGAGCAGGCCCTGTGCGGTGTGGCGGTCGTCCGCGGCGACCAGGTCCGGCGCGAGGCTCACCAGTACGGCTTGGGTGCCGGCGAACCCGCACACGGTCAAGGCCGTGCCGATGACGATCGGGGTCGGCCCGGTGGAGATCGCGACCACGAGCACGCCGATGACGGTGAGTGCCGCAAGCCCGGCGGACACCTGCCAGCCGGTGAACCGGTCGGTCATGGTGCCGACCAGCCGCCCGGCCAGCACCGCGCAGGCGGCGGCCGGGACCAGGAGCACGCCGGCTTCCAGGGGGCCACCGCCCGTGGCCTGCTCGATCAGGGAGGGGGCGCGGAACAGCACCCCGTAGTAGCCGGCGAAGACGGTCCCGCCGATGAGCCCGGCCGCCAGGAAGCCTCGGGATGCGATCACCCGCCGAGGCACGAACCCGTCGGGCGTGCTGCGCACGCGCCACCACAGTCCCACGGCGGCGAGCGCCCCGGCGGCAGCCACGACGAGCGTGACCGGAGCGGGCAGGCCGACCGAGTGCGCCTGCAGCAACGTGATCAAGGAGCCGGCGAGTACCGACAGCACGGCCGCGCCGACGATATCGAGTCGCCCGGTCGCGCCGTTTCGCTCGCCGCTCCCGCTCCGCGCCAGCGCGCGCCTGCTCGGCAATGCGGCCAGCAGGAGGGGCAGCGCGAGCACCGGGACCGCGAGCACGGCACGCCACCCGAGCCATGCGGTCACCGCCCCACCCAACAGTGTCCCGCACCCCGACGCCGTCGCGCTGGCGGCCGCGATGATTCCCAGGGCGCGGATCCGTTGCCGCCCGGGAAGGGCGGTGGCCGCGGCAAAGACGGCGATCACGGTCGCGCCCGCCCCGGCGCCGCCGATCAGCCGGCCGACGATCACGACGGACAGTGTCGGCCCGGATCCGGCGAGCACGGAGCCCCCGGCGAGCGCCACGACCCCGGCGACGAGGACCTGGAAGGGGTTCCAGCGGACCAGCAGCCGACCTGCGACCGGCATCGCGAGCGCGGAGGTCAGCGACCACGCGGCGAGAATCCATGCGGTGGCCCCGAACGGCACCGCGAGTGCGCGGCCGATGGCCGGCAGGGCCACCGACGGCGCTCCCAGTGCCACGTACATCGGCAGCACCAGCATTCCCAGAGTCAGTCCCAGCCGACGCCCGTCCGGGGCGTCGGTTCGCTCCGGCGACGGAGCCCCTCCAGACGGGATCGTCCGCGGCGTCGTCCCCTGCCAGGTATGTTGTGACATACGAAAGCTCCTTTGCGTGTAACATTACGGAGCAGTGAGGAGATACGTCAAATGCAGGATGCGTATTACAGCCCATTGGTGGTCCAGGCGGCCGTCGACCTGGCCAACACCTTGAGACCGATCAAGGGAGAGGACGCGCTCGAAACCGTGGAGCAGCTCCGGGACTTCCTTGACGACCATCCCGCGGCCGAGCCTCCGGTTTCGGCCGCGAACCAAGGGACCGGACCGCGGCATCTCACCCGCGCCGACCTGGCGGAAGTCCGTGCGTTGCGCGAGACAGTGCGTGAGGTGCTCGAACGGGCGAACGCGGACCCGGTCGAAGCTGCGGCTCTGATCAACGACGGTCTGCGTCGCAGCCGCGCCACCCCGGTACTGCGCCACGAGGACGGCCGCTGGCGGACCGAGGTGACCTCCGACACCGACCGCCGCTCGGCGCACCTTGCCGTGACCATGCTCAGCGCACTGGCCTCCGTGATCGCCACGCTCGGTCCCGCTCGTCTCGGCGTGTGCGCCGGGCCGACCTGCCGGGCCACTTTCGTGGACCTCTCGCGCAACGGCTCGAAGCAGTACTGCACCCGAACCTGCGCACACCGGGCCAGCGTCGCGGCCTACCGGAGCCGGCGCAGCCCGCGTTGAGCGCCGGCGCCTGACCCTGCCAGGCCGTCGCCGGGGTTTCGTCCGAGTCCGCCTTCGACGAACTCGTTCGGGCCTGCGAGGGCGTTCCTCGCGATGCCATCGACGTCGCCGCGAAAGCCGCAATGCAGGCCCGAGACCGCAAGATCTCCGTTCCGATCGTCCGGGACGCAGCGCGAGTCTGGTACCAGTCCGACAAGGCGCGTGCTCTCCACGCGTATCCCGAGCCGGACCGGCTGACGTCTTAGTGATCGACTGCGGTGCCTACGTCGATCTGCTCCACACCGACTACGCTCCCCAAGGTCTCCTGCCCTTCGAAAGCGACGACAGCGAGGAGCAATACATCGGGCCCGACGTTTCGGTCCAAGACCTCGCGCGATTCGACGGGCAATTCTCGACCTCGACGTCCAGGCAACGGCGGATCTCAAGCAAGGTTGAGCCGAGCCATGGGGGCTGGTGCCGGAAGCAGGCCCTGGGCACCCATGCAACACAGCAGGACATGACACGGAATCCGGGTGGCCCAAGCTCCGGGGCCGCGATGACATGCGCACCGTGGGCCGTGCGGGCAGCGGATGCCTGCACGGCCGCAGCCCCTACGCAACGGCATGGGCCTTCGCGGGCGGCTGCCAGGTCTCCGGGATGCTCCTGGACGCCGAGGGCGAGCCCGTCGAACTGCCCCGGATCAGCACCCTCACCATGCCGCTGCGCTGGCTGCGCCCGGTGGACATGCCCGTCTCCCAGCCACCACGACGCCTCCGTCCGTGACCCGTGTCCCGTGACACTGAACCTGGACCGATGGCCATCGAAGGTGGACCGAACGCAGTTCGTGAGAGCGGGCTGGACCGCCGCAGCGCAGGAACGCAGTACTCACCCGTAGTGCGCTCGGCTCAGGAGTCGACGGCCTCGGGGAGATGAGGAGTCCGGCTACGGACGGACGCGGAGCGCCGGTCGCGGTCAGCGCGAACGCTGCCCGGTGAAGAGGCGGTACAGCAGGAGCACGATCACCGAGCCGACGATCGCAGCGATCCACGTCGAGAGGTGGAAGAAGCCGTTGATGGAGTGCACGTGGAAGATCACCTTGCCGAGCCAGCCGCCGAGCAGACCGCCGACGATGCCGATGAGCATGGTGACGAGGCAGCCGCCCGGGTCCTTGCCGGGCATGAGTGCCTTGGCGATGGCGCCCGCGATGAGGCCGATGAGAATCCAGGCGATGATGCCCACGGTGTGCGTCCTTTGCAGTAGGTGTGCTGTGGGGGCCCGACGGGGGTCCCGTCGGGAATGTCCGCCGGTTGCCCCGCGCGGACGACCGGCGACATACGGATATCCGTTCGGGATCACTTCACACGGGACCACGGGCCGTTCCCTCCGACTGGCCCACCCGGCACCCGGCCCGCCGGCCGATCCGGTCGAAGGCGGATTCGGTGACTGCAGACCAGCGGCGGCTTCGCGCGCGGCGGGGGCGGTAGTGCCCGAGGTACGCGGCCAGAGCGTGGGCGAGCCAGGCGTCGACGTCGGTCTGGACGTAGCCGCCGGTTCGCCGGGTGAGTTCGTCGCGGACGGCTTCGTCACCGGTGCGGGGCTCGGTCTGCTCCAGCGTGCCGAGCTGGCGCAGCGCTTGGAGCTCGTCGGCGCGGGCCGTGATGAGGGCGGCTTCTCCTCCTCTCCGCGCGGGGGACGACGCGGCACGCGCTGACGAGGAAGCGGAAACTGATTCGCCTGGCGATTCGTCTTGGATGACGAGCCGAGCGGATGGGAAGCCAGATGGAGCGGGCAGACAGCGGTGTGGCGTCGGCGGGAAAGGCGGCAGTGCCCCGGTGGGCGCGGCGCCGGGCCGGGCAGTGGGTTCCGGGCGAGGGCGGAAAGGGGATTGCAAGGCGCCGGTGGGTCTGGACGCGGGGGCGGGTGCCCGCCGCGTTCGCGGTGCTGACGGCCGGGCTGCTGGCGTTCCACCGGACGGTGCCCAACTCCGTCGGCCGCCTGGGCAGTTTGCTGGAAGCGTTCCTGCCGTGGCTCGGCCTGGTGGTCCCGGTACTGCTCGGTCTGGCCCTGCTGCGCCGTTCAGCCACCGCCCTGGTGGCTCTGCTCCTGCCGGTGGCGGCCTGGACGTACCTCTTCGGCGGGCTGTTCCTGCCCGGGGCGAAGTCTGGCCCGCACGACCTGGTCGTGGTGCAGCACAACGTCAGCGACGAGAACACCGACCCGGCGGGCACGGCCCGCGCCCTGGCCGACGCCGGGCCCGATCTCATCGCGCTGCAGGAGCTGGTGCCCCCGGCGCTGCCGGTCTACGAGAAGACTCTCGCCCCGGACTACCCGTACCACGCGGTCCGGGGCACCGTCGGACTGTGGTCGAAGCATCCGCTCACCGATGCCCGGCTACTGGACATCAAACCGCGGGGAATGGCGGGGCCCTGGAGTCGCGGACTGCGGACCGTGGTCCACACGCCGCACGGCGAGATCGCGGCGTACGTCGCGCACCTGCCCTCGGTCCGCATCCGGGCGAGCGGCCTCGCGTCCTCCTGGCGCGACGAGAGTGCCGGCCTGCTGGGCAAGGCCGTCGCTGCCGAGCAGCTGAAAACGGTGGTCTTGCTGGGCGACCTCAACGGTACGGTCGACGACCGCGGGTTGGCCCCGTTGACCTCACGGATGAACGTGGCGGAGCGGGGTTTCGCCTTCAGCTTCCCCGCCGCCTTCCCGCTGGCCCGGATCGACCAGGTCATGGCCCGCTCAGCAACCGTCGCCCACCTCCGCACCCTGCCCGCCACCGGCAGCGACCATCTGCCGATCGCCGCCCAGATCACGCTTCGATGAAGGAGTGGCCTCGCTGACAACAAGCCTGCCTATGCGATACCTACCGTGCTGCGGCTCAAGATGCGTGTGCCTGAGCGGCCTACTTGGCCCGTCCGGCCGGCAACAGCGCTCAGCCCCTGCGGCGCGTGGCCCCGCGAGTTCACGCTGAACAGACTTCGGTTTCCCTGCACTCACGGGCCACTACGGCCTCGGGGAACATCGGTACAGCCGTTGGCGCTGAGAACGATCATTGTCCGTTCGGCGTAGCCGATGATCAGCGTCGGTGCGGCACCGTGTTGCTGAGTGGCTACGCCCGGGACTCAATTTCCCAGGCCCTGGTGGATGAGGGCCAGGGTGCGGGTGGCGACGTGGTCGGGTTCGGTGCCTTGGTCGACGGCGGTCATGGCGGCTTGGAGGAGGCCGCCGATCAGTTGTGCGGTCAGGTGGGGGTCCGCGGGGCTGAGGTCGGCAATGGCGGTGATCAGTGGGGTGTAGTGGAGGTGGTGGAGTTCGTGGACGCGGTCGCGGCACTCGGCGGGCAGGTCGGCGCGCATGAGGGCGGCGGCGGGACGGTGAAGCCCCTGGGCGGCGAGCTGGAGTTCGGCGCGCACGAATGCGTCGATGCGTGCTCGGGGATCGCTCGCCGTGTCCAGGGCGTGGGCCATGGCGGTGTCCGCGGTGGTGAAGGCGTCTTCCACGACGGCCGCGAGGAGGGCGGCGCTGGAGGGGAAGTACTGGTAGAAGCTGGGGCGGGAGAGTCCCGCGCGTGCGGTGACCGCCGCCGGGGTGACCGCGGTGGTGCCCTGTTCGGCCAGGATGTCGACGGCCGCCCGGATCAGCGCCGCCCGCTGCCGGGCGCGGTGCTCAGGAACCGTGGGGGCGCTGATCTTGGGCATAGTGCGGTCGGGCCTTTCGACTGTGGTCAGGTGAGGCGGCCGTCCCTGAGGGCCAGGACGCGGTCGGTCGCGTCCAGTATCTCCGTGTCGTGGGTGACCATGACGGTGGCCGTGTTGTTCACCCGGGTCTGTTCGGCCAAGAGGTCCGCCACGTCGCGTGCGCGGGCCCGGTCGAGTGCGGAGGTGGGCTCGTCGACCAGGAGGACCTCAGGGGACAGGACGAGCGCGCGAGCCAGTCCGACACGCTGGCGTTCTCCGCCCGACAGCTGGTGGGGGCGCCGGTCGGCGCGGTGGCTCATGCCGACGGCTTCGAGGAGTTCGCCGGCGCGGTGGCGTGCGGCCGCGTCGAGCCGTCCGGCGAGATGCGCGGGCAGCAGCAGCTGTTCGAGGGCGGTGAGGGAGGCGAGCAGGTTGGTGTTCTGGAAGACGTAGCCGATGTGCCGGCGGCGGTGGGCGGTGCGTTGCCCTTCGGTCAGGGTGGTGAGGTCGGCGCCGGCGACGTGGATGGTGCCTTCGGTGGGGGTCTGCAGGCCGCCCGCGACGGCCAGCAGGCTGGACTTGCCCGATCCGGAGGGGCCGGTCACCGCGAGGAACTCGCCCGGGGCCACGGCCAGGGTGACCTGGTCCAGGGCGGTGACCTGCTGCTCGTCGGTTCCCAGACGGAGTGTGACGCCGGTCAGGCGCAGGGCGGGAGGCGCGGCCTTGCCGGCCAAGGGTGCGGGGGTGGGGGTGGGGTGGGTCATCGGCTTGCTCCCAGCGCGGTGAGGGCCTGCACCTTGGTGATGCGGCGGACCGCGACGACGGCGCCGGCCAGGCCGAGAACGATCAGCAGCACAGCTGCCAGGGTGATCTGGCTCGTCTGCAGGGAGAACGGTGCGGAGCCGTTCATGGCCCTGCCAAGGGCCAGGCCGGCGGCGGTGCCGGCGGCGGTGGCGGCGAGCAGGACGACGGCGACCTGGGTCAGGGCGTCACGCAGGATGTATCCGGTGCTCGCTCCCATGGCTTTCAGCAGGGCGATCTCCTGGCGGCGCTGGATGGTCCACACCGTGAAGAACGCGCCGACGACCAGGGCGGAGATGGCGTAGAGGAATCCGCGGATCAGCGTCATGGTGCTGGACTCCGCGGTGTACCCGGGTGAGGCGGCGAACGCGCCGGCCCGGTCGACGGTCCGGGTGCCCAGCCGCTTGTCGATCGCGGAGGTGTCGGCCGAGGAGGACAGCTGCAGGGCCACGGCGGTGGCCCGTCCGCTCGCTGCGGCCGGGAGCTTGCCGGGCAGGCCGTAGTGCAGCTTCTGCCACAGCGGCAGGGGGGCGTAGACAGCGCCGACGTGGCCGAAGGAGGCATGGCCGATGGTGCCGACGACGGTCACCGGGGTGCCGGCCTGGCCGATGGTGAGCCGGTCGCCGACATGGACGCCCTCCTTGACGATGTCCTGGCTGATCAGGACGCCGTCGGCGCCCGCCTGGGACAGCGCCTTGCCCGAGGTCGGCGACGGGGCGAGGAAGCCCCTGGGCTGCACCCCGAAGACCGCCAGGTCCAGCTGTCTGCCCCCGGAGCCGGGCAGCTGGGCGTGGACCAGCTGCTCGCCGAGCGGCTCGGCCTTGCGCACCCCCGGCTGCGTGGCCCACTTCTGCCACGTGTCCTGGGCGACGGTGGAGCGGGAGAACAGCTCGCCGGAGGCGGACTTGTCGAAGGCCAGGTGCGTCGCAGGCAGGGCGCGCAGGGCGGAGATGCCGGAGTCGGCCAGCCCGGATGCGAGGCCGGACAGGATGACACCGAGGACGGCGATCATCGCGACCACGGCACCGATGAGAGCGAAGCGACCGCGGGCGAACCGCAGGTCGCGCAGGGCGAGGAACACGTGCGTACCCGTCCGCTCAGGCGCCGACGGCGACGACGGTCTCAAAGGACTCCACTTCGCCGGCCATGCCCGGCGAGGAGGACTGGTGCGCCGCGCGGAAGGGCGCCGACTTCATCCAGGCGGTGAACGCGTCCTCGGAAACGAAGTCCATCACCGCCACGTACACGCCGCCCTCGCCCTGCGGGCGTAGCAGACGAGCGCCGAGCAGGCCCTCCACGTCAGCCAGGTGCGCGCCCATACTCGCCCCGAACTGCTCCTCGAAGCTCTCGGCAGCCGCCGCGGGAACGGGAATCCGGTTCGTCACAGTGAACATTTCTGACATCACTCCACGGCATGAAGGCAGAGCCGACACTACTTGCCGACGCTTGTGTCAGCATCGTACGCCATGATTCTGACGTGAGTGTCAGCATCTTCAGATGGGTGACTGCTTCGGCTTCCCCTCTCGTGGTTGCCCCTGAACAGGCACGTTTGGCCGAGACGGCGCGCCATCGGGTAGACCGGTCCATTCCGCCAGAGGCGTCGGTGACCGAGCAGGCTCCGGCATGAAGCGGGGCCGGCACCGGCGGTCACGCGCACCCTGCTGCCCCGACTGCCTCGCGGAAGCCGCCTGGACATCGTCGACGCCAATCCGCGTTTCGCCACGCGGCTGCGCTGTCTTGCGGCCGCCCGCCCGGAGCACCCCACCGCCTGCTGGACGGGGCGGGCGTACAGGCTCCGGGGGTGGGTGCGGTGCGGATCACCTCCCGCAGCAGTCGCTCGCGGGCGCGGCCTTGGCTGCTGTGGAGTCGGTGGTCGGCTCGGGGTGCGGGCCCGCGGGCTTGGTCGCGCGGATGACGGCGGAGTGCATGCCGTCGGCGACGGCGTGGGTGGGGGTGATCTCGATGCCGGTGAAACCGGCGGCTTCCAGGCCGGCGCGGTACTCGGCGAAGGACAGGGCGCCGGCGATGCAGCCGACGTAGTCGCCGCGTTCGGCCCGCTGGCCGGCGGTGAGGGTGTCGTCGGCGACGACGTCGGAGATTCCGATCCGGCCGCCGGGGACGAGGACGCGGTAGGACTCGGCGAACACGGCGGGCTTGTCGGTGGACAGGTTGACCACGCAGTTGGAGATGATCACGTCGATCGTGTTCGCGGGCAGGGGGATGGCTTCGATGGCGCCCTTGAGGAACTCGACGTTGGTGGCACCGGCCTTCTTCTGGTTGGCCAGCGCGAGGGCGAGCATCTCCTCGGTCATGTCCAGCCCGTACGCCTTGCCGGTGGGGCCGACGCGGCGGGCGGAGAGCAGGACGTCGATGCCGCCTCCGGATCCGAGGTCCAGGACGCGCTCGCCCTCGTTCAGTTCGGCCACCGCGGTGGGGTTGCCGCAGCCGAGGGAGGCGGCGACGGCCTCGGCGGGGAGTTCGTCGCGTTCGGTGGCGGCGTAGAGGGCTCCGCCGAAGTTGTCGTCGGCCTCGATCGCGGCCGGGCCGCAGCAGGCGGTGCCGCCTTCGGTGACCTGGGCGGCCGCGGCGGCGTACCGCCGGCGGACGGTTTCGCGCAGGTCGTTGCTCTCGCTCATGAACTTCACTCTCCACATGTCGGGGCCTGGCGGACCTGAACGGCTTGTATCGATGCTTCTCGATGCAACGTTGCGCCCTGGATCGAAAATCGTCAACATAGAAGCATGTCGAAACAAGAACTTGTGGTCCTCGGACAGGACGGCACCGGCGGATGCTGTCCGACCTTGCTGACCGCGCCCATGGACGAGGACCGGGCCGTCGGGCTGGCGAAGGTGTTCAAGGCGCTCGGGGATCCGGTGCGGCTGCGGTTGCTGTCGATGATCGCTTCCCGGGCCGGCGGGGAGATCTGCGTCTGTGACCTCACGCCCGCGTTCGACCTGTCGCAGCCGACGATCTCTCACCATCTGAAATTGCTGAAGCAGGCCGGGTTGATCGCTTCCGAGCGGCGCGGGACGTGGGTGTACTACCGGCTGCTGCCTGCGATGACCGACCAGCTGGCCGCCGTCCTGACCCGCCCCTCGGCCGCGCGCGACGAGGAGAGCTCGTGAGCGCGGACGTGGTGGAGTCCGGGACGGTCGCGGGCCGGCTGTCGTTCCTGGACCGGTTCCTCGCGGTGTGGATCCTGGCCGCGATGGCTGCCGGGCTGGGCTTGGGCCGTCTCGTGCCGGGCCTGGGCGATGCGCTGGCGAAGGTGACGGTCACCGGGGTGTCGCTGCCGATCGCGCTCGGGCTGCTGGTGATGATGTACCCGGTTCTGGCGAAGGTCCGCTACGACCGCCTGGACACCGTCACGCGCGACCGCCGTCTGCTGGTCCCGTCGTTGGTGCTGAACTGGGTGGTCGGCCCGGCGCTGATGTTCGCGCTTGCCTGGGTCTTCCTGCCGGATCTGCCCGAGTACCGCACCGGCCTGATCATCGTCGGGCTCGCCCGTTGCATCGCCATGGTCATCATCTGGAACGACCTGGCCTGCGGCGACCGCGAGGCTGCCGCTGTCCTCGTCGCCCTCAACTCCGCTTTCCAGGTGGTCGCGTTCGGCCTGCTGGGCTGGTTCTACCTCTCTGTCCTGCCTGGCCGGCTCGGTCTGGAGCAGACCGTGCTCGACGTCTCCGTGTGGGAGATCGCCCGTTCCGTTCTGGTCTTCCTCGGCGTCCCGCTGCTGGCCGGGCTCCTCACTCGGCGCCTGGGTGAGAGGGCCAAGGGCCGTACCTGGTACGAGACGAAGCTGATCCCCAGGATCGGGCCGTTCGCCCTGTACGGGCTGCTGTTCACCATCGTGGTGCTCTTCGCCCTCCAGGGCGACGCCATCACCTCCCAGCCCCTCGACGTCGCGCGGATCGCGCTGCCGCTGCTCGTGTACTTCGCGCTGATGTGGGCCGGGTCGATGGCGGTGGGCCGTGCGGCCGGCCTGGAGTACCCGAAGGCGACCACGCTCGCGTTCACCGCGGCGGGCAACAACTTCGAGCTGGCCATCGCGGTCGCCATCGCCACCTTCGGCGCCACCTCCGGCCAGGCTCTCGCTGGCGTCGTCGGCCCCCTCATCGAAGTCCCCGTACTCATCGGCCTCGTCTACGTCGCCCTCGCTGCCCGCCGGTACTTCCCCCAGCCGAACACGGCACCCGAACCGGTGGCCGCGCAGGAAGGGTCCGCCCGTGTCTGACACCCCGAAGCCGTCGGTGCTGTTCGTGTGCGTCCACAACGCCGGCCGCTCCCAGATGGCCGCCGCCTGGCTCACCCACCTCGCGGGCAACCGCGTCGAGATCCGCTCCGCCGGGTCAGCCCCGGCCGGCTCGGTGAACCCGGCCGCCGTCGAGGCCATGCGCGAGATGGGGATCGACATGTCCGGCCAGACGCCGAAGATCCTGACCGCCGAGGCCGTCCAGGCGTCCGACGTGGTGATCACCATGGGCTGTGGCGACACCTGCCCGGTCCTCCCCGGCAAGCGGTACCTCGACTGGAAGCTGGAGGACCCGGCCGGACAAGGCGTCGACGCGGTGCGCCCGATCCGCGACGAGATCGAGTCCCGCGTCCGCGCCCTGCTCACCGAACTCCTCGCTGACTGACCCGCACCGGCCGCCCTGCGCCCGGCAGCTCGCCCGGCCGGACCGCGCGGTCCCCGTAGTGTCGAAGACCGACAGAACTCCCGCCGCCACGAGCACGTCGTGTGACGGGTGGACGTGATCGACGAAGTACCCGTGTCAGAACCCGGTCTCGTCGTCGTGGACGTGGCGGCCGCCGACGACCGGGCAGCCTTCGCCTTCCAGACCGCGCTCGCATCGATGTGGGCCATCCCCCTGGTCGAACGCACCACCCGCGACCCCGGACAACCCGGCGTACGGCTGCGCCTTCCACGTCGACATGCGCCAACAGCCCTGACCCCCGGGCAGCAGCGCCCGACCACCTGCCCGGGGGCCGGCGCTCCCCTGTTGCAGGAGACCGCACCCGGACCCGGGCGCGTTTCCTCGACCGCCGCCACTGTCCGCCGCTCCCACGTGCCGCGGGCACCGGCCGGCGCCGTCAACGGGCGCACCCGCCGGGGGATTTCGGTCGGCGCCGGCGGTGAGACCTGTGTGAGCGCCGGGCAGGCGATAGTGCCGCCCGGCGTGAGCCACGGCCGCGCCGGGCACGGGCACGGCGACAGCGGATTGTAGTGTTCATGAGAGCGTCGGTCGGTTCCTGGCCAAGCTGTGAGCTGCGCCGAGGCGGCCAGACTGCTTTGCAGAGGAAGAGTGATGCGGGAGCGAACGTTCGGTGTGCTGTTGCGCGAAGCGCGGCAGCGGTCGCAGCTGACACTGGAAGGTCTTGCCGAGGCGTCCGGTGTGAGTGTCCGGGCGATCAGCAACATGGAGCGGGGGCAGAGCCAGCCGCGGCCGGCGACGCTGAGCGAGCTGATGGACGCCCTCGAGCTGGACGAGGAGGCGCGCCGGCTCCTCGTCCAGGCGTCCGCCGGCCGCACGCGGCGGGTGCCGCAGCAGCTGCCTCCCGACCTCGCGGCATTCCGCGGCCGTGCACACCTGTTGGACATGGTGCGCATGCAGGAAGAACAGGTCACCGCGCACGGCGGACACGTGGTCATCTCCGCGATCGGCGGTATGGCGGGGGTCGGCAAGACGGCTTTCGCGGTGCACTGGGCGCACCGGTGTGCCGACCGGTTCCCCGACGGCCAGTTGTACGTGAACCTGCGCGGGTTCGAGACGGCGCGCGGGCCCCTCGGCCCGGACGAGGCTCTCGGTTCCTTCCTGAGCGCCCTGGGGGTGCCCAGCACCGAAATACCGTCCGGTACGGACCAGCGCAGTGCCCTTTTCCGGGACCGGATCGCAGCCCGGCGCATGATCGTGGTCCTGGACAACGCGCGGAACGAGGAGCAGGTCCGTCCGCTCCTTCCGGCGGCGCCCGGCTGTCTGACGATCGTCACCTCGCGTCACTACCTGTCCGGGCTCGCCGTGACCGAGGGCGCCTCCCTGGTCAGTCTGGACGTATGGACGGAAGAAGAGGCGCTGGACGCGCTGGCGGCGCGGATCGGTGACGAACGGTGCCGGGCGGAACCGGCGGCGGCCGCCGATCTCGTCGACGTGTGCGGACGTCTGCCCCTGGCGGTCGCTGTCGTCGGCGCCCGGCTGCGCTCCGCGCCCGGGCTCACGCTTCATGAGATGGCCGGTGAACTGCGGCGTTCCAGGTCCCGGCTCGACGCGCTCGCGACGGACGAGCAGCCCGCGGGTGTCCGCGCTGTCTTCGACCAGTCGTACCGGGCACTGGAGCCGGTCACGGCGCGCTTCTTCCGGTACCTGGCCCTCCACCCCGGCCCCGCCTTCTCGGCCCAGGCAGCCGCTTCCCTGGCCGGCGTCGAACTCGCGCACGCGCGCAGGCACTTGCGCAGGCTCCTCACCGCCAGCCTTCTGACCCGGGACGGCGCCGGCCGCTACGTACTGCACGATCTGGTACGCGCTTACGGGGCCGAACTCGCCGCGGCGGAGGGGGACGACCGGCACGGGGCCGAGAGGCGTCTGATGGACTACTTGTGCCAGAACGCGCACACGGCGAACCAGTACGTCACGCAGTCGCCCTCCGACGTGCCCGGGGCGCCGTTGCCGGGAGTGGTGCTCGTACCGGTCGGCAGCCGTGAGGAGGCGCTGGAGTGGTACCGCCAGGAAGAGTCCACCACCGCGGCCGCCCTCCACTCGTTCGGCGACCCGGAACTGCGGCGGTCCCGGGTCGACGTCACACTGCAGTGGATGCGCTACAACGAGGTCGCGGGGCACTGGACGGAGGAGATCGCCGCTGCCCGCGGCGCGCTCGACGCGGCCCTGGCGCTCGACGATCCGGTCGCCATCGCCAGATGCGGCCAGAATCTGGCCCGTGCCCTGGTGGAGGCCGGGGACGCCGCCGCGGCGGACGAGCCGGTGCGCCTGCTGCTCGGCCACCTGCACCGCCTGCCCGCCGAGCACCAGGCCCGTGCCGAGCGGTTCGCCGGCTGGGTGCGCTACCGCCTGGAGCGCCATGAGGAGGCCCTGGAGCACGCGAAGAGGGCGGTGGAGATCTCCCGCGGCCTCGATGACGCGGGTGAGGTGGCGCGCGGGCTCACCGACCTGAGCTGGCAGCTGGCCGAGTCGGAGCGCTTCAGCGAAGCCATCGGTGCGGGCGAGGAAGCCGCCGCCATCCTCGCGACGACCACGGACAGCCGCTACGAGGCCGCCGCGTGGAACAGCATCGGTTACGCCCAGCAGGGCCTGGGCGACCGAGACAGCGCCATCGCCAGCTACTCGACGGCGCTGCGGATCTGTGAGGCGGCCCTCGACGACTACGGGCGGGCCGAAGTCCTCGACAATCTCGCCTCCGTCCGGCTGGAGCAAGGCGACACCGCACGGGCCCGAGCCGACTGGACGACCGCCGCCGACCTCTTCGACTCCCTCCGCATCGCCCGCGCGGACGAGCTGCGGGCCAGGGCGAACGCTCTCCCTCACGAGTGAGCGCGGCACGGCGGGCGGTCTTCCGGGGGCTTCTTCAGTGGGCTGGTGCGGTGCGAACGCGCGGGCCCAGGAACCGGTGCGGGTGAGGGGCGAGGGTACTGCCGCATCCACCGGGCCGGGCGTCGGTGGCGTCTTTCCAGCACACAGCTCTCGCCTCGACCCGGACCACTGCCTGGAGGCACTCGTACGCGAGCCCGGAGAAGTCCGCGGCGGCGGTCCGTGACAACACGGTCGCCCAGGACGTCCCGGTCGACCACGGCCCGCACTTCGCCCCGGTGATGCGGCCGACCCTGGACACGGGCCTGGCCGCGCTGAGGATCGCGGCGCCGGAGTGGCCGGAACCACCGCGGGGGCAGGGGCGGGGACGTCCGGCGAGGTGGCTGATGCGGTACGGCGGCACTGGTGCCGGGGCCCGGAGCGGCCAGAACGATGCGATGGCCACGAACCGGTGTACAGAACCGGAACGCAGAACGAACGCGAGACGAGAAACACCTTCCATGAGAGTCATGGGGCAGTCGATACTGTGGGGGAGCAAGGCCCCGCCGGATGCCCCGACTTGCCACGCACCCGGTGTCAGCACGAGCCCGGAAAGGACACCGGTGGGTAGTAACACTGCTTTCGACAACCGCACGAGGCAGCCGGCCGTTCCACAGCCCCGGCCCCTCATACGCGGCGCGAAGAATCTGGCGGGGGCGCCGGACCGCCACAGCATCGGACCGATGATGGGGTCCATACAGGCGCTCGCCGGCAACAGGGCCGCGTCCGCCGTCGTCCAGCGTCTCGCGGGGAACGACGAGACGGCGAAGCCCGCCGACGAGCAGGCCGAGCCGGAAGCGAAGAAGAAGTCCCGTACCGGGCTGAACATCCGGGAGCGGATCGCCAGCGCGCTGGAGCGGGCCAACAAGCACCTCGACGTCCTCGACACCTTCGTCCTGCGCGGCATGGTCCCGGCCAACGCGGAGATGAACTGGAAGGCGTCCCAGAACGCCGACACGCACCTTTCGGAGCAGGCCGGCGCGTCCGCCGCCGCGGCCGGTGCCGAGATGGGGCTCACCGACGGGGTCACGGCGGTCAACAACGTCATCGACGCCACCAAGGCGTACAAGGCGTCCAAGGAGAACCCGACGGGTCCCTCCTCCCACGCCCCGCGCAAGAAGTACCCCTCCAAGATGCTCGACGCGATCCAGAACACGGCGACCGACGCATCCGACTTCATCGGCGTCGCCAAGAACGCTCTGCACGCGGAGGGCCTCGTGACGGCGGCGAGTGTCGCCGAGGCCGGGAGCGGCATGGTCGGCGCCGTCGCGGGCGTCAAGAGCGTCCGTGCGGCGCGCCGGTTCGGGCTGACGACGCGCAAGTACCAGAACCTCAAGAAGATCGACGTGCCCGCGCCGCCGGTGCAGGAGTCCGAAATCAACCGGCTCCACAAGGCGGAGGTGGACAGCCACTGGGCGCTCGCGCAGGCGTATGTCGCGCTGGAGCGTGCCCATGAGGGCGACGACGAGGGCCTCGCGGACCGGCTGGGCGCCGCCCTGGACCAGACCGGTGCGGCCTTCACGAGCATCGAGAAGGCCGCCGGCGACGTCAAGAAGGCACAGGACACCATCGCCCTCAACACCGCCAGGGACTACGCGCTGGCGAAGCAGCGCAACAAGCTCTGGAAGCAGGGGGTCGGCGCGGTCGGGGACGGCGTGAGGTCGGCCGGCGGCGCGGTGGCGATCGCAGCGGCTGCCACGGGCACGCTGGGGAGCAACCCGGTCGGCTGGGCGCTGGCCGCGACAGCGGCGGGGCTCCTGCTCTCGGTCACCGCGTACAAGGCCGGGCGCGCCGGCAAGAAGCGTTACGACGGCGCCCGCCACCCCGAGCGCTGGGCCCCGCCCACGGAGGAGGCCGAGCAGACGACAGCCGAGCCCGCCTCCCGCCAGGACGCCCTCAAGGAAGCGCTGAAGTTCTGGAAGAAGGCCGAGCACAGCAAGCGCGACGCCATGGCGCGCACCCTCTACGGCCTCGCCGCCGGCCCCGAGGTCCCGGCCGGCAAGGGCACCTCGCCCGAACTGCGCGCCTCGGCCCGGGAACTGCTCGTCGCGCTGAAGTCGGGCCCCGGGAACCTGCACATGACGGAGGAGGCGTGGGCGGCGTCCCTGAACGACCCGGCCGACGCCGAGAAGTGGCACAAGGAGATCGCCAACCAGCTGGCTTCGAGCTGAGGTTGGCCGGATGCCCGGCTGTCCGGGTGTCCGGTCGCCCGGTTTCCCCTCTGACGGTCTCCGGGTGAGAGGCACCGCCCGGCGGCGCCCCTCACCGGCCCCGGGGCGCGGACCGGAAATCCGGAGGAGCCGGGCGGCCTTCGGGTCCGTGAACGCAGGGTGCTCAGCTCGTCCTGCCTTCCGAGCGTGGGTCTGAGACGGTCATTCGTAAGATCGTCGGGCCCAGGGGTTCCGGGTTCGGCTGTCAGCTTGTCGCCGTTGGATGGCTCACATGACTTGGCCGCCCGAAGCCCCGCGACGTCTCGACCGCTGACTGGGGTACGCGACTCGATCGCTGTGCAGGACAACGTCGGTGAGGTCGTCCGCTGGGCTGCATTTGGCCGACGAGCCGGCGGAGGTGTCCGTGCCAGATCGGGGCCGGAGTGGACATCGGCAAGGAACACACCCACTGCGTGGTGATCGACGCGCAGGGCCAACGCCTCCTGTGACGGCGAGTCCTGAACGACGAGTACGCGCGGCTGCGGCTGATCGGCGGCGTACTCGCGCTCTCCCAGGACGCGCTGTGGGCTGTGGACGTCAACCACGGTGGTGCTGCCTTGCTCATCGGCCTGCTGCTCGGCCACGGCCGGCCGATGGTCTGCCTCACCGGCCGTGCCGTGCACCAGGCATCAGCCGCCTACCGCGGCCAGGGCACGCCGGATGCCGGTGACGCCTTCGTCATCGCCGACCATGCCCGCGTGGGCAAGGACCTTGGCGTCCTCCGCCCCGGTGACGAGACAGCCGTGGACCTCTCGTCCCTGCGGGCGGCCTCGGCGATCGCCTCTTCCGGCAGGACCTGGAAGACGCCCCCATCCCGCCATCGCATGAAGCGGTTGCACACCGTCTGCCGGGCACCGAACCGCTCGGGCATCTCCCGCCACTGACTGCGGAACCTCCAGAGCACCCCCTCGAACTGCTCACGCAGCCGCTCGGGGTACGGTCCGAACCTGCCGACCGGCAGAAACGGCCCAGTGAACTCCCGTTGCTCGTCCGTGAGTTGCGCACGTCTGTCTCACCGGCACCTCAGTCAGGACCCAAAGCCCAGCTTTGATCGCAACTACGGACAGTCCCCAGCGCGCCAGGGCTCCATGGCTCCGCCCATGGGCCGACACCGGACCAGGACCACGGTCCTGGTCCGGGGCACAGCCGGTCCCAGGGCCCCGTACCGCTTCTCGTCCCCCGCTCCGACGGCCTCCGCGCATTCCGGTGATGGACTTTGAGGGCACTGTCCGGCGTCACATGTGAACGGGAGTCTCGTGATTCGCGCCCTGACTGGATTCTCCACGAGACATCCATGGAAAGTCAGATCGGCTTCGCGACGGCCCTCGGCACCTGCTGTCGGCGTTCGTCCTGTCCATCGCGCTGGTCCCTGCGCTCGCCGCGCCGCTCGGCCGCTGCTCCTTGTGGTGGCCCGTCCGGCCGCGCCGCACCACGAGGCAGCCCCAGCCGTACCCGCCCGGGTGGCATCCCGGCGAGCCGCGTCCCGCCCCAGTCCCGCACGACCACATCGGCACTAGCTGACCGCCCCATCGCACGCTTCAGCCTGTCCACGGCCATTACCGCAAGGACGGCGCGGCTGAGCACCGCGAGCCGACGAGGGCGCAGGCGGATCACACCTCCACCCGATCGGGTGCTCGGGCAGCCACGCGCAGTGGCGGGTCTCGTGCGCCTTCCGGGCTCCACATCCGATTCTTATCAAAGGACAAGAGCATATGAACAGGCACACCAAGCGCATCAGCCGCCGGCGGCTGCTGGCGACGGCGGCGATCGCGGCGGGGGCGGTCCTCGTCCCGGTGGCGGTCCAGGCGGCCACCGTCGACAAGGACCACACTGCCGGGGGGAAGCACAACCCGGTACACGCACTGGAGCAGGCAGCCCAGCCGTTGCGTGCGACCGAACCTGGCGGAAACACGGCCGATCTGCGAGCCCTGTCCGCGATGATCGGCGACGCCAAGGTGGTCGGTCTCGGGGAGGCCACCCACGGCTCCCACGAGTTCTTCACCATGAAGGAGCGGGTCTTCCGCTACCTCGTCGAGAAGAAGGGCTTCACCACCTTCGCCCTGGAGCTGAGCTGGTCCGCAGGACTCCAGATCGACGACTACCTCCGAACCGGCAAGGGCGACGCCCGCGAGATCGCCGCACAGACGCTGGCCAACTCCCCCTGGGATCGGGAAGAGTTCATACATCTCATCGAGTGGATGCGCGACCACAACCGCAACCACCCCGACCGCCCCGTGCACTTCATGGGCGACGACATCGGTGCCCCCTCGCTGAATGACGCATTCTTCGAACGAGTGACCGGTTACATGGAGAAGAACCACCCTGAGTCGCTGCCGCGGCTCAACGAGCTCTACACCGGCCTGCGGCCCATCGACGACGCTTTCGCCTACCTGGCCAAGCCGCTCGCGGAGCGGCAGCGGCTTGCCGCCAGGGCGCAGCAGGCCCTGGAGCTGGTCAGCAGCCACAAGGGCTCTGGCCAAGACGCCTTCGACTGGGCCGAGCAGAACGCCCGCTCGATCGCCCAGACCGCCAAGTTCTTCACCCTGGACCCCGCCGACCGGGAGTCCCTCAACGGCCTTGAGCGTTTCCGCGACGAGGTGATGGCCCAGAACGTCACGTGGTGGCGGAAGCGCACCGGCGACAAGATCCTGGTCTCGGCGCACAACAACCACGCCGGTTACGTCTCCGACGACCCCGAGCTGTACTCCAAGACCCAGGGGTCGTTCCTGCGCGACACCATGGGCAAGGACTACCTGCCCATCGGTTTCACCTTCGACCGGGGCTCGTTCCTGTCGAAGGACGCCGCCCTCGGCGGCGACTGGAAGAAGTTCACCGTGGGCGCCGCCGAGCCCGGTAGGAATGAGTACACCCTCGACCAGGTCGGCTACCGAAACTTCTATCTCGACGTCCGCAGGGCGCCGGCCGCCGCGCGCGCCTGGCTGGACGTCGCCCGGCCCACACTCAACATCGGCACGCAGTTCCCCGAGAAGCCCCGCGACATCGCGATCGCCAAGTCCTTCGACATCCTCATCCACCTCCACGAGGTCCGGGAGGCCGACAAACCGAAGCGGTGACGGCCCATCGCGTTGGCCTCTGAGCCGCTCCGGCCCGCGCGTGGTCCTGCAAGAGGGCTGCTGCCCCCCTTCGGGCCCGGCATGACTGTTGCCCCTGTCGATGGCATGACCGGGGGGTGTCACCGGGCCCGTGGGGTGCCTGGGTGCCGTCACAGACGCTGATCAGAGGTCCGGCACCGCAGTGGCCCGGCGCAATGCCGGGTCGCTGCGGGCGGCAGGTCTGCACGACGTCGATGCGCGCGAACGGCCCCGCCACCGAGACCGGCACGGCATCGGCGCATGGGGGGATGCGGTGATCGACATCGACGAGGCGGGCGTCTTCCTCGGCCTGGATGTCGGCAAGAGCAGCCTGCACGGCCACGGACTCACCCCGGCCGGGAAAAAGGTCTTCGACAAGGCTGCCGAACGGCGAACCCCAGTTGCGGGCCGTCTTCGACAAGCTCAAGGCCAAGTTCGGCACCGTCCTGGTGGTCGTGGACCAGCCCGCATCCATCGGCGCCCTGCCGCTGGCCGTCGCCCGTGACGCCGGCTGCAAGGTCGCCCACCTGCCCGGAATCTCGATGCGCCGGATCGCCGACCTCTGCTCCGGCGAGGACAAGACCGACGCCCGCGGCGCCGCTGTCCTCGTGGACGCCGCCCACACCCTGCGCTCCCTCGAACTCGCCGACGAGATCACCGCCGAGCCGACCATGCCGACCGGCTTCGACCAGGGCCTCGCCGGCGAGGCCAACCGCACCTCCAACCGCATCCGCGGCCTGCTCACCCAGTTCCACCCCAGCCCCGAACGCATTTTGGGACCCCGCCTGGAGCATCCCGCCATCACCTGGCTGCTGGAGCACTACGGATCCCCGGCCGCTCTGCGCAAGGCCGGCCGCCGCAAACTCGTCGAGGCCATCCGGCCCAGAGCCCCACGCATGGCCCAGCGGCTGGTCGACGACATCTTC
The DNA here is from genome assembly GCF_000720185.1 of Streptomyces sp. NRRL S-340. Lineage (GTDB taxonomy): Bacteria > Actinomycetota > Actinomycetes > Streptomycetales > Streptomycetaceae > Streptomyces. The sequence continues at coordinate 97,030 of NZ_JOIY01000023.1, read as the reverse complement.
ACCGCGCTCGACGAACAGACCGTCGTCGTCCCGGGCACCAGCACCCTCGACGTGATCGTGCCCTCGCTGGCGAAATCGCCGGCTGTCGTCCATGGACAGCGCCGGGCCCTGGAAGCCCGGATCGAAGCCCTGCCGGCGGTCGTCGAGAGGGGCGACGCCGGCAGCCTTTCCCAGGCCTGGTCGATCGTGCCGCGTTTGTTCAGCACCGCCGGCGTGTGCGTCGGGCGCAGTCCGGGGCGTACACGAGAAGTGCTGACGTGCTGCGTTCAGAGGATGGGAAAGATCGCGGTCCGTCGTTGGGGAGGTGATCGCTTACCGCGCCGTGTGCTGCGGGTTCAGTCCCACCAGAAATCCCAGCAGTTGAGGTCGATGAGGCCCTCCGCGTAGGAGGCCAGATCCGGGTGTGGGCCCTGCCAGATGTTGTCAGGGCAGAAGGCGAAGTGCTCGGCGGCGACGGCCCGGGCGTCTTCGAGTCGGCTCGGGGGCGTGGCGACGCTCAGGTGAAGGGTGCTGAATCCGACGCCGACGACACGCACACCGAATCGGTCTTCCCAGTCGCGGACGACGGCGGCGAAGGTCCCGGTGTCGTTGTCGTAGTTTGCGGGCCCCATCCAGCCGGCCGTGGCTAGGGCCTGTCCGACGGATCACGGGCAGAAGCCAGGAAAGTATGTGCAGGTCACCGGACGATATTCTGGGTGCGCTCCGTGGATGACTATGACAGTCTCCGTGCATGTCGATCGTTGACGTGTCCCCTGAGGTGTCTATCGCGTACGAGAGTTTCGGCGACCCTGGAGACCCGCCAGTCCTGCTGGTGATGGGTTTCGGCGCGCAGATGCTCGCCTGGCACGAGGACTTTTGCCGAGCACTGGCAGACCGCGGCCGTTACGTGATCCGGTACGACAACCGGGACTGCGGGCTGTCCGCCAAGTTCGACGATCATCCTGTGGACATGGGCAAGTTCATCGCCGCCGTCAGCTCGGGAGACATTCCCGCCGCCCTCGCCATGGTTCCCTATCGGCTTCTCGACATGGCGGGTGACGGCCTCGGCCTGCTCACCGCGCTCGGTATCGAACGCGCCCATGTGGTCGGTGCCTCGATGGGAGGGATGATCGCCCAGGTGATGGCCCTCTCCTGCCCGGAGCGGGTGCTGACCTTGACGTCGATGATGTCCTCGACCGGCGAGAGCGAATACGGCCAGTCCAGCCCGGAGGCCCAGGCGGTGCTGTTCAGTCCCAAGCCCGCGGACCGCGAGGGATACGTTGCGGCGGCGGAGCGGGAACTGGTGTGGGCCTCCAAGCGATACGGCGACGCCTCGGTGCTGCGTGAGCTGGCCGCCGCGAGCTACGACCGCGCCTACTACCCCGAGGGGATCGGGCGGCAGCTCGGCGCGATGATCCTCAGCGGTTCACGTGCGGATGCACTGCGTGAGCTGCGGGTGCCGACGCTGGTGATCCACGGCCTGGACGACACGCTGATCGACCCCAGCGGCGGGAAACGCACCGCGGAGCTGGTTCCCGGCGCCGAACTCCTGCTGGTCCCCGACATGGGCCACGATCGCCCGCGTGAACTCTGGCCCGAGCTCATCGATGCCGTGGTGACCCATACCGGTTGAGCAAGCATGGCCAGAGCAGCATTGAGGGCAGATGCGGCTGCTCCGGTACTGGTGCCGGCCTCGAGTACGCCAGGTCTGTCCCAGATCATGGGCGCAGCCAGAGTCGAATCGAGGCGATGATGACGGTGCCGTGGAAGATGTAGGCACGCTTGTCGTACCTCGTGGCCACGGCCCTGCAGGTCTTGAGCGCATTGATCGTTCGCTCGACTTCGTTCCTCCTTTTGTAGATCGTCTTGTCGAAGCCCGCAGGCCGGCCGCCCCTGCTGCCGCGGCTCTGGCGGTTGGCCCGCTGGTTCTTCGGTTCGGGGATCGTGTGCTTGATCTGGCGTCGTCGCAGGTATCGGCGATTGCGGCGCGAGGAGTACGCCTTGTCACCGCCGAGACGGTCCGGTCGGGTGCGCGGACGTCCGCCGCCGAGACGGGCGACTCGGACACGTTCCATGATGGGGATGAACTGTGGGGCGTCGCCCCACTGGCCTGGCGTGATCAGCAGGGCCAGCGGGCGGCGTCCGCCTTCCCCAACGAGGTGGATCTTGCAGGTGAGGCCGCCCCGAGAGCGTCCGAGCCCCTCGTCGGAGCGGTGCTGCCGGGGCGTTGATCTTTTCCCGGCACCCGCGGGCGTCGCTTGCGGGCGCCGGCAGCGTGCTGGTGAGCCCGGCAGGAGGTGGAGTCCACGCTCACCATCGACCAGTCGATGCGGCCCTCCGCGTCGGCGTCAGCCAGGACAGCGGCGAAGAGCCTGTCCCACGTGCCGTCCGCCGACCAGCGTCTGTGTCTCTCATACACGGTCTTCCACTTGCCGAAACGCGCAGGCAGATCCCGCCAGGGCACCCCCGTGCGATTCCGGTACAAGATCCCGTTGATGACCCTCCGATGGCTCACCCAACGACCGCCCCGCTTAGCGGACTTCGGTAGATGCGGCTTCAGCCGGGCCCATTCCTCGTTCGACAGATCTCCCCGCCTCACGGACAGGCCAACGAGCCAGGCCCGCGAAGGTCACATGATCCGTTGGACAGGCCCTAGGGCGTCGGCGCCGCGGGGTGCGGAGACGAGTCCGAGGCGTGCGTGCGGACTCTGCGTCAGGAAAGCTTGCGCGTACTGGTCGGCGATCTCATCGGCATGCGGCGAGGGTGGCGGCGTGGGTGCTCGGCCGGGCCAGACCTGGCCCAAGGGGGCGGTGACGGCCAGGCGTTCGTCTGCGGAGAGCTGGTCGTCGTCTTCGTCGATGGTGCTGTGGCCCTGCCACCAACGGGCAAGGAGGTCCTCGGCGCTGTGGTCTGCAGGCGCCGACATGCGCTCGGGCCATAGTTCGCCACAGCCCCAGGGGCGGAAGTCCGTGTGATGCGGGTCGAGGGCGTCGAGCAGGAGCGGCCAGAGTCCGGAGGTGGAGTGTTCGGCCCGCAGCCTCGGCCACAGATCGGCTGCGGCGGGGGCGTCGCTCAGCCACAGTGGCTGCACGTCGCCGTCGCCTTCGTCCGAGGTGATCATGCGGCCGGGCGGCAAAGCTATGCCGTGGGGCAGACGGGATTCGAAGTTCACGAGCGGATGCTAGGGGGTGGGACTGACACCGGAGAACGAGGATGATGGCTGCCGAAGGCGGAGAGTGCTGCGGTTGATTCCGGCCCCAGCCGTACGCGAACCCACGCCAGACCTCACGCTACCGGTGGCAGTCTGCCGTCGGTTCCCGGCCTGAGTCCTCCGAGATTCGGCGAACTCCTCGGTTTCGGGTCATGGGGCCAGCATGATCGAGCGTGTGATCTGTGACGGCGAAATCGCCACGGTCCGCCGCCAGGACTCAGCCCGCCCACGGCGACATCGTCGCGGCCCGCCTGGACGGCGAGGCCACGGTCAAGCGTCTGCGCCGCGAGGCCGGCCACCTCTGGCTGATGCCGCACGACCCGGCCCACCTCCCGATCCTCCGCCGCCCTCATGTTCGGCGCCCAGCCCGCGTCGCAGGGTCAGGTCGTGGGCGGGCAGGGTGATGTAGGTGGTGGGGTCGGCGGTCGTGCCGTCGTGGCACTCCAAGCAGGTGCCGAGGATCTTGAGCGGTACTGGCGCAGAGCACTTGTTCCGTTGCTGTCGTGGTCCTGGCCAAGAAGCCCCCAGCCCCCTCGTACGCGCCTTTGGGCCATGGGAATTCGCTGGTCGAGAGAGGGGTCGGTACGGGAAGCTGCATACGTGATCGAGCGAGAGGCCGCCGTCAAGGCCGTCGAGGACCAGCTGGAGCGCGACTATCAGCAGTGGCGGGCTGCGGGCGAGGACGCGCTGCGGATGGCTGTGGTCAGCGTCAAGGAGCACGAGCTGGTGTGGATCGTCTTCTGGACCTCCGAGAAGTTCGTACGCACCCGGAACCCGGAGTTCATGCTGGCCGGTAACGGGCCCTACCTGGTCGACCGTGTCGACGGCGGACTGCACCAAGTCGGCGTCGTCTCCGCGGTAACCGGGGAGTGGGAGGCCGACTATCGAGCCCGGATACGTGGGCTGCCGGTGCGCACCGCAGTAGACGATCTACACGATGCGCTGTGCGAAGTCGCCGCGGCGCGCGGACGCATGCACGCTGTGCGGGCACTGCGCCAGAGGCTGCCGTTGTTCTCGCCTGCGGAGGCCATCGAATATGTGAGCGCATTGCTGGACGGTGATGCGCCCGCGCGGCTCGTGGCCGTCGCCACCAAGGAACTCGTGGAGCCTCTCAGCCCGGTACTTGCAGTGAAGACGATTATGAACGGGACGGAGAGCCGAGAGGGTCAGAGACCCGAGGGGTGACGAGAAAGCCGGTCGGCATACCGGTCTCGCGCCCGGTCCCGTTCCTCGGACGTGGCGCGGAAAACGTCGGAGCCACCGTCGCAGGGATGGTGGATGCGCTGCATCCGGATGTCGGTGACGAGGACGCCACCATCTTGTCATCTGCTCTTTTCACGCCCTGACCGTCGCTACCTGTGTCGACGCGAATCGCACATACGATTCCGGAGCCGGAGAAATGGCGAGCCGACCGAGGCCGCTGCGGGAGTGCGGGCGGCAGCCCGCCGGCTTCGACCCGGCGTGGCATGCCCGCTGTGAAGAGGTGGAGCGCCGTTGCCGGCCGCGGGTCGCCAAGCGGGAAGCGCCACACGTCACAGAAAGGACAGCACCGTCACATCTCCGGCCGTCCAGCCATGTTGACGCCTCCGCCTGCCCGCCCCAGCCCTGAACACACTGATTCGCCAGGGAAATGTGCTGAGGACTGGATCACCGCCAAGCCGTCGATGCCCGCCGCGAACGGTTCGCTTCAGACCTCAGGACGAAGCCCAAGGACCATGGCGACCACGCCTGACCTCCACCTGGAGGACCTCCATGAGCAGCACCGAACGCGACGGCGACCACGCCCTCGCCCGCCCCGGGCCGCCCGCCTCCCCGCTCTGGCTCCGCCACGGCGCCAAGGGCCGCCCGCTCACTCCCGCACACCAGCGACGCAACCGCGAGCTGCTGGACATCGCCCAGTGCACCACCCGACCGCGCTCCCCACGCCCCACGGAGGCCCTGGCAGAAGCCAAATGATGAACACCAAGCACTGCGCCGTCGACGAGCTGGGCCGACGCGATACCCGCCCCCGGCCGCGCGGCACCGCCATCTTCGACCTGACCGTCCGACCCCGCCGACATCGACGCGGTCCCCGACGACGCCTCCGAAACGGTCGTCACCTGCACCAGCGGCGACCCCCGGATCACACGAACGGCTGAACGGCATACAGCCGGGCGACCTGCTGCGCGTCACCGCAACCCTGGTCCAGCGCCAGACGCCCGGCGAACCCCCGTTGCGGGCCGTCAAACGATCTTGATGGTGGTGCCGCCCTCCTTGAGTGCGGTGGTCTCGACGGCGGGTGCGGTCGTGTCGGTGACGAGGATGTCCACGAGGGTGGGGGGGCCGACGTAGGCATGGGCGGTGCGGCCGAGTTTGCTGCCGTCGGCGGCGGCGATGACCCGGCGCGCTGAGGTGATGGCGGCTTTCTTCACTGCCGCCTCGTCGAGGTCGTAGGCGGTCATGCCGTCGGTGGAGGTCAGACCGCAGCAGCCCAGTACCGCGGTGTCGAAGCGCAGCGCCGCGAGGGAGGCGAGGGCGAGAGGTCCTGTGAGGGCTCCTTCAGGTGCGCGGGGCCTGCCCCCGGGGACCAGCAGCTCGGTCGGTTGGGGAGCGTCGCTCAGGACGTGCAGCGCCTGCAACGACAGGGGCATGACGGTGACTTGTCGTCCGCGCAGCAGACGTGCGACTTCGAGACAGGTGGTGCCGCTGTCCAGCAGGACGCTCTCGCCGTCGGCGATGAGCGAGACCACCTCGGCCGCGATCCGGCGCTTGGCGTCGACGGCCTCGTGAACGCGTAGCGCGAAGGGTGGCTCGTCCCCCCTCAACAGCAGGGTGCGGGCGCCGCCGCGCATCCGTTCCAGGATGCCCTGTGCGGACAGATGGTCCAGGTCACGGCGGATGGTCATGTCGGAGGCGCCCGTCAGGGCGGCCAGTTCGCCGACCGTGACGGTCCCTGCCTCCTGAACGGCCTGGGCGATCAGACGATGACGTTCCGCAGTGCTCATACCGCGATTCAACACCACTCGGATCGAACTTCAGTTGTGTGTGTAAGGCGAGGTTTCGCACAGAAGATTTGTTCGTTATGGTCTCAGGCATGGAAAGAGCGCTGCGCGTCGCCCGCTTCACTACCTTTGTCTACTTCATCCTCAATGGCACGTTGCTGGGCATGTGGGTAGTAGAGATCCCGACCATCGAAAACCGCGTGGGCATCAGTCACGCGGCCCTGGGCGGGTTCCTGGTGCTGCTGGGGGTCGGGGCCTTCACCGGCATGCAGCTCGGTGGCCGCCTGTCCGACCGGCTCGGCACTCGTACCGTCGTCCCCCTGGCCGGCGTGCTGTGCAGCGTGACCCTGGTACTGCCCGGCCTGGCCGGGGAACCCTGGGTCCTGGGAGCGGCCCTGCTGGCCTTCGGCTTCGGGAACGGCACCCTCGACGTCAGCATGAACGCGCACGCCGTGCAGGTGGAGACGGCGTACCGGCGGCCCGTCATGTCGGCCTTTCACGCCACGTTCTCCGTCGGCGGTGTCCTGGCCGCCCTCGCTGGTGCGGCAGCCATCGGCATCGGCTGGGGCACAGCCGTGACCCTGGCCGTCACCGCCGGCATCGGTACCGTCGTCGCCCTGGCCGCAGCCCGCGGCCTTCTGCCCTCCGCACCGGACACGCCCGCAGCCGACGGCGAGGCCCAGGGCGGGAAACGCGCTGTTCCCGGCCGGATCTGGCTGCTTGCCGTTCTGGCGTTGCTGATCATGCTGTGCGAAGGCGCCGCCAACGACTGGAGCGTCCTGCACCTCAAAACCGTCCTGGGCGCTTCGCGGAGCACCGCCGCCTTCGCCTACGGGACGTTCGCGGCGACGATGACCATCGGCAGGCTCCTGGCGGACCGGGTGTCCGCACGGTTCGGTCCGGTCGCCGTCCTGCGTCACGGCGCGGCTCTGGCCGCCACCGGCATCACGCTCGTGGCCCTCACACCGTGGATCTGGGCGGCACTGACAGGCTGGGCACTGTTCGGCCTCGGCCTGTCCGGCTGTATCCCGCAACTGTTCAGTGCCGCCGGACACCTCGACCCCACGGCCGCCGGCACCAACGTCTCACGAGTCGCCGGACTCGGCTATGTCGGCATGCTCGCAGGCCCCGCGGTCATCGGCTGGATGACCCATCTCATGGCCCTCAACCACACCTTCCTGCTCCCGGCCCTGTTCTGCGCGACAGCCGTCGCCGCTGCCGGGATCCTGCGCGCCCCCGCCCCCTCCGGCCGACCGCACGCGGTCGAACCGAGCTGCTGACCCCGCGACCGCCCGTGTGGCACGGCCTGACCCCGTGCCACACGGGCTTTCCCGACCGGGCCGGCGGGCGCCGGACCGGGCACGGTGCGGAGGTCTCGGGTGGGGCGGGGTGTGGGGTCGGCGGGCACGGTGTCCTCGGTCCCCCCAGCGCTGGGCCGGCCCGGCAGTCGTCCGGCCCGCACGGGGATGTGCGCACGGGCCGGGGCCACCGTGAGGAAGCACCCCTTGTCCGCGGTCTGACGATCGACTACGACGGGTGAGTTCGTCCAGGCCGTCGGCGACTTCGACGCCGTCGCCCCGACCGCAGAGACGGCGCGAGGCTTGACCCTGTTCACCGACCGTGCCCTGGCGGAGCACTGGCACGCCCACCACCAGGAGCACGCCGTGCTCGGGCTGCTGTCGGCCAAGGAGAACCTGCGCCTCCCGCACGTGTAGCGCGCCCCACGCACCGGATGTCCGGGGCCGCGGCGCGCGGGTGCGGAGCGGCGCGCGCACGGTGCGTTGAGTTGCCCACGGTGAACGCACTTCCCGCCCGGTGGAGTGCACCGGGCGGATTCCACTCGCACCCGGCACGCAGTGCGATGGCCTCCACTCTCCACTCGATGCGGACGATGTCGTGCACTTCCAGCCGGTGGAGCACACCGCGGTGCGAGGATGCACGGCAGCGTCCGCGCCCCGCACCGCCCCGACGGGCGGTGACGGTGCGCGATGTGCCTGCAGAGAGATCTCCCCGCTGCCACATCAGTCCGTCCGAACTCGGTCCGCACCAGATGCATACCGTCGATCGAGCCGGCCGCGCGGCGGCGCGAGCGCAGCCGGCCTGGGACGCAGTGCTGGCATGCCGTCCTACCGGCACCTGCCCGTCGGCGAGGATGTCTTCGTCAGTCCCCGACGACCGTCAGCTGGCCGCTGATGAGTTCTGCGGCACGGCGCACCGCTGCGACCACCTCGCCGAGCCGTCGGTCCGGCACCCGGTGCTCCAGTGCGGCGATGCTCAGCGCGGCCACCACGCTCCCGGACGCCCCGCGTACCGGGGCGGCGATACCGAGGATGTCGACGTCGAGTTCACCGCGGCTGACGGTGAACCCGTCCTGCCGGATCTGAGCGAGCCGTTCCATGAGAGCATCGACGTCGGTCATCGTGCGTGCGGTGAACCGCTGCAGTCTCTGCGCCTCCAGCAGTTCACGGCACTCCTGCTCGGGCAACCAGGCGAGCAGCGCCAGCGCGGACGCGCCGGCGTTGGCCGGAAGCACGCTGCCACGTTCGTAGGAGATGCGCACCGGATGCTCCGCCTCGCATCGCTCCACGCAGATGGCGGCGCCTCCGGCACGGCGCGTCAGCAGTACGGTCTCGCCGATGTCGGAGCACAGTTCCCGCATCAGGGGCAGGGCGATTTCCGACAGCCCGTAGCCCCGACGGGCCAGGCGCGCCAGCTCAAGAACCCGCAGACCGAGCCGGAACCCGCCCTGTGGGTCTTCTTCGAGGAACCCGTTGCCGACCAGGCTCTGGAGGTAGCGGTATGCGGTCGAGCGGGCCGTCCCCAGAGCGGTCGCCACCTCCTGGCCGGAGAGGGACAGCTTGTCCTGCGAGAAGAGTCCGAGGATGTCGAGCGCACGGTCCGCGGTCGAGTTGCGTTCACGGTACTGGCTCGCCGGAGTGGCCTTTTCTGACTTACGTCCTGTCATGCAGGACATCGTACGGGTGCTGTGTGCGGCTTCCGCCGTTCAGCCGGTCTCCATGCGGGCCGCTCGGCCGAGAGATCCTCAGCCGCCTGACACACGCCCTCGATGTGCGGCACTTCCCGGTGGAAGAAGGCTGCGACACCGAGGGCCCCGACGACGTTGCCGTTCTCCGGAATCCCGAGCCGCACTTTTCCTCCAGGAAGCTGTTGGCGGTCAGACTCTGCTGGTACCGGTAGGCGGTCGACCGGGCCGCTCCGAGACGGTCCGCCACGTCGGTGGCGGACAGGACGAGCCGGTCGTCGTCGAACATGAGGAGGATGTCCAGGGCCCGGTCAGCGGTCGCCTTCCTCCTTCGGCGCCCTGCCCGACTCCCGTATCGCGAGATGTGGATCCTGGCATACAGGCGACTTGGCAGGGGGCGAGGAAGCCGGCCCTGGGCTACTGGACCGGCTGGTAGGCGGCGCCGCCGTCGCTCAGCAGCCGCTCGGCCTCCGCGTAGATCTCCTCCGGCGAAAGGCTGAAGTCGATGCTCTTGCGGAAGGGCTGCCGTACGTCCCGTTCGATGCGCAGGTAGACCTCGTTGCGGTTCCCCTCGGGGTCGAAGAAGTAGATCCCGAAGGCGTTGCCGTGCGTCACCTCCTGCTGAACCCGGACCCCTTCCTCCTCGAAGCGCCGGTGGAAGGTTCGGATGTCCTCGATCGACGCCACGCGCCAGGAGATCTGGTGCTGCTGCTTGTCGCCGATGGGAGAGGTCCGTCCGGACTGGAGCACGAATTCGTGGTGCTCCTCGTCGGGCCGCGCGCTGAAGAAGACGATCTGCAGCCCTTCGTCCTCGTCCGTCACGCTCAGCCCCATGACGCGCTCGTAGAAGTCCCGCATCTTCGGCAGGTCGTAGACCCACAGCCCCGTGTGGCCGAGTCCGGTGATAGCCATGCCACCCCTTCCTGTGTCTCGTTTTGCAGGACATGTATCCTGCATGTCGCGACTAGCGTACGATCGACCCCGGAATCAGTCAACGAAGGAAGAGGGGCACCAGGCATGCGGCTGGCGACTTTGCGGACGAGTGGCAGGACCCGGGCCGCTCGGCGTGACGGGGACTCCTACGTCCTGCTCCCCCATGCGAACGTGGGGGACCTGCTGAACTCGGGTGACGACTGGGCCCGGGCGGCCGCCGGCGGCGGAAGCGAGCGCGTCGACGCCGCCGAGGCCGTTTTCGCTCCGGTGGTGCCGCACCCGAACAAGATCATCTGCCTCGGCCTGAACTACGCCACGCACATCAAGGAGATGAGGCGGGACACCCCACGCCACCCCACCCTGTTCGCGAAGTACGACGGCTCCCTCATCGGCGCGGGCGACACGGTCACCCTGCCCGCGGTGAGCGACACCGTGGACTGGGAGGCGGAACTGGCCTTCGTCATCGGCCGGGCCGCCCGCCACGTCGCCAAGACCGAGGCCCTCGGCCACGTGGCCGGTTACACCGTCGCCAACGACGTGACCGTGCGCGAGTACCAGCGCCGCACCCGGGAGTTCCTGGCGGGCAAGACCTTCGAGGCGACCACACCCCTGGGCCCCGAACTGGTCACGTCGGACGAGTTCGGCGGCCGGGAGCCGGACCTGGAGATCCGCTGCGAGGTGGACGGCGAGGTGATGCAGCTCTCCCGCACGTCTGACCTGCTGTTCGGGATCGCGGACATCGTGGCCTACGTCAGCGACATCATCACGCTGCAGCCGGGCGACGTGATCCTGTCCGGCACGCCGGGAGGTGTCGGTGACGGGCGCGACCCCAAGGTCTACCTCAAGGAGGGCCAGACCCTCAGGACCGTCATCGAGGGCCTGGGCGAGACCCGCAACGTGTGCGTCCGCGAGACGCTGGACTGAGAGCTGCGAACAAAAGCGGGCCCCGGCGGGCGGCGCCCGGCACGCGCCCTCGCCGCGTTGCCAAAAGGCCCTGGCAGCTCCGCCACAAGGACCTCCCGGCGCCTGGCGATCGCACGCACCGGACACCGCCCGCTGACCGGAACCCACTTTTGTCCGCAGCTCTAAAGACCCACCCGCCGCTCGGAGCGGACAGTGCCGGGCTCCGCGCGCGCATCGGGCACTGCACTGGAGGGTGTCGCCGCAGTGGTGGGCCGCCTGTCGGACGCCCAGCGTGGAGAGTCCAGCAGGTGACCGAGGCGGTGACGGAGGCCGAGACCGATCCCGGGCGCCGTGGGTTGCCAGAAGCGTTCCCGGACGGCTGCGGTCTCGTGGAGCAACTGCCAACCGGCACAAGTCCAGGACGCGAGGAGGCCGGCAGCTCTGCACCCGCGCGCGCCAGATGCTGGACTCGCTTCCTCAGGAGCGCAAAACGCGGCGGGCCGCGTCGATGGCGTGGCGGGCGCTGACGGCTCCGGCATCGGCGAAGGTGCCGATGGCCTGTCCGGTGGCCGGGGCACGGGCGGTGCCTGTCGTGTGTCCGTCGTGCCACCGGCCGTCGATCAGGTTGCGGGCGTGCGGCAGGCTCATCGTTCCTCCCCCGTCCGGTCGCCGAAGCAGATCACCGGTTTGATGGTGTGCCCGGAGCGGGCGTCGGTCACCGCTTGGTGGAGCTCGTCTTCGGCGTAGAAGCGGACGAACCTGTCGTAGGGCAGGCGTCCTTGGCGTGCCAGGTCGATGAGAGCGGGAATGAAGGTGGTGCGGTCGCTGCCGCCCTCGGTGACACCGCGGATGGTGCGGCCGTCGATGAGGGAGTTGATGTCGAAGGATGCCTTGCTGCCGGCGGAGGGGGCTCCGATGACGGCGACGGTGCCATGGGCGGTGATGGCCGTGGCGGCCAGCTCCAGCAGTGCGGGGACACCGGTGGTTTCCACGATGTGTGTCAGGCCGCCGGGACCGGCCAGATGGGCGAGGCGCGAGCGGAGATCTTCCTTGCCGCTGTCGATGGTGTGGGTGGCGCCGAGTTCGGTGGCGAGAGCCTGCCTCGACGGGACGACGTCCACGGCCACGATGGTGCGGGCGGGAGTGAGACGGGCCGCCATGACGGCCGACAGTCCCACCGCCCCGGCGCCGAACACGGCCACGCTGTCACCGTAGCGGGGCTTGAGCAGGTTCAGGATCGCACCGGCTCCGGTCTGGATCCCGCAGCCGACAGGTGCCAGAGGGACGAGTTCTTCCTCGCCTGCCACGTCGACCCGGACGACGCTCTGCGCGGAGACGACGGCGTGGCGGGCCAGCGAGGACTGTCCGAAGAACAGGCCGCCGAGCGGTGTGCCGTCCTCGGTGCGGATCGGGGTGGTGCCGTCGGCCCGTGCGGCCCGGAAGTTGAGGGGAAAGTACGTTGCGCAGGTGGTGGGCCGGCCGGTGCGGCAGGCGTCGCAGCGGCCGCAGGAGTTGAAGGAGAGCACGACGTGGTCCCCGGGGGCGATGCCGGCCACGCCGGGTCCCACGGCTTCGACGGTTCCCGCTCCCTCGTGGCCCAGAACGGCGGGAAGAGGGGTGGGCAGGCGCCCGGCCAGGACGGACAGGTCGGTGTGGCACAGGCCGGCCGCGACGAGGCGGACGAGGACTTCGCCGGGGCCGGGGTCGTCGAGGACGGCGCGTTCCCAGTGGAAGGTGTCCTCGCCGGTGCGGGCCACTGCGACGGTGGTGAGGGTGGGCAAGAGCTTCTTCTCTCGTGCGATGAGGAAAGGCGGGTGGCCGGGTCGGGGCAGGAACCGGCCACCCGCGCGTTTCGTGCCGGGCCGCAGTCCGCGGCGGTACTTCAGGTCCCAGCCCGAGACGGCGGCGGTGTCGACGGCCACCAGCACATCGGTGGGCCCAGGGCGGGCAGCGGCCGCTGCTCGTGGAGGAGTCGCTCGGGGCCGCCGTGCTCGTGGACCCGTACGGCCGCCGTGGTCGTCGGGACCGAGGTCACCGGGTGTTCCTGCGCAATGCCTCGGCCACGGCAGGAATGTCGTCGGGGCCCATGACGGCAGCGATGTAGCGGTCGGGCTTGACCAGGACGAACCGGTTGCGGGCGGGGGCGAGGGCTTCCTCCAGGCGGCCGTCCGCGTCCGCGACGGCTTCGCGTGGTCCCGCCGCCGGTGGCAACCGGTCGCCCAGCAGCACGTCGATCCGCTTGATGTCGAGCCTGTCGTCCGGCCACTGGGTGGCGTCGAAGTGCTGCCAGGCGGCGTCCGGGACGTCGATGCCCAGGAGTGCGTAGGACGGGCCGAGTACCTGGTCGAACCACTGCGGGTGCAGACTCGGTGGGACCAGGACCCGTGGCTGGGGCAGTTGGGTGCCCGTCAGTGCGTGGCCTCCGACGACCAGGCCGGCCCGGTGCCGCGCGTGGGGACGGAACCGCATCTCGGTGAGGTACCGGCGCCCCGGTGGTATGCGCAGCAGCGTGCGGGCGGCGACGTCCCGCAGAAGGGCGCGGCGCCGGTCGGTGGTCATGACGACGTCGCCGAGTCGTTCCGAGTAGCGGACCGTCGCGGTGGCGTGCGGGCGCCGCTCCGCCTCGTAGGTGTCCAGCAGGGTCTCCGCGGCACGGCCGTGCCACACGTCGTCGATCTTCCAGGCCACGTTCGCGGCGTCCCGGACACCGGAGTTGAGCCCCTGGCCCGCGAAGGGCGGCATCATGTGCGCGGCGTCACCGAGCAGCAGGACGTGCCCGTCGCGCCACCGGTCGGCGACGACGGCGTTGAAGGTGTACGCGGTGCAGCGTTCCACCTGGTCCTCGGTGAGGGGCCGGTAGGGCGCGACGAGCCGGCGTACGGTCTGGAAGTCGGGGCTCGCTCCCTTCTCGCCCTCTCCCGGGTGCAGGAGGAATTCGTAGCGGCAGCGGCCGCCGCGGCCGGGCACGATCACCGTGGGCCGCTCGGGGGTGCCGTGGTGCATGCCGTAGCGCTCGTCGTGGTGGTCGCCGATGGTGTCGGCGACCAGCCAGACCTCCTGATGGCTGGTGCCGGTCATGCCGATGCCGCGCAGTTCTCGCACGGTGGAGCGGCCCCCGTCACATGCCAGGACCCAGCTGACCCGGAGGTCTTCCGTGACCGTGTTCCCGGGTGACCGGATCACGGCGGTGGCGCCGCCCGGGTTCTCGGTCACGGTGACCAGTTCGGTGCAAAAGCGGATGTCCGCTCCAGGGCGGGACTTCAGCTCGTCCAAGAGCAGCTTTTCCAGTTCGGGCTGGGCGAACTGGTTCTTGAACGGGAAGCCGAGCCGGTAGGGCTGTGGGCCGCGGGCGTGGAAGAGGGGCCGGCCTCTGCGGTCGTAGTAACGGGTTCCGGTGCCCGGTACGACGATCTCCAGGACCTTGTCCGCGAGACCTGCCGTCTGCAAGGTCCGCAGGGACTCGTCGTCCAGACTGATGGCCTTGGCCTCGTCGCTGGTGGAGGCGTTCCGCTCGACGAGGACAAGGGGCACACCCCGGGCCGCGAGGAGGTTCGCCACGGTCAGACCGACAGGACCGCCGCCGACGACGAGGACGGGAAGCTGAGCCGCGGTCACGGGTTGACCACCGCCATCCAGATCGGCTCCGTGCGGTTCTGCAGCGCGGCAACGGCTTCGTTCGCCCCGGCCAGTGGGTAGCGGTGGGTGATGAGCTCCTCCGCGCCCAGTGCGCCCCGCGCGAGCAGGGTGATCACTTCCCGGACGTCCGTGCGGGTGCAGGCGCGGGTGCCGACGATGCGCCAGCAGTTGACCATGACGGCGCTCATCGGGAACGGCAGCGGGCTGCGGTTGGCGCCCATGTGGACGAGGCTGCCACCGGTTGCCAGAGCGGCGAGAGCCTGGGAAGTGGCGGGTCCTTCCGGTACGAAGTCGAGGACCGCGTCCGCGCCCTGCGGGACCAGGGCGCGCAGCGCTCGGGTGAGACCGCCTTCCTCCGCCCAGTTCGGCGGCAGTTCGTCGAGTGCCACCACGTCGGTGTGCACGTCGCCGGAGAGCGGCCTGACCGCGTCCAGCCGCTCGGCGCTGCGTCCCACCAGGATGAGACGGGAGACGCCGAAGTGCCGGGCGAGCTTGATGGTGGCTGTCCCCATCGTGCCGGTGGCGGCGGTGACCACGAGGGTGGCGCCCAGCGGCAGATCGGCGCGCTTGAGGGCACGTATGGCATTGGCGAGGTCGTGGATCTTGGCTCCGACGTCGAAGGACACGCTGTCGGGCAGAGTGTCGACGAGCCAGTGCGGCACGCGGATGTACTCGGCCAGACCACCGTCGTGGTAGCGGTCGTACAACGGCATGGGAACGTCGCCGAAGGCGGCGTGTCCGATCATCGCCTGTTGCGGGCACATCATGTCCCGGTCGGAGCGGCAGTACTCGCAGGCGCGGCAGTTGAGGTTGGGGTGCACCCGCACCCGGGTGCCGACACCGACCCCCGCTGCCTCGCTGCCCACGGCGGCGACGGTGCCGGCGGCCTCGTGCCCGAGTGTGGTGGGCAGGTGCCTGAAGGCGCCCTGGGCCAGCAGGGTCATCATCCCGGGGGCGAGCCCGGCGGAGGCCACCTTCACCAGGACGTCCTGGGGCCCCGGGTCAGGGACGGCGATCGTGTGCAGGTGCAGCGCGTCGGAGCCCTTGTGGGCGCGCGCGGCGAGCATGGCGGTCATGAGATGCGGCTCCTACGTCGTTTCAGTGCCGCAGCGCGGCCAGGCGGTCGCGGGTGTACGGCTCGGCGGTCCTGGTCGTCTCGGCGATCTGCGGAAGCTCACGGTCGGAGAACAGGGCGATGTGCTCGCTGGTCTCGGCGCACACGCTGGTGTGCGCGATGCCGAGCGGAACACGGACGAAGTCGCCCGGCCCCAGCTCGACGATGCCCCGCTGGCTCACCAGCGTCCGGCGGCCGCTGATCTGGTACTGGATCTCGTCGGCGTCCAGGGTGCGCCGGTAGACGCGCCGGGGCCCGGGCGTCAGGCGCACGGACCCCAGACGGAAGCCGGCGCAGCGGTACAGCCAGGTCGTGCCGACATCCTCGGTTCCGGTGAGGACGCTGAGGCGTTCCTTCTCGGCGTGTACCTGCTCCAGGAGCCGCCGTTCGTCGACGGGGGCGACGGTGATGTCGTGGCCGGGCGTGCCCATGCACTGGGTGACCGCCTCGTTGAGGTCGCCCGGTTCCCAGCCGGGGAAGGGCGGGAACACGGCTTCGGAGCGCCGGACGGGGGCGCGTTCCTCCCTGACGGGAGCGGGCGTGTAGAAGAGCAGGTGGCTCTCGCGCCGCCCGTAGTTGTCGTGGGCGACACCGCGGGGCAGCCGGGAGAACTCTCCCGGCCGGTGCTCGACCGTGCCCAGCTCTGTCATGAGGGTGCGTTCGCCGGTGATCTGGTAGGAGATCTCGTCGACGTCGCAGTTGCGGTGGTAGAAGGGCTGCCGGTTGTCCATCGTCTGCCATTCGACGCGGACCTGGTCGCTCTCGTAGACGCCGCGCGGCGGGGCGAACGGCACGGGCTCGTACGCGTGGGGGAAGTGCACCACACTCAGAGGTTCGTGATCCCTCCAGAGCTTCACCGGAAAGGGATTGGGGTGCGGAGGGGACAGCAGGAGGTGCTCGTCCCGCTCGATCGTGCGGGAGGGCTCGTCGGCGCAGACGACCGCGACGATTTCGGTGACAGTACCCATGAACGTCCTTGTTCCGTCGGGGAAGCGGTGATCAGGAAGCAGCGGGAAGGTACTTGTCGAGGAAGGCGTGGGTGCGCTGCCAGGCGGTCTCGGCGCTGTCCTTGACGTACATGTGCGGGCGGGCGTCACAGGCGAAGGCGTGCCCGGCGCCTTCGTAGACGTGGCTCTCGAAGGTGGCGCCCGCGGTGGTGAGGGCTTCCTCGATGGCGGCGACCTGGTCGCCGGGGATGGTGGGGTCCTGGGCGCCGACGTGGAGCATCACGGGGGCGTCGATGTCCGCGGTCCGGTCCAGGACCGCGTGCGGGCCGGCCGCGATGCCCGGTCCGTAGAAGACGACGGTGGCGCCGAGGCCGCGGATACCGGTCGCGGCGGTGAAGGCGGCGCGGCCACCGAAGCAGAAGCCGTGGATCGCCGTGCGGGAGGCGGGCACGTTCTCCTTCTCGGCGAGGTGGGCCAAGGCGGCTTCGACGTCGGTGACGATCGCCTCCGGCCCGATGGCGCCGATCAGCGGCATGGCTTCGGCGTGCTGTTCGTAGGCGAGGGTGCCGGCACCGTTGCGGTGGAACAGGTCCGGGGCCAGGGCGAGGAAGCCTCGCGCGGCGTAGCGGCACGCGATGTCCTGGATGTGGTCGTTGACGCCGAACGCCTCCTGCAGGACGACCACGGCCCGGTCGGAGGGCTGTGCGGGCCGCGCGACGAAGACGCGCATCGGTCCGTCCCCGGTGGAGACGGTGGTCCAGTCGGTGGCGACGGTGGTCCAGTCGGTGGCGACTGCGGCGGAGTCGGGCTGGTCGTTCATGGCACATGTCCTTTGCTGAGCTGGCATGAGGCGGTCGAGGGACGGCGCGTCTCAGGCGGGGCCGGAGGAATCGGAGGCGGCGCGCGTGGTGGCCGCCTGTCGGACGAGATAGCGGTAACCGGCCAGCAGTTGGCTGTCAGGCCAGCACTGGGCGCGTTTGGCGCGGGCCTCTGTGACGTCGGAGTGGACGACCGCCCGCCCGGCCGCCTGCGCCCGGAGCTGGACGGCGCAGGCACTGTCGAGCAGCACGGCGTGCATGACGGCTGCCGCGGCGGTGTGTCCGGCGGCGACGAGCCCGTGCTTGGGCATGAGAGCGGCAGGGGCTGCGCCGAGCACTGCGCTGAGAGCCCTGCCCAGCTCGGGACTGCTGACGAGCCCACCCGTATCCCTGAACCTCGGCACGTCCTCTCCCGCGAACAGGGCGCCCTCGTGGGAGAGCGGCAGGAGGGGCACGTCGAGGGCGGCGAACGCGATGGCCGACACCGCGTGGGTGTGCACGGTGCAGTCCAGGTCCGGGGAGGCTTGCAGTATTTCCAGGTGGATGTGGCACTCCTTGTGCGGAGCCCCTTCGCCGATCAGCACCTCGGCTTCGTACGAGACGAGCTGCAGCCGGTCGTCACGGACCTCTTCGAGGCCCCAGCCGGGTGCTTTGATCCAGATGCCACGGCCGTCCGGGTCGCGCACGGCGACGTGCCCCCAGACCATGTCCCCCTGTCCGGCCGCGGCCAGGGCGTGGGAGGCTTCCACGGCGAGTCCGCGGGCCTGGGCGGGTGTCATGCGGCGGGCAGGGCGTCGTAGTACCGGGCGGCCCCGGGGTGCAGGGGGATCGGGGTCCTGCCCATGGTGACGGGGTCGAGCGGGTAAGTGACGGGGCTGCGTTCCGGGGCCAGGTGCCGGTACTGCCCTTCGATGATGTGCCGCGTCTCCCCCAGCAGCCACGCGATGGCGTAGGCCACGTCCTCGGCCAGGTCGGCGCGGGCACACACGAGGAAGTCCGAGAAGTCGAGGGTCCTGAAGGCCGCCCGGCCGGGGAAGTACTCGTCGTCGACGACCGCCGCGGGCCAGCCGAAGTCGGCATGGAGGCTGTCCAGGACGTCGTCCTCGACTTCGAGGAAGGTGAAATGACGGCCGATCTCCTGCCACGCGGGCAGCATGATCGCCTCATGGACGATGGCGTTCGCCCGTCCCTGCGTGGCATGGTCCAACGACTCGAACGGTCGCTCGTCCTCCAGCAGTTCGCCGCCCCAGCCGGCCACGTCGACGCCCGCACGTGTCAGCAGCTCGTGTGCGGCGAGTCCCACGTGGTTGACGCCGTCATGGACGGAGGTGGCGAGCCGCAGGGCGGGCTTGCTCCGACGCAGTTCGGCGAAAGTGGTGACGCCGAGGTCCTTGTGCACGGCCACGACCAGGCGGTCCCGCTGCGGCACCACACCGAGAGCGCGCAGGTCGGGGAAGAACTCGTCCGCGTAGACGCCGCGGCCGTCGAGCGCCGCGGCGGCGAAGGCCGCCGGTGTGGTGAGGGCGACCTGCACCTCTCCCCGGCCCACGGCCCGTACCGCGTCGCTGAAGCCCCTGCTGTTCCACGTCGCGATCCGCGTGTGCGGCCCGCAACGGTCCGCGAGTTCCTGGGCGATCCATCCGCAGACCCGGTGCAGGTTCGCGGTGCCCCAGTCGCCGCGCAGATGCAGCGTGAGAGAGCGTTCGATCTTCGGCTCGGCCGGTCGGCCGGCCGAAACGGTGGTGGGTCCCATGGCTCCAGTCCTGAATACGAGGACTTATGTCCTGCGATTCGGCCAGCATAGAAGGCGAAGCGCCAGGATGCGAGAGAGCGAGCGGGTAAATCTACGGCTATACCTCTACTGCTAGAGTCATCTGCCTCGCCCCTCCCGTCAAGCCATCCGTGACCCGGCGCGGCCCGACGGGGGATACAGCTCTAGCTTTAGAGGTACAGTGGGCAGGTGAGCGAGCGAGAGTCCGAACAGCTGCCCGATGACCTGATCCGTCTTGCGTGGACGCTGCACCGGGCGCTCCGCCAGCGCCAGACGCCACCGACCGGCCAGCCCACCCGCCCGCTCGCCCAGGTGGAGGTTCTGCGCCTCATCGACAGCCGGCCGGGCATCAGTGTCGGCGAGATCGCCACCGCCCTGAGCATGCAGCCCAACAACGTGAGCACCCTGGTCACCCGGCTGACCCGCGACGGCTTCATCGACCGCCGCCCCGGTGAACACGACCGACGGTACGTGGAGCTGCATCCCACAGGGAAGATGATCACAGCCGGCGAGGAAGTCAACGAGAGCCTCAGCAAGGCGATCAAGGAGGCTCTGCAGCAGCTGCCGGCCGGGGCCGGGCAACGCATCAGCGCCGCACTGCCCGACCTGTGGGAACTTGCCCGCATCTTGGCGCCGACCCCGTAGGCGGCACACGCCGACCCCGTAGGCGGCACACCCCACCCGCAGAAAGAGGGGCGTCCCCACCGGGGAGGAAGGCACCAGAACGCAGGTCGCCAGGTCGCGGCAGGGCAGGCATCGGCCGCAGCCGCCGAAGCTTTACAAGTCGGTGGAGTGGTGGAGCCGCGGGACGGCGCCCAGTCGGCGGCGGGACATGCCGTCGCCAAGGGCCCGCCCCCGCTACGTCTTCGAGCCCGGCCACGGCAAGGAAGCCTCCCGCACCGCTCAGGACGCGGCCCGTGGACGGGGGGGGACGGCGTGCTGCCGCTGCGGACCCTGCTGGTCGAACGGCCGGAAGAATCCTGCGAACCGACCGGCTGCTGGATGACCAACCCGGTCCACTCCCGGGTCGGCGCGCGCAGCGCGGGATCGCGCAGCATGGTGAGGTGCAGTCCGAAGGCGAGGACCGCGCCGCGGCGCCGGGACGGCCCGACCTGGACCAGTCCCACCAGGACATCGGTCAGATCCTCGCGCGAGGACACCTCGGCGGAGAGCGCCTCGTACGCGGCGGGCTGCTGCCGCGGCGGATCAGGCCGCGGTGAAGCCGCCGTCCGCGGCCAGTACGGCGCCCGTCACGAAAGAGGATCGCGGCGAGGCCAGGAAGCACAGGACTTCCGCGATCTCGCGGGGCTGCGCCACCCTGCCCAGCGGGTGGGCGCCCGCGAAGGACGCCAGGTAGGCGCGGCTGTCGGGGCGGAAGGTGTCGAGGAAGTCGGTTTCGACGACGCCTGCGGCGACGAGGTTCGCGCGGATGCCCAGGGGGCCGCCCTCCAGCGCCAGCACCTTGGTCAGCTGGGCCAGCGCGCCTTTCGACGCGCTGTAGACGACCCCTTCGGGCAGCCCGACGGTGGACGCGTAGGAGCCGGTGCTGACGATGGCCCCGCCCCCGCGCTCCTCCATGGCGCGGAAGGCCTCCCGGGCGAAGAGGAAGGCGCCGCGGGCGTTGACGGCCATCACGCTGTCCCAGTCCTGTGCGGTGGTGTGCGTGACCGGCTTGTTCAGGGTGCGCCCGGCGTTGTTGACCAAGATGTCCAGCCCGCCGAAGGCATCGACGGCGGCCCCTGTCGCGCGAGTGGCGGTCTCTTCCGCGGTGACATCGCCGGTCACCGTCACGACCCCTGGAAACTCCGCTGACAGCGAGTCCAGTCCGGGCCGTATGTCGACGGCGACGACGTGTGCGCCGCGGGCGTGCAGGAGTGCCACGGTCTCCTTGCCGATGCCACGCGCGGCGCCGGTGACGAGAGCCGTCTTCCCGCTGAACTCGGCGGCTTCGGCGGACGGGGTCGTGGAGGTCATGCGGGTGCTCCCTGGTGGGGTGGTGGGCCGGGTGTCCGTGCGTGGTGCCGGACGGCTCGGTGGTGGAGTGAGGAACCACCTCGTCAGTGGTCCCGGCTGCCGGTCCGGTGCCGGAGGAGGAGGGTGCCGCCCAGGCCGGCGAGTACGACGGCGATGATGACCGCGGTGCCAGGGCCGTAGCCCGCCAGAGGGTCACTGCGGTGTGCCCGCTGCCCGGCTTCGTCGACTGCCGTGACGAGGGCGAGGACGACAGCACCGCCGATCTGCATGAAGGTGTTGAGCAAAGCTCCCGCCAGCCCCTGGTCCCGGTCGGGCACCCCGGCCACCGCGCTCATGTTCAGCGCGGGGAACGTCGCGGCGGTGCCGATGCCGTTGACGACCATGACGGGCAGGACCACGGTGAGGAAGGAACTGTCCGGCCCGATCCGGAAGAACAACGCGTAGGACAGTGCGAGCAGCAGCATCCCCGCGGCGATCGTCCTGTGCACGCCGAACCGGGTCGCGAGCCGTCCCGCGAACGGCGCCAGCGCGCCGTTGGCGAGGCCCAGCGGGACGAAGGCGCCGGCCGTCTGCAGCGGCGTCCAGTCCAGCACGTTCTGCAGGTAGAGCGTGGCGAGGAACGCGAAGGACGTGTAGGCGCCCCACATGGCGAAGACCGTCAGATTGGTGCCGGCGGTTGCGCGCCGGATGAGGAAGGGCAGCGGCACCAAGGGACTGGGTGCGCGGGACTCGACACGCAGGAACAGGCCGAGCAGACAGGCCGCGGCGACGTAGAGGACGAGAGTGCGGGCGGACAGCCAACCGTGCGAGGGAGCCCGGGTGAGGGCGTAGACCAAGAGCACCAGTGCTCCGGTGGCCGTCAGCGCACCCGGGACATCGATCCTGTCGCGCGCGCCGTCCCGGCGGTCCGCCGGGAGCAGGCGCAGCCCTGCGAGCAGTGCCGCTGCGGCGATGGGCACCGGGAGGGCGAAGACCAGCCGCCACGACACTTCGGTCAGCACGCCGCCGAGAACGAGCCCTCCGACGAAGCCGCAGGCGCCGGCGGTGGCGTACCACCCGAGAGCACGGCCACGCCGCGGGCCCTCCGGCCAGCCGGTGGTGATCAGGGAGAGGGCGGCCGGTGCCAGGAAGCCGGCGGCGATGCCCTTGATCAGCCGCGCCGCGACCAGCAGGCCACCGTTCGGCGCGAGCGCTCCCAGTGCGCTCACCACGCCGAAGACGGCGACCGCGGTGAGGAAGGCGCGTCGTCGGCCGAACAGATCGGCGACCCGGCCGCCCAGGAGGAGGAACCCGCCGTAGCCGAGGGCATAGGCGGACACGACCCACTGCAGGGAACCCGATGACATACCGAGGTCACGCTGGATGACCGGCAGGGCCACGCCCACGTCGGACAGGTCGATGGCGTCCATGAAATGAGCCGCGCACAGCACCAGCAGCGCCGGAGTGCCGGGTGACGGGAGAACCCCCGCGACGGGTCCGGTTCCGACGGTGCCGGTGGTGCTTTCGCCGGTCTGTTTCATCGCTCTGCCTTCTTCCGGGGACGGTCGGGCGGGACGGGGCCCGTACCGCGGCGGACTCCGTGTCCGTGGACGTGGGAAAGGGCGACGCTGCCGCGCTCCCTCACGAGGGCTTCTCCGCCCGGTCCTCGCGGTAGAGCACGAGGTGCTCGTGGTGGAGCACGCCGTCGCGGATGTCGCCCGTGGCGGTGAAGCCGGTGTCGTCGACGTAGTCGAGGTGGTCGCCGGTCACCGTGTACCGGCCGGTGTACGCGCTGCGCCGGTCTCCCCGGGCCTCGTCGTAGCGCCCGTCCGGCAGCAGCTCCTGGCGGATGTGGCCGTCCGCGGTCACCCACATGCCGACCACGTCGGCGTTCCCGCGGTTCCGGTCGCTGCGCGCGTCGCCTGTCATCGGATTCCTTTCGTCGGTGAGCGTCAGCTGTGGTGCCCGACCGAGTCTGCGCAGCTCAGCGAAGGGGTGCCAGGGTCCTTCCTGCCTGGGTGCGGCACACCCGGGAAGCGCGCGCGGGCACCGCCTAGCCTGGGATCCATGGACGACAACCACCTCGGGGAGTTCCTCCGCGCGCGCCGCGCCGGCCTGCGGCCACAGGACGTCAACATGGCGAGTCACGGCGTGCGCAGGGTCGCCGGACTGCGCCGCGAGGAGGTCGCCGTCCTGGCCGGAGTCAACGCCGACTACTACACCCGGCTGGAGCAGGGCCGTGAGCGGCACCCCTCCCCCCAGGTGCTGGACGCCCTCGGCCGGGCCCTGCTGCTCGACGCGGACGCCCGCGCCCACCTGCACCGTCTTGCCGGGGTGTCACCGGACGGCCGGGGTTGCCTCCACACCAGCGAGCAGGTCAGTCCCGCGCTGCGCCAGCTGATGGACGGCTACGCGCACACCCCCGCGTTCGTCATGAGCCGCACCCTCGACCTCCTGGCCGCCAACGCCCTGGCCGACGCCCTCTACGCCCCCTTCACCCCCGCGGACAACCTGGCCCGCATGACCTTCCTCGACCCGGCCGGGCGGCAGTTCTACCAGGACTGGGACCGGGCCGCGCAGGCCGCCGTGGCCAATCTGCGCCAGGCGAGCGGCTTCGACCCCGAGCACCCGCGTCTGCGCCACCTCGTGGACACGCTGACCGGGCACAGCACCGAGTTCCGACGCTTGTGGGCGCAGCACACCGTGCGCGGCAAGACCCAGGACGCCAAGCGACTCCTCCACCCGGACGTCGGCCCTCTCTCCCTCACCTACCAGTCCTTCGACGTCCGCGACGCCCCGGGCCAGCAACTCGTCATCTACCACGCCGAGCCGGGCAGCCCCTCCGCCCACGCCCTGGCCCTCCTCGGCACCCTGCACGCCAGCGGGAAGCTGACTCCGTCCCGTTCGGCCGGACAGTGAGTCCCGCGCGCACCACGGCTCAGGCCAGAGTCGGGCCCAGGGAGAACCGGTCGTCAGGCAGGCCGGCAGCCGGCCCGGCGCGTCCTCTGGGAGAAGGCGGCCGACGCCCTCTGCCGAGTGCGGCTCGCGGCGAGTCCTCCATACCGTGGCGTACCGCTCCGAGGGCGGCCGTCCCACCGGGGGCCGACTCGTCGGGACACGTCGTGACACGGGCTGCCCTCTCGTCCTTGCGCCTGAGTCCGGTGAGCGAGAAGCCGGTGCCGGTGCCGCGGCCACACCGACGAGGACGGCCACCTGCGCCCGGGCCACCTCACCCCGGGCGAGACGCATCCAGAACATCTGCCCGGCGAGTTGGAGCTCGGCATCACCTGCCGCGGGACCTGCGTGATCGTGGTCCACGACCCGCACGCTCCCACGCGGCGGAACTTCCGCGGAGTCCCCGCCTTCTCGCCGGTCCCGATTGGGTGGTGGCGGGTCATCACGAACCGTACGAATCACCCAGTTCGAACACGCTCCGTCGATCCGGGACTGGACGAGCACGCGTACGACTCCCCCGCCGCGCGCGCATCCAGTACGGCGCTCACAGGTGCACCCTGCGGGCGCTGCGTTCCGGCGGGGTGCTGAACGCCGTCTTCACCGACCGCACGAGCGGCGTGACCAGCCGCAGCGCGGGCCGCTCCCTCATGATCTCCGGCGCCGGCGAGGACGGACGGGTGAGCCTGCCCACCCAGCCGGACATGGCCGGGCGCCCACGGGTAATACGGCCCTCATGGGCGACATCCTCGTGGGCACCTGTTCCTGGACGGACCGAGCACTGGTGGCGAGCGGCTGGTATCCACGGGGGCGGCGCGACGCCGAGGGGCGGCTGAGGTTCTATGCCGAGCGGTTTCCCGTCGTCGAGGTGGACTCCACGTACTACGCGCTGCCCGGCGAACGCACAAGCCGCCTGTGGGCGGAGCGGACGCCGGACGGCTTCGTCTTCGACGTCAAGGCCTTCTCCCTGCTGACGGGGCATCCGACGCGCCCGAACGCGCTGCCCGCCGACCTGCGGCCGGCCCTGGGCCGGCGGCGCACCCCCGATCCCGGCGGCCACGACGCGGGCCTGCTCGACGAGTTGTGGGCGCGCTTCACCGAGGGGCTGGCGCCGCTGCGACGGGCCGGACGGCTCGGGACCGTGCTGTTCCAGTTCCCTCCCTCGCTCACGCCCGGCCCACGGTCGGAGGCGTTCGTACGCGCTTGCCGTGAGCGGGCCCGTGGCTGGCCTTTCGCCGTCGAGTTCCGGCATCCGGACTGGTGGCGGGGCGACCGGGAGCCGGCCACCGCGGCACTGCTCGCGGATCTGGACGCCACCGCGGTCGCCGTGGACACGGCCCGGCACCTGCCGACCTCGATGCCGCCTTCCGCGCCGGTCACGGCACGGCGGCTGGCCGTCGTCCGCTTCCACGGGCGCAGCCCGCTCTGGGGCACCGGGTCCAAGGAGGACGCCTACCGACACACATACACCGAGGCGGAGCTGGCGGAGTGGGTGCCCCGGGTGCGGGGCCTGGCCGAGCGGACGGAACAGGTGCACGTCCTGTTCAACAACTGCTGCGCGGACGCGGCGGTCCGCGCAGCGGAGACGATGCGGCGCCTGCTGGGGGCGCGGGTACCGCACCAGCCGCGGCCTACGGCTGTCCCGCTGCCGGGGACCGGCTGGGATGGCTGACCACGTTCGGATGGCCGATGAGGCCGGCGGTGGCGACGGGCGAGTGGCAGGCGTCGTTGAGACCCCGCAGCCGGCCGGGCTCGGCGTCGAGGTCGAGTCCTTGCGGCGCCGAGGTGTCGGCGACCGCTGCTCCCGGAACATTCGAAGAGGGCCAAGCGCGCCGGCGGCATGAGGAGCCCGGCCATGCCGAAGCCGTCCTCCTTGCCGTGTACGAGCCAGAGCCGTACGTACACCGTCGCGACTTCATCGACTGAACCAGCCCAGTCGAGATTCGGTGAATCAACCTTTGGTGGTACGCCGGGTATCGCACGGCGAAGCGGAGGGCCCGCCGGCGATGAACATCGTGGGTGTTTTCTTCGAGGTTGGTGCTCTAGCGAATTCCCAAGTACCGTCCGCTGAAGGTCTGGTGAGGCCATAAAGGCCGCAACTTGCCCATCCAGCGGTCAGGACCTCACCACCTGGGGCACGTATACCGAGATGGTCAGTCGCTTCACCGAGCCTGCCCTGCTCGCGCTGGCGGTCCTTGCCATACGCAGCCGCATCAAGCGCTGACCCGAAGGAACTGGCGGACCGGGACATCGGCCGCTTCCCGACGCGGCTCCCCCGCGACCGAACCCGCAAGGCTCCCGGGATCCCGTCCGCGCGCCGCTGCCCGTCGCGGCGGCCGGTGACCGGGCACGCCCGACGGCGTGGCCGGTGCCGCCCTCCCGTCACCGACGCGGTGGTCGCCCGGCATCGCCGAACTGCGGGGGAACGCGGCCGAGGGCGGCGACTGCGCCCACCTCGTCCTCGGTGCGGTTCCCGCCCGCTGCCGCGCCCCGACCCGCTGAGCCGGCGCGGATGGTCCGCCCGGCCACAGGACCGGTGAGGCTTCTACGACGACCGCGCCGCCTCGCAGGCCCCGGATCACAGGCCCGGGTAGCGCCGAAGGCGATGGACGAGGTGCTCTCTCAGACCGTCGACCAGGGTGAGGATGGCGGAGCGGGCGTAGTGGGAGGCGTCCCAGCCCGCGTAGAGGGGGACGGTGAGGGGGCCGCCGGGCGCCCGGACGATCAGTTCGCGCAGGCCGAAGCGCGCGTCGTCGGTGACCAGGCACACGCCCCGGCCCCGCGCGGCGAGGGCCTGCGCGAAGGCGGACGAGCCGCTCTCGATGACGCCCGCGGGCGTCAGGCCCGCCCGGCTGACGGCCTCGTCGACGACCAGCCGCGCCACGTGGGAGCGCGGCATCACGATCAGCGGCTCAACGGTCAGTTCGGCGAGGGTGACCGTGGTGTGCTCGGCCCACGGATGACGCGCGGGGACCTGGGCGACGACGGGGGTGCGGCCCAGGAAGGCCGATTCCAGCGGGGCCGGGGCCGGAGTGGTCGAGACACCCAGGTCGGCGTCGCTGCGCAGCAGGGTGTCGAAGACCCTGCTCGGCTCCTCCTGGAGGGCGTCGTGGAGCGCCGGCCCCGCGGTACCGCCCTCCGCCATGAACGGGGCCAGGAGGTAGGCGACGGTGGGGGCGGCGGCGACCACGGTCAGGGAGGCCTCCTCTCCCCGCCCCGTGGCGGCCATCGTCTCGGCGGCCTGCTCGGCGCGGCGGACCAGGTCCCGGGCGATGGGCAGGAAGCGGCGGCCCGCGGCGTTCAGCGTCAGGGAACCGGGGCCGCGCGTGAAGAGGCCGACGCCCAGGTCCTTCTCCAGCCCCTTCAGCTGACGCGACAGGGAGGGCTGGGCGACGTGCACCTGGCGGGCCGCGGCGGTGACCGACCTGGCCTCCGCCACGGCGAGGAAATAGCGCAGCACGCGGAGTTCCACCACGGCCTCCATCGGTTCCGGTGAGCCGCCCATGCCTTCGAGGCATGGGAAGACGAGTAATCAAGTATTAGACCGTATGACCGGCCGAATTCACACTATGGCTGTCCGCTCACCGCCCCGGGTCCTTCGTCACCGGTCCCGGCCGGGTCCTCCCGGCCGTCCGCCACGCTCGCCGAAGAGCCCCGTGTCCGCCGGAGGCCTCATGAACGCTGCCCGCTCCGCCTCTTCCGCCGCCGCAAGCACGCGCGCCCCGCGCCGGGCCCGCCGCGCGGGCCTCGCCGCGTTCGTCGGCACCACCATCGAGTGGTACGACTTCTTCATCTACGGCACGGCGTCCGCGCTCGTCTTCGGCAAGCTGTTCTTCCCCGACGTGTCGCCGGCCGCCGGTGTGCTCGCCTCCTTCGCCACCTTCTGGGTCGGTTTCCTGGCCAGACCGCTGGGCGGCATCGTCTTCGGCCACTTCGGGGACCGCATGGGCCGCAAGGGCACCCTGGTCACCACGCTCGTGATGATGGGTGCCGCCACCTTCCTGGTGGGCGTCCTGCCCACACACGCGCAGATCGGCACAGCGGCGCCCCTGCTGCTGGCACTTCTGCGCGCCGTGCAGGGCATCGCCGTCGGCGGCGAGTGGGGCGGCGCGGTCCTGATGGCCTCCGAGAACGCCCCCAAGGGCAGGGGATCCCTGTACGCCATGCTGGTGCAGCAGGGCTCTCCGGCCGGGGCGATCCTGTCCACCCTGGTCTTCCTCGCCGCGGGCACCCTGGACGACGCCGCGTTCACGTCCTGGGGCTGGCGCGTGCCGTTCCTGCTGTCCGGGCTCCTCGTCGTGGTCGGCCTCGTCATCCGTCTCAGGGTCGAGGAGTCGGACGACTTCGAACGGGTCAAGGAGAGCGGCGAGGTGGTGAAGCTCCCGGTCGCCGAGGTGCTGCGCACCGCGTGGCGGACCGTGCTGCTGGGCATCGGCGCCTCGATCATGGGCATCTCCGCCGCCTACTTCACCAACACGTTCGTGCTGTCCTGGACCACCAACGAGCTGCACATGAGCCGGCAGACGATGCTGTACGTCCTGCTCGGCATCACCGTGGTGCAGTTCCTGTGGCAGCCGTACGCCGCCCTGCTCTCCGAACGGGCCGGGGAGACCCGGTTCATGGTGTGCTCGCTGCTCGTCAACGTCGTCGTCGCCGTCCCCATGTTCCTGATGATCGACACGGCGCGGCCCGTCCTCGTCTTCTGCGGCATCGCGCTCGGCATCGTCAGCGGCTCCGGGTACTACGCCGTCCTGGCCGGGTTCCTCGCCCGGGCCTTCCCCTCCCGCATCCGCTACACCGGCATCTCCCTGTCCTACCAGCTGTGTTCGACCCTCATCGGCGGTACGACCCCGCTGGTGGCCCAGTCGCTGCTGACGTCCGGGGGCGGCTCCATCTGGCCCGTGGTCGCGTTCTACGCGGTCCTGCTGCTGGTCACCTCGGCCTGCGTCGCCGCGCTCGCCCGGTCCACCGGCCGGCGTACACCCCGGGTCGAGCCCGTTCCCGCGGCCGTCTGACGGCCTTCACCTCACCGACCGGGCGGCCGCCGTGCGAGCATCCGCGCCGCGGCGGCCGACCGGCCCCACCCAAGGAGTTGACCACCCGTGCGTCTCGACGCCGTCTTCCGCAACGGACGTTTCACCACCCTCGACCCGGACCGCCCCACCGCCCGCTCTCTCGGTGTCCTCAACGGCCGGATCGCGGCCCTCGACGAGGAGTTGGCGGGCTGCACGGCCGACCTGGTCGTGGACCTCGGCGGCGCCCCCGCCGTCCCCGGGTTCAACGACGCGCACCACCACCTCAGCCTCGTCGGCAAGGGACTGCGCGAACTCGACCTCTCGTACGCCGTCACGCCGAGCCTCGACGCGCTGTACGCGGCGGTGGCCGAACGGGCCGCGACGCTGCCCGAGGACGCCTGGATCCTCGGCGCGGGCTACGACCAGAACAAGATCGGCGCCCATCCGACCGCCGAGGCGCTCGACAAGGCGGCACAGGGCCGCCCGGTGTGGCTCGTGCACACCTCGCACCACATGGGCGTGGCCAGCACGGAGGCGTTCAGGCGGGCCGGCTTCGGCGACCTCTCCGCGGTGCCCGACCTGCCCGGCGGCCACGTCGTGCGCGACGCGGCGGGGCGGGCGCGGGGGCTGCTCCAGGAGACGGCGATGCAGCTGGTCGAACGGGCACTGCGTCCCGAGCCCGTCGCCGAGTGGACCGCCAACATCGCCGCCGGCGCACGGGCCGCCCTCGCCGTCGGACTGACCAGCGTGACGGAGCCGGGCATCGGTGTCACCGACGGCATCGGCAACGGCCCCGCCGACCTGGACGCCTACATGAGGGTGCGGGAACGCGGTGAGCTGGGCGTCCGCATGACCGTCATGCCGTACATCACCGCGCTGCGCGACTGCGGCGCCTTCGAGCCGGGCGCCGACTGGTACGGACTGGACCTCGGCCTGCGCACCGGCTTCGGCGACGAATGGCTGCGCGTCGGACCGACGAAGCTGATGTCGGACGGTTCGCTGATCGGCCGGTCCGCGGCGATGTGCTGCGACTACCACGACACCCCGGGCAACAGCGGCCTGCTCCAGCACGAACCCGAGCGGATCCGCCGCTACATCGTCGAGGCGCACCGCTGCGGATGGCAGATCGCCACGCACGCCATCGGGGACGCGGCCCTGGACATCGTCCTCGACGCCTACGAGGAGGCGCAGCGCGTGCACCCCCGCGCCGACGTGCGCCACCGGATCGAGCACGCGGCGGTCACCAGCGCCGAGCAGGTCGCCCGGATCGCCGGACTGGGGCTGATCCCGGTGCCGCAGGGCCGCTTCCTCTCGGAGATCGGTGACGGCCTGCTGGCGGCTCTCGGTCCTGTCCGCAGTGAACTCGCCTACCGCATGCGCTCGTTCCTCGACGCGGGGGTCGTGCTGCCGGGCTCGTCCGACGCGCCCGTCGTCGCGCCCGATCCGCTGCTGAGCATCCACGACATGGTGAACCGCAGGACCGCATCGGGCCTGCCGATCGCCCCGCACGAAGCGGTGACGGCCCGGGAGGCCCTGCGCGCGTACACGGTCGGCTCCGCCCACGCGGTCCACGAGGAGCACGTCAAGGGCACCCTGTCGCGGGGCAGGCTGGCGGACTTCGCCGTCCTGAGCGACGACCTGCTGGCCGTGGCTCCCGAGCGCATCGCGGAGGTGACGGTCGCGGCCACCGTCGTCGGCGGCCGGATCGCCCACGACACGGGGGCCCTGCGGGTCTCCTGAACCGCCGGCGCGGGCCACCGCGGGTCTTCCCGAATCGATCGAGGGCGTCTGTACTGCCCTGGAACCTGAACCGAAACGGTCCGGGTTCACCGGTCGACTCCCCTGGTGGCGGCGCCGCTCCGGCGCGCACGGCAGTCCTCACCACTTCTGCACCAGCATGACGAGATCGACTGTCGACAACTTGTATACAGCTCGTCTACAGTCGGCATACCGATTGCGGCCGGAGCCTCGCTCGCTCTCCGACGACGTAGGAAAGGCAGGTGTGCACATGGCGGAGAACCCGACGGAGCCCGTCGTCCCGCGCCTGGGGCCGCTGTCCGCGGGCCGGCACCACACCGCCGCCGACGCCGCCGCCTGCGAGCGGATGCTGCACAAGACCGTCGCGCTGCCGTCGAACGAGGACCCGTTCCTGACCGGGACTCAGGTGACCGAGGCGGCACAGGTGCCCCGCACCCCGGTGCGCGAGGCCCTGACCCACCCGCGGGGGGACGGGAGGGTGCGCCGGGTCCCGCGGCGCGCAGCGCTCGTCCCGCCCGCGAGCCCCGGCGACGCCGGCGCCCTGTTCGAGGCGCGCGGCGTGACCGAGAACTGGGCCACCGCCGAGGCCGCCTGCGCACGGGCGTCGTCCGCCCGGCTGTCCGGCATCCTGGGCCGGCAGGCCGCCGGCCCTGGACGATCCGGTCGGGTCCGACCCCCTCGACGTGGAGTTCCACACCGCGACCGTCTCCGCGGGCGGCGACCACGTCCTCACCGGCCTGTGCCGCTCCCCGCACCACCGGCGGATGCGCCTGGGCGGGCGCGGGCCGCACCGCGGTGCCAGGAACGCGGCCGGGACGTCCTGGCCGAGCACCGCGCGGTCGCCGCGGCCCTCGCCCGCGCCGCCGAGCAGGCGGCGGTCCAGGCCGCCCGCGACCACCTGACCTCCACCGTGCGGGCGCTGCGCCACGACGACCTCCGCGCCCGTCCGGCCACGCACTGAACCCCCACGCACCGACCCCGGAAGGAGTCGTCAGTGACGACGACCACCGACGCTGTCACTCTCACCACGCCCGACGGCGTCCCCGTCCCCCTGGAGAACGCCACCGTGGTGGTGGCCGGGTACGCCGGCCGCGACCAGGCCGGAGTCAAGGCGCACATCGACGAGCTGGCGGCCATCGGCGTCGCGCCGCCGCCCGAGGTGCCGATGTTCTACCCCATGCCGCTCGGCCTGCTGACCACCGCCGCCCAGGCCCCGGCGTCCCCGGACTCCTCCGGCGAGGCCGAGCCGCTGATCGTGCGCCAGGGCGGTCGTTTCTTCCTGGGCGTGGCCTCCGACCACACCGACCGCGAGATCGAGAAGACCGACATCCTGACCTCGAAGCGGGCCTGCCCCAAACCGATCGGCGCGACCGTCGTCCCGTTCGACCCGGACACCTTCGACTGGGACGGCTGCACCCTCACCAGCACCGCCGACGGAGCCCCGTACCAGGACGGCAGTCTCGCCGAACTGCTCCACCCGTGCGACCTGTTCGCCCGCATGACCGAGCGCGGCCTGATCACGGACGACGAGGACGTCGTGGTCATCGGCGGCACGGTACCGCTGCTGACCGGCCGGTTCCTGTTCGCCACCTCCTGGGTCGTCGAGCTGACCACAGCAGAGGGCACCACCATCCGCCACGAGTACAAGACGAACTGAGGAGACCCCTGATGCGTACCGGAGCCGAGTACCTGTCCAGTCTCAACGACGGCCGCCAGGTCTACCTGGACGGTCAGGCCGTCGACGACGTCGCGAAGCACCCCGCCTTCGCCGGTGTGGCCCGCACCGTGGCCACCATGCTCGACGTGGCGGCGAGCCCCGAGCGCGGCATGCAGACCACCCGCGCGGACGGCACCACCGTCAACAAGGTGTTCACCGCCCCCTACAGCCGCGAGGACCTCGTCGAGCGCCGCCGGGCCATCGAGACCTGGGCCGAGGTCTCCCACGGCTGGATCGGCCGCAGCCCCGACCACGTGGGCACCTACATGGCCGCGTTCGGCGCGCACCCCGAGGTGTTCACCACCGAGACGCGCGACTTCTCGCAGAACGTGCGCGACTACGTCCAGCGCGTCCAGGACGAGAACCTGTACCTGGCCTACGCGATCATCCCGCCGCAGTACTCCCGGGCCACCACCGCCTCCGGATGGGGCGAGGAGTTCATCCAGGTCGGCGTCGTCGAGGAGCGCGAGGACGGCATCGTCGTGCGCGGCTCGCAGATGCTGGCCACGGGCGCGGCCGTCGCCGACGAGATCTTCGTGTCCTGTATCAAGCCGCTGGGCCCGGACGACGTCGACTTCGCGGTCAGTTTCGCGGTGCCGGCCGCCGCCGAGGGCCTCAAGCTCTACCACCGCCGCCCCTACGCCCCGCAGGCGTCCAGCGAGTTCGACTACCCGCTGACCACCCGCTTCGACGAGCCCGACGCCCTGGTGGTGTTCGACGACGTCCTCATCCCCTGGGAGCGCGTGTTCGCCTGCCGGGACACCGACACCGTGCGCCGGCAGTTCTTCGGCACGGGCGCCCACGCCCTGGGCAACTGGCAGGCCCAGATCCGCTTCACCGCCAAGCTGAAGTTCATCGCTTCCGTCGCCCGGCGCGTCACCCAGGTCAACGGCACCGACCGCATCCCCGGCGTGCGCGAGAAGCTCGGTGAGATCGCCTCCCTGGTCTCCCTGATCGAGTCCGCCGTCCTGGCCGCCGAGTACACCGCCGAGCCCGACGAGTCCGGCCTGATGATCCCGGGCGCCCGCGCCCTGTACGGCTCCATGGGCCTGCAGTCCGAGATGTACCCGCGCGTGATCGCGATCCTGCGCGACCTGGTCGGCGGCGGCGTTCTGCAACTGCCCGCCACCGTGCGCGACCTCGAGAGCGACCTGACCCGCGGCGACCTCGCCCGCTACGTCAAGTCCCCGGGCGTGGAGACCACCGAGCGCGTCAAGCTCTTCAAGCTGGCCTGGGACATCATCGGCACCGAGTTCGGCGGCCGCCACCAGCAGTACGAGATGTTCTACGCCGGCGCCCCGTTCCTGGTGAAGGGCGTCTACGCCTTCGACAACTTCGGCTACGAGTCCCTGCTGCCGGAGCTGGACGCCTTCCTCGCCTCCGTCCCCGGCCCGGACGTCACCACCGCCCCCGCCCCCACCGACACCCAGGAGGTCTCCGCATGAAGCCCGAGATCGAGTTCACCGGCATCGAGGACGTCACCTACGTCCCGGCCCCCGGCAACGCCCCCGGACTGACCATGGCCGTCCTGGCCGAGGACCCCGAGCACGACGTCGTCACGCGCATCCTCAAGTTCGAACCGGGCACCGACACCTCCGCCAACGGCGTCCAGGTGCACGACTCCTGGGAGGAGGTGTTCATCTTCGAGGGCTCCTTCACCGACCTGGAGCTCGGCCGGACGTTCACCGCACCCTGCTACGCGGTGCGCCCGCCCGGCATGAGGCACGGCCCCTGGAAGTCCGAGACCGGCGCCCGCATGTTCGAGGTGCGCTACATGCGCAAGGAGGACGCGTGAGCGCGCTGACCCAACGCCTGCGGGTACCCGACAAACTGGCGATGCGCCGCACCATGGGGCACTTCGTCACCGGCGTCGCCGTGGTCACCACCCTGGAGGACGGCACCCCGCAGGGCATGACCGTCAACTCCCTGACGTCCATCAGCCTGGAGCCGCCGATCCTGATGGTCTCCCTGAACCACGGGTCCCGGACCGGCGACGCCATCGAGTCCTGCGGCACCTTCGGCGTCTCGATCCTGTCCGCCCGGCAGGAGCAGGTGGCCCGGGTCTTCTCACGGCCCGGCCGGGACCACTTCGCCGGCGGCCACTTCGACGTGACCGGCAACGGGATCCGCCTGATCAAGGACTCCCTGGCCCAGGCGGAGTGCACCGTCCACCAGGCGATCACGGTCGGTGACCACCGGGTCATCTTCGGAGAGGTCACCGGCGCCTGGGACCGCCAGGGAGCCGCCCTGGCCTTCGACGCCGGACACTTCGGGGAGTTCTTCGGCTTCGGGCACGACCCGATGCCCTGGACCTTCTGACCGCGCCACGACGGGGCTGCCCGGGCCCTGCGGGCAGCCCCGTCCGGCGGACGTCCACGGAGTGCATACGATGCGCACATGAACCAGGCGGACACTGCGGACACCCGGGCCGGGCAGGCTCTCTCCACCCGGGACAAGGTTCTCGCGTACCTGCGCGAGAACGTCCTGACGGACCCCGACGTCCAGGACACCTTTCTCAGCGAGCAGGCCATCGCCGACACCGTCGGCGTCTCGCGGACCCCGGTCCGCGAGGCCCTGGTCGTCCTCGCCTCCGAGGACCTGGTGCGGCTCATGCCCAAACGAGGCGTGTTCGTCCCCGCCATGACCTCCCGCGAACTGACCGAACTGTTCGAGATCCGCGGAGTGCTCGAGAAGCACGCCGCGCAGAAGATCACGTCCCTCCCCGGAGCCGACCTCACCGGACTTCGCCAACACCTGGCCCACCAGCAGGAACTCGCCGACACCACCCCGCACACGCCGCGGGACGCCCGGGAATTCATCGCCACCGACCGGGAATTCCACCAGGCACTGGTCGCCCTCGCCGGCAACCGCCTGGCCACCCGCACCTACACCAGCCTGCGCGACCGCCAGACACGTGCCGGACTCCTCGCCGTCCAGGAACGTGAATCCCGCTGGCAGGAGGTCTGCGCCGAGCACGCCCTGATCATGCGGGCCCTCGAAGAGGGGGACGCCGAGGCCGCGGCGACCGCCATCGACCGGCACCTGAACACCACCCTGGTCACCCTTCTCGCCCAGTAGAGCGCCCCTGCGGCCGGGAGCACACGGGCATCGGCGCGACCAGACCACCGTCCATCGCCGCCCATCGTCACAGGAGGATCCGTGCGTATCGCCCTGGCCCAGATGCTCAGCACCACCGACCCGCAGGAGAACCTGCGCGCCATCACCGGCCTGACCGCCCGGGCCTCCGGCCGGGGCGCCGACGTCGTCGTCTTCCCCGAGGCCGCCATGTGCGCCTTCTCCGGCTCGGTCGCCGACGCGGCCGAGCCGCTGGACGGACCCTGGGCCCGTCAGGTCGCGTCCCTCGCGGCCGCCCACAAGGTGACGATCGTGGCCGGGATGTTCACGCCGGCCCCCGACGGACGCACGCGCAACACCCTTCTGGTCACCGACGGAGTCACCACCGACGGGTACGACAAGATCCACCTGTACGACGCCTTCGGCTACCGCGAGTCCGACACCGTCCAAGCCGGCACCGACCTGCTCGTGCGCGACATCGGAGGAGTGCGGTTCGGGTTCGCCACCTGCTACGACGTGCGCTTCCCCGAGCAGTTCGTCGCGCTCGCCGAGGCGGGCGCGCAGGTCGTGGTCGTCTCCGCGTCCTGGGGTGACGGGCCGGGGAAGCCCGAGGCCTGGCGGCTCCTGACGACCGCCCGTGCGCTGGATTCCACCTGCTTCGTCGCCGCCTGCGGGCAGGCCGACCCCGCCGGCGTCGGCAGCCCCTCGGGGCCCGGCCCCCTCGGCGTGGGACACAGCCGTCTGGTCGCTCCCGACGGCACCCTCGTCGGCGCCCTCGACCGGGAACCCGGACTGCTGGTCGAGGACCTGGACCTGTCCACGCTGGAACCGGCCAGGCAGGCCCTCCCGGTCCTGGCCAACCGCGTACGGCTCACGGCTCCCGCCCCGGCCTGACGCCGACGCCGGCTACGGCGTCGGCGGCACACCGGGTGTGGGGGCGGTGACGAGAGGAGAAGTGGGGACCACGAGCACGGGGGTGTCCGGCAGAGCGGCGGCATCGGCGGGGGTGCCGCCCTGCCGCCCTCCTGTCGGACCGGACGAGCAGACGGCCGGGCGCACGGGCCCTGGCGGTCTCGCCGGGCCGTTCGCAGGTGTGGGCCGCCGAACCGACACCCGCGCCGCTCTGCCAACGGCAGAACAGCGGCCCGACCGGACGCGACGATCACTACAGTCCAGTCGCATGACGACGGTTACGACGCGCACGGTCGAGTACCCGGCCGACGGCCTGACGATGATCGGGCACCTCGCACTCCCGGCCGGAGTCGATCGCCGGCCGGCGGTGCTGATCGGGCCAGAGGGCATGGGGCTCAGCGACGTCGAGCGCCGCCGGGCCGACGCTCTCGCCGAGCTGGGATACGTGGCGCTGGCCTTCGACCTTCACGGCGGACGCTATGTGGCCGACCCCCAGGAGATGCTGGCCCGTTGCATGCCGCTGCTCGCCGACCCCGACCGGATGCGAGGCATCGGCCACGCGGCGCTCGACGTGCTCCGCGCCGAGCCACGGACCGACCCGGACCGGATCGCCGCCGTCGGCTACGGCACCGGGGGCGCCATCGCGCTGGAACTCGGGCGCGACGGCGTCGGCCTGCGCGCGATCGGGACGGTCAACGCGTTGACCACGGGCCGGCCGGGCGAGGCGGCGCGCATCCGCTGCCCGGTGTGGGCCGGGGTCGGCTCGGAAGACCCGATCATGCCGCCCGCGCAACGGGACGCGTTCACCGCCGAGATGCAGGCCGCGGGCGTCGACTGGCGCCTCGTGGTCTACGGCGGCGCCCTGCACGCCTTCCACCACCCGCCGGTCGACCACCCCGTGGTCCCCGGCGTCGGCCACCACCCACGGCACGCGCAGCGGGTCTGGCACGACGTCGTCGACCTGCTCGCCGAGTGCCTGACCGCACCGGAGTGATCCGGTCGGCAACCGCGCTTCCGCCTTCCGATTCCACGCCCGCCCCTGGCCACGCGCCGATGCCCCGCACCGCTGACGCGGGGCATCCCGGCACTGCGCTGACGTCGGCATGCGGGCCCGCCTACGCCCGCCGGCGGGCGAGGCGGGGGAAGAGCGCCCCGGCGTTGCCGCGGTCGATGGCCTCGGCCTGGCCGGGGGCGAAGCCGGGGTAGGTCTCCAGGAAGCGGTTGTAGTAGGAGCCGGCCTCCTGCGGGGCGAAGGGCCAGTCGCTGCCGTACAGGAGGTGACCCGGCTCGGCGAAGGCGAGCAGGGCCGGCAGGGCGGAGGGGCTCGCGGACAGGGCGGTGTCGAAGTAGAACCGCTTCAGGTCGCGCAGGACGTCTTCCGCCTTGCGGTTCCGGTCGACGACGGTGGAGGTCAGGCCGGAGAAGCGGTAGGCGGCATACGGCAGGAATCCGCCGCCGTGGGAGAGGATCACCCGCATGTTGCGGTACCGGTCCATGACGCCGTTCAGCACCATGTTCAGGGCAGTGCGGGTGGTGTCGAAGACGTAGTCCGCGAGCGGGGCGGGGGTGCCGGGCAGCAGCGTCATCGGGGGCTGCGCGGGGTGGACGAAGACGTTCGCGGAGCGGCGGTCGAGTTCGTCCCACAGGGGCTCGAAGGCCGGGTCGCCGAGGTACTTGCCGTGGGCGTTGGACATCAGGACCACACCGTCGGCGCCCAGGACGTCGAGGGCGTGCGCGGCCTCGGCGACGGCGGCGTCGACGTCGGGCAGCGGGATACTGGCGAAGTGGCCGAAGCGGTCGGGGTTGTCCTTGACGACCTCGGCGCCGTACTCGTTGACGGCGCGGGCCAGGTCGCGGGCGGCCGTGTCGTCGCCGAGGTGGACGCCGGGCGCGGTGACGGACATGACGCCGGTGGCGATGCCCTGCTGGTCCATCATGGCGATCGCGCTCCGCGGGCTCCAGGCGGGGATGGCCCAGCCGCCGGAGTCCATGCCGCGGGCGGCCAGAGTCTCGGCCCAGACCGGCGGGACGATGTGGTGGTGGACGTCGATGCGGGCGGGGAAGTCCATGACTGGAAGCCTCCTAAAACTTAGCTTGCTAATGACTTCATTTAGTAAGCTAACAACCATGGGAGAGGTGAGCAAGCACGAAGAGCACGGCCTTGAGGACCTTGCCTGCGAAGAGACGAGTGTGAGGGAGCTGGCGCAGGCCGCCGACCGGCTCTTTTATGCCATGCGCCGCTCTCGGGCGGCCACCATGGGCCGCTCCGGGGCCGGGCTGTCCATGGCCCAGCTCACCCTGCTGGAGCCCCTCGCCGCGGACACCCGGGGAGAGGGACTGCCGGTCGGCAGGCTCGCCGCGGCCGCCGAGGTCAGCGTCCCCACCGCCACCCGCATGCTCAAACAGCTCGAAGCGGCGGGCGTGGTCACACGGCAGCGCTCCCCGCACGACGAGCGGCAGGTCCTCATCCGCCTCACCGAGGACGGCGCCGGCCGGTTCGCGGTCATGCGGACGGAACTGCGGGCACGCCAGTGCGAAGCTCTGGCGCACTTCACACCACTGGAACGCCGAGAACTCGCCGCGCAGCTCCAGCGCCTCGCCGCCGTCATCGGCGACACCGTCCCCCCGCCCGCCGAGGGGGAGGCCGCACAGCGGTGACGCACCCTGGTTCCGCCGGCCGGCCCTGCTGAGCAACGCGCTGCCGGATCCCGGCACCGCGCGTACAGCGGCCGCCCCGGTGCTCCAGCGCATGACCGACCTGGTGCGGGATCCCCGCCCGGCGCTCGGCGGCGCCGCCGGCGCCTTCCGGATCGGGCTACGGCGCCCGTACCGCGCCCGGACACAGACCGCCGTGCAGGCACTGGTCAGCGTGCTCGGCCTCCGTATGGCCCTCCTCCTGTCCGTCTTCGCCCGGGAGGCAGGGAGAGGGAGTGGCCGGCCGACAGGGCGGTGGTTCCTTCAGGGCCTCTGTGCCGGCCGGGCCTGCCCGATGAGGATGGCCACGTCGTCGTTGTCCTCGGGGTGGCGAAGGGAGTGCAGGAGCCACTGGCAGGTTTCGTCGAGCGGGCGGGGTGGTTCGTCGAGGACGTTCACCAGTGTGGCCAGGCGCTCGTCGATGGGGTGGTGGCGGGTCTCGACGAGACCGTCGGTGTAGAGGACGAGCCGGTCGCCCGGGTACAGGTCGAAGGCGGTGGTGTCGAAGGGCACCCCGCCGACGCCGAGCGGGGCACCGGTGGGCAGGTCCAGGAGTTCGGGGCGCTCGCCGGCGCGGACGAGAACGGGGGGCAGGTGGCCCCCGTTCGCGATGTGGCACAGGTGGCGGTGAGGGTCGTAGACGGCGTAGAGGCAGGTGGCGATGTAGCGCTCGAGCCCGCAGGTGATCTTGTCGAGGTGCCGCAGCACCTCGTCGGGGTCCAGGCCGAGGTCGGCGTACGCGCAGGTCACGGTGCGCAGCCGGCCCATCGCCGCGGCGGCGTCGACGCCGTTGCCCATCACGTCACCGACCACCAGGGCGGTTTTGTCGCCGGCCAGCGGGATGACGTCGTACCAGTCGCCGCCGACCTCGCAGGACGCCTGCGCGGGCTGGTAGAGCGAGGCCACCTCCAGACCGGTGAGCCGGGGCGGGGTGCCGGGCAGCAGGCTGCGCTGCAGGGTCACGGCGGAGTTGCGCACGCTCTCGTGCCAGCGCGCGTTGTCGATGGCGACCGCGGCCCGGGCGGCCAGCTCACCGGCGAGGATCACGTCGTCCTCGTCGAAGGGCAGCGGGTTGCGGGTGCGCAGCAGGTCGAAGGCGCCGAGGACCTCGTTGTGGGCGATCAGCGGCACCGCCAGGTAGGAGTGCACACCGGCCCGGGCGAAGGCGTCCGCGGCGGCGGGGTCGCGGGCGATGCGCAGCAGGTCGTCCCGGCCGGTGCGGGCGACGACGACCGGCTGTCCCGTGTGGACGCACCGGGTGATCAGCCGGTCCGGGCCGTAGGCGGCGAGGTCTCCGACCTTGTCGGCGGCGGCGACGGCCTCGGTGGGGTGGGCCGAGGCCACGGCGAGGGCCCGGAACAGTTCCGGGCCCTCGTGCGAGGCGGTGGAGCGCCGGAAGGCCAGGACGGCGTCGAGCACGTCGACCGCCGCGACGTCGGCCAGGTCGGGCACGGCGGCGCTCGCCAGCTCCTGGGCGGTCCGCTCGACCTCCAGGGTGGTCCCGACACGCGCGGAGGCGTCGGCGATCAGGGCCAGCCGGCGACGGGCCCGGTCCGCCTCGGCCGCGGCGCGGTGACGCTCGCTGACGTCGACGACCGAGTTCGCCACGCCGATCACCCGTCCGCCCGCCCCCTCGATCCGGTAGTACGACACCGACCAGGCGTGATCCTCGTCCGGGTCGGCCGGGGTGCGGCCGACGATGTACTGGTCGATCAGCGGGGTGCCGGTGACCAGGACCTGGCGCAGCGCGGACTCGATGGTGCCGATGGGGGCGAACCGGAGGATGTCGTGCGGCCGGCGGCCGATGTGGTCGGCCAGGGGGACGCCGTTGATCCGCTCCAGGGCGGGGTTGACCAGGAGGTAGCGCAGGTCGGCGTCGAGCAGCGCGATGCCGATGGGCGACTGGGAGACCAGGCGTTCGGACAGTGCCAGCTCGGTCTCGATCCGCTCCAGCGCGTTCCGGTCCGCGGCGATGCCCAGCGCGTAGACGTCGCCGAGGTCGTCCAGCAGGCGCATGTTCCGGAACTCCACCAGGCGGGTGCCGCCGTCCTTGTGCCGGACGGGGAACGCTCCGGCCCAGCTCGTCCCGGTGGCCAGCACCTCGGCGAAGAGCTGGGTGACCAGCTCGCGGTGCTCGTCGTGGACCAGCAGCCGGGCCGCGTACCTGCCCAGCGCCTCCTCGGCCGTGTAACCGAACACGTCACTGGCCTGCGGGCTCCAGAACACGATCCGCCCGCTGCTGTCCAGGACCACCGCCGACACGCTGAGCAGGTCGAGCAGTCCGCCCGGCGGTGCCGGTCCCACCCGGTGGGCCTGGGCTTCTTGTGCTTCCTCGTCGTACGACGCGTCTGCGGCCATCGCTCTCAGCTCCCTCCTCGTCCGGGCCCGAGGGCTGCGGCTGCCGAGGGCCGTCCCCTCCATGCTGCTCCCCTCGCCGGTCCTCGCATCCGGTGCCGGGCGCGCGCCGCCGGCGGGGCCGGATGCGCGAGGCCGCCGGGCGCGCGCCGCCCGCGGGGCTCTATGCGCGAGGCCCCGGGCGTTCGTGCCTCGCGGCCGTACCGGTGAACGCGTGGGGTGCGCAGGTAGCGCGGGCGGCGACGGGGGAGGTTGCTGGGAGGAGAGGCGGCCCGGGCCGGCCCGGCGGTCGCCCTGGAGGCCCGTAGAGCCGGCCCCGAAGAGCACTGAGAGAGGATCCAGCTGTGAGTGATCGGTCTGCGGCGGGTGCCGGGTCCAGGACCACGTCGGACCTGGTGGTGGAGCGGCTGCTCGCGTGGGGCGTCGACACCTGTTTCGGTATCTGCGGGGATCAGGTGAACGGCTTCTTCGAGGCGTTGCGCACGCATCCGCGGATGAGGTTCGTCCATGTGCGTCACGAGGAGAACGCCGCGCTGGCCTGCGTGGGCTACGCCAAGTTCACCGGCCGTCCCGCGATGTGCGTGGCCACCGCGGGCCCCGGAGCGGTCCATCTGCTCAACGGCCTGTACGACGCCCGGATCGACGGCGCGCCCGTGATCGCCGTCACCGGTCTGTCGTACCACGACACGGTCGGCGCGCACTTCCTCCAGGACCTCCCGTCCGACCGGCTGCTCGAACACGCCTGTCTGTTCTCCGAACGCGTCATGGGACCCGCGCACGCCCTGACGGCCACGGACCTCGCGGTGCGCAGCGCCCTGATGAACCGCACCCCCTCGCATCTGGCGATCCCCATCGACGTCCAGTCCTTCACGCTGGAGCAGGACACGGCCTCGCCGAAGAACGTGCCGGGGCATCTCTCGCTCGCCCCGCAGCCGTTCGAGGTGGTCCCGCCCGAGGAGCAGTTGCGCCGGGCTGCCGAGGTCCTCAACTCCTGTGAGCGGGTGGCCATCTGCGCGGGCGCCGGAGCGCGGGGCGCCGGCGACCTCCTCGAACAGGTTGCCGACGTGCTGGGCGCGCCGATCGCCAAGGCGGGGCTGGGCAAGGACTGCGTGCCCGACGACAGCCCGTACACGACCGGCGGCATGGGCCTGATCGGCACCCGTGCCTCCCACGAGGCGTTCGAGGACTGCGACGGGTTCCTCATCGTCGGCTCCTCCACGCCGTACTACGAGTTCTGGCCGCAGCCGGGGCAGGCGAGGGGCGTGCAGATCGATCTCAACGCCGACCGTATCGCCATGCGCTACCCCGTCGAAGTCGGGCTGGTCGGCCACGCCGGTGCCGTTCTGGAACGCCTGCTGCCCCTGCTGGAGCGCAAGACGGACCGCTCCTTCCTGGAGCGGGCGCAGGACACCTACCGGCGCTGGTGGGGGCTGATCGGCGAGCAGGCGGCGGCCTCGGGCACACCGATGCGGCCGCAGGTGGTGACCTGGGAGCTGTCCAAGGCCCTGCCCGACGGGGCGATCGTGACCGGGGACGCCGGCACCGTGACCGCCTGGGGCGGCCGGCTCAGACTGCGCAAGGGAATGCAGTACTCCTTCTCCGGCACCCTGTGCACCATGGGTTCCGCGCTGCCCTACGCCATCGGCGCCCAGCTCGCGCACCCCGACCGCCCCGTGATCGCTTTCACCGGCGACGGCTCGATGAGCATGGGCATGGGCGAGCTGGCCACGCTCGCCCAGTACGACCTGCCCGTCAAAGTCGTCGTCCTGCGCAACGACGCGCTCGCGCTGGAGGTGTGGGAGCAGAACGCGCTGCTGGGCAATCCGCAGATGGGCTGCGACCTGCATCCCGTCGACTTCGCCGCCGTCGCCCGCGCCTGCGGCCTGCGGGCGTTCCGCATCGACGACCCGGCCGACGCGGCCGGTGTGTTCGCCGAGGCCATGGCGGCCGACGGGCCGTGCCTGATCGAGGCGGTCACCGACCCGGACGAGGCACCGTTCGGCGAAACCCTGCTGCCCACCCACGCCCAGCACCTCGCGCAGGCCTTCGACAAGGGAGAGCCCGCGGCCTCGGCGATGGCACGCAACCTCCTCCAGGACGGCCGCGTCGCACTCTCCCCGGCGTTGCGCCGGCACTACGACGAACTGGCCCGCCATCGCTGATACCCGGGACCGCG
Source organism: Streptomyces sp. NRRL S-340 (assembly GCF_000720185.1). Taxonomy (GTDB): domain Bacteria; phylum Actinomycetota; class Actinomycetes; order Streptomycetales; family Streptomycetaceae; genus Streptomyces. The sequence continues at coordinate 53,147 of NZ_JOIY01000023.1, read as the reverse complement.
AAGACGCGCGCGGGTCTGTGGCGGCAGCCTGCCGCTCTTGGCGTGGGCGTTCCGGCCGACGCAGGGCGCAGTGACGCGGTGTCAGCTCAGATGCCGGGTGAAGAACCTCAGTGAGCTGTCCACTTCGAACGACGGCACGTCCTCGTGCTTGCCGGTGTTGGCGTGCAGCGTCTTCTCGGGTGAGGCCAGCGCGTCGAACAACGCCAGGCTCTGGTCCCGCGGAACCATCTGGTCGTCCCACTGGACCAGGAACTGCACCGGTACAGTGATCCGCGCGGCGTCCTGGGCAAGCCCGTGCACGCCGAGCAGGCCCAGCACCGCGGCTCGGATCCGGGGTTCTGCGGCGATGAGCGGAATGCCGAGCCCGCAGCCCATCGACATACCGCAGTAGCCCACCGGTCCGGCGCCGACCTGGTCGAGGTTCTGGACTGCGGTCAGGACCGCCTGCCAATCCGCGACGGCCTGACCGGCCAGATGACCGTGCATGTCGGCGACCAGCGCGCCCGGGTTCTCACCGGCGGCCATGCCCGCCCGCATGCCGGCCAGGATCCGGCCGAACTCCTCGTCCTGGGGCCGGTCGCCGTGGTGGGGCGCGTCGATGGCGACGACCGCGAAGCCCTCGGCGGCGTAGCAGCGGGCGCGGGACACGTTGCTGGGGGCCGTCTTGTGCTGCCTGCCGCCGTGGCCCAGCAGAACGAGGGGACGAGGACCACAGGCGCCTTCCGGCGTCCACAGCACGCCGGGAATCCCGTCGAGGGTGAAGAACTGTTCGGTGACGCCGTCCGATGACGTCTGGGAGGTGAAGCGCATCAGCGGTTCAGACCTTTCGGGATGCCTTGTGCGGGGCGCTCCCTGGGCCCTGTCGTCACCTTCCCGTCGTCCGCCCGCAGGACGGGCCTCGCGGCGTCAGGTGCGTGCTCTCGGCGTGCCGGGCCCTGACCCTCGTACCGGACGTACTCGGGTCCGGGCCCGGTGCGGCGACAGTGCGTGCATGGCGTCGCGGGGCGGACGGGAACGTGACGACAGGACCTGGGCCACGCAAAGGAGGGAGCCCCGACCTGTCACAGCGTTGATCGGTCTCACCTCCTTGAAGTCGCAGTTGTGCACGGCGGCGCCGAACGTATCACAGAGATCAACTCCCGCTCCGCGCCGGGGCGAAGGGTGCCTGATGCGGCACTGTCCAGGATGCCCGGGGCCGTATCGGGCCGGCAGCGGGCACACTCGGGACCTGCCGGCGCAAGGCTTCGATCGCCTGCTGCCGCGTGAGCGGACGGCATCGGCTGCTCTTGGCCGCCGCCCGGCAGCCACTGGTGTGCACAGCGTCGACCTTCGTGCGGTTGAGGCCGTGGTGCATCAGCCACTCAGGCGGTGGCGGCCGCGTCTTCGCACCCCGGCGCCGTTCTGCCTGACGTCGCTCTTCCGCGGCGATCCAGCCGTCGGTCTGGGCGAGGGCCGCTGTCGCCTGCTGGGCCACCGCGTGCCGGGTGAAGCGGAGCAACTGAAGCCGGGACAGCCACTCGGTCACTCATTCGATTACAAGGCAGTGCTGCTGATCAGCTCGCTGCCGTGCGGCGGGACGGGCGGACCCATGCAGGCCGATTCTGGGTCGCCTCCGGCCGCCGCCCGGCCGTTCCTGCTCCTCCTCCCCCGGCCGGCATCCGGGGCCGCGGTCTGTCGCAGGGCCGCCCGCGCCCGCGCCGTCCGATGCCGGTACTCGGATCGCCCGGCCGTGCCGCACGGACCTGCGGGGGTCGCATGCGGCACCGGGGACTGTGGGCTGCCGCCGCCTCACCACCCGAACTTCCCCTCGCACCGGACTGCCACAACGGCCCTTTGCCCGAGCAAGATCAAACCATTGCCGACCGGGGCATTCAGCGCGCAACGGTTCCGGCACCGACCCAGCTTGATTTCGGTCCCGGCCGGCAGCGCCCCACGTGCTTGCGCGGGACTCGTAGGGGCCCCTGCCGCTCTGTGGTGAGGGCGCCCCTTTCCGGCCCGGTCGTGGGTGCCGCGGCGGAGGGGGTACTCGTGAGGTGGTTGAGGAGTGAAAGGGCACAGCGGGGCTGTGAGAGGAAGCGGTGCGCTCCTGGGGGGTTGGACGTACGGCGAGGGGATCCAGGACTGTGACGCAGAACAGTGCGGAGTCGCTGGTGTGGCTGATGCAGGCCAGTCACACGGTCACCTTCGAGCAGCTTCCTCAGCTGCTCGCTGATCATGCCGCCTCGGTGGGCATGCACGACGTGGCCCTGTTTCTGGTCGACGTCCGGGAGACGGTGCTGCGCGAGGTCACGGGCCGGGGGCCGGCCGCCGGGGAGGGCGGAGTGGAGTTCACCGTTTCGGGGAGTCTGCCGGGGCAGGCGTATCAGCGTGTGGAGGTGATCCGTGAACATGTAGGGGGCCGGGTGGGTGAGGGTGTGCGGAGGCGGTGGTGGGTGGCGGTCACCGATGGTGTGGAGCGGCTGGGAGTGCTGCGGGCCGACACCGACAGCGACACCGAACCCGTGCGACGGGCTGTGAGCGATCTGGCGTCGATGGCGGCCCTGCTGCTTCTGAGCAAACGGTCGTTCAGTGACTCCTATGCGCGTCTGGTGCGTACCGAGGCGATGAACGTGGCGGCGGAGATGCAGTGGAATCTGACTCCGCCGCCCGCCTACGCCGGGCATGACGCGACCGTCGGCGCGGTGATGGAGCCCGCCTACCAGGTCGGCGGGGACGCCTTCGACTACGCCGTGGCCGGCTCCACCCTGCACCTGTGCGTGTTCGACGCCATGGGACACGACACCACCGCCGGCATCACGGCCAACGTCGCTGTCGCGGCCTGCCGCAACGCCCGCCGTCAGGGGGCCACGCTCGCCAAGACCAGCCAGGAAGTGGAGCAGGCCCTCATCGAGCAGTTCGACGGACGCCGCTACGTCACCGGGATCCTGGCCGACCTGGACATGGACAGCGGCAGGCTGACGTGGGTCAACCGCGGCCACCACCTGCCGATCCTGATCCGTGACAGCCGCTGGACCGCCGACCTGTCCTGTCCCCCGGCCGGCCCCATGGGAGCCGACCTGGGCCTGTCCGTCACCATGGCCACCGAGCAGCTGGAGCCCGGTGACCGCCTGCTGCTGTACACGGACGGCATCGTCGAGGCCCGTGACAGACACGGAACGGAGTTCGGGCGGGACCGTTTCGTCGACTTCATCCGCCGCCATCACTCCGGCCGGCACACCCTGCACGAGACCCTGCGCCGGCTGATGGCCGCCGTCATGGAACACCACGACGGCAAGCTCGACGACGACGCCACGGTCCTGCTCACCGAATGGCGCGGCGGCCATCAGCACGAGCTGACCCCCTGAAGCGCCGCGCACGCGGAAGGAAACGGAGATGAGCACCGATCAGCCGCCCGCCTCCCAACACCGACAGCGCGCACCGCACGTCGATGTGCACCGCACTCGTGCCGACCGCCGTCTGGAGACGTTCCGAGGGGGTCTCGATCTGCACACCGCTCCTCACCTGGCTGACACCCTGCAGCCACTGCTGGCCACCGAGGGTCACAGCGTGCTCCTGGACCTGTCCGGCGTCACCTTCCTGGACTCCACCGGCCTGACGTGCCTGATCGCGGCCTACCGCACTGCCAGGACCGCCGGTGCCCGCCTGGCGCTGATCGCCCCCGGCGAACGCGTGCGCCACATGCTGGCCCTGACCGGTGCGGACCGGGTCCTGCACAGCTGCCCCACCCCCGCCGCGGCGCCCGACTGACCGCCCCGCCCGCCCGCGCCCGCCCCGCCCCGCCCCGGCGATCACATCAGCAGGCCCCGCGGGCCTCGGGCCGGGATGAGGTGCTGCGGGAGGCGGAGGACCAGCGGCCCGGGCACGGGCCGGTTACATGTTCGGCCGGACAAGTCCTGGTCGTCGACGAAGCCGGGGACACTGTCCGGACGGTGATGTCCGCACGCCTCCACGTCCGCGGCCGGGGGTGCCGGGTGCGGGTGCCGGGTACGGGTGCCGGGTGCGGGCATGGTGATCGAGCGGTGATCGGTCGTGGCGGCGGAACCGCGAGGGCGGCTTGCCGTCGGAGGGCTGCGGAGTGAGTGCCCCGGGCTGAGGAGTGAGTGCCCCACGCACTCGGCCGGGAATCGACAGCTGGTCACTCGCTACCGCTGGCTTCCCTGGTACGTCTGGCCGAGACGGTCGAAACCTGACAGGGCGCACATGCCACACGCCCCGGATTCCGGACCGAGACGTATTTGCGTTACAGCGCACTCCAACTCCTAGGTTCCGGGCATGCGATATATCAAACTCGGAGCGACCGGACTGGAAGTCTCCGCCATCACCCTCGGCTGCATGAGCTTCGGCGAGCCGGACCGGGGCGGCGAGCCCTGGTCGCTGGGTGCGGACGCCAGCCGGGACATCATCAAGCAGGCCCTGGAGAGCGGCGTCAACTTCCTCGACACGGCCAACGGGTACAGCGCCGGAAGCAGCGAGGAGATCGTCGGCCAGGCGGTCAAGGACTTCGCCCGGCGCGAGGAGGTCGTTCTCTCCACCAAGGTCTGGATGCGGATGCGCCCCGGCCCGAACGGCGCCGGGCTGTCCCGCAAGGCGATCTTCGCCGAGCTCGACGCCTCCCTGAAGCGACTGGGGACCGACTACATCGACCTGTACCAGATCCACCGCTGGGACTACGACACCCCGATCGAGGAAACCCTCGAGGCGCTGCACGACGCGGTCAAGTCCGGGAAGGTCCGCTACATCGGAGCCTCTTCCATGTACGCCTGGCAGTTCGCCAAGGCCCTGTACCTGGCTGACCTGAACGGCTGGACCCGGTTCGTGTCGATGCAGGACCACTACAACCTCATCCACCGGGAAGCGGAGCGGGAGATGTTCCCGCTCTGCGCCGACCAGGGCATCGGCGTGATCCCGTGGAGCCCGCTGGCGCGGGGCAGGCTGACGCGGGCCCGGGACACCGCCACGGCGCGTGCCGGAAGTGACCCGGGCGGCGAGATCCTCTACCGCGACGAGGACCAGGCGGTGGCCGAACGCGTCCACGAGATCGCGGGCAAGCGGGGTCTGTCCCCGGCCCAGGTCGCCCTGGCCTGGGTCATGCGCAACCCGGTGGTGACCTCGCCCATCGTCGGGGTCACCAAGCCGGCCCAGCTGGCCGACGCGGTCGCCGCGGTGGACGTCGAACTCGACGAAGACGAGGCCGCCTACCTGGAGGAGCCCTACCAGCCGCACGCGGCCGTCTACTTGGAGGAGTCCTTCTACAAGCGGCAGCCTGTGGCGGGCTCCCGGTAGTCCGGGCTACCGCCGGACCTTCGACGAGTCCTGGCCTCGGCCTTCACAGCCCTGCGGCCGGCCCGGCGGTGCTTGCGGGCGGTGGCGCGCAACCGCATGATCCGCGCGCTGCCCACCAGCGCGGTGAGCAGGATGCCCGCCACCGCGACCGGCAGCAGGGCCATGCCCGCGGGCGCCGAAGCACCTGGCCTCCACCGACTGCTCCTGAGTCGGTCGATCGGCGAGAGATTTCGCGGGTGAGGGCGTGAGGCTGATGTGACGCGGGCACCGGGATCCGTTCTGATGCGGGACTCCTGCATCTCCGCAGCTGAAAGGCGGGGCGGCCGGTTCACGGCGTACTGGCCCGCCTGCCCGCCGGGGCGTCCGCTTCCTGGCGCGCGGTACTCCGACCCGTCCGATCCCGCCCCGGGCGACCGGGACCTACCGTGCGACCGCCGCGTGAGCGGCGGCCCGCCTGGCCCTGTACGAACTCGGCCGCGGCATCGCCGGGAGCACCGGCCCGAGGACCTGGAGTGGGAGCGGTCACTCGCGATTCCTCAGATCCCCCGGCGCATGACCGGACCAACGAGCGGTCAATCGGAAGGTCACATGATCAGCCGGACAGAATCTAACCCCTCTGCCCTACGAGCGTGTCCAGGACGTCCGCAACCGGGGTGGGATCCAGAGGGCCGACGTGTGACGCCCCGGGGAAATCGTGCACGCGGAACCTGTTGCCGGGTGTGGACGCGTCGGCTTCCGCGATCATTCTGTCCTGGAGCGCGGTGGCGATCGTACGGTCCCTGCCGAAACGCAGGTACGTGCGGGGAATGCGTCCCCAGGTGCCGGGCCGGCCGACCGCTCGGCCCGCATAGGCGGCGACGGGCTCGTCGGTCTGCATGCCGGCCAGAATCCGGCGGAAGTCGGCGTCGGGGTAGTCCGCGCAGATCATCTCCTTCAGGAGGGCCAGCTCACTGCTGACACCCGTACGGAAGTTCAGCCGCAGTACCCCGAGCCGGTCCGGGTCACCCACCGTCAGCTCCACCGGGCTGACGGCGTTCGCGTTCTCGGGCGCCGCCGTGCAGGCGTCCGCCGTGGGCAGGACGTTGCTGGGACAGAAGGCCGCCATGTAGCAGATGTGGTGAAGCAGGTGCGGGACGGCGTCGCCGACACGGCTGACCGACACGCCACCCAGGCTGTGCCCGACCAGCACCACCGGACCGTTCCGTGCGGCCTGCCGCACGATGCCCGTGACGCGCGCCTCGTAGTCGTCCAGCCCGAGGCCCTTCAGCGGGGAGGGCTCGACCGCCATCGCTGTGAGGTCCTGCCGCTGGTACGACTCCGCCACGAAAGCCTCCGCGCCGTGCCGCGGCTGGTCCACCATGACGACGCGGTGGCCGCGCAGCACCAGTTCCCGCGCGATCGGCATCCAGAACGCGCCGGCGCTGTGGGTACCGTGTACCAGCACGTACGTTGCGAGCCCGCGACGCGGGGCCGCCGCGGCCGGCGAGGTTCCGAGCCCGGTGGCCAGCGCCATGCCCCCCGCTGCGAGTCCCAGCCCGCGCAGCGCCGTCCGCCGGGTGGCACCTTTTCGTTCTTCGTTCGTGTCATCCATCATGAACTCAACGCTATGAGCGGCCCGTTCGGTCCGACAGCGGTCCAGCACCCCCACAGGGGTGGACCCAGGACCACCCTGCCGTGCGGCTCGCAGGGTCCGACCTCCCGCGCGCCGTGAGCGACCGGACCGCCCGGACCGCCCCGACTCCCCCCGGGCGTCCTCGCCGCAACCACAGTTGCCTGCGAAGACGCCGGATCAGGCACACGATCCCGGAGCCGAGGGACCAGCGGGCCGACCGCCGGTGCGGAGGCAGCGCGGGCGACAGGCCCGCCGGGTTCGACCAGGAGCACTACCGGCGCCGTGACGAAGTCGAGCGGACCACCAACCGCGGCTCGAGAACTCCCGGGCGGTCGCGACCCGTTACGACAAAAAGCCTATGAGGATACGCAGTGAAGACCTCCGTACAGCGCCGGCTGCTCGACCCGCTCACCAGTCTGCTTGCACTCCGTCTGTGGTTCCGGGAACGCGGCGCGGGCCGTAGACGAGGTGTGGCCGCCGGCCCGGGTAACGCGTCATCCGGACGAGCCCGTCTGCCGCGTTCACGGCCACCGCCCCGGCGATCCTGGAGACGCGCTGCCGAGGAGCGGCGACCGGCCGTCACCGGGGCGCGCAGGGAGATCGGCAGCGCCTCGCTCGGTTCGATCAGCTCACCGGGCGTGCCGGTAGGCGACCACCTTGTAGTGCTCCAGGTTCGTGTCCGCTCCGTCGGCGCTGTAGAGGAAGAGGCCGTAGCCGGCGAAGTCACCGAACGGCGTCACCTCGTACCGGTCGGCCCTGACCGTTCCGGTGGCGATGTCCACGACCACCGGGGACCGCACCTGCGAGTCGTCCCCCGGGAGGGTGCTGCCGAAGGCGGTGCCGTCGTCGGTCACGCCGTCGAAATCGACGGCCTTGGTCTGCGCGGTGTCCCCGAAGCAGCGGCCGGTGCCCTTCTCCAGGTCGAAGGCGGCGTCGTCCTGGACGAGGTAGCGCCCGTTCGCGGACAGTGAAGCGCTCTTGGCGGCGTCCTCGTTCCGCTGGAAACCGTGCGCCGTGCAGTTCACCTTCGCCCGCACCTTGCCGGTCGCGGGGTCCAGGACGGCGAGGGTGTCCTGCTTGGCCCCGTCGTCGTGCCACAGGGCGAACAGGGCGGTGCGGACCGGGGTCATGAAGAGCTTGTTCTCGGAATCGGTGGTCAGGGCGCCGCCCGACCAGACGCCGGGAACCCAGTAGTGGGCCTTGGGCTGCTCGTCCGTGGCGAGCAGCGGTCCACGCGAGGTCACCGCGACGGCCTTGGTCGACGCGAAGCACAGACGGCACTCGCCGGCCGGGGGCTTCGTCTTCGTCAGGTCGAAGGACTTCGTCGCCCCGGTGGCCGGATCCACCGTCGCGATGGACTCGTCGCCGAACCGCACCAGCAGGCCGCCGCCCCCGTCGGTGACGGTGCCTTCGCCCGGCAGTTCGAGATGGCGCGCCGGCATGGCAGCTCCGTTGGCCGCGTCCTTGGCGCTGAAGATGTCGAGGGTCGTGACGTCCCGGCCTTTTCTGACCGCGTCCTCGCCCTTCGTGCCGGACGACGTGGCCACGAGATAGTCCTGCCCCTGCTCGGTCGTCACGAGGGCCGACATCATGCCGGCGCCTTCGACCTTTTTCGTCCACCTCGTCGTGCCGGTGGCCGCGTCCATGACGGTGAACTCGCCGTTGTTCCCGGCCGGCTGGAAGACGGCGACGGCCGCGGAGTGCGGGAGGAAGAGGTGGGTCCCCATCATGTCCGATTCCCATCCGTGGGAGGTGTCGTACACGCTGGGCACGGACAGGCGGTCATGGGGCGCGGACTGACCGTGGGGCACGGTTCCGGTCTTCCCTGCGCCGGCCGGGGGCTTGTGGGTCTCTTCCGTTCCGTCACCGTGCCCCGAGCCGCTGGCGCAAGAGCTGAGCAGGCCCGCTGTGACGATGCCCGCGAGGACGTACCTGAGCCGTTGCATGGAGATTCCCCGTTCGACACACGCCGCGACATGTCCTACGGGAGCAGGAGTATCCCCGACGTTGCCGCAGACGGCACGGTGCCGGAGCGTGGTCCCGCGAGTTCCAGCCATTCCACGTCGACGTTCCTGCGTCGGTCAGGCGCGTGCGGAGTCCTTGCGGGCCGCGATGACGGCCGCAGGCGCGGCCACGAACGCGAGGGCGCCGCACGTGAGGGCGAGGATCGGGTAGCTGGCCGAGGCGACGACGATGCCGGAGGCCAGGCCGCCGGCGGCGCCCGCGACGGCGACGGCGACGTCGACCAGTCCTTGGGCCTTGGCGCGGGTGGCCAGGGGTGTGCTGTTGGTGACGATCGCGGTGCCGGTGACCAAACCGAAGCTCCAGCCGACGCCGAGCAGGACGAGGGCGAGGGTGATCAGAGGGAAGGAGTGGCCGGGCGCGAGGGCGGCGACCACTCCCGCGGCGAGCAGGGTGCCGGCCGTCACCACGCTCATGGCAGTGGCGCCGAAGCGGTCCACGAGGCGGCCCGCCGGCGGCGACGGCAGGTACATGGAACCGGTGTGCAGGGCGATGACCAGGCCGGACGCGGCCGTGCCGAAGCCGTGGGCGTGCATGTGGATGGGGGTCATGGTCATCACGGCGACCATGACGAGCTGGCTGAGGACGAGGACCACGACGCCGACGACCAGGCCGGGGCCGGGCCGGGAGGGGGAATCCGCGGGCGCGCCCTGGTCCGACGCTGCGGGCAGGGTGCGGGCGAGCACGAGCGGGTCGGGGCGCAGCCACAACAGGAGGGTGAGCGCTGCCAGCGTGAACGCGGCCGTGGAGAGGAGGAACAGGCCGGTCAGTTCGGGCAGGTGGAGCGCGGTCGCGAGGTGTCCGGCGGGGGTGGTGAGCAGGGGTCCTGCGATGCCGCCTGCGGTGGTGGCGACGATGACGGTGGAGGTGGCGCGGGCGCGCTGATGGGGTGCGGCGAGGTCGGCTCCCGCGTAGCGGGCCTGGAGGTTGGATGTGGTGCCGGCGCCGTAGAGGAACAGGGAGACGAGCAGCAGCGCGGGACTGCCGAGCGTGACCGCGACGACGACACCGGCTCCGCCGAGGGCGCCGGTGAGGTATCCGGCGGCCAGTCCCGGGCGGCGGCCGAGGCGCTGGGAGATGCGTCCGATGACGACGGCGGCACCGGCGGAGCCCGCGGTGAGCAGGGCGATGGGCAGTCCGGACAGTGAGGTGTTGTGGAGCATCCGTCCGGCCAGCAGTCCGGCGACGGTGACACCGGCGGCGAGGCCGACGCCGCTGAGAACCTGGGAGAGGAGCAGCACGGTAAGGGTGCGCTTCTGCACCGCGGATATGGAGGGGGAGAGCTCGGCGGTGGGTGGGGTGCGTGGGAAGGCAGGGGACGGGTGGCCCATGTGATCCGTACTTTCGGGGGAGGCAGGGGTGGCGGGGGCGGTCCGGTGGTCGTCAGGCGGCGTTCAGGTGTGTGCGGGACGGAAGAGCGCGGGCGAACTGGGCGATGATGTGGTCCGGTTGCCGCAGGTCGTCGTGGCCGAGGGTCGTCGCGCCGTCCGGGGAGGTCGTGATGTGCCGGTCCAGGACGAACCGGCCCTGGGCGACCTGGGCGCCGAGCGCGGTGAGGACCGGGCGCAGGGCGTGGTCGAGGGCGAGGACGTGGGCCGGGCTGCCGCCGGTGGCCAGGGGAAGCACCGGTTTCCCGGCGAACGCGTGTCGGGGCAGCAGGTCGAGGAAGGTCTTGAGCAGTCCGGAGTAGGCGGCCTTGTAGATGGGGGTGGACACGACGAGGGCGTCGGCCTCGGTGACCAGGCTCACGGCGCGGGCCAGGGACGCGTCGTGGGTGTCGGCGGTGAGCAGCGGTGCCGCGGGCAGGTCGCGCAGGACGAGTACGCGGGTCGGGTGGCCGCGGGCCCGGAGGTCCGCGGCGGTGTGCTCGGCCAGGAGTGCGGTACGGGACGTCCGGGAGGGGCTGCCGGCCAGGGCGAGGACGGTGGCCATGAGAACTCCTCGGGAACTCCTGGGGACGCACAACTTGGGGTGACGGGGTATGCGTTGACGGACGGAGGACCGCCGGTTGTCCGTCCCGTGTCAGTGCGGGCTGTCGGGCATGCCGTAGGCGTCGGCGATCAGCTCGGTGGAACGCAGCCGGGCCTGGACGGAGTGGCCGACGCTGCCGATCATGAGCTCGTCCGCGCCGGAGTCCCGCTGGACCCGGTCCAGGTGGGCGGTGACCTGCTCGGGGGTGCCGTGCGGGACGTGGGTGAGCCAGTTGTCGACGGCCTGGCGTTCTTGGGCGTCGTAGGTGTAGGCGTCCACTTCCTCGGGGGACGGCATCAGGTAGGACTTGCGCTGGAACATGCGGAGCATGGCGTGCGCGAGGGTGGCGGCCTGGCGGCGCGCCTCATGCTCGTCGTCGGATGCCGCGACGGTGAAGCTGACCAGCGCGTACGGCTCGGCCAGGGTCTCGGACGGAGTGAACCGCTCGCGGTACAGACGCAGGGCTGCCACGACATCGCGCGGGTTGAAGTGCGCGGCGAAGGCGAACGGCAGGCCGAGCCGGGCGGCGAGCTGCGCGGAGTAGCCGGACGAGCCGAGCAGCCACACCGGCAGGCGGCCGGTGGGCGGGGTGACGCCATTGAGCCGGTCCTGGGCGGGCCCCGGCACGGCGTACACGCGGTCGGCGTAGGGGTGCCCGGCCGGGAAGTCGTCGCCGAGGAAGTGCAGCAGCTCGGCCACCTGCTGGGGGAAGTCCTCGGCGTCGCTCGCGCCGCGGCGCAGGGCGGCGGCCGTGGCGTGATCGGTGCCCGGGGCGCGGCCCAGGCCCAGGTCGATGCGGCCGGGGGCGAGGGCGTCCAGCATGCCGAACTGTTCGGCGACGACCAGCGGCGGATGGTTGGGCAGCATGATCCCGCCCGCGCCGAGCCGCAGCCTGCCGGTCTCCGCGGTGAGCCGGGACAACAGGACGGGCGGGCTGGAGGTGGAGACGCCGGGCATGGCGTGGTGCTCGTTCATCCAGTAGCGGGTGAAGCCGCGCCGGTCGGCGAGCCGGGCGAGTTCGATGCTGCCGGCCAGCGCCTCGGCGGCCCTCTGACCGGTGCCGGTCATGGCCGAGTCCAGGACGGACAGAGGGGCGGGGGCGGAGCCGTGGCGGGTGCCGCGGATCGGATCGGTCATGGTCGTGCGGTCCTTCGGTGGTGCTGGAGGTCCGGGAGGGGCGGGGCGACGGCCGGCAGTCGCGGAGGGGCTCTGTCGGCCGTCGCTGTGTCCGGGTAGGTGCCGAGCGTGTGCGGGGTCAGCCGCGGACGCCGAAGTCGACGCGGTCGGTGAGACCGGCGGCGGCGAAGGCGGCGACGAGCTCGTCGCGGCCCTCGGTGAAGTGGGCCCAGCTGTCGTAGTGGACGGGGACCACGCGGCCGGCGTCGAGGATCTTCGCGGCCTGGGCGGCCTGGGCGCTGTCCAGGACGATCACCTTGCCGTCGAAGACTTCGGGGAAGCGGGGCGCTCCGGCGAACAGGAGGGCCGTGTCGACCGGGGCGAAGCGCTCGGCGATCTCCTCGACCGCGTCGAGAGAGGCGTTGTCGCCGCTGACGTAGACGGTGGGCAGGCCCTCGCCGGTCAGGACGAACCCGACGACCTCGCCGCAGACCGGCTCGACCTCCTCGCGCGGGCCGGGGCCGTGGATGGCGGGCACGCCGGTCACGGTGACCGTGCCGGGCCCGCCGTCCCGGCGTTCGAGCTCGACCGGCTGCCAGTCGGCGAGGCCGGTGGCCGCCTGACCGAGACGCTCCCCACCGCCGGGGGTGGTGAGCGTCAGCGGGACGTCGGCGAGCAGCGCCCGGCCGGACGTGTCGAGGTTGTCGGCGTGCTCGTCGTGCGAGAGCAGGACCACGTCGACGCGTCCGAGATCGGCCGGGCTGCCATCGGCCGCCGCCGTCTTGGTCAGCACGACGGCCGGCGCCTGGTGGTCGCCGGGGCCGTCGAAGGTCGGGTCGGTGAGAAAGCGCAGGCCGCCGTACTCGAAGAGGGCGGTCGGGCCGCCGAAGACGCGTACGGGGAACGGGGCGGTCTGCGGGGTCGGAGAAGACACGAAAGAGATTCCTCACGGATAGACAACTTGTTAACCGTGAGTCGACTGTAGGCAGATCTCACGGATGAGCGCAACCTGTACCATGAGAAGCGTGAAAGAGTTCGTGACGGAAGAAGCCGCCCTGCCGTCGGCGCCGGGCGAGGACGAGCATCCCGCCCTGGCCCTGGCCAACAGTGCCGTCGCACTGCCCGGCGGCCACACAGCCGACCTCCTGGGCACCCCGGCACAGGCCGAGCAGTGGCTGGCACGGCGCGACCTCGCACCGGCCGACGCCGGCTTGGCGGAGGTATGCGCGACACAGCTGCGCTCGTTGCGCGAACAGGTCAGGTCGCTCCTGGCCTCCCGCGTCGCCGGACAGCCCGCCCTGCCCGCCGCCGTCACGGCGATCAACGACGCGATGACCCGCGTCCCCACCGCCTCCCTCCTGCTGTGGGACGAGAAGACCGGCCCCTACCGCGCCACGCCCCACCCCACCACCGCGATCGTCGAGCACGCCCTGGCCGTCATCGCCGCCGACGCCGCCGACCTGCTCACCGCCCCCGACGCCGCCCGCCTGACCGCCTGCGCCTCCCCGCCCTGCAACCGCTTCCTGCTCAAGCACGGCCGCCGCCAGTGGTGCTCCACCCGCTGCGGCGACCGCGCCCGCGCCGCCCGCGCCTACGCCCGCCGTACCGCGGCGGACTGACGACGTCACATCGTCGACCCACCGGGTCAGCACGCACACCGGCTACGAATGCCCGACGCCGGACACGGCAGCCGCGCCGTCGGCACGAGGCGACGCTCAGTCACAACCGATGGCTACTGGACGGCTGTCGATTGCCTCGCGGTGGTCTTCGCGGGCCTGGTCGTGGTGACGGCCGCGGCGGGCGCGCTGCCCGCCCCGCGGGCCTCGTGCACCTCACCGGCGACGGCCGTCGCCCGGGCCGAGTAGCGGCCATGCCGTGGACAGCGCGGGACGGCGAGGCGTCCTGCCGGCGGGAAACGCCGTGGACTCGGGGATGCGGGCTCGTCAGGAAACCGCCGGTTCGGGACCGGCCGGGCGGGCGACCTGGGTGCCCCGGCGGTCGGGCGGGCCGGTGCCGCCCGGTCCGATCAGCCGCACCGCCGCCTCCAGAGACCCTGCGCGCGAGCCGTTGCGGGCGGCGAAGGAGGCCACGGCGCTGCGGGTGAGGTCGAGGATGTCGTGCGGCCGTGGTGGGTGCAGGTCACCGCGGTCCGCCGGGGCGGACCGGGGTGACGCCTGCTGCAAGAGCACACCGGACGAAATGCCGTCTCAGCCGCTCCCCTCGGCAAGGGCCTTGATCCCGCGGAGGGTGGCCTCCATCCCGGCGCGCAGTTCCTTCATCCGGAATGCGATGATCTCCTCCTCCCGGTCGGGCCGGCGGTCGAGGGCCAGCGTGACTCCGCTGCGGCCCGGCCCGATGAGAGCCGACTGCCGCAGCCGGGTCCCGCCGTCCTCGGCCTGGAGTTCATAGCGCCAGGACGCCATGGATTTCGCCGGATCCGACGTCGGTTCTCCGTATCGTCCGTCCGCATCCGTGACGGCCCAGGCGAACGTCCGCGGTTCGTCCAGCTCGACCACGTGGGAGACAGTTCGCCACTCGCCGAGTCGCCCGTGCCGGTTGTAGCCCTCGAAGCACGCACCTACCAGGGGCCGTTCCGCGCCGTCGAGCCAGGCGACGCGCTGCAGCTCCGGGCTGAGCAGGGCAGGCAGACGGATGTCGGTCACCAGCTCCCAGACCCGCGCCACGTCTGCCTCGACATGAACATCGCAGTGCACGCTCGGGCCATCGGCAAATCGCATGTCGTCCCCCATGTCGGATTCGGGAATCGGTCCACGGTATTGATCCACTTACGCGACAGACTCTTCAGGGCCAGGACAGCGGCCGGTTGCGGGCCGTCTCAGCGCTGGTCGGCCTTCGGCACCGGCGAGGAAGAAGCGGTGTGTCGGTTCGTCGGCTCGGAGGCAGGGGTGGCAAGGACCGTGCGGCACTCCAGCCAGGCGTCGGCACTGAGCAGATCCTGCACTCCGGTGAACAGGGCGAGCAGCGCGGGGCCCCACTTGTCGCGGAAGGCGGGATCGATGACGGCGAGATCGAGTTCATTGGCCGCCGACAGCTCGGCGAAGTCCCGGCGCAGCTGTGGACCCGGCACGTGGGAGCGGCCGGTGAACCTGTTGTGGAAGGCAGCGCCGGCCTGGTGGAGAGTTGGGTACGTCGCCTTCCTGTCGCAGGAGGCGTACAGGTACACGATGGCCTCGGCCTCGGCGCCGATCACCGCTGCCAGGTCATCGCGGCGGTCCAGTGGCAGCAGTGCTGCGGGAAAGCCGTCCGTGCCGTAGAACGCGTGGCACAGCCCGGCGAGCCGGAGGGCCGGACGGGCCTTCCACGTCGCCAGCCGCGCCTGTACACGCCGGAGATGGGTGAGGAGAGTGCCGCCGGGGTGGGCGATGCTCTCGGCACCGAAGTCACGGAGCAGGGTGACAGCCCGGTCAGTCGTGGCAGGGAGAGCAGGCACAGTGTCCGTGTCCCTTCGGTAATGGGTTGGCCGGCGCCCGCACAGCGCCTTCGCCGGGCCAGGATCCGTGCCAAGGCACAAGCCCGGGTTGCCGTCTGGGCTGCCTGCGTTGATCCTCCGGCACCTCAGCACCCCGGTCAATCCTTGGAATTGCTCCACTCACCCCAGGTGGAGCTGGGTGCAGAGACCCGGGTCGGCCTGCGCGCGTTCGCAGCCCTGTGCCGGGCAGGAAGTCCCGGCGCCGTCGGCTGCCGCCGGCACCCGCCCCGTTCGGCGCCATCGGCAGCGTGGGGGCCGCGATCCTCGTGACCGTGGGCTCGACGACGGTGCCGACGGACCACCTGCGGCCCTTGCGCCGCCTGGCGAAGCCGGTCGTCTCGGTGGGGACCGTGTCCCCGGGGCCGGGCCGGCTGCCGGCACCACCTGATCACCGACGGACACGCACTCCACCGGCGGTCACCCCGACCGGTGGGAACCGCAACGGCGTCACCCGGCTCCTGTCCCTGCTGGATGCCGTCCCGCCGGTGCGTGGGCGGCCCGGCCGGACACGCCGCACAGCGGTCGGAGCCGGGCGGGGCGCGCCGGGTGCTCCACGCGAGGACCTCCACGCACATGGCCGCGGCGGGCGGCCCGGCGAGGCGGCCGCCGCCGGCGGGCAGCGCTGAGGAGCCGCCGCCCGGCCGGCGAGGTCGCGCAGCACGGTGCCGAGGGCGGCGGGCCCCGGTGCCGGGCGGGGAGTGCGGCTCTCAGTCGTTCCGGGGGAAGCCTAGGTCGAGGCCGCCGTGGCCGCGGTCCGGCCAGCGGGAGGTGACGACCTTGCCGCGGGTGAAGAAGTGGACGCCCTCGGCACCGTGGGCGTGGCTGTCTCCGAAGAGGCTGTTCTTCCACCCGCCGAAGGAGAAGTACGAGACGGGCACGGGGACGGGCACGTTGATGCCGACCATGCCGGCCTCGACCTCGTTCTCGAAGCGGCGGGCCGCGCCTCCGTCGTTGGTGTAGATCGCCGTGCCGTTGCCGTAGGGGTTGGCGTTGATGAGCGCCAGACCTTCCTCGTAGGACGCCACACGGACGACGGACAGCACCGGGCCGAAGATCTCGTCGGTGTAGACCGGCATCCCCGGATCGACGTGGTCGAAGAGTGTCGGGGCCAGGAAGAAGCCGTCGCCCTCGGCGTCGAAGTCGCCCTCACGGCCGTCGGCCAGGAGCACCGCACCGGCCTCGACGCCGGCGTCGAGGTAGGAGGCCACCTTGTCGCGGTGCGCGCGGGTGACGAGGGGGCCCATGTCGCAGCCGCGGGTGCCGTCGCCGGTGCGCAGGGCGCGCATCCGCTCGGTGATCCTGGCGACGAGTCCGTCGGCGACCGGTTCCACCGCGACGAGCACGGAGATCGCCATGCACCGCTCTCCGGCCGAACCGAAGCCGGCGTTGACGGCGGCGTCGGCGGCCAGGTCCAGGTCGGCGTCGGGGAGCACCAGCATGTGGTTCTTGGCGCCGCCCAGGGCCTGGACGCGCTTGCCGTGCGCGGCGCCTGTCTCGTAGACGTACCGCGCGACGGGTGTGGAACCCACGAAGGAGACGGCCTTGACGTCCTCGTGGCGCAGGAGCGCGTCGACGGCCTCCTTGTCGCCGTTGACGACCTGCAGTACGCCGTCGGGCAGGCCGGCCTCCTGCCACAGGGCCGCCAGGGCCAGCGGGGCGCTCGGGTCCTTCTCGCTCGGCTTGAGCACCACGGCGTTGCCGCAGGCCAGGGCGAGGGGCACGAACCACATCGGCACCATCGCCGGGAAGTTGAACGGCGAGATGACGGCGACGACCCCGAGGCTCTGCCGGATGGAGTGGACGTCCAGCCGGGTCGAGGCGTTCTCGGAGTAGCCGCCCTTCAGCAGGTGCGGTATGCCGCACGCGAACTCGGCGACCTCCAGTCCGCGGGTCACCTCGCCGAGGGCGTCCGACAGGACCTTGCCGTGTTCGGCGGTGATCAGGGCCGCGATCTCCTCCTTCCTCGCGTTGAGCAGTTCGCGGAAGGCGAAGAGCACCCGCACGCGCCTGGCGAGCGAGAGGTCGCGCCACTCCTCCCACGCGGCCTTCGCCGACGCCACGGCGGCGCCGACCAGTCCGGCCGGGGCGAGGTCCACGGAAGCGGTCTGCGCTCCGGTGGCCGGGTTGTACACGGCGGCGGTGCGTGCGGCCGGACCGCTCCACGGGCGGCCGTCGATGAAGTGGGTGATGCGCGTCGGCGCGCTCACGGCGGGCTCCTTCGGTGATGCGGTCAAGGCTGCTTCCTCAGTGCTGGGCACGGGTGTCCTCGTGCGGCGGCCGGGCCGGCTCCGGCTGCCGCGCCGGTGCGAGCAGCGGCCGTTGGGCCTTCTTGTGGCGGGTGTAGGCGGTGTGGGCCTCCTGCGTCGAGCCCAGCGTGGAGACGGCGCCGACGGGGACGTCCCACCAGCTGTCGCTGCCGGGGGCGGGGACGAGCGGGTCGGTCTCCACGTGGATGACGACGGGACCGCCGTCGGCCGGCCACGCCTTGGCCTCGGCGATGGCCGCCTCCAGTCCGGCGCGCGAGCGGACCTCGATCACGTGGGCGCCCAGGCTGCGGGCGTTGCCCGCGAGGTCGGTGGGCAGGTGGGGGCCGTCCAGCCGCCCGTCGGCGGTGCGGTAGCGGTACCGCGTGCCGAACCGCTGGGAGCCGAGCGACTGCGACAGCGCGCCGATCGAGTGGAATCCGTTGTTCTGGACGAGCACGACGACTGCCGCCGCCCGCGGTCACCGCGGTGACCTGGACGGCGCCGCACAGGGGTACTACGTTGTGCTCCCCGTCGCCGGCGGCGACGGCGCGGCCGTCCCCGGCAGTCAGGGCCGCCCCCCGCGGACTCGTGTGGTGCCGGTCCTGGCCGGCGGCGGTGACGGCGGCCTCCCGGCCGTCGCCGCTCGCGGTGCCCGGCGGCCGCACCCATCGGGTGCTGTGGCTCATGCGCCGCTCCCGTGGACCAGTTCGGCCGCGATGTCGACGGCTGCGGCCACGTCCCCGTCGGGCGGGTAGAGCAGGGCGCGTCCGACGACCAGTCCCCGTACGGCCGGGAGCGCCAGGGCCGCGTCCCAGGCGGCGTAGGTGTCGTGGGGGTCGCCCTGCGGGTCACCGCCGAGCAGGAGGGTCGGCAGCGTGGTCGCGTCCAGGACACGTTCGAGTTCGTCGACCACGGGCAGCTTGAGCCAGGTGTGCGCGCTGCTCGCGCCGAGCCCGCTCGCGATCTGGATCGCCCGGATGACGCTGTCGGGGTCGAGCAGATTGCGTACGCGGCCGTCCTCCCGCACCGCGAGGAACGGCTCGACCATGGCCATGAGGTCGTGCGCGGCCAGGCCGGTGACCGCCTTCCCCGCCGCCTCCAGGGTGGCCACGGTGCCGGCGTCCTCAAGGCAGATCCGGGTGAGCGTCTTGCCCCCGTCGAGTCCCTGAGCGGCGATGGCCTCGGGGGTGTACGCGGTGAACCGGTCGTCGAGTTCGAAGACCGATCCCTGCAGTCCGCCCCGGTTCATCGACCCGATGGCGATCCGGTCCTCCAGCGCCCCCATGAGCAGGAGGTCGTCGAGGAGGTCGGGGGTGCCGAGCACCCCGTCGACGCCCGGCCGCGACAGGGCGGTCGCCAGGCGGTCGAGGAGGGTGGTGCGGCTCGCCATGGCTCCCTCGTCGCCCCGGACCCCGAGGGCGCCGCGGGCCGGGTGGTCGGCGGCGACGACGAGCAGGCGGCCGTCCGGCCCGCACCGCGGGCGGCGGGCCCGTTTCCGCCACGACTGTTCGATGCGCTCGGGTTCACGGGCGCGTATCGCGGTCAGCTGTGCGGCGTCCATCATGCGGTCCCTTCGGCGCGGACCAGCGACCGTGAGGCGAGGAAGGCATCCACCTCGGACGTGGTCGGCATGGCGGTGGAGCAGGCGAGGCGGGAGGCGACGACGGCACCCGCGACGTTGGCGAACTCGATGACCCGGGTCAGGTCCCAGCCGCTGAGCAGGCCGTGGACGAGGGCGCCCCCGAACGCGTCGCCCGCACCGAGGCCGTTGACCACCTCGACGGGGAAGGGCGCGACCTCGACCCGCTCGTGCCGGGTGGCCGCCAGTACGCCCTTGGGTCCCTGTTTGACGACGGCGAGTTCGAGGCCGCGGTCGAGGAGGGCGTCGGCGGCCCGGTGCGGTTCCGTCTCACCGACGGCCACCTCGCACTCCTGGAGGTTGCCGACGGCGACGGTGACGTGCTCCAGCGCCCGGGTCACCTGTTCCCTGGCCGCTTCGGGTCCGGCCCAGAACACCGGCCGGTAGTCGAGGTCGAGGACGGTGGGGCCGTGCCGGCCGCGGGCCTGCCAGGCGGTGAAGTGGGCGGCCCGGCTCGGTTCGGCCGACAGGCCGGTGACCGTGGCCCAGAAGACGGCGGCCTGCCGGATGTCCTCCAGCGGCAGTTCGCCGGGTTCGACCAGCAGGTCGGGCGCGCTGGAGTACCGGTAGAAGTACAGCGGGAAGTCGTCGGGCGGGAAGACCTCGCAGAAGGTGACCGGGGTGGGGGGTCCGTCCGCCGTCGTGAGCGCCGTGAGGTGTGCCGTGTCCACGCCGAGCCGCGCGGCCTCGCGCCGGACGTACCTGCCGAAGGGATCGCGGCCCACCCGGCTGATCAGGGCGGTGCCGCGGCCGTGGCGGGCGGCGGCGACCGCCACGTTCGCCGCGCTTCCGCCGAGGAACTTCTCGAAGGTCCTCACCTGTTCCAGGCCCACGCCGTGGTCGAGCGGGTAGATGTCGACCCCGGTCCGCCCGAGGACGACGAGCTCGTGTGCCATCGGTCAGCTCCCCTGGCCGCGTCCGGCGGCATGGGCGAGGGAGAGGAGGTGGGCGACCGAGGCGCGCACGTCCTCGGCGGGGCCGGCGCCGCCCTGCGCACCGGGAGCGGCCGCCAGGACCGTGTCCTGTTCGAGTACGTACCATCCGGCGTACCCGTCGGCCTCCAGCAGGCCGACGATCGCCGCGACGTCCACGTCGCCGGTGCCGAGGGGGACGTACATCCCCGCGGCGACGGCCTCCGTGTACGTCATCCGGCCGGCCCGCACCCGGTCGGCGAGGTCCAGGCGCACGTCCTTCAGATGCATGTGGGCGATGCGGTCCGTCCGCCGGGCCGCCAGGGCGACCGGGTCGCCGCCGCCGATGATCAGGTGCCCGGTGTCCAGGCACAGCCCGATGCCCGAACCGTCGAGCACCCGCTCGGTCTCCTCGCCCGTCTCGATCATCGTCCCGACGTGCGGGTGCAGGGTGGCGACCAGGCCCGCCTCGTGCGCGGCGGCGGAGATCCGGTCGAGGTTGGCCAGCAGCGCGGACCAGCCCGCCGCGTCGAGGACCGGGCGGTCGTCGTAGCCGTCGGCCCCGGTTGCCGCTGCGACGACGACCGTACGGGCGTCGGCGGCCAGCAGGCCGGTGATCGCCGCCCGGACCGCGGGCAGCGGGTCGTGGTCCGGGTCGTGCAGCACGACCGGCACGAACTGCCCGACGGCCCGCAGGCCGTGGGAGGCCAGCGTCGCGGCCTTGTCCGCGGGGGCGTCGGGCAGGAAGCCGTCGGGCCCGAACTCGGTGGCGGTGAGGCCGACCTCGCGCATCTGACGCAGGACCAGGTCCGGCGCGAGCTGGTACCCCCAGCCCGGGACCTCGCAGACTCCCCAGGAGATCGGTGCTCCTGCGACCCGCTCGGCGATGGGTGCGCTCACGGCCTGCCTCCTTCGGTGACGTGTACGGCGTGGGCCAACCTGATCGGCATGCCAAGCCCTCTCTCAGCTTCTCCTGGAGCGCCGGGCTGGCGGCCCGTCCGCGTGGAACGAGCCTGCCTTTCCCGCACACACCCTGTCAACCTATTGTCCTTACATTCGGACTCATGGAGCATCCTCGTTCCTTCCCGCGGTCGAGGGTCTCGCAGGTGCCTTTGCGGGGACCCGGCCGGCAGCCGGTGGCGGACACGCTCAGACGCCGCCCCGCCGCCTCGTGCCCGCCGCCCCGCACCCGCCGTCCCGCCGGTCAGCCGCCCCGTCAGTCCGCCTCGTCCTCCAGCAGGGTCACTTCGGTGATCCCCTCCCGGTCCGAGAGGCGGGGCACCAGTTCGTCCTGCGCGCCGTTGCCGGACAGCTCCAGCAGGACGCCCACCTGGGTGGGCGCGGAACCCGTCGGCAGCGGGCCGGCCCTGCGCAGCCCGGCCACGTGGAAACCCGCGCCGGTGCACTCGCGGACGATGTCGCGCAACAGGCCGCGGCCGTCCAGATAGCTGATGCGCAGCAGCACCGCCTCGGCCGGCGAACGGGGCAGCCGCCGGGCGAGTGGCGGGAAGGCGAACGCCACGACGAGGTAGGCCACCGTCACGGCACAGGCCAGCACCAGCAGTCCCGCGCCCGCCGCGGCGCCGATCGACGCCGCCAGCCACACGCTGGCCGCCGTCGTCAGGCCCCGCACCGCGTCCCTGCGGACGAAGATCAGTCCGCCGCCGATGAAGCCGATGCCGGACACGATCTGCGCGGCGACCCGCGAGGGGTCCAGCGCCACACCGTCCAGCCCGAGCATGTCCGCGAAGCCGTACTTCGACACCAGCATGAACAGCGCCGAGCCGAGCCCCACCAGGACATGGGTGCGCAGGCCGGCCGACTTCTGCCGGTACTCGCGCTCCAGGCCGATGAGGGCGCACAGTCCGAACGCCGCCGCCAGGTGGACCAGCGAGGTCCCGTCGTGGTTCACCGCGCCACCGCCGCGGCCCGGACCTCACCGACGGTCGCCTCGCCGGGGACCCCGGTGGCCGGCCCGCGGCAGATCAGCCGTCCCGCCTGCCGGTCGGTACTGTCGCGGATGTCCGCCACCGAGGTCTCCGGGCGGGCCCGCTGCGGCCGGACGGACGTTGTGACGACCGTCGCGGCCTCGCGGACGATGCGGATCGCGGCCGGCAGCCGCTCCGTGCGTCTCACTCATCTCTCCTCTTCCGGGTGCGCTGCTCTCTCCTCGTCCGGGTCCGGCGCGCCGGTGGCGCCACCGGGGACCAGCCGCAGCCCCGGCCGGGCCAGGAGGACCGGGCCGGTAAACCGGAGCGCAGCGGCGGCCAGCGACCGTCCGGGGTCGTCCCACGGACGCAGGTGGGTCACCGCCAGCAGACCGACACCGGCCGAAGCGGCCAGTTCCCCTGCCTGTTCCGCGGTCAGGTGGTGCGGGGCGGGGGCGGTGTGGTCGCGGCCCCAGCCATGTGCGGCCGCGCCGGGGCCTGCCGCGCCTGTGGCCCCGGCTCCTGCTCCTGCTCCGGCTCCTGCTTCTGCTCCTGCTTCTGCTCCTGCTTCTGCTCCTGCTTCTGCTTCGGTATCGGCTCCCAGCGCGGCCTCGGCCAGCAGGACACCGCTTCCGCGGGCCAGCTCCGCCAGTTCCCGGCACGGTCCGGAGTCACCGGTGTACGTCAGGCAGGAACCGCCCGCCTCCACCCGCACGGCGCAGGTCTCCACCGAGTGCCGCACCCGCGCCAGCCGCAGCCGGAACGGCCCGCACTCCAGGTCCCCCGGCCGGGAGTCCTCGAAGGCCAGCACGGACGCACGCCGTACGCCCTCCGCCGTCCCGGGCGGCGCGATCACCCGGGTCGGCACCTCACGGCCGGTCAGCTTCTCCTGCGCGTACGCCAGCGCCGCCAGGTCCGCCGAGTGGTCGGCGTGCCGGTGGCTGAGCACCACCGTGTCCACCTGGTGGGGGCCGGCGTACGTCAGCAGCGCGCCGAACGCCCCGGTCCCGAGGTCCAGCAGCAGCCGGTGTCCGCCGTGTTCGAGCAGATAGCCCGAGCACGGGTTGCCGGGGCCCGGCACCGAGCCGGAGGAGCCGAGGACGGTGAGGATCACCGGACCGGGTGCGCGGTGACGCGCTCGACGAGGTCGGCCACCGCGCCCAGGGCGCACGGCCCGACCACGACGTCGGCGGCGGCACGTACCTCCTTGTGGCCGTCGCCGACCGCCGCGCCCAGGCCCGCTGCCCGCACCATGGCGGTGTCGTTCGGGTTGTCGCCGATGGCCGCTATCCGCTCCATCGGCACACCCGCCCGTTCCGCGAGGTGGCGCAGCGCCACTTCCTTGCCGGCGCCGGCCGGCAGGATCTCCAGATACGTGTCCTCCGACTGCAGCAGCCGGGTCGCCGGACAGCAGCGGGCGGTGAGGTCCGCCAGCGGGCCGAGGCCCGGCCGGTCGGCGATCAGCATCACCTTCGTCGGGACCTGCGGCGCGGGGCCCGCACGCAGCTCGATCCGGTCGCGTGCGGCGTACGCCGCCAGCGAGGGGGCCCCGCGCAGCACGTAGGCGTCCTCACCGGCGAAGGCCACCGCTCCCACGCCCTCGGGCAGCCTGGGCAGCAGGTCCTCGCGCAGTGTCCGCCAGGAGGCGCCCAGGTCCAGGTCGAGCAGCCGGGTCCCGGTCAGCGGATCGACGACGCGAGCGCCGTTGTAGACGATCATCGGGGTGTCCAGGCCGAGTTCGCGGTGGAAGCGGCCTGCCGACACCTCGTTGCGGCCGGTGGCGATCACGACGGTTCCGCCGAGTTCCCGGTACCGCCGCAGGGCCAGCGCGCTGCGGCGCACGATCTCCAGGCCGCGGTCGACCAGGGTGCCGTCGAGGTCGGTGACGATCCACACGTAGCGCAGGCCGGGGCCGGGTGGCGCCATCACGTGTTCCTTCCTGGCAGGCGGGACAGGTACCAGTCCACGAACTCCCGGGCGGCGTGCGGCTCCAGGCCCGGGCCGTGGGCCAGGTAGCCGGGCTGGTCCCAGCCGCCGTCCCCGGCGAAGGCGCTGTAGTGGGCGCCCGCGCGCCGCACCAGCACCCGGGCGGCGCAGATGTCCCAGGCGTTGACGGAGGTGCCCAGCGCGGCGTCGCACCAGCCGGCGGCCACGTGGGCGAGGGTCAGCGCGGCGCTTCCGGTGCGCCGCACGGTGCCGTAGCGGGCGATGAGTTCGCCGAACCGCGGCAGGGTCTGCGGGTCGTCGCGCGCCAGTTCGCGTGAGGTGGGGAAGCCGGTGATGAGCAGGGCGCGGGCCTCCTCGCGCACGCCGCTCGGGCGCAGCGGCTCGTCGCCGAGGTAGGCGCCCGTGGCGTCGGCGGTGAAGACGTGCCCGGCGACCGGGTCGACGATGGCACCGGCCACGGGTTCGCCGTCGACCGCGGCACCGACGGAGGTGCAGAAGAAGGCCAGTCCGCGGGCGAAGTTGGCGGTTCCGTCGATGGGGTCGACGTACCACGCTATGCGGCCGGTGCCGTCCCGGCGTCCGCCCTCCTCACCGACGACGGTACTGTCCGGCACCCGCTTGAGCAGCAGCTCGCGGATGCGTTCCTCGGCGCGCCGGTCATGCACGGTGACCGGGTCGTGCTCGTCGCGCTTGAAATCGACGTCCATGGCGCCGCGGAACGCCGCCAGCAGGTCCGGGGCGACGGCCAGCGCCGCCTCGGTGGCGGCCTCGCGCAGCCGGACCGTCAGTGCGTCCAGTTCGCTCATGCGGCCGCCCCCCGACCGGGGTGCGGCCGGGTGCCGTTCCCGGTGAGCGCGCTCCGCAGCAGGCCGAGCAGTTCGAGGCCGTCGGCGACCTCGGCGTCCGGCTGCGGGCGCGCGCCCGCGTCCCGGCGGCCGGCCGGCCGCATCAGGATCGTCGCGCCCACACCGGCGCGCCGGCCGCACACCACGTCCCGGTCGTAGTGGTCGCCGACGTACCAGCAGTCGGCGGGGTCGACCGAGAGGGCGCGCGCGGCCAGGCGGATCGTCTCGGGTGCGGGCTTGCGCAGCCCGATCTCGTCGGAGTAGACCTGCACGTCCAGGTAGGGGTCGGTGCCGACGTGCCGGGCGAGGTCGCGGTTGAGCGAGCCGAGCAGGGTGTTGGACACGATGCCCGTGCGCACCCCGTGGCCGCGTGCCAGCCTGAGAGTCTCCAGCATGCCGGGAGCGAGGGTCTTGTCGCTCTCGGCGAGCGTCATCTCCCGGCACAGGGGGACGGCCTCGGCGCCGACCAGGGCGCGCGCGGCGGGCGGCCAGTCGGCGGCGACGAAGTCCTCCCACAGTTCCCGGTGCCCGATCTCGCGCGGCTCGGGGGTACGGACGCCGCCGTTCTTCCAGGCGCGGTAGGCGGCCTTGCCGGCGTTGACGTCGCGCAGCACGGCGTCCCGGTCGAGGCCCGTGCGGGGGCCCACCAGGGCGAGCACGCGGTCGGCGAAGGCGGCCATGCGCTCGGGGCGTCTGACGGACCTCATCAGCACGCCGCCGTGGTCCAGCAGCAGCGCCCGCGGGGGGCGGAGCGTCGTCACGGGGACTCTCCCATCGGGTTGTTCCGGTTGTTCGGGTTGTTCCGGTTCTTCGGGTTCTTCGGGTTCTTCGGGTTGTTCGGATTGTTCGGGTTGTTCGGGTCGCAGGGGTTGTACGGGTTGTTCGCGAGGGTCAGGGGGTCGGCGTGGCGCGGACGGCCGCAGGGGTGCGCGCCGCACCGTCGTCCGCCGGGGCCGGGCCGGTGGGCGGGAGGGGCGGCGCGCGGGCGGCCGGCGGGTGTCACCGGGCGGCAGGGGCCGGGGCGGCGAGCAGCAGTTCCCGCAGTTCGTCCGGGCCGGCGACGACCGCGTCGGGCTCGGCCTGGACGATGTAGGGCCGGTCGTAGGTGCCGCGCGCCTCCATCAGGACGGTCGCGCCGGCTCCGGCGCGCCGGCCGCACAGCACGTCGCGGTCGTAGTTGTCGCCGACGTACCAGCAGCCGGCCGGGTCGGTGTCCAGGGCACGCGCGGCGATGCGGATCATCTCCGGGTTGGGTTTGCGGACGGCGACCTCGTCGCTGTACACCTGCACCGCGACGCGCTTGTCGAGGCCGTGTTCGGCCATGTAGTCGCGGTGCACCGAGCCGGCCAGGGCGTTGGAGACGATGCCGACGGCGATGCCCAGCTCGTCACAGGTGTCGAGGAGGGCGGGCATGCCGTCGCGGGTGACGCGGTCCTGCTTGAGCTCGCCGAGCCGGTGGCACAGCGGTTCGGCGTGGGCGGTCACCCAGGCGAGCGCGGCCTGCGGCCAGTCGGCGGCGACGAAGTCGCTCCAGAAGCGCCGGTGCGTCATCTCCTCGGGGGCGGCCGGCCGGCTCATCGCGTTCTTCCAGTGCGAGTCGGCGGCGGATCCGGCCGACAGGTCCGCCTCGATGTGCTCGACGGTCAGCTCGGCGCAGCCCGCGGCGGTCAGGGCGGCGTGCAGTTCGGTGGCGAGATCGTGCGCCCAGGAGGGGCGGTTGGTGGTCGCCACGACCACTCCGCCGAAGTCCAGCAGAAGTGCCGTGGGTCGGGTCAGCTGGCCCATGTCGCGGTGTTCTCCTTCATCGGTGCGGCGCCGGCCGCGTCGTCGGGCAGCCTCTTGCCCGAGGTGTCGAACAGGTGCAGGTCGGCCGTGCGGACGGCGCAGCGCACGGGGGTGGCGGGGGTGGCGCGCACGTCGGTGTACGACACCAGGTACAGCTCGGTGCGTCCGGCGGTCACCAGCACGGTCCAGCTGGAACCGGTGGGCAGCGCCGTCTTGACGGTGCCTTCGAAGACGAACGCGTCGGCGGGCGGCTCCTCGGCGTCGTGCAGCAGCCGCAGGTTCTCGGGCCGGACGCCGACGGTGGCGAGCCGTTCGGTCAGGTCCGGCCGGGCGGCCAGGACCCGTTCGCGCACGGCGCCGGTGAACGTGTCGCGCGCGGTGTCGTCCCCGGCCTCGAAGAGGTTCATCGGCGGGCTGCCGACGAACCGGGCCACGAAGGTGTTGGCCGGGCGGTTGTAGACCTCCATCGGGGGTGCCATCTGCTGGACGACCCCCTTGTTCATCACCACGACGTGGGTGGCCATGGTCATGGCCTCCAGCTGGTCGTGGGTGACGAAGACGATGGTGTGGCCCGTCTCGTCGTGGATGCGTTTGAGTTCGGCCCGCATGTCCAGCCGCAGTTGGGCGTCGAGGTTGGACAGCGGTTCGTCCAGCAGCAGCACGTCGGGGCTGACGGCGAGCATGCGGGCGAGCGAGACGCGCTGCTGCTGGCCGCCGGAGAGCTGGGCCGGGTAGCGGTCGGCGGCCCAGTCGATCTGCATCATCTTCAGGGCGGCGGTGGCGCGTTCGGCGCGCTGGGCCGGTTTGACCTTGCGTACCCGGAGACCGAATTCGACGTTCTTGGCGACCGTCAGATGCGGCCAGAGCGCGTAGTTCTGGAAGACCAGGCCCATGCCGCGCTTCTCCGGCGGCACGAAGACTCCTTGGTGCGTGGAGTCCATGACCCGGCCGCCGACGGTGATGGTTCCCGCGTTGAGCGACTCCAGTCCGGAGATCATGCGCAGGGTCGTGGTCTTTCCGCAGCCGGAAGGGCCGAGCAGGCACGTGAACGAGCCGTCGGGGATCTCCAGGTCGAGGTTGTCGACGGCGGGCGCCGAGGAGCCGTAGCTCTTGCGCACCGACGTGAGCGAGATGGCCGGCATGACGTCTTCAGCCTCCGAGTCCGGACGACAGGTTGGTCTTGGTCAGGCGCTGGGTGAGGTAGGTGGCGAGGAAGGAGACCAGCGCGATGACGAGGACCACCGCGTTGGCCATCTGGTCGTAGGCGTAGTCGACGAGGTTGATCGACAGTGTGGTCAGCAACTGGGTGCCGGTGGTGGTGAGCATGATGACGATGCTCAGCTCCTTCAGGCCGGAGATGAACGGAAGGATCACTCCGGTGGTCAGGGCGCCGCGCTGGATCGGGAGGATGATCCTGCGCAGCCGGGTGAACCAGCCGGCCCCGGACACCTGGGCGGCCTCCTCGGGTTCGCGGCCGAGCTGGGTCATGGCGCTGATGCCCGAGCGCGAGGAGTACGGCAGGTGGGTGACGGCCAGCACGATCACCAGCAGGCTGATTGAGCCGTACAGGGCGGGGACCGGGCCGCGGCGCACGGCGAACAGGGAGAGGAAGGCCGCCGCGAAGGCGATGCCGGGCACCATGTACGGCAGGAAGCTGATCTGCCGCAGGAGCGAGCCGATCCTGCTGCCGCCGGCGCGGACGACGACGTAGCCGATGAGCAGGCCCGCCACCCCGCAGATGAGGGCGGCCAGGCCGACGATGCGCAGGCTGTTCCACGCTGCCGAGTACAGCTCGGTGCCGCGCAGCACGCCGTGCGGGAAGCCGGGTGCGCCCGCCAGATGGGCGCCGACCCAGTACTTGAGGGTGAAGTTGTCGGCGTGGAAGACGCCGGGGGTCTTGGTCACGGTGGACAGGGCCAGGGTGGCCACGGGGACGACGACGCCCGCGGTGAACACCGCGAGCGCGACGCCGAGCGCGGGCAGCCGCCAGCGGCCGAGCCGGGCGAGGCGGTCCATGGCTCCCTTGCCGCCGACCGTGATGAACCGCTTCTGTTCCCTGGCCAGCCGGGTGTCGACGAGGATCACCAGCACGCCGATCACCACGATGACCGCCGTCAGCACGGCGGTGACGCCCCGCTGGTGGCTGTTGACCGACCGGAACAGTGAGGTGGAGAGCAGGTCGTAGTTGACCGGCAGGCCCAGGATGTAGGGGGTGCCGAAGGTGCCGAGGATGCGGCCGAAGACCAGCAGCACCGACGACGACAGCGACGGCAGCATCAGCGGCAGTGTGATCCGGGCCGCGATGGTGCCGCGGCCGGCGCCCAGGATGCGCGCGGAGTCCTCCAGCTGGCTGTCGATGCGGCGCAGCGCGTTGCCGAACAGCAGCAGCACGAACGGGTAGTAGTGCAGGCCCAGGCAGATGATGATGGGGACCTGGCCGTAGGCCAGCCAGTCGGGGGTGTGCACTCCCCATGACTCCAGGATGCCGATCTGGCCGCCGGAGGAGTCGTTCTTGAAGAGCGCGAGCCAGGCCAGCGCGAACGTCCACGAGGGCAGCATGTAGGGCACGACCAGCGCGGTGGACAGCCACTTGCGGCCGGTCACGTCGGTGCGGGTCAGCAGCCAGGCCGTCGACCCGCCGAGCAGCACGGCGACGACGGTCACGCCGAGCGAGACCACGACGGTGTGCAGCAGCGGCTGCCAGAACAGGAGCCTGGCCACGGGCGAGCGGAAGACCCGCCAGAAGTAGTAGCCGGTGGTGGAGCCGGGCGCCTGGAAGGCCTGGCCCTCGTCGCCGTGCTGCACCTGTGCGGAGTCGGACAGGACCGCGATCAGCGGTGCGAGGACCAGGTAGACCAGGGCGGCGATGAGCAGGACGCCGAGCACGTGGGTCGGCTCGTGCCGCAGGACGCTCAGCCGGTAGCGCAGTCGGCTGAGCCGGGTCCCGGCCGGGCTGTGACCGGGGTCGGGAGGTGCGGTGACGGGTGGGCGGGTGGCGGCGGCCATGCGCGGGTCTCCGTAACGTGTCCGGGTGCGGGCCGGGCCCGGTCGTGACGGACCGGGCCCGGCGGGTGGTCAGCGGTGGTTGAGGCGCCAGTAGTCCTGCATCGCCTGCAGGTTCGCGAAGTCGCCGCCGAGCCGGGCCGGGTCGAAGACGAACAGCTGTCCGTTCCAGTCGGTCAGGCCGTCCGGCATGAAGGAGCCGGGCTTGAGGCGAGGGTTGCCGGGGACGCCGCCGGTGTTCATCTGGGTGTCCACGCCGGCCTGCGTGAGCATGAAGTACACGAAGAGCCTGGCCGCGTTCGGGTGCCTGGTCTTCGTCGCCACGGCGGCGAACTTGGGGTACTGGTAGCCCGCCCAGGGCTGCATCCCGGTGCAGACCCGCATGGAGTAGTCCTTGTCCTTCACGTCACGGAACTTCGCGTTGGACACCAGGGCGAGGCGTTCCTTGGTCTGGTTCGGCGAGGCCACGGCGGCGGCCGCGTCGTCGTCCGAGGACGTGAGGATCGGGCTGTTGCCGGCCAGGCCCTTGACCCAGGCCTCACCGGCGGACTCGCCGGCCGGCAGGTCCTTGCCGTACTTCGCCCGGTACGCCTGCCGCAGCCGGGTCTCCCCGCCGGACTTCAACTGGTTGAAGAATTCGACCATGTTGGGCTTGCCCAGGGGGTCCTGGAGGGCGACCTTTCCCTTCCAGGCCGGGTCGGTCAGGTCCCAGACGTTCCGTACCGGGCATCCCTTCGGGAAGAGCCTGGGGTTGTAGACCCACATGTTGCCCTTGGACAGGACCTGCAGCGGGTTCTGCCTGGGGGCGGGGATGTCCTGGACCAGGCTGCCGGGTATCCACGTGTAGACGACCTTCTGCGCCAGCAACTGGCCGACGAGCGAGGGGCCGTCCTCGTAGAAGGTGGCGTCGATGGTCGCGTTGCCCGCCTGGTTCTCGCGGGTCATCTTCTCCAGGGTGTCGCCGACCTTGCTCTTCACCCCGGTGGCCTTGATGCCGTACTCGGCGGTGAAGGCGGCGGCAGTCTTGGTGATGTCACCGGTGCTGTCGTAGACCGTGACGCTGCCTTCCTTCCTGGCCGCGGCGACGAGCCGGTCCAGGTCGAAGCCGGTCTCGATCACCGGTTTCACGCTGGGACCGGCGCCCGGGCCCGCGCCGGAACCCGCGTTGCCGGAGGGCGCGCAGGCGGCAGCGGCGCCGAGCGCGCCGGCGAGGGCGACGGCGACGGCGGTGCGCCGGTGGCGGCCGGTGAGTCGGGGACGGGCCCGGAAAGAGCGACTGGGCATGGCGTGACCTCCCGCGGTGTCCCGGGGGAAACCGGGCTCGAATGGCGTGGTCCGAGGCCATCGAGCACGGCTCGGCGACCTGATGCCGGACAGCTTCAACGGCACCCGGTTCTATGTCAAGACATACTGATGACACCAGTTTCTGATGTGCTGTTAGTGCTTCCGTAACCCGCAGGTCACCTGCCGTTCACCTGGAAGGGCCGCCACAACCTCCTTCCCGCCCCCTTCATTTGTCCGCACATTCTTATGTAAGGTCCGCAGCACCATGGGGTGACAGACCCCCCGTCAGGGAGGAACACCATGCACAGACGCACCCGCCTCACCGCCGCGCTCACCGTCCTCGTCTCCGGACTGGCGGCGGCCACGGCGACCGCCGCCACCGCCCCGCTGCCCGGCAACCACACCGTCGCGCCGGTGTACGCCAAGGCGGAGACGCCGGCTCTCTTCGACGACGACGAGGGCGGCAACTCCAACGCCGACGACCCCGCGATCTGGTACGACGCCGCCCACCCCGGGTCCAGCCTCGTCCTGGGCACGGCCAAGGAGGGCGGCCTCGACGTCCACCGTCTCGACGGCACGCGGCTCGAGACCCTGCCCGCCCCCGCGGCGCCCGCCGCCGGATCGGCACCCGGCCGCTTCAACAACGTGGACGTGCTCACCGGTCTGCGCTTCCCCGACGGCCGGCGCTCGGACGTCGCCGTGGTCACCGACCGCGGACGCGACCGCATCCGCTTCTACCGGATCGACGGCTCCCGGCCGTCGGCGCCGCTGACCGACGTCACCGACGCGGCGGTCCCGCGCGCCTTCGCCGCCACCGAAGCCGAGGTCGACGACCAGTACACGGCGTACGGCACCGCGGCCTGGCGCGACCGGCGCACCGGCCGCTCGTACGTGCTCGCCAGCCGCCGCCACAGCCCCGACGTGGGACTGTTCGAGGTGCGCGTCACCGCGGCCGGCACCCTCACCTACGACAAGGTCCGTACCCTCACCCTGCCGAGCACCTTCCGCACGCCCGGCGGCTCCTGGAGCCCGTGCGAGAAGCCGGGCAGCGGGCCGCAGGCCGAAGGCATCACCGTGGACGCCGGCCGGGGGGTCGCCTACATCGGCCAGGAGGACGTCGGGATCTGGAAGGTGTCCGCGGACCTCGCCGCCGCGCCGCGACTGGTCGACCGGACCGAGCAGTTCGGCGTGCCGGCCGAGTACGACCCGGCGAGCGAGGAGTGCGTGGCCGGCGACGACCCGGGGTACGGCGGCCACCACCTCGTCGCGGACACCGAGGGACTCACCCTCTTTCGCGCACCCTCCGGCCGGCAGTACCTGATCGCCTCCAGCCAGGGTGACTACACCTACTCCCTCTACGACACCTCCGACGACCGCTGGGCCGGCGCGTTCCGCGTCGCCCCGGGCGCGACGGTCGACGGCTCGGAGGAGACGGACGGCATCGCCGCCACCGGCCGAGCACTGGGCACCGCCTTCCCGCACGGTCTGTTCGTCGCCCAGGACGGTTACAATGCACCGGCCGCGGGCGGCGACGACGGGGGCCGCACCGACACCGACTACAAGCTCGTCGACCTCGCCGACGTCCTGCGCGCCGCCGGGGTGCGCTGACCCCTGCTCCGCTCCGGCGCGGAGCGCTCCGTGCGATTCGCGGGGAGACGGCGCCCCCCCTGCGCGTCTCCCCGGCCGCTCCGCGGGCCCGCGATCCGCGCAGAGTGCGCCACGCGCCCGCGCCGGAGCCGGAGCCGGAGCCCCTACCGGACCCGATGCCGGTGCCGGGGCCCCTGCCGGGCCCGATGCCGGTGCCGGGGCCGTGTCCGGACCGTTGCCGGCGCGGGTGCGGATCCGGTGTGGGTGCCCGTGCGCCGCCGTTGCCCGACACGCCCGTCGTGAAAGAGGCCTCCGTGACCCTGACCGTCGCCCTGTGCGTCACCGCCGTCGCCTTCGTCTTCGTCTGCGGAGCCAACGACGGCGGCGCGCTGCTGGAGCTGGCCGTACGGCACCGCAGCCGCTCGGCGGGTCTGGCGCTGGCGCTGCTGACCCTGGCCGTCGGTCTGGGCCCGCATCTCTTCGGCCTGGCCGTCGCCCGCACCTTCACCGGCCGCCTCGGCCAGGGGCCGCCCGCCACCGCGCAGTCGGTCTTCCTCGCGGGCGCCGCGGCCTCCGTGGCCCTCGTCGTGGTGCTGACCTGGCGGGGTGTGGCCACGTCGCTGACCCTGGCGGTGCTGGGTGCGCTGGCGGGGGCCGGTCTCGCCCTGGGGGTGCGGCCCTCCTGGGGGCACCTGGCCCTGGTGCTGACCGTCGGTGCCGCTGCACCGCTGGTGGGGGTGGCGGCCGGCTGGCTCATCGGCCGCACCGTGCGCCGGATCCCCGCGGTGCGCGGCATGCCCCGCCTGGTGCGCGCTGTGCAACTGGCCGCTTTCGGAACACAGTGCCTGGCCTACGCCGCCAACGACGGGCAGAAGATGTTCGCGGTGGTCGCCGTGACCTTCGCGGGAGACACGCTGCTCCCCCGGCCCTGGGAGACCGGCGACGCCCTGGTGGCGGTGGTCTTCGCCCTGGGTGCCCTGGTGGGGGCGCGCAGGATCGCGCGCGGCGCGGCCGGCCGGCTGCTCTCCGCCCGGCCGTGGCAGGTGATGTCGGCCGAACTCGCCTCCTCCGCCGCGGTGTTGTCCACTGTGGGGCTCGGCATGCCGGTCAGCATGACCCAGTCCCTGGCCGGCGGCCTGATCGGCACGGGTGCCAGCGAGGGCAGCCGACGGGTGCGCTGGCAGTTCACCGTTCCCCTGCTGACCGCCTGGCTGGTGACCCTGCCGGCCGGTTTCGCCGCCGGTTCATTGGCCGGCCTTCTCGTGAAGGGACTCACCTCTTGGTAGCCGCTGCCGTCCGCCGCATTCTCGGTGACCTCACCGGACATTCGCACCGCACAACCGTCGCCCTCCTGACCGAGCAGCTGAACGCGACGGTCAAGGGCGTCGACCTCGCCGCCGACCTCGCGGCCGGACACCTCAGCCCGGCCGACGCACGCACGGCCATGGGCGCGGTCGAGCACGAGGGCGACAGCCACCGGGCCGCGCTGGTCGCCGAGTTGTCCGCGTCGCTGACCACTCCGATCGACCGGGAGGACCTCTACCGCTTCTCCCGCTCCGTCGACGACGTGCTCGACAACCTGCGCGACCTCGTCCGCGAGACCGACCTGTTCGGCATGCCCGGCGACCCGGCCGACCTGACGGCCCTGGACGCGGTGCGCGAGGGACTCGTCGCGCTGCGCGACGCGGTCGCCGTGCTGCCGGACGACCCGCGCCGGGTGCAGGACGGAGCCCTGGCCGCCCGCAAGGCCGCGGGCCGGGTGCGGCGCGAGTACCAGACCGCCGTCGCCGCCCTGTTCCGCAAGGAGCTGGGTCCCCGTTCCCTGAGCCGCCGCGAACTGCTGCGCCGCCTCGACGTGATCGGCCTGCGCCTGAACGACGCGGCGGCCGACCTGTCCGACGCGCTCCTCAAACGCGGGCACTGAGGGACGCGGTGCCGGTGAAGTACCGCACGGCAGCGCGCTCAGTGCGCGGAGACGGTCATCTCGAACGAGTAGCGCGAGGCCCGGTAGACATGACGGCCGTATTCGACCGGCCGGCCCGAACCGTCGTACGCGATGCGGGTCATGGTCAGCAACGTGGCGCCGCGGACCTCGCCGAGGAGGCCGGCCTCGGCGACCGTGGCCCGCCGGGCGCCGATGGTCTGCTCCGCGCTGCTCAGGCCGACGCCGGACTGGCGCATCAGCTGGTAGAGGCCCGCCTCGGCCAGCTCCTCCAGGGTCAGCTCGATCAGCCCTTCCGGCAGGAAGTTGTGCAGGAGCGCGATCGGCTGGTCGTCGGCGAAGCGCAGACGCTCCAGGGCCAGCACCGGTGTCCCCTCGGCCAGACGGAGCCCGGCGGCGGTCTCCCCTTCGGCGGGGACGGTTTCGACGGACAGCACCTGTGTGCGCGGCCGGCGCCCGTCGCGCTCCAGGTCCTCGTGGAGGCTGGTGAACTCGAGCTGCCGCCTTATGCGGTTGGTGACGACCTGGGTGCCCACTCCGCGCTTGCGCGCCAGCAGACCCTTGTTGACGAGGTGCTGCATGGCCTGACGCATGGTCGGGCGGGACAGGCCGAACTGGTCCGCCATGGCGATCTCGTTGTTCAGCCGCGTACCGGGCGGCAGCTCCCCGGACTCGATGAGGTCCTGCAACTGCTGGGCGAACTGGAAGTACAGAGGTACCGGACTGCTCCGGTCGATGGTGATCCTGTGTGCTAGCGGCTCCACGTCATCCTCCTGCGGACTGCTGCCGACAGGCGTCAGTATGCCTCATTGCCTCTAAGCTCCGTACGTCTTTATGTCAGCACAAACACTTGATCTGTGGCGGTTCCGGGGCTAGAAAGCAGGCGGGCCGCTCCGGCTCTCCGTCCGTCCCCCTCCGCACGAAAGGCTCCGCTCATGCGCATCGGACTCATCGGCACGGGCCGTATCGGCGCGTTCCACGCGACGACCCTGGCCGGTCTGCCGGCCGTCTCCTCCCTCGTGCTGCACGATCCCGACGAGCGGTCCGCCCGTGCGGTGGCGGACCGGGTCGGCGCGGAGTACGCGGGTGACCTCGACGCCCTGCTCGGCGCCCGGCTGGACGGCGTCGTCATCGCCGCGCCCACCGGCATCCACGCCGAACTGATCCTGGCGGCCCACCGCGCGGGGCTGCCCGCCTTCTGCGAGAAGCCGGTCGCCGGCACGCTGGAGGAGACCGACCGGGTCCTGACGGCCCTGGAGGGCGGCAAAGTCCCGTTGCAGATCGGCTTCCAGCGCCGTTTCGACGCCGGGTACCAGGCGGTGCGCGAGGCCGTCGCCGACGGCCGCCTGGGCTGGACGCACACGCTGCGGGCGTGCACGTCCGACCCGACGCCTCCTCCCGCCGGCTACATCCCCGGATCGGGCGGCATCTTCCGCGACTGCTCCGTCCACGACTACGACATCGTCCGCTGGGTGACGGGCCACGAGGTCGTCGAGGTGTACGCCACCGGCGCCAACCGCGGCGAGAGGTTCTTCTCCGACGCCGGTGACGCCGACACCGCCGTCAGCGTCCTCACCCTCGACGACGGCACCCTCGCCACGTGCACCGCCACCCGCTACAACGGCGCCGGCTACGACGTGCGCCTGGAGGTGTGCGGCTCCGCGGGCACGATGGTCGCGGGCCTCACCGACGAGACCCCGCTGGTCTCGGCGGAGGGGGCGGCCTGGCCCGCAGGCACCCCGCACCCCGGCTTCATGGAACGCTTCCTGGACGCCTACCGCGCCGAACTCACCGCCTTCACCGAGGTTGTGGCCGGTGTCCGCCCCAGTCCCTGCACCGGCCAGGACGCCCGTGCCGCCCTCGCCGTCGCGGACGCCGCCACCCGCTCGCGGGCCGAAGGGCGCCCCGTCCCGGTCCCCGCGCCCGCGCCCGCGCCGAAACCCGTCCCTGGCGGCCACCGCGGATGACCGGGAGGGCCGGGGGAAGCCGGCCGGCGAGACACCACCGGCCGGCCGGTCGCCTGCCGACGGCCCGCCGGTCGCCGGCCGTCTGCCGCCCGCCGGGCGGAATGGGACAACGAAGCCGGACCGGCGATCCACGCCGGCTTCCTCCCGACCGCGCTCGCACCGGCGCCCACCGCGCCGCACCGCAGGCGACCGTCGTCGGCCCCGGCCTCGCCCGCATCCCCGACGCCCTGCGGCGCTGGGGTACGGCGTCTCCATGAGGAAGCCGGTCGTCAGGCTCTGAGATGTGCCGCCCACCGTCCCTCGCCCCGCGCCGGGGGTGAGCTGGAGTCCAGGAGGCGGCGGAGCAGCGCCGCCGTCGCCGGTGACGCAGGGTCCGGGCCATGGCGGGGGCGGCGCTCAGCGCGACGTTCCTCGCGGCTCGGCCGAGGCGAGTCGTGCCGCCGGCGGGAGGGACTCCTGCCGGGGGCGGGCCTCCAGCGCCTGGATCGCCAGTGCGGCGAAGCGGCGGGAGGCCATGACCTGGGTGGCGGCCGAGGCGGCACGGATCCCCTTGTTGGCCATGAGGACGAGGATCAGGTCGTCCAGGACGAAGTCGGACCTGAGCCGTCCCGTCTCCTTGGCCCGCCGGGCCAGCGCGGCGACCGCGCCCACCGTGTACTCGCGGCCCGCCGCGACGTCGACGGTGTCCGGGAAACTCGAAAGGAACGCTTCCGT
The DNA here is from genome assembly GCF_000720185.1 of Streptomyces sp. NRRL S-340. GTDB lineage: Bacteria > Actinomycetota > Actinomycetes > Streptomycetales > Streptomycetaceae > Streptomyces. The sequence goes on along the minus strand of NZ_JOIY01000023.1, from coordinate 15,855 downwards.
GAAGCCGCGGTCCTGAGCGTGCAGCTCGCAGATGCGCTCGATCACCTGGCACAGACCCCGCCACGGATCCGGCTCCGCGCACGCCTCGTCCACGATGGCGCGGCACGCGTTCAGCTGGTCGGCGAAGGCCTCCGCGACCAGCGCCTGCTTGGTCGGGAAGCGGCGGTACAGGGTGGCGGGCCCCACGCCCGCGCGCCGCGCGATCTCCCGCATCGGCACGTCCAGGCCGTCGGCGGAGAACAGCGCTCGGGCCGCTTCGAGGACGCGCGCGCGGTTGTCCCGGGCGTCGGAGCGCAGCGAGTGAGACAGATCGTCGGTCACCGCTCTCACTTTAGCCAGGCGGACGGGGGCGCCCGTTACGGTCCGAGGCGTCAGTGGGACGCGGCTCGTCCGGCTCGGGTGCCGGGCGGCTTCCGCGCGCCGCAGCCGGGGCGAGGACTGCCGGCGGGCGCTGGAGACGGACCGCGCCGGGCGGTCCGGGAACAGGGAGTTGACCTTGAAGGCGATCGAGATCCGGACGTTCGGCGGCCCCGAGGGGCTGTCCGTGGTCGAGCTGCCCGAGCCCGTGCCTGCCGCCGGGCAGGTGGTGATCGCCACCGAGGCGGTGGGCGTGGGCGGCGTCGACACCTTGATCCGGAGCGGTGCGCTGGCCTCCTACGGCTTCGCGGAGGGGCACATCCCCGGCGGCGAGGTGGCGGGCACCGTCACCGCGGTCGGTGCCGGCGTGGACGCGTCGTGGATCGGCAGGCGGGTCTGGGGTTTCACCGGTACCGGCGGAGGCTACGTCGAGCGGGCCCTCGCGCCGGCCGAGCAGGTTCTCCCCCTGCCCGCCGGTCTGTCCTCCGCTGCGGCAGTGACCCTCGGCAGTGCGGGAGCGGTGGCCCGCTTCGGGCTGCGGCACGCTCACTTCGCACCCGGCGAGAGGGTCCTCGTGCGCGGCGCGGCCGGCAGCATCGGGATCATGACCGTCCAGCTCGCGGCCCGGGCCGGCGCCGCCGCGGTGGCGGTCACGACCTCGTCGGCGGAGCGGGGCGAACGCCTGCGGCGACTCGGCGCGACCCTCGTGCTGGACCGTTCCGGCGAGAGCGGGGCAGATGTGCGGGAGAGGGCGGGGGCTTCGGACGGGGCGGGGGCTCGGGAGGGAGCGGTGACCCCGGAGGGGGCGGGGGCTCCGGAGGGAGCGGCGGACCAGGAAGATGCGGCGGGTCCGGAGGGGACAGTTGCTCAGGGGGCGGCAGCGGCTCGGGCGGCGGCAGCGGCTTCGGAGGGGTACGACGTCATCATCGACGTGGTGGCGGGCAAGGACATGCCGTCGTTCTTCGACCGGCTCAACCCCAACGGCCGCATGGTGGCCGTGGGCGCGGTCGGAGGCCGGCCGCCCGCCGACTTCGGCACGAGGATCATGACAGCGTTCCAGAAGTCGATTTCCTTCGCCGCCTTCAGCGCGGCCACGGTCCCCCAGGCCGACCTGCGTGCCGCGCGCGGCGAGTTGTTCGCCTCGGCCGCCCGCGGCGAGATCGAAGCGGTGGTGCACGAACTGTTGCCCCTGGACGAAGCCGCGCTCGCGCACCGGAAGATGGACGCCGGTGAGGTCTTCGGCAGGATCGTGCTGACGCCGTAGCCCCCGCGCGGCTCCCCCGGCCCCCAGGTCCTGTCGTCACCTTCCCGCCTGCCCCGGGGTGCCCGGCACGCCCTACCGCCGCACCGGACGAAAGCCCGGGCACGCCCACCCGGTACGAGGACTTGCGCCCGGCGCGCCGGGAGCACGCACCGGACACCGCGGGGCCGTCCTCCGGGAGACGACGAAAGGTGACGACAGGCCTGGCGCGGTGTCAGGAGCGGTGCGGCCGAGCGTGGTTGGTGGTCTCGGAAGGGGCGTGGCGCCTGGTCTCCTCAAGTCCGTCGAGCAGGACGAGCCCCAGGCGGCCGGCGAGGGCGCGGGGGAGGTGGAGCAGCTTGGACAGCAGGTCTTCGCCGGTGCGGGAACCGGGACCGGTCCGCGGGTCGGGGCCGGGGCGCAGGGCGGGGCCGGCGGGGGGCGCGCCGGGACCGCGGGCGGCCTCGGCGGCACTCTGGCCGGCGGGGGCCCGGCCGAGGCGGCGTTGCCGGTAGAGGGTCAGTGCGTAGCGCAGATGGTCGGGACGGAAGTCCGGCCAGGGCACGTCGAGGAAGACGAGTTCGGCGTCGGCGCAGTGCCACAGCAGGAGGCTCGGGAGCCGGTGGTCGCCCCCGGTGCGGACGCACAGGTCGACGTCGGGCAGCTCCGGGTGCCGCATGTACCGGGGGAAGGAGTCCTCCGTCACCTGGTCGGCCGGGACACGGCGGCGGACCAGCTCGCGTGCCGCGTCCAGGATGTCCTTCCGGCCGCCGTCGTCGAGGGCGATCGTCAGGTTGCGCCGCGTGTTGCGCCGGGTCAGCTCTTCCGCCTCCCGCAGCCGCAGGCGGATCTCCGCCGCGGGACCGGGGCCGGCGGCGCCCAGGAGACGTACGCGTACGCCCTCGTCGTGCAGGCGTTCCAGGGCTGTGCCGAGGATGTGCTGCGTGAGGAGGTGCGGCGGGCAGCCGGCGCCCTGCTCCGCGGGCGCCGCGGGCCTGTCGGCGGGGATCAGGAGAGTCAGCCATTCGATGCCCTCCTCCTCGGCGGCCTCGAACAGTGCTCCGGCGGCGTGGGCGGCGGCGAGGTCCCCGTGCGCGGCGGCCAGTCCCCGCTGCCGGGCCCAGCGGCCGTTGCCGTCCATGACGCAGGCCACATGCCGAGGGGCGTTCGTGGGCATCCACCCTCCAAGTGAACACGTTCCGTGAGTGATCGATGCTGCGAAGTGACCTACCCGGGTGGTGCTCGCGCCACCCGTTCCACGAGCGCCTCCGTGTGTGCGGCACGCGGCGCGGGGAGGGAGCCTGTCATGCCGACGCCTTGGGAGCCGTTGTCCCGGATCGCCCGTTCCCACGGGCTCACCCCTTGGGGACACGTGCTGAACGCCGCCGGCCTGCGCGGCTCCCGGCTCCGGGACGACTACACGGCGGCGGCCGGTACGGCGATGCGCCGTTTCCCCCTGTGGTACGCGCCCACCCGGCTCTTCATGCCCGCCGCCTGGCAGCCGTACCTGCTCGCCGTCGTCGCCTTCGGCCTGCACGGCGACAGCCTGGCCGACGCGCCGGTCGCCGAGCGTGACCCCGGACCGCTGTACGACTGGAACGATCAGGTGCGGCGGGGGCTGGTCACCGGCCGGGCCGGGCAGCCGTTCCTGCGGGCCTTCCTGCACACCGTGGCCGCGCGCGGGCTGCCCCACGCGGACGTGCACACCCTGCTGGCGGGCCAGGCCCAGCAGATCACCTACACCGAGTACCCGACCCAGGAGGACTACCGGCAGTACATCGAGCGCATCAACATGCCGCTCACCCGCCTGATCCATGCCGCGGTGCTGCCCGACGCCCCCCAGCCGCCCGCCCCCGCGGCCCGCGCGCACGCCGAGGCCGTCCAGCGCACGGACGACCTCGCCGACCTCGCCAAGGACCTGCGCGACGGGAAGCTCACCCTGCCGCTGGCGGATCTGGTCCGCTTCGGCGTCACCCGGACCGACCTGGAAGCCGGGCGTGACACGCCCGGGGTGCGGACCCTGCTGGCCCACGCCTGCCGCGAGGCCCGCGCCGCTCTGACCGCGGCGGAGGAGGCCTTCGCCCGGCAGGGTCCGGAGTACCAACTGCTCTACCGGCCCGGACTGGTCTTCCAGCACCAGGTGATGAACACCGTGGAACGCCGCGGCGCCTTGCTGACCCGCCACCCCGTCTCCCTCCCGCTGCGCCTCTGTGCCGGCCCGCTCCTCGACGGTCTGCTGCGCGTCCTGCACGGACGGCTGCACCTGGCCGTCTCCACGGGTACGCCGGGACGGCCGGCGGCGTAGGAGCCGGGCGCGGAGCAAGGGTCAGGCCGGATCGAGGATGTGCTGGACGGCCCGCACGGCGCCCTGGCCCCGGTGGGCGGTGGTAGGCGGTGGTGGGCCGGCGGTGCCGCAGAGACCGGCGCGGAGCAGGCCGGCGCCCTGGCGTCCGAGAACGCCCATGGCCTGGCAGGGGACCGTCAGCGTGCAGCGGCTGAGCGTCCGGACCGCCGGATCCGCGTCGTCGGCGGCCTCCTGCGCGGCGTCCAGGACCGCACGGGCCTTGCCGCAGGTGCGGGCCGGCAGGGACCGCACCGCGGGGGTGCCCCGCCCGGCTTCAGGCCGGCACGGGGGGCGCGGACCCGCAGCAGATCGGTCCCGGGAAGGGTGAGCAGACCGGGAAGCGGCCTCACCATGGCTCCGGTCCGTGGGTCTGCCCGTGGTCGTCGGAGAATTGCAGCAGCGCGAAGCGGGCGGTCTCCTTCAGGCCGTTCAGCAGGCTGGCGCCGAGGTGCGAGGCGATCGTCGTGGGCAGACCGAGCAGCCCGGCCCGGCCGGTCCGGCCGGGCTGGGCGGCGACGGCGGGAAGGACGGTGCGGCCGTCGGCGCCGGGCCAGGCGGTCCCGTCGTCCGCCGGGTGGTCCGGGCCTGGCGCGGTGGCGGGGCCCACGGCGCCGAAGCGGCGCTGGCGCTGCCGGTACAGCTCCAGGGCGTGCTGGAAGTGCGGGGCGCGGAAGTCGGGCCACAGCACGTCGAGGAAGACGAGTTCGGCGTAGGCGCAGTGCCACAGCAGGAAGTTCGAGATCCGGTGCTCGCCGCCGGTGCGCAGGAGCAGGTCGACGTCGGGCAGTTCGGGCAGGGCCATGTGCCGGGCGAAGGTGTCGGGGCTGATCCTCTCGGGCGTGACGCCCTGGGAGACCAGGGAACGCGCGGTCTCGCACAGGTCCCGGCGTCCCCCGTAGTTGAACGCCAGGGTGAGGTGCAGTGTGGTGTTCCGCCGGGTGAGTTCCTCTGCTTCGCGCAGCCGGTCCATCACGTCGACGGGGATGCGGGGGTCCTCCCAGCCCAGCAGGCGAAGGCGTACACCGCGTTGGTGCATGCGCGACACGCTCCGCTTGATCACGCGTTCGGCGAGGAAGTGCACCAGGAAGGTGACCTCTTCTTCCGGGCGTGCCCAGTTCTCGGTGGAGAAGGCGAAGAGCGTCAGCCACTCCACGCCTTCGCCCAGGGCTCCGTCCACGATCGCGTCGAAGGCGTGGTGGGCGGCCATATGGCCGTGGGTACGGTCCAGTCCGCGGTTCTGGGCCCAGCGGCCGTTGCCGTCCATGATGCAGGCGAGGTGCCTGACGGAAGCCCCGGGTGTCATTCACCCTCCACTGAACACGTAGTGCGACCAAGCGAGTTCGCAGAGTGCATGCCCAGGCGCGGGCTGCCGTATCCCTGCCACTGGGCGCACCCGGACGCTGCCGCGCACCGCCTGAACACCCCCCGCTCCCCCTGCCGCCCCGGCTCCGGCGGGCGGCGCGCCGGTCCCGTGGTCCGGGGGCGGTGCGCTCCGGCGCGCGCCGGGGCGGCGGGGGGAGGACCGCGGGTGTCAGCCGGTGAGGGCGGCGAGCGTGGCGTCGAGGTCGGTGGCCCGGGGCCGGTTGTGCGGGAGCCTGGCGAGGATCTTCGCCATGCCGCAGGTGTCGGTCACGGCGGAGAGGACCAGGCCGGCGGCCACGCCCGCGGAGAGCAGGCGGGCCCTGCGCCGGCCTCGCGCGGCCAGCAGGTCGGTCAGGATGAGCGAACCGGCGGCGAGGCGGACCTGGCGGTCCATGGCCCAGGGGGTGCGGGCGCCGGCGGGACGGTGGAGGTCGTGACCGAGTCGCTGCCAGGCGCCGGTGCCGCCGGTGAGGGTGGCGGCGGGCACGCCCTGCGCCAAGAGGCGCTGGGCGGCGGTCGCGGACCGGGCGCCGGAAGCGCACACGACGAGGAGGTCTCGGCGCTCGGCGGCCGTCCTCAGGGCGGGCAGGGCCTGCTCCAGGCGGTCGAGGGGGACGTTGTGCGCGCCGGGCAGGTGACCGGAGGCGTACTCGCCGGGCGTGCGGACGTCGATGACCGTCAGCTCCCGCAGGCGGGCGTGCGCCTCGGCGGCGCTGAGGGCGGTGGGGGCGGTGGGGGATGCCATGGGGGCTTTCCTTTGCTCTTCTGGGGTCCACCCTTTCGGTAGAATACCCGCAGGGGTATGAGGAAAGGGTGTGGCTCGTGGTGGAACTGGCGATGGCGGCCGAGGAACTGAAGACGGTGGTCAACCGGCTGCGCCGGGCGCAGGGCCAGATCGCCGGGGTGATCCGGATGATCGAGGAGGGGCGGGACTGCGAGGACGTGGTCACGCAACTGGCCGCCGCCTCCCGTGCGCTGGACAGGGCGGGTTTCGCCATCATCGCCACCGGGCTGCAGCACTGCCTGACCGATGCGGACATGGCGGCTTCGGAGGACCGGGAGCAGATGCGTGCCCGGCTGGAGAAGCTGTTCCTGTCGCTGGCCTGACGAAGCGGTGCCGCGCCGCTGCGGCGGCTGTCAGGTGAGGGCGTCGAGGAGCATGAACGCGGCCACGGCGAGGAGCAGGACGGCGAAGGTCCGCCGCAGCAGGGCGCCGGTGACCTTGGCGGCCAGACGTCTGCCGTCCCAGGCGCCGAGGATCGCGGCCCCGGTGAACGGTGCGATCACCGCCCAGTCGAGACCGGCCGTGGTGGTGCCGCGGGTGGCGAGCGAGGCCACGGAGTCGGCCGAGATGACCAGCAGACTGGTGCCGACGGCGGACGGCATCTCGAACGCCAGCACCGTGACCAGGGTGGGCACGGCGAGGAAGCCGCCGCCGACCCCGAGCAGTCCGGTCAGCGCGCCCAGCCCCGCCCCGGCACCCGCGACCCTCGCCGGCCGCACCGCCGGCGTACGCTCGGCGCTCCCCCGTACCGCCGGCGTGCGCTCGACGGTCGTCCGTGCCGCCGTCGTGCGGGCGGTGGCCGTATGTTCGGGGGCCGTCCGGGCGGGGGCCGTCCGGGCAACAGCCGCCCCTGCGGCGGTCGTTGCGGAGGTGGTCGTAGCGGGGGCGGACTTTGCGGGGGCGGTCGTCCGGGCGGGGCGGAGCATGCGCACGGCGGCGAGGGCGGCGACGAGGGCGAACGCCGCGGTCAGTACCGGCTGGGGGAGCCGTGCGGCGACGGCGCCGGCCGCAGCGGCGGGCAGGAGTCCGGCCGCCGCGAAGAGGGCGCCGGCCCTCCACCGCACGCTGCCGGTACGGGCATGGGCGTACAGGGCGCTGAGCGAGGTGGCGGCGACGATGATCAGGCTCGCGGTGGTGGCGGCGGCCGGGGTGAAGCCGAGCAGGTAGATCAGCGCGGGCACCGCCAGGACGCTGCCGCCTCCGCCGAGCGCGCCCAGCGTGAGTCCGACCACCGCGCCGGCGGCCAGGGCCGGGACCAGCGCGCTCACGCCACGACACCGCTGTTGCCGCCGCCGTCGACGACCGGCAGGCCCGCTCGGGCCCACGCGGTCATGCCACCGGTGACGTCCGTGGCGTCCACGCCCCTGGCCGCGAGTATTTCGGCGGCCCGCCGGGAGCGGCGGCCGGAGCGGCAGACGGCGACGACCGTCCTGCCCCGTACCGCTGACGGGAGACCGGTCACCGCGGCCAGGCGGCTCAGCGGCAGGTGCAGGGCGTCCGGCGCGTGACCGGCGTCCCACTCCGGCGTCTCGCGGACATCCAGCAGTACCGCCCGTCCGTCACTGGTTCGCTCGTGGGCCTGTTCCGGGGTGAGGCGGCCGGGGCCGCGGCGAAGAAACGGGAACATGGGTTGATCACTCCGTGCGGGTGGGTGGTGCGGGTGCTGGTGCTGCGGCGCGGTACATCTGCGCCTTGGGCCGTGCCTGTGGTGCCTGCGGTGGGCCGTGCCAGTGGTGGGCCGTGCCTGTGGCGCGGTCGTACTTGGGTGTCTGTGGCGGTCGTACTTGGGTGCCTGTGGCGCGGGCACGTCGTTCAGCCGGTGCTCTCCGGCGCGGGGGCGGTCAGTCCCGCCTCGGCGGCGGCGTCGAAGCCGTCGTCGATCGCGACCACGGCCCGGCCCGCCGCGTGGAGCAGCGACGCGGCGGTCGCCGCGCGCGTACCGCCGGCGCAGTGCACCCACACCACTCCGTCCGGCACGTCACCGATGCGGTGGGGCAGTGCGTGGACCGGGATGTGGACGGATCCGCCGACGGATCCGCGCGCACGCTCGGCATCGCGCCGCACGTCCAGCACCACCACCCGCTCGCCGCGCTCGCGCGCCTCGGCGAGGTCGGCGAAGCGGGCACGCGGGAAGGAGGCGAGCCGCTCGCCCGGGCGGATCCAGTCGGCCGCCTCGCCGGTGGCGGCGGCCGCCGGGCGGTCGATGCCGACCCGGACCAGCTCGCGCTGCGCCTCGGCGACCTGTTCGGGCGTCTCGGCCAGAAGGGTGACCGGTTTGCCCCAGGGCATCAGCCACGCGAGGTAGGTGGCGAGCTTGCCGTCGCCCTCGAAGTTGAGGGATCCGGCGACGTGCCCCTGCGCGAAGGCGACGCGGTTGCGCAGGTCCACCACCCACTCCCCCGCGGCCAGCCGGGAGGCGATCTCCTCGGCGTCCGCGGGCTTCGGCGCGGTGAGGTCGACCGGCGCGGGACCGGCGGCGTTGGCCGGGCTCATGTGCGCGTAGTAGGCCGGAACGTCGTCCAGTCCGCTCAGGAGTTCGGCGACGAAAGTGTCCACGTCCTGGGTCAGCACGGCATTGCCGGTGCGCTCCTCGCCGATCGTGGTCGACGCGCCCTCGGCCGGGGCGGCGGAGCAGAAGCTGCCGAAGCCGTGGGTGGGCAGCACCGCGACCTCGTCGTCCAGTTCGTCGGCGAGGCGGTGCGCGGAGGAGTGCTGGGCGCGGGCGAGTTGTCCGGTCAGCCGGGGGTCGACCAGGTCCGGGCGGCCCACGGTACCGATCAGCAGGGAACCGCCGGTGAACACCGCGACCTCTCGGCCGCCCTCCGCGAGGACGTACGACGTGTGGTGCGGGGTGTGACCGGGAGTGGCGATCGCCCGCACGGTCAGACCGTCGTCGACCGCGTACGTGTCGCCGTCGGTGACCGGTGTGCGGGTGAAGGCCACGGATGCCCGGGCCGGCACCAGATAGCGGGCCCCGGTCACGCGGGCCAGTTCCAGACCGCCGCTGACGTAGTCGTTGTGCACGTGGGTCTCGGCCACCAGGGCGATGCGCACCCCGCGCCGGGCGGCTGCGGTGATGACCTGATCTATGTCGCGCGGCGGGTCCACCACCAGCGCGGTCCCGGCACCGCCGGCCAGGTAACTGCGGTTTCCCAGGCCCTCGATCTCCAGGGTGTCGACGAAGAACACGACTGCGAATCCTCTCCTTGAAAGTACCCCCCGGGGTATCTGCGAACCACCATAACAGAGGGACAGTGGTACCCCCGGGGGTATGTGAGGGACAGGCGAGGCATCGGGCAGGGAGGTGCGTCAGGGAGGTGTCCACCGAGGACTGGAGCTGGTCGGTACCGCACCGGTGGCGCGAGCCTCGGAGAGGGAGAGGGAGAGGGAGGGGGAAGGGAGGCGGGCACGCGGGCGATGCCCTCAGCCGCAGAAGCAGCCGCAAGAAGAGGGGGCTGAGCAGCCCACCGGGAGAGAGCCGGCGCCGCGAAGAGACCGGCGCGGAGGCCGGTCAGTCCCTCAAGGCGCGTCGGTACCGGGGTACTTGAGGGCTGACCGGCGTCTCAAAGCAGGTCGGCGCAAGAAGGCAGCCCAGGAGGCCGCCGGAGTGAGCCGCACCCGGCCGTGAGGACGGTGAGCGCTCTCAGGCCCCGGGGCCCGGGGGGCGAGGTGCGAGGGCGGCGCGGGGCCGGCGTGCGGCGCCGACGTCCGGCTCAGGCTGCGGCGTAGGCGGCGAGCGAAGGCTCCAGCAGGCCGAAGGCGCTGTCCGCCTCCGCGGTGACGGTGGCCGAGATCCGGGCGTTGTCCTGACCGGTGAGGGTGAGTTCCTGGATGCGCTGGAACAGGGTGCGGTGCACGGCGCCGAGCAGGGCGGCGGCGGTGCGGGGGATGACGTCGCCGCGGGGTGCGCCGGTGGCGTCCGCCAGCGCGTCGGCCAGCGCCGCCTCCCGCAGGTCGTGCAGGTCACGCAGGCGGGCGGAGAGGGTCGGACTGCCGGCGATCATGCGGGCGAAGTCGGGGCCGGTGAACCCGGCGACCGGGTCGGCCTCGGCGACCGCGTCGGCGAAGGCACGGCGCAGGGCCGACAGGGCCGGCTCACCGGGCTGACGGCCGGTCACCGTCGCGGCCAGGGAGGCGACGAAGACGTCCTGGTGGTCCAGGGCGAGGTCCTCCTTGCGCGGGAAGTAGTTGGTCACCGTCTTCTTCGCCACCCGCGCGGCGGCGGCGATCTCGGCGATGGTGGTCCGCTCGAACCCCTGGGCGAGGAACAAGCCGGTGGCCACGTCGGAGATGAGCTGCCGGGTCTCCTGCTTCTTTGACTCCCGCAGACCGACGGGAGCAGGAGGAGGCACGACGGCTTCGGAGCGGATCGCGGCAGGAGTCATGGGTGCAATCTTACCCTCGTAGCATTTTTATGTTGACGCTCCCGAGTGAACTGGCATAAGTTTACGTCCGTCGTAAGTTTTGCCCGGGCGAAGATCGGGTGTGCCCCGTGATCCGTCCGCCCCTGAGCCCGTCCCGCCGCCGCCCCCGAACCGATGAGGAGATGCACTTTGCACATCACCGCGTCCACCGTTTCGCTCACCGTCGACGACGTCGCCGCGTCCCAGCGGTTCTTCACCACCCATCTCGGCTACGTCGAGCAGGCCGCCGCCGAGGGATTCGCCTCGCTGTCGCGCGAAGACGCCGCGGTGGACATCGTCCTGCTCGCCCGGGGCACCGAGGTCCTGCCGGCCGACCAGCGCGACCAGCACGCCTCCGGCCTGATCCTCGCCTTCACCACCACCGGCCTCGAACAGGAGGAGAAGCGGCTGCGCGCGGAGGGCGTCGAGATCGTCATGCCGCTGCGCGAGGAGCCCTGGGGCGAACGTCTCTTCCAGGTCACCGACCCCAACGGCGTGATCGTCCAGTTCGTCGAGTGGGCCGCCCCCGCCGCCGCCGAGAACACCTGACCGCCCACCGCAGCACCGCCGGGAATCTGACGGCCGTCCCCGGCACCCGCACGCTCGGCGCCACCGACTCCGTCCTCGTACGACCAGCATGGGCGGAGCCCCCTGTGAGGGGCGAGCCGGGACCCAGTCCCGCCGGTCTCAGTACGGCGTGCGGTATCCGCAGGCGGGCGCCGGGTGCGGGGACCGAGGTCGCCGGCGTGCTCAGCCGCCGGGCGTCCGCGCTCGCCGCCGGGTGCGGGGACGAGGTCAACGGGCCCGGCGCGAGGTGGTCGCACCGGTCGGCGCCCGGCCAGGGCCAAGGGCAGGCCTGCGGTCGGATCCCTCGCGCGCCGGCCGGGCCGCCGTGCCCGGTGTCGTACGGCCGGAGCGGACCGGACCGGCGGGCCGCCGACTGTACGCCGAGCGCCGCGGCCCTGGTCGCCCGCTCAGCGGGTGACCGCACTGCCCGTCCCGGCCGCGGGGGTGGGCGGAGAGTCTCCCGCGCGGCCGCCCGGAGCCCCGCGCCCGGCGCCCGGCGCCCGGCGCCCACGAAGCCTGCCGGGCCGGGCCGGACGGGGTTCGGGTCCGCCGTGGAGCCGGTCGGTCTTCGGTGAAACGACTGCGCCGTCCCGGCGGCGTACCGCACTATGACTGCGGTCGGATGATCCGTTCTGCTCCGGTGGGCTCCTGCTCCGGTGGGCTCCGTTGTGACCGGTTGCGTTCCGTGGGGATCGGTCGGGGTCCGTCGGGATCCGTCGGGCTTCCCCCGGCGGGGCGGGTCCCGCCGGCAGTCCGTGACCGAGGATCCGGGGGTGCGATGGGACGGACGTGGGGGCGGCAGGACGTCGTCCTGCTGGCGCGGTGCGCGGTCGAGGCGGTGGCTCCCGAGGAACTCTGGCTGCTGGAGACGACGGCCGCGGTGTACTTCCGGCGGCCACGGCGGGGCCGCCGGAACCGGAGGACCGACGACATGCTGGGCTTCGGCCTGGGCGAGTCGGTGTCGGCGCTGACCATGACCGCCCTGGGAACGACCCAGGCGGTCGTGACCTTCCTGGCGGCGCAGACGGTGCAGGCGGCCCGCGAGGAATCGTCGGGGGTGCTGGGCGAGTGGATCAAACGCCTGTTCGACAAGCTGCGCCCGGGTCAGCGCGGCCAGGCCGCCGAGGGCGAAGCGGGCGACGGCACGGCGGGAGGCGCCGCGGCGGGTGGTGGTGACGGGACCGCCGGGGCGGACGCGACCGGGGGCGGGGCGGCCGGCCGTCTGCCCACCGACGAAGTGGCGCTGGACCAGGCCGTGTTGCGCGAGATCTGCGATGTCGCCTACCGCGAGGCGAAGCGGCTGGGCGTGCAGCACACCCAGGCGGAGCTGATGGCGGCGGCCATCGTGGGCCGGCTCGCGATGGGCCGGCAGGTGCAGGAGTGAACCGGCGGCCCGTCGCGGCCGCCGATCCCTTCGCGGTGCCCGGTGCGCTGTGGCCGCGGTTCGTGCTGATGGCGGTCTGTGTCGTGGCGGCCGCCGCCGACCTCGCCGCCCTGCTGGCCGACGCCGTTCCGCCGAGCCCGCTCATGACGTCGCGCCGCTGCCAGGCGATGCTGTTCGCCGCTGTACGGGGACCGGACGCGAACAGCAGACTCGCCACGTTCATGGCGTACCACGACGAGTGCCTGATACCGCCCAACCCGCTGCCGGTCCCGCCGGAGCTGGCCGTCCTCGTCGTGGTCGGGGCCGGGTGCCTGCTCCTGTACGCGCTCACGCCCTATGTGATCATCCTGCGCCGCGGCCTCGTCCGGATCGACCGGATGCCGGAGCTGAGCCGGGAACTCTCCCGCCTGGCGCGGACCGCCGGCGTCCGGGTGCGGTTTCTCGCCGACCCCCTCAACCCCGGGATCGGCGGCCTCGCCTTCGGACACGTGGGGGCCCGCCGCGTCGTGCTCAACCGGGGACTGCTGGCGCTCGCCGTGACCGACCGGCCCGCGTTCCGTGCCATCGTGCTCCACGAACTCGCCCACGTCCGCGGCGGCGACCTCGACGTCAGCTACCTCACGGTGATCCTCTGGCGGGTGTTCGTGGGGGTTCTGCTGCTGCCCCTCCTGCTCCTCTTCCACGACAAGGTCGACGGCGTCGACCGGTCACCGCTGGGCGGGGCCGGTTTCTGGGGGCAGTTGATCGCCCTCGCGGCCGTGGTCCTCCTCAACCACAACGCCGTCCTGCGCGAACGGGAGCTGTTCGCCGACGTCCGCGCGGCGCACTGGAACGGCAGCGGGAAACCGCTGCTCGCGGTGCTCGCGGCCGCCGAGGCGGCGCGGGACGGCGGCGAGCGCGGGGTGAGTGACCGTCAGAAGCCGTGGGGATGGACGTGGTTGCGCCGGCTGCTCGCCTTCCATCCACTGCCCGCCGCCCGCCGCCGGGCCATCGCCGATCCCGCGGTGGCACTGGCCCCGAGCGTGTGGCAGTGCTTCGCCGTGGGTCTCACCATCGGTCTCACCTGGGCCCCGGTGCTCAAGAAGGTCTCGCTGGGCCTGGCGCACCTCGGAGTGCCCCCGGCCATGCGGTCGTTCACCCTGGAGGCCATGACGGCCCTGCCCGCGGCGGCCGTCCCCGCCGGTGCCGTGGTGGCCCTGGGTGTGTGGCGGACGCTGCTCGCACGGTACGGCCCGCGTCCGCTGCTCAGGTCCCAGCTGTTCGGTGTCGCCGCGGGCGCGGGCATGACGGCCGCGGGTCTCCTCACCGACCAGGACGCCTTCCTGGGGCCGTACATATTCCGTCTGCCGCTGCCGACGCGCATCGCGTGGTGGGGGCTGCTGACCCTGCTGAGCTGTGGGTGCGTGCTCTGGACGGCCCTGGCGGCCCTGGCGTGGCGGCCGGCGCTGCGGGGTTCCCGGTCGGCACGGATCGTGTCCCTGCTCGGTTCGTCGCTGGGCGCGACCGTGTTCGGGCTGGTGCTGTCCTGGGCGTTCAGCCTGCGGGTCGAGGTGGACACGCTGGGCCTTCCACCGGGCGAGTTCCTGCGGCGGTCGCTGCACGGCGCCGCACCCCTGCTGTCCCTCTTCCCCGGCCGCACCGTGACGGTCACGCTGCTGGCGCTGCTGGCCGCCTTCCCGCTCGCCGGTCTCGCCTCCGCCGCGGTGGTCCGCCTTCGCGGCCGGGGCGGCGGCGGGGCCGGCTGAGGGGGACCGCTGCGAGGACGGTGGTCACGGCGGCGCTACGGCCGCGGGTCACCGGCCGTTTCGTCGGGTTCGACCACGCGGAAGCGTTCCGCGACGACGAGAGTGTCGTCGTCGACGACCGGGGTGTGCCCCAGGTACTCGCTCACGCCCTCGCTCCGGAAGAACTCCTCGTGGGCCGCCCGCCATTCGGCCACGCCGGAGTAACCGCGTCCCTCGGCCAGCGCGAAGTCGTCGTCGATCTCCTTCATGGGGACGACGCGCACGTCGACGAGTTCGATCGTGACGGCAGGACGGCCTTCGGAATCGAGCACCGAGAATCGCTGACCGGGCGCCGGCACCGGCTCCCGGGCGTGCTCGTAGATCTCCAGGAGGCCCGTGAGCGCGGTCTTCCGACCGCTCACGATCGCCGCCACACCGCGGTCACGTTCCGGCCCGGGGAAGGCGAGTTCGAGGGCCGGAAGGTCGTCATGTGCCATCCGGCGAGCGTACGCAGCGCTCCCCCGTCGATCAACCTTCGGGACGCGGTCCGGCTCAGGCGAGGAGAAGGGGCACGCCCCGCCGACGCCTTCCGTGCCGGGACGCGGTTCACCGAGGGGGGCCGGTCCATGGCGCGCGAGTCGGTCACGGTCCGCCTGCCGCCGGACGCCCACCAGGTCCTGCACGCCGCGAGCGCCTCTCCTGACTGACGGCCAGGGCTGACCTGCGGTCACCGTCGGTCCGGGGCCGCCGCTGACCTGCGGTCACCGCTGGCGGGCGGTGGCCGGGAGCCGCTGTGCGCGGCGGGCATGATCTTGGTCTAGGATCCCCGGATCGTCTCACAGGGGGAGGGCCCATGGCCGAGGACAGCGCGGTCACCGGCAGCGGCGCGGAAGCCGCCGCCGATGTCGTGGAGGAGGAGGCGGTGCGGCTGGTGTACCGCCCGCAGCCCGCCGACACCCTGGTCGGCCTGCGGGTCCGGGCGCGGATCAAGCGGTGGGGGCTGGTGATCCGCAGCGTGTTCCTCGTGCTGTGGGTGGGCCAATGGCTGGTCGGCACCATCCACCGGGGCAGCGCCGACGTGGTCTCCACCGCCCTGTTCCTGTTCGTCGTCCTGGTCGTGGGCGGCTACCCCCGGCTGCAGGCCGGCCAGGTGCAGCGGCTCGTCGGATGGCAGGGCGAGTACCGCACCACCGTCTCGCCGGCCGGGATCACCGCCACGAGCGACCACAGCACGCTCATCCAGAAGTGGTCGGTCCTCCGGGGCTACCGGGAGACGCGCGGCCACTTCGTCCTGCTCAGCCGGGACCCCAACATCATGTGCCTGGAGGTCCTGCCCAAGCACGCCCTGAGCACGGCGCAGGACGTCGACCGGCTGCGGGCCCTCCTGGACCGGTACACCACCCGCGTCTGACGTGCGCGGACACGGACGTGGCCCCCGCGCCGCACCCCTGGGCCGTGCCGAGCGGGCCCCGGGGGGCGGGCGGCCTCGCCCGGGCGGGCGCGGGGCAATCAGCCGGCCGGGAGGGAACTGCCCTGGACGGCCTGGATGTCGAGTTCGACCTTGAGGGTGGTGCCGATGGCGGCGATGCCTGCCTGGAGGACCTGGTTGTAGTTCATCGCGAAGTCCTCGCGGCGCAGTTCGGTGGTGGCGCGGAAGGCGGCGCGGGTGCCGCCCCAGGGGTCGGCTCCG
>NZ_JOIY01000022.1 GCF_000720185.1 Streptomyces sp. NRRL S-340 | reverse complement strand
AACAGGCCGCCCTCCGGCCGGCAGACGGGGGTCCCACCGATGCCGGAGCCCTGCACGAGGCGGTGGAGGCCGGGACCTATCCGCACCTCGCCGCCACGCTGCCGGCGCTCACCAGTACGGACTTCACGGAACACTTCGAGTTCGGACTGCGGCTGCTCCTGGACGGACTGCGTGCCGTCCGGCGGTGAGCCCGGTGACGGTCCCCCCCCACCCACCGCGGCCCCCGTGCGGGGCGTGACGCCGCCCTCGGCCGTCCAGGCGGCGCGGGCTCCGCGGCGGCCGTCCGGCCGGGTGCTCGCGAAGGCCGGCGGCCGCGGTCCCGGCCGGGGCGGCGTCGTGCACGCCCACGGCTGCGAAGATGCGCCGGCCGGGGCGCCGGTGCTGCCGCCGGACCGGCGCTGGGCGCGGCAGAGCAGCCGGGGGTACGCCTGTGTTCGCCGTGCGGTCGCCGGACTCGCCCCCGTCCTCAAGGGCTTCGGCCACGGTTTCGATGAACCGTAACCGCCGGTGCCGGAGAGCATCGAGTGCCACCGCGCCGCTCCTCCCAGGGCCCGGCGGCGAGCCGGCCAGCCGCGCATCTCATGACATCGGTGCCGCGGAACACCGAGCGTGAACCGTGGTGGCCCGTCAGCGCACCAGGGGAAGGAAGATCGTGTCGACGATCTCCTCCAGGACGTGATCGGGTACCGGGGCGAAGGTCGACAGGATTTCATGGCGCAACAGGACGAAGGGCAGGGTCTTGACGCGCTCGGAGAGGGGCCCCGGCTTGATCTCGCCGCGGGCGGCGGCGCGTTCGAAGAGTGTGTCGAGTGCCGCCGCCCTGCCTGTCGCGGCGGGGTCGAACAGGTCGTCGGGGACTCTTCCTGTTTCCCGGTGGTAGCCGGCCAGGTGCGCGTACATCACGGTGACCAGTTGCACGTGGGTGGTGGCGATCTCCCGCATGAGGGTGAGGACGTCCTCCCGCAGGCTTCCCGTGTCGGGAAGGGCGGGCCGGGACTCCTTGAGGGTGTGGACGATGGCGGCTCGCACGAGGTCGTCGCGGTCGGACCAGCGGCGGTAGAGCACGGGCGGACTCGTGCCGGCGCGCTTGACGACGGCGTCCATGGTGAACCTGGCGTAGCCGTTGTCGGCGAGTTCGTCCCAGGCCGCATCGAGGAGTGCCTTCTCCAGTTCCGCCCCGCGGCGTCGCTGAGCCATCGTTCGCCCTCCCACTGTAGATAGATTTGCCTTTCTTACGGTACCGGCCTACCTTGAGGAAAGTAAGGAAGAGTCGTCTATCTTAAGGTTCTGATCGTGAGTCCACCTCGTGCGGCCGAACCCGTCTCCGTTGGTGCCGGCCAGGTAGACCCCGCCGTGCTGCGCATGGCGATCACCCTGATCGTCGGCGCTCTCGGCGTCGTCTTCGACACCACCATCATCAGCGTGGCCCTGAGTGACCTGGCCGAAAACCTCGACGCCCCGCTGTCGGCCGTTCAATGGGTCAGCACCGGCTACATGCTGGCCGTCTTCATCGCCATCCCGCTCGCCGGATGGGCCCAGTCCCGGCTCGGCGGCCGGCGCCTGTGGGTCCTCGCTCTGGGCGCGTTCCTGGCCGGCTCGATCCTGAGCGCCCTGGCCTGGAGCGTTGCGAGCCTCATCGTCTTCCGGGTCGCCCAGGGCCTCGCCGGCGGCATCATGATGCCGCTGATGTACACCCTGCTCATGCAGGCCGCCAAGGGCCGCGACATCGGCAAGGTCATGGCCGTCATCACCGTGCCCACCGCGCTCGGCCCGATCCTCGGCCCGGTCCTGGGCGGTCTCATCCTGCATACGGCCGACTGGCGCTGGCTGTTCCTCATCAACATCCCCTTCTGCCTGGCCGGCATGTGGCTGGCCCGGCGCGACCTGCCCGAGGACCGACCCGCGCCCGGCCGCCCCCGCGTCCGCCTGGACGCCGTCGGCCTGCTCCTGCTCTGCCCGGGGTCCGCGGCCCTGCTCTGCGGCCTCTCACAGGTCGACGGCAGCACGGGCTTCGCCCGTGCCCAGGCACTCGTTCCGCTGCTCGCCGGACTCGCTCTGGTCGCGGGCTTCGCCTCCTGGGCGCTGACCCGCGCCACCGCCCCGTTGGTCGACGTGCGCATGTTCCGGCACCGCTCGGTGGCCTCGTCGTCCACCCTGCTCTTCCTCGGCGGCATCTCCCTGTTCGGGTCGATGATGCTGCTCCCCCTGTACTTCCAGCAGGTCCGCGGCGCCACCCCGCTCGACGCCGGCCTGCTGCTCATCCCCCAAGGAATCGGCGCCCTCGTCGCCCGCGGCCTGGCGGGCAGGTACATGGACCGCGTCGGCCCGCGGGCGGTGGCCCTCGCGGCCTTCGCCTCCGTCGCCGTATCCACCGTGCCGTTCGCCTTCGTCACCGCCGACACCAGCGAAGTCCTGCTCATGGCCGCGCTGTTCATCCGCGGTGTCGCCCTGGGCGCCGCCATGATCGCTCCCATGGGCGCCGCCTTCGTCGGGCTGGAGCACCGGAAGATTCCCGACGCCAGCATGATCACCCGCGTCGCCCAGCAGCTCGGCGGCGCGGTGGGCGTCGCCGCCCTCCTCGTCGTCCTCCAGCGGAACACCGGTGGCGCCCGCACTCCCGGTTCCTTGGCTGCGGGCTTCGATCACGCGTTCTGGTGGTCCGTGGCCCTCACCGCCGCCGCCGTCCCGCTCTGCCTGCTCCTGCCCAGCCTCCCCGAGTCGGCGCCTCCCGCCGCCGATCAATCGCGGGAGAGGGGCAGCTAGCGCGCCACGCGGTGGCGGAGGTAGACGACTCCTGAGCTGAAGGTTCGGGTCTCGACGAGTTCGAGATCCACCCGGCGCTCGTGCCGGGGGAAGAACGGAATGCCACCGCCGACCAGCACCGGGTAGACCATGACCCGGTACTCGTCGATCAGACCCGATGCGGCCGCCTCGGCGGCGAGGGTCGCGCCGCCGATCGCGATGTCGCCCTCCCCCGGCTCGGCCCGCAATCGCTCGATCTCCTCCGCCAGAGCGCCGGAAGCCAGCCGGGCACAGCCCCGCACCGCGGACAGCGTGGTGGAGAACACCACCTTCGGCAGCGGCTTCCAGAGCGCGGCCCACTCGAGCATGGAGTCGTCGAGCGATGGATCCTGATCTGCGGTCTCCCAGTACAGCATCGTCTCGTACAGCCGTCGTCCCAACAGGTGGACGCCGACTTCTCGGATCTCGTCGATCCAGAAGCGGAACACCCCCTCGTCGGGCGCCGACCAGTTGAAGTCGCCGTCCGGCCCGACGATGTAGCCGTCGAGTGAGACGCTCATCGAATAGGTCACGCTGCGCATGAAGCCCTCCTCGGTAACGGGTCCGCCAGTACGACCGCCGGAAGCCGCAGAACTCATCGTCGCTCGCGGGGCTCCTGGAGCATCCCCCCGCGAGGCTGTCCGAGGTGCTGCTCAACTCGCCGGCCGAAGCCGCTCAGTGACATCCGGCGTTCGGGATCCACGTGACCCTGGTCGAACCCGGCCCCTACGGCAGCGACTGGTCGGGGGCCTCCGCAGCGCACACCGAGCCGCTCCCGGCCTGCGAACCCGTCAGCGCCGCGCACCGGCGCGTCCGCCCGCGCGCCCCAGGACGCGCGAGGCACCGCCGCCGTGGTCCTCGAACTCGTCGACACCGACGCACCACCACCGACGCACCACCACCGCGGCTCTTCCCCGGCACCTGCCCCTGTCCGGTGGTCGAGGCGGTCCGCCGGAAGCGGCTCGGCACAGGGAACGGCCTGCGGTACCTCGCGTCCCGTGCGTGACCGGTACGGAGCACCCCGCGGCCTCCGGGGTCGCCGCGCGGCGCGTGCTGTGGCCGGGATCGAGGACGGGACGCCGCGGCGGTAGCCGGAGCACGTTCATCGTCGCGGGGCCCTGGCCCTACTCGGCCTGGAGGTCGATGACGACCTTGCCCCGCACGTGCCGGCCGGCCTGAAGCCCGGCCGCACGGCGGATCTGCTCGATCGGGAAGCTCCCCGCGAGAGGCACCCGCAGCCGGCCCGCGGCGACCAGGCGGGCGATCTCTTCCAGGGCTCCGGGGGCCGCATCCGCGCCGTTGCCCGCTGCCACGCCCTCGACCTGCGCGGCGATGGTGCAGATGCGGCTGTCCGGGACGCCGAGTTCCCTCGCGACGTGCACCGTCTCGGTCCCGTACAGGTCGAGGGCGGCGGTGATACCGCCGGGAGCGAGGGCGCGGACCCGGTCGCCCAGGCCGTCGCCGTAGGCGACCGGTATGGCTCCGAGGCCGCGCAGGTGGCCGGCCGATGTCGCCGATCCCGTCCCGATGACGCGTGCTCCCGCGATCCGCGCCAGCTGGACGGCGAACACCCCGACCCCGCCCCCGGCGCCGCCGATCAGCACGGTGTCGTCCGGGCCGGGGGCGATCACGGCGAGGGCGGCGGATGCCGTGCGACCGGCGATCGTGAGGGTGGCCGCGGTGCGGTCGTCTACGCCGTCGGGTGTGTGGTGGGCCTCGTTCGCCGCGATCCCCGCGGCCGGGTCGACCACCACGAAGTCGGCGACCGCGCGGGAGAGGGCTCCCCCGAACACCCGGTCGCCTGGCGCGAAACCGCTCACCCCGTCACCGACCTGGTCGACCACTCCCGCGTAGTCGGTCCCGAACCCGACAGGCAGGGCCAGGCCGAACCTGGCGGCGGTGTCCGCATCGGCGGTCATGATCCAGTCCATCGGGTTCAGGCCGGCCGCCGTGACCCGCACACGGACCTGCCCCGGGCCGGCCTGCGGCGCGGGGATCTCGCGGACATCCAGTACCTCTGGGCCGCCGAACGAATCGAGCTGGACCGCCCTGCTGCCGCCTGCGCTCGGTTGCCTGCTCCGGGTCTGCACGGGGGCTCCCCTCTCCTTGCCGTACGAGGAAACGGACTATGCTCCGTTTACATGAACGACCGTAGCACAAACGGAGCGCGTTCCGTTTCTGGTGGGGAAGAAGTCCGCGCGCCACGGGCGGACGCGGTGCGCAACCGCGACCACCTGCTCGCGGTGGCCACTCGCGTCTTCATGGCGGCCGACGCCGAGCCATCGATGCGCGTGATCGCCCGCGAGGCAGGGGTCGGCATCGCCACTCTCTACCGGCACTTCCCGACCCGCGAGTCGCTCGTCGACGCGGTCTACCAGGACCAGGTCGTGCGCCTGACGACCGGCGCCCGCGAACTCCTCGGCAAACTGCCCCCGCCTGCGGCGATGCGACGCTGGATGGACTTGTTCGGGGACTGGATCGCCACCAAGAACGGCATGCTCGACACGCTGCTCGCGATGATCGAATCCGGTGAGATCACGCATGCACGGACCCGGACCGAGCTGCTGACGGCCATCGACACGATCCTCGACGCGGGCCGCGCGACAGGGGAACTCCGCTCCGACGTGACCGCGGATGACGTCGCCGCCTCGCTCATCGGCATCTTCACCGTGTTCCCGCCGGCTGGACACAAGGCCAGGGCCGGCCGCCTGCTCGACCTCCTGATGGACGGCCTCCGGCCCCATGACCGGCAGGGGCCCCCCTCGAACCGCGGGACGTCACCTCCTGATCATTCCGCAAGGAGCTGATGAGTACCGTCCGCCCAGAGCCCGCCACGGGTGCCCCTGAAGCCGTCACGGGAGTTTCCACAGCCGGCAGCCGTTGTGCCGCTCCCCCGGCTACGGCTGTGCCGTCAGGGCCGAGAGCGACCGATGCGAAGTTGCCGGTGGCGAGCGTGACGGTGGCGTGGTGGGCGGCGACGTCCAGAGCCGGACGGCGCCTTCGCCGGCGGCGGCAAGGGTCTTGCCGTCCGGACCGAAGGCCACCGCAGGGCCGCCCCGGAGTCGTTGGACGCGAGCGTCCCGATCACCTCAGGGTGGCCCGTCACCGGCCACCCCGCTTCGGCGCCCGGGCCGGGAGCAACGGCTCGGTCCGCGCTCACTGCGCGTCGGTCAACGACACACGCGCACCGAGGAGCGGCTGATCCGAACGGAAGCCCCCTGGGCCGTTCCGTTCAGGCCGTCGGCGCGCCCCCAGCCTTCCGGCCGGGCCTTCCCCGACGCCTTCCTCGTCAGCCCTTTCCCTTCTTCTCCTGCAAAGCCTGGCTGAGGAGGACTTCCGCCGCCGCCCAGGCGTGCCGGCCGTAGTCCGCTTCGTCCAGCACCATGGCACGGCTGGCCGCCCCGTCCGCGAGGATGGCCAGTTGCTCGGCGAGCGGGAGGGGTTCGCGGCAGCCCAGCTCCGTCACCACCGCGACGATCAGTTGCACCATGCGCAGCTTCTGCTCCCGGGCGTAGGAGTGCACCGCGCTCTCCGGATCGGGGAACTCCGCCGCGGCATCGATGAACGGACACCCGCGCACCGGGGCAGCGTCCGCCGCCGGCAGCTCGAACAGCCTGCGGATCCGCTCACGCGGAGGGATGTCCTCGCGGGTCAGCACGCCTTCCAGGGTGGCCCCCGACAGGGCGAGGCCCTGCAAGTGGGCGATGACCAGATCGTTCTTGGTGCGGAAGTGTGCGTAGAGCGTCCGCTTGGACACCGGCGCTTCCTCGGCAACCTGTTCCATGCCGGTCGCGCCGATGCCCTGGGTCGCGAACAGCCGGGCGGCGGCAGCCAGAATGCGCTCCCGCCCGCCGCGCCCTCGCCGCCCGGGTGCCGGGGCCGTCGTACTCGCGGTCGTGTCCATGAAGGAAGCATACGCACTCGTTTACTTAGGTCGACGTGCTGCGCTAAGGTGACCCCTCATGTAAACGTCGCCGTTTACATGAGTCTCTTTCACCATCAAGGTCATCAAGGAGTCCCATGAGCAGGACCGTCCCCACTGAGCTGAGCGGCTGCGCGGAGAAGCTGATACGCGGCCGTCACGCGACCCGCGCGTTCCGTCCGGAGCCCGTGCCCGAGGACACGATGCGCAGGATCTTCTCGCTGGCCGGCACCGCGCCGTCCAACTCCAACGCCCAACCGTGGCGGGTGGAGGTGGTGAGCGGCGCGGCACGCCAGCGCCTGGCCGGTGCCCTGCAGACCGCCCACGCCGAAGGGCGCACCTCGGTGGACTTCCCGTATTCCGAGAAGATGTACGCGCAGGTGCACCAGACACGCCGGGCGGCGTTCGGTGCCGAACTGTACGGGGCGCTGGGCATCGGTCCCGACGATCACACGGCACGTGCGGCCTACGACTCGCAGAGCCTGGGCTTCTACGGCGCGCCCCACGCGGCCTTCCTCTTCGTCCACGGTGACGGAGAGGCCCGGCTGGCCGCGGATGCCGGCGCCTACCTGCAGACGCTGCTCCTGGCGATGACCGCGTACGGGGTGGACAGTTGCCCGCAGGGGCTGTTGAGCTTCTACGCCGACACCGTCCGCACCGAACTCCGCGTCACCGGGGGGAAGCTGCTCGTCGGCATCTCCTTCGGCTACGCCGACGAGGCGGCGCCGGTGAATCAGGTGAGGACCGAGCGGGCTCCCCTCGAGTCCACCACGGCCTTCCACGACTAGGCCCTGCCGTCAGGCAGGGGGGGCACGGTCGTTCCGGGTGACGGGCCGGGGCGATCATCCGCACAAGCGCGGCGTCCGCGCGGTGATCCGGTACGGGCCGGCCGACAGGCCGACCCGATGCGGCGCGGACCGGCCGGCGGCAGCCGCCGGCCTTCGACCGTGAGGCGCACGAGCAACCATGCTGTCCGTCCTCGCCCCGGCGCCGCGCCGGGCTCGTTCCGCTGCACGCGAGGGGCGCCTTCCATCAGCGCGCACAGCACACCGGGTCGTGGCGTACCGTCAGTTGCCCGTGGCCGCCACGACTCGGCGCCCACCCTGTCGTCCGCAACGACGTTCCTCCTTCTCCCCGCCGGAGACTCGCCGGGGACGACGAGCCGGAGACCGGCGACGCCGCGGCGGACACCGGCGACCGGGTCCTGCCGGCCGCCTGGCGTGGCGGTGAGCAGGGGCGTGTCCGTGCGCCCCCGCCGCGCTGATACGCCGATCAACGGCGGAGCTGAAGCATGGACTCCTGGGCCGGTGTGGAGCGAGGGCCGCCCTCGGGCAGGCCCTCGCTCCACACCGGACACGGACGGTGCCGGCACGTCGGCGGGCTCCGCGTCCCGCTCACTCGCCAGGCGGCTGTCGGCTGTGGTCCCTGACCGACTTCTCGATGATGCGCGCACAGGTGGTGAATGCCTCGATCTGATCCGGGGTCAGGTCGCGCACGGAAGCCTGTTCCAGGGTGCGCCACATGTCGGCGATGGGCTCCTGGAGAGCACGCCCGGCGTCGGTGAGGTGGACCACCATGACCCGCCGGTCGTGGGCGGCCGGCTCCCGGGTGAGCAGCCCGGCCTCCTGCATACGGCGCAGGGACTTGGAAACGGTGGAGTGGTCGAGACCGGCTCGCTCCAGCAGTTCCGCCTGGGTCCGGCCGTCGCGGTCGAAGAGCTGCATGAGCAGCAGTTCCTGCCCCGGGTGCAGGTTCATGGCGCGCAGCATGGCGGCGGCACGGGCGCGGTGGGTGCGGGCGAGCTGGAAGACGGCGTAGCTCAACGGCCCCGCTTCCGCCGTGTTCGGAAGCTCCGGTGAGGTGGGGTCTGACATGGTTGCTCCCTCGTCACACAGCGAGTGGGCTGCTGGACCGGTCGACGGTGAGGACGATCTTGCCGCGATTGTGGCCGGCGTCGCCGGCCTGCTGCGCTCTGGCCGCTTCGGCGAGCGGGTAGACGGCGCTGATCGTGGTGACCAGTGTGCCGTCGGCGGCCTGCCGGGCCAGCTCGGCGAGGCGGGCGGCGGAGCGGCGCTGGGGGCCCTCGGCGAAGACGACGCCGAGTTCGGCGGCGCGGAAGTCGGCGGTGGTGACGATCCGGTCCGTGCCGCCGCGCAGAGTGATGGAGTCCTCCAGTGCGCCCTTGCCCGCGGCGTCGAAGACGGCGTCCACCCCTTCGGGGGCGAGCGCGCGGACCCGCTCGACCAGGTTGTCGCCGTAGACCAGTGCGGTCGCGCCGAGGGAGGTGACGTACTCCTGGTTGGCCGGTCCGGCCGTGCCGATGACGCGAGCGCCGCGGGCGACGGCCAGTTGGACGGCGATGGTGCCCAGCGCGCCGGAGGCGCCGTGGATCAGCAGCGTCTCATCGGAGGTGACGCCGAGCAGGTCCAGGACGCGTTCGGCGCCGTCGCTCGCCACGGGCAGGGCGGCTGCGTGTATCCAGTCCAGGCCGGCCGGCTTGGGCGCCAGGACGGCCGCGGAGGCCAGGGCGTACTGGGCGTAGGAGCCGGTGTCGGACCACCCCAGGACCTCGTCCCCCACCTTGAGGTGGTCGACGTCCTCGCCGACGGCGTCGACCACACCGGCGATCTCCCCGCCCGGCACGGCGGGCAGCGTGGTGGGGAAGACGGCCTCCATGGTGCCGGAGCGGATCTTGCCGTCCACCGGGTTGACGCCGACAGCCCGGACGCGCACACGGACCTGGCCGGGCCCGGGCCGAGGGATGTCGATCTCCGTCTCGTGCAGGACCTCGGTGCCGCCGAACGTGTCGAAAACGATGGCCTTCATGACTGCTCTCCTCGAAGTGGGATGCCGCACCGGACGATTCATGTGGCCAGCCACGTGAAAGTAGCACCGATTATGTGGCTAGCCAAGTAATTGCTTCGCGGGGATCCCGGAAGCGACCCGCCCGCCCTCAAGGCGTTCGTCCTTCCGCCCTCCCTCTCCGGGGCGTCGACTGAAACTTGCCTTACTGGTAAGTTAAGTTTCATGAGTCCTCGAAGGAGTGCCAGGAACCAGCTCATCGAGAGCGCGGAGGACGTCTTCTACAACCGGGGCTTCGGGGCCACCGGTGTGGATGCCGTCGCGCAAGAGGCAGGTGTGTCGAAACCGACGCTGTACGCCCACTTCTCCGGCAAGAGCGAACTGGCCGCCACGGCACTGCGGCACCGGCACGGCGAGGCAGCCGCGGAACTGGACGAGTGGCTGGCCGGCGTGAGCGATCCCGGTGACCGGCCGCTGGCGGTGTTCGCGTGGCTGGCTCACCGGTACGAGAGGAAGGGCGGGCGGGGCTGCGCCTTCCTCAACGCCGCGGCCGAGGTGGTCGATCCCGAGGACCCCGTACGCCGGGCGGTCCGGGAGGAGAAGCGGTGGCTGCGGGAACTGCTCACCACCCTGTGCGCGCAGGCCGGGACGGCAGTGCCCGAACTCCAAGCCTCCCAGTTGCTGTTGCTCATCGACGGCGTGGCCGGGCGCGTGGTCGTCGAGGGGCCGCAGGCCGCCGCGCGGGCGGTGGCCGACGCCGCGGACGCCGCCGCCGTGCTGCTGGCCGGTGCCTCGTGAGGTGGGCCGGGGACCGGGTCGCACAGCGCGCCACCCGGCTGCTGGGGGGACTGGCTCTCTACGGGTTCAGTACGGCCCTGCTCGTCCGGGCGGGTCTGGGAACGGACCCGTGGACGGTGCTCACCCAGGGCCTCGCCCGTACCACCGGGCTGACCCTCGGGGCGGTCGTCGTCCTGGTGTCGGCCGGCGTGTTCCTCCTCTGGCTCCCCCTGCGGCAGCGGCCCGGCATCGGTACGCTCGCGAACGCGGTCCTCGTCGGCCCCGTTCTCGACCAGGCCCTGCGGGTACTGCCCGCGCCGCAGCCTTGGCCGTACCGGCTGCTCCTCCTCGCCGGCGGTCTCGTCGGCACGGCGGTGGCCACCGGGCTGTACGTCGGGGCCGGCTGGGGGCCGGGCCCCCGCGACGGGCTGATGACGGGGCTGGCGCGGCTGGGTCTCTCCGTCCGCGTCGCCCGTACCCTCGTGGAGGCCTCGGTCCTGGTGGGCGGGTGGCTGCTCGGTGGCACCGTCGGAATCGGCACGGCGGTGTACGCCGTCGGCATCGGACCACTTGTCGGCTACTTCCTGCCGCGCCTGGCTCTGCGGTCGGGCGAGCCGGGGAAGCCACCGCGTGACGGGCGCACTCCCGCGTCCCGGCCGGACGCCACGGTGGATTCGCCCGCACCCTGAGTCCGCGCCGGACCGGTGGACGGTTCCCCCGCCGGGCGATGAGCAGCGAGTCGGCGGCAGCCTGTGCGCACTCGGCTCACGTCCCGGAGCTGCCGACGCAGCCGCCCCGCGTTTCCACCCCGCGGCGGGCCCAGCGGCATCACCCGGGCCTGCGGCACACGGACACGGCCCACCAGGCTCACGGTGCCCGGGGCGGTGACCGGCGAGCCCCCGGGTCCGCCGCGCGGCAGGCCGGTGCTCGGTGAAGTTGTCGGCGGCCTCCGCGCCAGGCGCGGAGGCCGCCGTGTCACGCCCGCTGCCGGCAGCTCCTGAAGACCGAGGTCACGGGCTCGCGATGAGCCCGCGGTGCCTGCGGGAGGCGGCAGCCCGGTGCGGGCGGGCGGTTACGGCATCAGTAGAGCGCCCAGAGGGAGATACGCCCGTTGTTGTCGACGCAGGTGGCGTCCTGGTAGTGCTTCTTCGCCTCGGGGATGTCCGCCTGGCACGCGGCCATGTCGGGGTACATCTCAGGTCCGCCGGCGATGTCGTGCCAGCTGGCGGCGGAGGCGGAACCAGCCGTCAGCGGGATCGCGACCACGGCGGCAACGGCAGCAAGTCCGAAGGTCATTCGCTTGCGCCACGACTTCATACATCTCTCCTCACGTGAGGGGCAGGACCCGGGCCGGGTCTTCCATGTCAGCTCATCCGCTGCCCGAAGAACCCCCGGACAGTCCTCGGTTCACGACACCGGCACCACATCTCCCAAAGGCACCGTCGGGCCGGCGGCGGCTACGCGCGCGGGATCTCCGGCACGGCCTGGTCGCCGGCAGCGGCGCCTACCTCCCGTACCAAGCGGGATGTCACCGGCACCGGCACGCCGTGGCGGCCGGCGGCGCGCAGCAACGCCCCGCCGATGGCGTCGAGTTCCAGTGGCCGGCCCGCCTCCGCGTCGCGCTGCATGGAGGACTTCGTGGCGGGCGGGAAGGCGTCGTACCGCGCCAGGGTCTGGGTGATGTCGGCGGGGGCACCGCAGGCGCGGCTCACCGCAGCGGTCTCAGCGACCAGGCTCTCCAGCTCATCGCGGTGGCGGGTACGGGCCTCCCCGAGGGGGAGCCCGTACCGGGTGGTGAGCAGGGCCATGGGTGCGAGGAAGGCCATTTTCGCCCACAGGGCCCCGGTCTCGTCCTCCACCGCGCGGGCCGTCGTCCCCGCGTCGGACAGGCTCGCGGCCAGGGCTTCGACGCGGGGGCGGGGGACAGCCTCGGCGGTCAGGTCGATCTCGACGAACGGGCTGCCGTGCTCGATCACGACGGGCCCGGTGCCGCCGGGCCGGTGGTAGGTGGACTCCACACGGATCACTCCGGGGGCCACGCGGTCGGGCCGGTAGCGAGCGCGCAGGATCGCGGGGTGTTCGACGCCGTTCAAGAGAGGGACGACGAGGGCGTCGCCGAGGACCTCGGGCGGGACGCGGGTGAGCGCGGCGTCCAACGACGTGTGCTTGACGGTGATCAGGCACGCGTCAACCGGCTCGCACAGTTCGGTGGCCGCCTCCACGGCGGCCGTGAAGCCGCCGAACTGGCGGCTGCGGACCTCGATCCCGCTGCTGCGCAGGGTGTGCGCCGTGGCTTCGCGGGCCAGGCAGATGACACGGTGGCCGGAGCGGGACAGCAGGGCGGCCAGCAGGCCGCCGATGCCGCCGGCGCCCAAGACCGCCACAGTGGGCTTGCTCGTCATGAGGATGTCCTCTCGTCGGTCGGCCCCGGTGATCGGTGGCCGCCTTCAAGCAGATCTTCGCAGAGTCGTCGTCCGAGTGGGGGCCGGGATGCAGAGTCTCTCGGGCGTGCACGGAGGAAGAACGGCACCGGGCCGTCGGGGAACTGACGCAGCGTCACTACGAACCACCGCACCACCGGGAGCATTCGCGCTCGGCAGGCGTCAGGCGGTCCGGGGCGGAGACCTGCTCCTCCGGCGCCGGGCCTACGAAGGCGATGAGCCGACCAGGGTGCATCCGGCCTGCCGGGATCCGAGGGCCCCGGACGACTCGGTTGACCATCGAATCAGCTGCAACTAGATTGGTGGCAGTTTTTCGGCGGTGACAGGAGTCGGAGATGGCGGGGCTCAGCAGCAGGAGCGCGGTCGCGATTCACGCGCTTGCGATGCTGGCGCACCGGCGGGGAGGCTCGTTGACCTCCGCGGAGATCGCGGACAGCCTCGAAAGCAATCCGGTTCTCGTGCGGCGCATCCTCGGCCGCCTGCGAGACGCTCACCTGGTGCGGTCCACCGAGGGGCGGGGAGGCGGCTGGACCCTGGCCCGCACCCCGCGGGACATCACGCTCTACGACGCGTACGCCGCCGTGGAGGGGGAGCAGATCTTCTCCAGGCACCCCCATCCGCCCAGCGGGGCGTGCGTGGTCGGCCGCAACATCGGCGATCTGCTGGACGCCGAGTTCCAGAACGCGGAACGGGCTCTGGAGGAGCGGCTCGGCCGGACGACGATCGCCGCCCTGCTGCAGCAGATACTGACCTGCGAGAACGAAGCGCAGGACCGCTGACCGGCGGTGACACCCCCACGTCCTGCGCGCTTACGCATACCTAAACTGTAACTCAACCAGTTGCAGTTTGTTCCGGAGCGCGGCACTCCAGGACCTCCCGGCTCCCGGCTCCCGGCGGCAGCGGCCGCACCGTCCATCCGCACACACCCGAACCCGAACACCTGCTCAGAACGTGCCAGGAATGAGAGCGATGAACCAGAAAGACGAAGCGACGGCGAGCGCCGAGGCCCGCGGCCCTGCGACCCACGACCTCGTGATCAGTCGCGCACGTGTCTTCGACGGCCGCCAGGCGCTCACCGGCCTGTATGACGTGGCCGTCGACGGCACACGGATCGCTTCCGTGTCGGCCGAGCCGCTCAGGGGCGGACAGGAGGTGGATGCGGCCGGAGGATGGGTCATGCCGGGACTGATCGACACGCACATCCACTTCTACGACGTGCGCGCGGTCTCCGGTCCCGATTCGATGCGGGCCTTCGAGGAGAACGAGCTTCCCGGACGGCTCGGGCTGTTCCTCGACCACGGGATCACCACGATCAAGTCGGTGGGCGATCCGACGGACGGAATCCTGGCCGCACGGGCCGGAATCGCCGCGGGCGCGCTGCGGGGTCCGCGACTGCTGGCCACCGGTTGCGGCATCACCGGACGCGGCGGGCACCCCGCCGCCACGGTCTTCAGCGACAACCCGTGGGCGCGCGAGCGCTTCACGGGAGAGGTCGGCAGTGTGCAGGAGATCCGCGACCTGGTGCACCACCTGGCTGACCGCAAGGTGGACGCGATCAAACTCCTGTCGGAGGGGGCGTGCGCGCACTCGGGCGGGCCGGCGTACCTCTGGCGCAACCCTGTCTTTCCGGATGGTGTCGCCTTGGAACGGCTTCCCCTCGACCTCCTTCGGGCGGGTATCGAGGCCGGGCACGAACGAGGTCTTCGGGTCACCGTCCACACCACCCAGCAAGCCGCGGCACGCGAGGCGATCGAGGCCGGGGCGGACGGCCTGGAGCACGGGGTCACCGTCGAACCCCTCACCGACCGCTCACTCATCGACCTGATGCTCGAACACGGCATCACCTACACACCCACGCTCTGGATCGACGACGCCCACCCGGACGCCCGTGGCAATCTCCGGAAGGTCGCCGAGGCCGGCGTGCACATCGCGCTGGGCAGCGACACCTTCAGCGGCCGGGGCCTGTTCGGAGCCAACACTCTGGAAGAGGCCGAACTCATGGTGGCGGCCGGGATGACACCCACCCAGGTGCTGGCCGCAGGCACCAGTGGTGCCTCACGGCAGTGTGCACGCCCCGACCTCGGCACGGTGGCCCCCGGCAAGCGCGCCGACCTGCTCGTACTGAACGCCGATCCCACCACGGACATCCGAAACGTACGAGACCTCCGCATGGTGATCCTTAACGGTGAACTCGCTGTCGACAAAGGCTAGTTGTGCTGTCCGGGGAGGCCGTGAACGGGTGAGCCTGGTCTCGGCCGGGGGACCCTCAACAGAAGAGGGCCCTTTCGGTCCGGTGTGGACTGCGACATCTCCACCGAGCGGCGAAAGGCCCTCCCGCCCCACCGTGATGCACCCCTGACCGCGTCCGGACGGCTACGCGGGGCGGGCGGGACAGACGGGAATGAGACGACAGCACCTAGGAAGCCCGTGCGTCATGGTCCTCGCGGTGGGCCAGGACTTGTTCCATGTGGGTCTGGGCCCACTGCCTGAGCCCGCGTGTCAGGTGGTGGAGGGAGAGGCCGAGGTCGGTCAGCTCGTAGGTGACGGTGACAGGGACCGTGGGTGTCGCGGTGCGGATGAGCAAGCCGTCGCGTTCGAGAGCCCGTAGGGTCTGGGTCAGCATCTTCTGGCTGACGCCGGCCAGCAGCCGGGCCAGCTCCGAGTAGCGCATCGCCTTCGGGGTGTGCGATGCACCGGAGTGTTCGGGTGTGTCACCGCCCAGCGCACACAGGATCAGGACGACCCACTTGTCCGAGATCCGGTCGAGGAGCTGACGGCTGGGGCACACCGCCAGGAACGCGTTGTACTCCGCCTTGGCCTGCGCCTTCTTGTCGGCCTTCGTCGTCGCCACTGATCTCGCCTCTCACCTTCTGGTGTGTTACGCACTTCAAAGTGCCTACTTCCCGGCAGGAAGTTCCTCTCCAACACTGGTGCAAGGGGGTCGGAGACACCACCCCTTGCACGAAGTGAAAGGCACCACGATGAACACGCCCTCCGCACCTCTTCCCGGCGGAACCTGGACGCTGGGTGACTCGTCCGTCACCCGGTTCGGCTACGGCGCGATGCAGCTCGCCGGCCCGTGGGTCATGGGGCCGCCCGCCGATCACGACGGCGCCCTGGCCGTGCTGCGCGAGGCAGTCGGCCTCGGGATCACCCACATCGACACGAGCGACGCCTACGGACCGCGCATCACGAATGAGCTGATCCGTGAAGCGCTGCACCCCTACCCGGATCCGCTGTTCATCGCCACCAAGGTGGGCGCGACCCGCGACGCGCAGGGCGGCTGGCCCACGGCCCGGCGCCCCGAAGACCTGCGCAGGCAGATCCATGAAAACCTCGAATCCCTCGGGGTCGAGAGCCTCGACCTGGTCAACATGCGCATGGGCGACGCACAGGGCCCCCGGCCCGGCTCGATCGCCGAAGCATTCGAGACGCTTGTCGGCCTCCGGCAAGAGGGGCTGATCCGCCACCTCGGCGTCAGCAACGTCACCGGGGAGCAGGTCGCCGAGGCGCGCAGCATCGCCCCGATCGTGTGCGTGCAGAACATGTACAACCTCGCCCACCGCCACGACGACGACCTCATAGATCAGCTCGCCGCCGACGGCATCGCCTACGTGCCGTTCTTCCCCCTGGGAGGCTTCACGCCGCTGCAGTCCGAGGCCCTCTCACAGGTCGCGAACCGACTGGGGGCGACGCCCATGTCGATCGCGCTGGCCTGGCTGGTGCGGCGCTCGCCGAACATCCTGCTCATCCCCGGTACTTCGTCCACCGCTCACCTGCGCGAGAACATCGCAGGCGCCGGTCTCTCACTCTCCGACGAGGATGTCGCCGAACTGGACGGCATCGGCCGCTGAACGACACCGGAGACGTTCCCGTTCGAGCACGTCACCGACGCGCACCAGCTCCTCTGCGGCGCTCTGGCCGAAACCGCCGTCATCCGTGGCGCTTACCGCGAAGGTTTACCACGGCTCAACTCCCGGAGGGAGGCGGTGACTTACCGTCGATGGGAACCTTCTGAGGGCGCCGCGAAGGGCGGCGGCTTCAGCGGAGAACCGCGAAGAGACAGGGGGAAACACATGGCAGTCACGAAGGGCCGTGTGGCCGTCGCGGCGGCAGGGGGGCTGCTCATGCTCGTCGCGGGCGTGGGCACCGCCGAGGCAGGACCGGGGGCGTCGGCGGACTCGCGCTTCGCCCAGCAGGCCGAGTCCGCGCACCTGACCAGTGCGCAGACCACGGCGCTGCAGGCGGACGTGGACCGCTACCTGAAGAGGACGGGCGGGACCCAGGTCGCGCTCAACAAGATCGACCTCAAGGGCAAGGGCGAGATCCTCGTGGCCCTGCCGGGCGAAGCCCACCCGCGCGACTTCGCCTCGGGCAACGGGATGCGCGCCGTCGCCGACCCGTGTCTGGACGTCGCCGGGGTGTCCGGGAACTTCTGTGCCTACCAGCGGGACAACTTCAGCGGGAGCATCATCAAGATGCGCCAGTGCAACACGAAGTACTACGTGTCCACCTGGGGCAAGGGCGGTTCCTGGGTCAACGACCAGACCCGCGACCTGGAGAGCCGCCGGGCCCGGATGTACAACCCCAACGGCACCATGATCTACAAGACGCCGCGCGCGTACAGCTCGGACGCGCACGGCGACTGGAGCCCCGTCCGCTACGTGATCCCCTGCGGTTAGGGCCTCTCGTTCGGCTCATGCCGGACTCGCGGGGGGCCGGGCTCGCCACACGAACCGGGCCTGCGCGGGCCGCCCCCCGCCGCCTCATCCGGCGGGGGGCGGGTCGCCGCGGGCGGCCGGGGGGGGGCTCGTAGCCGGTACCGGTCGGCCTGGGGCGGCGGTTCAGCAGGCGGCGGGACGGCAGGCGCGGAAGTCCGTACCGCGCTGGGGGCCGGCGCCGGCCATGGCGTCGATGCGGCGCCCGCGCGGTCGGCACCCGGCGCCCAGGGACGCGGAAGAGGCAGGCCGCCGGTCCCGCACCGTGATCGGTGTCGCATCCTTGCTCTGCCGCCCGGGTGTTCGCGCCCCGCTCGCTCTGTCCACCGCGGGCGGTCAGCTGCGGACGTGCAGCCCGAAACCCGTGCGGCCGGCCGGCTCCAGTCCCTCCTTCAGGTGCAGGGAGGGAATGTCGTAGTCGCCGAAGTTCTGCCGCCGGAACGCGATCGGCTCGGTCGACTCCAGGGTGAGCAGACGTTGCTCCCAGGCCTTGGCGGCGTCCTGGTAGTCCTCGCCGGTCATCCGATCGGTCCCGTACAGCACGAAAGGCGGCAGTACCTCGATGCCGGGGTAGTAGAGGATGCCGTGCTGGATCGGGAACAGCAGATCGTCGATGGGGCCGTTGATCCCGCGAGCGGCGTAATGCGGCTCCGGGCCGCCGACGGTCACCGACAGCAGGGCCTTCCTGCCCGCGAGGGTGCCTTCGCCGAAGCGCTCGCCGTACTTGGTGTCGCTGTGCTCGCCGACGCCGTACGCGAAGCGGTAGGTGAACACGCGGTCCACCCAGCCTTTGAGGATCGCGGGCATGGTGTACCACCACAGCGGGAACTGGAAGACGATCGTGTCGGCCCACAGCAGCTTCTCCTGCTCGGCGAGGACGTCCGGGGTGAGCGTCCCCGCCTCGAAGGCCCGGCCCGAGTCCCGGACGACCTTCAGCGGACTCGAGGCGTGGGGGCCGTAGTCCGCGGCGTCCACGACCGCCTTCCAGTTCATCGCGTACAGATCGCTCACCCGTACCTCGTGCCCCGCGGCCTCAAGGGTGGACACCGCGAGGTCCTTGAGCGAGCCGTTGAGCGACTCGGGCTCGGGGTGGGCGTAGACGATCAGCGTCTTCATGGGGACTCCTTCGGATCGGGTGCCTCAGATCCTGGGCGTCCCGGCGCCCGGCGTTCAGGGGCTCCTTCTCCGTCGGACGGGACTTCCTGGTAACGGCAGGGCCACCTTCACGGGCACCGGCGAGGCCATACTGGGGGCATGGACGATCTCGCGGGCTTCTTGCGGACCCGGCGCTCCCGGGTCGCCCCGGCGGCCGTCGGCATCCCCACCGACAGCCGCCGCCGGGTCGAAGGGCTGCGCCGCGAAGAGGTGGCGCATCTGTCCGGAGTCAGCGTCGATTACTACGTACGCCTGGAGCAGGGCCGTGCGACCCAGCCATCCGAACAGGTCCTCGACGCGCTAGCCCGCGTCCTGCGCCTCGACGAGACCGAGCACGAGCACCTCTACCGGCTCGCGCGGCAGCGCCGCCGCCGCGCGAAGGCGCCGAGCGGGCGGGTCCGGCCGGAACTGCTGCGCCTCCTCGACCTGGTCGCCGGCGCTCCCGCGCTGATCATGGACCACCGCCTGGACGTGCTCGCCGGAAACCGTCTCGCCCAGCTCCTCTACGGCCGGCCGATTCCGGGCCTGAACACGGCCCGTCACCTCTTTCTGGAGGAGGCCGAGCACGGCCTCTACGCGGACTGGGAGAACTGCACCCTCGACGCGGTCGGACACCTGCGTCTGGCCGCCGGGAAGTTCCCCGAGGACCCCCGCCTGGCCTCGCTCATCGGAGAGCTGGCGATGGGCAGCGAGCGCTTCCGCCGCCTCTGGGCTCGCGCGGACGTGCGTGCCCGCACACACGGCCGCAAGGCCTACCGGCACCCGTTGGTAGGCCGCCTGGAGCTGCACCAGGAGAACTTTCCGCTACCGGACAAGTCGGGCATGGAGCTGCTGGTGCTGTCCGCGGCCCCCGGCAGCCCCGACGAGAACGGGCTGCGCCTGCTCGCGGGCCTGGACGCGGACCGCGGTGACGCGCGTCCCCCGGTGAACGCCCAGCGGGCACGCTGACCGGGCACGGGCGCCGGTGCCGGGCCAGGGGCTGAGGGCGGTTCCCGGCCGAAAAGATCTCGGATCCGCCGGGCGGGCGACCTGCCCTGAGCGTCGTTCCTACTACCTGGGAGAAGCATGACAAGCAGGTTC
Source organism: Streptomyces sp. NRRL S-340 (assembly GCF_000720185.1). Classification (GTDB taxonomy): domain Bacteria; phylum Actinomycetota; class Actinomycetes; order Streptomycetales; family Streptomycetaceae; genus Streptomyces. Next base: position 103,140 of record NZ_JOIY01000022.1, on the reverse strand, counting down.
ACCGAACTGACCGTTGACTGCGGCGATCCCGAGAGGCTCGCGGCCTTCTGGTGCGAGGTGCTGGACTTCAAGGTGATCGACCGGGCGGAGGACAAGGTCGAGATCGGCTCCTGGGTGCCGACCGTCGAGGAGGTGCGGGCCCGCCAGATGCCGCCCACCCTGGTGTTCATCCGTGTGCCCGAGGGCAAGACCGCCAAGAACCGGCTCCATCTCGACGTCAGCCCGATCGACGGCAGCACAGAGGACGAAGTGACCAGACTGCTCGCTCTCGGCGCCACCACGACGGACGTGGGCCAGGGCCCCGGCCGGACCTGGGTGGTCATGGCCGACCCCGAGGGCAACGAGTTCGACGTCGTGCGCACCCTGGCGCCTGATGACCGGCTCCAAAAGCCCCTCGGGGGCTGACTCCGGTGCCGGTTCCCGTGTCCGGCGTCCGCCCGGCTCCGCTCAGGGGCGCCGCCGGAACGGGGCGAGGGTGGCGCGCACCAGATCGGCGGCGCCCCAGTCGGGCTCGAACTGGGCGATGACGGCCAGGTGCTGGCGCAGCTGGAGGATCGGCATGCGTTCGCGCCAGTCGCGGTCGAGCCCGGTCAGTTCGGCGTACAGCCTGAAGAACGCGTGTGCCTCGGGCGGCGGCGCCGTCGTCCACAGGTGGGCCAGGTCGACCTCGGCCCACATGTACGACACGGCCGGGTCGATCAGCGCGGGCCGTCCGTCAGGGGCGGCCATGACGTTCTGCGCCCACAGGTCGCCGTGTGTCAGGCACGCGGGCCTGACCGGCAGCAGCTCGGGCAGCCGGTCGCACAGCCGCTCCAGGGCTGCCCGGTCCGCGGCGTCGAGCGCCTCGCGGACGCGGTGTTCGCCGAGCCAGCGCAGCAGGCGGTGCTGGGCGAAGAACGCGAACCCGTCGTCGTCCCAGGTGTTGACCTGCCGACGACGGCCCAGCCAGTTGTCCCGGTGCCACCCGAACCGGGGGTGCCGCGTGGTGGTGTGCAGGCGGGCGAGCGCATGCGCGAACTGCTCCCAGAAGGCCCCGGTGCCCGGCCGGGTCTCCAGCACGGACAGGACGAGCAGGTCGCGGTCCGCGAGGACGATCTCGGGCGTGACGACGCCGCCCGACTCGCGCAGCACGGTGAGCCCTTCGGCCTCCGCGGCGAACGCATCGTCCGACGGCGGTTCCTCGAACGCCTTGACGAACACCGGCGTGCCGTCACCGCGACGCGCGATCCCCGCGGTCGCGGCGAGGCCGCCGGCGGCCGGCTCTGCCGCGACGACATCGGTCAGGCCGGCCGCATGCAGGCGTTCGAGCAGGAAGGGCATCGCGGCTGTCACGGGTGTGCTCCTGTCGTCGTAGTCGCAGTCGCAGTCGCAGTCGCAGTCGCAGTCGCAGTCGCAGTCAACGATGGGGGTCCGGGCCCGGGCGGCGGGGGCCGTGCGGTACGAGCAGCAGGCGCGGTGGGCGAGCCGGCTGTGCCGCCGTCCCGCTACTTCTCATCCGCTGGGCCGGGGTCTTGGCTCGGGGGGAGTCCGCCGCGGCGGTGGAGCCGGTGGGTCAGGGGCAGTTCAGGGTTGTCGTCAGGGTGATCACTGATGGGCAACATCGCCGTCGACCAGGAGAGTTGACGTAGTCACCCTAGTCACGTGAGCACCGCCGGAGGTACCTCGATGCACCTACGCCTTGCCGTCACCACTCTCCTCCTCACCTCCGCTCTCAGCGCAGGTGCGGTTCTGCCCGCAGCCGCCGCACCTGCCGCTTCCGGTGCCCCGGCGTCCGCGCAGCCCACCGTCCACGACATCCTCGGCCACCTGCCCGACGACATCGTCGCAGGCGCGTTGATCAGACAGGACGGCGTGGGCACGGCCGCCGGCCCCGTCACCGCCGACGCGTACCTCCGGGCCGGCAGCGTCACCAAGGCCTTCACCAACACGGTGGTGCTCCAGCTCATCGCCGAGCACCGGATCGACCTGGACGCACCGGCGCGGCGGTACGTCCCCCGGGTGCTGCCCGAGGCGTACGACGGCGTCACCGTGCACCACCTCCTCGACCACACCAGCGGCCTGCCCAAGCCCGCCCCGACGCCCGGCCCGGCCGACGGACCCGGATGGCAGTTGAGATCTGTGACGCCCGAAGGCCTCCTGCGCGCATCGTTCGCCGCAGCCACCGGCACGCCGCCCGAACCCGGTTTCGAGCAGCAGTACAACGGGCTCAACTCCTTCGTCCTCGGTCTGATCGTGGAGAAGGTCACCGGTCACTCCTTCACCACCGAGCTGGAGCGCAGGATCATCCGGCCGCTGCGCCTGCGCCACACCAGCCTGCCCGCCGCCGACGACTCCACGATCCCCTCCCCCCACGCGGAGGTGTACGTCGAGGGGCAGGACGTGACCGAGCAGAGCCCGTACCCGTGGGCCGAGGGGGGCATGATCTCCACCGCGGCCGACCTGGACCGGTTCACGACCGCGCTGTTCCGGGGCCGCCTGCTCCCACCCGCCGAGCAGAAACTGGTGTTCGAAGTGCCGGTCGCGGCGAACGGCCGAGACAACAAGAACTGCTCAGGCCCGACGGCCTGTTACAGCATCGGCGGGCTGATGCGCTACCAGCTTCCGGACGGCGAGGAGGTGTGGGGCAAGACCGGTTCCCGTCCCGGCTGGGACAACGGCTTCTTCGCCACCCGCGACCTCCGGCACCGCCTGGTGTACTCCCTGAACCCGACGGGGGCCGGCGATGACCTCCCGTACATCAGAGCCCTCATCGATGCCGCGTTCACCGCATGACAGCCGGATCGTCCCTGCGGCCGGTCCATGTCGTCGTCGGCACGGCGGGGCAGGGCCCGCCGCAGGCACCGGCTCCGCTCCGCCGTGGACCGGCACGGGACCGGCCCGCAGGGAGCCGGCCCGCACCGGCCGCCGGCCGGGGCGCGGCGGCGCCACGCCGCCGCCCACGGCTTCGGCGTGGCGACGAGACGGGCCGCGCCGAAACGGTCGCTGCTTCCGGCCGGTGGAGTGCCTGCGGGCATCAGCTCGCACGGAAGGAGTGGCCCCGGCGGCGCCACTCCTCAGCGAGCAGTTCGTACGAGCGGACCCGGTCCGTGTGGTCGTGGGTGATCGTCGTGATGAGCAGTTCGTCCGCGCCCGTCGCCTCCTGGAGTCGTTCGAGCTGGTCGGCCACCCTGGCCGGCGACCCCACGAACTGGGTGTCGAGGCGGTCCCGCACGAGGGCCCGGTCCTCGTCGGTCCACGTTCGGGCGCGCGCTTCGCGCGGCGTCGGGAACTCGATGGCGCCCTCGGCGGTGCGGATGCTGCGCACCCACAGGCCGTATCCCGTGGCGAGTTCGCGGGCGGCGGCGTCGTCCTCGGCGACGACGACGTCCGCCGAGACGCTGACGTACGGCTTGTCGAGGAACTCGGAGGGCTGGAAGCAGGACCGGTAGCCCTCCACCGCCTCCAGCACCGTGGCCGGGCTGACGTGGTAGTTCGCCGCGAACCGCAGCCCCCTGGCGCCCGCCGTCTCGGCGCTCTGGCCACCGCTGCTGCCGAGGATCCACACGTCCACGTCGGCGCCCTCCCCCGGTACGACGTGCGCCTCGACGCCCTCCGGTGAGCGGTAGGTGCCGGCCAGCAGGGCGAGGAGGTCGTCGATCTGCTCGGCGTAGTCCTGTGACTCGGCGCCCGGCAGCAGGAGCAGCCTGCGTTGCAGCGCTGTGCGGGGTGACCCGAGCAGATGCTCGAAGGAGAAGCGAGGCGGGATCAACAGGCCGTTCGGGGTGCGGCCGTCGACGACCGGGGTCGCAGTCGGCAGCGGTGCGGCCGGCTGTCCCGGCGGACGGCCGCCCGAGCGGCCCAGTCCCAGATCGAACCGGCCCGGGTGCAGTGCGTCGAGCAGTCCGAACTCCTCCACGGTGGACAGCGCGGTGCGGTGCCCGAGCTGTACGGCCCCGGAGCCGAGCCGGATGGTGGAGGTCGCGGAGGCGGTCAGCGCCAGGACGACGGCGGGTGACGTGCCGGCCACGCCGGGGTTGAGGTGGTGCTCGGCGAACCAGTAGCGGGTGTATCCGATGCGCTCGGCCCGCTGTGCGAGGTCGATCGAGTTGCGCAGGGCGTCGGCTGCCGTCGAACCCGACGGGATCGGGACCAGGTCGAGGATGCCGAGGGGGATGTCAGACATGGGCGGACTCCTGGGCGAGCGGTGGTGCGGGAAGCACGGGTCCCCATGCGAACGGCGGGTCCGGGATCTCGCGGCGCAGTACGGGCGCGGCCTCGGCCTGGAACAGCTCCAGGGAGGCACGGTGCCGGGATTCCGTCAGCCCGCCCGCGTCGGCGTGCAGGTGCAGCACGGTGTGCCCGAACCGTTCGTGGTAGCGGTGCACCTTGTCGACGACCTGCTGCGGGCTGCCGATCAGAGCGGAGCTGCGTTCGGCGAAGTCCTCCAGGGTCTCGAAGACGACGGGCAGGCCGGTCTTCTCGGCAAGGGCCCGGTTGGCCTCGAAGACAGGCCGGTACGCGGCCAGCGCCTCCTGCGAGGTGGGGGCGACGCAGATGCCCGCGGTGCCGGCGCCGACGGCGATGCGTGCCGCATCGTGACCGTAGTGGTCCCACCGCTGCCGGTAGTAGCGGACCAGCTCGGCGTACGGCTCGACGGGGTGGGTGACGTTCGCCGAGAACAGCGGGTCGCCGTAGCGGGCGGCCAGGTCGACCGACTCCTTGCTGGTGGCGCTGCCGTGCCACACCCGGATCGGCCGCTGGTACGGCCGCGGCCACACCTCGGCGTCGGTCAGCGGGGGACGGAAGCGGGTAGCGGCGGTGACCTTGTCCTGACGCCACAGCTTGCGGAAGACCTCGTAGCTCTCGGCGTTGCGGCTCCACTGGTCCTCGGGCGTGACGTGGAACAGGTCGCGCTGGGCGGTGCCGTTGCCCTTGCCGATGATCAGGTCGAGGCGCCCGTCGGACAGGTGATCCAGCGTGGCGTAGTCCTCGTACGCCCGGACCGGGTCCAGCAGGCTGAGCGTCGTGACGGCCGTGAACAGGCGGATCCGCTTCGTCAGGGCGGCCACGTGGCTGAGGACGACGGCCGGGGACGAGGAGATGAACGGCCGCTCGTGCCGCTCCCCCACGCCGAAGCCGTCGAAGCCCAGCTCCTCGGCCAGCAGGGCGCTGTCGAGGACCTCCCGGAAGCGGTCGTGGGCCGGCTTCTGTATCCCGGTGCGGGGGTCCGGGCGGTGCGCGATGAGGGTGATGGCCAGGAATCTCACGACGCCGCCCGCTGCTCGCCCCGCAGGGAGTCCGCAGGGGTGAGGCCGAGGTGGTGGCGCAGGGTCGTGCCCTCGTATTCGGTGCGGAAGACGCCCCGTTCCTGCAGGAGCGGGACGACCTGGTCGGCGAAGGGGTCGAGGCCTCCTGGGGTGAGGTGCGGGACGAGGATGAAGCCGTCGGAGACGTCGGCCTGCACGAAGTCGTCGATGGTCTGCGCGACGGTGGCCGGGGAGCCGACGAAGGTCTGCCGGTTTCCGGTGTTGACGACCAGGTCGCGGATGGACCACTTGTTGGCCTCGGCGAGCTGCCGCCACTGGCGGGCGACGGCGACCGGGTCCCGGTACATCCGCACCTGGGCGCGGCCCCGCGCTATGTGCTCCTCGCTCACCACGGGGTCGACGTCGGGCAGCGGTCCCTCCGGGTCGTACGCCGACAGGTCACGGTTCCACACGAACTCCAGGTGCTTGATGGCGGTGGCGCCGCTGACCTGCTGCCGGCGCACCTCGCGGGCGAGTTCGGCGGCCTCCTGGTCGGTGTCGCCGAGCACGAAGGTCGCGGCGGGCAGGATGAGCAGCTGGTCGGGGCGGCGGCCGTACTTGGCGAGGCGGTTCTTGACGTCCGTGTAGAACGCCTGGCCCTCCTTCAAGGTGGCGTACCGGCTGAAGATGGCGTCGGCGCTGGACGCGGCGAACTCACGGCCCTCATCGGAGTCGCCGGCCTGGAAGATCACGGGGCGGCCCTGCGGGGAGCGCGGGACGTCGAACTGTCCCCGGATGTCGAAGTGTTTGCCCGTGTGGGCGAACGAGCCCGGCTCGGCGTCGCGCAGGAAGATCCCGGTCTCCTGGTCGGCGACGATCTCGTCGCCGTGCCAGGAGTCGAAGAGTTCGTTCGCCGTGGCCAGGAACTCTTCGGCGCGGGAGTAGCGCTCCTCCTGCGGCAGGAAGCCGCCGCGCCGGAAGTTCTCGCCCGTGAACGCGTCCCAGGAGGTGACCACGTTCCACGCGGAGCGACCCCCGGAGAGGTGGTCGAGGCTGGCGAACTGGCGGGCCACCTCGTAGGGCTCGTTGAACGTGGAGTTGATGGTGCCGGCCAGGCCGAGGCGGTCGGTGACGGCGGCGAGCGCGGCCAGCACGGTGAAGGTGTCGGGGCGGCCGACGACGTCCAGGTCGTAGATCTGACCGCCCTGTTCGCGCAGGCGCAGGCCCTCGGCGAGGAAGAGGAAGTCGAACTTGGCGCGTTCGGCGGTCTGCGCGAAGTGGACGAAGGAGCTGAACTCGATGTGGCTGCCGGCGCGCGGGTCGCTCCATACGGTGGTGTTGTTGACGCCCGGGAAGTGCGCGGCCAGGTGGATCTGCTTCAGCGGCTTGCTCATGGTGGGTGCGGTCCCTCCGGTTCAGGCGGCGGTGTAGCGGTTGGCGGGGCGGGGCAGGCCCAGCAGGCCGCGGATGGTGCCGGCCTCGTAGGCGGTGCGGAAGGCGTCGCGGCGCTGGAGTTCGGGGACCAGTCCGCGGGTGATGGCCGGCAGGTCGTGTCCGGCGACGGCGGGGCGCAGGCGGAAACCGGTCAGCCCGGCGCTGTGGAGTTCCTGGAGCAGATCGGCGAGCTGGGCGGGCGTACCGGCGAAGATGCGGGCGTCGCTGGTGTAGGGCTCCCCCGCCAGGGCGTCGAGGCGTGCGCGCCGGTCCTCCGCGGCACCCTGTTCGGCGTCCAGGAAGACCACCAGGTCACCGAAGACGTGCAGGAGTTCACCGGCCCGTCCGGCCGCCTCCTGCTCGGCGCGGATCTCGGCGACGATCGCGCGGGCCTGCCCGGCGTCGTGCGGGGTGACGTAGCCGACATCCGCCTGGCGGGCCACCAGCCGGTACGGGACGGTCTGGTGGGCCAGGGCGGTGACCAGCGGCTGGCCCTGGGGCGGGCGTGGGGTGATGGAGGGTCCCTTGACGCTGAAGTACTTGCCCTCGAAGTCGATGTAGTGCAGTTTGTCGCGGTCGATGAAGCGGCCGGTGGCCACGTCCCGGATCTCGGCGTCGTCCTCCCAGCTGTCCCAGAGCCGGCGCACGACCTCGACGTGGTCGGCGGCCTCGTCGAACAGGCCGGTCAGCCGCTCCTGTCCGGCCGGGGTCCGCAACTCCTCCAGGCTCAGCGGGGGGAAGGTGCGGCGGCCGAAGTGGCCGGCCTCGTGCGGGCGGGCGCTGATCTGCACCCGCAGGCCGGCCCGGCCGGTGCTGACGTGGTCGAGGGTGGCGATCGCCTTGGAGATGTGGAACGGCTCCGTGTGGGTGGCGATCACGGTCGGCACCAGACCGATGTGCCGGGTGAGGGGTGCGATGCGGGAGGCGATCAGTACGGCGTCCAGGCGGCCGCGGACCTGGTCGGTGCGGCCGTCCGGTTCGCCGTGGTGCGAGGACTGCAGGCCGAGTCCGTCCTCGAAGGTGACGAAGTCGAGCAGGCCGCGCTCGGCCTCGGCGACCAGGCCGGCCCAGTACCCGGCGGTGAACAGGTCCCTGGGTCGGGCGACCTGCTCGCGCCAGGAGGCGGGGTGCCAGCCGGTGCCGTCGAGGGCCACGGCAAGGTGCAGTGAAGGAGAAGGGGACACGGGTGGATGCCTTCCTGGAGGTCCGTACGAGATCGCCGGCCCGTGGGAACCGGGGCGCGCGGCGCTGGGGAAATCGGGTCAGGAGCTGCGGAGGAAGCCGGCCGCGCGCTGTGTGCCGGCGTGTGGCAGGGAAATGAGGCGGACGGCGGGGCGGGCACGTGGCACGGGCCGCACCTTCGTCCCGACGGTCCATGCGGCCGCCGGCGGCACAAGCCGTGCCCGCCGCCGGGACCGGCGGAGAGGGCGACCGCGACGAGCACGACGGCACGGCTATGCCGTTTCTTCCCGAGCGGCGGCGCCGGTGTGCCGCACCAGCGAGAAGACCGTACGGCGGCGCAGGGTGAAGCCGATCGACTCGTACAGCCGGATCGCGTTCGCGTTGGTGGCCACGGCGTGCAGGAAGGGGCGCTCACCGCGCTCCTTGATGCCGGCGGCGACCGCGCGGACGAGGCGGGTGGCCAGCCCCCGGCCGCGGTGGTCCGGGTCGGTGCACACGGCGCTGATCTCCCTCCAGCCGGGCGGGTGCAGCCGCTCGCCGGCCAGGGCGATCAGCCGGCCGTGGTGGCGGATGCCGAGGTAGGTGCCCATTTCGACGGTGCGGGGCAGATAGGGCCCCGGCCGGGTGCGGGCGACCAGGTCGAGGATCTCGGGCACGTCGCCGGGACCGAGCCGTACGGCCTCGCGGTCGGGCTCCGCGCGCACGCCGGTGTCCACGAGCTGGACGCCGTGTCCGGTGCGCACGATCTCCCAGCCCTGCGGAGTCTGCGTGACGCTCCGCACCGAGGCGGTGCCGCCGGGGCCGACGAGTGCGGCGAGGTCGGCCCAGGCGCGCGGGTCGTCCTCGTCGGACACGGCGTGGAAGGGGGCCACCTCCTCGTGGTAGCGGGCGGCACGGCCGATGCGTCGGGCGAGGTGGGCGTGGGGGCCGGTGAGCGCGGCCCAGGCGGGGTTGTCCAGGATGTGCGAGGGGCCGGCGTCGAGGGTGGTGACGGACATGGCGTGGCGTTCTCCGTGGGCGGCTCGGGGTGCGCAGCGCGCGGGCGCTCCACCGCGGGAGGTGGTGGAGTCCGCGGCACGCGGTGGTCAGGAGTTGTCGAGCGGCAGTCCGGGCGGGTCGACCTCGGACTTGGTGACGGCGTCGTCGGAGAGGTGCCAGGCGGCGAGCCACTTGGCGTACTGGCCGTTCTCGATCAGGTGGTTGATCGCGTCGGCGAGAGGCTCGGCCAGGCCGCTGCCCTTCTTCGCGGTGGCCGCGATCAGCCCTTGGAGCGCCTCGCCGGCACCGGAGTAATGGCCGGCGATCCTGGTCGCGTCCGGGGTGCTCGCGGTCTGGGTGACGTGGTAGGAGAGGTTGGGGCTGGGGCCCAGGTAGGCGTCGATCTTGCCGCTGTTCAGGGCCAGGTAGAGGCTGTTGTTGTCCTGGAAGTACTTGACGGTGAGCTTCTTGCCCTCGCTCTGGAGCCTCTTCTGCCACTCCAGCAGGATCCGCTCCTGGTTGGTGCCCGCGCCGACCGAGACGGTCTTGCCCGCGAGGGCCCGGTAGTCGCCGTCGAAGGCCCACTTCGATGACTTGAGCGTCTCGAAGGCGAGGTCGTCCTTGCGGTAGGAGGCGAACTCGTACTTGTGCTTGCGCTCCTCGGTGTCGGTGATGTTCGAGAAGCCGGCGTTCACCTTGCCGCTGTCGATGCCGACGAAGAGGTTCTCCCAGGTGAACCGCTTGACCTCGGGTTCGAGACCGAGGACGGCGGCGACCAGTCTGCCCAGGTCGGCCTCGGAACCGGTGAGGGTCTTCTGGTCGCTGCCCACGAAGCCCAGCGGCGGGGAGCCTGACGGCAGGGTGCCGGAGCCGATCACCAGTTTGCCGCTCTTCCTGACGGCGTCGGGCAGCTCGGCGCTGATGGACTTGACCTCCGAGACCTTCAGGGTGGTCTCCTTGGCGGCGCCGTTGGACAGCCGGCCGACGGTGACCGTGCCGGCGGTGTCGCTCACGGCGGTGGCGGCTTCGCTGTCGCCGCCGCAGGCGGCGAGCCCGGTGGCGAGGGTGGCGACGGCGGTCGCCGCGGTGATGCCGCGGGTCAGGCCGCGTCGGGTGAAGTGGGCAGACATGGCTGTTCCTTGTCGCTTCAGGTGATGAGGACGGGGTGGGGTGGTCGAGGGGTGCGGCGCGTCAGAGGACCTTGCTGAGGAAGTCGCGGGTCCGCTCGTGCCGGGGTCTGCCGAGGACCTCGGTGGGCGGCCCCTGTTCGACGATCCTTCCGCCGTCGATGAAGACGACCCGGTCGGCGATCTCGCGGGCGAAGCCGATCTCGTGGGTGACGATGACGAGGGTGGTGCCGCTGGTCGCCAGGTCCCTGATGACGGCGAGGACCTCGCCGACGAGTTCGGGGTCCAGGGCGGAGGTCGGCTCGTCGAAAAGAATGACGCCGGGCCGCAACGCGAGGGCGCGGGCGATGGCGACACGCTGCTGCTGGCCACCGGAGAGCTGGCGTGGATAGGCGCCGGTCCTGTCGGCGAGACCGACCCGGCCGAGGAGTTCGCGCGCGAGTTCCAGGGCCTCGGGTTTGCCGAGCTTCCCGGTGGCGACCGGCGCGGCGGCCACGTTGTCGAGGACGGTCAGGTGCGGGAAGAGGTGGAAGTTCTGGAAGACGAAGCCGATCCGGGCGCGCTGGGCGAGGATGGCCCTCTCGCTCAGCTCCCTCAGCCGCTCGCCCTGCCGCTTCACGCCGATCGGCTCGCCGTTGACGCTGACGTAGCCGATCTCGGGCTGCTCCAGGTGGTTGATGACCCGCAGCAGGGTGGACTTCCCGGAGCCGGACGGACCGAGGATGACGGTGACCTCGCCGGGGCGGACGGTCAGGTCGATGCCGTTCAGCACCCGGTGGGGGCCGTACCACTTGTGCACGTCGTGCACTTCCACGGTGGCGGGCTCGACGGCGGCCAGGGCTTCGGGCGTCTCGGCGGTCATACGGCGGCCTCCCGGCGGATGCGGGTCCGCAGGTCGCTGAGACCGGTGCGGAGTCTTTGCAGCGGCGTCGGCGGCAGGCCGCGGGTGGCACCGCGGGCGTAGTACCGCTCGACGTAGAACTGGAGAACGGAGACGACGCTGGTCAGGACCAGGTACCAGACGGTGACGACCAGCAGCAGCGGCACGATGTCGCCGGGGTAGGTGGAGCCCATGGACTGGGCGGTGCCGAACAGGTCCAGCAGGGAGACGTAGAAGACCAGCGAGGTGCCCTTGACGAGGCCGATGAGCTGGTTGACGTAGTTCGGGACGATCGAACGCAGTGCCTGCGGGAAGACGATCCTCCGGAACTGGTAGCTCTTCGGCAGACCGAGCGCGGCGGCCGCCTCGTGCTGGCCCTGGTCGACGGAGAGGATGCCGCCGCGTACCACCTCGGCGGCGTAGGCGGCCTCGTTGAGGCTGAGGCCGACGACGGCGACGGCCATGTCGGTGGCGAGCCGGGACTCGTCGAAGGAGAAGAAGGCCGGGCCGAAGGGGACACCGACACTCAGCGTCTTGTACAGGGCGCTGAAGTTGTAGAGGAAGATCAGCACCACGATGAGCGGGACGGAGCGCAGAGCCCAGACGTAGGTCCAGCTGACCGCGCGCAGCACCGGGCTCTTCGACAGCCGGGCCAGGGCCAGCAGGATGCCGCCGAGGAGGCCCAGCACCGCGCTATAGGCGGTGACTTCGCAGGTGATGAGGAGTCCGTCGAGGATGTTCGGCCGCAGGAACCAGTAGCCGAAGCGGTCCCACTGGTAGAAGGGGTTGGAGACCAGTCCGTGGACGAACTGGGCGACCAGGACCAGGACTGCGGCGGTGGCGATCCAGCGTCCCGGCCGCCGTAGCGGCAGGACTCGCTGGGCGGTGAGGGCTTGCTGGCGTCCTTCGGTGGTCGGCGCTTCGGCGAGGGTGACGGTGGCGCCAGGGGGTTCACTCATGGTGGGCTCCGGCTGGGTGGGAACGCCCCGGCAGCGCGGCGGCGTGCGGAGACGCGGACGACGGCGAGGTACCGGGGGCGTGGAGGACGACGGCACACCGCGCGGGCGGTGTCGGTCGGTGGAGGCGGGGGCCGCGGGAGGTGTCAGCCCCGGCAGCCGGGGCCGCGGGGAGCTGTCAGCCCCGGCAGCGGGGACTGCGGGGAGGCGTCAGCCCCGGCAGCGGGCGCTGCCCGGTGCGGTACACAGTGCGCTGTTCACGCGCAGCAGATCGGTGGCGCGATCGGCGACGAGGGGGGCCGGGTACGGCGACACGCAGCCCTGCGGGCGGCGTGTCGCCGTCCTGGGAGCTGCGTACATGGCGTCACCGTCACTGTTCCGGCCCTGCGGGCCTCGCGCTTACCGATGTTCCATCGGTCCGGTCGTCGCCTGGGGCACCCCACCGCGGTGCGAGGGTTGCCGGTCAGCCGGCCAGGGCTTGTCGCTGACACTCATGACCGTTCTGGGCACGTAGTTAAGACAATGACCCGAACGGATGTCAACGCCGGTCCATCAGATGGAACGAACGGGGGGCCGGGAGCGCCGGCACCCCGGTCCTCGCAGTCGTGCCGATGCTCCGGCACGCCCGCGCCCGCCCCGCGGGCCGTCGCTCTGTCGCGTACGGCATCCGTCCCCTGCCCACCACCTCGCCTGCACAGGACATGGAACGCGCGGAACCGTCCTGTCACCCACGACGGAGCGGCATCAGATCATCCGGAACGGGACTTGACACCCTCTGGGCCGGGGAGTTGAGCAGAGCGATACCCATGGGGGTGGGGCTGTGGAGTGCCGTGTTGCGGTGCCGGACCGTGTCGATCAGTCCGGCCGCGCGCAGGGTGGTCGCGTGTTCGCTGGCGCTGGGTGACGTCATGCCCGTGAGAGCGGCGAGTTCCTTGGTCGAGCAACTGGGGTGCTGGGCGATGGTGTACAGCACCAAGGCGCGGGTCTTGCCCATCAGTGAACTCAGTGAGGTGTGCGCCGCGGACGGGGCCGGGCGGACCGGCATCCTGAAGGGCCGTGCCGAGTCGGGGCCGACGGGGTACCTCACCACGGGCTGTGGTTCGGCGTCGATGTCGATGGCGGGCGAGCCCGCTCCGAAGACCGAAGGGACCAGGAGCAGCCCTTGGCCTTCGAGGTGGAGGTCGCCGTCGAAGCCGGAGACCATGGCGACCTCCAGGACGGGGGCCGTCCAGCGGATCCGCCGTGGGTCGAGCGAGGCGAACAGGGCTTCCACTCCGCCGGTGAGCAGATGCCGCATCCGTATCCCCCGGTCGGCCGTCGCTTCGCCGACGACGTGGGCCCAGTGGGGGGACAGCAGCACGTCGTAGACGTGATCCAGGCTCTCGTAGAGCCGCCGCCGCAGGTCTCGGTCGTCGGCCAGGTGACGGGTCCACGGCGGGAGCGGCTGTTGTTCCGCCATGTGGGCCAGGTCCTCGCGGATCCGGGAACGGGGGGTGGCGCGCGCCCGGTCCAGTAGCTCGTGCGGCTCGCCCGTTCCCGCAGAACTCAGGAACGTGGGCGCCCAGCCCCCTGGCGGGATCAGGTCGAGGACCATCCGGGCCATGGGCTCCAAGCCGGCGAAGGCGGCGTGTCTCCAGGCTCCGAAACGTACCGGGTGGCTGCGGCTCTGCAGGGTGCGTACCGCGGCGGCCAGTTCCATCAGCGGCGAGGGCTGTGCCACCCGCGTCCTCATCAGGTCCTCGACCGTGAAGTGAATGCGGTAGACCATGCTTTCCCCCTGCCCGGTGCGAAAGAGCCGAGGGCGATCCTTCGTGAATCTCCTGGGCCGGTCCAGACCGAATCAGGACGGCACACCGCCGGGCCGCCGGCAGCCCCCGGCGAACCGGCCGGGCATGCCGTTTGTCCGCTGTTCGGCGCAGCCCGAATCTGCTCGATGGGCCACGGGCATCGAAGGAATCCTGATGGAGCGGGCCCGGCAAGGCCCCCTTCCGGCTGGAGGAACGGCACCGGCCGGCGGGGTGCATCGCCTGCCCGTGCGGGCGTCGACGGCTGCCACCCGGGCAGCCGTGAAGCGCTCCGCCCCCTTTCAGGACCGTCTTTGACCCCTCTCGCGCCTCGCAGGGTGCGAGGAGAAACGAGGAACCCACATGCATGCACAGCGCATCGTCGCACGGCTCGGGACAGCGGCCGCTGCCTCACTCGCCCTGGTCGGTGTCCTGGCCGGCCAGTCCAGCGCCACGAGCGACAGGATCGACGGCTGGAACACCAACAGCGCGCCCGTGCGGTGCGGGACGACCAGCCCGTACTTCTTCTGCCTCTACTACTCACCGGGGGCCGAGGGCGCGGTCTGGAAGTCCAGGTCCAACGCCGTGCGCAACCTCAGCGGCGCCACGTTCTACGACGACGGGTACGGCTCGGCGGGCGCCGGTCAGCCGGTGCGCAACAACGCGGCCTCCGCGGAGAACGCCTCCTCCGCCTGCAACGTCGGTATCTGGTACTCGCCGGACTACCAGGGGAACTCGAACTGGCTCAGCCCCGGCAAGGGCGGCAACCTCACCTCGTACCTGCGCAACAACGAGGCCTCCATAGCCATTTCGGATCACACCCGTTGCCCGGGCGTGGGCCACTGACCCAGTCCGTTCGGCTGATGTGATCTGGTGCGGGGCCGTGCATCACCGGCGGCCCCGCCCGGCAAGGAGACAACACCATGGGATTCTTCCGCTCCGCCCGCCGGCCTGTCGCTCTGTGCGCGCTCCTCCTGGCCCTCACGACGGCATGCACCTTCGGCCGCGCCCAGCCCGGACAAGAGGCCCCGCCCGCGGCTACGGCCACCGCCGGCACGGACGTCCAGTCCCTGCACCTGCCCATCGAGCGGTACATGCTGACTCCGGCGCAGACCGCGCGGTACGACTGGGTGGCAGCCTCGCTGGTGCGCGACTGCATGCGTGAGTTCGGCCTCACCTATCCCGTCAGTCACGCCCCCGCCACGGGTGCGCAGGTCCTCCAGTACTCGGTCATGTTCCGGCGCTACGGTGTCACCGATCCCGTCACGGCCCGGACTTGGGGCTATCACGTGCCCCGCGACACACCTCCGTCCACCGCCGCCGCCGGTCGCGCACAGGTCAAGCCACCGGCCCTGTCCGTCCAGGCACGGACCGTCCTCAGCGGGGCCGACGTCACCACCGGCAAACCGATCACCGAGTATCTCGGCCGGCGCATACCGGTGAACGGGTGCTACGCCGCTCCCGACCGCGCGCTGGGAGTACGGTCCTCGGCGTCGGACGGTCTCCAGGGGCCCGGTACCGGGGCGGGCGGCATCGTCTCCCGCATCAAGGCCGAGAGTTTCGTCGCTTCGCTCCGGGACCCGCGCGTCACGGACGTCTTCCGCCGCTGGCAGCGGTGCATGGAGCGGAACAGTTACCGCGTGCCCGCCGACCCGCTGAGCGCCTCGGCCCGGTTGTCGGCGTTGGACCTCCCCGAGCCCGATCACGCGGAACTCGCGCAGGCGCGGACAGACGTCGCCTGCAAGAGGCAGACGAATCTGGTCGGGGTCTGGTTCGCGGTGGAATCCGCTCACCAGGAGGCGGCCATCACCCGCGCACGCGACGATCTCACCCGGGTCGCACGCGACCGTGACCGCCAACTCGCGGCGGTGCAGCGGTACCTGTCCGGCAAGGCCCCTGTCTCGCGATGAGCCTCCGGAGCAGCCGGCGCGATCACCGCAGCAGGGCGGCCACCGCCGCCAGGGCCCCGGTCACCGTCGCCACCACGATCAGCGTGGCGCCGAACGCCGCTCCCGCCCGCAGCGCCGCTGCGGGATACGACCCACCGGACCGGCGGACCGGGCGGAGGCCTTCGTCCGACGCGGCGGCTCCGACGGCGCCGGGCCGTCGATCGCTGCCGTCCCGGCCCTGCGCGCGGCGGGACGGCCTGCCGGAGACGGCCCCGCCGGGTTCGGCGCGGGCAGGAGGGCCGCGGCGACATGCCGCACGCTCGTGGCACGCCCCCGGAGTGGCGGCTGCGGTGCGGCCTTTCGCCTTCAGTGCGCCGGCGCGGTGCGTACGCGCGTGCCCAGGAACCGGTGCAAGTAGTAGGCGAGGGTGTTGCCGCGGCGGGAGGGCCGGGCGTCGGTGGCCTCTTTCCAGCACACGGCACTCGCTTCCTTGAAGAACTGGGGGGCGGACTCGTGGTCGTCAGCGGTGACTTCCACCAGGAGGCGCCGTGGGCCGGGGGTGTGCTGTTCACCGGGCACCCGTTCGTCGACGGCCTCCGCTGCCGTCCTGTTGGGCAGTTCCTCGGACCGTCCCGTCCCGGCGACACGGGACCCTAGGACCGGGGCCGCGGGGACGGCTGGGTCCGAGGGGACTGCGGCAAGGATGACCTGGAGGAGTTCGGCGAAGTTCGTTCCGGGGGCGGGGATCTCGAGGTCGGGGTGGCGGTCGTAGCCGATGGTGACGGCGCGGGAGACGAACTGGATGACCGCGGTGGCCGTCTGGGTGTGCCGGCGGGGGCCGGCCGGGGTGAGGCGGCTGAGGATCCGCAGCAGGGTGGGCAGACTGGTGTCGGCGTTGACCACGTCGGAGGCGGGCGAGCCCCGGTCGTAGAAGGAGGCGCTGTCTGCTTCTCCCGCGTAGGCGCTGATCTGGGTCTGCCACAGAGCGGCGGCGTGGGCGTCGCCGCGGGCGAGGTGGTGCAGGTAGAGACAGTAGGAGGCGGGCGCGTCATCCGCGCCGGCGGCATACTGCCACCAGGACCGGGCGCCGTCGTCGTCGCCGGCGATGCGCAGCACGCAGCCGAGGATCCACGCGGCGCGCGGCTGGGGGACCTGGTCGGTGAGGAAGTCGACGATCTGTGCGGCACTGCAGTGGGCGACGGCCGTCTCGCACAGGGCGGCGAGCTCTCCCGCAGCGTCTTCGTCGGCCGGGCCGGGACTGGGGTTCTCCGCGGTCCGGCCGAAGTCGTCGAAGGCGTAGTAGGCCGAGTCGTCGTGGGGCACGACGTCGGCAGGCACGGAGGCGTCCAGCAAGCGGGACTGGGCGAGGAGATCGTCGATGACGCTCATGGGGGCTGATCACTCCAGGGTGTCGGGGTGGGTGCCGGGGTGGAGGCCGTGCAGGGCGCCCCTGGCGTGGCGTGCGAGGCTGTGGGTGATGGCCGGGGGCAGACCGATGACGCCGGGCACGGCGTCCTCGTCGACGCCGCACAGGAAGCGCAGGACGGTGACATCCATCTGGTCCTCGGGGAGGCGGGCGACGGCGTCGAAGAAGGCCGCCATCCGGGCGGCCCGGGCCAGGCAGTCGTCGAGGTCGTTGCTCCCGGCCACGGCGACGGTCCGCAGGGCCGCGGCGCGAAGGTCGGGGTGCCCGGCGTGGGTGTCGGCCCGCGCCATGACCTTGGCCCTCAGCAGATTCCACGCGTGACGGGGGGTGTTGCTGCTGCTGGTGGCCTCCTTCCAGTTCAGCCACAGGATGTCGAACGTCTCCGCGACGACCCGGCGGGCACGGGCTTCGGTCTGCAGGAACGCCTGGGCGTAGGCGGTGTAGGGGCGGTCCATGGCCTGCTTGAAGGCGAGGTGGGGGATGGGCGGGTCCTCCGGCCCCAGGGGCTGCACGGCGTGGATACCGTTTTTGATCCAGGTGTCCTTCTTCTCCGCTTCCCGGGCGGCTGCCGTCCACAGGCGCCGTAACGGCCAGGGAGGGATGTCCAGGACCTTGACCACGCTGTAGGTCATCGCCCAGCCCGGGTAGTAGCCCTTGCCCCGCAGCAGTTCGGACAGCCTGGTCTTGGAGTAGCCGGAGCGGCTGACGAGATCGTCGAGGGTCAGCCCGCTGGCGGCGAGCCGTCGGCGGACCTGCTCCAGCCAGGTTCGGTGGGTCACGCCGACGCTGTCGCAGATGGGCCCGGGCGGGCGTCCTCTGCGGCTGGGAGGCTCGCCGTCGGACTGGTCGGATATCTGGGGCATGTTCACCGCGACGGCTCCTCGCTCCCGGCCGCCGGAGCCCGCCGCGTGCCGCCGCTGTCGAACGCGGCGGCGATCTGCCGGACGAGGAGTCCGAGGGAGGGCAGCAGCGCGGCCACTGCCGCGAGATGGCCGAGCACGGTCATCACCGTGCTCCATGCGAGGACCGTCACCATCACGGCCACGGTCATCACCTGCTTACTGTTCATGGCACCTTCCGTGCGCAGGCAGAAAGAGGGGTCTGGGGGTGCTCTCCTGGCGGCGGTGCTGAAGCGCCGCCGGGGAAGCTGGACCACAGCATGGTGCTCCCCCTCGCATCACTCAACGTGATCATGAAGTTGCGGAACAATGGCCCCGTGCCGCCGACCCGGCGCCGGCAGGTGCCGCAGCACGTCAATGCCGGACCACACCGACACCGAATGACTCCTGGATGAACACTTTCGGGGGTGAAGTCGTCCTTCGCGGTGCGGGACGAGCCGGAGAGCGCACTATGGGAGTGACGCCCCGGCGTCGCACCTTCCGGTCTGGGAGGCCGCGCGGCCCCTTGTGCTGAAGAACCCCGAAGGGGACCGCCCCGCTTCCGTCCAGCCACCCGCGCTGGGCGGAAGCGGTCCGACCCCCGCCCGAGCGGCACCGGCATGGATCTCGCCCGGCGTGCAGCCGAAGTACGGTGGCGTCGGTCCGTCGGACACGCTCCCCCATATGCGCTTTCATCGGTGCCCGGCACGGATCGTCGCGGTTCGGCAGGTCAAGACGGATGAAGGCCAGGGGTTTCCGGTCGACGAGGCCGCGTGTCCGACACCGCCTCCACCGGCGCGGTGAGTGTCGTCCGGTCCTGCCCGTCGGCGGCCACGAGGGGCCGGCGGGCGCCGGCCGGCGAGCCGGGGAAAGCCGGGGAAAACAGACGTCAGGACCGTCCTGCCGGATCCGGCTGCCCCTCACCGGTCGGTGTAGACACGCACCTGCTGCGGGCGCACGACGCGCTCCTCCAAGCGGTAGCCGTGCCGCACCACTTCGGCGACATCACCGCTCTGTTCCGGGGAGAGCGCGGCGATCACTCCCACGGCCTCCTGTGTGTTCGGGTCGAACGGGCCCGGGGTGACGGGGATCCGGGTCATGCCGTACTTCTCCAGGACAGCCAGCAGTTCGGCGGCGACGGATCCGGCGAAGGCGTCGTCCTGCCGCTCGACCCGGTCGAGGAGGAGTACGAGGTCGTAGAGCAGCGGCTGCAGGACGCGTCCCTCGGCGGCCTTGCGGTTGTGGTCGAGGTCGGCGAGCAGAGCGTCGATGCTGCGACGGGTCTCCCGGTCGTTGAGCAGCCGCCGGCGGAACTGGTCACCGAGTGCGGCGAGTTCCTCGCGCATGCCGTCGACCGCATCGGCCACTACGGCGAACGGGTCCGCCGCCGGCGCGGGCGGTGGGCTCTGCGGCGGCCAGGACGGTTCCGCGGGCCGGGGGCCCGGTGGCTCTTCCGGTCGCGGCACAGGGGGCGGAGTGGTCATGAAGCTCTCCCGGTCTGCGGCTTCTGGTCGGGGGGCAGGTCGTTGTAGTTGTGCCGCCAACGCGGTTTGACGCCCATCGCGATCGGCAGTCCGAGGAGTCCGGCGAGGGCCAGCAGGCCGAACACCCCCGGCAGCACGAACGTGAGCGCCAGGCAGGCAGCCATGACCCAGGCCATGCTCCTGTACCAGCGCCAGGTCCTGGTGCGTGCCCTGCTCGCGTCCTCCCGGTAGCAGTTCAGGAGGTCGCGCAGCTCATCGTCCGAGACACCGACGGCCAGTGCCTGCTCCACACAGTGCGTGACCATGGAGGCGCCGGTCTCCGAGGCGACGACGTACCGCTGCCTGACCGGGTGCCAGCCCATCGACTCCTCGGCGCGCAGCGTCCAGATCCGGCCGACCTGGTTGCAGACGACGGCGTTGCCGGGCTGCTCCACAAGGACCCGCTCGTAGTTGCTGAGGGCCTCGTCGTGACGTCCGGCCTCGTGGAGGTTCCGGGCGGCGGCGATCCGGTAGTCGATCTGGCCGGGCGCGAGCCGGACCGCCGCCAGATACCAGTCGGCGGCGGTCACCGGGTCACCGATCCGCTCGTAGACCTGTGCGATCAGGACGTGGATGAGCGCGTCACCGGGAGACAGCGCGAGGGCCCGCCGGAACTCCTGCACCGCGTCGGTGAGCTGTCCTTGGCCGGCGTGGAGGGAGCCGAGCAGCCGCCAGGCTTCCCCGTCGGCCTCGTCATGGTGCACAGCCTGCCGCAGCTCGTACAGGGCGCCCTCGTGGTCGCCCTGGCTCATCAGTCTGCGAGCGTGGCCCACCCAGTCCCGAACGGCCCGGCCCGGCTGGGGGCGGGGCTGCGGCCCGGGTCCGGCCTCGGCCGAACGGGGGTGCTGCCGCGCCCGGTGCAGCCGGCGGTCGTACACCTGGCGCCGGGCGCGGTCGAGCAGTTCCTTGCGTGCCGCGGAGATCAGCTCGACCTTGTCCTCGGCCTCCCTCCGCTTCCTGGCGTCGGGGGCCCGGCTGGCCCGGCTCGACCAGGTACGGAAGGCCCGGTCGAGCTGTCCGGAGACCTGATCGGCGGTCGCGGAGGGATCGATGCCGAACTCGGCGTAGTAGTCGGGTATGTCGTCTGTCGTCATCGCTGTCGGCTCCGGCTGGAGGGGCGGACCTGACCTGGGGCCTCTCGTTCGGACCATGCCGGGCTCGGTCCTGCTGACCAGCCCTGGTCCGGACGAGAGACCCTAGAGGGTCGGGACGCGGGCGACGCGGTCACCCAGCTCGGTCAGTTCCTCCGGGCTCAGGTTGTCGGGGCGCTCGAGCTCGAACTCGCCGAGCCACCTGCCCGTGGTGCCGTCCTTCACCTCGACGTGGATGATGCCGTCGACGTCATAGGAGTAGAACACCTCGAAAGGCGCCCCCTTCGGGTATCGCGGGATCTCGATGTCGCCCTCCCCGACCTTCTTCACATAGGCCAGGTCCTCGTCGTCCCCCTCCGTCACCTGCACCCGCAGCCGCCGCTGCCGGTCGAAGAGGGTGTAGAAGGTCTCGCTCTTCTTCGCGGGTACCGACGTGTTGTGCGGGATGATCACCGCGTTGAACTGGCGGTCGTGGTTGTCCAGGTCGGTCGCGACCATGCCGAGGGACTGCGAGGTGACGTCTTTGATGGACCTCACTTTCCCTTTGGTGAGGCGGGCCAGGCCGTCACCGGGGGAGGACTCGACGCTCGCCCCACTGCCGACGTACTTGCGTTTCTCCGCGGCCTCCTCGGCGCGCACCGCGGCATCCAGCCCGACCAGAGCAGCGCCGAGCGCGACCACCTCGTCCTGGGAGATGCCGCGCTCCGGTTCCCTGCCGGAGAGATGCCGGATCAGTTCCTGCACCATGGGCATCCGGGTGGAGCCGCCGACCAGCAGGAGCCGGTCGATGCCGTCCCAGCCGAGCCCCGCCTCCGCCAGTACGCCCTCGGTGATGATGCGGGTACGGTCGAGGAGTTCGGCGGTGATCTCCTCGAACTTCTCGCGGGTCACCCGTATCTGCTCGTGGCGGCCGCCGGCGGAGAGCATCACGACGGCCTGCGGGGCGTTGGACAGGGTCCGTTTGGCGATCTCCGCCTTGTCCCGCAGTTCGGCCTGCGTACCGCTGTCCTCGGTGAGGTCGGGGCCGCCCGAGGCCATGAACGCGCCGTTGAGGTGGTTCATCAGCGCGCCGTCCCAGTCGAATCCGCCGAGGTTGCGGTCCCCGTCGGTGGCGATCACCGTGTAGTCGCCGTCCTCGACCCGCATGACGGTGACGTCGAAGGTGCCGCCGCCCAGGTCGTAGACGAGTACGGTGCCGATGCCCGCGCCGCCTTCTCCGTCCCCGCCGTCCTCCTCACCCTCGGTGAGGGACCGGCCGAGGCCGTAGGCGAGCGCGGCGGCGGTGGGCTCGTTGACGATACGCAGCACCTCCAGCCCGGCGAGCCGTCCGGCGTCCTGTGTCGCCTTGCGCCGGACGTCGTCGAAGTACGCCGGCACGGTGATCACCGCCCGCTCGACGGGCTCGCCCAGCATGATCTCGGCGTCTTCCTTGAGGCGTTTGAGCAACAGGGCGGAGATCTCCTCGGGGCGGTAAGGCGTGCCCGACTCCGAGTGGTAGACGGGGTTGGTCTCCCCCATGTAGCGCTTGACGAACTGCACCACGTGGTCGGGGGCCGTGGCCGCGGACCGCTTCGCCTGCGAGCCGACGACCACGGTGTCCCCCTGGAACATCACCACGGACGGTGTGATGTTCTCGCCCTCCCGGTTGCGGACGATGGACGGGCTTCCCGCCCGGTCGGCGACCGCCACGGCGCAGTACGTCGTCCCGAGGTCTATGCCCACCACACGTGTCACCGCTGATTCCCCCTCTGCACGCGGAACTGCCGAAACCGGCAATCATGCCCATTCCAGGCGCAGTTGACATGCTTTCAGCGACCGGGCCTTCCGGGGTTCCGGTCCCATCCGTCAGGCAGCCGGGCGAGGCGGGCGGCCGGCTCCGGGAGCCTCCCCGGCCCGCGTCCCCGGCCCGCCGTCGAACCGCGTCACGGCAGCGCTCTCGGCCTCCGCCGCGCCGCCACGTCCCCCACCCATCCGCACAACAGGACGAACACGCAGATCAGCACCCAGCCGACGCCGAACAGGAACCACTGGCTGTCCAGCGGCAGATACCTCTCGAAGGCGGGTACGTCCCAGAGCCGGTCGATCAGCGGGACCGCCAGGACCAGCGCGATCTCGTGTTAGAGGTAGACCGTCACGGCGCGCGCGTTGAAGACGGTGACGATCCGGTCCAGCCGCCGGAACCGTCTCAGCCCGGCGAAGTAGATCCGGAAGCGTGCCTTCGCCCACATCAGCAGCAGGACGGAGCCCGCCGACCAGAACGCCTGCGCGAGAGGGATCTCGTCGAGGTCGTACGTCCCGGCGTCGGCCTGGTGAGCGAACGCGTACCAGCCGCCGTAGCCGAGCGCCGCCAGGGACAGCGTGATCACCGCGGCCGGTCTCAGCCGCTCCAGCACACCGTCGCGGTGCGCGAAGCCGAGCAGCCGGCAGAAGAGGTACGTCGACAGGGTCCGACAGCGCGCTGCCGAAGCGGCCGTCCGGGGCCGTCCACAGGAAGTTCAGCACCAGGGCGGGCGTGAGGGACAGCAGCAGCACGGGCACGGGGGCGAGCCGGAAGGCGCAGCAGCGGCGGGGAGAGCAGGACGAACCACAGGTAGGTGCGCAGGTACCAGACGATCTCCCAGGCCTGCCGGCCCCAAGACGACGGTGCGGGGTCCGGAGAGGGCTCGCGGCGGTGAAGCGCTGTCCGGTGCCGTCACCCCGGTCCTCGCTCCGCTCATCGACGTCTTCACGGCCTACTCGATGGTCTTCGTCGACTTCCGCGCCGCGCTGCTGGCCTGGCTGGCGGTGCTGGGCGTCCAGCTCACCTGTGCGGCCTACGCCTTCCGGCTGGACCGGGAGAAGTACCGGTACCTGCTGATGATGCCGCTCCAGCAACTGGCGTACCGGCAGATGATGTACCTCGTCCTCATCCACTCCTGCGTCACCGGGCCGCCGGCCGGCGATTACCCTGCCCCCCATGAACGGTACTGAGGAGGGGGCGAGGGGTCTTCCCGAGTGGCGGGTGCTCATCGTCGGGGGCGCGTCCGGGATGGGGAAGACGGGTGTCGGCCGGGCCTTGGCGCGACGGTACGGCATCCCCCTCGTGGAGGTCGACGACATCGTGGAGGCGCTCCTCGCGGTGACACTGCCGGAACAGCTGCCGGAGGTCCACTTCTGGCGCACTCACCCGGACGCCGCCCACCAGGCACCCGGATCGGTGGTCGAACGGCAGATCGCGATCGCCGAGACGCTGGCGCCGGCGGTAGCGGCCGTGGTGGCCAACCATGTGGACACCGGCACTCCGGTGATCCTCGAAGGGGACTACGTCCTGCCCGAACCGGCCGTCCCCGGCGGTCCCGTCCGTGCCGTCTTCCTCCACGAGGACGACGAGGCGCAGGTGGCGGCCAACTACCTTCGCCGGGAGCCGGAATCCGGTCCGCAGCGCCATCGCGCGCGCGTCAGCGTGCTGTACGGCCGATGGCTCGCCGCGCGGGCGCGGGCCGCCCACGTGCCGGTCGTCGCTCCGCGCCCCTGGGAAGACCTGACCGACCGCGTCATCGCGGCGGCCGAAGGCACGGACCGCCGCCTGCTCGCACCGCGTCACTGAAGCGGGGCACGGGAACGTCACGGTCACCGGCACACGAGACGGCGCGCCGCTCCGCTTCCCCGCCGGCGGACCGGAGTACGAGCAGACCGTCGAGCGGCTGGCGGACGGGGCGCGGCCGGCCCGGTGCCGCAGCGTCCGCGACGGCTTCCGCGGTGAGCGGCTCGTCCTGGACACCGGGCCGCTCGCCTGGTGACTGCCGTACCGGATCGGCCGCCGGCTCCGGGAGCCGACGGCCATCTGACGGCCGGTCCGCGCCACCGGCCCGGCCGCCGCGGGGGCGGCCGATGTCCGGGCGCCTTCCGAAGCCGGCCCGGGCGCCCGGCCGCCGCTCGCAGCGGAGACACCCGGTCCGGACGGGCCTACCGCGCCGTCACCGTCACGTACTGCGTCTTCTTCACCCGGCCGTGATGGGCGACGACCGTCACGGGGTAGCGGCCGGGCTTCAGGCCGGAGCGGATGGTGGCCGTGCCGAAGAAGCGCGGGTCGTCGCCGTCGGCGGCCTTGCTGTCGTCGTGGCGGAGGCGCAGCGCCCCGGTGAACGCCGGGGAGGTGGCGGTCAGCCGCGTCTGCTCGCCCGGGTCCGGGTACTCGTCGTGCCACATGACCGCGACCTGATGCCCGGCGCGGACCCGGAACCGGTGGGTGCCGCCCGAGTAGCCCCGGGCCGGGTCGTAGAACTCGGGCCCGTACGCCTTGCCCAGGTAGTCGCGGTCGCCGGGGCGGGACGCGCGGACCTTCAGGCGCTTCTCGGCGATGCGGCGGCCGTGCGGGCCGTACAGTCCGAAGGTGTAGGTGCCGTCCGCCAGGGCGGGCTCGAGCTGCAACTGCGCGGAGAAGGCCCGCGGGTTGTAGAAGTCCGTGGTCTCGTCGTGGACGAGGCGCACGGGCCCGGGCAGGGCCGCGGACCGCACGGTGAAGCCGGTGCCCCGCTCGCCGGGGTACAGGTCGTCGAAACCCGCCCACACCGTCTCCCCGGGGCGGGTCACCTGGTGCGACGCCGGCAGGCTGAAGGCGGGCCGCCGGGAGCGTACGACCTGGATCCGGTCGTGGGCCACGGTACGGCCGTGGACGGCGACCGTCAGCGGGTACCAGCCGGGCTCGTCCGTCATCTTCAGGGCCGCCAGGACCCAGTAGTGGTCGCCCTCCCATGCCAGCCGTGCCGTCCCGCCCAGCGCGGGCGAGCGGGCGGTCACCGCGTCGCCGCCCTGGGCGTGGCTGACGCCGTAGAGCATCATGTGGACCAGTTGCCCGGGGCGGGCATCGGTGTGGCCGTTGAGGATCAGGCTGGGACCGCCGCTCGTGCTCCCGGGACCGCCGGGGGTGGCGGACGCGGTCTTGTGCACGGCGGGCGCGGAGGCGGCCGTGGTGTGCGCCGCTCCGGCCGCGCTCCCCGCGGTGGCGCACCCGCACAGCACGAGCCACCCCGCCGTGACGGCCAGGGCCCTGGACCAGTTCATCGTGCCTCCAGTAGTTCGGTCACCCGTGAAGAGGGCGAAACGGCGCTGCTGGTCAGCTCCGGCGGCGCAAGAGGCGCGAATGTTACGCATTCGTCGGCCGGCTGCCGGGCGGCTGCCCGCTCGCGGTGGTGCGGGAGGGGACGCGGGCGACGGCCCGGGGCCGTCGGCGGTGCGGGGCTCGTACTCCTCCCCGCAGAGGGCGATGTGAGCGGCCCGGACGTCTCCTGGTCCTCCAGCGGCTCCGGGCGGGAGGGGCCGGCCTGCCTGCCACGTCCCTCACTCCTCCCCGCCGGTCCGCGGCCGGGGCCGGAGTGTGACGCGGGGCGTTGGGCCGGTCGAGTGCCCCGGGCTCTGGACTAAGCTACGGAGTCGCGTTGCTCTCACGGAGCAGCACCGGGACTTTCAGGCAGCGGGAGCCCGGGCTTCGCGGCGGCACCTCGTGCCGGCCGTGGAGCCGTCACGTCATGCGGAGTGTCCGCGACTCGGGGGGCGGCCCTTCTGCTGAACGGGCATCGCGTGGCTGCACGCCCCTCCAGGGGCTTCACGTGGATGGTTCCTGCATGCGTGGTCAGGGGGAGTTCGGGCAGGGACGAGCGGGACGAGGTTACGCATGACCAGCGAGGGGACCAGGGCCGTCGAGGCCGTGCCGGACGCACGGGAGCTGCGGCAGCTGCTGGCCGGTCTGACGGCCGTACGGGACGGTGACTTCGGCACGCGGCTGCCCGAGGACGCCGCCGGTCTCATGGGTGACATCGCGACCGTGTTCAACGGCATGGTCGACCAGCTGTCCGTGTTCACCTCCGAGGTCACCCGGGTGGCCCGGGAGGTGGGTACCGAGGGCACGCTGGGCGGCCAGGCGGAGGTGCCCGGGGTGTCCGGGACCTGGGCCGTGCTCACGGATTCCGTCAATGCCATGGCGGGCAACCTGACCACGCAGGTCCGTGACATCGCCCAGGTGGCGACGGCGGTCGCCAAGGGCGACCTGTCGCAGAAGATCGACGTTCCGGCGCGTGGCGAGATCCTCCAGCTGAAG
The DNA here is from genome assembly GCF_000720185.1 of Streptomyces sp. NRRL S-340. Taxonomy (GTDB): domain Bacteria; phylum Actinomycetota; class Actinomycetes; order Streptomycetales; family Streptomycetaceae; genus Streptomyces. The sequence goes on along the minus strand of NZ_JOIY01000022.1, from coordinate 76,691 downwards.
AACACCGTCAACACGATGGTCGACCAGTTGTCCGCGTTCGCCGACGAGGTCACCCGCGTCGCCCGTGAGGTCGGCACCGAGGGCCGCCTCGGCGGCCAGGCCAAGGTGCCCGGTGTCGCGGGCGTGTGGCGGGACCTGACCGACTCCGTGAACTTCATGGCGGGCAACCTGACCAGTCAGGTCCGCAACGTCGCCCAGGTGACCACGGCGGTGGCCAAGGGCGACCTCTCGCAGAAGATCACCGTGGACGCCCGCGGCGAGATCCTCGAACTGAAGAGCACCATCAACACGATGGTCGACCAGTTGTCCGCGTTCGCCGACGAGGTCACCCGCGTCGCCCGCGAGGTCGGCACCGAGGGCCGCCTCGGCGGCCAGGCCGACGTCAAGGGCGTCAAGGGCACCTGGCGGGACCTGACCGACTCGGTGAACTCGATGGCGGGCAACCTCACCAACCAGGTCCGCAACGTCGCCCATGTGGCGACCGCCGTCGCCAAGGGCGACCTCTCGCAGAAGATCACGGTCGATGCCCGGGGCGAGATCCTGGAGCTGAAGACCACGATGAACACGATGGTCGACCAGTTGTCCGCGTTCGCCGACGAGGTCACCCGTGTCGCCCGCGAGGTCGGCACCGAGGGCCGCCTCGGCGGCCAGGCCGACGTCAAGGGCGTCTCCGGCACGTGGAAGGACCTCACCGACAACGTCAACGTGATGGCGTCGAACCTGACCGGCCAGGTCCGCTCCATCGCGCAGGTCGCCACCGCCGTGGCCCGCGGCGACCTGTCCCGCAAGATCACGGTGGAGGCCGAGGGCGAGATCGCGGCCCTGGCCGACGTGATCAACACCATGGTCGACACGCTCTCCGCGTTCGCCGAACAGGTCACCCGTGTCGCCCGCGAGGTCGGCACCGAGGGCCGCCTCGGCGGCCAGGCCCAGGTGCCGAACGTGGCGGGCACGTGGAAGGACCTCACCGACAACGTCAACTCCATGGCCGACAACCTCACCGGTCAGGTGCGCAACATCGCGCTGGTGACGACCGCGGTGGCGCGGGGCGACCTGTCGAAGAAGATCGACGTCGACGCGCGCGGCGAGATCCTGGAGCTGAAGACGACCATCAACACGATGGTCGACCAGCTGTCCGCGTTCGCCGACGAGGTCACCCGCGTCGCCCGCGAGGTCGGCACCGAGGGCCGCCTCGGCGGCCAGGCCGAGGTGGAAGGCGTCTCCGGCACGTGGAAGCGGCTGACGGAGAACGTCAACGAGCTGGCCGGCAACCTGACCCGCCAGGTGCGGGCGATCGGCGCGGTGGCCAGCGCCGTCGCCGAGGGCGACCTGACCCGGTCGATCACGGTGGAGGCGTCCGGCGAGGTCGCCGAACTCAAGGACAACATCAACTCCATGGTGGAGTCGTTGCGCGAGACCACCCGGGCCAACGAGGAGCAGGACTGGCTGAAGACCAACGTGGCGCGGATCTCCTCACTGCTCCAGGGCCACCGGGACCTGCCGGTGGTGGCCGAGCTGATCATGGAGGAGCTGACACCGCTGGTGTCGGCCCAGTACGGTGCCTTCTACCTCGCCGAGGACGGGGAGCGCGGTCCGGAGCTGCGGCTCGTCGGCTCCTACGGCAGGGCCGAGGACGACTTCCGGCCCACCCGCTTCTCCTTCGGCCGCTCGCTGGTCGGCCAGGCCGCCCACAGTCGCCGTACGATCGCGGTCGAGGACCTGCCCCCCGGGTACGTCACCATCTCCTCCGGGCTGGGCCAGGCCGTCCCCCGGGCGCTGGTCCTGCTGCCGATCCTCTTCGAGGACCAGGTCCTCGGCGTCATCGAGCTGGCGTCGGTCACCGCGTTCACGCCGACCCACCGGGACTTCCTGGAACAGCTGCGCGAGGCGCTCGGCGTGAACGTCAACACGATCGTGGCGAACGCCCGCACCGACGAGCTGCTGGAGGAGTCCCAGCGGCTCACCGCCGAACTGCAGGCCCGCTCGGCCGAGTTGCAGGCCCAGCAGGACGAGTTGCAGCGCTCCAACGCCGAGCTGGAGGACAAGGCGTCGCTGCTCGCGGACCAGAACCGTGACATCGAGGCGAAGAACCTGCAGATCGAGCAGGCGCGACGGGAACTGGAGGCCCGCGCCCAGCAGTTGTCGCTGGCCTCGAAGTACAAGTCGGAGTTCCTGGCGAACATGAGCCACGAGCTGCGCACCCCGCTCAACAGTCTGCTCATCCTCGCCCAGTTGCTGGCGCAGAACCCCTCGCGCAACCTCACGCCGAAACAGGTCGAGTACGCGGGAATCATCCACTCGGCCGGCAGCGACCTGCTCCAGCTGATCAACGACATCCTCGACCTGTCGAAGGTCGAGGCCGGCAAGATGGACGTCACTCCGGAACGGGTGCCGCTGGACCGGCTCATCGAGTACGTGGAGGCCACCTTCCGGCCGATGACCACCCAGAAGGGCCTGGAGTTCGACGTCAGCACAGCGGCCGGCGCGCCCGCCGATCTGCTCACCGACGATTCCCGCCTGCGGCAGATCCTGCGCAACCTGCTGTCCAACGCGGTGAAGTTCACCGAGCAGGGTGGCGTGGAGCTGTCCATCGAGTCCGCGGCGGACGACGAGGTGCCCACGGGGGTCGTGCGGGGCGGCGCCGTCGTCGCCTTCCGGGTCAAGGACACCGGCATCGGCATTCCGGAGCAGCACCTGGAGTCGATCTTCGGTGCCTTCCAGCAGGCGGACGGCACCACGAGCCGCAAGTACGGCGGCACCGGTCTGGGCCTGTCCATCACGCGCGAGATCGCCCATCTGCTGGGCGGCGCCGTCGTGGTGGACAGCGTCCCGGGCCGGGGCAGCACCTTCACGCTCTTCCTGCCGGTGGCCCGGCCCGACTTCGAGCGGCTGCTCGGCAGCGGCCGCCCGGCCGAACAGGCGCCGGACGAGCCGGCCGCTCTCACCGGTCCGGTGGCCGCGGCCGGGCAGCCGGCGGGCCCGGCCCGGCCGCATCCGCGCCGGCTGCTCGTCGTCGAGGAGCGCTCCCGTGGCCTGCTGACCCTGGTCGCCGAGAGCGTGGTCGCGGACCTGTCCCGGCACAGCCCGGACGACGGCACCGCGCTGTCCGCGGTGGAGGTCATCACCGCGGTGGGGGCGCAGGAGGCGGCGGGCGCGCTGGCGGCCAGGCCCTGCCACTGCGTCGTCCTGGACCTCGACATGCCCGAGGGCGAGGCGGACCGGTTCCTCATGGCGCTGCACAGCGACTCGGGGCTGACGGGTGTGCCGGTGCTCGTCCACGGTGGTCACCATCCTGACGCGGGCTCGGGCGAGGTGCTGCGCCGGCACCGGGACGACGGATCCGTGGAGTTCCTCTCCGGCCTGGACGAGCTGCGCGAACGCATCGCCCTGCACCTGTCGGCCGAGGAGCCCGGGGACGTGCTGTCCCTGGTGCGCTCCGAGGAGCCGCAGGACCTCGCGCCGCCCGTCGACGACCGCTTCCGGGGCCGTACCGTCCTCGTCGTCGACGACGACGCGCGCAACCTGTTCGCGCTCAGCGGGATCCTGGAGATGTACGGCTTCCGGGTGATGCACGCGGAGAACGGACGCAAGGGCATCGACACGCTGCTCGCCAACCCCGGCATCGCGCTGGTCCTGATGGACGTGATGATGCCGGAGATGGACGGCTACACGGCCACCGCGGAGATCCGCAAGCTGCCCCAGTACGCCGATCTGCCGATCATCGCCGTCACCGCGAAGGCGATGCCGGGTGACCGGGAGAAGTCCCTGGCGTCGGGTGCGAGCGACTACGTCACCAAGCCCGTGGACGCCCACGACCTGATCGCCTGCGTCCGACGCTGGCTGTCCGCGTGAGCGAGCGAGCACCCTTCGGCCGAGGAGCATCCGCATCGTGAGCACCACCGACAAGCCGCACGGGCCGGGCGCCGCCGGGCCCCGCCCGGAGCCGGCCGCGCCCGCCGTGCCGGCAGCCCGCGGCGCCGCGGTCCCGCCGGACCTGGCCGGCGCCTCCCCCGCCTCACCCGTCGGCAGGCTGGCCGCCACGGTGGAGCGGCTGCGCCGCGAAGTGCTCAGCGCGCAGGCGGAGGCGGAGGGCCGGGCGCTGGTCGAGATGGCCAAGGGCATCCTGGTCGAGCGGCTGGGGTGCGGTCCGGCACAGGCGGCCCGGCAACTCGCCGAGCTGACCGAACAGGCCAAGATGACGACGCTGGAGTTCGCGGTCGAGGTCATCAACCAGGCCGCCCGCGACCGCGTGGCGGAGGTCACGGACGCCTTCCTGGCCGCCGCCGGCGGCGCGGTCGAGCGCGACACCGCCGCCGTACGGCTCAGGGCGGCCGAGAGCGGGGCACTTGCGGCCGACGACACCCAGGCCGTCGCCGACTCCCTGCTGGAGCACGCGCTGCGTCCGCTGGGCGCGGTGGCCGTGGCCGTGTGGGCCGCGGGGGCCGACGGCTCGCTGACCCTTGTCGGCAGCGCCGGGTTCTCCCCGGCGGAGGCCACCCGGTGGCGGTACGTCCCGCCGGAGGTGGCGACGGTGGCACGCCGCGGTCTGACCGAGCGCGACGGGCAGTGGCTGTCCTCGCTCTCCGCGACCGGACTGCCGACCATCGGCCGGCACGCGCACCCGGACGGCGGCCGGGTCGCGGTCCCCGCGGGCACCGGCGGCCGCGTCCACGGCGTGCTGGAGATCGCCTGGCCGGAACCGCTCCCGCCCCAGCCGCCGCAGATCGTCCGGCAGGTGGACGCCCTGGCCGAGCTGTGCGCGCACACCCTGGAGACGTACACGCTGCGCCGGGACGCGGGGCACGAGCCGGGGATCCTGCCGCCCACCGCCGAGCTGATGGACCTGGCGGACGGGCTGCACGACCCCGCCCTGGTCCTGGTCCCGCACATCGACGGCTCCGGGCAGCTGGTCGACTTCCGCATCCAGCACGTCAACAGCCGCTTCCTGGACCCGGCCGGCCGCCCCCGCGCGGTGGTCAACGGTGCGCTGCTGCTGGAGGCGTACCCGATGGCCGCGGGCAGGAGCGAGCTGTTCCAGCGGGTGGAGCGGGTGTGGGCCACGGGCGAGCCGTTCCGGGCACGCCGCATGCAGCTGACCTCGCTCGTCGACCAGGTGCCGCTGTCGACGGTCGCGGACATCAGCATCAGCCGGCACGGCAGCAGCGTGCTGCTGCTCTGGCGCATCGAGGACGAGACGGCTCGGCTGGCGAGCCTCCTCCAGCACGCCCAGCGCCTGGGTCGCATCGGCGGCTTCGAGGAGAACCTGCTCACCGGTGAGATCACCTGGAACGACCAGCTGTTCCAGCTGTACGGGCGGCCGCCTTCCAGCACGCCGGTTCCCCTGGAGGAACTTCCCGAGCACGCGCACTTCGACGACGCGGTGCCCCTCGGCCGTTTCCTGCGCACGGTGCTGCACCAGCGCAGGCCGGCCTCCGCGGCGTTCCGTCTGCAGCGGCCCGACGGCGTGACCCGGCACATCCGGGTGGTCGCCGAACCGGTGCTGGACACCGACGGCCGGCTGTTCGCGGTCCGGGGCGCCTACCAGGACATCTCCGCCCAGCACTGGACGGAGGTGGCACTCGCCGCCACCCGTGACCAACTCGCCCACACCGAGCAGCAGGCGACGGAGCGCAACCGGCTGACCCTGCAACTGCAGCACGCCATCATGCCGCCGACGCAGGCACCGCTGCGGGTGTCCGGTCTGGAGATCGCGGTGCGCTACCGGCCGGCGGAGACCGAGAACCTGGTGGGCGGCGACTGGTACGACACCGTGGTGCTGCCGTCCGGACTGGTGCTGCTCTGTGTGGGCGACGTCGCCGGGCACGGCATCGAGGCAGCCACCAGCATGGTGGTGCTGCGCAACGCCCTGCGCGGGCTCGCCGTGACCGGGGCGGGACCGGGCCAGCTGCTGTCGTGGCTGAACATCGTGGCGCACCACCTCACCGGCGCGGTCACCGCCACCGCGGTCTGCGCGCTGTACGACCGGGACCGCCGCACCCTGCGGTGGGCGCGGGCGGGCCACCTCCCGCCCGTCCTGGTCCGCGGGGCGGAGGCCGCGCCGCTGCCCCTCATCAAGGGCCTGCTGCTGGGTGCGGTACCCGAGGCCGTGTACGAGGAGGCGGAGCTGCAGTTGGCGCCGGGGGACACCGTGCTGATGTACACCGACGGACTGATCGAACGCCGGGACCGGACCGTGGAGGAATCCCTGGCCCATCTGCTGGCCACCGCCCGTACGGCGCCCAAGACGCTGGACCAGCAGCTGGACCGCCTGCTGACCTACAGCAAGTCGGACACGGACGACGACACCTGCGTCGTCGGCACCCGGGTGATGTAGGGGGGTCCCTGCGAGGTCCCTGCGAGGTCCCTGCCCAGCGTGCGGAACAGGTCGTGATCCGCCCGGTCGCAGCCCTCACCGGGTGACGGGCAGTCAGTGCTGCCTCCCGCAGGCGCGGTGGGGGCTCCTGCCCGTCAGCGGTTCCTCGCCGGCGCACTCCGGTCCTCCGTGTGACCGGACGGATCCCCGGCCGCGCCCGGCCTACAGGGGCGGCCGGCCGGTGATGGCGCCGTCGGGGTCGTCGGCCAGGGCGAGGCGGGCGGTGATGCGCTTGCCGACCGGTTCGCGCTGTGCCGCGAAGCCCTGGGCAACGGCCATGACGATCTCCAGGCCGTGCTGTCCCACCCGGCCGGCGTCCGCGGCCCGGGCGACCGGCAGCACCGGGTCGGAGTCCCACACCGAGATCTCGACCGTGCCCCCGGTGATCCGCAGGTCCAGCAGGGCCGGGCCGGGCGCGTACTTGCGGGCGTTGGTGACCAGCTCGCTGACCACCAGCTGCGTGAGGTCCATGGCACGCTGGGAGACAGGCAGTCCGTGCTCGGCCTGCACCCGGCCGAGGAAACCGGCGGCCAGGTGGCGGGCCTGCGCGATGTCGGTGCCGTCACCCTCCAGAGCCACAGTGGTCTGTATCACATAGTCGTCCGGCATGGTGCCGTCCTCGCCCATCGGCCCTGCATCCATCGCCGTCGCCTTCATTGCCACGTTCACCCTCGCGCGCATACCCACGCCGATCAGGTTGACACCCGCTGCTCCGCCGTCCCTCCGCGGCCTTCTGTGCACACGAGCACCACGGAGTGCCGCGGGGAGCAGTATCCCGGGCCGAAGGGCCACTGTGCCAGCGCCTCCCGCGGGGCCGAGGAGGAAGTGACGGGTGCCGCACACGCCCGCGCCGTCGTCGAAATCCTGCCGCCGGACAGGCATGGGAACAACGCCGGCGGGTACACGCGCGAAGCCGGACGGGGGAGGGCCGCCGCCTGGGGAGGTCGATCGGCCCTCCCCCGTCGGCCACTTGGCCACCACACGGCGCGGCGCCCGGGGCCTCTCCCGCGGGCCCGGCGCCGCCGGGAAGTCGCGTCCCCGCCCCGGTCCGTGTCGCCGAGCGGCCGGCTGCTGGTACTGCGGCCGGGAGGGTTCACGGGCTCGCGGCGTCCGGCACGGCACCTCGCCGCGTTGCCGCATCACCCGGGTGCCTCCAGTACGCGGGGCGGGCTCCGCCCCGCGGCCCACCGCACCGGACGCCGCGGGCTTCCCGGCAGGCCTTCCCGGTCACAGCAGCAGGGCCGTCACATGCCCGTCCGCCCCGCGGGCGGACGACCGGAATGCGACGACAGGGCCTAGGAGGTCTGGGCGCGGATCCGGGCGAGCAGGGTCCGCAGGTGCTCGCGGTCGTCCTCGTCCAGGGTCGCGGTCACCTCGGCGAGGGCGAGGCGGTCGATCTCCTCCGCCTCCCGATGGCAGCGCAGTCCTTCATCGGTGAGCCGGACCAGCAGCGCCCGCCGGTCCTGCGGGTGGGGGATGCGCTGCACCAGGCCGTCGCGTTCGAGGCTGTCCACGATCGTGGTGGCGGTGCGGGCCGCGATGCCCGCCATCTCGCCCAGTTCCCCCATGCGCAGCGGCTGCCGGGCCCGGGCCAGCATGCGCAGGGCGCGCAACCGGGCCACCGAGGCGCCCTTCTCCCGCAGCCGGGCTTCCACGAACTGCCGTAGCCGGTACGTCGTCTCGTACAGCTCGTCGACCAGGACGTCGCTGCTGCCTTGCACTGCCATGCCGCCCAGTCTCCCGTGTCCCGCGCCGCCCTCGCACGTGCCCTGGGCGGGGCCGCTGCCGCACCGTGGAGAAAAGCCGTGTCCTGAGCAAGCACATAGTGAGTATGCTCAGCATATGCCACGACGTCTCCCCCCGCCCTGCCCCGCTCGGCCGTTCCGGCTCAGCCAGCGGCTGGTCGTCCCCATCGTGTGCGTCAGCGTGACGTTCGTCGCGATCGTCGACGGAGCGATCACCACCGTGGCCCTGCCCTCGATCGCCGGTCAGTTCCGGCTGACCACCGCCGCCCTGGACGGCGTGGTGGTGGTCTACCCCGTCTGCCTGGCCATGGCCATTCCGGCCTCGGCGTGGCTGGTCGAGCGGTTCGGCGGCAAGCGCGTCCTGCTCGCCGCCCTGGCCGGTTTCCTGGGCTCGTCGCTGCTGTGCGGGGCGGCGCTCGGGATCGGTCAGCTCGTCACTTACCGAGCGGTGCAGGGACTCTCGGCCGGTGTCCTCTTCCCCGCCTCCACCGCGCTGCTGTTCCGCACCTTCACCTCGGCCGAACAGATACGCGTCTCCCGTTACATGATCGTCCCCCAGCAGATCGCCCCCGCCGCCGCCCCGGTGCTGGGCGGGCTGCTCGTGGACCACCTGTCCTGGCGGTGGGTCTTCTACGTCAACCTGCCGGTGGGTCTGCCCGCCCTGCTGTTCGGCGCACTGTTCCTGGCCGGCGGCCGCGGCGGCCGGCCGGGCCGCTTCGACCTGCCCGGGCTGCTGCTGAGCGCAGGCGGTCTGGGGGCCGTGATGTTCGGTGTGTGCGAAGGACCCGACCGCGGCTGGGCCTCCCCCGCCGTCCTCACCTCCCTCGCCTGCGGCGCGGCCCTGCTGGCGGCCGCCGTCGCCGTGGAACTGCGCACGGCCCGGCCCCTGTTGCGGCTGCGCCTGTTCACCGACCGGCTGTTCCGGGACACCAACCTGATCAACCTGGCCGGCCTGATCCCCGTCATGGGCGCGCTGTACCTGGGTCCGCTCTTCCTCCAGCAGGCCCAGGGCCGTACGGCGCTGGAGTCGGGCCTGACCACCTTCCCCGAGGCGTTCGGAGTGCTGCTGACCGTCCAGCTCGCCGGTGTCCTGTACGCAAGGGTCGGTCCGCGTGTGATCGTCGGCTGCGGCCTGACCGGTCTCACCGCAGTGCTGCTGCTCTTCGCCGCCTGTGGAACGGACACCGGTCTGTGGACCTTCCGCGGTCTGATGTTCCTGTTCGGTGCCGCGATCGGGTGCTTCTTCATACCCACCACGATCGCCTCGCTGGCCACCGTCGAGCGGGCGGACCTGGCCCAGGCCACGATGCTGAACACCGTCGTGCGCCAGACCGGCGGCGCGCTCGCCCCGGCAGCGGTGACCACGGCCCTCGTGCTCGGCACACCGCCGGGCGCCTCCGCCGTACCGCCGCTGCCCGCCTACCAGCACGCCTACCTCGCTCTGGCGGCCGTCGCGGCGGCGACGGCGGTCTTCGCCTTCACCCTCCCCGACGGCCTCGCCCGCGCCGCCGCCCGCGGCACCACCGCGACGACGGCCTCCACCGCCCCGCGCGCCCTGGAGCCGAAGACGTGAAGCAGCGGAAGTCACCGCTGTGCGGGGGCCGGAGGACTGCGCCGACAGCAACCGCCGCCGCGCCGACGACCGGCCACCGCCACGGCCCCCACTCGGGGTGCTCCGTGGACCTCCGGAGAGCGGTCGAGGTGAGCGCCGACCAGGACGTCCTGGGTGTCCTCGCCCGGAAGGGGCGGACGACGAGGGTCAGGCGGTCCGCCGTCGACGCTCGTCGGGGGATCACGGCCTGACGGCTGCCGGGCCCGACGCCCCTGGGTGCGGGGGTGCTCCGGTCGTTAGGGTCGTTCCCGTGACCTACCCACCACCGGCCACGCCGGCCGAGCCGACCGTCCCCGCAGCGCCGCCCGCCCGTCCGGCCACGCACCGGGGCGCGTCCGCGGGCCCGCACGCCGGCCCGCCCGGTGCGCCTCTCGACGGGCTCGACCGGCGCATCGTCGCCGCTCTGCAGATCGACGGGCGGGCCTCCTGGCGGCGGATCGCGGGGGCCCTCGGGGAGCCCGAGCGGAAGGTGGCGCGGCGCGGGCTGCGGTTGCTGGAGAGCGGGGACGTCGCCGTGCGCGGACTCGTCGTGCGGGGCGAGACCGTGATCCTGCGGATGACCTGCCGGCCGGGCGCCGTGCGGGACGCGGCCGTGGCGGCGGCCCGGCGCGCGGACTGCATCTTCTCGTACGCGCTCGCCGGGCCGGTGGACTGCGTGGCCGAACTGCAGTGCCCGCCGGGCCGGTTGGCGCCGCTGATGCTCGACGAGGTGCCCGCGCTGCCGGGGCTGGTCTCGCAGAGCGTGTCACCGGTCCTGCGGTACTTCCGCACGGTGCACGAATGGTCGCCCGGGATCCTGGACGCCGGGGAGATCGAAGCGCTCGGCGGACGGTCCGCCATCGCCGACGACCTCACTGTCCCCGACATCGAGGTCGGGCCGGAGGAACTGGCGATCCTGGGGGCGCTCGCCGAGGACGGGCGGCGCACGCACGAGGACCTGGCGGCCGTCGCCGGGGTGTCCGTGGCGACCGCGCGGCGCCGCGTGGAGACGCTGACGCGGGAAGGCCTCGTGAGCATCCGCGCCGTCGTCGAGCCCGCGCTGCTCGGCCTGCCGGTCGAGGCGCTGCTGTGGATCAAGGTCAGGCCCGACGAGGTCGAGAAGGTGGGCCGGCTGCTCGTCGAGTCGCCGCTCGTGCGGTACGCGGCCGTCGTGATGGGCGAACATCAGCTCCTGGTCGACGTCACGCAGCCGTCGAAGGCCGCGTTGCACGCGTTCCTCACGGCTTCGCCGTGGGTGCGGCACGTGGAGGCCGTGCAGTCCCACCTGGTCGTCGAGTCCTTCAAGCGCAGCGGCGTCGAGTTCCCGAGCAGCGGCCGCGAACCTTCGTAGCACGTCTGGAATCCTCACTATCGCCGATTCCGCGTCTCAAAACTTCATACAGGCGAAGTCATTGACTGAAAAGGTCAGCAACGCCAGTGTGGTGCCTCACACGCGTCGCGCCTCGGCCCCCGCCGGACCAGCATCACCGCGACGCCGTCCCACCGTGCCCGCTGCCCTAGGACTGCCATGCCCGTCGCTCCTGGTCCCGTCCCCTCCCCCGCGGAATCCACCGCGCCCGGCCCCGCCGCCCCCGGCCGGGACGAGATCTGCCTGCTGGACGCCGTCGACCTCGCGGCGCGCGTCCGCCGCGGGGAACTCTCGGCCCGCGAGGTCGTCCAGGCCCACCTCGAGCGCATCGAACGCCACAACCCCGCCGTCAACGCGATCGTCACCCTCGACCCGGAGGGCGCGCTGGCCGCCGCTGCCGCCGCCGACGAGCGGCAGGCGCGCGGCGAGGAACTCGGCCCGCTGCACGGCCTGCCCATCGCCTTCAAGGACACCCACCTCACCCGCGGCATGCGCACCACCCACGGTTCCCCGCTCTTCGCCGAGCACGTACCGGACGAGGACGAACTCCTCGTCCGGCGCGTCCAGGACGCCGGCGCCATCCGCATCGGCAAGACCAACGTCCCCGAGTTCGCGGCCGGCTCGCACACCTTCAACCCCGTCTTCGGCGCGACCCGGAACCCGTACGACCTGACGCGCTCCGCGGGCGGCAGCAGCGGCGGGGCCGCGGCCGCGCTCGCCGCGGGGTTCCAGCCGCTCGCCGACGGCAGCGACATGGGCGGTTCGCTGCGCAACCCGGCGTCCTTCTGCAACGTCGTCGGGCTGCGCCCCACCCCCGGCCGCGTCCCCTCGCACCCCGCCGGCAACCTCTGGGACACCCTGGGCGTCGCCGGGCCCATGGGCCGCACCGTCGCCGACACCGCGCTGCTGCTGTCCGTCATGGCCGGGCCCGACCCGCGCGTGCCGATCTCCCTCGGCGAGCCGGGCGCCGGCTTCCGCGCGCCGCTCGGGCGGAACACCGCCGGGCTGCGCGTCGCGTTCACCCCCGACCTCGGCGGCCGGGTCACCGTCGACCGCGACGTGCGCGACGTCTTCGCACGCCAGGCCGAGGTCTTCGAGGGCCTCGGCTGCGTCGTCGCCGAGGACTGCCCCGACCTGGACGGCGCCGAGGACGTGTTCCGCACGCTGCGCGCCCACGAGTTCCACCTCGGTCTCGGCGCGCTGCTCGACAGCGACCGCGCCTCCCTGAAGCCCAGCCTGGTCTGGAACATCGAGGAGGGGCGGCGCCTGACCGGCGCCGACCTCGTCCGTGCCACCACCGGGCACGCCCGCATCCACCTCGCCGCCACCGCCTTCTTCGAACGGTACGACGTGCTGATCACCCCGGTCAGCCAGGTCACCCCGTTCCCCGTCGAGTCGGAGTACCCCACCGAGATCGACGGGGAGCCGCAGCGCACCTACCTCGACTGGATGCGCTCCGCCTACTTCGTCAGCGTTCTGGGCTCACCCGCCCTCTCCGTCCCCGCCGGCTTCACTCCGGCCGGGCTTCCCGTCGGCCTCCAGATCGTGGGCCCGCCCCGCGCCGAGAGGACCGTGCTCGAGACCGGTGCCGCCTACGAGGCCGCCACCGGGCACGGACGCCGTCGCCCCCGCCTCCCGTAGCCGTATGGAGCCCCGATGAGAAAACCGCACGTCCTGTGGGCCGTCGTGCCCGTAGTGGCTTTCCTCAGCACCCCCTTCCTGCCCTTCGTCAACGGCCCGCACCTCTGGTTCGGCCTCCCCTCCGTCCTCGCCTGGTGCCTGCTGTGGACGGCGGGCACGACGGCTTCGCTCGCGCTCGTCGAGCACTTCGCCCACCCCGCCGGCGAGGACGGCGAGGGCGACGACGTGACGCGCGACGCGTACGAGGAGGCCGCCGCGTGAACACCACCATGGCCATCACCCTGGCCGGCATCGTGACCATCGCCGTCGTCGGCATGAGCGGGCGCCGCCCGGGCCGCGGGGAGTTCGGCGAATGGACCGTGGGCAAGCGCAGGTTCTCCGCCTTCACCACCTGGTTCCTGCAGGCGGGCGAGTCCTTCACGACCTTCAGCTTCCTCGGTCTCGCCGGCATCGCCTTCGGCGGCGGCGTCGCCGCCTCCTTCGCGCTGTGCTATCTCGCGATCAACTTCGTCCTGCAGTACTTCACCGCGCCCCGCATGCGTGAACTGGGCAGTGCGGGAGGCTACTTGACGCAGGCCGACTTCTTCGCCGACCGCTTCCGCAGTCCCCTGCTCGGCAAGGTCGTCGCCGTCGTCGGTGCCGTCTTCCTGCTGCCCTACCTCCAGCTCCAGATCACCGGGCTCGGGCTGATCGTGCAGCTCGCCACCGGCAGCCGTACGGGCGGGAACCTGAGCATGGTGCTCGCCACCGTCCTCACCGTCGCCTTCGTCCTGTGGTCCGGCATCCGCGGCATCGCACGCGTCGCCTACCTCAAGGACGCTCTGATGATCGTCGGGCTGGTGGTCCTGATCGCCGGCGTGGCACTGTCCGTGCACGGCGGCATCGGCGGCCTGTTCGAGACCGTACGGGACAGCCGTCCGGACCTCCTGACGTTCCATCAGGAGGGCTACGACGCCACGTTCTTCGTCACCGCCGTCGTCGTCTCCGGCATCGGTGGCGGGCTCGGCACCATGGCCCACCTGTGGCCGCCGGTCCTCGCCGCCGGCAGCGGGCGCGCACTGCGCAAGAACGCGGTCTGGCTGCCCCTCTACCAGATCGCGCTCGGCATCCCCGTGATCGTCGGGTTCGCCGGGATCCTGCTCGTGAAGCCGGGCTCGCCCTCGAACGCCGTCGCCCTGACCCTGGCGGGCCAGACGCTGCCCGGCTGGCTCGTCGGCATCGTCGCCGTCGCCGCGGCCTCGGCGGCGATGGTGCCGTCCGCGGCCATCGTCGTCGGGATCTCCAGCCTGCTGTCGCGCAACCTGCTCAGCGTCCGCAACGAACGTGCGCAGTTGCGCACCAACCACCTGTGCGTCGTCGCGGCCGCCGGCCTCGCCCTGCTCCTCGGCCTGACCAGGCCCGGGCTCCTGTCCGACCTGCTGCTGCTCACCTACGGAGGCCTCACCCAGCTCGCCCCGGCGATCGTCATGGGCCTGGCGAAGAAGGTCCGTCTGGACGCGGTGCCCGCGCTGCTCGGCATCCTGACCGGAGTCGGCGTCCTGGTCTGGCTCACCTTCGCGGGCGTGGACGTCGGCACGGTCGACACCGGGCTCATCGCCCTCGTCCCGAACCTGGTGGTGACGGCCGTCGCCCAGCTCGTCGTGCGGTCCCGCACGCTCACCCCGGCCCCGGCCGAGGCCAACTGACCGGCCGGGGCCGACGGGACTGCCGGTGACGAGACTGCCGGTGACGGGGCTGCCGAGGCCGGCGGGACCGGGGACGACGGGTCCGCCGAGGCCGACGGACCGGCGGCCGGGCGGCGCGCGGCGTGGGCCGCGCGCCGCCCGTCGGCCCCACGCGTTCCCCGCGCTCCCCCGCTCCCCCGCTCCCGGATCACGTCACGGGTGAGGCTCGGCTCCGTTCCCGGCGGGCCACGGACACGAGGTGAAGGGCCGCCTCCTCGACGGCCCTTCACTTCGTGCCCGCTCCTGCCGGACCCGCCACGGATCAGGCGTCCGAGCCCGCGAACAGGTCCCGGTAGCGCTTGCGCAGCTCGGCCTTCTGCACCTTCCCCATCACGTTGCGCGGCAGCGCCTCCTCGACGCGTACGGCGCGCGGGTGCTTGAACCGGGCGAGGTCGCCGGCGATGAACTCCAGCAGTTCGCTCTCCCGGGGTTCCTGGCCCGGCGCCGGGACGACGACGGCCACGACCGTCTCCCCGAAGTCCGGGTGCGGTACACCGATCACGGCGGACTCCAGGACCGCCGGGTGGGCGTCGAGCAGTTCCTCGATCTCCTTCGGGTAGATGTTGTAGCCGCCCGAGATCACCAGGTCCTTGCCCCGGCCGACGATGCACAGATAGCCGTCCTCGTCGATGCGGCCCAGGTCACCGGTGATGAAGAAGCCGTCCGCGCGGAACTCGGCCGCCGTCTTCTCGGGCATCTGCCAGTACCCGCTGAAGACGTTGGGGCCGCGCACCTCGACACTGCCGACCTCACCGTCGGGCAGCGTCCGCCCGGTCTCGCCGTCCACCACCCTGATCTCCGTGCCGGGCAGCGGCTTGCCGACGGTGCCGGGTTTGCGCGGGCCGCCCTCGTACGGGTTGGTGGTGTTCATACCGGTCTCGGTCATCCCGTAACGCTCCAGGATGGCGTGGCCCGTGCGGGCCTCGAAGGCCTGGTGGTCGCTCGCGAGCAGGGGGGCCGAGCCGGAGACGAACAGCCGCATCGACGCGCAGGCCTCCGGGGTGAGCCGGTCGCTCTTCAGCAACCGGGTGTAGAAGGTGGGCACGCCCATGAGCACCGTGGCCCGGGGCAGCAGGTCCACCACCGTGTCCACGTCGAACTTCGGCAGGTAGTACATGCAGGCACCGGCCGCCAGGGCCATGTTCGCGGCGACGAAGAGCCCGTGGACGTGGAAGATCGGCAGGGCGTGGATCAGCCGGTCCTGGTCGGTGAACCGCCATGCTTCCAGCAGTGCCCGGCAGTTGGAGGCGAGGTTGCCGTGGGTCAGCACCGCGCCCTTGGAGCGTCCGGTGGTGCCGGAGGTGTAGAGGATCGCCGCCGGGTCGTCGGCCGACGCGTCGAAGACCTCGTCGTGGTGTCCGTCGCCCTCCATCAGGGTGCTGTCGCCCTGGGCTCCGAGGGTCTCGACGACGAGGCCGTCCCCTTCTCGGTGCGCGTGGCCGGCCCGCCGCTGCGGGGAGCAGACCAGCACACGCGGCCGGGCGTCGCCGAGGAAGTAATCCGTCTCCGCGTCGGTGTACGCGGTGTTGAGCGGCAGGAAGACGCCACCGATCCGCAGCGTCGCCAGATACAGCGCGATGGCCTCCGGGGATTTGTCCACCTGCATGGCGACCCGGTCACCGGGGGTGACGCCGTCGGCGACGAGCCGGGCGGCGATCCGTTCCACGGTCCGCGCCGTCTCGCGGTAGGTGATCCGCCGGCCGCCGGGCAGCTCGAAGGCCGCTCGGTCCGGCTGCCGCCGCACCTGCTCGGCGAAGGACCGGTAGATGGTGGGCAGGGGTGGTGCCATCAGGGGTGTTCCTCTCTCATCGATCGTTCGAGGGGGTGGGGGCGGGCGGAGCGTTTCCGGGGCGGGGCGCTGCCCCGGCCCCGGGGAAGGCGTCGCGCAGCGGTCCGCCGAGGGCTACGGTGCCGTGGCGCACGAATTCCTCGTGCCGGCGCTCCAGCTCCCCCGGTTCGTAGCGGTAGTTGATCATCGCGCCGTACGACTGCCGCCAGGCCTCGGCCGAGTCGTTCGCCGGCCAGTTCAACTGCCAGGCGGCGGCCCCGTTACGCAGGTGGAAGCGGGCGACCGGGTCGAGGGGGCGCCCGTCCTCGCGCCGCTCGACCGTGACGTAGCGGGCCAGGGCGGGAAGGAGGCGGGCGCGGATCCGTCCGGCGTCCGCCGCGCCGAGTTCCGCCGGACCCGCCAAGGCGTCCAGCTCACGGACGAGCAGTCCCAGCTCGGCGTCCTGCCCGGCCTGTTCACCCAGCCAGCGCCGGAATCCGGGCAGCGGCGAGAGCGTGACGAACTGCCTCAGACGGGGCAGCCGTTCGCCCACCTGCTCGATGACCTGCTTGATGAGGAAGCTGCCGAAGGAGACCCCGGCCAGACCGTCCAAGGCGTTGTTGATCGAGTAGAGGGCCGCCGTGTCCGCCTCCGCGGGGCTGAGCGGCGGCCCGGGCTCCAGCAGCGGAGCGATGCGGTCCGGCACACCGCGCACCAGCGCGATCTCCACGAAGATCAGCGGTACTTCCCCGGTGGCCGGATGGAAGAACGCGTAGACGGCACGGTCGTCCGGCTCCAGGCGACGGCGCAGCTCGGCCGTGTTCCGCATCGGGTGGATCTTCTCGCCCCGCACCAGGTGCCGGCGCAGCTCCTCCGGCGCGTCCCCGGTGACCTCCGCCATGCGGAGAAACCCTCGGTTGAACCACGAGGTGAGCAGGTGGTGGAAGTCGTGGTCGAGGGGCCCCAGCTCGGGGTGATCGCGCATCAGCCTGCGCAGGTCCGCGCGCATCCCGACCAGGGCGAGCGTGGCGTTCGGCGCGTGGTTCATCCGGCGGAGCAGCTGCTGGCGGGCCGGCTCCACCACGTCGAAGAGCCGGACCAGCTCCTCCTCACCCCCCGACCCGGCGCTGCGGGCGTCCTCCCAGCGGCGGTAGGCGGCACGGACCTGATCGGGGTCGGCGTCGTAGGCCTGGGTGATGTGGGTGAAGAAGAACCGCCTGCCGTCGTCGTCGAGCGCGTCGTAGGCGGCGAGAGCGCCGGCCGCGACCGCGCGCACGGAGGCCTCGCCCACGCCGCTCATCAGGACTTCGCAGGCGGCGAGGAGCTGGTCCAGCGGGGAGTCCGGCGGCTCTCCGGCCGCCGGACCCGCACCGCCCCGCTGCCCGAGGGCCCGGGACCGGCCGGCCGGCGGCCGGCCGTCGTGACGTTCCATGTCCGCACCTTCCGTAGCCGTAGCCGTAGCACTGGCCCCGCTCGACCATGCCCTTCCCCGGTTGAAAAATTCATGAGCGGGCACGATATATATAACAGTCTCACCGTAGGACGTATCCAGGCTCGCGCACCACCCCCTTGCGCGCCCGGACAACCTGACCGCTCGGAGGTGCGCATGGCCCGGGTCCCGGAAGCGCAGCGTGTTCGCGACGCGCTCGAGAACGCCGTGGTCGACGGTCACTACCGTCCCGGCGAGCGCCTGGATCCCGCTCAACTCGAACGTGAGTTCGGCTGCTCCCGTACGCCGGTCCGGGAAGCCCTCCAGGCCCTGGAGCGCTCCGGGCTCGTACAGATCCGCCCCAAGCAGGGCACGTACGTCACCGAGCTGAGCGTCTCCGAGCTGGCCGAGCGCTTCGAGGTCATGGCCGAGCTGGAGGGGATGGCGGCGCGGCTCTCCGCCCGCCGGATCGAACGGGAGGCGCTGGACGGCCTCGAAGGCGCCCTGCGGGAGTGCGAGATCCACGCGGCGGCCGGCGACGCCGACCGCTACTACTACGCCAACGCCCGGTTCCACGGCATCGTCTACGACTCCTGCGGCAACGAGTACCTGCGCCGGCAGGCCCACGCGCTCAAGCGAGTCCTGCAGCCGTACCGGCGACTGCAGCTGCGCGTCCCGGACCGCATCCGCCGCTCCCTGGCCGAGCACCGCGAGATCGCCGACGCCATCGCCCGGGGCGACGCCGAGAGGGCGGAGAACGCCGCCCGCGACCACGTGCTCGTCCAGGTCAAGGAGTTCAGCCAACTGGTGCGGACGTGGCGGCAGTGGACTCAGTCCCCGCGCGACGCCGGATGAGCGCACCGCCGCCCGCGGCCGCGGCACCGCGCCCCCGGCTGCCGGCGCTGTCGGCACGGCCGGTGCGGACGAGACCGGGGCCGGGGCGGGCGGGGAGCGCGAGACCTCGGCCCTGGGGAACCGGCCCGGACCAGGTGTCGAGGACCGCTTGCCGCGCGGCGCTGCCCGGCGTTCTCCCGAGGTGTCCCCGGATGCCGGCTCCTACCGGGTACCGGGACCGGTCCCGGGCTCGGACGGCCGGTGCCGCCCGGATGGTGTTCCGTCGCCTCGATCAACCGGTTGCGCCCCCTGGCTTCGGGTACTGCGTGGGGACGAGGATCGCCTCGGCAGCGTGCGCAACCCACTGAAAGCGATGTGTCCGTGACCCGTCCCGACGGCTTCGACGGTGACTGCGACGAGGGAGCCCGCGATGGTCCGGATGCCGTCGCGCGCGAGATCGCCGATGCCGTGGAGAGTCTCACGGACCTGTGGACGGGTGCCGCCCAGGAGGCCGGCCTGCGCCTGTCCTCGCACCAACTGCGCGCCCTGCGCGCTCTGCGGCGGACGCCGGGGCTGAATCTCACGGCGCTGGCCGGCGGACTGGTCGTCGGGACTCCCACGGCCAGCCGTCTGTGTGACCGGCTGGAGGCGGCCGGGATGCTGGAGCGCACGCTGCATCCGCACCGCCGCCGCGAGGTCCGGCTGAGTCTCACCGCGCGGGGACGCCGTGCGCTGGATGAGGTGGCGGCACGGCGGGTCCACGCTCTCGCGGTCGCCTTGTCGGCCCTGGGGCCGGAGGAGCGTTCGGCGCTCAGCCGCGGTATGAGGGCCCTTCTCGCCGCTCGAAGCGGAACACCGGTCCGTCCGGGAGAGCCACCGGCGGACGCGCGGTGACCGCGCCGTCTCGTGCGGCCGGCTCCGACGTGCCGCGCTCGGGGTCCGGCGCCGGGCGCGTTCCCCTGAGAGCTGCGGACGCCGACGCCGACCGCCTGCGGTGCGCCGGCCGCGGGCTCTCCTCCCGGCAGGGGCTCAGAGGCGTCCGGGGCGCCGGCTCCCACCCTCTTGCCCCGCGGCCTGCCCGCCGTCGCGGTGACGGCCGGTCGCGGAGCGCTCGGGCCGGACCTGGGCCGGCTGCCGGCAGGACGGGGCATCGGCCGCCTCTCGCGTCACCGGCGGGGCGGTGCGGCACAGCAGGAGGCAGACGTCGTCGTCACGTTCGGGATCGTGCACCAGCGGCTTGAGCAGCGCCTCGGCGCACGTTTCGAGGTCGTCCAGATCGGACCCGTCCAGGCCGGCCAGGGTCTTGCCCAGCAACTCGATCCCCGGGTCGATCCCGTGGGCACGCCGCTCCACCAGACCGTCGGTGTACAGGACGAGCGTGGAGCCGGGCGGCAGTTCGGCCTCGTGGTCCTCGTACTCGAAGGGCAGGGGAACACCCAGCATGAGGCCTGGTCTGCTGTCCAGGACCCGGACGCTGCCGTCGGGCTCGCGGACCACGGCGGGCGGATGTCCGGCGGCGGCCCACACGACGTGGGGGTCCCCGGGCCGGAAGCGGGCGATCATGGCGGTCGCGTACAGGTTCGGCTGCTGGTGGCGCAGCATGCGGTGCAGGCGGGTGAGGATCTGGGCGGGGCTGTCGTTCTCGACGGCGTAGGCGCGCAGCGCGGTGCGCAGTTGGCCCATGATGACCGCGGCGTGCAGGCCGTGCCCGGTGACGTCTCCTATGACCGCCAGCAGGCTGCCGTCGGGCTGCGGGAAGGCGTCGTACCAGTCGCCGCCGATGTTGAGCCCGCGGGTGGCGGGCAGGTAGCGGGCTGCCAGGCGCAGGCCTTCGGTGGCGGGCAGGTCGGTGAGCTGGGCGCGCTGGAGTGCTTCGGCGGTGTCCCGGTGCTGCTCGTAGCGCAGCGCGTGGTCCAGGGCGATGGCGGTGCGGCGGGCCAGTTCGAGCAGCATGACGGTGGTGTCGGCGTCGAAGTGGTCCCCCGGTGCGGTGAGGGTCAGCACGCCCAGGGTCCGGCGTACGGTCAGCGGGATGCTCAGCACCGGCCCGGTGGGTTCCGTCCCGCCGGGCGAGAGGTCCTCGGTCCAGGCCGCTCCGCCACCGTCCGTGCCGGCGTGCTGGGGCCGGTCGGTACGGGCCGCGGCGACCGCGGCGGCTGAGCGGGGGCCGTTGCGGGCTGCCTGTTCCTGGTCGTCGTAGAGCCAGACGTCGACGTGGCTCGCGTGCTCGGGGACGAGCAGTTCGGGCAGGCGGCGCAGGATGTCCTCGTGGTCGAGGGAGACGGTCACGGCCGCGCTGGCGTCGGCGAGGAAGGTCAGCAGGCGCCGTGCCCTCTCCGCCTCGCCACGTGCCGCTCGTTCGGCGTCGAGGAGCCTGCGCTGGGTGAGCGCGGCGGCTTCCAGTTCGGCGTGCAGGGCGAGGACGCCCTGGTTCGTCTGGTGCAGTTCCTCGCGGTGGAGACGCAACTGCCTTTCCGCCTCCTCCAGTTGGTCCAGAAGCGCCGCGGTCTCCTCGTCGGCCGCGAGGACGGCCTGGCCGGGGTCGGTGTCGTCGAGGTCTTCGAGGCCGGGCGGCTTGCGGACCGGGGGATCCGAACAGGCCAGGGTGAGCCGCCATGGCGGTGCCGGCGGGGTGGGCCGTACGACGGCCCGTACGTGTGCCGCGGCGCCGGGACCGGCCTGCCGGACGGTGAGGGTGAGCTCCCCGCCGCCCTGGCCGAGACACTGGCGCAGGCGTGCCGTGAGCGCGGTGAGGAAGCGGGCCCGCTCGGCACCGGGTGCGCCGAGGGCCGCTGTCAGGCGCCCCGCGAGGGCCCGGGCGCGGACGGCTTCGGGAGCGGAGGTGATCTTCCGGACGTCAGAGGTGATCATAGGCGCGGGTCCGCGAGGTCGGGGGCGGCCAGGACGGCCACGCTGGTGTCGTCGCGTACGGGGCTGGCGGGGCTGCTGGCGTCCCGCAGGACGGTCGCGGCGACCACTGCGGGGTCGTGGGAGAGAAGGACGCGATCGTCGGGAGGCACCCACCTGCTGGGCAGTCCGTCGCTGTGCAGGACGAGCAGGCTGCCCGCTCTCCAGGGCCGGTGCCGCACGGGGACCCGCGCGGGGAACCGGGCTCCGACGATGCCCGGGTGGGAGACGAGGTGTTCCCAGGAGCGTGCGGTGTACAGCCGGGCGCCGATGTTCCCGACGCCGGCGAAGGCGAGTTGCGCGCGGTCCGTGTCCAGCTGGGCCACGGCGACGGCCGCCCCGCGGGTCGGGCGCAGGACGGGGTGCATCTGGCGCAGGATCTCCTCGGGCGGCAGGTGGGCGGCGCGGTGCAGTGCGTCCACCGCGGCCCCGGAGGCGTGCCCTGCCTCGGCTCCGTGGCCGAGGCCGTCGGCGAGCATCAGGGTCAGGCGGGCACCTGAGCGGGTCCAGGTCCAGGCGTCTCCGGAGTGTCCGGCCTGGGCGAGCGGGACGTTGATACCCCCTGCCCGGCAGCTGGGCCCGATCGCCTCCCGGCCGGGGGCGCGGTCGACACGGGCCACCGCGACGGTGCCCCGGGGGGTGCTGTGGAGGTCGAACGCGTTCGATATGCGCAGGCAGGTGCCCAGGCCCGCGCCGAGCGAGGCATCGCTGGTGGTGTACCCGTCGCGCGTCGCCGCGCCGACGTCCCCGATGCCGGGGCCGTGGTCGAGGGCTGTGAGCTGGACCGCCGGGGTGCGCTCGTGCGGGCGCGCTCGGTCGACGAGGTTGATCACCATGCGGCCGCCGCCGGCATGTCTGAGCAGGTTGGTCGCCAGTTCGGTGGCGACCAGGGCGGCGACCGCGATGCGGTGCGGGTCGAGGCCGGCGAGGTGGCCGGCCGTCTCGGCCGCCACGCGGACGTCCCGTACGCGGGTGGAGTCGTCCACGGGAATGTCCCAGACGCGCGTCATCGTCCCCCCGGGCGGGCCGCGGGTACGCCCGCGGCCCAGGCACTGACCGTGACGGTGGTGCCCCGGCCGGGTTCGGAGACGATGCCGAACTCGTCCACGAGGCGTCTGGCACCGCTGAGGCCGAGGCCGAGGCCGCCTCCGGTGGTGTACCCGTCGGTC
The DNA here is from genome assembly GCF_000720185.1 of Streptomyces sp. NRRL S-340. Taxonomy (GTDB): domain Bacteria; phylum Actinomycetota; class Actinomycetes; order Streptomycetales; family Streptomycetaceae; genus Streptomyces. Next base: position 54,141 of record NZ_JOIY01000022.1, on the reverse strand, counting down.
AGGGCGAGCGGGACGTCGCGGATTCCGGGGCCGGTGTCGACGAAGGAGAGGCGCAGGCCGCGGATCGCGCCGTGGACCAGCGGGCTGATCTCCGCGTGGCCGCCCCCGCCGTGGACCAGGGTGTTGCGGGCCAGTTCGCTGGCGGCGGTGACCAGTTTCGTCTGCTGGACGAGGCCGAAGCCGAGTTCGGCGGCGCACTGGCGCACCTGCTGGCGGACCCATGCGAGGTCCGCGTCCGAGCCGATCTGCAGGACTGTCCCCGCGGCGGGTTCGCAGGCGGGCATCACGTCCCCCTCTCGCGTCCGTCCGAAGCGCTCGGCGAGGAGGGCGACGAGGGTGTCCGCGCCAGCAGTTCCAGCGCACGTTCGACATCGAGGGCGGTGTCCAGGCCGGGCAGGGTGAGTCCCAGCTCGACCAGGGTGATCGCCACGGCCGGCCGCATGCCGGCCAGGACGGTGCGGGCCGCCAGCAGACCGGCACTGGCGGCGATCTCGGCGAGCACGCGCCCGAGGAAGGAGTCGACGATCTCCACCCCGGAGATGTCGATGACCACCCCTGCCGCCCGGCTGCGGGCGATGCGGTGGGTGATGTCGTGCTGGAGTTGCCCGGCCAGACTGTCGAGCGGTTCTCCCTGGAGGGAGACCAGCAGGACGTCCCCCAGCGCGAGGACAGGCACCGCGCCCGCGCGGTCCGGGACGCGGCCGCTCACGGGAGACTCGGCCCGGGCGACACTTCGACGCCCTGCTGGGCGAGGGCGTGTGCCAGGGCGTCGGAGAGGGACGCGCGGGTGAGGACGGAACCCAGATCGATGCCGAGCTGGACGATGGTCTGCGCGATGGCCGGGCGGATGCCGGAGACGATGCACTCCGCTCCCATCAGGCGAGCGGCGGCGACCGTCTTCATCAGGTGCTGGGCCACGAGCGAGTCGACCGTGGGGACTGCGGTGATGTCCAGGATGGCGTGGCGGGCCCGCCGGCTCACGATGGCCTCCAGCAGGGCCTCCATGACCACCTGGCTGCGGGCGCTGTCCAGGGTGCCGATCAGCGGCACGGCGACCACGCCCTCCCACAGGCTGATCACCGGCGTGGCCACTTCGAGCAACTGCTGCCGCTGCCGCGCGATCAGCTCCTCACTCGCGCTGAGCGCCGTCCGCATCACGACCAGGCGCAAGGTGCCCATCAGGACGGTCAGTGCCAGGAGGTCCTCCACCGCCCGCGGGGCGGAGGGGTCGGAGAACTCGGCGCGCAGCAGGTCGGTGGCCGGCGCCCGCAGCGCGGCGACCTCGTCAGCGATCCGGGCGGGGCTCAGGCCGGTGCGCGCCCGCGACCCGGACATGCGGCCGAGCTGCTCCCGCACGGCCCCGAAGCCTGGTGCCTCGACGTCCTCCAGCCGTCCGGCGGACGCGACGTCGGACAGGGCGTCCACGACGGCCCTGCACGCCTCCACGGTCTCGTCGCGCGAGACCGTGAAGACCGTACGGAAGAGCGGGGCATCGGCCCAGCGCTGGGCGATCTGCTCCCGGCGGCGCTCCAGGAACGCTCCCAGCCGGTGCGCCGTGGGTGCGACCGCCTCTTGCTCCGACACCTGATCGTCTCCTTCGTACAGCCGCAGTGGTCACCAACCGGTCCCACCCATGAGGCAATTATTGCTTCATGGCAAACGTAATGCGGAGGGAGCGGCGCAACCGACACGCGATCGACACATCTCCGGCAAGAGGCGGCACGCCCCCGGTGCGGTCAGCGCCCGTGCCAGTCGAGGCAGACCACGAGGGCGTCGTCGTCGGGGGCTGACCGGCCGCGGTGCCCGGTCAGCTCCCGCAGGACGGCGCGCGGCACCTCGGCGGCGGGGAGCAGCCGGGTGGACTGGATCGCCCGGGCCAGCGCGGCGTCGCCGTACGCCCGGCCCTCGGGGTCGGCGACCGCGTACACGCCGTCGCTGACGAAGACGAGCCGGTCCCCGGGCTCGGCCTGGAACTCCTGGGCCACGTAGTCGGTCTCCTCGAACATCCCCAGCGGGAGCTGGGCGTCGAAGGCGACCGGTTCGACCGCGCCGTCGCGCAGCCGCAGCAGCCGCGGGGAACCGGCGTCGACGACCTTGGCGCGTCCCGTCGCGAGGTCGAAGTCGAACATCAGCGCCGACAGGTAGCAGTGGCCCCGGTAGTGGGCGTAGACGGCCTGGTCGGCCAGGGCCGCCTGGTCGTCGATGGCGATCCCGGCACGTCTGGCGTTGCGCAGGGCGTTGATGGCCAGGTTCGTCAGCAGGGTGGCCTCGATGCCCTCCCCCATGCCGTTGGTGACGTACAGCATCAGCCGGTCCGCGGTGGCCGACCAGTCGAAGTTGTCGCCGAAGATCGCGTACGCCGGCTCCAACTGCGCGCCCAGCTCGTACTCGGGGCGGGCGCAGGAGCGGGAAGGCAGGAGATGCCACTGCATCTCGGCGGCGAGGGTCAGCCTGTCCTTGCGCCGTGCCTGCAGATAGATGTCGGTGTCCCGCTCGGCCACGATCACCTCGTGGCCGAGCACCTGGGCGATGTCGGCGAGTTCGCCCAGCAGGCCGCCGACCTGGCCGTCGTCCGGCAGCGTCACGGACAGGACGCCCAGCCGGTCCCCGCGCACGCTGACCGGCAGATGCACCCGCACGTCACGGTCCGAGCCGGGCTCGACGACCGGTTCCTGGGCGCCGAACGCCCGGCCCGCGGCGTTGTCGTGCACGGAGACCGGCTCCGTGGTGTGGGGCAGCACCGACACCGGCTGGAGCACGGTCAGGCCGTAGTCCGCCATGTACAGCTCCACCTTCTGCGCGGCGTACTGTTCCGCCAGCACGCGGCGGACGGCGTCGAGCAACTCGTGGGGCGCCGCCGTGCGCAGGGCGCGCTCGGCGGTCACAAATCTCTTCACGATGGTCAATACACCAATCTTTCGGCGGACACTTACCGGCCCCGTAGCGGCGACGGGGTGCTGCGATTCGGCCGCGCCAGGCCGCCCGGGCCGCGCGAACCCTCTCTGGCCGCTGGGCGCGCCTAGTAGGCTGGCGACCGTCCCAGCGCCTGCGAGAGTGTGACAGTGACTGCTTTCCGCCCCCACCCGGAGCCCGTCGAGGTCGCCCGTGTGACCGCGACGGCCGGAGAGCTGCTGGAAGTGCTGTGGGGCCGGGCGTCCACCGCTCCGGCGTCCGCCTCGCAGATGCGGGTGCTGCTCACCCTGGAGCACCAGGACGGTATCAACCTGCGCACGCTGTGCGACGCCCTCTCCTCCACGCCTCCGTCGACCAGCCGGCTGTGCGACCGCCTGGTCGCCGCCGGCTTCGTGGAGCGTGTGGCCAGTGCGGCCAACCGGCGTGAAGTGCGCCTGCACCTCAGCAGCCGGGGCCGCGCCTTCCTTGACGACCTGCGTGCGCGCAGGGAGCACCAGTTGCAGGCGGTCCTGGCGCTCATGCCCGCGGGCGAGCGGGCCGCGCTGCTGCAGGGGCTGGAGGCGTTCTGCCGCGCGGCGGCGCTGCAGATACACGACAACGCCCAGCAGCCGGACGACCGGACCGCCTGAACACCAGGCAGCCCCACCGGGCTCCCTGACGCCGCGGAGCGTCGGTGGCCAGCGCACGGAGCGGCCTCCGTCCACCGGAACATTCCCCATCCTCCCCATGCAGCGCGACACGGTCACTCTCTTGTCCTGCGACCATTGTTGTCAAATGGCAACAGACGCCCGCAGGACCCTTACCGGGCTCCGGATACCCCGAGATCGCCTCAAGTCGCCTGTGTTCAGCGTCTCGGATGGAACAGGCTGAACGTCCCTGGCCGTACCGCGTGCAGGCGCAGGGGCGTTCACCGTCCGGTACGGCCACGTCCTGACTACGAGGCGACGCGGTGACGCGCCGCCGGTGACGTCCGGCCGCGACCGGCAGGCCCGGGCATCCGGTCGCCCACGGGAGGGAGTTCTGGCTCGGCGGGTGGGAGTGCCGGCGTACCGCGGCTCCTGCGTCTGCTTCACCCTGCGACCGGGCAGCGGATCAGAAGACCGTAGCCACGACGCACACGCTGTGTTCCACGCCGCCGTTCGTCTCCCGCAGGCCAGGGCCGCCGGTGACCGTGACGGCGTGGGAACCCGGCCGGTCGAGCAGTGTGCTGAAGAGGCCGGGGGCGACGTTGAGGCCCGCGAGCGGTGCAGGCCCTACGCCCTCGCGGGTTCCTGCTGCGCGAGGGCCCGCAGGACCGCGTCGTCCCTGCTGCCCGGGCGGGGGAAGTACACGTACAGAACGTGCCCTTCCGGGCCGGCGAGGGCGAACGTCTCGAAGCTGAGGGAGAGGACCCCGGCACCGTCGACGGCGAGGCGCTTCTCCCCCGTCACACGGTCGTAGACGTCGTGCGAGTCCCACAAGGCGCGGAACGTTCCGCTGCGCTCGCGCAGGCCCGCCACGAAGGCATCGAGCTGGGCCGGCCGGGCTGCCGCGGTGATACGCAGCCCCGCGACGGCCTGAAGGCCGATCTCCTCCCAGTCCGGGTACACCTGCCGGGCCCGCGGATCGAGGAAGGTGAACTCGATCAGGTTGTGTCCCGGGCTCCACGCCGGATTGACGCGCCCCGCGAGAGCGGTGGCGGCCAGCACGTCACGGCGCGGCCCCACGACGAAGGCGGGCAGGTCGGCCCAGCGCTCCAGCAGCACCGTCACCCCCGGCCGGACGGGTCCTGCCGCGGCGGCGGCACCCCCGTCGGCGGGGGTGAGGGACGGTGCGACCAGGGACCACAGGTACGCCCGCTCCGCGTGGTCCAGGCGCAGCACGCGGGCCAGGGCCTCGATGATCTCGCGGGAGGGATGCCGGTCGCGCCCCTGCTCGATACGGGTGTAGTAGGAAGGGCTGACCCCGGCGAGCAGTGCCAGCTCCTCCCGGCGCAGACCCTTGACCCGCCGGCGCGTGTTGTCGATGACACCGGCGGAGGCGGCGTCGATCCGCTCCCGCCGGCTGCGCAGGAAGGCGCCGATCGGGTTGTCGTCCTGATAGTCGTCACGAGCCATCCAGCCGACTTTACCTCCGGCGGGAGACCGTCCGGCGCCGAGGACGTCCCGTGCCGTGGATGTCCGACGGCGGCGAAGCTGACCCTCCCGGGGCCACCCTCGAAGGGGTGTGGCACCGGAACCGGAGTGTTGTTGCACTGGAGCCATGACACAGCAAGCCACCGCACCGCACGAAGAGTCCGCCGCCACCGCCGAAGCGCCCGGGGGGCCGCTGGTGTGGCTGATCACAGGAAGTTCCAGCGGCCTGGGGCGCGCCCTGGCCGAGCACGCTCTCCGGCGCGGTGACCGGGTCGCCGTCACCGCCCGGGACACGGCCGCCGTCGCCGGCCTCGCCGCCGCCCACGGCCGTCGCGCCCTCGCCCTGCGGCTGGACGTCACCGACCCGGAGTCGGTGACCGCCGCCGTCGAGGCGTGCGAGAAGGAGTTCGGACGCATCGACGTCCTGGTCAACAACGCCGGGTACGGCTATCTCGCCGCGATCGAGGAAGGCGAGGACACGGCGGTGCGCGCCTTGTACGACACCAATGTGCACGGCGTGGTCACGGTGCTGAAGGCAGTGCTGCCCGGCATGCGCGCCCGCCGTGCGGGGCGGATCGTGAACGTCTCCTCCTTCGGCGGTCTCGCCGCCTTCGCCGCGACCGGCTATTACCACGCCACCAAGTTCGCCCTCGAAGGACTCTCCGAATCGCTGGCCGCGGAGGTCGCCCCGCTCGGCATCACGGTCACCATCGTCGAGCCCGGCGGCCTGCGCACCCAGTGGGCCGGAACCTCGATGCAGCAGTCCCCCGTCCGCCTCGAGGACTACGAAGGGACCGCGGGCAAGCGCCGGGCCTCCACCCTGGCGGTCTCCGGCCGCCAGCCCGGTGACCCGGCGCGTGCCGCCGCCGCGATCGCCGCCGTCGTGGACGCCCCCGAACCGCCCCTTCGGCTCCTCCTCGGCTCGGACGCCCTGGCCGGCGCCCGCGCCCGCCAGGAGCGGACGCGGAACGAGATCGACGCCAATGAATCACTGACCAGGAGCATCGATTCGGAGCAGACCTCATGAGCCCGGACGGGAACGAGGACACCGGCGCGAACCGGAACGGGAACGACGACAGGGACGGCAACGGGGACGACGCGAACACGCGCACAAGCCGGGGCACGTCCGGTTCCCGGGGGGCGTTCGTGGTGATCGGCGCCGGGCCGGGACTCGGAGCCGCCGCAGCACGCCGCTTCGGCCGCGAAGGGCACCCCGTGGGGCTGATCGCACGCGACGCCCCGCGCCTGGAGCGGATCGCCGCCGGTCTCACCGCCGCCCGCCCCACGGCCGGGGGCCCTGCGCCGGCCGGCCGTCCGCCCGCCGTGTTCCCGCTCGTGCCCACGGCGGCCGCCGACGTCACCGACGCGAAGGAACTCGCCGCCGCGCTCGCCGCGTTGCGCGGGCGTCTCGGACCCATCGAGGTGGTGCTGTTCAGCCCACGGCCGAGTCTGGACTGGATCAAACCGGTGCTGGACACCACGCCGTCGGACGTCGCCGACGCGCTGGCCCTCAGCGTCGTCGCCGCCACGGCGGCGGTGGGCGAGGTCGCGCCGGACATGCGCCGCCGGGGCCGCGGCACGCTGTTGTTCACCACCGGCGGCGCCGCCGTCCAGCCCCACCGCGACCGCGCCGTGTCCGCCATCGCCTACGCCGCCGAGTCCGCCTACGTCCGCCTGCTCCACGAGGCCCTCGCCGACGACGGCGTGCAGGCCGCGCAGCTCACCGTCGTCGGACCCATCGGCCCCGGCGCGCACCACGAACCCGACGCGGTGGCCGACGAGTTGTGGCGGCTGCACACGCACCGCGACCAGCCCCTCGTCGTACTGCGCTGACCGGGAGCGCGCCGCTGCGTCCCGGGCCCTGTCGTCACGTTCCCGGCGTCCGCCCGCAGGGCGGACGGGAATCTGACGACAGGGCCTCGCGGGGCCCTGTCCTGGCCGGACGCCCCGGCTCCCGGTGCCCGCTGCGCGAGGTCACCCGGCGCCGGCCGTCAGGGGGACACCTGCCGTGAGGGCCGGACCGTGCAGGCGGGCGGCTGCGGTCCGGCCGCGAGGGTGCGGCGGCGCCGGGACACCCGTTGGAGGAAGTCCTGCCGTCGCACCGGGTCGGTGGCCAGCTCCACCGCGGCATGGGCCAGCGCTCTCGCACCGTCCAGGACGGCACGGTCGGCGCCCGGACCGGTCCCGTACCGGGTGAAGCCCTCGGTGTGCTGGAGTGCGCCGCCGGTGTCGTAACCGATGCACGGGTGGAGCGACGGTACGGCGTGGGAGACGTTGCCCATGTCCGTGGAGGCCGTCAGCTCGCCGTGCCGGGACACCGGTTCGCGGCCGAGGGCACGCGCGGCCCGCAGGTAGGCGGAGGTCAGGAACGGATCCTGGCGCAGCTCGGCGAAGTCGTGGCCGTGCGGGGTGAGTTCCAGTTCCGCTCCGGTGGCCAGGGCGCCCGCCTCCAGGCAGGCCCGGACACGCCGGCGGGCGGCGAGGAGGTCGTCCATGGTGCGGGCGCGCACCTCGTAGCGTGCCCTCGCGCGTTCCGGGATGACGTTGACCGCGTGGCCCGCCTCGTGGACCACGTCGTGGACCAGGGTCCCCGGAGGCAGCTGCTGGCGCAGCATGCCGACGGCCGTGTGTGCCAGGACGACGGCGTCGAGCGCGTTGACGCCTTCCCAGGGGGCGAGCGCGGCGTGGGCCGGGGTGCCGCGGTAGGTGACGTCCCAGGCGCCGACGGCGAGCGACGAGGCCCCGACGGAGTCCTCCGGCGCCGCGTGCACCATCAGCGCGGCGGCGGCGTCGTCGAACACGCCCGCCTCGAGAAGCACGACCTTGCCTCCGATGTCCTCCTCGGCGGGGGTGCCCACGAGTTTCACGGTGATGCCGACGGCGTCCGCGACCGCCGCGAGGCCGAGCGCCGCGCCCACGGCAGCGGCGCCGTTGACGTTGTGCCCGCAGGCGTGCCCGATGTCCGGCAGCGCGTCGTACTCGGCGCAGACGGCGATCACCAGACCGCCCGTGCCGTAGGTGGCGACGAGGGCGGTCGGCAGTCCTGCCGCGCCGCGCGTCACCTGGAAGTCCGCGTCCTGGAGCAGGGAGGCGATCTTCGCCGCGGACCGGTGTTCCTGGAGCGCGGTCTCCGGTTCCGCGTGCAGGCTGTGGCTCAGGCCGATCAGTGCCTCCCGCGCACGACGGACGGCCGCCGCTACGGCCGCCCGGGCTTCTTCCCGCGCCTCGTCGAAACGTTCGTGCGTCATGCCGCCTCCTTGCTGGGAGCGGGGCCGGCGGTCCGCACGGCCGGGTCCGGCCCGCCGCCGAGCAGCAGGCCGAGCAGTGCCCCGCCCAGCGCCACCGCTGCGCACGCCGCCCACGACCACTGGTAACCCGCCCCGGAGACACCTCCGTCGTGCCCGGGATGAGCGGCGAACAGTGCGCTGATCACGGCCGCGCCGATCGCGGCCCCCAGGGAGAGTGCCAGTTCGTTGATGCCCACGGACAGGGCGGTCTCGGTCTCCTCGACGACTTCCGCCGACAGCGTCCGTGTGACCGCTTCGAACATGCCCGTCGCCACGCCCACCAGGAGCGCTCCCGGGAGGTACTGCGGAAGTGACTGGTGGAACAGCGTCAGCGACAGGAAGCCCAGGGCCGCGAGACCCCCGGTGAGGACCATGGTGGCCCGGTCGCCGACGTGCCGGGCCAGCCGGGGTGATGCCGTGGAACCGCAGAAGCCGGCGACGACCATGGCCAGGGACACCAGCGAGATGGCCCGGGATCCCAGGCCCATCCCGTAGCCGTCGCCGTCCGGTTCCGCGCCGAGGAAGACGGCGTTGGCGCCGAGGAAGCCGATGGTGCCGAACGCGGCGCAGAAGGTGTGCGCGCTGACGATCGTGAGCCGCGGGTCACGCAGCAGGGCGAGGTCCACCAGCGGATGGTCCGACCGGTGTTCCACCCTCACCCACAGGGCCAGGAGAGCCACCGCGACCACGGCGGTGAGCAGGGACGACGCCGAGGCCCACCCCCAGGAGCCGCCCTCGGTGAGCAGCAGGGTCAGCGCGCCGAGACCGAGGGTCAGCAGGAGTGCGGCCGGGGCGTTGAAGCGGCCCGCGCGGGGTGCGGAGCCGGCGGGCAGCGCGAACGCCGCCACGAGGGCCAGGGCCCCGAAGGGGACCGCGGTCCACAGGCCGGCCAGGGCGTGCTCCTCACTCAGCGAGCCGGCGACGAGTCCGCCGGTGCCGATGGACAGCAGCAGCGCGCCGACGAGCACGGACATGCCTGTCCGGCCGTGTTCCGGGGCGCGGGAACGCAGGATTCCGGCGAGCAGCGGGAAGAAGCCCACGACAGCGCCCTGGAGCACCATGCCCAGGGCGAGCGTGGCCGTGGTGGGCCGCACGGCGATGAGCAGTGAACCGGCCGCCACCAGGGCGACCGCGATGCGCAGCAGCAGGCGGTGGCCCCAGAGGTCGCCCCAGCGGGACAGCAGCGGGGTCAGGACCGCGAACGCGAGCTGCGACAGCAGGTACAGGTTGTTCTGTCCGACCCCTCCGATGCCGACGTGGTCGCCCACCGCCGGCAGCAGCGGTGTCAGATACCCCTGGACGACTCCGCTGCAGATCACGATCGCCGTCATGGTCGCGAGCAGGCCGCGACCACGGTCGATGGCACTCGTCACCGTCTCACCCTCTTCCCTTGGCTGGAGCGCGAAGTGGTGACTACAGTGCGAGCGCCGCTGGAACCGAGCGCCGACTTCGCAAGAATCGTGCGAGAAGGGCGAGGGGGATGAAGGAATCGGGCAGCGTCTCGGAACTCGATCTCGCCCTGGTGCACGCGCTGCAGATCCGGCCGCGTGCCGCGTGGAGCGATCTCGCGCCTTCGCTGGGCGTGACGGCGGTGACGCTGGCCCGGCGTTGGGAGCGGCTGACCGAGGAGGGGCTGGCGTGGCTGTCCGCCGTCCCCGGCCCGGCGTTCTCCCGGACCCGGTGCACCGCGTTCGTCCTCGTCGGATGCCGGCCCGCGGCACGTGAGCGCCTGGCGGCGCGGATCGCCGGACTGGACGAGGCGGCGACCGTCGAACTGACCGCGCCGGGCGGTGCCGACCTGCTGCTGGATGTGCCGGCGCCCGATGTGGCCGGGGTGCACCGGTTCGTGCAGGAGCGTCTGGCCCGGCTGCCCGGCGTGACGGGGGTGGAGTGCCTGTTCGCCACCTCGTTGTACACGGAGGGCAGCCGGTGGCGGCTCGGTTCCCTGGACTCCGCCCAGCTCTCCGCCCTGGGCCGGGCGGACCGGACGGACTCGGACGGGGAGCCGTCCACGGCCGCGCTCGGTGAGGTCGACCGCGCGCTTCTGGACGCCCTGGCCCGCGACGGGCGGCTCGGTCTGGCCGCGCTGGCCGAGCGGCTGGGCACCAGCGCCGCCACCGTCCGGCGCCGTCTCGGCAGGCTCACGCGCTCGGGGACGGTCGCGTTCCGCTGCGACACGGCCCGGTCTGTCACGGGGCTGCCGGTGAGCGTGACCTTCCGCGGCCGGGCGCCGGTCCGGGAGGTCAACGGCCTGCACCGCACCCTGGCCACCCTCCCCGGCTGCCGGCTGGTCGCCGCCGTCACGGGCAGCGCCAACGTCCTCGCCACCTACTGGCTGCCCGGCATCGGAGGCGTCCAGCACCACGAGACGGCCATGTCGGCCCGTCTGCCGTCCCTGACCGTCACCGATCGCCTCGTCGGGGTCCGCACCGTCAAGCGCATGGGTCACCTGCTGGACGCCGACGGCCGGCGCACCGCCACCTTGCCGATCCGGTGCTGGTAGACGCCCGGTGAGCGCCCCGCAGCCATGATCACGGGGGCGGGCGGGGGACCGGCGCTCACGGGAGCGGGCGGGGCATCGGCCGGTGTCCCGCGGGCGGAGGGTTCGCGGCGGCGTGGGGTACTCGGCGGGCAGCCGCCCTTTCCGGGGCCGGCGCAAAGCCGCCCTTCCCCCGGTCGACGGACCGTCTCCGTCTCCGTCTCCGTCTCCGTCCGGCAAGGATCCTCATGTCCGTGTTCGACGACGACCACCTCGATCTGCATTTCATCGGTACCGCGACGGTCCTGTTGCGGTACGGCGGTCTGACACTCCTCACCGACCCGAACTTCCTGCACCGCGGCGAACGCGCCCATCTGGGGTACGGGCTGACGAGCGAGCGTCTGACCGAACCCGCCCTGGAGGTGACCGGCCTGCCGCCGCTGGACGCCGTCGTCCTCTCCCACCTGCACGGGGATCACTGGGACCGCCGGGCCAGGCGCCGTCTGGCCCGTTCGGTGCCCATCGCCACCACCCCCCACGCCGCCCGCCGGCTGCGCACCTGGCAGGGATTCGACCGGGCCGGCGGCCTGCGGACCTGGGAGAGCGCCACTTTCCGGCGCGGCGGCGCACAGGTCCGGGTGACCGCGCTGCCCGGCCGGCACTCCCTGCACCCCGTGCTGCGCCGGCTGCTGCCGCCCGTGATGGGCAGCATGATGGAGTTCGGCCCTCACGGCGGGCCGGTCCGGCTGCGGCTGTACGTTTCCGGCGACACGCTCGTGTACGACGGGCTCGACGAGGTCGGCCGCCGCTTCCCCACCGCTGATCTGGCCGTTCTCCACCTGGGCGGCACACGGCTGCCCGGCGGTTTCGTCGTGACGATGGACGGCGCCCAGGGAGCCGAACTCGCCCGCCGTCTCGGCGCGCCGGCCGTCCTCCCCGTCCATTACGACGACTACTCCGTCTTCCGCTCCCCGCTCGAGGACTTCCTCGCGGCGGTGGACCGCATCGGGTTGCACGACCGCCTGGTCCACTGCGCGCGCGGACAGCACGCCCGCGTGATGCCCGGCCGGCCGCCCACCGCATAGGCCCCGCGGGCACGCGAGGACGTACGAGGGCCGCGGTCGGCGTCCGCCGTGGAGCGCACAGGCCGGCCGTGGAGCGCACAGGCCGGCCGTGTACCGAACAGGCCCGGCGGCGTACCGGCCCGGAAGCGTCCTCGGGGCGTCGGACACGGTTGCGGTGCGGTCGGGCGCCGAAGCTCAGGCGGGCCGGGCAGCGGCCGTGACCGGCTCCGGTTCTCCGGGTCCGAGGGCCACCGTCGTCGTGACCCGGGTGAGCGAGGGTTTCCTCGGTGCTGATCCGAAACCGAAGCGGACGGGCGGTTCCACGGGTGCCGCGGCGCCGAGGTCGGCGTCTTCGAAGAACGCCGAGACGAGGCGGACCGGCCGCAGGTCCCGTGCGCCGTACCATTCGCGGCGGCCCGAGCCGGCACTGCCCCGGGTCCGCACGCCGGGCAGGAGCAGGCGGGCCGGCCGGTCCGTGAGCGTGCTCCACGCCGGCCGGCGGACGAGAGCGCCGGGCAGGGCCCGCAGGAGGAGGCCCAGCGGCCCTCGCCTGCCTGCGGCGAAGCACAGCCGCAAGGGGCCTGCGGTGACCGTCCAGGTGCCGTCGGCGATCCGGACCCGCACCGGGACGACACGCACGGTGTCGAAGACGTAGGTCCCGCCGATGAAGTCCGCGGTCTGCCGCGTGGGGGCCAGCAGCAGCCGCTCCCCGTCGGCCCTTTCCAGCATCACGTCGCTGAACGGGCCGAACGGCGAGCGCTGCCAGTGCCCGAGCACGATGCGCGTCCCGGAGCGGGTGCCCAGGCCCGCGATCCATCCCTCGAACCGCAGCGGCGCGGGGCGACGCGGAGCCCGCCCCTGGCACCGGCTCACCGGCGCCTACCGTCCGGAGCGGTCCCGCGCCACGGGCCTGCGCGAGGAAGGAGCAGCTGTCGGCGCACAGGGCCGTGATGCCGCGAAGCGCACATGCCTGACTCCTTGACTCCTTGCGGGAAGTGCCCCACAGGCTCGCCGGCAGGGGCCGGCGCCCGGCAGCTGCGGTCAGCGTCCCGTCCAGGCCCCCGGGAGTGCCGGCGGTCCGCATCTCCCGTTCCGCCGGCCGCTCGGCCGGGTCCGGGCCACCACGGTCGGCGGGTCCCCCCGCGCACGGCCGTACAAACACGGGCGGCGGCACGCGGTCGGGGGGCTTCGTTCGCACGACGGCGTCCTACGTCGCCTCCCCCGGACCGGCGAGTGATCCGCGCCGCCACCGCCCGCCGGCGACCCGAACGAGCCCCCCTCCGGGCCCCCACCGCCACGACGGCCCGCCGGCGAGGGCACCGGCGGGCGAGAAGAGCGGCCCCACCGCCCGCGGGACGGAGGACGTGCGGGCGGTCAGGAGAGGATCTCGACGTACCCGTCGGTTCCGTGGACGCGGATCCGCTGTCCGTCCCGGATCAGCCGGGTCGCCCGGTCCACGCCGACGACGGCCGGCAAGCCGTACTCCCGGGCGATCACCGCGCCGTGGGTCATCAGGCCGCCCACCTCCGTGACCAGTCCGGCGATCCCGACGAACAGCGGGGACCAGCTCGGGTCCGTGAAGGTCGTGACCAGGATGTCGCCCGCCTGGAGATCGGCCTCCGCCATGTCGAGGACGACGCGGGCCCGTCCCTCGACGGTCCCGGCCGAGACCGGCAGGCCGGTCAGGGCGCCGGCCGGTACGTCGTCACGCCGGTACGCGCCGGTGACGGCCTCACCGTCGGATGTGAGCACGCGGGGCGGTGTCAGCGCGTGGTACGACCGGAACGCCTCCTTGCGCTGCCGGACGAGGCGGTCGTCCACCTGGTGCGAACGCACCACGTCGTGGAGTTCCTGGAACGTGAGGTAGAAGATGTCCTCCCTGTCCCCGAGCACGCGGGCCCGCACCAGGCGCTCGGCCTCCCGCAGCAGGGCCTGCTTGTAGACGAAGTAGCGGCTGATGATGTCGTACTTGGGGTACTCCCGGTACCCGATGAAGGTTCTGACCCGGTCGATCATCCGTTTGGTCTCGTCGGCTTTCCGGTCCCCGTCCGGCAGGGCCCGCAAGCGGGACAGCACGTCCTGTTCCTTCTCCCGCGCCTTGTGCCGCCCTTGCTCGAAGCGCCGTTCGGCGGCGCCCGCCTCGAAGTTCCTGACGTTGTCGAGGATCACGGGTACGAGCGTGGTGGGGCGCTCGCGCCAGCGTGGCCTCGTGATGTCGATCTCGCCGACGCAGCGCATGCCGTACCGGTCGAGGTAGGCCTCCAGCGCGTCGCGCGCTTCGGTCCCGCCCGGGAGCTTCGCCAGCTCGTCCAGGAAGCCCTCGTCCTCGACGCCCTGGAGGAACGCCACCACCTCGGGGTGCGGGCGGATCACGTCCGCGACGTCGAGGAGCGCGAGTCCCATCTCCGACGTGACGTTGCCGGGGGCGGACAGCGTGAGCGTGTCAGCCGCGTTCTTCTCGCCCAGCCACTCGTACAGCTTGTCGTTGAGCCACCAGGTGGCCTCCGTCCCCGCCGTGATCAGCTGAAGGCTCAGCGGATCGCTGAGGACCCGCTTGTGCTCCTTGAAGGCTTCGTACAGGAAGTCGAACAGGGCCGGTCCGCTCTTCGTCCGGATGTCGTGCTCCAGGGCGGCGATGGACGCCTGGCTGCGCTCGACCAGCTCGGTGACGACGGCCGGATCGGTCTCGACCGGAGCGGGCCGCCCACCGGCCGGCGGCCGTACGGGGGCCGGGTCCGCGAGCGGCAGGACGAAATCGTCACGGTCGAGGACGGTCTCCAGGGCGTCCCTCATCAGCGGATCCCCCCTCCCCATGACGTCCAGGAGGCCGGCGCGGCTCGCGGGCGCGGCCAGGCGCGGGGTGACGTCGACGAACAGCCTGCCGGCCGCCTCGTGCATCGGCACCATGGCCGTCAGCTGCCACATGGAGAGCCCCAGGGGCTTCATGGGGTCCGTCATCATCTGCCCGTGACCGACGGAGACGTAGACGTGGTTCTCCTGGTCGCCGGTGTCGGGGACGGGGAACAGCGTCGTGATCGGCCGGCTCTGGACGATCTGGAAGCCGTCGTCGGCCAGGCACCATTCGATGTCCTGCGGGCGGCCGAAGTGCGCTTCGATCCGGCGCCCGAGCCGCACGAGCCGCACAGCCTGAGCGTCCGTCAGGGCGGGCCGCTCCCGGTGCCGCGGGTCGATCGCCACTTCGTGCGTACCGCCTGCGGGCAGGGCGTGCACGGCACGCTGTTTGGCGGCGATCGTCCTGGCGACGACTTCACCGTGTCGCACCTTGAAGACGTCCGGGTTCACCAGGCCGGAGACCAGGGCCTCCCCGAGGCCGAAGCCGGCGTCCACGGTGGCGGTCTTCCGGTCACCGGTGACGGGGTCGGCGGTGAAGAGGATGCCGGCGGCGTGCGGGAAGACCATCCGCTGCACGACCACGGCCATGTGGACCGTACGGTGGTCGATGCCGTGGCGTCGGCGGTAGGTCACCGCCCGCTCGGTGAACAGCGATGCCCAGCACCGGCTGATGTGCTGCAGGACCGCCGTCGGCCCGACGACGTTGAGGTAGGTGTCCTGCTGGCCGGCGAAGGAGGCCGTCGGCAGGTCCTCCGCCGTCGCGCTGGACCGGACGGCGCAGGCGGTGCGCTCGCCGAGCCGGGCGAGCGCGCGGGTGACCGCCGCCGCGAGGCCGGCCGGGACGGCGATGTCCTCGACGGTCCGGCGGATGTGCGCGCTGAGCGTGCGGATCGCCTCCTGGTCGTCCGGGTCCACGCGCGCCAGCTCATCGAGCCGGTCGTCGAGTGACGGCTCCTGCGCCATGATCCGCCGGAAGGCGTCCGTGGTCACGCAGAAGCCGTCCGGTACGCGGACGCCCTCGATCCGCGACAGTCCGCCCAGGTGCGCGCCCTTGCCGCCGACGACCGCGACCTGCGTCTCGTCGACCTCCTGGAGATCCAGCACGTACGGCCCGCTCATCGCGACACCTCCGGGGCGGCCGTGCTGTGTCGCACCGCGGTGGCCGATCGCGTCACCGGTGTCTCCCACTCCGTCGCACCTCTTGTCGAGCCCATCGTCATCCCTGGTCGCCTTCCCTCTGCGCAGACGGTTCGCTGCTCCGCCCGGTCGGGCGGCGCGCCGTCGCCTCCGCGCCGAGCACGCGCGACACCCGCACCCGCCCTGCCCGTCCCGCACCTGGTCCGGGGTGACGGCGTCCGCCGTACGCCGGCCGGCACCGGAACGCGCAGGCCGCGGCCTCTGCTTGTGGCCACGGCCGACGATTGTGCGCTGTGACCCGGGCCTTGCGGCAAGCCCCCTGGTGCGCTATATGTTGAGAGTGGCAAGGAGAGGGCGTTCTCCTTGCCTTCGCTTTTTGGCGGCCGAGGGAACCGAGACGGACCTTCCGCGAAGCGGTGGCGCGACCGGCTTCCGCGTCCAGGATCCGGCCCTCCGGGGTGCGACGGCTGGAGCCCCCCCCTCCCCCGGGCCCGCGGCGGACCCTTCAGAGCGGCGAACAGAAGTGGGTTCCGATCAGCGGCCGGTGTCCGGTGCGTGCGATCGCAGAGCGCCGGGAGGTCCTGGTGGCGGAGCTGCCAGGACCTTCCGGCAACGCGGCGGGGACCATGTCGGGCGCCCCTTTTGTTCGCAGCTCTTACTCGGTCGTGTGGGTGGGGTAGACCTGGACGTCGGTGTAGGCGCCCTTGATGGCCCCCGCGCCGGCGGGCCACTTCAGGGTCACGGTGTGCGTCTCGTTCGGGGGCGTCACGAGGATGCTGGTCGGGGACGCGAGGCTGTGGCCGCTGCTGTCGATGTCGTAGGCGAGGTCGAAGACGGCGGCGTCGCCGGGCTTGAGGATGGTGATGCGCGGCTGGGCGTGGCCGCGCTCGATGGGGCTCGAGGTGTGGTCGGCGTCCTTGATGTCGACGCCCGCGAAGCCCGTCGCCGAGCAGGTGGTCGAACCCCTGTTGGTCATGGTGATGTCGATCCTGCCGGAACGCGCGTCCGGTGCGGCGTCGACGGCGTGGATGGCCAGGTTCGCCGTCTTGCAGAACGTCACCTTGCCGCCGGTCCCCGCCGCTCCGTTCGCCGAGTCGCCGCCGCCCTGGGCACCCTTGCCCGAGCCGGTCCTCGCGCTGCCGGCGCCCGCGCCGCCGGTGCCCGAACCGCCCTGCGCCTTGGCGTTGTCCGCCTGCGCCGGGCCGGAGCCGGAACCGCCCTGCGGGTTCGAGGCAGCCTCCGGGTTCGAGGCGCCGTCCGAGGACGAAGAGGACGAGGAGGACGAGGAGTTCTTGGAGGCCGAGTCCGTCCCGGAGCCGTCGCTGCCGCAGGCGGTGAGCGAGAGGGTGGCGGCGACACCGATGGCGGCGAGAGCGGTGATGCGGGTGTACTTCACGGGGTTCCCCCAGGATGGGCGCGGTGCGTGCGGTCGGGAATATTTGTATCTCGCACCGAGTCACGGGCGGTCCTCCGCGACGTCTTCGTTCTGTCACAGGCGTACGGACCCTGCGGTTCGCCTGCCCGGCCACGGCCGGCCGAGCGAGGCCGGGACTCCTATCGCCGCCGCGCCCGTCGCAGTCGCAGCGCCGAGCGCAGCACCACCAGGGCGGCGAGTGCGCCTGCCGCCGCCACGAGCCATGGCGTGACGCCCGTCCCGGAGCCCGGGGCGGACGTCGCGACACTGCCCGGGGCGCCCTGGGCCCCCTGAGCGCCCGGGGCCCGGCCGGGGCGCGCCGTCCGCACACCGCCACCGAGCCAGACCTGGCCCTCCCCGGTGTCCGTGACCGGCGCCTCCATCGACCGGCTCACATCCCGTGTCAGGGAGGGCGACGACGCCTCCAGCTGGGCGTCGGACACGGAGGTGACGGGCACACGGGAGAAGTCGACGCCGCCGTAGACGTACGTCCTCGTGTAGAGGGTGTCGCCCTCGCGGGTGCGGTGCGTCACCTTGAACTCGCCGTCGGTGTACGAGCGGACGTAGGCGTTGAAGGTGTCGACCGGCTTCCAGTCCTGGTGGGTCGCGTACGCGTCGACGTCACCCTTGCCGATCAGGTCGGAGTACGTGGTACGGGTGCGCAGGCTGAGACCTCGGTACCACTCGGCGGCCACCCGGCTGAGGTACACGCGCCGCAGATCGGCGTACTCGGGAGCGGTGTTCACCGCCTCCACCACCCTGGGCAGGATCAGCCGCCGGAACAGGGCCTCGTTGTGGTCCTGCACGGTCCGGGACTGCCGCGGGCACGAGACCGCGTCCGAGCCGCCGTGCTGCTTGAGGTACTGCGTCTCCATCTGCACGTTCAGGGGCGACTTGAGGATGTACAGCTCCTCCCCCTTGGTGTACACGGTCGCCGGGGCCGGCACGATCCAGGTGCGGAACGACATGCAGTCCCCGGACAGCGACCGCCAGAACTCCGTCCCGAGAGGCGTGTCCGGATGGATCAGCCTGCCCGTCGTCTTCTTCAGCGTCAGATCCGCCTGGAGCAGCACCCGTCCCGCGTCGGTCCGGCCGAGCCGGGCGTCGACGATGCGGTCGGGCTCGTTCGGGTTCAGGTTGACCCAGAACGTCGAGGGATCCAGCTCCAGCCAGGTGAAGAAGGAGTCGG
Source organism: Streptomyces sp. NRRL S-340 (assembly GCF_000720185.1). Taxonomy (GTDB): domain Bacteria; phylum Actinomycetota; class Actinomycetes; order Streptomycetales; family Streptomycetaceae; genus Streptomyces. Next base: position 35,691 of record NZ_JOIY01000022.1, on the reverse strand, counting down.
ACGCCTGCGTGGCGTGTCCGAGACCGGTCAGCGCGGAGCCGCCGCGCGAGGTGGCCGCCGGCGCCCGGAAGGCGTACCGCAGACCGCCGGCGCCGGGCCCGGGATCCGCGAGGTACCGCAACTCCAGCCGCGAGAAGTCGATTCCGCCCGGCGTCCGCCGCGGCGCGGACAGCCCCTTCGCCAGACCGCCCGCGCGCGGCACCCCGGAGGTGCCGCCGCAGTCGGCGGCACGGGCGCGCGCGAAAGCGGCGTACCGGGCCTGCGGCCGGGTGCCCGCGGGTGCGAAACCGCTCTGCGTGCCGCCCCCGGGGCAGTCGCCCGGTGCGGTGAAGACGGAACCGGCGGCCGCCTCCAGCCCCTCGGCGCCCGTGTTCAGCTCCCCGCTGTCGAAACCCGAACCGGGCCGGATCACGCGGACGTTCGGATTGTCCTTGAAGCGCTCCGCCACCGCCCTGGCCTGTTCGTCGGTGGCCGCCGTGAACACCACGTTGCCGGTCTGGCTCTTGCGTCCGCCCGGCAGTTTGCCGGTGATGGTCGTGCCGATCGAGGAGAGGTCCTCGGTGGTGGTGCCGGTGCGGGTGGTGGTGGTCGCGTCGACCGAGTCGACGCTGACGAGCCGCCCTTCGCTCCAGGTGACCTTGATCATGTCGGAGGTGGTCCCGGTGACGCCCTTGCCGACGCTCCCCTTCTCCTCCAGACGGTTCGTCTCGTCCTGGAAGAGGTACTCGGAGCCGGTCTTCGTCCTGGCGTCGTAGGCCAGTCCCTGCTCGGCGAGCCGGCGGTTCATGAAGGCCAGGGCCGCGTCCGCGTCCGGCGTGTCACCGCTCGAACCGACGACGTGGGGAACGCCGTTGGCGTCGATGTACGTCCTGCGGCCGTTGATGGTGCGCACCGTCAGCGGCGGCCCCCACTTGGTGTACGGGGGCGTGCTCGGGCTGCCGGGTCCGGCGGCGACGGCCGCCGGGGCCACCGGGCCCGCCGGGGCGGGGCCGGCCGCTGCGGCGCAGGGCGCCCCGGCCAGGGCGACCAGAACCGTGATCAGCGCCGCCAGCCGGCGCATCCGAAACCGTAACCGCGTGCCGTGCAGGCCTGCGTCGTCTCTCCGCATGGGCGAACGCACCCCCGTTCCGCCTACGTCGTCCCGCTCGACGGTAGTCCCGCGGCCGCCGCCGGTACAGGCGCGCGACAGCCACCGGACGCGCGCGCCCGGTACCCGTCAGCCCCGGTCGGTCCGGCTGAGCGTGCCGGTGACGCTGACATCGGGGTGCAGACGGCGGACGGTGTGCGGGAGGGGCACCTCGGTGAGCCGGCCGTCGTAGATCATCCACAGCCCGAAGCAGTCGTCCTCCTCGTCGTGGACCAGGACCTGCACGGAACGGGGATCGGGCCAGGGCAGCGCCTCCAGATGGGCCAGCAGGCCCCGCCAGTTGTGCCGGGTGAACTGGATGACCCACAGGTAGCACTCGGCCGATCCCGTACCGGTGCCGGCGAAGACGGAGTCGTCCACCCGGGTGAAGCACTGATGCCACTCCCGGTCGGCGTCCGGGCGGGTCAACGGCTCCATGACCTCCTCGGCGTCCCGCGCCACCACGATGACCTCTGCGAATCTGCTCATGTCCCCAGTCTGCGGTGCGCCGTGCCCCTCTCGATGGCCGAAAGCCACCACTGGCGCGATCCTCCCGGCGTTCCGGGGCTCCTCCGTGCCCGGTCCGCGGCCGTTCGTCTCCTCGAAGGGCACGAGCGGCCGCCGGGGACCTCACCGCGTCCGGCGCGGTGTGCGCCGGGGCGCGCGGCCGGGTCACCGCCCCGGGATGCTGCCTCCGCCGTCCACGCACAGCATCTGGCCGGTGATGAACCCGGCGTCCTCGCCGATCAGGAAGGCGATGGTGGCGGCGACCTCGTCCGGCCGGCCGATCCGCCCCATCGGCAGGGACCGCAGCACCCGCGCCTCCGCCTCGCCGCCGGCCGGGTGCGAGGCGCGGAACAGGTCCGTCTCGACCGGGCCCGGCGCGACGGCGTTCACCGTGATCCCGTCCATGGCCAGTTCCAGTGCCCAGGTCCGTGTCAGGCCCGCCAGGGCGCTCTTGGCCGCCGCGTAGCTGCTGCGCCGCCGCGCCCCGAACACCGAGCGGCTGGTGACGTTGACGATCCTGCCCCAGCCGCGTTCCCGCATGCCCTGGACGAAGGCCTGGGTGACCTGCACGGCGGTACGGACGTTGAGGTCGAGGACGGTCTGCAGACTGCTGAGCGCCACCTCGCCCAGCGGCTCGGGCACGGCCACACCGACGTTGTTGACGACCACGTCCACCCGGTGCTCGCGGGCGATGGTCTCCAGCACCCGCCCGGTCGCCTCGGTGTCCGCGAGGTCGCAGCGGTACAGCCGGCCGGGGAAGCCCTCCTCCGGGTCGGTACGGGCGATGCCGGCCACCGTGTGTCCCTGTCCGGCGAGACGACGGCTGGTGGCCCACCCGATGCCGCGCGACGCTCCGGTGATCAGTACGGTCCTCCCGGGCATGGGCTCGCGATCCTTCCGTTCGGTCCTCCCGCCCACCCGATCATGCCACTCGCGCCCCGGCCCGCCCGTAGGCCCGGCCGGGATCCGGCCGCGAGGGGGTGGCATGTGGCAGGCGTCCGAGGTGTTGGGTTTCCTGGGCCGGGATCCGGCCGTGAGGGGGGTGCCCCTCCGGCCGGCGGGGCGGTCGCGGGTGCGTCGGAGGGGCGACTGACGGGGCGGTCGCGGGCCCGGCGGAGCGGTCGCGAGTCCGCAGGTGCGGCGACTGACGGGCGGTCGGCTGGTGAGGCACCGCCGGTCGGGCACCTGCCGGGCCGGTCGGGTCAGGCAGTGGCCGGTCAGGCACCGGCCGGTGGCGGCCGAGGGGCGGACCGGGCCGGCCGCCGCCGCGGACGGATTCCTGGTCGTCCGCGCCCGCGTCCGCCCGGCCGTCATGGTCCGCCGCGCCGGGTGTCTTTGTGCGGGGCGGCGTCCCTGCCGGCGTCCGGTGTGTCCGAGGCCGGGATGGCCGCGGCCGTCGTGGTCACAGCCGTCGCCGACTCAGCCGTTGCGGTCACAGCCGTTGTGGCGGCCGCCGTAACCTCAGCCGTGATGGCAGCCGTCGTGGCCTCAGCCGCCGTGGCAGCCGTGGTGGCGGCCGTCGTGGTCTCAGCCGTCGTGGCCGCGACCTCGTCCGTCGTGGCGGTGGCCTCGGCCGGGCGGTGCGGCCGGGCCGTCGCCCGTGCGGTTTCTCCGGGTCCAGGGGTCCGGGTGCAGGCGAGCGTCCGGAAGTGGCGCGTCGCCGGCAGGGTGGTGTGTTCCGCGACGAGCGAGCGCGCCCGCTCCGTCAGGGGCGGCCGGCCGATGGCGCCCGCACCGGCGCCCGGAACCAGCGCCTCGGCCACGTCTGCGGCCGTCGGCCGCTGACGGGGGTCGGGACGAAGACAGGACCGGACGACCGCCGCGAAGTCCGCGGGCAGAGCGGTGAGATCGGGCAGGCCGGCGCGGATGCCGGCGACCACGGACGGCGTGTCCTGGCCCCAGGGGCTGCGTCCCAGGACCAGCCGGGCCAGAACGGTGCCCAGGGAGAACACGTCGCTGGCGGGTGTGAAGGCGGGTTCCCCGCGCAGCTGCTCGGGGGAGGCGTACGCGTAGGTGCCGGTGAAGCCCCTTCGCGGTTCGGTGAGTCGCTCGATCTGGGCGATGCCGAAGTCGATGACGCGCGGGCCGTCCTCGGTGAGCAGCACGTTGGCCGGTTTGAGGTCGAGGTGCACGATGCCCTCGGCATGGATGGCGCTCAGGGCGACGGCGATGCCCGCCCCCAGCGTGCGCACCAGCTCGGTCTCCAGCGGCCCGCAGTGCTCGGCGAGTGTCTGCAACGAGGGGGCCGCCACGTACGGCACGGCCATCCACGGGGTCGGACCGTCGGTGTCCGCAGCGATCACCGGCACGGTGAACCGCCCGTCGACCCGCCGGGCGGCCTGCACCTCGCGGGCGAATCCCCGTCTGATCGGGGGAGCCGCCGCCAGGTGCGCGTGCAGAGTCTTGACCGCGACCATCAGCCCGTCGGGATCCTGGCACAGGTAGACACGCCCGAATCCGCCCTCGCCGACGGCTTCCAGCACCTCGTAGACACCGAACGCCGGCGGACGGTCCGCGCCTGCGGCGGGCCGTGCCCGTTCCGTCTTCCGCCAGCCTCCGAGGGCCACGGCTCCCGGGTGCACCGCGACCCGGTCGTCCGCGGGGCCCGTGGCCGTCCGCGTGCGCGTGTCCCGTTCCGGCGGCCGTTCGTCCTTCACCTCGGCAGTCGGCTGCTCGTCCTCCACCCCGGCAGCCGGCTGCTCGTCCTCCACCACGACGACGTGCGCCGCCACCGGTTCGCCCGCGTGGAAGACGTACGCCTCGGCCTGCACGGTCCCGTCGCCGCGGGAGGAGACGAAGACGCCCGGCAGCCCCAGCCGCTCGCACAGGGCGCTCCGGTCAGGCCCCGGCCGCGCGTCACCGCGGGGGAAGCACAGGGCCGTCGCGTCGTACCCCTGCCGCGTCAGGTCCTGCAGCACGGCCGCCCACCGCTCCGCGGGCCACGCGTGCCGGGCCGGGTCACCGGCGTCGTCGTCCACGGCCACCAGACGGGTCGCGTGGGACGACCCGGACCGGCGTGCCAGCACCACGCATGCCGCTCCGGTCCCGGCCCGCACCGCCTCGCCCAGCAGCGACGCGGTCCCTCGCGCGATGCGGAGCACCGTGCGCCGGGCCATCCGGGCGAGTTCCTCGCGCTGTCCGCTCAGGACGTCGTACTCCGGGGTCCCCGGGCCCTGGCCCCGAAGCTCCATGCAGGCGAGCACCTTGCCGAAGCAGTGGACGGCCGCCTCGTAGTCCCCGGCACCCACCATCGCCTTCGCCTGCGCGACGCGGGCGGAAAGGGTGTGGGGGCTGTCCGGTCCGTCGAGCCGCTCGTACCGCGCGGCTGTCTCGCCGTACATCCGGCCCGCGCGCGCGAGGTCTCCCGCGGCTTCGACCGCGGCAGCGGTCGCGAGCAGGTCGCGCAGCCCCTCGTGGCCGCCCTCGTTGCCGAACGGCAGTTCACCGGCCACCTCGGCGTAGCGCTGACGGGCGATGCCGACGAGCTGGTGGCGGGGCCCGAGTTCCTGCTGCGCCGTCCGCAGCATCTGGGAGAACGCGCGCAGCGCGGCCGCGTTGTCCCCGCTCTTCTGGTGCCAGTACCCCACCTCGCAGAGCAGGGTGAGCGCGGTCTCGGTGCGGTTCTCCCGCTCGGCCGAGCGCCGCATGCTCTCGTAGCGGCGAACGGCCTCCTCGGGCCGGCCCGCACGGCCGTGCCAGTGGGCCAGTTGGTGCCTGGCCAGTTCGGTGTCGCGATGGCGCGGTCCCTGCACCCGCTCCCGGTCGGCCGAAAGCCGGGCGAACAGCCGCACGGCGGCTTCCGGCCGGCCCGACTCGCCTGTCCAGTGGGCCAGTTGGTGCCGCAGCGCCAGTGTGTCGGTGTCCCGGTCGCCCAGGACCCGTTCCGCCTGCGCGACCAGCGTCTCGTAGCGGTCGGCCGCCGCGGCGGCGCCCCCCAGACGGCCGGTCGTCTCGGCCTCCCGGCTGCCCTGCCGTAACGCCGCGACGAACGCCTCCCGGTCCGACGCGCCGGAATCCGAGGCCGTCTCGCGCGGCCGCCCCCACCACCTCACAGAGCCCCCCTTTTTTTGCCCTGACCGGACGTGTGCCGGGCGGTCAGTATGCTCTACCCAATCGTTTGCGCCAATCGTTTGGGCAACAACGCCGACCGGAATCGGCCGGGGCCGCTGAGCCCAGCGGTTCCGCGCCTCACGCGCACCGGTCACCGGTCACCGGTCACCGCAGACGCGCACCCACCGGCGTGCCCGAGGAGGCTCTCACCATGAGACGGGGGGTGAGCGTCTGCGAGACGACGGGCTCGCCCGCGATACCGCGGAGCAGCAGTTCCACCGCCCGTCTGCCCTGCTCGGCCATGGGGGAACGGACACTGGTGAGGGGGACGGGGAGTTCGGCGGCGAGGGGGGTGTCGTTGAAGCCGGCCAGCGCGAGGTCTTCGCCCAGCCGCAGGCCCAGGTCGCGCGCCGCACCCATGGTGCCGATCGCCGCGAGGTCGTTGACGGCGAAGACCGCGGTCGGCCGGTCGGGCCCGCTCAGCAGCTCGGCGGCGGCCTCGTGGCCGCCGGAGGTGTCGAAGCGGCAGTGCCGCACCCGGTGGACGGGCAGGGGCAGCCCGGCTTCGCGGTAGCGGTCGGTGAAACCGGCGGTGCGGTCGGTGCCCGTGCTGGCGAAGGGTTCACCGGCGACGACGGCCACCTGGCGATGGCCCAGGGACAGGAAGTGCTCGGCCACGAGCCGCCCGCCCAGCCGGTCGTCGCAGGTGACCGCCGGGTGGCCGGCGTCGGTGCGGCGGTTGACGAGCACGAAGGGCGTGCCCTCCAGGGCGGGCCCGGTCAGCGCGGCCCCGTCCAGGTGCGCGTCGCCGATGATGAGGCCGTCCACCCGGCGCCCCAGCACCATCCCGATGCGCCCGCGCTGGGTGGCGGGGTCGTCGTGCGTGTTGGTGACGAAGGTGGACAGGCCCCGCCTGGTCGCCTCCTCCTCGACGCCCTCGTAGATGGTGGCCACCACGATCTCCGACAGGCGGGGGAAGAGCACCCCGATCAGATTGCTGCGCCGTGTCCGCAGGCTCGTGGCGTGCGGGTTGGGCCGATAGCCCAGCTCCTCGGCCAGTTCCCGGATCCGTCGTGCCGTCTCGCCCGATGCGGCGCGGCCCCGTTCCCCGGACGGTCCGTTGAGGACCCGGGAGACCGTCGACACGTGCAGCCCCAGATGCTCCGCGATCCCGCGCAATGTCACCGGACCGCCGTCGCCCGCCATACCTGTCTCCCGCCCCACCGTCCGCGAACCGCCGCCGACCATTGTGCCCAATGCCGTTCCCGTCGAGCCGAGCGCGCGGAGCCGCGGATGCGCGGAGCAGCGCAGGCGCCGAGGCCGGCCGGATCAGCCGCCGGCGCGGGCGGGGCCCGGGGCCGGGGGCCGGGGGGGACGGGGTACGGGGTGCGGACGCGCCGCCCGTGCACCGATGCGTGGACAGCCCCAGAATGGACGAAATGTCCGGCGAACCAGCGGAGGCCCGGTGATGCGCGACAGCGCCGAGGACGAGCAGGGGGCCCTCGAGGAGCACGCCGTGCCCGACGGCGCACCCGGCGACACCGAGGGCACCGGCGAGCACGCCGGGTCCGGAACGGACGGCGGATCCGAGGAGTACGACGGGTCCGGGGCGTACGACGACGAGGAACCGGAGCACTACGACGACGAGGAGCCGGCGTACTACGAGGGTGACGAGGAGCCGGAACACGACGAGGTACGGCCGGCCGGCGGCCCCCAACGGCCCGCGCTCTCCCCCGAGGGCCGCGCCGCCGGCGCCTACGGCGACGAGGACGCCACCCTCTTGGAGGACGGGAGCGTGGTCAGAGGGAGGGCGGCCGACGCCGAGCCCGACGTGTACCTCGACGTCCCGTTGCTCAAGGTCGACGAGATCGACCTCGACGTCGAGAACCTGCGGGCGCACGTCTCGCTCCAGGCGGAGGTGCTGGACCTGCTGAAGCTGAACGTCGGCGCCGACGTCGCGCTGGGCCGGGTGCACCTGGGCATCTCGGGCGTGGAGGCCCAGGCCCAGCTCAAGGTGCGTCTCGACAACGTGGCGATGATCATCAACCGGGTGCTCACCACCCTGGACCGCAATCCGCAGATCCTGGAGGAGCTGACCCGGGGTGTCGGCTCGGCGGTGCAGGACATCGGGGGCGGAGCGCGGCAGGCCCTCGGTGAGCTGGGCGCGGGCACGGGGAGAGCGGTCGGCGACATCGGACAGGGAGCGGGCTCGGCCGTGCGGGACGTCGGACGCGGAGCGGGCGCCGGGGTGGCGGACCTGGGACGCGGTGCGGGCGCCGGGGTGGCGGACGTGGGACGCGGAGCCGGGCGCGGGCTCGAAGGGGTGGGCCGCGGTGCGGGCGCGGCGGTGGGCGATGTCGGGCGGGGCACCGGGAGAGCCGTCGGTGAGGTGGGCCGGGGCGCGGGACGCACCGTGGAGGACACCGCGGGCGGGGTGAGCGGGGTCGTGGCCGGTGCCGGTGAGGCGGCCGGTGATGTCACCGCGGACACGACCGGGCGGGCGGCACGGGCCGGCGAGCGCGTCGTGAAGCGTACGGCGGGCCGGGGCGCGGGAGTCGTCGAGGACGTACCGGAGGTCGCGGACGTGCCGCACGACACGGATGTCGCGGATGTCGCGGATGCGGCAGGCGCCGAGGATGCCGCGGGTGCCGCGGGTGCCGCGGAGGTTCCGGACCGGGTGGGCCGTGCCGTGCGCCGGGGCGCGCGGCCCCGGCGGAGCGGTGTGCGGGGGTCCGGCGAGGAGGACGCGGACCCGGCCGTCCCGGGCCGCGGCGGCACCCGCGGCCGTCGAGTGCGCGGCGAGGACGGGAAGCTGCCGCCCGGCTCCCGGCGCCGCCGCGCGGCCGGGGAGGCGGACGAGCCGCCCTGAACGGCCCGCGGGTCGGTGCCGGACGCCCCGGGGCAGGCGTCGGATCCGGACCCGGACTCCGGGCCGCCGCCGGACATCGCCTTCCGGGCCACGGTCCGTTCCGGCCGTCTCCGCTTCGAGGAGGCTCCGCTGACCGCCGTCCGCTTCCCCGGCATCGGGCCCCGGGCGTCGCTGTCCTGGTGCGAGCGTACGAACCTGCCCGACGAGGTCGTCGCCGGCGAGGAGTACCGCGACGCCTCGGTCACCTACCGCCTCGCGACCCGGCTCACCGGACGGCCGGAGGAGCACCGGGATGCCGAGGAGAACACGGACACGCGCACGAGCGGCCGGGGCGGGGGTCGCTCGGACACGCGTACAGGCAGCCGGGACAAGAATCTCGCGGACACGAGTACGGGCGGCCGGAGCGAGGAGCGCACGGACACGCGTACGGGCGGCCGGGACGGGGATCGCGCACACGCCCGCCCGGACGGCCGTGACGGCGAGGGCCGTACGCATGCGCGTCCGGGTTCGGCGCGTCCCGATCACCTCTGACCGGGCGCGGCCGGCCCCGCGGTCCTGCCGGCCGCCGTCCGTTCGGTCCGGCGCGGCAGCGGCGGCAGGCGCCGCGTACTCAGCCGAACAGGGAGGAACCGAGCGGGTGTTGCCGGTCGAAGCCGGGGAGGATGAGGAACGTCGCACTGGCGGTCGTGGTGGTGAACCGCAGCAGTGCGTCGGAGGTGTCCATGTGGGTGAGGGTGGCGGTGAAGGTCCGCAGGTCGTTCTGGAAGCTGATGAAGAGCAGGCCGGGGGCGGGCTCGTCGGTGCTGTAGGAGCGGCGGAGCATGAGGCCGGTGCCGACCACGGCGGGGTTCGCCCTGCGCACGTGGGCGTCGGCGGGGACGAGATAGCGTCCGTCCGCCGTCTTGGCGCCGAGTTCCGGGACGGAGGCGACGGTGCCGCCGGAGAGCGGGGCGCCGTCGGCCCGGTGCCGCCCGAGGACCGCCTCCTGCTCGGCCACGGACAGCGCGGCGAACCGCGGCAGATCGAGTTCCATGCGCCGCAGTACGGCAAGGGTGCCGCCGGCGACCGCGGGCGGTCCGGCCAGCCACAGGTCGCGTCGTTGTTCGGCGGCCGTGTGCGGGCCCACGATGCCGTCGATGAAGCCGAGGGGGTTGCGGGGTGCGGTGAGGCCGTTGCCCAGCGGCACGGTCGCGCCGCGGCGTGCGGACTGCCGCCAGCGTTCGCGCAGGCGGTCCCCGGCCTGCTCCAGGAGCGCGGCGGCGGCGACCGGGAGGAGCAGCGCGTCGTCGGCGCAGATCTGCATCAGCAGGTCGCCGCCGCGGGCTTTCGGGTGGATCCGTTCGCGGGAGAATTCCGGGAGGTCGGCCGCTCCGGGCAGGGAGGCACCGGCCGCGCGTACCAGCCGGGGGCCCACGCCGACGGTCACGGTGAGGTCGCCCGGTGGCAGGCCCAGCAGCCGCCGGTCGGTGCCCGCGACGAGGGTGCGGATGGTCCGGCCGAGTTCGGCCAGCAGCGGACCGGGAGCCGCGGCGGCACCGAGGTCGGCCACCACGGCCAGCAGGTTGCGCTGGGCCGGCTGCGGAAGCGTGACGCCCGCCTGGTGCCGGCCCGTCGCCGGGACCGTCGCGGGCGCGGCCGGCGCGGAAGGAGCGTGCCGTCCCGGCGGGGCGGCGTCCGGTGTGCACCCGGCGGTCAGCCCGGCGGCCACCATGGCACCGGTGACATCGAGGAACCTGCGGCGCGACGGGTGGGGGTCGGCTCGGTGCATGGTGTGCAGAGTGCCACACCCGCGTCGGGGATGCCGGACAACTTCCATTTCCCGGCGGGCGATTGGGCCCCGTGCCAGACTGGGATCATGCCTCGATTAGCTCTTCGCGTGCTGGCTGCGGTGGTGGGCACGCTGACCCTGGTGGCCGCCTGCGGCGGTGGTGGTGACGGTCCGGACAAGGGCCGGCGGCCGGACGGTGCGCGGGTGACGATCCGGGTGCCCTCCGACGCCCCGACGATCTCGGCCGCGGTGTCCCTGGCCCGGCCCGGTGACCTCGTGCTGGTCTCCGCGGGGGTGTACCACGAATCGGTGCGGATCGACACGGCGCGCGTCACTCTTCGCGGGGTGTCCCGGGACAAGGTGGTCATCGACGGCCGGTTGCGGCAGCCGAACGGTGTCGTGGTCGCCGCGCCCGGGGTGGCCGTGGAGAACCTGACCGTGGAGAACAACACGCAGAACGGGGTCCTGGTCACCGGTTCGGCGAAGGCGGCCGCCGGACTGCCGGGACGAAGCGGTGGTTACGACACGGGCGAGGAGCCCGTCACCTTCCTGAAGTCGTTCCTGGTCTCGTACGTGACCGCGACCCGCAACGGCCTGTACGGCATCTACGCGTTCTCCGCGCAGAACGGCGTCATCGAGCACTCGTACGCGTCGGGCGGGGCCGACTCGGGGATCTACGTCGGGCAGTGCAAACCCTGTCGCATCGTGGTGCGGGACAACGTCGCCGAACTCAACGCGGTCGGTTACGAAGGCACCAACGCCGGCGGGGACATGTACGTGGTCGGCAACCGCCTGGTCGGCAACCGGGTCGGTCTCACCACCGATTCGGACCACCAGGAGAAACTGCTCCCGCAGCAGGGCGCCGTCATCGCGGGCAATCTGATCGCGGCCAATCAGCAGAGGGCCACGCCGCAGCAGGCCGACGGCGGGTGGGGCATCGGCGTCGGCATCGACGGCGGCAACGACAACCAGTTCCTCCGCAACCGCATCACCGGCAACCGCCAGGCCGGGCTGGTGATCACGGCGACCGCCGACCTGCCTCCGGCCGGCAACCGGATCGTGGACAACACGTTCACCGGAAACGGTGTCGACGTCGGCTGGACGTTCCCCACCGCCGCGCGGGGACGGGGCAACTGCCTGCGGGGCAACGACCTGCGGAGCACCGTGCCCGCCCGGCTCGCGGCCACCGCGTCCTGCCCGGTTCCCGCCGGGTCGCTCTCTCCCGCCGGCAGGTGGACGAGGCCGGCGGCACCCGGTGGCATCCCGTTCACCGAGGTCGCGGCGCCCGGTCCGCAGCCGCAGTTCCCGCACGCCGAAACCGCGGGCGCCACCGCCGTCCCGGCCGTTCCGGCCCTGCCGAGGACGGCGGCCATCCAGCTGCCGCCGGCTTCCCTGCTCGCCGCGAACGCGCGCGTGCGGACGTCCTGAGCGACGGCTACCGGTTCGGCGTGGCCGCGGGGACCGGCTTGACCGGGACGTACCGGTGGGTGTCGAAATCGATGACCACCGGCTGCGGCTGGGAACCCACGCTGACCCGGACCCGGTACATGGTGCCGTCCGAGCCGACCCAGTAGCGTACGTTGCCCGCCGTGCCGGAGCGGTCGCGGGCGGACGGCCCGGTCATGACGTCCACCCGGTGCCCGGCCACCTGGTCCCTGCCCCGCCAGGCGGCGCCGTTCTGCGGCAGCAGTTCGGCGTTGTCCGGCCGGTCGCTGCCGAGGCCGAGCGCGATGGCCAGCGAACTGTCCAGCGCGCTGCCGGACGACAGCAGCGGACGGCCGTACCAGCCCGAGCGGGGCGGCGCCGCGGGTGCGTACGCCGGTGCGTTCGCCATCGGGTGGACCGACACCGAGGTGGCCGTCCACTCGATCAGCCCGTCGCTGGAGGTGTCGCGCCCGGTGCCGCGCACCACGCCGTAACCGAGCTTGCCCCGGTAGTCGACGGACCCCGTGACGGTCAGGCCGCCTGCGGTGCCCGGCACGGTGATCGTCACCGCGCGGCCGTGCGCCTCGTAGTTGCGGAACCGCGTGATCGCCAGCCGGTTCGCCTCGTCGGACGTCAGTGCGCGCGGCCCGCCGGTGCCGGAGCCGTCGTTCAGGACCAGGAAGCCGGCCACCGCGGCCACCGCCGCGACCGCCAGGACGAGGACGGCTGCCGCCCGGCGTGACCGCGGCCACCGGCGCCGGGCGGCCGCACGCTCCGGTGGGGCTTGCCGGCTTCTCACGCTCCGCGTGCGGCTCGACGCTGACACTCTTCGCCTCATCCTCTCGGTCGCCACCCTGGCTTCGCCGCCGCGCGCCGGCGGCGTCACTCGGCGCTCCGGTGGCAGGTCATGTCACCGGGTGGGCTGGTCACGGCACCGGGTTCCCGGTCGGTCCCCGGTGACAGGTCAGGTTCCGGCCGGTCCGCGTGGACCGGCCGGAACGCGGGCTGCCCGCCCGCACCCTCCGGGCCGCGGGCGGGCAGCCCACTGTTCCGACTCGCTCTCTTCGACGCACTGTTCCAGCGAGCCGTTGCTCAAATCACCTTTCCGAGCGAGCTGTTGCCCAACCCGTTGTCATCAGCGAGCCGTTGCTCAACTCGCCTCTTACAGCAGGCCGTTGCCCAGCTCACTGGTGTTCAGCTCGCCCGGTTCCTCCGGAGGCGGCGCCGGCTCATGAACGCGATGGCCAGGCCCGCTCCCGCCAGCAGCCCGGCGGCGGCGAGCATCTGCGGCAGCGCGGACATGCCGGTGTGCGCCATCGAACCCGAACCCCCGCCCGGCGGGGCCGGGTTGACGGGCGGCGCGGGCGCCGGCGGCACCGAGGCCGACGGCGAGGCCGGACCGGGCGACGGGGTGGGGGTCGGCGTCGGAGTCGGCGTCGGGGACGGGCTCGGAGTCGCCTTCGGGATGTACACCCCGGCGTCGATCGTGTGATCGACGCCGCCCGGCTTGCGCGGTGCCGTGACAGGCGCCTGCCCACTGCACAACGGCCCGGTGGACGGCGGAGTCACATTGGAGTCGTGCGCACGGTCGGCACCGGCTCGCGGGAGCGTGAACCGCAGTGCGGACGCCGGGGGCCGGCCGGGCACCTTGCCGGTGTCCGCGGTGCACACGTCGAACTGGACCGTGTACTTCGCTCCCGGTGTGAGCTGGTACTCGGCGCCGACGCCACCGAAGTAGTACTCGCCGGCGGCATCGGTCTTCGTCGTGGCGACCTGCTTGCCGTCCGCGTCCAGCAGGTTGATCGTGGCCCCCGGCAGCAGGACGTGCCCCGGGTCCTGGATCCCGTTGTGGTCGCCGTCGAACCACACGACGTTGCCGATCTGGATCGGCGCGTTCGCCGCCGCGTACGCGATGTCACCGAGCCCGCCGGCCTTGCCGAACGCGCCCCCCTGCTCCTGGCTGACGAACTGGAACCCGTTGGCGGCCGGGTCGTTGCCGGGACCCTGACCGGTCGTGACGTCGTGGTATCCGGTCCCTGACGTGGCGACGTGGACGACCGGGTCGAACTCCGTGCTGACGACCCACTGCTGCTGCGGGACATAGGCCACCGACCCCAGCGCGGTCTCCTGGTGGGCGCCGGCGAAGAAGTCGCCCGGGAAGTACTCGACGACACCGGCGGCCTGGCCGCCGCTGTTGGCGGGAGTGGCGTGGTTGGGACAGCTCCCGGTGCCTTCCCACTGGTATTCACCGGTGGGAGTGGCACAGACCATGGTGATGTCACCACCGGACATGCCGTTCTCCACCGTGTCGTTCCCCGGGCGGGGGTCCAGCCCTCCCCAGCTGAGCACGTCCATGAACCGGTCGCGGAAGCCGAGGACCATCGAGCCGTCGCGGGTGAAGGCGAGGGAGGCCAGCTCCGGCTGCGGATCGATGAAGACGTTGCCCGACTTCCGGTCGTCCCACGTGTCCAGGCCCGTGTTCCACGGGTTCCAGTGGGTGGCCTTGTCGCCGGAGCCGAAGACGGTGCCGCGCTCTTCCGTGAGCGGGTGGCTCAGCACCGTGGTGAACCGCTTGCCGTCGTAGGTGGAGACGAAGGCCTTCAGGTCCGAGCGCTGCTGTGTGCTCTCCGCGCTGCACACGCCGCCGACGTACAGCGTGTTGTCGTGGACCTGGAGACCGAACGGCCGCCAGTCCTCGGGGCTCGCGCACCCCGGGTCCGGGATCGGGACCGTCGCCTCGGGCGCCCCGGCGGTGTCCCCGGTCGCGTCGAAGCTCACCAGGCTGCGGGTCCGCAGGTTCACCGCGTACAGCGTGGAGCCGTCCTCGGACAGGGCCAGGCCGCCGATGCTCTCCTTGCCCGGTGCGTCGGTGAATCCGGGATCCTTGATCATGTTCGCGGTGTCGTGCTCCGTCACCGCGGCGTCGGGTACCCGCGCGAACGGCTTCGGCGTACCCGAGCCGTCGACCGGCACCGTGTAGATCGCGCCACCGCCCTGCGGCCCGTACGGGGCGTAGCGGCGGGCGAACGCGCCCTGGAACAGCCGGGTCCGGTACTGGTCGTACGCCAAGGCGAACGTCGTGCCCACCTGCGCCTGCGTGGCCAGCGTGGCCGGGCAGGCCACGTCGGTGGGACAGGTGCCCCGGACCTTCGCGCCGAACGCCACCAACGCCCGGTCGTCGGTGCCGTTGGCGCCGTTCTGGACGGGGACGAAGTACCGCGAGTCCGGCAGCGCGTAGTCGGCCGGGTCCCACACGCCCGTCACCACCGAGGCGTTCTTCCCGTCCGACACGTCCACGAACGAGGTGAAGCTGTCGAAGTGGTTCTCCGCCGTCGACGCGGGCGCCGCCCGCAGATGGCCGCTGTACGGTGCCGGGACGCTGACGTCGACGCGGTACCGTCCGCCGCTCAGCACGGCCGAGGCCGCCACCACGACCTTTCCGGTGGCATCCGTGACGCCGGTGACCTCGTGCCCGGAGGGGTCGGAGATCTGCACCTTCATGCCCCGCTGGGGCACGTCCATCGTCGCGTTGAGCACGCCGGTGCCGAAGAAGTCGCGCAGCACCTCGACCGTCAGCGTGCCGTCGGCGGCCGAAGCCGCGGCCGGTCCGGCCGTCGCCCCCACTGCGCCGCCTGCCAATAAGAGAACGGACAAGCCCGTTCGCGCCAGCGGATCCACAAGTCTCCAGGCCGGCCGTCGCGAGTCTCTGCCGACTCGTTTCATGGCATCACACTCCACACTTCTGTTGTCCTGAGAACGAAGCATCCGCTTCTCGCCGCCCGCCGGGCACCCGGCCCGGGGTCCGGACGCCGGACCGGGGAACACCGGGGAAAAGAAAAAGGGCCCACTTCTGTGGAGTGGACCGCTTTGTGGTGATCGTTCGGAATATTGCGGGCACGTCGTAAGAGGCACGGGCAGGGAAAAGCGAACGCACGTTCTGAACCTCGGTCAGGACCGCCTTGATTCGGCATTCTCCGCAGCTCAGTCACGACGCCCTCACCCCCCACCCGCCTTGCCGGCCACCTCCGCGAGCGGCGCGCGATATTCTATGCACCGCGGTCTCGCCACCACCAGCGGAATCCCTGGAATCCCTGGGGAACCGCGGGAGTTCCTGAGCGCCGGGAATGGCACCCGGAAGAATGTGCGACAGCGACAGGATGGCCGGATTCGATCCCGTCGATTGTTCCCCGCCCGGATGACCTGCCGCCGAAATACCCGTCACGCAGGGGCGTTGCCCGGAGGGCGGATCCGGTCGCCGGAGACGGCCCTGTGCCGCGGGCGTCCCCTGCGGGCCGGATGGCCGGTCATGGCGGGTCGGTGCCGTGCGGTGGCAGGGGGAGCGCGCCTCCGTTCCGCGGCGCGCGCTCCCGGTGACGCGCCCCCTG
The DNA here is from genome assembly GCF_000720185.1 of Streptomyces sp. NRRL S-340. GTDB lineage: Bacteria > Actinomycetota > Actinomycetes > Streptomycetales > Streptomycetaceae > Streptomyces. The sequence continues at coordinate 19,561 of NZ_JOIY01000022.1, read as the reverse complement.
ACCGGGTCCCCCGGGCCTGGCCGCGCGGCGGGGCCGTCAGGGCCGGGGTCCCGGTGAACGGACGGTGCCGCGCCGAGGGGCCGTCAGGTGTGCCGGCCCGTCAGGGGTGAGGCACCGCGCAGGGCGCGTGCCGGGTCGGCGGGGTCGCGTTCGCCTGCCGTCACGGCCGCGGGCACGGCGGCACTCGGACCGGAACTCGTGGCGAGCGGGCGCGGGTGCGTAGGATCGCCGGGTGACGCAGAGCGCGACCCTGGCCGGGGTCTTCGACGATCTCGCCCCCCGTTACGACCACGAGCACCACGAGGAGGTGGCGCGGGCCCTGCTGGCCCTGGCCGCCCCCCAACCGGTGGACGCCGTCGCCGACGTGGCCTGCGGCGCGGGCGCCGTGGCCCTGCAACTCGCCCGCGGCCGCTCCGCCGCGGCGCCGCCCGTCCTCGCCGTGGACGTGTCGCCGCGCATGATCGAGGCCGGGCGGGCGCGTGCCGCCGCGGAGGGGCTGCCCGCCACGGCGGTGGACTGGCGTCTGGCGGACGCCGTGCCGCTGCCGGTCGCCGACGGCTGTCTCGACGCCGTGCTGTGCGCCTCCTCACTGCACTTCCTGGGCGGGCGTGCGGTGGCCGACTGGCGGCGCGCGCTGCGGCCGGGCGGCCGGGTGGGGTTCACGCTGCCGCTGGCCACGCACTTCCGGCCGTCCGAACGCTTCCGCGCGCTGCTGGCGGCGGACGTCCCGCTGCCCGGTGGCGCCGGGGAAGCCTGTGCGTGGGCCGCGGCGAGCGGTTTCACCGACGCCGTCGCACGCGTCCACGTCCTCGGCGACCGCCGGGTGGTGGTCGTCTCGGCCGTCACGCCCGGCGGCCGCTGAGCCCGCGGGCCCGTCCCGGACGCGGGTCGCCGGGGCCCGCCCCGCGGCGCTGCCCGGCTGCGGCCGGCGGCTCCAGGTAGCCGGCCCGGTCCGCGTCCCAGGACCGGCGCAGCGGGTCGCGCACCGCTCGGACGCACCGGCCGATCGGGGTCAGCACACCGAAGTACAGCGCGGCCAGGCCCAGTCGGCCCAGGCGCTCAGTCCATCGGGATCGCGGCACGCCAGTCCCCCTCCTCCCGCCAGGGCGGCTGGTCCCGCTTGTCCAGCAGGAAGTCGCCCAGCACCAGCAGGTCGATCCGGGTGCGCATGAAGCAGGCGTACGCCTCGGCGGGGTCGCGGACGATCGGTTCGCCGCGCACGTTGAAGGAGGTGTTCACCAGCACCGGGCAGCCCGTGCGGTCGCGGAAGGCGGTCAGCAGCGCGTGGAAACGGGGGTTGCGGTCGGCGGTGACGGTCTGCACCCGGGCCGAGCCGTCCACGTGTGTCACGGCCGGAATCGTCGAGCGGGGCACCCGCAGCAGGTCCAGGCCGGTCAGTCGCTCCTGCCGCGGGTCGCGCTCCCGGAGCCGGGCCGCCGCGACCCGCGCGGTCAGCAGCATGTACGGGCTCTCGCCGGTGAGGTCGAACCAGTCCTTGGCGTCCTCGGCGAGCACCGCGGGAGCGAACGGCCGGAAGGACTCACGGAACTTGGTCTTGAGGTTGAGCGTGGACTGCGTACGGGGGTCGCGCGGATCGGCCAGGATCGAGCGGTTGCCCAGGGCTCGCGGGCCGAACTCCATGCGGCCCTGGAACCAGCCGACCACCTTGCCCGCCGCGAGTTCGGCGGCCACCCGCTCGACCAGTTCCCCCTCCGGCAGGCGTACGGCGGGACGGTGCTCCCGGTCCAGGAAGCGTGCGATCTCCGCGGCGTCGTACCCGGGCCCGAGCAGGGCGCCCGCCATCGCGTCGGTGCCGGCGCGCACATGGGCGCGGGGCGCGCCCCGGTGGTGCGACTCGGCCAGCGCCGCGCCCAGCGCGCCGCCGGCGTCCCCGGCGGCCGGCTGCACCCACAGTTCGTCGCAGACGCCCTCGTCCAGGAGCCGTCCGTTGGCCACGCAGTTCAGCGCGACCCCGCCGGCCAGGCACAGCCGCCGCTCCCCCGTGCGTTCCAGCGCCGTGCGGGCCAGCCGCAGCACCACCTCCTCGGTCACCGCCTGGACCGAGGCGGCGAGGTCGAACTCGCGCTCGGTGAGCGGTCCTTCGGGGATGCGCCGGGGGCCGCCGAACAGTTCCTCGAAGGCGCGGCCGGTCATGGTCCTGCCGTACTGGAAGGTGAAGTGGCGCAGGTCCAGGCGGAAGGAGCCGTCCGGCTTGACGTCGATCAGCCGCTGACGGATGAGGGGCGCCCAGCGCGGCGTGCCGTAGGGGGCGAGGCCCATCAGCTTGTACTCGCCCGAGTCGACCTTGAAGCCGCAGAAGTGGGTGAACGCGGAGTAGAGCATGCCCAGGGAGTGCGGGAAGCGCAGCTCGGCGAGCGGGACCAGTTCGGTGCCCCGGCCGTGCCACAGCGTCGTCGTCGCCCACTCGCCGACGCCGTCGACGCACAGCACCGCCGCCGACGGGTACGGGCTGGGCAGGAACGCGGAGGCGGCGTGCGAGGCGTGGTGCAGGTGGGCCACCACCGGCGGCAGCGGCCGTCCGCCGGACAGCGGACGCAGCCGCGCGCGCACGTCGTCCAGGGCGTGCCGCTTCCAGCCCGCCCACTGCGGGAAGGCCCGGCGGAAGACCGGGAAGCCGTGCGGTGCCGTCGCCAGCCAGGTGGCCATCACCCGGCGGAACTTCAGTGCCGGGTCCTCGTAGAACGCCACGGCCGCCAGCTCGTCCAGGCGCAGCCCCGCCTCGCGCAGGCAGTAGGCGACGGCATCGGCCGGGAAGCCCGGGTCGTGGCGGCGCCTGCTGAACCGCTCCTGCTGGGCGGCGGCGACCGGAACGCCGTCCTGCACGAGGGCGGCGGCGCTGTCGTGGTAGTAGGCGGAGATGCCGAGGACGGGCCCGTCCCGGCCGGGGCCGCCGGGCCGCCCGCCTCCGGTGCGTCCGTCTCCGGCTCGCCCGCCGCCGATCCACCCACCGCCGGGCCGCCGGCCTCCGGTCCGGCCGCCGCCTCCGGGCCGTCCGCCGTCCGCCTGCCCTGTGCCGGTCCGCGTCCGCATGTCAGAACAGCGGGTAGACGGACGCGTCGTCTTCGGGCTGCGGGCGCAGCCGGGACCGCGGCGGCGGGGGCGGGGGCGGCCCGGCCGCGGGGTCCGCCGCGGGGGCGGCCGGGGGCTCTTCGGGGGCCGCCGGGCCGCCGGTGTCCGGGGCGTCGGCGGGCCGCTCGGCACGGCCGCGGGCGCGCAGCCAGGTTGCGAGGCGGCGGGCCGCCGGGGCCGGGGCCGCCCCGTGCTCCTCTCCGTCGCCGGGCCGGGGGCTCCTCATGCGAGGTCCAGGCGGTCGGCCAGCTGCCGGGCCACCAGGTCGTAGCCCAGGTCCGTGCAGTGCACCCGGTCGATGAACAGCCAGTCCTCCGCAGCGGCGGCCTCGCCCAGCGCCACGTTCATGTCCAGGAACGGCACGTCCAGGGCGGCGCAGCCGGCGGCGAGCCGGTCCGCGTAGGAACGGCCGACCGCCATGGTGGAGATGTCGTTGTGGAACCGGCGGAAGTTGGACACCTCGTCCAGTTCCTCGAAGAGGAGTCTCTCGCGCGGCAGCGGTTCCTCGCGCACCCAGGGCGCGAGCGGCTGAAGGGCGAACGTCAGCCGTGCCCCGAGCCCGTCGGCGAGCAGTTTCCAGGCACTGAGGTGACGTAGCGTCAGCTCTGTGGCGTGCGCGACGCGCCGGTCCGGCGGGGGTACGACCTCCGGGGCGGGACCGCAGTCGAAGAAGGCGCCGTGGCGGCCCTGTTTCTCCTCGGGGAGCCTGCTGAGCACCAGGTTGTTCACCCCGGACAGCAGCACGATGTCCGCGACGGGCGGCAGTTCGTGCTGGAACAGGGTGAACAGCAGCAGCTCCTGGACCGAGTTGTGGCTCTGGCCGGCGAAGTTGAGCCACGGCAGGCGGGGCGCGTACGCGTTCCACAGGCGCGCTGAGACGGTGGCGGCGTCCCCGGTGGCGCCCACGCCGAACACGGCGGAACTGCCCGCCAGCACCCGCACGGGGCCCTCGGGCCGGTCGTCGCCGACCGTGGCCCGCTGCCCGCCGGGGCCGGGCGTGACCCGGAAGCCGTGCCGGTCGGTGGTGTAGACGGGGGTCTTCTCGCCGCCGTACTGGAAGTACCCCAGATAGGGCTGGTCCTCCAGGACGAAGGTGTAGTGCTCCATGTGCGGGGTGTACTGGGCGCGGGGTGACGTCATCGCTGCGGTGCTCCCGTCGGTGGGCGCGGTGGAGGACGGACTGCGGGCAACCGTTCAGGGCGCCGGGGCGGGGGGCGGCGGCGCGGGCAGGGAGCCGGGCCGGTCCTCGCGGATCAGGTCGGCGTTGACGGCCATGCCCGCCAGCCCGCCACTGGCCGCGGCCATCGCCGCCTGGTGCATGGTGCGTCCCAGGTCGCCCGCCACGTACAGGCGCGGGACGCTGGTGCGGCCCCGGTCGTCGGTCTGCAGCGACTCCAGGTCCGGGGCGTCGATCCAGGGGCGCAGGGGCTCCACCCGGGGCTCGATGTCGAGGTGGAGGAAGAGGGCGCCGTAGCTCGCGCCGGCGCCGTCCTCGAACAGGACGCGTACGCCCTCGGGGTGCGGTTCGAGTCCCGCCACCTTCTCCGTGCGGACCGGCACCCCGGCGGCGGTGAGCCGGTCCCGTTCGTCCTCGGGCAGTTCGCGCCGGTCGGAGAGGTAGGTGATGTCGTCGGACCACACCGTGAGGGTCGAGGCCAGGCACTCGCTGGGCACTTTGCCGCCGTACACGGCGAGGGTGCGGTCGCGGACCTCCCACGCGTGGCAGTACGGGCACTCGAACACGGACGTGCCCCACAGTTCCGCGATGCCCGGGACGGGGGGCAGGAGGGAGCGCACGCCCGCCGCGTACAGCAGGGTGCGGGCGCGGAAGGTGCCGGACTCCTTCGTGGTGACCACCACGTGGTCGCCCTCACCGGACGCGGACACCACCTCGTCGTCACGGAACGACACGTCGTACCCGGTGAGCTGCGCGCGGGAGCGGGCACGGAAGTCGGCGATGCTCGCGCCGTCGTTGGTCAGCACGTTGTGCATGACGCCCGCCGCCATGTTGCGCGCGTCGCCGGAGTCGATCAGCAGCACGCGGCGGCGTGAACGGCCCAGGTACAGGGCTCCGTTCAGGCCGGCCGGGCCGCCTCCGACGATCACCGTGTCGTAGAGCTGTGTGTCCAATGGTCACCCCTTGTCGGGAAGATCGGTGTGCGGTTCGGAAGGTGGACGCGGGGGCGCGTTCCCGGGGCCGGCCGGGGTCTCGCGCAGCGGGGCGAGCAGCAGCAGGGCGCCCGCGGCCAGGACCGCGCCGCAGACGACGAACACCGCCGGCACGGACAGGATCTCGGCGAGCAGCCCGCCGAGGAGGGCGCCGACGGGCATCGTCCCCCAGGCGCACAGCCGCGACACGCTCATCACGCGGCCCTGGAGGTGCTCCGGGGTCAGCCGCTGGCGCAGGGACATCACGGGGATGTTCCAGCCCATCATGAAGACGCCGTTCGCGGCCAGCGCCACGGCGGCGAGCGCGGGGTTCGGCGCCGCTCCCAGCAGGGCGTACGCGGCTCCGGAGGCCACCAGGGACCAGCGGGCGAGCCGGACGGTGGGCAGCCGGTCGGCGGCCCGGGGCGCCAGCCAGCTGCCCCCGACGGCGCCCAGCGACCCGGCGGTCAGCAGCAGCCCGTACCCGGTGCCGCTCAGCCCCAGGGTGCGGTCGCTGAGCAGGACGAGCATCGAGAAGGTGGCGGAGAAGACCAGGCCGTACAGGGCGCTCGCGGCCAGCGTGAGCCGCAGGGTGCGGTGGCGCAGCACGAAGGCGACGCCCTCGCGGATGTCCGCGAGCACACCGCGGCGCGCGCCGGGGTCCGCCGCGCGGGCGGCCGGACCCTCGGTGGCCGGCCCCGCGCCGGCCGGCCGTTCGGTGACCGGTCCCTCGCCGGCCGGCCTCTCGGCGGGCCGCCCCTCGCCGGCCGGCCCGTGGAGGGGCCGCCCCTCTGCGGCCGGTCCTGCCGCGGCCCGCCCTTCAGGTGCCGGTCCCGTGGAAGGCGGCTGCGCCGAGGGCGGCCCGGCGGAGGGCGTCGCCGGCCCGCTCGTCCGCTCCGGCGCCGGCCCGCGGCCCGGCCGGGCGAGCGGGGCGAGGCCCAGCAGGAGCAGCGCGGCGAGCGCGTACAGCGCTCCCCCGGCGGCCAGTGCCGCCGCGGCCGTCAGTCCGGCGAGGAGACCCGCCACGGGCGGTCCGGCCGTCTCGTTGAGCACGATCTGGGCCGCCGACAGCCGCCCGTTGGCCCGTTCCAGGTGCCGTTCCTCGACCAGGCGCGGCAGCATCGCGGGGGCGGCGGTGTCCGCCAGCGTCTCGGCGATGCCGAGGACGAACGCCAGCGCGTACAGCAGGCCCAGCGGCCGGTCCCGTGCGAGCAGCAGGGCCGCCGCGGCGAGCGCCGCCGCCCGGACCACGTTGCTGGCGAGCACGATGCGCCGCCGGTCCGTCCGGTCCACCAGGACGCCCGCCGGCAGCGCGAAGAGCAGCCAGGGAAGCATGTTCACGGCGGTCAGGCCGGCGACCGCCGCCGGGTCGGGGTGGTGCGCGACCACCAGCAGGGGCAGCAGCGTCCGGGTGATGCCGTCGCCCGCGTTGGAGGCCGCTGCCGAGGCCCACAGCCAGCGGAACGGACGGCCCAGGTCCGTCCGTCCCGCCGTGCGGGTCCCCGGCGACGTGGTGCTAGCCAACTACGCTCCCTCCGTGCCACGCGCGCAGCCCGAGCAGCCGCTCCCCCAGCTCCGTCAGCCGCGCCGGGCCGTACAGCTCCGCCTCCTCCTTGCGCACGCCGCCCTCCGGGGGGTGCGGCGGGACGCGGTCGCGCCAGAACCGCACCCGGGCCTCGCACAGCTCGGCGTTCTCCTCCCAGGCGGGCGCCATGGTCAGGTACTGCGCCATGCGCACCCGCCGCTCGGAGACGTTCGGGTGCACGCCGTGCGGGAGCAGGCTGTTGAAGATGATCAGGTCGCCGGGCGCGACCTCGGGCGTGGTGATCGAGTAGCCGGTGATGTCCGGGGTGAACGGGTCCCGGTCGGCGGGCTGCCGGCTCACCCACTTCTCCCACTCGGCGAAGATCTCCGGCACGCACTGGAAGCCGCCGATCTCCTCGTCGCCCGCCGTGAGGGAGAGGACCGCCTGGCAGCTCACCGGCAGCGGGTCGGCGGAGGTGTCCACGTCCCAGTGGACGAAGCCGCCGAAGGCCCGCTCACCCCGGTTGGGCGGGTTGACGTTGGCGAAGTCGATGGTCACCCACAGCTCGTCCTGGTCCCAGATGTCGGTGAACGCCTCGTACACCCGCGGTGTCTGGCGCGCGTCCCACTGGGCCTGGTGGTTGTACATCTCGACCAGTCCGCTGTGGCCGGGCAGCCGGTCGTTGCCGGTGTGCGGGGAGGTCCAGGTCGAGGGGTCGTCCGGGCTCATGTCGAGGAAGGAGCGCAGCCCGTCGGTGAGCGCGGCGACCGTCTCGGGCGCCACCGCCTGACGGACGATCACATAGCCTTGTTCGGTCCACTGGGCCCAGTCGGCGGGGGACAGGACACGCAGCGGCTGTGTCTTGCGGATGTCGCGCAGTTGGGTGGCGGGCACGTGCACTCTCCAGGGGAAGGACGCCTGTACAGGATCGGGTGGGCGGGCCGGAACGGACACCGCCGTTTTCGGCCGATCGCCGCCCGCCGGCGGGGGCGGGCGGCGGGGCCGGGGATCACTCGACGATCAGCCGGCGCCCGGGCAGCACCACGGCGTCCAGCTCCGTCTCCGCGAGCAGTTCCAGGGCCTGGTCGAGGTGGTTGAGGATGGGCCTGCCGCCCGCGTTGGCGCTGGTGTTGATGAGGACGGGCAGCCCGGTCAGGTCGCCGACCGCGTGGCACAGCCGGTGCAGCAGGGGGTGCGTGTCGCGCCGTACGGTCTGCAGGCGGGCCGTGCCGTCGATGTGCCGTGCCTCGGCGAGCCGGTGGGCCTCCTGCGGCCGTACCCTCACCGCGAACAGCATGCTCTCGGTGTGGTCCAGGGGGCCGGTGAAGTAGCGGTCCGCGACCTCCTGCGGGCAGATCGGGGCGACCGGCCGGAACCATTCGCGTCCCTTGATGGTCTGGGACACGTGCCGTCGGGCGCCGTTCCAGTGCGCCGACACCAGCAGCGAGCGGTGCCCGAGCGCCCTGGGCCCCGTCTCCATGCCGCCGTCCAGCCAGGCCACGCAGCGCCGCCCCGCCAGCAGGTCCGCGACCGTCCGCACCAGTTCGTCGTCGTCGGCGGCTTCGCGCGCGGTCCGGCCGAGAGCGCTCAGCCGCGTGGCGAGCCCGCCGCCCGGCCGGTCCGCTTCCCCCTGCGGCGGATCGTCGACTCCCTCCAACTGCGGTCCTGCGTAGGCCAGTCGCGCCCATCCGGAGCGGCCGGCCAGAGCCGGACGGTCGGAGGGTTCCGCGGCGGCCAGGGCCGCGCCGAGCGCGATGCCCGAGTCGTCGCAGCAGGTCGGGACGGACACGCGGGTGAACTGGCCGGACTCGGCGAGGCAGCTGTTCGCGGTGATGTTGAGCGCGCAGCCGCCCGCGTAGCAGAGCGTGGAGTAGCTGGGGAAGCGGCGGCTGATTCCGGTCGCCAGCCGGGTGAGGTCCCGCTCCACGGCGGACTGCAGGGTGGCGGCGAGATCCCGGCAGACCCGCTCGTCGGGTGAGGTCCCCACCGGGGTCGTCCGGCCGTCCGGGGTGCGGATCTCGTCGGGGAACACGGACCCGAAGGAGTGCACCACGTCGTCGTCCGAGGAGTCGGCCAGGCCCACGTCCAGGTAGCCGCCGCTGACCGGGTCGTACTCCCACCAGGTGTCGGCGTAGCGCAGCGCCGAGCCGGTCAGGCGGTCCTCGTCCAGTTGTTCGTACAGGTCGGGTGAGGCGCGCCGGGTGGACTGCGGGACCAGCATGGCGCGCAGCACCGGCAGCAGGGAGGGGTCGCTGTCGCCGGTGGCCGCCAGGCCGAGCAGTTTGCCGGTGTCGAACTGGCTGCCGTGCACCCGCCGGGCCAGCGCCTCGTAGACCAGGCCGAAGCGCGGGCCGCCGCGGTTGGTGAACGACATGACGGGGGTGAGCTGGTCGCCGTCGCCGAGGCAGACCATGCCGCACTCGGCGTAGTTGCCGGTCCCGTCGAGTGCCAGTACGAGGGCCTTGCGGGCACCGGAGGTGTAGTAGGCGAGGGCGGCGTGCGCGTAGTGGTGGCGGACGGCGACGAGCGTGATGTCGCCCAGCCCTTCGGCGAGCGGCCAGTCGACGGGTTTGAGCACGCGGGTCACCGCGTCGGCGAGCCCGGTGCCGCCCGTGGCCGTCCAGCGTGCGTCCTCGTTGACCAGCTCGACCAGCGCCGGGGGCAGGACCCGGCACACGGGGGTGTACCAGTCGGCCACCGCGACCCGGGTCACCGGGCTCGCCGCCCGCTCGCGCAGTTCCGCCAGCCAGCCGGCCGCCGCCTGCCGGAATCCGTCGTTGCCGCCGCACACGTGGCGCAGCCGCAGGCGGCGCTCCGCCTCGATGATCCGGTAGCCGTCCGCGTCGGTCAGGGCGGCGCCCGCGTCGTGGCCGAAGTGCATCCCGATCGTTGCCATGGAACCAGTCACCCTTCCTCTGCCGGCCGCGGGCTCACCCGTGGAGCGGCGGCCCGCGGTGCGCGGGACGCCGGGGACGTGCGCGGGGGCGCGCTCACGACAGCGCGGCGAGGCTCTGCGCGTGGTGCCGCTCCAGGAGGCCCTGCACCACCTCGCGCATGTAGGCGCAGTAGCCGGGCGACATCACCTGGATCGAGCCGTTCTCCTCCTCCAGCGCGCCCGCCGAACCGCCCGAGCAGGTGCCCTGCAGCTCGCAGCCCTGGCAGCCCGGCCCGTTGGTGTAGGCGCGCATCCCGTAGTCCTGGTAGGCCGGGGAGGCGAAGATGCCCCGCCAGTCGTCGATGGTGCCCAGCACCCGGGCGGTGGCCTTGCAGGCGAAGACGCTGCCGTTGGGTTCGATGGAGAGCTGCCGGCCGACCGCCGGACACGTCTTGTAGTCGGCCTGCTCGGCCCATTTGGCCTCGTCGATGATCATCTGGAAGGTCTGGTACCAGTAGCCGCTGAGCTGGACGCCGCGCTCGCGCCCGTAGTCGACGGCGGCCAGCAGCCGCTGCGCCACGTCGTGCGGGCTGTGCTGCTGGAAGAATTCCTTGGCCTGGAAGGAGACGATGACGTCCAGGGTGTCCAGGCCCGCCTCGGCGACGAAGTCGATCAGCGGGGTGCCCCACTTGTCCCAGGTGTACTGGGACAGGACCGTGGTGATGCTGACCGGGACGCCCGCGGCCTTCATGTCGAGGATCGCCTTGCGGACCACCGGCCACGGGGTGCGCTGCTGCTGCCCGCCGCGGAACTCGCCGGTCTCCGGCACCAGGTAGTCGATGGAGACCGTGGTGTCGACCCGGTGCTCGGCCAGGGCCGCCAGCAGTTCGTCGTCGATGCGGGAGCCGTTGCTCGTCAGGTCGTAGGAGAGGGTGACCCCGTCGTGGCTGTCGCCGAAGGTGCGCAGCACGTGCAGGATCGTCCCCCGGGCCAGGGTGGGCTCGCCGCCGAAGAAGGAGACGGTGAGGTGGCCGCCGCCGTTGGCCTTGCGCAGGGCGATGGCTTCCTTGATCGTCTTCTCGGCCACCTCGCGGGACATGTGCATCGAGGGGTTGCGGGCGCTGTCCGAGCCGTGGTTCCAGTCGCCGCTCGCCAGGGTGGGCCCGGAGTCCTGGCGGACCGGGCCGGTCCCGTCCTCGCGGGAACGGCGCAGCTCCACGAGGACGGGGCCGGGCTTCACCGACTCGCCGGAGGTGTTGCGCTCCTGCACACCGCCGTCGAAGTTGTACGCGAAGCAGCCCTGACAGGAGAAGTTGCAGGCGTTGGTGAGCACGAGCTGGATGGAGGAGTGGAAGACCCCGGTGCCCAGCGCCTCCTGACGGCTCTCGAGCAGGCGGTCGATCTCCCGGGCCTCGTCGTGGCCGGCCTCGACCAGGAAGCGCGCCTCCACGAGGTCGCGCAGCGAGTCGTCGTCGAGCCGCTCCCTCAGCCGCTCCACGCTGAGGCCCTGGGAGGCGTCCTTCAGGAGGTCGACGACGTCCTTGTCGACGAGCCGCGCATTCCCGTACAGCGAATGAAAGGCCATCGTCCGCTCGTCGCCCTCAAAGGAATTGAGGCGTCCCCCGAAAGACGTGAAATCCTGGTCACCCGCGGCACGCAGGGTGCGGACATAACGCGAGGACTGGTACACCGAATTCTGCATGCTGAAGACTTCTCCCTGCGTCTCACGGCTTTCGGCACGGTGCGGGGCGCGGCCCTCTTCCACGGCCCGGCCGCACGATTTCGCGGGGCGGGCGCGGGGGCGGCGGGCGCGCGGTAGGGCGTCGGCGGAAGGGCTCTGCGGACACGCGGCCCCTGGAACGCGGACCGACCCCGCACAGGGGTTCGGTCCGCGCTACGGCCCTGGGGTCCGGCCTGCCGGACGGAACCCCGGTCAGCCTCGGCGCTCAGGCGGAGGCGGACTCTTTCCGCTGCTCGGCGGGGGCGGTGTCGGCCTCCACCTGCTTGCGGACGGGCGTGATGGTCGGCGCGTTGCCCTTGTCCGGCGAGACGAACGCGCAGGGCCGCGACGACGCGGTGACCGCAGGTCGGGCGACCTTCCTGACTTCGGCCATGTGGCCTCCTCGATAGGTGCGGGACACAACGCGTTCCACTGAAGCAGAGGAGAACAGGGGCGATAAGACTTCATCCAGACACACTCGAATCCACGGGCAACCGCAGGGATTACGGCACCGAATCGATCTTGTGTCTGCCGCAGGCGGCCCGAGCGGTCTGGCGTTTTTCCCGGTCTCTATTCTTGATCGCATTTCCGGCGAGCCGGCCGGCCGGCCTCCGGGCGACTCCCGGACGGATCTCCGCCGAGACGAATTCCGGCCAGAAGGGGGAGCGGGGGCGGCCGGCGCGCCCGGACGATCCCGCCGGGAGCCGGGCCGCAGGGCGCCGGGAGTGCCCTCCCGGCGGGGCGGGCCTGCCGGCGCCGTGCGCCGTTGACAAAGCGGAACCACGCTCCACATACTAATCGGAGCCGTGTTCCGTTTCAGTCCGGCGCTCACGGCCGCGCTCGTCCGTCCTGTCCGGCTCCGGACGGCGGAGCTTTCCGGACTTCCTGGAAAGGACCTTCCTCCCATGAACGAACTCGCCTCAGCCGCCGGTGAGCCGCCCACCCCGGTACTGTCCTACAGCCCCCTCGTGCTTCCCGTGGCCGGGCGACCCGTGGACCTCCCCGTCCGTGTCACCGCGCCCGCCACCGGGACGGGCCTGCCCCTGATCCTGCTCTCCCACGGCCACGGCGGCTCGAACAACCTCTCCTCGCTCAACGGCTACGCGCCGATCGCGCAGTTGTGGGCGCAGGCCGGGTTCGTCGTCGTCCAGCCCACCCACCTCTCCTCCAGGACCCTGGCACACCGCCTCGCCGGCGCCCCCGGCGCGCCCTGGTTCTGGCGCTCGCGCGCCGAGGACATGACACACGTCCTCGACCGGCTCGACGTCATCGAGGAGACCGTGCCCCACCTCGCCGGGCGCATCGACCACGGCAAGGTCGCCGTCGCCGGGCACTCGCTCGGCGGCTTCACCGCCAACCTCCTGCTGGGCGCCCAGGTGACCGACCCCGGAACCGGAGAGCGGGTGAGCGTCCTGGAGCCCCGGATCACGGCGGGCGTGGTGCTCGCCGCACCGGGCCGCGGTGACGTCGTCCACCCGGCCATGGCCGAACGGATACCCGTCTTCAAGTCCATCGACTTCTCCACCATGGCCGCCCCCGCGCTGATCGTCGCCGGGGACAAGGACGACTCCCGGCACTTCACGGACGCCGGCCCCGGCTGGCACACCGACCCCTACGCCCTCGCGCCCGCTCCCAAGACCCTGCTCACCCTCTTCGGCGCGGAGCACGGGCTGGGCGGCATCGCGGGATACGACGCGGCCGAGACCACCGACGAGAACCCCGAACGCGTCTCCTGCCTCGGGCGCCTCAGCGCCGCCTACCTCTCCACCCACTTCCGGCTCGACGACCACGCCTGGCAGCGGGCCTGCCAAGACCTGCTGGCCGGTTCTGACCCGGTGGGCCGCGTCGAGTCGAAGTAGGCCCCCGCCGCGGGTGCCCCGGAGCGGGAACGTCCCGCACGGTGCTCCCGCCCGCCCCCCACCGCACACGTCACGCGGACCGGACGGTTCGCCTTCACCGTCTCACGCTGACACCACTCACACACGAAAGGCCGGTCGCACGACTCGGCAGCCCCCCTCGGCTCGGGGTTCACCCGGCCACCACCGCTGAAGAGGCCCTCGACGGCATCGATCTGACCGGCAGGAACGTCATCGTCACCGGCGGCCATGCCGGTATCGGACGCGAAGCCACCCTCGCTCTGGCCGCACGGGGCGCCCCCGCCACCGTCGGCGCCCGCACCCCTGACCGGGCCCGGGCGGCGGTGGCGGGTGCCGACGGCGTCCGGGCCAGCCGGCTGGACCTGGCGGCGGTGGCGGGTGCCGACGGCGTCCGGGCCCAGCCGGCTGGACCGGGCCGACCCGGCCTCGGTCGACGCGTTCACCGAGCGCTGGAACGCCACGGGCCGCCCCCTGCACGTCCTGGTCAACTGCGCGGGCGTACCGGCGCCCGCCGAGCGGGAGGCCGACAGCCGCGGCTACCCTCGGACGCCGCCTCGCACGCCCTCGACCCGCGTTCCGCCGAGCGCCTGTGGGAACTGAGCGAACGGCTTCTGGATCAGCCCGGCTGATCCGGGGGCCTGACACCGCTTGTCGGAAACAACGGCGCGGAGCTGGGGTGCGGCCCTCCAGAAGCCCGGTGAACTGGCCGGAATCACCGGGAGGACTCCGGCCGCTCGCCTACGGGAGCAGCCAGGCCCGGCGTTCCTGGCCGCGGGGGTCGTCGACCTGGGTCCACTCGGCGCCGATGCGCATCGTGGCCCTGCGCCGGGTGTCGTAGGGGTCCCAGCCCGGGTCGCCAGTCCTGGCGAACCGGATCCAGGCCGCGTGCATGCGGGCGGCGAGATCGGCGGGGGGCTCGCCGGGGCCGAGCAGCGCGGCGGGGCCGTGCAGCAGGGGCAGGTGGGCGAGGTCGAAGACGAAGGGCAGCTCGACCGCGTGGGTGGCGCCGAGCTGCCCGTCCAGGGCCTGGGAACGCCAGGCGAACTCGTAGGCGTAGGTGCCGGACCGGGGGTGGGCGGCATGCGCGCCGGCCAGTGCCCAGCTTCCCGCGCCGAACAGCGCGTCGCCCATGACGGCGGAGCGCAGCTCGCCGGAGGACGCCCCGGGGCGTGTCCTGCGGTAGGTGTCGAGGAGTCGTGCGGGGTCGGCGTGGGAACGGGCCGCCGCGTCCTCGGCATCGGCGGCGGTCGAGGCGGCGTACTTGTCCACCGGGACCAGGTAGAGGTTGCCCTCCTCGGTGTTGGTCCCGATGAGCAGGTCGACGTCGGAGCCGAGGCCGGCGGCGACCGATTCGGCGGGCTGCGTGTCGAGGACGAGACTGAAGGGGCTCAGCCCGATCAGCGGGTCACGCCGGGTCCCGGTCCGCAGGTCGAGGCCGGCGAGCCGGGAGGCGGCCTCGACCAGGCGCTCGTCGCAGACCTGGGCGAAGGCGTCGGCGTGCGGGGCGACGCCCAGGGTCTCGGCCGCCGCCCGGGTGACGCGGGCGGCCTGCTCGGTGCTGAACGCCCCCAGGCCGCTGCCGCTCTGGACGATCGCCCGGTGGAAGAGGCCCGCGGCCTCGGGGTCGGCGAGGACGCCGCCGACGACGGTCGCTCCGGCGGACTGGCCGAAGAGGGTGACGTGGTGCGGGTCACCGCCGAAGGCGGCGATGTTCTCCCGCACCCAGCGCAGCGCGGCGACGACGTCGAGCAAGCCGCGGTTGGCGGGCGCGCCGGGCAGGTCGAGGAAGCCGGCGATGCCGAGCCGGTAGTTGAGGGTGACGAGGACGACGCCGTCGCGGGCGAAGGAGGAGCCGTCGTACAGCGCGGACCGCGTCGATCCCGCGACGAATCCGCCGCCGTGGACGAACACCATGACCGGCAGGTCCGCGCCCGCGGCGCCGGGGGCGAAGACGTTGACGGTGAGGTAGTCCTCGCCCCGGCTCCAGCCCGGCCCGAAGTAGGGGGACATGTCGACGCTGCCGAGCCTGCGCTCGGCCTGCGGCGCGTTGGGCCCCGGCACGGTGGCGTCCCGCACGCCGGCCCACGGCTCGTGCGGCTGCGGCCGCGCGAACCGGGCGGCGCCGCGGGGCGGGGCGGCGTAGGGAATGCCGAGAAAGGCGGTGGTACCGCCCCGGCGCAGGCCGCGGACCGCTCCCTGCGCCGTGGTCACGATGGGGTCGGGGTGGTGGTGCACGGTGGTGCCTTCCGTGGGGTCTCAGGCCTGCTCGGTGTACGGGGTGAAGGGCGCCCAGCCCTTGACGGCGAACTTGCCGCCGTCGCGCGCCACTTCGGCGGCGCCGTGGCCGCCCAGGTGGGCGGGGATCACGAGCGCGTTGTTGTCGGCCGCCCAGCCGAGCACCTTGCGGCGGGTGGCGCGGGCGCCCGCGGGATCCTCGCAGAAGCAGCTGTTGGCGTCCGGTTCGAGGATCTGCACCGGGTTGTGCAGCAGGTCACCGACGAACACCGCGCGGTCCGTCCCCGAGGTGAGGGTGAGGACCGAGGAGCCGGGGGTGTGTCCCGGCGCCGCGTCCAGGCGCAGCCCGGCGTCGATCTGGTGACTGTTCTCCCACAGCAGCGTCTGCCCGGCCCGGTGCACCGGGGCGACACTGTCCTCGAACACGTTCTGGTTGCCCCGGCCGAGCAGCGGCTCGTGGCCGTTCTCCGGGTTCCAGAAGTCGAAGTCGTCCTTCGGCATCAGATAGGTGGCGTTGGGGAATGTGGGCACCCATCGCCGGCCGTCCAGATACGTGTTCCAGCCGACGTGATCGACGTGGAGATGTGTGTTGATGACGATGTCCACGTCCTCGGGCGCCACTCCGGCCCGGGCCAGATTTCCCAGGAAATCCGTCTCGAGGTGGCTCCAGACCGGCGCGTAGGGACGCTCCTTGTGGTTGCCCACGCCGGTGTCGACGAGGATGGTCGTGCCCTCGCTGCGCAGCACCCAGGTCTGGATCGCGGAATTCACGATGTTGGTGCCGGGATCCAGGAAATGCGGGGCCAGCCAGGAGGCTCCGTCGTCCCACACCTCCTTCGGGCTTTCCGGGAAAAAGGTGTCGGGCGTCATCTCGACAGAGCCGAAGTATTCCCATACCCGGGTGATGCCGATATTACCGAGTGTGATGTGGTGCAGGGGGTGCATGGGGTGTCCTGGGGAATTCGGAGGATTTCCTGAACCGTACGAGCGGGCCCGGCCGGCGGGGTATCCGTCACGTGACTGCACCGCCCGCACGGGCCGGGAGCGGCAGGGGACACGGCCGCTTGTAGCCTGGGTGGGCACGGCAAGGCGGCTCCCGTCCGAAGAGCCACGATCCCTGGAGACGGACCCCGTGGACGAGCACACAGGCGGCCTCGGTGCGGTCACGAGGCCGGAACCGGATCCGGGGGAACCGCTCGTCGGCCGGGAGGCGGAGCTGGGACGCCTCTTTCGTACGGTGGACTCGGCGTCGGCCGGCCCGGTGCTGATGCTGGCCGGTGGCATGGGCGCGGGCAAGAGCGTGCTGCTGGAGCGTGCGGCGCGCCGGGCCGAAGCCGCCGGCGCGCGCGTGCTGCGCGCCGCGGGCAGCGAGTCGGAGTCGGGCCTCGCCTTCTCCGCCCTGCACCAGTTGCTGCGGCCGGTGCCGGCCGAGGTGGACCGGCTGCCGCAGCGGCAGCGCGCGGCGATACAGCACGCCTTCGGCACGGGACCGGACGTACTGCGCCCGTCGGCCGCACCCGATCTCATGCTGATCGGGGTCGGCGTGCTGAGCCTGTTGTCGGCCCTGGGCGGCCGGCAGCCCCTGCTCGTGGTCCTCGACGACGCGCAGTGGTTCGACCGTGCTTCCCTGGACGCGCTGGCCTTCGCCGCCAGAAGACTGGACGGCGAACCGGTCACGATGCTGGTCGCGGCCCGCCGCGGCGAACTCCTGCCCGGGTTCGGTGGCCACGTGCCGACGCTCACCCTGGGGCCGCTCGACGGCGCCGCGGCCGGCCGGCTGCTGGACCTGCAGCCGGCGAGCCCCACCGGCCGCATCAGGGCGCGGATCCTCGACCAGGCGGGCGGCAACCCGCTGGCCCTGGTGGAACTGACGAGGGCCGCCACCGCCCCGGGCACGGCGGCGGTCGCGCCGCCCGCGGGGCCGCTCCCGGTCACTGAGCGTCTCGAGCGGATCTTCGCCGCCCGTCTGCACGGCCTCCCCGCCGCCACGGCACACGCCCTGCTGCTCCTGGCCGCGACGGACAGCGCCGACTCCGCGGTCGCCGTCTCGGCCGGGCTGCCGCACGCCGCGGACGAGGTCTGGCTGCCCGCCTCCCGGGCCGGGCTGGTCCGGCGGACCGGCCAGGACGTCCGCTTCCGCCACCCGCTGGTGCGGTCCGCCGTCTACCACGCCGCGACCCTGGACGCCCGCCGCGAGGCCCACCGCGCGCTCGCCGAGCTGCTGCGGTACGAGCCGGACCGGCGTGCCTGGCATCTGGCCGCCGCATGCCCGGGCCCGGACGCGGCCGTCTCGGCGGAGCTGGAGCGGACCGCCGGCCGGGCTCGTCGCCGCGGCGGCCACGCGGCGGCGGCCGAGGCACTGCAGCGCGCGGCCGACCTCGCGCCCCGGCGGGCCGAGAGCGCCCGGCTGCTGGTCGAAGCCGCGGCAGCGGCCGTGTTCACAGGAGACCTCGCCTGGGTGGAGGAGCTGGCCGCCGCGGCACGCGAGCGCACCGACGACCCCTCGCTGCTGGCGTCCGCCGCCGTGCAGACCGGACGGCTGGCGGTCCTGACCGTCCGCCACAGCACGGTCTTCTCCCGACTGGCCGACACCGCCGAGCAGTTGGCGGCGCACCAGCCAGCCGCCGCGCTCGACCTCCTGGCCGGCGCCGCCGTGGTCCGCTTCTACTCCGGGGAGGACACCCAGCGCCACCGCGTCCTGGACGTCCTCGGGCGTATCCCCGAGGACGCCGCACCCGCAGGGGCACGCATCTGGGCGCGGGCCGTGACGGACCCCTTCACCGACCGGGCCGGGCTCCTCTCCCTGCTCCCCCGGTTGGCCGCCGAGGCGGAGACCCGCCCGGAGCGGCTCACCACCGTCGGCATCATGGCGTGGCTGCTGGACGAGACGCCCCGGGCCGTCCGCGCCTTCGACGAGGCCTTCGACCGCTGGCAGGAACAGGGAGTGCTGCCGGACGGGCTCGGCGGCGCGGCCGCCTGGGCCTATGTGGAACGAGGACGGTGGGACCAGGCCCGTGAGGTCTGCGCCCGCACCACCGCGGTCGGCCGAGCGGCCGGCCTCGATCACGCCGTGGCCTGCGCGGCCACCGTGGAGGCCACCGTGCTGGCCTGCCAGGGTGACGTGGCGGCGGCCCGCGCCCGGGCCGAGGAGGCGCTGGCCCTCGTCGATCCGCTGGAAAGCCGCTCGGTCTTCGTCTACGCCCGTCGCGCGCTCGGTGCCGCGGCCGCCGCGGAAGGCGCGTACGAGACCGCCTACGAGCAGCTCCGTACGGTCTTCACGGCGGACGGAGCGCCCGCGCACTACCACGCCTCCTACCCTGCCGTCGCGGATCTGGCCGCGGCGGCCGTGCGCTGCGGACGCCGGGGGGAAGCCGCGGCGATCGTCGAGCGGTGCGCCCGATCGCTCGGGGAGGACGCCTCGCCGCGGCTGCGTGCGTTGATCAGCCGGGCCCGCGGCCTGCTGGCCGGCCCCGGGGACGCCGAGCCGCACTTCCGCACGGCCCTGGCCGACCCGGTGCTCGGACACTGGCCCTTCGAACGTGCCCAGACCCTGCTCGACCTCGCTGAGTGGCTGCGCCGCCGACGGCGCGTCGCGCAGGCGCGGGCGCCGCTCACCGAAGCCCTGGAGACCTTCCGGCGTCTGGGCGCCCGGCCGTGGATCGAGCGCGCGCGGGCCGAGTCACGCGCCGCCGGCCTGGACGTCGCGGACACGGCTCCCGACGCGCTCGCCCAGCTCTCGCCGCAACAGCAGCAGATCGTCAGGCTCGCCGCCCGCGGGCTGACCAACCGCGAGATCGGCGAGAAGCTCTTCCTCTCCCCGCGCACGGTCGGCTCCCACCTCTACCGCAGCTTCCCCAAGCTCGGCATCACCGCCCGCTCCCAGCTGCGCGACCTCATCGAGGGCACCCTGACGGCCGCCGCTCAGCAGGACCAGGGTCTTTCGTCCGGATCAGGCCCGGCTCGCGGGGTCCGGCCGGATCCGGACGAGCGTCCCTAGATGAATGAGTCCGATGTCTTCAGTGGTCGTAGGCGATCAGTGATCGTTTGACTGCGGTGCCGGTGGTCCAGTTGTGCCAGATGCATGCGGCGAG
>NZ_JOIY01000021.1 GCF_000720185.1 Streptomyces sp. NRRL S-340 | reverse complement strand
CCCGGTTTCCGCCCGGCACCGCTCCCCGCGCCCCCCGCCCCCGTCCCGTCGGGCGGCGGTCCGCGGCTCATCCCCGCCTACCCCGCCGCCGAGCGTGCGGTGCGGGCCCTCGCCGAGGCCGTGCGGTACGGCCAGTGGCGGCGCGAGGCGGCCGAACCCGGCAAGGTGCCCGAGTACGACGACATCGACGAGAAGGGTGCCGCCGCCCTCATCGGCGGGCTCCTCGCGCGCGGGCAGGGCCTCACCCTCGGCACCGAGGAGACCTGCGAGCTGCTCGGCCGCTACGGGATCCACGTCCGCCGGGCCGTCCCCGCGTCCACCCCGGACGCCGCCGCCGAAGCCGCCCGCGTCCTCGGCTACCCGGTCGCCCTGAAGGCCACCGCCCCGCACCTGCGCCACCGCGCCGACCTGGGCGGCGTGCGCCTCGACCTCGCCGACGAGGAACAACTGCGGCGTGCCTACGCGGAACTGACGGGCCTGTTCGGCAGCCCGCAGGAAGTGCGGCCGGTGGTGCAGACGATGGCACCCCGCGGCGTCGACACCGTCGTCCGGGCCGTCATCGACCCGGCGGCCGGTGCGGTGCTCTCCTTCGGGCTCGCCGGAGCCGCCTCCCAGCTGCTCGACGACATGGCGCACCGCCTGGTCCCGGTCACCGACCCGGAGGCCACCTCCATGATCCGCTCGATCCGGACGGCCCCCCTCCTCTTCGGCTGGCGCGGCTCGGCGCCGGTCGACACGCCTGCCCTGAAGGAACTGCTGCTGCGGGTGTCCCGCCTGGTCGACGACCACCCCGAGGTCGTCGCGGTCACCCTGGAGCCGGTCGTCGTCGCCCCGCGCGGGCTGAGCGTGCTCGGCGCGAGCGTGCGCCTCGCGCCCCCGCCCGTCCGCGACGACCTCGGCCCGCGCACCCTCCCGGTCTACTGACCGGATCCCCCGCACCGACGGTGCCTCGCAGTCAGTGCCTCCCCGTAGGATGGACGGCATGGCCAAGACCAGTACGACGACCCAGGGGCTGCGGGCGGCGATCGAACGCAGCGGCTACTACCCGGCTCTCGTGGCCGAGGCGGTGGAGGCCGCCGTGGGCGGCGAGCCCATCCGGTCGTACCTGGTCCACCAGGAGACCACCTTCGACCAGAACGAGGTACGGCGGCACGTCACGGTGCTCGTCCTCACCGGCAACCGCTTCATCGTCAGCCACACCGACGAGCAGGCCGAGGACAGCACCTCCCCGACGCCGTACGCCACCACGTCCACCGAGTCGGTCAAGATCGGCCGGATCTCGTCGGTCGTGGTCAGCCGGGTCGTCGCCAACCCGGAGCAGTACAAGCCGGGCACCCCGCCGCGCGAGGTCGTCCTCACCATCGGCTGGGGCGCCGTCTCCCGCATCGACCTGGAGCCCGCCGCCTGCGGCGACCCGAATTGCGAGGCCGACCACGGCTACACCGGGAGTTCGACCGCCGACGACCTGAGCCTGCGCGTCAGCGAGGCCGGGGACGGTCCGGAGACCGTGCGCCAGGCCCTCGACTTCGCCCAGGCCATCTCCGAGGCCACCGCGGACGTCACCCGCTGATGTCGGCACAGCCCACCGCCTGGGACCACCCCGAGCCCCTGGCCGTCGCCTCCGCGCCCGTCCCCGAGTACGGCTCGGGCTCGCTCGCCGACCTGCTGCCCACGCTGGCCGCGGGCATGGGCGTACCGGAGACGACGGCCGCGATCGGCGAGCTGACCCCCACCGACCGCGCCTGCGTCTTCCTGATCGACGGGCTCGGCTGGGAGCAGCTGAGGGCGCACCCCGACGAGGCGCCCTTCCTGACCTCCCTGCTGGGCAGCTCGCGCGGCGGCACCGGCCGCCCGCTCACCGCCGGCTACCCGGCCACCACCGCGACCTCCCTCGCCTCCGTCGGCACCGGCCTGCCCCCGGGCGCGCACGGCCTGCCCGGCTACACGGTGCGCGACCCGGCCACCGGCGGTCTGATGAACCAGCTGCGCTGGCAGCCGTACACCGACCCGCGCGCCTGGCAGCCGTACCCCACGGTCTTCGAGCTGGCCCACCGTGCGGGGGTGCACGCCGCACAGGTCTCCTCCCCGACCTTCCAGAACACCCCGCTGACCAAGGTCGCGCTCAGCGGCGGCACCTTCCTGGGACGGCTGACCGGCGAGGACCGCATGGACGTGGCGGCCGGGCAGCTCGCCGCCGCCGACCGCGCCCTCGTCTACACGTACTACTCCGAACTCGACGGCGCCGGCCACCGCTACGGGGTGGACTCCGACGCCTGGCGCGGCCAGCTGATGTGCGTCGACCGGCTGGTCCAGCGCCTGGCCGAGCAGCTTCCGCCGCGCAGCGCCCTCTACGTCACCGCCGACCACGGCATGGTCGACATCCCGTTCGACGAGGAGCACCGCCTCGACTTCGACGAGGACTGGGAGCTGCGGGCGGGCGTCGCCCTGCTCGGCGGCGAGGGCCGCGCCCGCCACGTCTACGCGGTGCCCGGCGCCGCGGGCGACGTGCTGACCTGCTGGCGCGAGGTGCTCGGCGAGCAGTTCTGGGTGGCCTCGCGCGACGAGGCGATCGAGGCCGGCTGGTTCGGTCCGCGCATCGACGAGCGCGTGTACGCGCGGATCGGCGACGTCGTCGCGGCGGCCCGGGACGACGTCCTGCTCATCGCCTCCGAGCGGGAACCCAAGGAGTCCTCGATGGCCGGCAACCACGGCTCGATGACCCCTGCCGAGCAGTTGGTCCCGCTCCTCGAAGTACGCTCCTGAAGCTTCCGCCCCCCCTTCCCTCACCGACCTCGCCGAAAGGTGCCCGCCCCCTCATGCCCGAGCTGGTGTTCTTCTCCGGAACCATGGACTGCGGGAAGTCGACACTGGCTCTCCAGATCGAGCACAACCGCTCGGCGCGCGGCCTCGCCGGCATGATCTTCACCCGCGACGACCGGGCGGGCGAGGGCAAGCTGTCCTCACGGCTCGGCCTGGTCACGGACGCGGTGGAGGTCGAGGACGGTGTCGACCTGTACGCCTACCTCGTCGACCACCTCTCCCGGGGCGGCCGGGCCGACTACGTGATCGCCGACGAGGCGCAGTTCCTCGCCCCGGAGCAGATCGACCAGCTCGCCCGCGTCGTCGACGACCTGGAGATCGACGTCTACGCCTTCGGCATCACGACCGACTTCCGCTCCAAGCTGTTCCCCGGCTCCCAGCGCCTGGTCGAACTGGCCGACCGGGTCGAGGTGCTCCAGGTCGAGGCCCTGTGCTGGTGCGGCGCCCGCGCCACGCACAACGCCCGCACGGTGGGCGGCGTCATGGTCGTCGAGGGTGCCCAGGTGGTCGTCGGCGACGTCAACCAGTCCGAGGACGAGGTGGGCTACGAGGTCCTGTGCCGCCGCCACCACCGCCGCCGCATGACGGCGGCCTCCGCCCGGGCGGGGGCGCTGTCACCGGACGTCCTCCCGGTGGAACCCGGCACCCGCCGCTGAAGCGTCAGCCGCGCCGCACCGACCCGACGAACCCGGCCCAGGCCTCACGCGAGACGGTGACCATGAGCCCGGCGGCGGCCTTGGAGTCCCGGACGTGGACAGCAGCCGCAGCGTCAGCGACCTCCACGCATTCACCGCCTTCGGCTCCGCTGTAGCTGCTCTTGTACCAGGTGAGGCCGGAGGCGACGATCGAGGACTCGGCGGTGTTCATGGCGATCCCATCAGCCCTTCGGTGAACTTCGAAGCGTCAGGCGCGCCGCGCCAGTCCGACGAACCCGGCCCAGGCGTCACGCGAGACGGTGAGCACGGGCCCGGCGACGGCCTTGGAGTCCCGGACGTGGACAGCAGCCGCAGCGTCAGCGACCTCCACGCATTCACCGCCCTCGGTTCCGCTGTAGCTGCTCTTGTGCCAGGTGAGGCCGGAGGCGACGATCGAGGACTCGGCGGTGTTCATAGCTCTCCCAGCAACCCTTCGATGAACTCCGTTGACTCTCGCGGACTGAGAGCCTGCGATCGGATGATCCCATAGAGTGCGGCGGCCAGGACCCCTTGCTCCGGGTCGGTCTCCAGGGAGCCGATCCCTCGTGCCTCTGCATACACGAACTTCTTGCCGTCCTTGCGTGTGACGACGGTGAACGGTCCGTTCACGCCCGCGTTGTCCTCACGGTCGAGCGGTATGACCTGGATCTCGACGTTGCGCATCTCTGCCACCAGCAACAGATGTTGCAGCTGCTCGCGCAACACCGCCCTGCCTCCGTACGGACGTCGCAGAAGTGATTCGTCGAGGACGAAGCTGAGGAACGGAGCCGGGCGACGCTGGAAGATGTCCTGCCGGGCCACTCGTGCCGCTACACGCTGCTCGATGGTCTCCTCGTCCAGTGGGGGCCGCCTCATCGCCAGAAGCGTCCTCATGTAACCCTCGGTCTGCAACAGGCCGTTGAGCACCGGCATGCTGTACGAGACGAGTTCAACAGCCTCCTTCTCCAACACCGCCATCCCCTGGAAGAACGCCGGATACTGAGCCCGCTCCACCTGCTCCTTCCACAGACACAGCAAGCCCCCCGCCTCCAGAACCTCGTCGGCCCGCTCGATGGTCCGGGGGGACGGAATCCGGCGGCCCTGTTCGAACGACGCGATCGTGGACGCCGAGTACCCGAGCTGCCGCCCGAACTCCTCGCGTTCCAGGCCCACCCGCAGCCTCAGCGTCTTCAGGGTCTGCCCGAACGCGGTGACGACACCGCGCCCCGCCTCGTCCCCGGGCCGCTGCCCGGCCTCCGCCCCCGCCTCCGCGCCCTCGCGCTCGGTCATGCGCATCACCGCCTCCTCTGCCCCAACGCCGTCGGACACGGCGGCGTCACGGCGCACGGCTCCGACGCGCGGGGACACGGCGCGTACAGGCACGCCCTGTCGCAGCGTCACCCCTGGTCACGCCGTGCGTCCCGGCAGGACAGTGACCGGCATGACGACGAGACCGACCGCCCCCACCGGCGGCAGCGTGGCCACGGACTTCGAGATGAGCTTCACCTCCACACCCCGCGGGGCGCGCCTCGCCCGCCGTCTGGCAGCCGTCCGCCTGGACGCATGGGGTGTCCCGTACGACACCGAAGCGCACGACACGGTCGTGCTGATCGTGGCCGAACTCGCCGCGAACGCCGTGCGGCACGGTCACGTACCCGGCCGGGACTTCCGTCTCCGCCTCCGGTACACGCCCGAGGACCGTACGGTCCGGGTGGAGGTCACCGACGCCCGCGCCGAACGCCTTCCGCGCCACCCGGTCCCGCCGGGGGACGGCGACGGCGCGCCGGAGTCCGGCCGCGGCCTGCTCCTCGTCGCGCACTTGGCCACCCGCTGGGACCGGCACCCGCGTCCGGACGGACCGGGCAAGACCGTCTGGGCGGAGTGCACGGTCCCCTCACACGACTGACGGCGCGGGCGCCACGGTCAGTGTCCGCTGTGCACCAGCGTGAACCGGGCCCCCTCGCCGTCAGCGACCGCGGCCGCCCGGCCGTGGGCCGTCTCCGCGGGCGCGGCGAGGACGCGCCCGCCGAGCGCGGTCACGCGCTCCAGCGCCGCGTCCACGTCGTCCACCTCGAAGTACGTCGTCCAGTGCGAACCCCCGTCGTGCCGCAGGGCGGGGCCGATGCCCAGGATCCCGGCGACCGGGCGGCCGTCGAGGTACAGGGTCACGTGGTCGGCGGCCTGCGCACCCGCGCCGTTCCCGGCGCGCCGCTCCTCGTAACCGAACAGCGTCCCGTAGAACTTGGCGACGTTCGCCGTCTCGTACGTCCGCAGTTCGTTCCAGACGGGCGTACCGGGCACCCCGCCGGCGTCGGGGCCGCGCTCGGGCGGCATCTGCCAGACGCCGAAGACCGCCCCCGAGGGGTCACAGCCCAGCGCGAGCCGGCCGACCTCCCCCGCGTCGAGCGGCCCGACCCCGACCGTGCCGCCGCACAGCCGTACCGTTTCGGCCGTCAGATCGACGTCGTCCGAGGCGAGGTACGGGGTCCAGGCGACGGGCAGGTGCCGGTCCGGCGGGAGCAGGCCGATGCCCGCCACCTGCCGCCCGTCCTGCAGCGCGCGCACGTAGGGACCGAGCTGGGGCGGACCCGGTTCGAACTCCCAGCCGAACAGCTCCCCGTAGAAGGCCTGCGTCGCCGTCATGTCGTGGACCATCAGGCTCACCCAGCAGGGTGCGCCGGGCGTGTGCCGGGCGGGTGTCCGGACGTCCCGTGCGGCCGGCTCCGGTGCCTGAGTCATCGTCACTCTCTTCTCCGGCCCCTCGCGGTGGCCGTGTCGCTTCCGCTCTTCCCCGGACCCCGGTCGACGACCGGAGGATGCCCCCTGTGCGGTGTCCTGACCGTTTCGGCGCGCTTGCCGGCGGATGTCGATCGAGCGCACAGCATGTGGCCGATCCCGTACGCCTGGTGATCGGACCTGTCCGGCCGAGCAGAGTAGCGGGACCGGGACGCGACGGCCACCCCGTGCGCGAGGATGGTGACCATGAACGCCATCATCTCCGCACCCGATCTGGCGGCGGCCCTCGGGGGGCCGAACCCGCCGGTCCTGCTCGACGTCCGCTGGCAGCTCAGTCTCGCCAGGGCCGCCGGGGAGCCGCCCTTCGACGGGCGTGCCGCCCACGCGGCCGGGCATGTCCCCGGCGCCGTCTTCGTGGATCTCGACCGTGAACTCGCCTCCGCGCCGGGCGCGCACGGCCGCCACCCGCTGCCCGCCACCGCGGAGTTCGGCGCGGCGATGCGCCGCGCCGGGGTCAGCGCCGGCCGGCCGGTCGTCGTGTACGACGGCGGGCAGGGCTGGGCGGCGGCGCGCGCCTGGTGGCTGCTGCGCTGGACCGGGCATCCCGACGTACGGGTCCTGGACGGTGGCCTGGCGGCCTGGGACGGTCCGCTGGAGACGGCGGTTCCCGAACCTGCCGAGGGCGACTTCACGCCCTCGCCCGGCGCCCTGGAACTGCTGGACGCCGACGCCGCGGGGGAACTGGCCCGCTCCGGCGTCCTGTTCGACGCGCGCGCGGGGGAGCGCTACCGGGGTGAGGTGGAGCCCGTCGACCGCGTCGGCGGCCACATCCCGGGCGCGGTGTCCGCCCCCACGACCGAGAACGTGGGCCCCGACGGGCGTTTCCTGCCCGCGGGTGTGCTGCGGGAGCGGTTCCGGGCGCTGGGCGCGGCCGAGGGCACGCACGTGGGCGTGTACTGCGGCTCGGGCGTCTCCGGCGCGCACGAGGTGCTGGCCCTGGCCGTGGCGGGCATCCCGGCGGCCCTGTACGTGGGTTCGTGGTCGGAGTGGTCCTCGGACCCGTCCCGGCCGGTGGCGGTGGGAGCCGACCCGCAGTAGGCGCGGGCGGCGCGTACGCCGGGGAGGGCCGCGCCGGTCGCGCGGCCCTGAGCCCCGTGAACCCTGTACGCCGGGGCCTTGGACCCCGTACGCGGGGGCCCGCTACTCCTGCTTCTTGCGGCGGGTGCCGAAGACGATCTCGTCCCAGCTGGGGACGGCGGCCCGGCGGCCTGGCCGGACACCGTCCGCCTCGGCCTGGCGGTCGGTCGCGCCGACGAGGCGGTCGCGGTGGCTGCCCACCGAGCGGGGCATGAGCACGTCCGCGTAGGCGGAACCGGCTCCGGCGGACGCCGCGGGGGCGGGCGGTTCCTCCACCGCCGCCTCCTCGTCGGGCTCGTCCACGGGCTCCGGGGTGCGCTCGGGCACCACCAGGTCGCCGCGGAAGCTCGGTACCGCCTCCAGCAGGCTGGTCAGGGAATCGCGCTCGCCCGTGCTCTCCGCGGCCGGTTCGAGCGACTGCGCCGGCAGCGCGGGACGGTCGCGGTCCCGGTCACGCTCCCGGTCCAGGGGGCGGTCGCGGGGCAGCCGGGCGATGCGGGGCACGAACGGGAAGCTGGGCTCCGGTGCGCCGAGGTCGTCCGACTCGCCGATCAGGGCGCGCGCCTCCGCGTCGACGGCCTGCACGAGCCGCCGCGGCGGGTCGTACGTCCAGCTCGCCGAGTGCGGTTCGCCCGCGACCAGGTAGACCAGCAGGACCTCCCAGGTGCCGTCGTCGCGGCGCCAGGAGTCCCACTGCACGGTGTCCTTCTCGGCGCCGCGCAGCAGCAGCCGTTCCTGGACGGCCTCGCCGAGCAGCGGGCCGGAGTTCTCGCCGGGGCGGCGGACCGGGGTCTTGCGGGCACGCTCGGCCATGAAGGCGCGCTCGGCCAGCACGGGGCCCTCGAAGCGGCGCACGCGGTCCACGGGGATGCCGGCGAGCTGGGCGACCTCTTCCGCGGTCGCGCCTGCTCTTATCCGCGCCTGGATGTCGCGGGGGCGGAGATGGCTCTCCACCTCGATCTCGATCTGGCCGAGGCGGGGACGGTCGCCGCGCACGGCGGCGCGGAGCCGTTCGTCGATGGGAAGCGTGTACTCCGTGCTGTCCGCAGCCTTCAGCACCAGCCGTGTGCCGTCATTGGAGACGGCCACGACACGCAGTTCGGGCATGGGGACCTCCCGGGTGGTGCCTGCCGACGTCACGTGCGTCGCTGCTTCCGCTAGTCGAGTGTGGCCTGCCCGGGTGCAGCCTGCCACAACCTTGCCGAGTTGCCCGGCGTGTCGGGCGCGGGCCCTGGAACGCCGTTATGGCACGGTTACCTGTTCACAACGCTCAGTGACCAACCGCGTCACCCTGTGCAACCAGCCCCCTCCCGGCGGTCCAGCAGGTCTCGGACACCCCGGCGGGAGGCCGGACCCAGGGCTCGCAACAGTACTCCATTCGGGCCACGTGCGTGGATCGGCGCGCCGCCCAACTTCTGGCAAGGGGAGGGACTTGGCCGTCCCTGACCCGTTTTATCGATCATGAACGTGGCGTACTTCACGTAATCACCAGAAACGGAACTAACGGTTTCGTCCGTACGTCCCTTTCTCGTGCAGTCGGCCGATCAGATCCCGAAGGTCGGTCATGTGCGGGAAAGGCAGGCAAGGTCCGGGTATGCGTGAAAGGCCCGAGAGCGGTGACGAGCCGAGTACGGGGCAGGAGGTGAGGAGGCGGCGGATCGACCTGAGCGTGGCCCAGGTCGCGGGCAGCGCGGTGGCCGCCGTGGTCGCCGCGAAACTCGCCTCGTACTTCGGTGTCTACGGCACGATCCTGGGGGCGGGCGTCGTCAGTGTGGTCGCCACCTGCGGCGGTTCGGTCTTCCAGCACTTCTTCCGGCGCACCGGCGAGCAGATCCGCACCGCGACCGTCTCCGTCCGTCCGGTCGCCGGGACGGACGGCATCAGCGCGGCACCGGCCCCCGGAGGCGGGGCACCGGCCCCCGGCGAGTTCTCCGAGGGCACGGTCTACCGGGCCCGCGTCAAGAGCTGGAAGCGGCCGGTGATCGCGGCGGCCCTGGTGTTCGGCGTCACCATGGCCGGGATCACCGCGTACGAACTGGTGTCGGGCAGCAGCTTCAGCGGCCGCGGCGGCACCACGGTCGGCGACGCCGTGACGGGCCACCGGGGGAAGGCGGCGCCGTCCGGCGGCGACACCCCGGAGCCGTCCGGCTCGCCGGCGGGAACCACCGGAACGGATGACGGGGCGTCGCCGGGTGCGGGTGTCTCCGGCGGCCCCGGACAGGGGGCGACCGGGACCCCGACGCCGATCCCGGACAGCGGCGCGCACACCGGCACGAGGAGCACGGACGGCACGGGCACGGGTTCCGGGGGCAGGACGCCCGCCGGATCGGGCACCGACTCGGGGGCGGGCTCAGGTCCGGACCCGGGCTCTGGCCCGGACGGCACGCCGGGCACCGGCGGAACGGCCCCCGCGCCCGGCGCCTCGGCTACTGCCCCAGCACCCTCCGCAAGTAGTCGTTCCGGAAACGGCGTTCCGGATCCAGCCGGTCCCGCAGCGCGGTGAACTCACCGAAACGTGGATACACCCGGGCGAAGTACTCGGCGTCCCTGGTGTGGATCTTCCCCCAGTGCGGCCGGCCCTCGTGCGCGGTGAAGATCCGCTCGGCGGCGGTGAAGTACCGCTGGTAGGGCGTGCCGCGGAACATGTGGACCGCCACGTAGGCGCTGTCCCGCCCCGACGCCGTGGACAGGGCGATGTCGTCGGCGGGCGCGGTGCGCACCTCCACCGGGAAGCTCACGCGCAGACCCGAGCGGTCCACCATCGCCTTCAGCTCGCGCAGGGTGTCCGTCAGCGCCGCCCGCGGGACGGCGTACTCCATCTCCACGAACCGCACCCGCCGCGGCGAGGTGAAGACCTTGTACGGGATGTCGGTGTACGTCCGGGCCGACAGCGCCCGGCTGGAGAGGCGGGCGATCGCGGGGACGGTGGCGGGCACCGCGCGGCCGACCCAGTTGGCCGCCTGGAAGACGCCGTTGGAGAGGAACTCGTCCTCGATCCAGCCGGCCAGCGGCGCCACCGGCGCCTCGGGGCCCGCGCTGCGGTTGTTGCGCTTGGTGTTGGTGCTGCCGGTGTGCGGGAACCAGTAGAACTCGAAGTGCTCGTTCTCCGCCCAGAGCTGGTCGAACTCCGCCAGCACCCGGTCCAGGGGCATCGGTTCCTCGCGTGCGGTGAGCAGGAAGACCGGCTCGACGGCGAAGGTGATCGCCGTGACGATGCCGAGCGCGCCCAGGCCGATCCGGGCGGCCGCGAAGACCTCCGGGTTCTCCTTCTCGGAGCAGGTGAGCACCGAACCGTCGGCCGTGACCAGTTCCAGGCCCTTGATCTGGGCGGAGAGGGAGGCCGACTCGCGGCCGGTGCCGTGGGTGCCGGTGCTGGTCGCCCCGGACACCGTCTGCTCCATGATGTCGCCCATGTTCGTGAGGGACAGCCCCTCGCGCGCGAGGGCCACGTTCAGCCGCTTGAGCGGGGTGCCCGCCTCCACCGTGACGGTCATGGCCTCGCGGTCGATGCCGCGGATGCCGGTCAGCAGCCGGGGGCGGACCAGGACCCCGTCGGTGGCGGCGATGGACGTGAAGGAGTGGCCGGTGCCCACCGCCTTCACCGGCAGACCGTCCTCGGCGGCCCGCCGCACGGCCGCGGCCAGTTCGTCCACCGACGCGGGCGTCACCTCCCGCGCGGGACGGGAGCGGACGTTCCCGCCCCAGTTACGCCATATGCCGTTCTTCGCGCTCGCCGTGCTGCCCAACGGAGCCTCCCCGACCCGGAGCCGGCCTGCTGAGCCGGCGGTACCCGAGGAAACCGACCGCGACCGCGACGGCCCCGGACACCGCCGGGACCCCGTACCCGGAGCGCGCGCCGGCCGCGTCGATCACCCAGCCGGCCACCGACGAACCCAGCGCCACTCCCACCGCCAGCCCGGTACTCACCCAGGTCATGCCCTCGGTCAGGTGCGCGCGCGGTACGTGCTCTTCGACGAGGGCCATCGTCGTGATCATCGTGGGAGCGACCGACAGGCCCGCAACGAACAGCGCCACGGCCAGAAACGGCAGGTTTCCGACCAGTAGGAGGGGGATCATACTCACGGCCATCGTGCAGACGCCCAGGAGCCAGCGGCGGGCGGGCGCTCCCGACGGCCGCAGCAGGCCGAACAGCACGCCCGCCGTGCACGAACCCGCCGCGTACAGCGCGAGCACGACACTGGCGGCGCCCTTGTGCCCCCGCTCGTCGGCGAAGGCCACGGTGACCACGTCCACCGCCCCGAAGATCGACCCGGTCGCCACGAAGGTGGCCACCAGCACCTGGAGCCCGCGGGCGCGCAGCGCCGAGCCGCCGCCGTGCTGCTCGCGCGGGTGCGGCTCGGGTTCGGTGGCCCGCTGGGAGGTGAGCCAGAAGACGCCCACCGCCAGGAAGCAGGCGGCCAGCAGCGGCCCCGCCTCGGGGAACCAGGCCGTCGAGAGCCCGATGGAGACGATCGGTCCGAAGATGAAGCAGACCTCGTCCACCACCGACTCGAACGAGTAGGCGGTGTGCAGTTGCGGGGTGCCCCGGTACAGCGCCGCCCAGCGCGCGCGGACCATCGCCCCCAGCGACGGCACCGAACCGATCCCGGCCGCGCACACGAACAGCACCCAGTCCGGCCAGCGGAAGTACGCGGCCAGCAGCAGCCCGGCCGCCGCCGCCAGCGAGACGAGGGTCGCCGGGCGCAGCACCCGGCTCTGCCCGTGCCGGTCGACCAGGCGGGATATCTGCGGTCCGATCGCCGCTGCGGCCAGTGCGATGGTGGCCGACAGCGCGCCCGCGAGCCCGTAGCGGCCGGTGAGCTGGGAGATCATCGTGACCACGCCGATGCCCATCATCGACAGCGGCATCCGGCCGAGGAAACCCGCGGCGGAGAAGCCCTTGGAGCCGGGAGCGGCGAACAGGGCGCGGTACGGGCTGGGCACAGGGTCTCCGGGGATCCGGTAAGGCGTGAAAGAAGCTGATACAGCTTACGGCCCGGCCGGCCCCCGCCGCATCCGGATATGCGGCCGGCGGCGCACCGGCCCCACGGGCAGGGGTGCGTCGGTCCCGCGGGCCGGGGGCGCAGGGTCGTGCGGGCCGGGGGTCGCGGTCGTGCGGGTCGGGGGTCCGGCCGTCGGTGCAGGGTGGCAGGATCGAGACATGTCAGACGCGCTCGATGCCACTCCGTACGACGCCCTGCTCCTGCTCTCCTTCGGCGGCCCGGAGGGGCCGGACGACGTGGTCCCGTTCCTGGAGAACGTGACGCGCGGGCGCGGCATCCCCACCGAACGCCTGAAGGAAGTCGGGCAGCACTACTTCCTCTTCGGCGGGGTCAGCCCCATCAACGCCCAGAACCGCGCCCTGCTGGACGCCCTGCGCAAGGACTTCGCCGAGCACGGCCTGGACCTGCCGGTCTACTGGGGCAACCGCAACTGGGCGCCCTACCTGACCGACACCCTGCGGGACATGGTCCGCGACGGCCGCCGCCGCATCCTCGTCCTCGCCACCAGCGCGTACGCCTCCTACTCGGGCTGCCGCCAGTACCGGGAGAACCTCGCCGAATCCCTGGCGGCCCTGGAGGCCGAGGGTCTGGAGCTGCCGAGGGTCGACAAGCTGCGGCACTACTTCAACCACCCCGGCTTCGTCGAACCCATGATCGACGGCGTGATCGAGTCCCTGGCCGGCCTTCCCGACGACGTCCGCGACGGCGCCCACATCGCCTTCACCACCCACTCCATCCCCACCTCGGCCGCCGACACCTCCGGCCCGGCCGGGGAGCACGGCGACGGCGGGGCGTACGTCCGCGAGCACCTGGACGTGGCGCGGCTGATCGCCGGCGCGGTCCGCGAACGCACCGGCGTCGACCACCCCTGGCAGCTCGTCTACCAGTCGCGCTCCGGCGCCCCGCGCATCCCGTGGCTGGAGCCCGACATCTGCGACCACCTGGAGGAGCGGCACGCGGCCGGGGTCCCCGCCGTCGTCATGGCACCCATCGGCTTCGTCTCCGACCACATGGAGGTCCTCTACGACCTCGACACGGAGGCCACGGCCAAGGCCGGGGAACTGGGCCTGCCGGTGCGCCGCTCGGCCACCGTCGGTGCCGACCCCCGCTTCGCCGCCGCCGTGCGCGACCTGGTCCTGGAACGTGCCGCCACCGAGAGCGGGCGGCAGGTCACGCCCTGTGCCCTCGGCGCGCTCGGCGCGAGCCACGACCTCTGCCCGGTGGGCTGTTGCCCGGCCCGCGCCCCGCGTCCCGCCGCCGCGGGCGCCGACAGCCCCTACGCGTGAGGAACCACCGTGACCGACGCCCTGCACACGGAACTGCTCCAGCTCGCCTTCCAGGCCGCCGCCCGCGCCTGTGACCTGCTCCGGGACGGCCGCCCGGCCGACCTCGGGGTGGCCGCCACCAAGTCGAGCCCGGTCGACGTCGTCACCGAGATGGACATCGCGGCCGAGAAACTGATCACCGGCCTGATCGCCGACCGGCGCCCCGACGACGGCTTCCTCGGCGAGGAGGGCGCCGCCGTCGAGGGCACCAGCGGCATCCGCTGGGTCGTCGACCCGCTCGACGGCACCGTGAACTACCTCTACGGGCTGCCCAGCTGGGCCGTCTCCATCGCGGCGGAGCAGGACGGCGAGACCGTGGTGGGGGTCGTGGCCGCGCCGATGCGCGGGGAGACCTTCCGCGCGGTGCGCGGCCGGGGCGCCTGGGCCTCCGGTGCCTGGGCCGGTGAGCGCAAACTGGCCTGCCGCGCGGACGCCCCGCTGGACCAGGCACTGGTCTCCACCGGCTTCAACTACGTCGCCGACGTCCGCGCCCACCAGGCTGAGGTCGCCGCGCGGCTGATCCCGCTCGTCCGCGACATCCGGCGCGGCGGCTCGGCCGCGATCGACCTGTGCGACGTGGCCGCGGGCCGCCTCGACGGCTTCTACGAGCGGGGTCTGAACCCCTGGGACTACGCGGCCGGTGACCTGATCGCCCGGGAGGCGGGCGCGCTGACCGGTGGCCGCCCCCAGGAGCGCGTCTCCCGCGAGCTGACGATCGCCGCCACCCCCGGCGTCTTCGAGCCCCTCCAGCGCCTCCTGGAGGACTTCGGCGCCTGGCACGACGGGACGTGACGGCTCGGCCGCCTGCGGGGCGCCCGCCCCGGCAGCGGCTCGAGCGCCTCGAAGGCGAACGAGCACAACGACGCGAACGGGGCCCCGGCGCTGGATTCGCCGGGGCCCCGTCACGCGTGCAGGCTGATCAGACGCCGGACACGGCGACCTCCACACCGTGTTCGGCGGCGAGGCGGCGCAGGTCGTCGAGTTCGGCCAGCTCCACCTCGACGAGGAAGTCGTCGCCCTCGTCACGAGCCCGCGTCAGGTCGGACTCGGTCGCCTTTATGCGCTGCAGAAGTCCTGCGGTGAATGCGTCCATGCTGCGCCCCCTCGTCCTGGGTCGTGGGTCGGTGGCACGGGGGTGTGCCGTCGGGAAGGGGCGATCACGTCTCCATCAGGTGCCCAGCGCTGCCCTGCCGGGCGGCGACGGTGCCGGACACCCACGCCCACTCTGCGGAAGCGGATCGCGACGTACCGCATGGTGGTGCGGTACATGCAGAGCGTGATCGCGGGGTGTAAAGCCGTCCTCCCCCAGCTCCCGGTGCCGGAAACCTCAACCGCCCGAGAAAGTTCCGCATTCCCGTCCGCCGCCTGCCCCGCGCACCCGCTTCCCACACGCCGCTCACGGTCCCCGCTTCCCCGGCTTACAGCCGACTTATGGCCGAAAAGGGCAGGATGGAGGCAACACACCCACGAAGATCCCTGCCCGCGTGCGCCCTGGCGGCGCCGCGCGGGCGGACACAGGAAGGACAAGCGACGTGCGCGTACTCGTCGTCGAGGACGAGCAGCTGCTCGCCGATGCGGTGGCCACCGGACTGCGCCGGGAGGCCATGGCCGTCGACGTCGTGTACGACGGTGCGGCCGCCCTGGAACGCATCGGCGTCAACGACTACGACGTGGTCGTCCTCGACCGCGACCTCCCGCTCGTGCACGGCGACGACGTCTGCCGCAAGATCGTCGAGCTGGGCATGCCCACCCGCGTGCTGATGCTCACCGCCTCCGGTGACGTCAGCGACCGGGTGGAGGGCCTGGAGATCGGCGCCGACGACTATCTGCCCAAGCCCTTCGCGTTCAGCGAGCTGACGGCACGCGTGCGTGCCCTCGGCCGGCGCACCAGCGTGCCCCTGCCGCCGGTCCTGGAGCGCGCCGGGATCAAGCTCGACCCCAACCGCCGCGAGGTCTTCCGCGACGGCCGGGAGGTCCAGCTGGCCCCCAAGGAGTTCGCCGTCCTGGAGGTCCTCATGCGCAGCGAGGGCGCGGTGGTCTCGGCCGAGCAGCTCCTGGAGAAGGCCTGGGACGAGAACACCGACCCGTTCACCAACGTGGTGCGCGTCACCGTGATGACCTTGCGCCGCAAGCTGGGCGAGCCCCCGGTGATCGTCACCGTGCCCGGCTCCGGCTACCGGATCTGATCGGCCGTGGCAGCGTCACCCGCGCCGCCCGAGGCGCCCCCGAAGCCCACCTGGGACCCGCGCAGGCCGGAACCGCCCTTCCCGTGGCTGCGCCCGACCATCCGGATACGGCTCACCCTGCTGTACGGCGGCATGTTCCTGATCGCCGGCATCCTGCTGCTGTCGATCATCTACCTGCTCGCGGCCAACGCGTTGAACGTCGGCAGTGAACTGCCGTTCAAGATCGTCTCGGGTCAGGTCTCCAGTCAGACCTGCAACTTCCCGAACCCGACGACGGCGGACGAGCTGAACCACGCCATGAACGAGTGTGCGAACCAGCAGCGCCAGCACGCTCTGGACGACCTGCTCAGCCGCTCGCTGCTCGCCCTGCTCGGTCTGGCCGTCATCGCCTTCGCCTTCGGCTACGCGATGGCCGGCCGGGTCCTGGCGCCGCTGGGCCGGATCACCCGCACCGCCCGCGCGGTGGCCGGCTCCGACCTGTCCCGGCGGATCGAGCTGGACGGGCCGGACGACGAGCTGAAGGAACTGGCGGACACCTTCGACGACATGCTGGAGCGGCTGCAGCGGGCCTTCACCGCCCAGCAGCGCTTCGTGGGCAACGCCTCGCACGAACTGCGCACCCCGCTGGCGATCAACCGCACGCTGCTGGAGGTGCACCTGTCCGACCCGCAGGCGCCCGTGGAGCTGCAGCAGCTCGGCAAGACCCTGCTGGCCACCAACGAGCGCAGCGAGCAGCTGGTGGAGGGCCTGCTGCTGCTCGCCCGCAGCGACAACCAGATCGTCGAGCGCAAGCCGGTGGACCTGGCCGAGGTCGCCTCCCAGGCGATCGACCAGGTGCACGGGGAAGCGGAGGCCAAGGGCGTGCGGATCCGCGGCGAGCGCAAGCCCGCCGTCGTCCAGGGCAACGGCGTGCTGCTGGAGCGGATCGCCCTGAACCTGGTGCAGAACGCGGTGCGTTACAACATCCCGGAGGACGGGTGGGTGGAGGTCACCACGGACGTCGGGCACGGGCAGGCGGTCCTGGTCGTCACGAACACGGGCCCCGTCGTCCCGGCGTACGAGGTGGACAACCTCTTCGAGCCCTTCCGGCGGCTGCGTACCGAGCGCACCGGCAGCGACAAGGGTGTCGGCCTCGGGCTGTCCATCGTGCGTTCCGTGGCGCGGGCGCACGGCGGGCACATCGCGGCCCAGCCCCGCGAGGGGGGAGGGCTCGTGATGCGGGTCACCCTGCCCGTCTGAGACCATGGCGGCAACACCATGAGGGTGTTCGCTCTACGCGGAATTTTCGGGGCCCCTTACCAACCTCTTCCTGTGTGATCGATCACATGGACTGATTTCCGGCCGTCTACGGTCTGTGATCATGGAGGGCGGCGAAAAGTCGGAAAAATCCGGGTTTTCAGGGGTCCTGATCACGGGAAGTACACGGTGAGACCGCTTTGAAGTGCACCATTCGAACCGTGTACGGTCCCCATCGCCATCCAAGCCGATCACTCTTGAGGAGTGCGGTTGGGTGTCGATTGAGTAACAGACCTTGATGTGAGGCAAAATCTCCGCCTCGGGTCGGGCACAAGTCCGGCCTCTCACGCGTTACGTGCGCTGGAGACACCCGCAGACACCCAGAGGGGGAGAGCGACATGGCAACCGATTACGACACTCCACGCAAGACCGACGACGACGTCGACTCGGACAGCCTTGAAGAGCTGAAGGCCAGGCGGAACGACAAGTCGACCTCCGCTGTGGACGTCGACGAGTTCGAGGCCGCCGAAGGCCTGGAGCTTCCCGGAGCGGACCTCTCCAATGAGGAGCTGGCCGTCCGGGTGCTGCCCAAGCAGCAGGACGAGTTCACCTGCATGAGCTGCTTCCTGGTGCACCACCGCAGTCAGCTGGCCCGCGAGAAGAACGGTCAGCCGATCTGCCGCGACTGCGACTGAGGCAGGGTCGGCCGTGACCGGCTCGACCCCTCCCTGGAAGCGCCGCTTCTCCCGCGGGGAAGCGGACCCGGAGCCGTCCGACGGCTCTCACGGCGCGCGTGACCACGAGCGAGGCCCATCCCGTCCGTCCGACCGGACAGATGCGACAGCATCCACGGGATCGGCCTCGCTCGCGCAGGTGTCAGGGCGTGGTGACCCTGCCGCCTCGGCGGCACGGCCCGCGCCCCTCGCCAGGCGCCGCGTCGCGGTGATCCGCGACCGGGCGGGCGAGGCCGCCAGGAACGGCGTCCGCAGAAGCGGCAGCCGGGCCAGGGCGGCACTGTCCCACCTGGCCGACCGGATCATCGACATCGCCCCCCGGATCCCGGTGCGCGACCTCGCCACGCTCCGCCGGCAGTTCCCGGGCCTGGGCCCCGAGGAGCTGGCGGACAAACTCGTCGCGGGCGCCGCCCACGGGACGTCCACCATCGGCGCCGGGATCGGCGCGGCGGCCATGCTGCCCGTACCGCCCGCCATGCCCACCGAACTGGCCGCGGAGATCACCGGCGTCGCGGCGGTCGAACTCAAACTGATCGCCGAACTCCACGAGGTCTACGGAGTGCGGCCCCCGGGCCACCTCAGAACGCGCAGCACCGTGTACCTGTCCTCCTGGTCGGGGGAGCGCGGGATCGACGTGACCAGGCCGTCGACCGTCGACTCCGCCCTCGGCGGCCAGATGAAGCGCCGGCTGCGCCAGCAGATCATGAAACGCATGGTCCGCGACCTGCCGAACCTCATGCCCTTCCTGGTGGGCGCGGCCGTCGGCGCCGTCGTCAACCGGCGCGACACCAGGAGACTCGCGGCCCGCGTCCGCTCCGACCTGCGCAAGATCCAGGTCCCCTGGGACGAACTGCCCGCCCTGCCGCCCCTGGAGACCCCCAAGGCGCCGCTCCCGATGGACGAAGCCCCCGGGAAACCCGGTTCCGGCGACGGCGATCCCGGACGGCCCCCGCACTGACGACGGTCCCGCTCGGGGCCCGCGGAACACCCCGTCGCCCACCCGCAGGGTCCGGGGCGGCCGTTCCCCGCGCGGGCACGCACGGAGGTCACGCGGCCCTGCCCGGCGATGCCGGCACCGGGGTCACGCGGCCGGGCCCCGGCCGGGTCCGCGGAGGCCTACGCGGCCGTGCCCGGGGAAGTCGCCGCCCGGGCCGCCCGCAGCGCCTCGGCCAGCCGCTCGGGCTCGCGCGTGGACAGGTACAGGTAGGGCGTCGGGTCCTCCGGGTCGGTGACCAGCACGCGCAGCGCGGTGGGGATGTAGGCGCGCAGCAGCAGGAACGCCCGGGTGTCGGCCTTGTGGGTGCGCCAGGCGCGCGCCTCCTCCGCGTCCAGGACCTCCGCGTCGCCCAGGGCGGTGACCGGCACCTTCGCCTCGCCCGCGATCAGCGAGCCGCCCACGACCCGGATGCGGACCGAACCGTAGGAGCTGGCCACGACGGCCGCGACCGCCGTGCCGCCGACCAGGCCGCCGAGCATCGGCAGGGTGCCGAAGGGGAACAGGATCAGGGCGCACGAGACACCGATCAGGAAGCTGATCAGCCACCAGGAGCGGGGCGCGGTGAGACGTTCTTCGTACGGCTGGGCGGGAAGCTGCATGAATCCAGCTTGGCACGGTGTCCGGACGACGCCGACGCGCGGGTAAGGTCTGCGCCTGTGAGTGGTAGTTCCGCAGCCCTTCAGCCTCCCGCCGACGCCCGGCGGCCCGTACGGCACCCCGACGCCCCCGCGCCCGGGGAACTCCTCGGCGCGCACTACGGCGGGTGTTTCGGGTGCGGCGGCGACCAGCCGCACGGACTGCACCTGCAGGCGCGGGCCGGGGAGGGCGTCCGCATCACCGCCGAGTTCACCGTGCAGCCCGCCCACCAGGGCGCGCCGGGCCTCGCGCACGGCGGCGTCCTCGCGACCGCCCTGGACGAGACCCTCGGCTCGCTGAACTGGCTGCTGCGGACGATCGCGGTCACCGGGCGCCTGGAGACCGACTTCGTGCGGCCCGTCCCGGTCGGTACGACGCTCCACCTGGAGGCCGAGGTCACGGCCGTGGCCGGACGGAAGATCTACTCCACGGCCACCGGCCGCGTCGGCGGCCCCGACGGCCCGGTCGCCGTGCGCGCCGACGCACTGTTCGTCGAGGTCAAGGTCGACCACTTCGTGCAGCACGGCCGCGACGAGGAGATCCGGGCCGCCATGAGCGACCCGGACCGGATCCGGCGGACCCGCGCCTTCGAGGTGAACCCGTGAGTTCCGCAGGCCGTCCGCCCCTGGACGTGATGATCCGCCGCGTCGATCCCGACGTACCGCTCCCGGGGTACGCGCTCCCCGGTGACGCCGGCGCGGACTTGCGCACCACCGTCGCCCGTACGCTCGCCCCCGGTGAACGCGCCGTTCTGCCCACGGGCGTGTCCATCGCCCTCCCCGAGGGGTACGCGGCCTTCGTGCACCCCCGGTCCGGCCTGGCCGCCCGGTGCGGTGTCGCCCTCGTGAATGCCCCGGGGACGGTTGATGCCGGGTACCGTGGGGAGATCAAGGTGATCGTGGTGAATCTCGACCCGCGCGAGTCCGTGCGGTTCGAGCGCTTCGACCGGATTGCCCAACTGGTCGTCCAGCAGGTCGAGAGGGTCCGCTTCCAGGAGGTCGCGGAACTTCCCGGCTCGGCGCGGGCCGAGGGGGGCTTCGGGTCCACCGGTGGCCATGCCGCGGTGGACGGTGAGAGCGGCACAAGCGGCCGGACCGCCATGAGCGGACCGGCGGGTGGGAATCGATACGCTTCGGTCGTATCCGACCGGGAAGGACAGTGACGTGTTCGGACGTCGCAAGAAGAAGGGTGCCGCCGAGGACGCGGCCGGCGAGGCCGAGCAGGTCGTCGACA
This sequence comes from Streptomyces sp. NRRL S-340, assembly GCF_000720185.1. Lineage (GTDB taxonomy): Bacteria > Actinomycetota > Actinomycetes > Streptomycetales > Streptomycetaceae > Streptomyces. The sequence continues at coordinate 102,227 of NZ_JOIY01000021.1, read as the reverse complement.
ACGTCGACACCGAGGCGGACGAAGAGGAAGAGGGCGAGCGCGCGCGAGTGCGCCTCGAGCCCGAACCCCGGCCCGACGGGCCCTGGGACAGCACCGAGGTCGGCGACCCGAACGAGGGCCGCGTCGACCTGGGCGGCCTGTTCGTGCCGGGCGTGGACGGCATGGAGCTGCGGGTGGAGGTCGCGGGCGACGCGATCGTCGCGGCGACCGTCGTCCTGGGGGACAGCGCGGTCCAGCTGCAGGCCTTCGCCGCGCCCAAGCGCGAGGGCATCTGGGGCGAGGTCCGCGAGGAGATCGCGACCGGCATCACCCAGCAGGGCGGCATCGTCGACGAGGTCGAAGGACCGCTCGGCTGGGAACTGCGCGCCCAGGTGCCGGTGCAGCTGCCGGACGGCACGGGCGGCTTCCAGGTGGTCCGGTTCGTCGGTGTGGACGGCCCCCGCTGGTTCCTGCGCGGGGTCATCTCCGGTCAGGGAGCGGTGCAGCCGCAGGCGGCCGGACTGCTGGAGCAGATCTTCCGCGACACGGTCGTGGTCCGCGGCGAGGGTCCGATGGCGCCCCGCGACCCGATCGTGCTGAAGCTGCCCAACGACGCGCAGATGGTGCCCGAGGGCGTCCAGCAGGACGAGGGCCAGTCCCGCTTCTCCGGCGGCATGGGCCAGCTCCAGCGCGGCCCGGAGATCACCGAGGTCCGCTAGACCCGCTCCTGCTGGACCGGGCCGCCGCAGGACGCCGAGGACCGGACCGCGACCGCAGGACACCGAGGGCCGCACCCGCCAGGGGGCGGCCCTTTCCGTGCGCCCTCTCCGTGCCTCCTGCGCCTCCCGGGGCCGCGTGTCACCTGGCCCGCCCGCCCCGCCCGCCCCGTCTTCCTCCCGTGCAACGAACGGAAACCAATCCCGGACGCCGTCCGTTGAGGGATTGATGGAACGGGCCGCCGCTCGTGATACTGGCGCAGGTCCATGGGGGAGCACGACGGGGAGGGCAGCACATGAGCCAGGTCGCCACCGACACGATGGTGCGTGTCGAGAACGTCCACAAGTCCTACGGGCAGGGCGCCGGCGCGGTGCACGCCCTGCGCGGGGTCTCCTTCGAGGTGCCGCGCGGTGAACTCGTCGCGCTCAAGGGCCGTTCCGGCTCGGGCAAGACCACCCTGCTCAACATCGTGGGCGGCCTCGACGAGCCCGACGAGGGCGCAGTCGAGGTCGACGGCCGCGCCCTGTCGGAGCTGGGCGAGGAGGGCCTGCTCGCCCTGCGCCGCGACCGCGTCGGCTTCGTCTTCCAGTCCTTCGGCCTGATCCCCATCCTCACGGCCGCGGAGAACGTCGGGGTGCCGCTGCGCATGCGCCGCGCCGACCCCCGCGAGCGGGAGGAGCGCGTGGAACTCCTGCTCTCCCTGGTCGGCCTCGCCGACCACGCCAGGCAGCGGCCCGGCGAACTCTCCGGCGGCCAGCAGCAGCGCGTCGCCATCGCCCGCGCCCTCGCCAACGACCCCGCGCTCCTCATCGCCGACGAACCGACCGGCCAGCTCGACGCGGAGACCGGCCTCGCGGTGATGGAACTGCTGCGCGCCGTCGTCCACAGCCAGCGGGTCACCGCCCTCGTCGCCACCCACGACCTCACCCTCCTCGACCTCGCCGACCGCGTCCTGGAACTGCGCGACGGCGAAATAGTCGAGCACTGACGGACGGCGGCCCGCCCCCGGACGCTCCCCGCTGCCGTACGCTCTCCGCCCCGGCGGGCCGCACCCCCGGCCTCTTTCCCCTCCGCCTGTCTGACCTGCCCCCTCCTTTCCGCGTCAGAGTTGCGTCAAAGACCGGTCCGGGGTCCCACCCGGCCCCTTTTGCCCGGATCCCTGGCCGTAAGGTCGACGCTGCGTGCACAGGTGTGACGGGAAGACAATGAGGCCATGGGACGCGGCAAGCTCCGGATCTACCTCGGTGCGGCACCGGGAGTCGGCAAGACCTACGCGATGCTGTCCGAGGCGCACCGCCGGGTGGAGCGGGGCACCGACTGCGTCGTCGCGTTCGTCGAGCACCACGACCGTCCGCGCACCGAGGTGATGCTGCACGGTCTGGAGCAGGTGCCGCGCCGGGAGCTGGCACACCGGGGGGCCCTCTTCACCGAGATGGACGTCGACGCGGTGCTGCGCCGTGCCCCCGCGGTCGCCCTCGTCGACGAACTCGCCCACACCAACGTCCCCGGCTCCCGCAACGCCAAGCGCTGGCAGGACGTGGAGGAACTGCTCGCCGCCGGCATCGACGTCGTCTCCACCGTCAACATCCAGCACCTGGAATCACTCGGTGACGTCGTCGAGTCGATCACCGGCGTGCGGCAGCGGGAGACGGTGCCCGACGAGGTCGTGCGCCGGGCCGGCCAGATCGAACTGGTCGACATGTCGCCGGAGGCGCTGCGCCGTCGCATGGCGCACGGCAACATCTACCAGCCGGACAAGGTCGACGCCGCCCTGTCCAACTACTTCCGGCCCGGCAACCTCACCGCGCTGCGCGAGCTGGCCCTGCTGTGGGTGGCCGACCGGGTCGACGAGTACCTGCAGCAGTACCGCAGCGAACACCGGGTGTCGAAGATCTGGGGGTCGCGTGAGCGCATCGTGGTGGGCCTGACCGGCGGACCGGAGGGACGCACCCTCATCCGCCGCGCGGCCCGGCTGGCCGAGAAGGGCGCGGGCGGCGAGGTCATGGCCGTCTACATCGCCCGCAGCGACGGACTCACCGGTGCCTCACCCAAGGAGCTGACCGTCCAGCGCACCCTCGTGGAGGACCTGGGCGGCACCTTCCACCATGTCGTCGGCGACGACATACCGGCCGCCCTGCTCGACTTCGCGCGCGGCGTCAACGCCACCCAGATCGTGCTGGGCTCCTCGCGCCGCAAGACCTGGCAGTACGTCTTCGGGCCCGGCGTCGGCGCCACGGTGGCCCGCGAGTCCGGCCCCGACCTCGACGTGCACATCGTCACCCACGGCCAGATCGCCAAGGGGCGCGGACTGCCCGTGGCCCGGGGCGCGCGGCTCGGCCGGGCCCGGATCGCCTGGGGCTGGGTGATGGCGCTCGCCGGTCCGGTGGTCCTCGCGGTGCTGCTCAACGGCGTCGACCTCGGCCTGGCCAACGACATGCTGCTGTTCCTCACCCTGACCGTGGCGGCGGCCCTGCTGGGCGGACTCCTGCCGGCGCTCGCCTCGGCGGCCGTCGGATCGTTCCTGCTGAACTACTACTACACACCGCCCCTGCACCGGCTGACCATCGCCGACCCCAAGAACATCGTCGCCATCGCGATCTTCGTCGGAGTCGCCGTCTCCGTGGCCTCCGTGGTCGACCTGGCGGCCCGCCGCACCCACCAGGCCGCCCGGCTGCGCGCCGAGGCGGAGATACTGTCCTTCCTCGCGGGCAGCGTCCTGCGCGGCGAGACCAGCCTGGAGGCCCTGCTGGAGCGCGTCCGCGAGACCTTCGGCATGGAATCGGTGGCACTCCTCGAACGGCAGAGCGACGTGGATCCGTGGACCTGCGCCGGCCGGGCCGGCACCGGGCGTCCGTCGCAGCGCCCGGAGGACGCGGACGTGGACATGCCCGTCGGCGACCACATGGCACTGGCGCTGACCGGACGCGTCCTGCCCGCCTCCGACCGCCGGGTGCTGGCGGCCTTCGCCGCCCAGGCCGCCGTCGTCCTGGACCGCCGCCGCCTCCAGGAGGAGGCCGACCGGGCGCGGGCCCTGGCCGAGGGCAACCGCATCCGCACCGCGCTGCTCGCCGCCGTCAGCCACGACCTGCGCACCCCCCTCGCCGGCATCAAGGCCGCCGTCTCCTCGCTGCGCTCCGAGGACGTCGAGTGGTCCGAGGAGGACCGCGCCGAACTGCTGGAGGGCATCGAGGAGGGCTCCGACCGGCTGGACCACCTCGTCGGCAACCTGCTGGACATGTCCCGCCTGCAGACCGGCACCGTCACGCCGCTGATCCGCGGGATCGACCTCGACGAGGTCGTGCCGATGGCGCTGGGCGGGGTGCCCGAGGACAGCGTGCACCTCGACGTGCCCGAGAGCCTGCCGATGGTCGCCGTGGACGCCGGCCTGCTGGAACGCGCGATGGCCAACATCGTCGAGAACGCCGTGAAGTACAGCCCGGCCCGCGAAGCCGTCCTGGTGTCGGCCAGCGCCATCGCCGACCGCGTCGAGGTCCGCGTCGTCGACCGCGGCCCCGGGGTGCCGGACGAGGCCAAGGACCGCATCTTCGAACCCTTCCAGCGCTACGGCGACGCGCCGCGCGGCGCGGGCGTCGGTCTCGGCCTCGCGGTGGCGCGCGGCTTCGCCGAGGCGATGGGAGGCACCCTCGACGCCGAGGACACGCCCGGCGGCGGCCTCACGATGGTGCTCAGCCTCCGCGCGGCCGCACCGGCCGGGGAACCGCCCGCACCGGCCGCGGAGACGGGCGGAGCGGTCGAAGAGACGGCCGCACCGGCCGAGGAGCGGTCCGCACCGGCCGGGAGGACGGGCGCAGCGGCCGAGGAGCAAGCCGGGCCCCGCAGACCGAGCCCCGTACCCCCAGAAAGGCAGGTTTCATGACCAGGGTGCTGGTGGTCGACGACGAGCCGCAGATCGTGCGTGCCCTCGTGATCAACCTCAAGGCACGCAAGTACGAGGTCGACGCCGCATCCGACGGCCGGAGCGCCCTCGACCTCGCCGCCTCCCGCCACCCCGACGTCGTCGTCCTCGACCTCGGTCTGCCCGACATGGACGGTGTCGAGGTCATCCGGGGCCTGCGCGGCTGGACCCGGGTGCCGATCCTGGTGCTGTCCGCCCGGCACTCCTCCGACGAGAAGGTCGAGGCCCTGGACGCGGGCGCCGACGACTACGTCACCAAGCCCTTCGGCATGGACGAGCTGCTGGCCCGGCTGCGCGCCGCCGTCCGCCGCGCCGAGCCCGTCGGCGGCGGCGAGGACGACCTGACGACGGTGGAGACCGCGCAGTTCACCGTCGACCTCGCCGCGAAGAAGGTCAACCGGGGCGGCAAGGACGTACGGCTGACCCCGACCGAGTGGCACCTGCTGGAGGTGCTGGTGCGCAACACCGGCCGCCTGGTCAGCCAGAAGCAGCTGCTCCAGGAGGTGTGGGGGCCCTCGTACGGCACGGAGACGAACTACCTGCGCGTCTACATGGCACAGCTGCGCCGCAAGCTGGAGGCCGACCCGTCGCACCCCGAGCACTTCGTCACCGAGCCGGGGATGGGCTACCGCTTCGAGAAGTGAGAACGGCGGGGAGGGGAAGGCCGGGGTGAGCGCGGTTACGGTCCTGCCGCCCTGCCCCGGTACCCTTCAGTCATGAGTGCTGTTCCTCGCCCCGAGAAGCCGACGGGCCGGTTCCGGCGCATGCTCGACCGGCTCTCCTCGTCGCAGGAGGACCTGGAGTCGGAGGAGCTGCGCGAGGACACCGAGACCGCGGGGTGCACCCGGATCGGTGACTGCCACGACCGACAGATCGTCACCGTTACTGGTACCTTGCGCACGGTCACCCTGCGTCCGCGCGCCGGAGTCCCGGCCCTGGAGGCGGAGCTGTTCGACGGCTCCGCGGCCCTGGACGTGGTGTGGCTCGGCAGGCGCTCCATCGTGGGTATAGAACCGGGGCGCAAGCTGATCGCATCGGGCCGGATCTCCATGAGCCGGGGCCGCCGGGTGCTGTTCAACCCCAAGTACGAACTGCGACCCCTCGGACGGGAGTAGCCCGTGACGTCACTCGACAAGCCGACCGAAGAGACGACCGCCGACGACGGGGCCAGGGCGGTGACGGAGGCCGCGCTTTTCGAGGCGTTCGGCGGAGTCCGGGGCATGGTCGAGACGGTGCTCCCCGGCCTGCTCTTCGTCAGCATCTTCACGGTCGACAAGGACCTGCACTGGTCGGCGATCGCCGCTCTGGCGGTCTCCGTGGTGCTGGTCGCGGTCCGGCTGGTGATGCGGGACACCGTCAAGCACGCCTTCAGCGGCGTCTTCGGCGTCGCCTTCGGCGTGGTCTTCGCGATGATGACCGGCAACGCCAAGGACTTCTACCTGCCGGGCATGCTCTACACGCTGGGCCTGAGCCTGGCCTACATCGTCACGGCGCTCGCCGGGGTCCCGCTGATCGGTCTCATCCTCGGCCCGGTCTTCAAGGAGAACCTCTCCTGGCGCACCCGCAACCCGGGCCGCAAGAAGGCGTACACCAAGGCGAGCTGGGCCTGGGGCCTGATCCTGCTCGCCAAGTGCGCGATCCTCTTCCCCCTGTACTGGTGGGCGAACACCGCGCAGCTCGGCTGGGTCCTGGTCGCCCTGAAGATCCCGCCCTTCCTGCTGGCCGTCTACCTCACCTGGGTGTTCCTGGCCAAGGCGCCCGCGCCCATCGACGTGTTCGCGGAGATGGAAGCGGAGGAGAAGGCCGAGGAGGAGCGGAAGGCCGCCCTGGCGGCCGAGCGCGGCGACGCCCCCGACGGCCCCCCCTCGGCGGGCCCGGCGGCCGGCCGCCACCGCCGCGAGGCGTAGCCGGCCCGCGCACACTGCGGCGAGGGGCGCCCGGAGATCTCCGGGCGCCCCTCGCCGCCGTATGCGCCTACGCGTCGTCTCCGCGCTCGTCGTCGTGTCCGCGTACGCGTCGTGTCCGCGGCGGGCTCAGCCCTCCGCGTCCTCCCGCCGCACCGACAGCAGGTCCTCCAACTGCTCCTCACGGGCCTGCGCGGCCACGAACAGAAGTTCGTCGCCGGCCTCCAGCGAGTCCTCCTGCGACGGGGTGAGCACCCGGGCGCCGCGGATGATCGTGACCAGCGACGTGTCCTCGGGCCACTGCACGTCACCGACCTGGGTGCCGGCCAGCGCCGACTCCTCCGGCAGGGTCAGCTCGACCAGGTTGGCGTCGCCGTGGCTGAAGCGCAGCAGGCGCACCAGGTCGCCGACGCTCACCGCCTCCTCGACCAGCGCCGACATCAGCCGCGGCGTGGACACGGCGACGTCCACGCCCCACGCCTCGTTGAACAGCCACTCGTTCTTCGGGTTGTTCACCCGGGCGACGACGCGCGGCACGCCGTACTCCGTCTTCGCCAGCAGCGAGACGACCAGGTTCACCTTGTCGTCGCCCGTCGCGGCGATCACCACGTTGCAGCGTTGCAGCGCCGCCTCGTCCAGGGACGTGATCTCGCAGGCGTCGGCGAGCAGCCACTCGGCCTGCGGGACGCGCTCGACCGAGATGGCGGTCGGCGCCTTGTCGACGAGAAGGACCTCGTGGCCGTTCTCCAGCAGCTCGCCCGCGATCGAGCGACCGACCGCGCCGGCACCGGCAATGGCGACCCTCATCAGTGACCGCTCTCCTCTTCGGGGCCCTCGGCGAACGCCGCCTCGACCTTGTCCACGTCGTCCGTCCGCATCATCACGTGCACGAGGTCGCCCTCCTGGAGCACGGTCTGCGAGGTGGGCAGCATCGCCTCGCCGAGGCGGGTCAGGAACGCCACCCGGACGCCGGTCTCCTCCTGGAGCCTGCTGATCTTGTGGCCGACCCACTTCGGCGACGCGTGCACCTCGGCCAGCTGGACCCCGCCCGTGGGGTCGCGCCACAGCGGTTCCGCTCCGGAGGGCAGCAGCCGGCGCAGCATCTGGTCGGCCGTCCAGCGGACCGTGGCCACCGTCGGGATGCCCAGCCGCTGGTAGACCTCGGCGCGGCGCGGGTCGTAGATACGGGCCGCGACGTTCTGCACACCGAACATCTCACGGGCCACCCGCGCAGCGATGATGTTCGAGTTGTCGCCGCTGGAGACGGCCGCGAAGGCCCCGGCCTCCTCGATGCCCGCCTCGCGCAGGGTGTCCTGGTCGAAGCCGATCCCGGTGACCCGGCGGCCGCCGAACCCGGGCCCCAGCCGACGGAAGGCGGTGGGGTCCTGGTCGATCACGGCGACCGTGTGCCCCTGTTGCTCCAGGGTCTGGGCGAGAGCGGAGCCCACTCTCCCGCAGCCCATGATGACGATGTGCACGACCGTCCTTCCGGTGTCAACAGCTACTGCTCAGCCCCATCAGGGTCTCAGACAGAGGGACAAGCTACACATGCGCGGCCGGAGGCGGGCACCCCCCTGCCGCATACCGGACGGACGGCCGGACCGAACGCCTCGGAGCCGCGCACGAAAGCGGGCCCCGGCGGGCAGCGTCCACTTTCGTCCGCAGCTCCTATTCCACTTCGGAGGGCCCGCGCCGAGTGATGCTGCGCACGCTGCACACGGTCAGGAATCCGAGGCCGAGCAGCGTCACAGCGGCGCCGATCAGCTCCGCGGGCGGGGGCATGGGACCTCCGGGGGTCGGCGGCGGGCGGGGAACGGGCGCGGAACGGACGGGGAGCGGGCGGGGGAAGCGGCCGAGTCCAGACATCTAGGCACAGCCACGCGCCCACCTGCGGAATCCGTGGCGCCGGCCGCACCCGATTTCACTCGTGAGGCAGATCTCGGGTGGCAGGTGGGCGAGCCCCAGTTCGAAGGCCTACGATCCTCTGTTGTGTCCAAACTGACCGACGTGCCCAAACGCATTCTGATCGGGCGCGCACTGCGCAGCGACCGGCTGGGGGAGACCCTTCTGCCGAAGCGCATCGCACTCCCCGTCTTCGCCTCCGACCCGCTGTCCTCCGTGGCGTACGCACCCGGCGAGGTGCTGCTGGTCCTGTCCATCGCGGGCGTGTCGGCCTACCACTTCAGCCCCTGGATCGCGGTCGCGGTCGTCGTGCTGATGTTCACGGTCGTCGCCTCGTACCGGCAGAACGTGCACGCCTACCCGAGCGGCGGCGGCGACTACGAGGTGGCCACGACCAACCTCGGTGCCAAGGCGGGGCTGACGGTGGCCAGCGCACTGCTCGTCGACTACGTCATGACTGTCGCCGTCTCGATCTCCTCCGGAATCGAGAACCTCGGCTCCGCGATCCCGTTCGTCGTCGAGCACAAGGTGCTCTGCGCGGTCGTGGTGATCGTGCTCCTGACCCTGATGAACCTGCGCGGCGTGAAGGAGTCGGGCACGCTGTTCGCGATCCCGACGTACGTCTTCGTCGCCGGCGTCTTCGTCATGATCCTCTGGGGGGCGTTCCGCGGGCTGGCCCTCGGGGACACCATGCGGGCACCCACGGCCGACTACCACATCAAGGCCGAGCACCAGGGCCTCGCGGGCTTCGCGCTCGTCTTCCTGCTGCTGCGCGCCTTCTCCTCCGGCTGTGCCGCCCTCACCGGCGTCGAGGCGATCTCCAACGGCGTCCCGGCCTTCCGCAAGCCCAAGTCGAAGAACGCGGCCACCACCCTGGCGGCGATGGGCCTGCTGGCCGTGACCATGTTCTGCGGCATCATCGGCCTCGCCATGACGACCAAGGTCCACATGGCCGAGAACCCGGCCACCGACCTCCTGCACAACGGCAGCCCGCTCGGCTCCGGATACGTGCAGAACCCGGTGATCTCCCAGGTCGCCGAGGCCGTCTTCGGCAAGGGCAGCTTCCTGTTCGTGGTCCTGGCCGCGGCCACCGCCCTGGTCCTCTTCCTCGCCGCCAACACGGCGTACAACGGCTTCCCGCTCCTCGGCTCGATCCTCGCCCAGGACCGCTACCTGCCCCGCCAGCTGCACACCCGCGGCGACCGGCTCGCCTTCTCCAACGGCATCGTCCTGCTCGCGGGCGCGGCGACCCTGCTGGTCGTCGTCTACGGCGCCGACTCCACCCGGCTGATCCAGCTATACATCGTCGGCGTGTTCGTCTCCTTCACGCTCAGCCAGATCGGCATGGTGCGGCACTGGAACCGCCACCTGGCCACCGAACGGGACGCGGCCAAGCGGCGTCACATGATCCGCTCGCGCGCCATCAACGCCTTCGGCGCGTTCCTCACCGGCCTGGTGCTGGTCGTCGTCCTGCTCACCAAGTTCACGCACGGCGCCTGGGTCGCCCTGCTCGGCATGTGCATCTTCTTCGCGACGATGACGGCGATCCGCAAGCACTACGACCGGGTCGCCGAGGAGATCGCCGCGCCCGAGGAACCGGCCGACGACCTCGTCCGCCCCTCCCGGATCCACTCCGTGGTCCTCATCTCCAAGATCCACCGGCCCACCCTGCGCGCCCTGGCCTACGCCAAGCTGATGCGCTCGGACAGCCTGGAGGCGCTCACCGTCAACGTCGACCCGGCGGAGACGAAGGTGCTGCGGGAGGAGTGGGAGCGGCGCGGCATCGACGTACCGCTGAAGGTGCTGGACTCGCCGTACCGCGAGGTGACCCGGCCGGTCATCGAGTACGTCAAGAGCCTGCGCAAGGAGTCCCCGCGCGACGCGGTCTCGGTGATCATCCCCGAGTACGTCGTCGGCCACTGGTACGAGCACCTGCTGCACAACCAGAGCGCGCTGCGCCTGAAGGGTCGGCTGCTGTTCACGCCGGGCGTCATGGTCACCTCGGTGCCCTACCAGCTCGCCTCCTCCGAGGCGGCGAAGCTGCGGGCCCGCAGGCGCCAGGAGTGGAGCGCGCCCGGCGCGGTGCGGCGCGGACCGGCGCAGGTGCGCAAGGAGCCGAAGGAGCCGTCGGCCCCCCAGGCCTGAGCCCCGGCTCCGTGGCCTGGTGGTGAACGGCCGGACGACACCCACGTAGACTGGTGGGCTGTTGTCCGGCCGTTCCCGCTTCCCCGATCTGGAGTCACCCACCATGCAGGCAGAACCGAAGAACGCCCAGGTGGGACCGGAACCGGCGGACCGGCCGAAGTCGCTGGTGGGCGAGGAGTACGAGGTCGAGATCGGCCCGGTCGCCCACGGCGGACACTGCATCGCCCGCACGGCCGAGGGCCAGGTCCTCTTCGTACGTCACGCGCTGCCCGGCGAACGGGTCGTCGCCCGGGTGACGGAGGGCGAGGAGGGCGCCCGCTTCCTGCGCGCGGACGCGGTACGGATCCTGGAGGCGTCCAAGGACCGCATCGAGGCACCCTGCCCCTACGCCGGCCCCGGCCGCTGCGGCGGCTGCGACTGGCAGCACGCCAAGCCGGGCGCGCAGCGCCGCCTCAAGGGCGAGGTCGTCGCCGAGCAGCTGGAGCGGCTCGCGGGCCTCACGCCCGAGGAGGCCGGCTGGGACGGCACGGTGATGCCCGCCGAGGGCGACAAGCTGCCCGCGGGCGAGGTGCCGCAGTGGCGCACCCGCGTCCAGTACGCCGTCGATGCCGAGGGCCACGCGGGTCTGCGCCGGCACCGCTCGCACGAGGTCGAGCGCATCGACCACTGCATGATCGCGGCACAGGGCGTCAGCGAACTGGGCATCGAGCGGCGCGACTGGACGGGCATGGAGTCGGTCGAGGCGATCGCGGCGACGGGCTCCCAGGACCGCCAGGTCGTCCTGACCCCGCGCCCGGGCGCCCGCCTCCCGCTGGTCGAACTGGACAAGCCGGTCTCCGTCCTGCGGGTCGACGAGAAGACCGGCGGCGTCCACCGCGTCCACGGCCGCCCCTTCGTCCGCGAACGCGCCGACGGCCGCACCCACCGGGTCGGCGGCTCCGGCTTCTGGCAGGTCCACCCCAAGGCGGCCGACACCCTGGTCACCGCCGTCATGCAGGGCCTGCTCCCGCGCAAGGGCGAGATGGCCCTCGACCTGTACTGCGGCGTCGGCCTCTTCGCCGGCGCCCTCGCCGACCGCCTCGGCGACCAGGGCGCCGTGCTCGGCATCGAGTCCGGCAAGCGCGCCGTCGAGGACGCCCGCCACAACCTCGCGGACTTCCCCCGCGTCCGCATCGAACAGGGCAAGGTCGACGCCGTCCTCCCGCGCACCGGCATCACCGAGGTCGACCTCATCGTCCTCGACCCGCCCCGCGCGGGCGCCGGCCGCAAGACGGTCGCCCACCTCTCCTCCCTCGGCGCCCGCCGCATCGCCTACGTCGCCTGCGACCCGGCCGCACTCGCCCGGGACCTCGGATACTTCCGGGATGGCGGCTACCGGATGCGTACGCTTCGGGCGTTCGATCTGTTTCCGATGACCCACCACGTTGAGTGTGTCGCGATCCTTGAACCGGCCGCGAAGGGCTCCTGACCTGCGGTTTCTTGGGTGCGCATTATGTGCGGTGTGGGCGTTACGGGCGATATCTTGACGCTGAAATGACGCTCGTGACGCTCATTTGACGCTCGTTCTGATGGGATGTCAGGCGCCTTGTCGGGCGGGTCAGACCCTGTCGAGGTGGCGAGCATCGATGAGGCGCCGAGGGCAGGTGACGCTGAGCGCAGACCTACTGAGTCGTGCTGATCAGACGTTCCGGAAGAGACCAGGCAGCCCCGTGAGCTGCCGTGATGGGGGGTTACGCGCTTTTTTGTTTCATGGCTGCAGCTCGTGGGCGGCGAACATCAGTCCGTCAAGCAGGTAGTCCGGAATCGTCACCCTCAGGGTCAGCTCTTCGTGGGGTCGGCTGTAGCGAACCTCCAGCCCGAAGGCGCTGTAGAGCCGTCGTTGGATCTCCTCCGGGACCAGGGCGAGATCCACATCGAGGGGCGGGACCGCATCCAGCGGAGCCGCATTGGCTGCGGCGCGCACAGCCTGTTTCGGCGCGCGCAGGTGAGCCAGCTGCTCGGCGAGCTGTTCACGCTGGGCGCCCAGCGCGGCGTGCTCGCGTTGGATCGAGTCACGCAACTGCTTCTCCTGATCCGGGTGGAGATCTCTGGCCTCGTAGCCGCCAAGGCAGTTGGCGAGGGTATGGATGAGATGCGCCTGGCGCTGGCCGATGGCACTGATAGTGCGTCCCAGCGCGGCCCGCTCCTTGCCGATGCGGTCGCCGGCACCGTCCGCGGACCGAGCGGCTTCGAGGGCGGCTCCGAGGTGGCTACGCCGATCGAATCCGAAGATCCTGGTGGCGAAGAAGCGGGAGATGGAGGCGATCAGGATCTGCTCGCGGATCCACAAGCTCTTGGGGTGATCAGGAAACCACGGCTGATCACGATGTTCGTTCGGGTCGGGTTGGCAGGCGTAGTAGGAGATCTGGTGGCGCGACTTGCCGAACATGCGGCGATCACAAGTGTCGCAGTAGACGTACGACCGCAGGACGTAGGAGCGCTTGGTGGCCGGGTGCGCGTTGGCTCCGTGGGTGGCGCGGGATCCCTGGCGTTTGCGGCCCACGGTGGAGACGGCGTCAAACAGTTCCTTGGTGACAAGAGGCTCATGGACGGGCCGGGGCGACCACACCCAGTCCTTCGGGTCGTTGTAGCGACCGCCCTTCTTCATCGCCCGGCGGTTCCAGACCTGGTAGCCCGTGTACTTCGGATTGCGCAGGATCTCTCGCACGGCGGAACCGCTCCAGCACCCCAGGGCCACATCGGGGCGGGTCGGCTCCGGAGGCGGGTAAGCCGCCAGGTCCAGGTTCAGACGGTCGGCGATGGCGTCGTAACCGAGCTTATCCAGCCCGCGAAGCTGGAAGATAAAGGTGACCGCTGAGGCCCGCGGCGGGTCGGGGATGAGCCGGTGCTTGGTACGGCCCTCAGCTCGGCGAGCCGGTACGGGGTGAGGCACCTTCTCCGCCAGGTAGCCGTAGGGAGGCTTCCCCACGTTCCAGCCCTGGGAGATGTGCTCGATGAAGCCGTCCCAGGACAGCTCGAGCATCTGGAGCACATACCACTCGGAGACGGCCTGCTTGATGCGGCGGGTGAGGGTTGGTGTGGCGAGCTTGGCCCTGGGATCGGTGACGATCGGCTCGTCGGCGGCGCACAGGGCGACTCCAGCTTGCTCCAGCTCGTACTCGATCTTCGTGCCGAAGTAAGTGCGGCGGGCGATGCGTTCGATCGACTCGCAAATGACGGCAGCGAAGCGACGGTTGGGGCGTTGGGCCTCTTTGAGGAGGTCGGTGACGCTGCCGTCGCGTGGGATGGGGATCTCGAAGTTCTGGTGGGCTAGGGAGTTGCCTCGCTCGTGCAGTTCCTTGCGGCCGGACTCCACGTCGTAGAAGTGGGCGACGATCACCCAGCCGGCTGGCAGAGCGGCTCTGGCGTTGCGCAGCTGTCGGGGCAGCGACAACGTGGGGTCCTGGGCGTCCTCTGTGGAGGTTCGGCCGAGCCAGGCAACCGGGACAGTCACTGGAGGCGCCGCTGCGTCCGGGATGCCGTCGGTGGCCCAGGGGCGGCCGGGTACTGGAGGTGCCCAGGGCGACCGGGGGGCAGGTGGGGTGACGGTCACGTGGCGTCCCCCTCCGTGCGGGAAGGCGTAGAGCTGGCCGTTTCGGCCTGTCCGCCTTCCGCTGGGACGCTGTGGCGGGCGTAGAGCCACTTCAGCACCTCGCGGATCGCGGCGCATTGGCGCTGGGCCAGCGGGTGAGCGTCCTCGCCGTCGACAATGACGTACTCCACGAACACCCGCGGCCTCCCGGCCGGGCAGGGCCTTTTCGGGGCGGCGATGCCGGTTGCCGTGGATGGCGGCTCAGCCTCGGCCGTGTCGTCAAGGATGTCGTCCGACGTGTCCGCTAGATGACGAGAGAGGTGATTCACGGTCGCTCCGGTGACTATGGGGCACCAGCCCTAATCTGATGGTGAGCAGATATTACAAATGCGACGCGGCGCATCGTCGCTGTCTCAACGGCCCGCAAGAACTCCCCTGAAAACAATTCCGCGCCCCAGTCGCAGATAATCCCGGAACCTCAAATGTTTCGTCTCGGCTCTTGCCAGATAGGGCAGGGGGACGGTGTCGGGCCTGAGGCTGTTCGGCGCCGTGACGGCGCGACCGACGTTACGGCGGCCTGGTGTTCGTGCATCGAGGGTATGGCCGCGGTCGGCGGGGGCGCACGGGAGGCCAGCGGGGCTTGCGGGGTTGAGCGCGATACGGAAAGTTGGCATTGCCCGTGCCACGAAGGCGGTTGACCTGGTCCCCCAGGGGAACGCACTCCGGATGTGGCGCCGTCCTCATGATGGCTGTCTATCGCCCAAGCGGGGCCTCGGTTGATCACGCTGAGGGGGTTGCGTTACCGCCCGTCCAACATTTCATCATGAGGTGGGCCTCAGCGCCGCGTTCTGTTGACGGACGTGTACCTCGCGTCCGGGCTCCCGGGCCTTGGACATCGAAGACCTTGGTGGTTTTCGGAGAGTCGGCACGCCCAGCCGTCCTCGCCCTTCGGACCGGCCCAGCTCGCTGACGCCGCGGGCATTCAGTTTCCGTACTCTCGTAGCACGTTGATCATGTGTCGTATCTTATGAGTGGAGTTGTGGGGCAATGGTTCGGGATTGAAATGCATGAGGTCGTTCCTGATTTGCCGTATCTCATCGAGACGCTCGATGAAGATCTTTCGATCCAGCGACCAGCCGACTTTCTCCCATGCTTCCTTATTTTCTAGGACGCGCTGATAGTCCCCGATCGACAGGTCGTTAAATCCCTTGATGCTCCGGTTGCCCTCCGGATCGCACAGGACCTGGACTTCAGGAAACTCAATAGAAGAGGCGAGCACCTGACGCAGTCGCTTATCCAATTCACCGATAAGAAAGAACGGGGTGGCCATGGCTCCGTAGGCGGCTGCCACGTCGCTCGCAGTTATGATCCCTGCAATCTCATTGCTCTGGTTTCGGACAAGAACGAATTCGAATTCCGCAAGAATTGGGAGGATGTCAATGAGGTCTTGGTTGTATGAGACTTCGCGAGCTTGGACTATAGCTCGGGGGAACGGTGGATTGTTATTGGCGTGGCGCGCCCGTGCGATCGACTGCCACGTCACGGCCCCTCGAAGATTGCGCCCCGATAGAACAGGAAGCTGAGAATAGTCGTTGATCACCATCCGAGTGATGGCTTCATCGAATGTCGCGGACGGGGACACAAAGACGACACCGCCAAGAGCGGAGGGCAAGTCTCCAACGGTCAGGCCGACCACGGGCGCATCCTCGTCTTCGTCTCGGGCCGGTTCGTTGATCGATTGAATCTGCTGGGCGTCTTCTGTGCTTTCGGGATGCCGCGTTGCGCAATTTTTTTGCACCGTGACGGACGGGAGGGCTGCAGCCAAATTGGGCGATGCGGCCAGTCTGTGGTTGGCCAATTCGGCGACGTCGGGGCTGGGGATACCCACGGCTGGCGTGTTTAGGAATTGTTGGCGCAGCTGGTCTAGCGTTGTACCGTCTTCCAGAGCCCATGCCTGCCAGCCATCAATAGTCCCTTCGCCGACCGCTGCGGCCGCAGCCCGGTTGGGGGATGGAAACTGCTGGCCGCCAGCTAGTTCGAGCCAACCCTCAGCTGTCACTCTGGCGGAGTAGTTCGCCCCTGCACGCTCGAAGGCAAGCTGCATGCCTTCTGCAAGAAGACCAGTGCCCATAAGGTCAGCCATGGTTACCCGCCTGCCAGCCGTGAGGTACCGAGGCCGTTCGGCATAGCGGTTCAGGCTCAGGTCGTACCCCTGGGCGACGATGTCCGACTTCGGGACGCAGAAGCTCTGTTCCGAACGCGCGCGGCTGCACTCAGAGCCGCCGCGGTTGAACCAGCGAGAGAGGGCATCCGGGAGGTTGTTCTTGGTGTGCTCCTTCTCTGACAGGGAGCCAGCCGCAGGCCGAACGCCCTGGCGGTCCTCCGGGAGGAGCGGGTTGCGCTTGTCATCGAGGCTAAAGCCGTCCGCCTGCACGTCGTAGAACCAGACGTTGTCCGTACCTCCGGTATCCGTGCGGGTGAACAGCAGGATCGCAGTCGAGACCCCCGCGTACGGCTTGAAAACCCCACTCGGGAGCTTCACCACGCCGTCCAGTTTGTGGTCCTCAACCAGCATCCGACGCAGCTCCTTGTGCGCCTTCGTCGAACCGAAGAGGACGCCATCCGGGACGATGATCGCCGCACGGCCGCCGGGCTTGAGGATCCTCAAGGACAAGGCCAGGAAGAGAAGTTCGGTCTTCTTGGTCTTCACCAAGCGCAGTAGGTCCGCCGCCGTGGACTCATAGTCCAGGCTGCCGGCGAACGGCGGGTTCGCCAAGATCAGGGAGTAGCGTTCCGACTCGCCTGCCGCCGGCTCCGCAAGCGAATCGCGGTAGCGGATGTCCGGGTTCCCGATGCCGTGCAGCAGCATGTTCATCGAGCCGATGCGCAGCATCGTGGAGTCGAAGTCGAAGCCGTGGAACATGCTCGTGTGGAAGTGCGCTTGCTGCTCCGCGTCCAGGAGTGCCTTCGCGTGCTCGCGCTTCACGTACGACGCCGTCTGGACCAGGAAGCCGGCCGTGCCGCATGCCGGGTCGCAGACGTCGTCGTCCGGCTTCGGCCGGGTCATCTCGACCATCAGGTCGATGATGTGGCGCGGTGTGCGGAACTGGCCGTTCTGGCCAACCGTTGCGAACTTCGCCAGCATGTATTCGTAGATGTCTCCCCCGTTGCCACCCGGCTCGATCGAGATGGTGTCCACCAGGTCGACGACCTTGGCCAGCAGGTTGGGGGTCGGGATGGTGAAACGGGCGTCGCGCATGTGGTGGGAGTACGTGGAGTCGTCGCCGCCCATCGTGCGGAGATAGGGGAAGACACCCTGCTCGACGATGCCGTACATGACCTCGGAGTCGCGGGCCTTGAGGTTGTGCCAGCGCAGTTCCTGCTGGTCCTCAGTGAAAAAAGGGTTCGGATCAGGCTTGCCAGAACGGTTCGCCTGTTCGTCCTTGCGGGTCTGGATCTCGTCCAGCCGCTTGATGAATAGCAAGTACGTGATCTGCTCTGTTACCTCCAGTGGGTTGGAGATCCCACCGGACCAGAACGCATCCCAGACGCGGTCCACCTTGCTCTTGAGCTCGCCCGTGATCACGGCGATACGCTATCGGATGGCGCATGCAGCCGTGGCCGATCGGCTACATCGGCGGCCGTCAGGCGCCTGGAGGCCCTGACTGACGCTGCGTTCCGTAGCATCCCGCTCGGGGGCGCTGGGGGCACCGCCATTGCGGAGGCCATCGTCATGTGGTCCGAAAGTGATCTCTTCGCGCCCCAGCAGCAGGCGCGCCCTGGCATTGACGCCTGGCGTCAAACAGCGGCCGAAAGCAACAGTGATGCGCTCAGGAAGCAGCGGTCGTTCGGGATGGCAGAGCAGTGAATCGCGGGTACATCCCATGCTTCTCGTAAGGCCGTCCGCCTTGCCTGGGGTCCCGCTAGAGTCCCTGTATAGACGGGGCAAAGGGGGCATGTGTGGCTGCTGTTGACTTGGGTCAGCTTGGGGAAACGTGGGCGCTGCGGGGGACTGATGGCTCAGTTGGCTACGGCAGCGAGTTCACTGCACAACTGATGACGTACACCCGGGAGGTGCTGGACGAGTGGCAGCACACGCGTAGGTGGCAGCCGGGCAAGCAGCTGCGCGGCCTCTCCCGGAGCACCGCTCGCGACTACAGAGGGCGCTTCCTCCTGGAACTGCTGCAGAACGCTCATGACGCGCACCCCGATGACCGGAGCGACGGGCGGGTGCACGTCCTGCTCGACGAGGACGAAGGCGAGCATGGCACCCTCTATGTCGCCAACGCCGGCAACCCCTTCACTTGGGACCGTGTGGATTCGGTGTCGAAGCTCTCATGCAGCGACAAGGTGGTGGGCGAGGGAATCGGCAACAAGGGCGTCGGGTTCCGCAGTGTGTTGCAGATCAGTGTCGCACCCGAGATCTACAGCGGCAGGCCCGACGGCGGCACCCCGGCCGTGCTAGACGGATACTGCTTCCGCTTCGCCACGCCCGACGACCTGAGCCTGCTGCTGGCCGACGCCGAGCTGGTGCGCCGGGCGACCGAGGAGTTTCCGCCATTCCAGCTCCCCTTCCCGGTGTCCGCGGTCCCGGAGACCTGCGCGAAGCTGGCCCTGGCCGGCCACGTCACCGTGATCCGGCTGCCCTTGCGTAGCGAAACGGCATGCGGCGAGGTACGCCGGCGGATCGAGGAGCTGGCCGGCTCAGGCGCTCCGCCCATGCTGTTCCTGGAGCGCCTTGAGCGTCTGGTGCTGGAACGGCGTGCGGGTGACATGCACGAGCGGACTGAACTGACGCGCTGCGAGGAGCGGCTGCCCGCGGTGCCGGACGTTCCAGCCGCAGGCGCTGCACCGGCCGTGTCGCTGATGCAGGTCGATCTCGGACCGGCTGGCCGATTCGTGCTCGTACGCGGCACGGTGCCCGCTGCCAGACTGGAGGCCACGGTCGCGGCGGCCGTCGACGACGAGGGGCTGGACGACTCCTGGACCCAGTGGTCCAAGCCTGCCGTCATTGAGATCGCCCTGCCGGTCGTGCCAGCCTCATCTGGGCGTGTGTACACGTTTCTGCCGCTCGGCGACGACGTGACCGCTCCGCTGGCCGGCCATCTCAACGCGCCGCTCTACACCAAGACCGACCGCACGGGTTACGACGGGGAACACCCGCTCAACACCATGCTTCTCGATGCCGCGGCGGAGACCTGTCTCACCGCCGCCACGGCGCTCCGAGACAGCGCAGCACCTGACGCGGCCCGGTTGGCCGTGGATCTGGTGAGTTGGCAGCAGAAGTGGGCCGGGCGACTGGCCACTGCCTCCCGGCGTATTCAGGGGCGAGAGCTCGCCGACACACCGATCGTGCCGATGCTCGGCCCTGCCGGATCCTCGCCGGCGTGGGCAGCGCCTCGAGCTGTCGTTCTGTGGCCTGAGGTGGATCTGTCGGTGCTAACCGCCCGGGCGGCATGTGAAGCTGGTGTGGCGGTGGTCGACACAGTTCTGCCGCGCGGGCCGCGCGCACGCCTGGCCAAACTCTGCGAAGCCCTGCGATGCCCGCTGGAACCGTCAGCGGACGCACTCGCTGGCCACGTCGAGCGGATCGCGGCCTCGCTGCCGCTTCCCGGGCCCGACGACCCCGTCGACGTGTGGGACGGTGTGTACGCGGATCTGCCCCACCTCTTCGAAGGCTGTGGCCGGGTGCTGCAAGGCCGCAGACTGCTGCTGACGGCCGGCGGGACGTTGGAGCGTACGAACGGCACGGCAGCGGTCGACTCCGCCCCTGCCAAGGAACGCCGCCAATCCCGGCGCCAGGCGTTCTTCCCGCCGGCCAGGGGGCTCTCCGGGCCCTCCGGCGCCACGGCCGCCGCTCCCGACGGCAACCTGGCGGTACCCCCAGCCCTGAGCAAGCGGCTGTTCTATCTGCATCCGGGACTGACCTGGATCGAAAGCGAAGGGCAGGTCCGCCGGCAACAGGCCCGCCTCTTCCTGGAGCAGCACCGTCTCGTACGCCGGTTCGACGCGGCGGGCCTGCTGGAGCACATACGGCATGCACTCTCGCAGAGCAAGGACCGTAGGCTGCGCAATCAGGCCCTGCGCTTCGTCTTCCATCTGCACTGTTCTCGTCAGTCCTCCGGTGCGCTGCGCCTGCGCGACCTCGGTCTGTACGTGCCGTCGGCGGACGGACCACTCATCCCGGCCGCCAGCGGCAAGTTCGGGCCGGGCTGGTCCGGCACCATGGGGGAGGATCTGGCGCGCGTGGCCCAAGAGGGGCGCGAGGAGAGCGCGTCTCTACGCTCGCTCGCCCGGCAGTTCATCGCGACGCCGGACGCGTTCCTCCGCCGTACGGAGACAGAGGCCGACTGGCGGGCGTTTCTCGCCGAGCTCGGCGTCACCGACGGCTTCCGTCCGGTCTTTACGACTACCGCCGACACCACGGCGGAGGGTTCGCAACTGACACCGGCTCACCTGGTGCGCATGGCGAAGGTGCCCGTCGCCGTCGCGGAGCAATGGCAGCCGCACATCCACCGCGACGGCGACACCGCCAAACACCCCTACACGCCGTACGAGGGGGGCCCTGCCTGGCGGCTCCCGGGCCAGGAGATCGTCGGACAACTGAGCGAGCCCGCCCGGCTTGCCTTCGCCCGACTCGTTCTGCACGGTCTGCCACGCTGGCAGGCCAGTAGCTTCACCAGCACCTGGCTCAGGGACCGGCCTGGCAACAAGGACCCCCAGGAAGTACCCACCCCGCTGGACGCCTTCGTACGGGAGCAACCCTGGCTTCCGGTGCGCGGCCGCGGCCGCGCGCTGCGCTTCGTACGCCCCCGGGAAGCGTGGCACTGCCCGCCCAGCATGGAGGAGGAGCCCCTTTTCGCGCCGACGATCGCTCGCCAGGTGAGCTCCCTGCTGGAAACTCCGGAGGTGGTGGCGAAGCTGCGGTCGTACGGCCTTCCGACGTGGAACGACCCCCGGGACAGCTACAGGCTTGTCGCGGCCCTAGCCGACTTCGTCGCCGAACGCGCGGTCGGCCCCGAAGACCGCCCCGCGGTGCAACGCGCGAACGAGTACGCGTGGCGGTCCCTGGTCACCCGAGCTCGTACGTCCGCCGCGCCCGGCAGTCCGCCCTTCACCCAAGGTGCCCTGCTCGCGGAGTCGGGAGAGCTGCTGATCGCCGTGCCCTTCGCCGCCCTGCGGGACGGGAACAGCAAGCTCTACGTCACAGACGAACGGGCAAGCGTCAAGACCCGCATCACTCAGGAGATGGAACGCCCGCTGCTCGTGGTGCCGGGTCTGGCCAGGGAGATCGTCGATCTGCTCGAGCGCTGCGGAGCACGGTCGGTACGTCATGTGGACGAGGCCCGGTTGGAAGTCGTTGTGGACGAGGAACCATTGGCCCGGTCGGAGACTGGGACACCCCTCGTCTCCGTCCTGCCCTGGCTGCCTTTGGTGCTGGCGGCCCTGGCCGATCACAGTCCAACAGGGATCCGGCCGACCGAAACGTCCCTTGCGGAGCTGGTCGCGATCGTCCGGCGGATAGACTCGCGTATCTACCGGACGCTGGAAATCCGGCTGGACGAAGAAGAGGTGGCGTTGCCGAACCGGCTCGGTGGAGTCCTGCCGCTGCCCGACGACGACCGCCCTCTGCTCCTGCAGCGGGCCCAGCCCGAAGACTGGAACGCGGTGGCCCGGCTCGCCGAATCCGTCGCCCACCTGACCGGCCGCCCCGACCTCGGTGTCCGGCTGAGACTCGTGGCCCGCGAGCTGGAACACCTGCACGCCGATCTCCGCGAGCCGGGGGAGGAGGAGCTCGGCCAGGCACTCGGTCTGTCCCCGCACCAGTTCGCCGAAACCGTGCAGCGTTACGAAGGCACAACCGCTGCCGTCGTCCACCGCTGTTATCCGTTCCTGGTCCACTTCCTGGGACGTCGGCGGAGCGACGCCCTAGTCGAACCACCTCCCCGCGACACCAGGGAGTTCCAAGCGACGCTTGAGGCACACGCGGAGGAGCTGCCGGTAGAGGCCGGCGTGCTCCTGACCGAGGCCCGGCGGGCACGCGACATCGACGAACTGCGCGAAGCGCTCGGCGTCGAGTTCGCGGAGTTCAATGTCACCCTGGCCGGGCTGGCTCCTTCGCACACCGTTATCAGCCACGCGGACGCCCACCGGGAGGCGATCGAGAAGCATCTGCAGCGGCATCGGGGAGCGCTTCTCGACCGTCTCCGACTGGCTCGACTCCAGCGATTCGACGCCCGTGAGGCCCAGCCGGACTGGCGGCAGTTGCGCACGCTGGAAGGAATCGAACCCCCCACGGAGTGGAACACCACGCTGGAGACGGTGACACCTCAGCAGGTACGCGTTCGGGTGGAGGAGGTCCTCGCCGAGCGGCTGGGCTCGCGACTCCCAGCGGTGGGCACGGACCTCCCTGCCTATACGGCCCTGCTTCCTCGGAACCGAGCGGCCATCAGAATGGTTGTGCCCGATCTGGTCGCCCTGATCCGCGCCTGCCGTCATCCGCTGCCCGCCGCACTCGACCAGGGAGATCCGGCGGAGGCGGTGACTGAACTCCTCGACGAGGCCGGCGCGCTGGACTTCCGTCTGCTGGGATCCGATGACATCGCGGCCTGGCTTGCGGCGCTTGGGCACTGGCCGGCTGGCATGCCTGACAGCGCGGACCCTGCCGTCCAGGGCGTGACAGCCGCCGAGCTCGAAAACGGTCGCATCGCTGCCGACTCGGCACGGGCACAGCGCGAGCACCGCCAGCGGGTCGTAACCATTGGGGGGAAGGAGCTCGATGTGCACACCGGTGACTTCGGCGAACTTACCGCCGAGCTCCAGCGAGCGCTCGATGCGGATCCGCAGCTCCTGGGCAACCGCAAAGTCTTCGCCTCGCTGACTCCCGTGGGGCCCGGGCGACGGGGAGCGTCGCCTTCCGGCCATGGTGGCGCTGGCAGGGGAGAATCCCGAAGGCTGTCGGCCGCGCAACGAGAGGCGATCGGCTACGCCGGAGAGTGGTTCGCCTACCAGTGGCTTTGTCGCAACTACTCGGCCGCTAACGAAACCAGCTGGGTCTCGAAGAACCGAAGGAAGTTCTTCCCCGGCCTCCCTGGGGACGACGGGCTTGGGTACGACTTCCGTGTCGGCAGCGGCCGTCAGCCCTTGCTGTTCGAAGTCAAAGCCAGTCAGGGCGAGGGAGGCCAGATTGAACTCGGCGAAAGCGAGGTCCGGGCGGCCCAGCGGAACTCCGGCAGCGACCGCTGGCGGATCCTCATGGTCACGTCGGTCCTGGAGCCCTCCCGGCTCCGGGTGGCGATGCTCCCCAATCCCTTCAGCGCGCGAGGTCGCGATCTTTACCGGGAGGAGGGCGGCGCGCTGCGCTTCTCGTACCGCCTGTGAGAACAGCTCGGCTAGCCCCTCCACCCGACTTTGCCCACAGTGACCCCAGCGCTGGTCATACCGCGCGAAACGGCGCTGTGGCCGCGACGGCGGCTAGCGGGATCGGCTGGCTCTCAGGGACATTGCCGGATCGGGGGAGCCAGCTCCGCGGCGCGGAGCTGGGCGGTGCCCAGTGGCTGTATGGCGGTCGTATAGCAGAGGATCGGTTCGGTCCGCGAGTTCATGACCACAGCCTTCTGTGACACGCTTAATTCAACCGAGAACGGACCAATAACGTCGCTGCGTACGAGTCAGACCCGCTTTTCTGGTAAGCGGGTCTGACTCGTTGACACCGCATCAGTGCCTCAGTCGTTCCAGGGAATCCCGTAGGGCTTCAGAAGCCGTTCGGGTTCACGCCCCAAGTACTCGCGCGCGGCCGGTGATCCATCCCTGGCTGCCTGCCGAACGATTTCCATCCGCGCGATACGCCAGGCCGACTCCCACTGCGGCCACTGCTCCTGGGGAACATCGCTGACCGCGAGAACTGCAAACATGATCGTCCGCGTAGGAGCAGCATGTCGAGTGACGAAGTTGTGAAAGGTGGAACGACTGATCGGCCGCTCAATCACACCTTGAGCAGCCAGGCGCTTGGCCTTCTCTTCTGCCTTTCGGTAAGTGAGCCCAGAGAGTGCGTACTGTGATACGAGCGCGTTCCATAGGTCAGCAGGTGTCACCACCATGTCCCGTGGAGTCCTCTTCTCACCCTGTAGCATCTGCCTGATTTTGAGCTCCCACAGTCCTTTGCGATGTAGTCGTCTGCCGGCGTTTACATCGGCGCCGCATGCCCGGGCGATCTCCTCGACCATCTTGAGCGACGGCAACGTGGTGCCACTGACCGCCCTGCTCAGAGTGGACTTGTTGACCTCCAAACGTTCTGCCAGCTGCGCATAGGTCAAGCCTGTTCGCTGGCGCTGTTCGCGCAGCCAGCGCGCTAGTTCTACAATAGGAGAGGGCTGCTCGGGCAGCTCTTGCAGCTTTCGCCCCATCGGCCATCACGGCCGGCGGGCGGAAACGACCAGATCAGGTGTGCCTGCCCTGAACAAGGTCGAGATCGCCGCCATTCCGCCAAACATCTGCAGTACGTCCGCCACCGGGTGCCCCAGGACAACCTGAACCGTGGCTAGCGTCATGGCAATCACCACGATGACGACTACCTGTGTGCTCGGGGACTCGGGTGTCGCACGAGCCCCATGGACAACACACTCGAGACGAGATGTCCTGCCAGCTGTCATTGCACCTCTTCCTTTCCGCCCTGCCTGTTGGCCTGAGGGCCGTCTTGCGCCACGTCCCTACGAGGCGCCGTGCGACCCATGTTCAGCGCGCTGACGACCTCGACGCCACCCGCGTTGTTGCGCAGATGTCCAACACCTGGACTGCAACAATCCGTCTTGGCCACCCGGAGGGTTCGTCAGCTTGGAAAGAGAAACAGCAGGTGAGCGACTTGTCGAAATGGCCCAGGCGTTGGGATCCTGCCAGGCTGTCCAGGAAGCCAATGTGGTCTACATCACTGGCTCCACGCGTGCGCTCACCTCTGCGACATGCCAAGTCTATTGTTGAGAGCAAGACTTGTCGCGCACTCAGGAAGCCCCGATCAAGGACAAAGCCACGACGAGTCCTCCGGGGCTGGTGGACCATTCCTGGACACGGCCCAGCCAACGAGTCGGCTTCAACCGGGGGTCGAGCAAGGCTCAGCTGGTCTCCTGCGCCAGTAGCCGATAGTCAGTTGTGCTGTGACTGCTGCTGGTGCGTCGCGGTCGGCGCCCAAACTGCCTCCGTACGGCTCCTCTCCACTGCACTCATCTCATCCCTCCGCCGCAGCCACCGCGACGCGACGTGTGATCCTTTTCAACCACACCGGTGCCCCTAGGTGGGTGAACCGTACGAAGGGCTCACCGCCTCCCGTAGGACGAGGCAGAGAGCCTTTTCCATCCTCAGTCTGAGCTGGTCAGGTACTCGTCGAGCCGCCGTGGGGTAGCTCTCGAAGGACTCTCGGACCCGCCGCACGGCCTTCTGAGATGTGGAGACACGCGTTCGGTCAAGCCCCTTCAGCGGGATCGGCTGGGCTGTGCCGTGGTGGCTCTCGGGGGTGGCGCCGTGGGGGTGGTGGTGAGGTGCACGGTGGGCTTCACCTCCGCGGTTTTCACCAACCTGTGCGAGCGGGCGCTGGACCTGATCGGTGCCTCACAGAACTCTGGTCGCCCGCCACAGGTCTTCACCTCGGCCGAAGCCAAGAC
Source organism: Streptomyces sp. NRRL S-340 (assembly GCF_000720185.1). Taxonomy (GTDB): domain Bacteria; phylum Actinomycetota; class Actinomycetes; order Streptomycetales; family Streptomycetaceae; genus Streptomyces. The sequence continues at coordinate 76,439 of NZ_JOIY01000021.1, read as the reverse complement.
GTGGATGCTCGGCGCGAAGGACATGGACAGAACAGTGTCACTCGAGGTCATCTGGGAGGTGCGACTCTGCGTAGGCCGGGGCACCGGATCGGGTGTCAGCTAAGGTTCGGTGCCGTCGCATGTTGGCCTGTCCGTGGAATCAGGGGACGCCGATGACAGAGCAGCTGTGGAGCAGCCAGAGGCACCAGACCGCGATCGGGCGAGTCGGTCTCTCACTGCCGGCCCGCCGCGCGGTCGGTGACCTCCAGCTGGAACCCGAAACGGGAGTACTGGACTACGGCTGCGGGCGTGGCGGCGATGTACGGGCATTGCAGCACCTCGGTCTCGATGCCGCGGGGTGGGACCCGGTGTACTTTCCGGACGGACGGCGCGAGCCGGCCGAGGTGGTCCTTCTCACCTATGTCCTGAACGTCATCGAGAATCCCGACGAACGACGAGAGACGCTCCTGCGTGCCTGGGAACTCACCAAGTCCGTGCTCGTGGTGTCCGCACGGTTGAGGTGGGAGCGCAACCAGATCAAAGGCACGGAGTACGGCGACGGCATCCTCACTCAGCGCCGCACATTCCAGCACCTCTACGCCGCCGGCGAGCTGCGCGACTACGTCGAGGAAGCAACCGGCGTCCGCTGCGTGTCGGCGGCGCCAGGCATCGTCTACGCCTTCAAGGACGATGCGGCCCGATTGAGCTATCTCGCCCGCCAGGTCGCCCCTGACGGGGGATGGCTGGCTTCTGAGGACACCGCCTCGGCGATCACCTCGGTTGTCGCTCATCTCGAGCAGCGGGGCCGGATGCCGCAGCTTGAGGAAATGCCGCAGTCCATCATCAGCCTGCTCGGCCACCTGCGCCCCGCTGAATTGAAGCGCCTTGCCGAGCAGGAAGCCGACCCGGTGAAGGTGGAGCGGAGCGCCGAACGAGGAGCCCTCGACACGCTGCTATTCCTCGCGTTGGAGTTGTTCCATGGCCGAGGCCCCGTGAGCAGTCTGCCCCTGCCGGTTCAACTGGACATCCGTGCTTTCTTTCCCTCATACACCGAGGCGTGCCAGCGAGCCGATCGGCTGCTGTCCAAGCTGCGCGACGACGCCTACGTCCGTCGCGCGATGAACGGATCGATCGCAGGTAAATTCACCGCGACCGCCCTGTACGTGCACCGCCGGGCACTCCACCGGATCCCGGCCGTGCTGCGCCTGTATGAGCAGTGCGCGAGCATCGCTGCCGGCCGCCCTGGCGAGTGGTCCGTCGTCAAGCTCCGTCACCAGGGCCGCGGTGTCAGCTGGCTCGACTACCCCGAGTTCGACACGGATCCCCACCCGCGTATCGCGGCCTCGTACGCCGTCGACCTGAAGACCCTCAAGTCCTCCTTCACCTCGTACGCGGACTCCACCAACCGTCCCCTTCTCCACCGTAAGCACGAATTCCTTGCCGAGGACGATCCCGACGCACCCAAGTACCGGAGGCTCACGGAGGCCGAGGTTCGCGCCGGCCTTTACGAGAGCCCGCACCTGATCGGCACCGAAGAGGGCTGGGAGCGGGAACTCGTGCGCTGCGGGCGGGAGTTGCGAGGCCACCGGCTCGTACGCCGCACCACTAGCACCTGAGCGTCGCACCGCCGCCCGGCGCCAGAGCGATTGCCAGTGCTGTGTGCCACGCTCCACCCTATGACCACTACCCGGATGGAGGGCTCCTGCCTGCCCTCGTACCGCACCTTGTCAATGCTCGCGTTGTCCGAGCCCGAGGATCACGTCCGTGAACTCACCGACTGGGTGGAGCATGCCTCCGCCGTCACCGGAGTCCCCGGGGCGCAGGACGTCTGGTATACGGCAAGTGGCTGCGGCTCGCCCAGGGCCTGCGCACGGTGACGTTCGACATGTCGTACGACGACGGTGGCATGTGCTCGGCGGGCCTCGACTTCGATGCCGTCTGGACCGAGATGATGGAGGAGTGGCAGCAGCACCAGGTTCGTCTCAGCTACCTGCGCGCGGCACTTGAAGGATTTGTTCGGCTGCTGCACCCGGAGGCCACGGAGCCGTGGATGGCCGTTGAGGCCGCCGAACGGCGGCTGCATCACCACGCCGACGAATGGCCCGTCCATGCTCGCGCGGTCGCCGACCATCTGGGGACGCATGCCCCGGACGTCGTGCCGGGTGCCAGCACGCCGGTGGCGGCAGCGGTGGCCCAGGTGATTGCCTTGCACGAGATGGTCGTCCGGGGTCGTGCTGTCATCCCTGGGCCGGACAGCGACGCGGACGGGAACGTCTTTCGCACCGGGCACGCCGAGGTTTGCGCGCTGAGGGAAGCCTCCATGGTGCTGCTGCTGGAAATCCAACTGCTGATGGCGACAGCGGTGCAGGGGGACCGCGTCGCCGTCTTCGATGACAAGTACCTTCTCGACGGCATGTGGATTCCCGACCCCTCGGGCAGCCGCTGGGTGGACGAAGAGATGCCCTACGGCGAGTACCTCGCCGTCCTCCACCTTCAGCCCGGTGAGCCGCCCGAGCTCTGATCTGCCACCGGCAGCGCCCTGCGGCGGCCACGTCGGGCGACCGGGACAAATGATGGGTGGGGTCCGAAGCCATGACTTTCGGGCTCCACCCATCGTGGCCTGCTCGGCACGTATCAGGTCATGCACCAGCCGGAGTCGCAAGCCCCCTCATCCTCATCGACGGCATCTACCCCCGGGCTCTGGTTGGGGATGGCCTGGGTGAGCGGGACGCCGTACCTCGTGAGATACACGGCATCCCGCCCCAGTGCGGCCCGTCGACGGTTGATCGTCTCCTCCAGCCGGACCGACCGAGCGAACAACTCGGGCTCGTGCCGGCGCTGGTGGCGCCAGGCGTCGACGGTGCGGAAGGGGCAGAAGAAGCAGGAGCTCTTGGGCGGTACCGGAAGGCTGGCCTCGGCGATGATGCGCTCGCAGTCGTCCCGGCGCAGCCCGAGGTCGAGCAGTGGGTACTCGATGACCTCGTGGGCTTCCCTCCGCCGGCGGTTGGCGCGATGGATTTCGTCGAGCGATATGCCGATGCCGACCGCCGCCGGTGTCTCCGCGGTGGCGCCATGCTCCCGGAGCCACCGTCCGACCACCTTGATCTTGAAGTCGGCTGTGCAGTTGCGGCGGCCAGGAGCACCGTTGGCCATGCGGACCGGGATGGGGATCGACCGGGTGTCCGGCCGGTTTAGCCGCTGCATGAGCGTTTCCGTGGCCCCGTCGCGCCGGCGCCGCCTGAGCTCGTGGACAGCCAGTCCCGCACGTGCGGCGTACGGGATGGCGATCTCGCGAACGTAGGTGAGCGTTGCCGGGTGCTCGCTGTCGTCGCCGACGTTGGCGAAGAGGAAGGTGTGGAAGTCGATCTCTCCACGGGCCGCAAGCACCAGCAGCGCCGTTGATTGCACGCCGCCTCCGTAGGAGACGACCTTCATCGGGTTGTCGTTCGGCTCGCAGAAGGCGGCCTGTGGGTCGGTATCGGTTGAGTCGGCGGTATGGGCGCCGCTGGTGCGCTGCAAGATCGACATGTGAGAGAGAGTATGGATAACCTTGTCTCTCATCAAGTGTTTCTCTCATAGCTGTCGGCGAACGTGGGCGCAGTCAAGTGGCGTTGGACGTTCGGGTTGTTAGTTGGAGAGGGTCAGTTGAGTCAGGTCTGGGGCTTGATCACGACGGAGTAGCCCTGGGTTAGTACCGATTCCAGAAACTCCACGGCGGTGGCCTGCTCGACGCTCGTGAAGGTTCGTGCTGCTGGCGCCACCGCCTTTGGCGGGCGCACGGTGGGGTTGCCTGACCTGCGACCGCGAGGCTTCTGTGGGGCACGCTGTCCTGCGCGGAGCAGGGCGATTTCGGCGAGGACGACGGATCGCTGCCGCTGATACGCATCCGCGATGATCGTTTCCAAGAGCCAGAGCGGAGAGCCTGAAAGAACGAGGTCTGGCTCGGCGATACGTCGACGGTTACGCCACCGGGAGACGGCCTGGGCGTCTCGACCTAGGACGCGAGCCACCTCCTGGATGCCGATGATCACAGGTAGTTGTTCATCTACCCGCGGGACGTAGGCGTGGGAGATGGCGGCTTTGTAGGCGTCGAGCTGCCGCTCATCAACCTGCCGGTCTCCGACACCGCCCAAGCTCAACACCGTCGTCAGCAACCAGTACGGATTACCAGAAGCGACTAGGTCGGGCTCGGGAAGCGTGCCCTCCGTACGCCACTTCTGAGATGTCTGGCGTTCGATTTGGAAGAGAAAAGCGATCTCAGCATGCCCGAGCAGGTAGGGGACCCGCGCTTGAGCCATGAGAACCTTCCCGCACCTGAGTTCCTGCCTTGAGACCGCCAGGTGGGGCGCTGCCGCCACAGCTGGCCATCCGAACAGATCCTAGGCGAGTCCGCGGTTCAGGCTGGCGGTCCGACAGCGGCTCGCCGCCGACCAGATGCGGGTGTGGGCCGGCCTCGGTACCGAGGCCGGCGTCACGTCGGGCGGGCGGTTACGACAGTTCTTGTCCGTGCCTGATTTCCCATGTTCCGACGTCGGTGTAGAAGCGGCCGAAGTGTCGAAGCCACGCGGCGATGGTCTCGGTCGCTCTCTTGGCCTGCTCATCGGTCAAGCCGGCCTGCTCCTGCAGCGCGTGCTGTAGTTCGACGTTGGTAAGGCGATCACCCTGCACCAGCGTCTGGAGTGCAGGAATCAGCCGCAGGCGGCTTTCGACCCAGTCCGTAAACTCGGCCTCGGTCAAGCCCGCCGGTACCCCCAGGAACGCAAGGTCTCGGAGGATGGCTGCTTCCACGGATCGCCCGAATTGGGCCCTTCCGCAGTAGTACGGGTACACAGTCTCCGGCCGTCGCGTGACCGGGTACCAGCCCTGCTGTGCTTCCTCTCGTGGCTGGTCGGAGGCAGCAGGGCGGTGTGCCTTCAGCAGCTCCGCTTGTTGTCTCACCAGGGCGGCCATGTGGGGCGTCGCTTCAATCGCACGAGCCTCGATTTCGCTCAGTACACGGACGACTTCCGGATGGGCTGCCGAAGCCTCGACCAGGATCTCGATGTTGGGGTTCGGGACCCGCCCGGTGGCCTTGCCTGTCAGGTTGGCCGACCCGATCAGGCAGCGTTCGCCCGTGAGGTAGAGCTTGGCGTGCAGGCTCGGACACAGGGCAACGCGCAGCCGCTTGTCGTCCTCCGCGAGGGCAATGATCTCGGGGTCTGAGACCCCCGCCGCCACCTCCTCGGGGACCCACCGCGTGACGCAGTCGATGGTCTCCACTGAGTCGGGGACGGCGGAGAGGGCGGCTGCCAGCACCTCGCGCTTGATGAAGGGCGCCACAAGGGTTACGCGTCCGTGGGCGCCCGCCATCAGTTCTGCAATCTGCCGCCAGATGTGGGCGGGCTCGGTCACGCGTCGCCGGCCTTTCCATCCACGAAGTCACGGGCGTACCGGCCCCACTCCCGACGCGCGTCCGCGATGCGTTCGCGCTCGCGGTCGGGGTAGGTCTCGTCCTCCATGCGCGCCCAGGAGAAGAGCAGCAGCTTGAAGGTCTCGGCGGCCTGGTTGAGCCGGTCACGCAGTTCGTCCGCGTCCGCGTCTTCCGGGACGTCTTCGAGGACGGTGATCAACTGAGAGTGCAGGGGGTGCTTCTCGTTGAAGATCACCTGCAGCATGCCGGCCATGAGGTCGATGCTGAAGAAGGCGGAGGTGTCCTGGAAGCTGGAGATCCACCGTGCGCGGAGGTCCTTCTCCAGGGCCTCCTCGACCATGGACTGCGCGGTGTCCTCGTCCAGGTGGTGCCTCTGGGTGAGGGCATCGACCTGTTCCTGTCGCTTGGTCTCGGTAGTCGCTCCTTCTTCCAGCTCATCGGTCTTGCCGGTATATCCCTCCTCGCTGCGGCGCTTGACGGCGTCCGTGGCCCTGGATGCGACGTCTTCGTCGTGCCGCTTCTTTGTCTTCCGGGTACCGACCGTCTGCTGCTTCAGCTGCCGCCGCATGGCCGGCAGAAGCTTCTCCTCCAGGTAGAGCACGAGGTCGATGAGAGGAAGACGCGGATCGCCGAGTTCGGCGAGGCGCTCCTTGAAGCCCTTGAAGGACTCGCCAGCCTCGGCGTGGGCCTTCCATTTAAAGTGGGCCAGGGACGAGAAAATGGTGGCGCTCTGCTTATTGTTCGTCACGCCGAAGATGGGGTCGAGCTCCGGGGGGAACTCCACCTCGATGCCCCACCACCGTTCCGTCGGGTTGTAGCCGATCGCCCAGGACGAGTCGAGGTCCAGCTCCCTGCCCTGGCGCACGAGCGAGATGCCGATGTTGCGGTCGGCGTGCTTGCCCCACGGGAGCCCGCCGGGATCGGCCGTGCGGCTGACGCCGTCAGGCCACGGGTGGTCTTCGACGTCGGCACGGCGGGCTTCAGGGCGGGCGATGGAGGCTCGGACCGTGATGTTGTGCTTCTTGCCCTCGTGGATCACGGGGAAGCGCGTCACGCCGGGTTCGGACTCGCTGCCCATGGAGAAGGGCATGAACATCGGCTTGTCCGAGAACGGCTCCGGAGTTGAGGTGTGAGCCATCATGTAGAGCGGGTCGTTGGGTACGGCGTAGTACTCGCCGTCCGTGACCTTGCCATCTCGGACGGGAGCCATCCGGATGTCGACGCGTCCAGCGTGGAGGTAGTGCCGGTAGACGCGGCCGATCAGGTCAGCGGTGTTCTTCAGGGTGGCGGCGGCTCCGTACCAGTTCACCTTGTCGAGGTTGGTCCAGACGACGAGCGTGCCGGTGTCGCTGAGTCCCTCGCTCAGATCCCGCCACTCGTCCGGCAGCGGGTCGTGTGTGGGCTCGGGAACGTCATCGATCGACCCTTCCTCGATTTCCATGAGGTCGAGATGGGTGTGCATGGCGTTCCCGGGGCCGTTGGTCCACGACCAGACGTCCAGCCGGGTGCACTGGGACATGCTGGAGTTGGGCAGCCCCATGCCGAACCGGCCGATGCGGCCAGGGTCGGCTCCCTGGCCGTCGCCGTACTTCAGGGCTCGCCGCAGCTGCGGGGGTTCCATGCCGTGGCCGTTGTCGAGGACAGCGATGGTCTCTACGCGGTGGCTGGTCCGAGCGCTGACCTTTACCGGCTTCTCGCAGGCGAAGACCTCCACGAGCGTGGCCTTGGCGTCGATGCTGTTGTCGATCAGTTCGGCAAGGGCATAGGCGGTGTTCTTGTAGCCGCTGTCCCGCATGGCCTTGACGGTCAGCGAAGGGCTGACGATCCGGTAGTTGCTGCCGTCGCTGGTCACGCTGTCTCCCATACGTCTTCCCAGTTGGTGAATGCTTGTGCCACGTCGCCGAACCCGGGGAGTTCCGGGTTGACGACGGTGACGATCTCGCAGGTGGGGGTGCCGCCGGCCTTGGGGCCGCGGATGACGCGGCCGACCATCTGGCTGTAGAGCACCAGAGACTTGGTCGGGCGTGCGATTACTGCCGCACTGGCGGCTGGGGCGTCGAAGCCGGTCGTCAGGACGCCGAAGTTACACAGAACCATGGGGCGTCGACCGGCCCCCTTGAATCGAGCGATGACCTGGCTGCGGTGCCGGGGGGAAGACTCGCCGGTCACGAATTCGGCATCGATGCCTGCCGCGGACAGCACGGCCGCGATCAGCCGGCAGTGGTCGACGGACGCGGCGAACACCAATATCCGGCGGTGTTGCTGCTCGAGCAGCTCCATGATCGTCTGGACAATCTTCAGGTTCCATTGCTCGTCCCCCGCGAGCTCGGCCATCATCGCGGCCGGGATGTCGAACGACCGTGCAAGGAGCTGCTGATCGCGGGCCGACAGGTGTACGCCCGGCTCGGAGGCCACGGTCCGCATGAGCGGCTTTGCCAGGTACCCCTGTTCGATCAAGGCCGTCACAGGGTTGGTGTAGCCCTCGATCTCAAGCATGACCTTCTGTCGGGAGAAGTAGTCGGAGAGTTCCTCGTCCTTGGAGATGTCGGCCCACGTGCGGCCAGGAGTGGCCGTAAGCCCAAGCAAGCTGGCGTCATGACGGATCGTCAGTTCGTCGACTACCCTCTGGAAGGTTGGAGCGATGATCTGATGCGCCTCGTCGAACACGGTCAGGGTGCTGCGCGCCGCGAGGGTGGCCAGAAACTGTGGGTCCGACTTCGCTGTCGAGACGGCCTTCTCCAGACCGAGAACGACTAGTCCGTCCGTCATGCCTGCGAGTTCCACCGGGGCGTTGCCCCATGCTCTGAGAACGGGGAGCGGGCGATCACCGACTTTGGCCCAGGCGCGCTCGAACTCGACGGCGGCCTGCTCCAGCAGTTCCTGCCCGTGCGCCAGCCACACCACCACGGTGGGTTCATGTTGCCGCAGGTGATCGCAGATCAGGCTCATGCCCGTTCGGGTCTTGCCGACGCCGGTGGGTAGATGGAGCACTGTCCGCCGCGTGCCGTCGTACAGCAGTTCCTTGACTCGGGCTGCCGCGTGTCGCTGATGCGGGAACAAGCCGTACTCGGGTGTGGCCTCCTGCTTCAAGGCCGGGGGGAGGGCCGGCACCCGATCGATGGTGAAGCCCAAGAACTCCAGCAGCTCTCGTCGCTCGTCCGCCGTCCACTTCAGGCTCCGCAGGTAGTTCAGCGGGACCTGATCACCACCTACGGAGCCAAGTCGCTGTGCCAGCTCGGCCTGCTTGGGGCCCGGAATCATGGCTATGAGAGCGGAGCGTTCGGCCTCGTCCGTGACCAGGCGCTCGGCGTCGATGGCGATCGGCGCTACGGCCCGCAGCCGGTCATCTGCCGCCGTGCCGCCCTCGATGAGATCGAGCAGGGCGCACAGCTGCTCGCCCAGATGTGCACGGATGTACGACATAGGAGCATCGGCCAGAAGCGCCTTGAAGGACATCCCCGGTGACCACGTCGTCACGGCATCACCTGCCCGATGCGTTGCGGGCAAGAGCCCGCACGCGCCTCGGTCAGCACTGTCGTCATGAACCCACCCCCAGTTCGAGCACGCCAAGCACCGCTCCAACGGGCAGGTACTGCCACGTTGCAGCGTGCGAACCACCCTAATCGGGGGCACTGACAGTCAGTGCATCATCAGACGAAAAGCCCAGCCAGGCCCAGGATTTGTGTCCCCATAGCCCGTTCTTCCGAGTCCTTGGGTGGATCTTGCCGCGAGCGAGTTGCACACCTCTCGCATGAGGTAGAACATTCGTTCGGTAAGCGGCCTGCGACACCACGCTTCTGAGCGATTCAGCTAGTGGATCTCGTCGCGTGACTAGGATCGCTTCGTGCTCCTGGTGGAACCCCGGATGCGGGAGGAGCTTTCCACCAGCAGTACATTGGTGTGCGACACGAGTGAGACGGGGTGGCAGATGATGAACGGGTCCGATGCGTCGGTTATGTCCTATCTTGACTACAATGCCACCGCCCCGATCCGGCCGGAGGCTGCCGCAGCCGTCAACGAAGCCATGCAGTCCGTCGGAAACGCCTCAAGCATGCATCAACCGGGACGACAGGCGGCGCACCGGGTCGACGTTGCTCGTCGGCAGCTAGCCGACCTACTCAACTGCGCACCGGGCGAGATCATCTTCACGTCTGGGGCGACCGAGGCGAACAATCTGGCCCTCCGTGCTGCCTACGCGGCTGGAAGCCCGCTCATTACGAGCCCCGTGGAGCATCCTGCTGTGCTGGAGACCGCCCGGACGGTGACCGCCGAGAGGCCCGAGGATCTTGTGCTGCTGCCGGTTGGCGCTGACGGCCTGGTGGATCTGCACGCCTTGGAGCAGGTCTTCGCAGCGCGCAGTGGGGGCGTAGTCTCCTTGATGGCGGCTAACAATGAGACCGGCGTCCTGACCGACCTTCGCGTTGCGACCAAGGCGGCACGTGAGGCCGGCGCCCTCATCCACACGGACGCCACGCAAATCGTCGGTCGGCTGCCTGTAGACGTTTCTGAACTCGATGTCGACCTACTGTCGTTGTCGGCTCACAAGTTCGGCGGCCCGCAGGGCGTCGGTGCCCTATACGTGCGGCGCGGGACACCGTTGCCGCACAGGCCGCTCCTGGTGGGCGGCGGACAGGAGCGTGGCTGGCGCGCCGGCACTTTGAATGTGGCGGGGATCATTGGTCTGGGAGCTGCGGCCGATGCCGCGCGGCGCCGCCTCGGTGAGGAAGCCCAGCGTGTTGCAACGCTGCGTGACCGCCTCGAACGCCTGCTAACCGACGCTCTGCCTGACTGCCGCATCAACGGCAGAAGGGATCAGCGACTCCCTGGTGTGACCAGCATCACTTTTCCGGGAGTGCCTGCCGATGCTGTCCTGGCCGTCATGCCCGACGTCGCCGCTTCGGAGGGAAGCGCGTGCGCGTCCGGTGCCCCGACGCCGAGTCACGTGCTCCTGGCCATGGGGCTGACTCGGGACGACGCCGACAGCACGATCCGCTTCTCGCTGGGCTACGCGACCACGGACGCCGAAATTGAGTACGCGGCACAAGCTGTCGTACGGGCCGTGAGACAGGTTGGTTCCGCGTTGGCCGCAGCCGATGGTCCTCGGTGACCGTTACCCCGTTTAACACCTCGTTAGAGCAATCGCATAGGACACGGAGAGGTCCCTGATGTCAGACAGCCGGCTTGGGGAAGCCGCCCATTTTTCTTTCGCGCGACACGAGACCTTCGCGCCCCGCTTCGGCTGGCTGCACAAGGCGTACATGCAGGTCAAAGACGATCCGAGTGCCTTCCTCGCGGATGACGCCCCGGTGCTGTTCGGCGTGGGCAAGAACATGGTCAACGCCATGCGTTACTGGTCGCGGGCCTTCAAACTGACCCGCGAGCACTACCCGGCGACCGGCGCGCGCTCCAAGTACTCCTACCCGACGTGGGAGGCCCGCTGGCTGCTCGACGAGGACGGAGCAGACCCCTATCTGGAGGAGAACGGCAGCCTGTGGCTGCTGCATTGGTGGCTGGTCTCTTCCCGTCCCGGGGCTAAGTGCTGGGCGCCGACCTGGTACACCGCCTTCCACCTCGCGCCGTTCTCCCGGTTCACGGCAGCCGACATGACCCAGGTCGTCACCCGGCACGTGAACTTCTCCTACAAGGAGAGCCCGGTCGAAGCGTCGATCGTCCGCGACATCGACTGCTTGACCAAGATGTACGCGCGCAGCGCTCCGGAGAAGGCTGGCTCCCCGGGCAGCTATGAGGATCTGCTCGCCTGCCCCTTCCGCGAGCTCGACCTGCTGACCTTCGTCGGCACCCGTGGCAAGCCGGAGTGGCAGTTCACCAGCGGACACCGCACCACGCTGCCCGCGCGAGTCCTGGCCTACGCCTGCCTCGATTACGCCGCCAAGTTCTCCCGTCAGGCCAACTCCATCTCTGTCGCCCGCCTCGCCAACGAGCCAGGCTCCCCGGGGCGCGCGTTCCGTGTTCGGGAAAACGAGATCGTCACGGCACTGCAGAAGGTCGCCGCGGACCACCCGCAGCTCAGCCTGACCGAGGCCGTGGGACAGCGCAGCCTTGCCTTCACGGCCGACCCCTTCGACCTGGCCTGGGAGGTACTTGACGAGCAGTACGACTTCGTCACCCGCCGCCCCGGCTTCCCGACCCGCGAGGAGTGGGCCGCCAAGTTCCCCAAGCTCGCCGAGGCCGAGCAGAAGGAACTCACCACCAACACGGCCGAAACCACCGAGCCACTCTTTGAGGAGACCGCGTGACCACCGCAACCCCCACGCGGACCTCCAGCAGCGCCGCGAACTCTGCCCCGCAGTTCCCCGCCGGCATCGAACTCGTCGGCTCCCAGATGCGCTCGACGAACCTCGAACGCGACGTCACGGACGCCCTGCACGACCCCTACGTCGGCGCCCGGGCAGTCGACGTTCTGGAACGCATCGCCAGCGCACTTGCCGACCAACGCCGCACTCGCGCTTGGTCCTTCACCGGCCCATACGGATCCGGCAAGTCAACTCTGTCCAACTTCATCGATGCCCTGCTTGGGCGGGACGCCAAGCGGCGCAGCGAAGCCGAGCGCATCCTCGAGGAGGCCAGCCCTGCCCTCGCCCAGCGCCTGGCCGCAGCGCGCGACGCCATCGCCCCTGAAGGGTTCCTCGGCGGGGTAGCCACCGCACGCCGTGAACCCCTCGTCGCCACGCTCGCCCGGGCCCTGCACACGGCGGCGGAGCGACGCTGGGGCAAGCGCGTCCCGAAGGCCATCGCCGAGCCTCTCGCTGCATGCGCCGACCCGGAGAGCGCCGGCGCCAAGGACATCCTCGACGCTGTAACGGCACTGACGGCGGACGGGCAGCAGCCCCTGCTCCTCGTCATCGACGAGTTCGGCAAGACCCTTGAACACCTGGCCAGCCACAACGAATTCGCCGACGCGCAGAATGACCTGTTCCTTCTGCAGGAACTCGCCGAGAAGTCGGCTGGCCCTAATGGGCTGCCCGTCTACGTGATGACCCTGCAGCACCTTTCGTTCATGGACTACGCCTCACGGTCCAGCGAACTGAAGACCCGCGAATGGGCCAAGATCCAGGGCCGCTTCGAAGACATCACCTTCGTGCCCCACCACGGTGACTCCCTGCACCTGCTGCGTCGCCGCCTCGACCACTCAGCCGTCAGCCCCGCAGGCAAAGCCCTGATTGCCACGTCGGCTCACGCCTCCGCGGAGATCTGGACGGAGCATGGTCTCGGGGTCCTGGCTGAGCTTGGTCCCGAACACTTCGCCGACCTGTATCCGCTGCACCCGATCACGGCCCTCGCCGCTCCGATTCTCGCTGCCCAGATCGGCCAACACGACCGCAGCCTTTCAGGCTTCCTCAACAGCGGCGAACCCAACACCGTCCGCCACTCGGTGGCGCGGCACAGCACCGAGGAAGCCGACCATGCCAGCACGGTGCGGCTGCCGCAGCTGTACGACTACTTCCTCAATTCCGGACGCACTACCCTGCTTGCTTCCGCCAACGCGAGCCGATGGATCGAGGTCGATGCGCGTATCCGGGACGCCAACGGCCTCCCGGACGCTGATCAGGACATTCTGAAGACCATCGGTGTCCTTAACCTGATCGACTCCGACGGGGCCCTCAGCGCCACCGCCCCGATGATCCACTTTGCTCTCCACGACCCCACCGAGGTCGCCGACCCCGACGCCTTCACGGCGCTCGAAGAACGGCTCGCCGACCTCGTCCGCCGGGGCTTCGTGGTTCACCGCGAGTTCAGTGGCGAGTACCGGGTATGGCAGGGCACGGACGTCGACATCGACGGCCGACTCAAGGAAATCATCAGCCACTTCGATGACGCCTCGGTCATCGATCGACTCGGTGGGCTCGTCCCGCAGGCATTCGTGGCCGGCCGTCACAGCCAGGTCACCGGCATGATGCGCGTGTTCTACACCGCGGTCAGCGGTCCGGAGACCAAGGCAGTCGCTGCCCCAGACGAGTTGAGGGAGCCTGCCGACGGTCTCGTCGTCTTCCACCTCGGCACCAACGCCAACCGGCCGAACGTCGATTCGCCCCTGCCCGTGCTCGTCGGTACCACGCCGGACCCTGACGTGGTGCTCACGACGGCCACCTACCTGGTCGCGCTCAAGGAACTGAGCAATGATCAGGGCCTCGACCACGTCGCCCGGCGGGAAGTAACCGAGCGAATCGTGCAGGCCGAAGCGGAGCTGCTGGAGCTGATGCAGGATGCCTTCTACCCGCCGTCATCCGACGGATCGTGGAGCCTGTGGCACAGCGGCATCGCCCCGGGCGAAGAACCCGCAGACTCCAACCTGACGGCCCGGAGCCTCAGCGGACTGGTCTCCCTGGCCTGCGAGTCGGTGTACCCGCACACGCCCCACATTCGTAACGAGATGCTCGGCCGCCACGTCCTGACCAGCCAGGCCGCCCAGGCCCGCGGCATACTGCTGACGGCCATGCTCTCGGCGTCCGGGCAGAAGAATCTTGGCTTCAAGGACGGTTACAAGCCCGAGCGCGCCATGTACAGCGGCGCGCTGGCCTACCTCGGACTGCACCGCGAAAACGGAGTGGCCCAGGCCGAGAACCAGCAGGAGAGCCTGCTTCCGTACGGATTTTCTTCTCCTGGCGAGGGGCATGAGCACGCGCAGCCTGCTTGGAACGCGCTGAACGAGGTACTCACCGGCGCCACCGAGCGACTGAGTATCGAGGAAGTCATTCGGGCCCTTATGAGCCCGCCTTTCGGGCTTAAGGCCGGAGTCATTCCGGTGTTCCTAGTGCCAGCACTCGTCATCCGTCAGCACGACGTCGCCTTGTTCGAGGAAGGTACCTACCTGCCCCGGCTGACCATTGACGTGGTCGAGCGCCTCGTCAAGGGCCCGGGACGCTTCTCCGTGAAGTACACGCCGGCCGGAGACGGCCAGCGCGGCAGCGTCATCAAGAAGCTGATGGTCTCCCTCGGAGTGGAAGCGCCGCGCTCCAAGGCTCTGCGTAACCCCGACCTGCTCGCGGTCGCCAGCGCCTTGATCACTCGGGTGGCCGACCTCAACAAGTACGCGCGCACCACCAAGAACATTTCCGCTGATGCGCGCGCCGTGCGCGCCACTATCGCCAAGGCGGTGGACCCCGACGAGCTGGTCTTCCACGCCTTGCCGAAGGCTCTCGGTCTACCTGAGGTCCCTGCACGCACGCGCACCAACGCAGAAGCGGCGAACAGCTATGTCGAACGCCTCACTGCGGCAGCGGACGAGCTCGTCGCGATCGAGAGTCAGCTACGGGCGGACGTCATCCGCGTCCTGGCCAATGAGTTCCGCCTGCCGGCCGAACTTCCCGAACTGCGCACTCAGCTGGCGGCCCGGCTACGAGGCTTCGCAGACGCCGTACTGACACCAGAACTGCGGGGCTTCGTCGACTTCGTCCTCAGCGACAGCCTCGAAGACGACGACTGGCTGGAGCCCATCGTCGTACGCCTCACCAACTCCGCTCTCGGCGACTGGGACGACCACGAAGCCAAGGTCTTCCCCCAGAAAGCACGGGCGATGGCTGCAGCCCTCGACCGCGTAGGGCACCTGCACCACGCCGGACGTGAAGTCCGGAATCGGGAAGAGAAGCTCGACGCCCAGTTGTTGACCTTGACTGACAGCGCCGGCGTGGAGCAGCGCACGCTGATCTACGTACCTGAGCAAGCACGCGGCGAGGCCGACACGCTAGCTGCAGACGTCCTGAAGCGGGCGGAGAAGGCACTCGGGCCGGACGGGGCACGGATCCTGCTCGCTGCCCTCGCCCAGCGCGTGACCGAGGCCGCGACAGCGGCGAGTGAAAGGAAGGCACAGGGATGACCGACGAAGCCGACACCACGAAGGTCCGGCATGTGCTCGGCATCTCCGGCGGCAAGGACTCGTCCGCGCTTGCCGTCTACATGCGCGACCGAGTCCCGGAGATGGAGTACTTCTTCTGTGACACCGGCGCCGAGCTGCCTGAGACCTACGAGTACCTCAACCGGCTGGAGGCTGCCCTAGGCAAGTCGATCGTGCGGCTCAACGCCGACCGCGACTTCGACCACTGGATGGAGGTCTACCAGGGCACCCTTCCCAGCCCGCAGATGCGCTGGTGCACCAAGAACCTCAAGATCAAGCCTCTGGAGGACTGGGTCGGCGACGACAAGGTCATCTCCTACGTCGCCATCCGCGCCGACGAGAACCGTCTCGGCTACGTCAGCACAAAGCCGAACATCGAAGCCGTCTTCCCTTTCCGCGAGGACGGCATCGACAAGGACGGCGTCATGCGGATCCTCGACGAGGCTGGCATCGGCCTGCCCGACTACTACGAGTGGCGCACCCGCTCTGGCTGCTACTTCTGCTTCTTCCAGCGCAAGCACGAGTGGGTCGGCCTCAAGGAGCGCCACCCGGACCTGTTCGAACGAGCCATAGAGTACGAGGAGAAGGTCCGCTACCGGCACACCGCCATGAAGGGCCGCAACTACACCTGGTCGCAAGGTGAATCCCTTCAAGAGCTGATCGAGCGCAAGGAAGAGATCGAGGCCAAGCACCAGGCGGCCTTGGAGCGCGCTGCCAAGCGCACTAAGCCGAACCGACCCCTCCTGGAAGTCCTCACCGACGCCCTCGACTCCGACGACGACGAGGCAGGCTGCTCCGTCTGCCACCTCTGAGCGGGGCGATATCGGTCCTACGGCCCGCCTCGACCTGATCTTCGAGAGGCGGGCCCTAGGCACTCAGTTGACGTCAGAGGGCAAGTGACTGCTGCCCTGAGCTCCGACGTTTAGCGGTAGCGGTATTTTCGCGGGACCGGCCGCCCCCGGCATTCGGACATACATCGCAATACGGGCCTGTTGTCTTGATCGCCGACGATCCGTCAGACGCACCTGAGACACTGACCGCGCGCGCGAGGACGAAGCTTGTGGCCTCGCATGAAGCTTGGTGGACGTCAGGGAGAGGTGTCGGGGAGTCATGGCTGCGAGTCAAGCGGGGGCCTCTAGGGTGGGATTCACCGAGGTGCCCATCAATCCTGGGCGAATTCTTCGTGCGATTGCACGCATCGGTTACACGCCTGAGAGCGCCATCTGCGACATCGTTGATAATTCCGTGGCAGCGAACGCTCGCCGTATCGCTATCAAGCTTGAGCGTGAACCTGATATGTCCGAAGCCCGCAGGAATAGCGCGGCTCGTTACATTATCGCCGATGATGGCGACGGCATGGATCACGAACGACTAATTGAGTCGCTAGCATTGGGAACGGACGGGCATTATGCATCCGGGAGCCTCGGGAAGTATGGCCTCGGACTGAAGAGCGCGGGACTTTCCCAAGGCGATCGCATCGAGGTCATGAGTGCACCCGAGGGCGCATCATGGAGCAAGGTGATCCTTGATCTTCCGCATGTAGAAGAAACGGGCAGGCTGGAGTGCCTGACGGTGGATCCCGATCCTGCCGATCTCCAACGCCTGAGTGAGCTACTTCCTGGCACTACGCACGGCACAGTGGTCACGATCGAGAAGATTCATAAGCGCAATCACCCGAGCATCCGCAAGACTCGTGAGGCCCTTGAGCTGAACTTGGGTGTGACGTACTTCTACTTCCTGCAGCCGAATGGTGGAGATCTCCAGATTCTTCTTGATGGCGTTCCGGTGGAGCCTTTCGATCCTCTATTTGTCAACGAGGCCAATGCGGCTGGGAATCTTGATGATTCGACCTGGGATGGTCGTGACGTTCGCTGGCTTGAACGTCCGACGCCTGTCGTTCTTGACGCAGAGAATCAGGTAGAGGCGACAATCGAAGCGACGCAGCTGGTGCACCCACCGGCTTTCGAAAATGCCGCTGAGATCCGAAGGAGGTACATGATCGGTGCAAGTCACTACGGCTTCTATGTTTACAGGAACAAGCGTCTCATTCGTCGAGCTGAGCGGTTCAATGGTCTGATTCCAGCCGATCAGGATTATTTCGCCTTTCGGGGTCGAATCATGATCGACGATTCGGCTGACGATGCCTTCAATATCGACGTGAAGAAGTCGGAGATACTTCTTAGCGAGGAGGCTGAGGGGGCCCTCAGTGAAGCCATTTATGAAGCGAGGCGGCTGAGCAAGAGTGGCTGGAGGAACGCTGCGAAGATCCTTCGGGCGAAGGCGAATCAGGACCCTAATAGGAAGGCTGCAGAAGCGCTCATTGAGGTCGACTTCCCAGAGTTCCTCCCCACGGATCCCGATGATGCGGCCTCTGAGGATGAGCGGACCAAGCGAGCCGAGAAGGAGTCTGTTCGCCACCCCCTGACCGACGAAGAGCGGGAGAAGGCTCGTAAGGAAGGGGCGAGGGTCACGTTCGTTGATCAGTTGGACGACAATGCGTTGTGGGAACGCTCGCGTGATGCCACTCTGGGGACGATTGTGAAAATCAATCGTTCTCATCGGTTTATGAGAATGTTTGACGAGAGGTTCGGTGAAGACGCCGACGTTGTGCTGCTTATTCAGGCTCTTTTCCTGAGTCTTGCTTCGGCTGAGAGCGGCACTGTGCGCAACAAGCAGGACCTCGATATGGATATTATTGAGGACGTCTTCGTGACCTATCGGCACCAAGCTTCGGCTGCCGTGTACAAGGTAACGGCTGATGCCCTTGAGAAGCGTTTCGCGTAGGCGCTTGAATGATGGTTTCGGGGGAGGAAGAGGCTTGGGGTGCCGCTATAGTCGGAAGTCCCCAGCTTTGTCGGGCGCGTGCGTACATATATTGCGGGTATTCGAAGAAGGTTGGGGTCGCCTATATTGGGATGACGGTGGGGCGTAATGGGATATTTGGCCGATGGGGTGACCACCTGGGTCGTGCCCTTGAAAAGTCTTCCTTCCGACGGCGGCTTCATGATTTCGATGATTCAGCCTGGAGCCGCATGGATGATCTGATCATTTTTTGGGCTGACATGGGGCAGGCGGATGAGTTTCTGACGTTGGAAACCAGTCATCGTGAGGGTGTTGAATACCTTGTCCAGCGCCAGCTGCGTACTGTCTTGGCCAGGGGTAAGCCCCCACTGACTGTTATCAGTAAGGTTCGATCAAACCGTACCGTCCAGTTACCGCTCGTCCAATCCAGCGCGAATGAGGTCGTCGGTCGTTTCCAGGTTCATTTTGGATCACGACAATGAGCGAGTCCTGTGTTGGGAGCCGATAAAGCCGGCGGCGCCGGTCACCACGGCCCGGCGGGGGACCGTGGTGGTCAGGTGGGATGCGTGCTGTGACACGGAGTTCTCCAGGAATCCGAGGAGGGGTGTGGTTCAGGCGAGCCGGGCCAGAACGGTGCGGCCGTGGGTGCTGAGGGCGAGATCGTCCTGCTCATGTCCGCGGACCAGGGCGGTGACGGCCTCGATCGCGCCGAAGGACTCCAGCAGTCGCTGTTCGGTGTCGTTCAGCGGCGTTCCGTATCCGGCGAAGAAGGCCGTGCGGAGGTAGGGGGCGGCCTGCCAACGGCGGAATTCGAGCCGGGCGAAGTCGCGGATGCGGGCGTCCCGGCGCATGTGCTCGAAGTCGCACATACCGAAGGCGTCCCCAAGGAGCCAGTTTCGAGGCTGGTAGTCGAGGTGGCATACCGCGCTGTCCATGAGCGTGTTCGCCAGAACGTCCGCGCTGTGGCCCATGCGGTCGCGTTCGGCCGTGGAGATGAGGCCGGCCCGGTCTGCACGGGCGATCCAGTCGCGCAGCCGCTGGGCGAGTTCCGTGCCGATGGCGCCGGTACGCGGTACCGAGGTGGCGTGATGCAGCTTGCCCAGCACGCGCCCGGCATCGTAGTGAGCCTGTTCCTCCTCCGGCGACCCGGGCGCGACCGCATCCGCCCGTACGCCGCGCACCGCGGTGAGCAGCAGGGTGCATGTTCTGTCCTGCCGGCCCACCACTCGGGGGACGTGCCCGATCAGGTGAGCTCCCCAGGCGAGATAGGCATGGAGTTCTCGGATGTATCGGTCGCGTTCGCTGTGCTGCTTGGCGAAGAACTCATTGCCGTCGACGTCGACCAGACGCAGGACTCGGGACGGGAGAGTCGGATCGTGCACGATGCGGACCGCTCCGAGCGCGCCGCGTGCCAGGCTCAGGCGCGGATCATCGGACAGCGTGATCACGCGACAGCCTCCTGCGCTAACGCGGCCAGGTGCTCGGTGTCGTTGTGGCGGTCGAGCATCCACCGTCTCTGCCCAAGCCGGTTGAGGTGGTGTTGCCACCGGGTGATGGACCCGTGAGAGACCGTGAATCCGGCCGGAGATCCGAGCGGGATTCCCAGGAGCAGGGTGTGGGCGACGATCACGGTCTCGCCGTGCGCGGCGAACAGGATGCGCTCACCCTCGTGATGGTCGATGAGCTCCTGTAGGAGGCGGCCGGCCCGCTCCAGATAGCCGTTCCACGTCTCGGATCCAGCAGCCCAGGGCCTGTCCGGGTGGGCGTGCGGCCCACCGTCGGCAGCAGTTTTCACCTCAGCCCAGGGTCTGCCGTCGGCGGCACCGTGGAGCGGACCGTCGAGGCGGTCGTCGGTGGACATGGGGAGGCTGAGGGCCTGGCTGATGATCTCGCCGGTCTGGCGCAGGCGGAGGCGCGGGCCGGCGTACAGCGCTCCGAACGGCTTGTCGCGGTGCTCGGCGGCGAGGCGGAGCGCGACCCGTTCGGTCTGGGCATACCCGCGGTTGGTCAGCCCGGTGCAGGTGCGCGGGCCGCCGACCAGGCCGTCGACGTTGCACTGGGCTTCGCCATGGCGGACGAAGACGAGTTCTGTGGTGATCATGCGGATCCTTGGGGGCAGGGTCGGGGCGACCAGCGGTAGCGGTAGCCGTTGCGCCCGGCGTAAGGAGCGGTCAGCACGGCGTGCAGCGCGAGGAAGTCGTCGAGCCGCTCGCGATCCGTGATGCCAAGCCGGGGGTCGTGGCGTACGGCGGCCTCGTTGTAGGCGCGCAGCGCCGAGTCAATGGTTGGAGCCGGCAAAGGCCCGTACGTCAGGACCAGCGTCGCGATCAGCTTCGCCAGGTCGTAACCCATCGGCGCCAGCGTCAGATCGTCGGTGTCGACCGTGTAGATCTCGCCGGCCTCGGTGATGATGAAGTTTCGCGGGTTGCTGTCCTTATAGAAGGCGGTCGGCCCCTCGGCGGTCTTCTCCAGCAGCGTCAGCAATGCGTGCAAGGCCGCGCGGTCCGGCAGGTACCCGTGTTCCAGCCTTCTTCGCAGGGCAGCCTGCCGGGGACCGATGTAGTCGCCGAACGCGATGCCGTCACGGAAACGGTGGGGCCGGTTGAGCGCGGCCGGCCGGAGATCGGTGGTCCACGCGGCCCCGTGGGCGTCGCCCAGCAAACCAGCCAGGGCCGGCAGGTCCTCGGTCCGGGCAGGACGGCCGTCGATCCGCTCGTATGTCAGGCTCGTCGGCCCCACCACCGTCAGCGCCGGCAGCCGCAACGGCGGTGCATGCTCGGCGAGCCAGGCGTGATGCCGGGCTGCCGAGGCCACCCGGCCCGGGGTCTCGTAGTGCTTGGTGAACTGGCGAACGCTCACAACCGTTCTCCCCCTGACTGGGCCACTACGAAGGTGACGAGGGACTTGGTGGTGAGGGGCCGGTCCGGCAGGAACTCATGCAGTGTTGCCGCGAGCGCGCCCGGACTGCCGTAAAGGCCCGGGGCGAGGTCGTACTTCGGGTTGGTGGCCAGGTACTCCGCCACGTGATCGTGGCCGTCGAAGGTGAACCTGTGTTCCTCGTGCTCCACAGCGAGTACGTCGAGTGACGCGGCGGCCAGGTCGGCGAGGTTGCCGCTGTGCGCCGAGATGTACAGGCTCTCGTGTTGCTCGGCCCGCGGGTCGAGGCCAGCGGCAGCGACCAGCTGGTCCATCTCCCAGTAGCTATCGAGCCCCTTCGTGACGAGCACGGCCAGCCCTCCCGGAGCCAGCACCCGCTTCATCTCCGCGACCACCGTCTGTGGCTGCAGTGAGTGGTAAAGGCAGAAGGCTGCGACGGCAACGTCGAATGACTGGGCAGGCAGCGGCAGCTGGTGAAAGTTGCCCAGGAGGAAGCTAACTGGGACGTCGGGGAGCCGTTGAGCGCGGTGTAGGGCCTGTTCGATCAGGGCAGGAGCCGCGTCGAGACCGAGTACGCGCTGCGGCCGGAGTTGCTGGGCCAGGGCCAGACTGCTCGTACCGCGACCACAGCCGACGTCCAAGACCAAGCCGAGCTTGTCTGCCTGCTGGTGGTGAGCGCGCACCAGGCGCACGATCGTGTCTGGTACCGGGCGTCCGGAGGTTTTCGCCCGCATCAGGGCATTGGACCGGCCGGCCAGCCGAGAGGCGTGCCCGTACAGTTCCGCTTGCCGCGCGGGGTCCAGGAAGGGGTTGGCGCCACTCATGCCGCACCCTCCCCTCGGAGGCGCGGAGCGCTCAGCGGTGCTCTGCGGCGACCTTGCGCAGCCAGCGGTGCGTCTGTCGCCGGTTGCGCAGCAGCACCACGTCGGCACGGCCCGAGGCGAATTCCTCGATCTTGGCCATGACGCGCGGGCGCATCTTGCGGCGGTACGTCGCCACGTACTTGATCACGCCCCAGTGAATGCGGTTGTGCACCCCGTTGCCCTTGTGCCCTGCCCCGTGCCGGATCTGGCGGGAGAAGATCCCGTACAGCGCGGCCACGGTCGAGACGTCCATGAGGACCACCGTGTCGCAGGCTTCGAGCCGGATCTGCAAGGTGGAGTTGTAGTTCCCGTCGATCACCCACTTCGGCTGCGCCACCAGGTCCCGCTGCAGGGCGGCGAATTTTTCCATGGGCAGCGCGTTCCACGCGTCGTCGTAGAACGCGGCGTCCAGGTGCGTGACCGGGGCGTCGAGGATCCTGCCCAGCTCGCGTGCCAGGTAGGACTTGCCGCTGCCTCCGCAGCCGACGATGGCGACCTTCTTCATGGTGCTCCAGAGTAGACGCGCTCGGGTGCCCGGTCGGACCGGCCGGTCGGACACGTTCGGATGATCCAGGTGCCATGGCCTGGGAAGGCAGCTCCATCACGCCGCACCCCATTCCACATCTACGGGGCAGGCGGCCATGTCCAGGACGGCTTCCAGCGCGTCCACCTGCCGACTCAGGCGGAAGAGGTCCAAGCGGTCCAGGCAGGCCGCGATCAGGTCCGCGTGCTGCTGGGTGCCGGCGATCCGCTGGAGGTGGGCGAGCCGCTCGATCACCTCGCTGCCCGAGCTGACGATCAGATCCTTGGGCACGAAGCGGTCCGCGTGCAGGATGTCGGCAGGAGTGAGCGGCAGGCAGCCGGCGAGGACGGCCTCGAAGATCCGCTGCGTCATCTGCCCGACGACGGCGTACCGCTCCGGCAGCATCAGCACGGTTGCCAGAGACCTGCCGTACACGGCGTGGACCGCCTCGAAGGGGAGCCTCCCGAGGAACCGGACGTGCCGCCAGCGATCTGTCTTGGTCCACTTGCCCCCGACAAGGTGATCGAAGCGGGTGGCGGCCGGCGCGAAGAAGCGGTCGAAATGCTCGTCGCGGTCGTACTGGTTCCCGACGTACCCGAGGGCGAGGTCCCGGGGCTTCTTGGCGAGCATGATCGGATCCGCCTCGTCGAGGAGACGGTCGTCGACAGGGAATAGCAGGCGGTGGGCGCCCGGCGTCGGCTCTAGAGCGGCCTCACACACAGTGGTCTTGCGGATGCGCCGCCACACGCTGTCCGGCCGGAGCTGGCGGTCCTTATCCCAGATCACGGTTGGAGTTCCGAGCCGAACCGTGTACCAGGTGACTAGCTGTGTCTGGCGGTGCAGGTCGCAGGTGTGCCCCTCGGTGCCGCACGGGGTGGTGTTGCGCCCGTCGATCGCCCAGCGCCACTCCAGGAAGAGGACGTCGACGTCCGGGGTGCCGTTGTGGAAGGCGTAGGCGTTGCCGAGGTTGTCGCCGGCCTCGATCAGGTCGCGGTCGGCCTGCAGGAAGACGATCTCGTGGCCGCGGCCGAGGAGGGCGTCGATCAGGGGACGTCGGTGGCTGCGGCCCCCGTCCGGGGTGTCAGTGATCCCGTTGCCGAGGAAACCCCAGAAGCTGTATCCGATCTTCACTTAGTGATCCACCTGCCTTCCAGCAGCAGGGCGTCCAGTCCGGAGTTGGCCAGGCAGTCCAGGGCCATCTCCGGCGTCCCGCAGATCGGCTTGCCCTTGACGTTGAGGGAGGTGTTGATCAGCACCGGCACCCCGGTTCGGCGGGCGAAGGCGCTCAGCGCGTCGTGCATGAACGCGTTCTGCGACCGGGTGACGGTCTGGAGGCGGGAGGTGCCGTTGGCGTGCACGATGGCCGGCACGCGCTCGCGCGCCTCGTCGGTCACGCCGGACGCCATCGACATGTACGGCGCCTCTTGGCCGAGAGTGAAGAACTCCGCGGCGCGTTCGGCCAGGACCATGGGGGCGAATGGGCGGAACGGCTCCCGGAACTTCACGGTGGCGTTCAGACGCTCGACGACCCCGGGCTCCAATGGAGAGGCGAGGATCGAGCGATTCCCAAGGGCACGAGGGCCGGCTTCGACTCGTCCCTGGAACAGCCCGACGATCATGCCGTGGGCAAGCTGGTCGGCGAGGAACTCGGCGGACTCCACGCCCAGCGTCTTCTGCTGGAGCCCGGGCCACGGCGTGAGGTCAAGGGTCTTGCGCTGGTACGACGGGCCGAGATAGCAGGCCCGGGCGACGCCGGACACAGGCCGCCGGCTGCGGCTGCCGGTGTGCACGGCGATGGCGGCCCCGATCGCGGTGCCGGCGTCGCCCGGGGCGGGCGGTACGAAGACTTCGTCGAAAATTCCGGCCTCGATGATCCGCCCGACGCTCACGCAGTTCGTGGCGACTCCACCGCCGACACAGAGGCGACGCGATCCGGTGATCGTCCGCGCCCGGTGGGCCAGATGCAGCATCACCTGCTCGGTGCGCTCTTGAAGTGCGGCGGCCATATCCCGGTGGACGTCTTCGATCGGCTCGCTCGGGTGGCGCTCGGGGCACGTCTCGGCGATGAAGCGGCGAGAGGTCCTCGGGTAGCCCGAGGTCAGCACGCGCGGCGGGAAGTAGGCGGGGTCGACCGAGAAGCCCGTGGGTGTGGTTCGCACGGCCCGGGCAAAAAGGTGGCGGAACCGCTCCGGATCGCCGAGGGCGGCGAGCGCCATCACGGTGCCCTCCTCGTCACCACGGCGCCACCCGAGGTGCTCGGTGACCGCGCCGTACACGTAGCCCAGGGAGGCAGGGTCGTTGATCGCCTCCAGGGTGCGCGTGGAGGGGTGGAGCGCGTTGTGTCCACGGGCGATGGTGGTGGTCTGCCGCTCGCCGAGGCTGTCCACGATGAGCACGGCGGACTCGTTCCACCCTGAGGCGGCGAAGGCCGTCAGCTGGTGGGCCCGGTGGTGCAGCACGGGGAAGACACAGGAGGAGGGGAACCGCTGGCCGAGGGCGCGGGTGCGCAGCTGGGTCCGCAGCGCCACCTTGGCGAAGCCGCGCGCCCTCGGCAGCGCCCGGTCGCGCGTCGTCGGTGACAGTGCGAGGCGCAGTGCCGCTGGCGACTCGGCAAGGTAGTGGGCGGGCCGGAAGTTGTAGGCGACGGCGTCGACGTCGGCTGCGGTGAGCCCGGCCTCGCTCAGCAGCCACTCGACGGCGTGGCGGGGGTAGTCCTTGGTGTGCTTGTGCTGAGAGAGGCGCTCCTCCTCCACGAAGCCGAACATCTCCCCGTCTACCAGCAGGGCAGCGGAGGAGTCGTGCGTGAAGGAACACAG
This sequence comes from Streptomyces sp. NRRL S-340, assembly GCF_000720185.1. Classification (GTDB taxonomy): domain Bacteria; phylum Actinomycetota; class Actinomycetes; order Streptomycetales; family Streptomycetaceae; genus Streptomyces. The sequence goes on along the minus strand of NZ_JOIY01000021.1, from coordinate 51,316 downwards.
CCCGAGGATGACCGAGGGCGCGCGGTCCATGGTGGCCATCACCGCGTCCCCGCCGTCTCGCGCGCGGTCGAGGCACTGGCACGGCGGTTCAGCTCGCCGTACCAGGCGATGAGCGCCTCGCCCAGCGGTCCGTCGATCTTGTCGGCGACCCGCCACGCCTGCTCACGCGCGCCGTCCTTCCACAGGCGGTAGCTGCGCAGTGTCTCAGCCATCGTGTCCCAGCCCGGGTGGCCGGTCACGTCCCGGGCCTCGACCTGGGCGAGCAGATCGTCGAAACCCCGCCACGGTGTGGTGAGGTCCGGCATGCCCGCGCTCGCGGTCACCGCGGTCAGCTCTTCGGCCTGGTCGAGATGGTTCTCGTAGATGTGCAGTGAACCCACGTGGTGGTGGAACTCGCCCAGCTCGGCGCCGAGCCAGCCCGCGACCAGCTCGTGCAGCACGGTGTAGAAGAACAGGTCGTACGGCATGCCGATCCACACGTCCTGACCACGCATCGTCGTCGACATGTGCAGGCGGCCGGCGCGCAGATGGAAGCCGAAGCCCAGCGTGCAGGGCACGTCCTTGTGCCCGGCGGCGTCTTGGGCCGGGTCGTAGAGCTGGATCAGGGCCCGGCGGGAGTCGGGGTCCTCCTTGAGGATCTCGACGACACGGCTCAGCTGATCCACGTTCCCGGCCCACTTCCGCATCCGCGGCCCGTACGCGCCCCGCAGGACACCGTCGTCGGCGTACTGCCGCAGGCGCGCGTTGTAATCGAAAATCCACGGGGCGTCCGAGCCGGAGAGGTGCCACACAGTCTCCGCCACGGCGAATGCGGGGTTGATGACGCGTGCCGGCGGTGCGTACAGCAGGCGGGCCCGCGGCTGGGTCAGCCGCATGTGGACGTCTAGCACCTCACGGGTCGCCACGCCACGAGGGCTGACCCTCTCGCCGCTCTTGGCCAGGGCGACAGCGCCGACGAAGAGTTCGGCGACGCTGTCGGCGGTCAGGTGTGTCATCGGGCAGGTACTCCTTCGCCCTGCGGCAGTCCGGAATCGGCGCTGCGGGCCTCGTGGTTGATGTGGAGGGAGTGCATGACAGGGCCGCCCGAGCGGCGGGTGATGAGGCATGCGACTTGGGCGGCGCTGTCGCCGCGCCACCGGCACACCGCGTCCGTCGCCGCCCGGTCGGCAGGCGGGCGCGGACCGCGCAGTGCGAGGAGGGCGTCGGCGATTTCATTGGCGGTACTGCATCGCCGTGCAAGGCCGTGGTCGGAGAGTCCGAGCGTGCGCTCGCCGGGCGAACCGAATTCGAGCACCGGAACGCCCACCAGCGCGGCCTCGATGCCGCACGTCGAATAGGCGCTCGCCAGAGCGTCGGCACCGGCGAGGCAGCCGCGAGCGCCGACCCGGGGATCGGCCACGGCCACCAGGGGCCGACCGTCCCGTTCGAGCAAGGGGGCGAAGACGTCGATGCTCTGTGCCGGATGCGGCGCGATGACGAGGCCCCAGTCGCTGCCGGCCTGCCACAGACCGTCCAGCAGCAGGTCGGCCTGGGCCTTGAGCCGGTCAGGACCGAAGGGCTGGCAGGCCCACACCGCGATACGGGCAGGACTGCGACGCGGGCCGGGGGCCAGCAGATTTTCCAGGTAGCGCCGCTGGGTATCGCGGCCGAGGCCAGCGAGTACATCGAAGCGGGGCTGGCCCAGGACATGGACTTTGGCGTCAGGGTGGCGCACCCACTCCTTCGCGAGGGGGAGATCCCGCTCACCCATGACCACGATGTCGCGGCTGTGCAGCGCGGGCCATGCGACCGACTCAGCCGTCCAGGCCCCGTGCTGGACGTGCACCGTATTCACCCCATGGCGCTCTGCCACATGTACGGCCAGCGCACCCAGCGGGCTGGTGTCGTTGCTGACCAGGACGGTATGCGGCCGTGCGGCGGCGAGAACGTCGTCCAACCATGTCTCCGCCAGGACCACGGATCGCCAAGACGGCTGGGTGCACCCGCCGCTCGTCTCCAACAGAACGGATACGAGGCGGAGCACTCGCGCCAGTTGAACCTCGTGCTCGTCGACTCGAACGACGTGGCCGTCATCCTGCGGCTTCAGCCCGTCCACGGCGCCGGAGAGGTCGAAGAGACTGGGCGGAGGCGAGCACAGGTTCACCCCCGCGACCCCCGAAGCCGGGCACCGCTCCGCCGGGTCGGTCGCCAAGTCCACCACGAGGCTGGGGCGCCCGTTCCTGGCCAGCTCCTCCAGCACTGGCAGCAGAGTGGCCGCGTGACGGGACGACCACGACAGCGCCACCACCTCGCTCACTGGAAGCTCCGAGGGAGCCGGGCTCGGCACCGATGCGACCGTCGGGGCATGAGGGAGGTTGCGTAACTGCGCGGATCGGAGGGGGTTGTGAGGGGCTGCGGCTCCGAGCAGGTAAGCGATGCCCGACCAGGTGACCGTGTACGCCCGGTACTCGCGGGAGCTGCTCGACCGCAGCCCGACGAGTCCTTCGTAGGGCGCGAGTCTCAGCGGACCTGGGGCCTTGGCGAACGGCTCCCACGCGCTGAGCGCCGCCAGCTTACGTACGACCTGTGCCACCAGGCGCCGCGCCGGCACGTGCTGGACGTACAGCCACCCCGCGCCACCCGGCGTCCTCGCAAGGTCGGCGCCGTACGCTTCGAGGGCCTCCATCACATGGTCGACCCCTGCTTCCGCGTCGCGCGGGTCGAAGGGCAGGGCCTCCAGTTCGGACGTGGTGATCCGGTCGGACTTCATGGTCGCGAGCGCGCCCTCGCCGACCAGCGCCCACAGGGGCTTGCCATCGGAGTCGACGCGGGCGATGCCCAAGGCGCTGCACTTGGTCGGCGTCATACAAGGCTCCCTTCGAGGATCGGCCCGGTGTCCATGAGCCGCAGCAGGTCCTTCGGCGATGCGGCGACGACGGGGGCCGGGGGGCTCGGGGTGCCGTAGCCCCAGCCCGCATGCACGTACGAGACGCCAGCGCGACGGGCTGCCTCCTGGTCGACCGCCATGTCGCCGACGTACAGCGCATCGGCCGGGTCGGCACCCAGGTCGATCAGGGCGAGCAGGATCGGGTCTGGCGCGGGTTTCCCCCGCCCCACCCCGTTCGGCGTGCGCACCGTGCCGAACGGGACGCCGAGCTGAGCCAGGAGAGGGGCGGCTCGCGACAACGGCTTGGACGTGACAATCCCCAGGCGCCAGTCGGCAGCGGCGAAGGCATGCAGGACCTCCATGACGCCGTCGAACTGTCGGGCAAGGTGAGAGGCGGCCGTCGACGCCTTGGAGTAGGTCTGGTGGATCGGCTCGGCGTCAGCGAGCCCGAGCTGCTGCATGATGTCGGCGAAGGGCCGACCCAGGTGACGCTCGTACTCCCCGAACGGCACGTCGAGGCCGTGGTCTTTACGGACCTGACGCCACGCGCGCTCCATGACCGGGCGGGTGTCGACGAGCACGCCGTCCAGGTCCAGCAGCAGCACACGTACGGCATCGGCGTCGAAGCCCCGCCTCGTTCCGCCGGAGGTCGGCGCGGGTGAGGAAGTAGGCCGGGATGACATCAGGGATCTCCAAGGGAAGGGGGTTGGGAGGTGAAGGGCGACTCGGTGCGCCTCACGAGAGCGATCACTCTCTTGCCGCGTCCGTCTTCCTTGGGGCAGGCAGCCCAGGCGTCGGCCGCTGCCGACACGAGGTGTAGGCCCCGTCCGCTGGTGGCATAGAGCGAGGCGATCTGAGGCACTGGGGGCTCAGGGGAGTTGTCTTCGACCTCGATCCCCACAACACCGGCCTGCAGGGCTAACGTCAGCGTGATCTCTTCGACGGGCTCGCCTTCCACCCTGGACGGAAGGCTCAGGCTGACGCCCGGAGTTCGGCCGTGCCGCTCGGCGTTGGTGGTGAGCTCGCTGACGATCAGTACAGCCTGGTCCAGAAGGTCTTCCACCCCCCACGCCGTCAGCGCTTCCCGGGTGAAAGACCGTGCCTTGCCCGGGGCCCTGTCGTTGGCGGCGAGCGTCAGGCTTTTCTTCCGTTCGGGAGTGCTGATCACACTGCCCAGACTTTCGATTCGGTCCATGCTCACCTTCTCACAACTGGTGCTTGAGCCCGCGGAGGACTCGATCGGCGGTCTTGTCGGAGTGGTCGAAGGGGCGGAGGTTCTGCACGAGTACGGCCACCGGCGGCGAGTGGTCGAGGTGCCGTACGCCGGACGTCGGAGCGGGAGCGCGCCCGTCGCCCGACCCAGTCCGGGTATCGGCGCCAGTCGTGTGGCTGGTCTTCACCGGTTTCCTCCCGGACAAAGGCAGTTGGTGGTTTCGTTGACCACGAGCGAACCGTGGATCACATCGCGGCGGTATCTCCCGGCGGCTGCCGGGGCCGTCAAACCCGTCAAAGATCGTTTTGGTGAACCGAGGTAGACGATGGCGCGCGAGCGGAACGTGAAGCTGGCCGACGCGATCGCGGAAACAGGCTGGTCGCAGCAGAAAGTGGCGGCTGCCTTCGTGAGGGTCGCGGCCGAGGTGGGAGCAAAGGAATTGTTGGGCACCAGCCGCTCGCACATCGCCATGTGGGTGGCGGGAACGCAGCCCTCGGGCAGAGCGCCGCTTATCTTGTGCGAGACGTTGTCCCGGCGACTGCAACGCCCCATCACACCAGCTGAGATCGGGTTCTCCGTGCTGGGCGCGGATGCAGTCGCGGCATCGGAGTGGAACGTCGATACGCTGACTGCGCTGGTAGACCTTGGGAGAAGCGACGTGGACCTCGAACGCCGCCGATTGCTGGCCGGCGCCGCCTACTCGGTGGGTGGCCTGGTTCTGCCTGGACCGCAGTGGTGGGATGAGGCTCCCCAACGGGCAAAGTCCCGTCCCGCTGCGACGAGCCGCAGGGTCGGGGCCGCCGAAGTCAGCGCTGTGCGTGAGATGACGGAGTTCTTCTCTCGAAGAGACCAGCGCCACGGCGGCATGGACGGCCGTACGGCTCTCTACCAGTACCTCGTCGACGACGTGGCCAGGTATGTGGGAGGGATATTCACCAGCGACGGCACCCGTCGTGCCCTGCTCGCCGCTGCCTCCGAGGCGGTGTACGTCGCCGGCTGGATGAGCTTCGACGCCTCCCGCCATGAGGCCGCGCGTCGCTACTTCACTCTGGCCCTGAAGCTCGCGGCGGAAGCCGACGACGCTCCCCTCGCCGGCCACATCTTGCGGGCGATGGCTCACCAGGCAACGGACCTCGGCCACCCGAGGGCTGCCGTCGACCTCGCCACGGCTTCCGTGGAGCGTAAGCGGTACACCCTCGCGACCCCTCGCGAGCGGGCACTGCTCGGAGTGGTGCAGGCACGCAGCCTTGCCGCCGACGGACAGAAGCGTGCCGCGATCGCAGCGCTTCTCCGGGCCGAGGACGACCTTGCTGCGGCGGACGTCGGCGACGAGGAACCGAGTCGGGTGTGGTTCTTCCAGCGGGCTTCCCTGGCCCACGAGACCGCCCGCACCCTGTGGACGCTCGGCGATCTCGACGGCGCGCTCCAAGAATTCAACAACAGCGTGCTGACCAGGAAGGCCGACACCTTCAGCCGGACCCACGCGGTGACGTTGGGCTACATGGGCACCGTGCAGGCCCGCAAGGGGAACGTGGAGGCCGCCTGCCACACCTGGGCACAGGCCCTGGACGCGATGGAGGGCGTCCAGTCGGGCAGAGCACGCGAGGCAGCCGTGAACATGCGCCGGGTGCTGTCCCCTTTCCGTAATCGGGGAATCAGCGTGGCGGCGGAGATCGACGAGCGCGCCAAGGCCGTACTCGAACGAGTAGCCTGACGGCGCCATGGTGGTGAAGGCGGGCATGCTGTGGCTGACCGCCTCGCCGTGCCGCGAGCGGAGAAGGGGGAACCCGTGTCCACACAGTCCATCGAGGTGCCGGTGATCGCCGAAGTAGTCGGGGGCCACAAGGGGCGCCTCGACGACTTCAAGGGCGGTGTGGAGTCGATCATTCGGCTGCGCCCGGAGTTCCCCGAGGAGACCCTGCAGGGGATCGAGGAGTTCTCTCACCTCCAGGTCACCTGGTTCTTCAACTTCGGCTCTCCTGAAGACGTTGCCCTCCACGCGCGCAGCCCGCGGGACAACCCGGACTGGCCGGCGACGGGAACCTTCGTGCACCACAACCACCGGCGTCCGGCTCGCCTCGCGACCTCGTTCCCGCGGTTGCTCCGTGTCGACGGACGGGACCTGCACGTCGTCGACCTCGATGCGGACGACGGCACGCTGGTGGTGGACCTGGTGGCGGTCTTCAAGGAGTTCCTGCCGCGCGGCAACGTCACCCAGCCCGCGTGGCCCAGCGAGATGCTGAAGGACTACTGGAGGAACGCCGCCGAGCGCTGACTCGAGGCACCCTCTGCAAGCGATGCTGGCGGCCGGCCGGGACGTAGCCGCCCGAGCAGGCGCCAACCACGGTCGCGCAGGGCTGTACCGGCAGGCACTCATCACTCGGTGCCTCCGGCGGCGAGGGATGGGGCGCCTTCGCCTGGTGGAGCCGCCTGCTCACCACGGATCAGCAGCAGATGGGCGCCGGTTTCGGTCAGCTGACTGCGCCGTTCAGCCGCTATGGCCTTGGGGCCGAGGTGCGACGGGGTGGGAAGTACGACCCCATAGGACCGAGTGGCCGTGAGGGCATCGAGCATGCCCACGAACGCGTACGGCGTGGAAGAGCAACGCTCCATGTAGACACCGGCCAGTGTCAGCTCGTGACGACGGCAGTAGTCGCTGATCGCCATCGTCAGGGCCAGCTGACGAGCACGTGAGACCCGCACCAGGCGCAGGTAGCCGAACACGAGCGGACCGGTGACGTGTCGCTGTTCGGTGAGGGGTTCCAAGATCATGACCGTCCATCAGGCCGTCTTCGGAGGGGCATTTCGAGCCTGATGGCGGCCGAGTGGTCAGGGAATCCACGGCCGTCCCACTTCTGTCCCACTTCCGTCCACCTGACGCGACACAGCGTGCTTCGATGGCAACGGAAAGGAGTGGCACGTGGCGACCGTTCATGAATGGACCGGCCTGGAGGCGCTTGCCCTCCGGAAGGCTCTCCGCTTGAGCGTGCGTGCCTTCGCCGAAAGACTGGGCGTCTCGGTCAATACCGTCAGTAACTGGGAGAAGTTTCTGGCCAAGCGGCGACCCAATACGGAGAGCCAGGCCATCTTGGATACAGCGCTGGCCCAGGCGAACGCGCAGACCCACGTGCGTTTCGAAACAGAGCTCGCCAAACTTGCCGAGGGGTGCACCCCTCCGGAAACGACCGGGCGCGTCACCATTCCCCGCCCACGAGCCTGGGACTACGAGACGTGGGCCGACGACTTGGAGCGCGCAGTGGTGGCCCTTGCCCGCCAGAACTTTCCCTTTGCAGAAGCACTTCTGCACCGCTGGACCTCTCGCTACAAAGCCTCGGAACTGGATGAACGGGGCTTGTCCTTGCTGGCACGTTCCACCGCGCTGCAGGGAGACCTGATGCGAGACCAAGGGGCCGTCGTAGGCCCTCTTTCGGCCCAGCGCGCATACGCCAACGCTCGTTCGCTTTATACACAGTTGGAGATTCCGCGCCGCGTAGCTCAGCTCGATCTCTCCCTAGCCGTCGTCACAGAGATGGTCGGCGAACTTGAGACAGCGGCGCGCCAGTACGAGGACCTGGCAGCCGACGATCGATTGTCCCCTCGTGATCGTGCCCGCGCTCGTTTGTGGGTGGGCACGGCTCTGAGCAAGGACGGCAACCACGACTATGCGGTCAGCGTTATGGAAGCAGCGGTCCACGTCTTCGAGGACCTCGCCGAACAGGAGGATTGGTCGGTCGCGCAACAGAAGCTGGCCCTCGCTCACCGCGGTTCCGGGAACCTCGATGCCGCCCTACGCCTCATCGACCTTGCACGCAGTACAGGCGTCACGGACTCGCCCATGCAGCGGGTACGCCTGGACACCGCATATGGCCACATCCTGCTCTCCGATCCCGCCACCCTGGATGATGGGCTACACGTCCTCGACGACGCTGCCAGGGAGGCAGCCCAGTACAGGCTGAGCCACCAGCTCCGCAGCATCACGGACATCCGGAGGACGGCCGACGGGGCAGCCCGCCCCACACGACGGTGACCAGGGAGACAAGCGAGTGACCGACAACCAGCCGGCCATCACCGAGGAGCAGATCAGCAAGGCCAAGCTGGTCTGGGACTTCCACCAGATGCATCACGACGTGGGCCCCGTCGACGTCGCGATCGGGCTTGGCAGTCACGACCTCGGCGTGGCCGCCTTCAGCGCCGAGCTGTACCGCGCCGGCCTGTTCCCCACTCTCGTGTTCACTGGCGGCAACAGCCCGACCACAGCCAAGGTATTCCCCCGTGGGGAAGCCGTGCACTTCCGCGAGCACGCCCTCGCCCTTGGTGTGCCGGATGGAGCGATCCTCGTGGAGCCGAACGCCGGCAACACTGGCCAGAACATCACCCTGTCCCGCGAGGTCCTCGCGTCTGCCGGTATCACACCGAAGTCCGTGCTGCTCGTCTCCAAGCCCTACATGGAGCGCCGCTCCTTCGCCACCGCCCGCAAACTCTGGCCCCAGGTCGAGGTGACCTGCGCATCGGAGCCCATGGAGTTCGACGACTACCTCAAGAGCATCGGTGACGAGAAGCTCGTCATCGACATGCTCGTCGGCGACCTCCAGCGTCTTATCGAGTACCCGAAGCTCGGGTTCGCCATCGAGCAGCATGTCCCGGAGGACGTACATGCCGCGTACGAGTCCCTTATCCGCGCCGGATTCACCAGCAGACTCATCGCCTCATGACCTCCCCGCGCCCGGCGGGCTGTGCGCGATCCATCAGCCGAACTTCCTGCCGCGACTGAACACCCTGGCCAAGCTGTTCGCGGCGGACTACTGGATCGTGCTCGACGACGTCCAGTTTGCCCGCCGCGACTACCAGCACCGGGCCCGGCTGGCCAGCATGTCCCACCCAAGCCGACGTCAATGGCTCTCGATCCCTACCCACCTTCCTCATGGTCGGTCGACCCTCATCCGGGATGCTCTTCTGGTCGACCCGGAACGCTCGCGTCGACGAGTCATGCACATGCTCGCGCAGCACTACGGCAGCTCCACTGACTGGCCGCTCTTCCGGCAGGAATTGGAGTCCGTGCTCGACGAGTTCTGGCGAACGGACAAGACTGCTGATGTGGCCCAGGCATCCACGCGGATGCTCCTCGGGCTGATGGGCTGGAAGGGCCGCATCCTGTACAGCAGTCGTTTGCCCGCCCGCTCTGAGCGGTCGCAGCGACTCGCCGACCTCGCAGCGGTCACCCAGGCCCGGAGCTACCTCTGCGGTACCGGCGGTGCACGCTACCTCGGTGTGGTTCCCTTCACCGCCCACGGGATAAGCGTGGTTCCCTTCCGTACGCCTGCATCTGGAGTGTGGGATTGCGGGCACGAGCTAAGCGCCGTGCACCCCCTCATGACCTACGGCGTCCGGGCCGTAACCAAGGAAATGCGTGCCGTTGCCTCCCAGTACCGTTTCTCCGATTGACGCGCAAACTGTTTGCATGAGGTCGGTGGCAAAACGGCCTGCGACGGTCCTACTCATTCGGCTGGGTCGATCTACGGCCGGGCGGTCATTTTGCCCGGGCTGGGGAAAACTGTAGCCAGCAGCGAGAACGCCCCAGACAGGGTCCGCAGCCCGCACCTGCTAAGCGTTCCGGGACTTAAAGGGACTTGCGGCTTTCAGTATTCGCTCACGGCAGACGAGAAAGCACGCCCAAAGGCTGGAACGCCACGCGGGGCTATGTCAATCTACAAGACCTTGAAGGCACGTGGGCGGGTGAATGGCCCACCGGTTACAAGGTGCGGCCGCAAGGGTCGTGTTGTTTAGGGAAGGGGCAGCGGCGCTGCGAACACAGCTAGCGGTCAAAGACCAGGAGAACAGGGGTTAAGACGTGCAGTTGGTGCCGTGAGTGTCAGCCGATGGTCGTCTTCTTGCCTGGCGCGACCGGAACATAGACCACGATCGCCGGTTAGCCAAACCGGCGATCGTGGCGACCATTGAGGGTGTTCGCGGTCGGTTGTGCTTGGCGGTGGAGCCGCACCGAACGCAGGACAGCGCTTGAGCCTGAGAGGAGAACGAAAGCGTCGCTGGCCTGCGACCTTCTGGCATCACCAGTACGCCTCCGCCTGGGGGTGGCAATGCCTCTTCCTGCTCAACAGGCCAGCTGAACCGATGCGTCGGCTTCTTTCACATCCCACTCTCAAGGACTCACCATGCCTGCCCGTCTGATGTCCATTCCCGCTGTCGCCGCCGCCTTGGACGTCGATCGCCGCACTGTCTACCGCTTCATTGCAGCCGGGGAACTTCCGGTCGTCGACCTGCGCACCGGAACGGGCCGCTCGCGCGTCCGTGTCCCCGCATCCGGCTTGGAGGAGTTCATTACCAGCAGATCAGTCCCTTTCCCGCCCGCCCGCCGCTGACCTTGGCTGTCAGCATGGTCCTCACCGTCCCCGGAATAAAGGAGTAGTGCCGCGTACCTGCGCAAGTTGAAGTCCGGCAAGTGGCAGGCGACCGTACGCAACCGGACAGGAGACCGGTTCAGTGAGTCATTCCCTCTCAAGGCTCAGGCGCGAGCTTGGGGCATCGAGATGGAAACCCAGTTCGCCCACGGAAGCATGCGCGACCCGAGGGCCGGCGAAATCGCGTTCCGCGAGTGGCACGACCGTTGGTGGAGCGCCCGCGTGGTCGAGCGCCACACCATGCGAGGCGACGCCTCCTGCATCAAGAACCACGTCATGCCCTACTGGGCGGACTGGGAGATGCGCGCCATCACCCGAATGGACGTTCAGAGCTGGGTCCGCTCCCTGGTCGAGAAGGGCACGGGTGCTGCCGCGATCAAGCGGGCCTACAACCTGACGTCCTCGATCATGCGCGCGGCCGTCGGCGACGACGTGATCACGGTGAGTCCTTGCCGCAGCATCGACCTGCCCAAGATCGCAGTTAAACCGCCGCAGTGGTTCACACTCGATCAGGCGCAGAGCATCCTGGACGAACTGCCGTCCCCCTGGAGGACGATGTGCCTGCTCGGCTTCTACACCGGATTGCGCTGGGGTGAACTTTCCGGCCTTCACCGACACCGCATCGACCAGCGTCGCTCGCGACTGTTCGTGGTGGAGGTCAACACTAAGAGCGGCATCAAGGAGTACCCGAAGAGTTCCAAGAGCCGCCGGGAAGTTCCGCTGCCATCCCATGTCCTGGAGGCACTTGAGCGCCACATCTACGGGCTAGACCGTGACGCGGTGGTGTTTACCACCATCACCAAGGGCAGGGCTGGGCGACTCCTCGATGACGGCAACTGGCGGAGGCAGACCTGGTGGCCGGCTGTAGAAGGCGCCTACTACTTTGACGGCGACGGTGAGCAGCAGCTTGTCCCGCACTACCCACCGCACTCCATGCGCCACACGTGCGCCTCGTGGCTGGTGCAGCAGGGAGTCTCGCTCTACGAGGTCCAGCACCTCCTCGGCCATGAAAGCTTTCAGACCACGCAGCGCTACGCCCACCTGCAGCCGGACGCTCACAAGGCAGTCCTGGGAGCCTGGGAGCGAATGGAAGCCCCGCTCACTGTAGCTGCATGAACGTTCCTCCACCCCTGTCCGTGCAGGACAGGGGTGGAGGCGTTTGAAAAGCAGGCCACTGCCCGGATCGCGGCGTGCTGCAAATGCCGGTGGTGAGCGGGCAGTTCCTGATGCCGGGCTACTCGCGGAGTCCTCTATGCTCGCGCCCAGTTGCAATGACCAGTTCGCTTCAGGGGCGGGGAGCCGCATGGCCAATGAGATCAAGTACGAGTACAAGGTCGTGCAGACGGTTCGGGGCACCGACGGTTTGGTCATCTCGAAGATGCAGAAGGACGGCTGGGAGCTCGTGGAACAGCTCCCAGGCAGACTTCGCACCACCCTCAACTTTCGTCGGCCGAAGAGGCCACTACCGTGGCGTCTGATCGGGGCGGGGGCTGCCGTCCTCGTGGTCTTGGCTGCCATCATCGTCACTGGCGTTGCGCTCGGCGACGGAGACAAGGAGAAGAGCGCCTCACCCAGTTCGACGGCCATCGGTGAGAAGCCTTCCACTACACCCCCTGCAGATGAGCCGACCGACGCTGAGGTGATCACGGCGCAAAACAATCGCGAGTTCGCAGCGCTGTTGAAGGCGGACCCGTGCAGCGAAGCGAACGTGAACTTCGCAACCAAGCACGAGGGGCAGTCGATCGCCTTCGACGGGTCAATCAGGCACATGGCGTCCTATGGGGATGATCAGACCCGCTACGACTTCCTTCTCGGCCCAGGCGACAAGGGACCGCAGACAACGGACGGCCCGAACTTCAAGTACGAGGACGTCAACACCGGCGACCTGCACCTGACTGGCCAGCAAACCCCTGCAACCGTTGCAGTTGGCAACAAGTTCCGCTTCGTTGCGGAGGTGATCGGGTTCAACACGGTTCAATGCGTCTTCCGGCTTGCCCCGGTTTCGACGGAGGCCAGATAGCCGAAATGGGAAGCCTTCCCATCATGGAGGGGACTGCGCGATGGAACGGCACCTCCCTCACTCTATCCGTTCCAGAGTTTTGCACTTTCCAACCAGATTGTCAGTCCGCAGCGCCATCATTGGCCCATGCCCACATCCAGCCCTGCCCGGCGGCTCGCCGACCACGTTCAACATCTACTCGGCAGCGGTCCGTTTCCGCAGCCCGGCGGATGGACCCACATGGGTGCTGTCATCTGCGACGTCAGCTTCCAGCCCCGGTGCAAGTACGAGAGGACTCTCCGACCGAGGCTCCTCGATCTGCAGTTGAGCTGGCCTGATGCAAGAACGGTCCGCGGCTTCCAACACCGGCTCGCCACGGAAGACCTCGCCGTGGCCATGAAGTTCAACCACGCCCAGAAGGTCGCGACGGCCCACTCCATCACCGACCTCCTCGCTGCCCATGGGGTCGATACCCGCGAGGACCTCCGCACGTGGCTACATCATCCGGACAATCGCGCCGCTCTGCGCACGGTGAAGGGGGTGGGGCCGAAGAGCGTCGACTACATCGGCAATCTCGTTGGCCGTTCGCACGTGGCCGTTGATGTACATCTGCGCGCCTTCGCCGTCGATGCTGGCGTTCCGGACCTCCCGTACGACCAGTTGCGCGCTGTCTATGAGGAAGCCGCCGTGCTTCTCGGGCACGACAAGGGCGGACTGGAGCACGCCGTTTGGCGGCATAGGTCGAAGGGCGCGTAGCCACCCAGCGCGCCACGTCAAACCGGAGCAGGCGGCGGCCCGTGCCCGTTTGGTGTCGAGGCGGCTTCAGGCAGCGGAGGGGTGGTGCGCGATCAGTGCTCGCGCGAGATGTTCGGCGACTTCATCGGCTCCGGTCTGCAGGGCCGCCAGGGTGACGGACTCGTCTGGTTCGGTACGCAGGGCGAATGACCTGCCGAAGCCGGCGAGACTGGCTGTGCGCCGTGACTGACGTGGGTCGAAGGTATCGATGCTGGTCATGGCGGGCTCCGACACCCCAGCAGCCACCACGATGCGGTCCTGCCTGATGATGTCCAACGCGCCGCTGAACTTGAGCAGTTCGGCGATCTGCTTGGGCAGGGCATTGGGATCGAGGATCGGCCCCATACTGTCCTGGGGGAGCAGAGCCCGGGTGGAGAGCTGGCCCGTCTTGTACAGGCGGACCTCTACGAGCTGGCCCGGACGGGGCGTTTCCCACGAACGGGGGCGACTGGCCGGGATGGAGATGGCCATATGGCCCTGCGACCGGGAAGAGCTGAGGGGGACATCGTCCGAGACCATACCGGTGAGGCGCATACGGCCCGGCAGCGAGTGGCCGAGCGCCTCCAGTTCCCTTGTCGAGTAACCAGCAGAGTCCAGCGGTAGGACGTGCAACTCCAAAAGGGTGGTCACGCCGGCGGTCTGCAGACCGCCTGTACCCTCCTCGAGCGTCCAGTGCAGGGTGGGTGGCTGGGCCAGCTTGGCGTAGGCCAGGGGGGACGGGCCCGACTCCAGCTCGCGGATCTTCCCGGCGACCTTAGGGAGCAGGTCCGCAGCCGTGCGGAAGCTGTCGCGGAATACGCCGGTGGCGTACGCCTCCACTACGCGTACGAACTCGTGCTGACTGGGCTCGAAGGTCACGTCCAGCTTGCGATAGACGAGGCGGGGCATACCTGCTTGCTGGGCTGCTACCCATTCGTCATGGGTTGCTGACTGCCCTGTCTCGGGGAACACGTGGCCGTAGTTCGGGCCTAGGAGGAAGAGGCACGCGTCGGCGGTCGACAGAGCTTTCAGGCAGGCTTCCCGGCTCGGCGTGGTCTGAGCTGAGAAGTCCTCGAACCGGACCGGCGTGTGACCGAGAGCGCGGACCAGCCCGTCAAGGGCGTCACGCTCCTCCTCCAGACCCTTGCGGGCACTGCTGATGAAGATCCTCACGCTACGGTGTCTCCACTGCTGAGGGTTCTGCTGCGAGGCGAACCGGGTGGCTGGTGCCGGCATTCAACTGGGGGTTTGATGGCCGAGACGTCGGAAGAGGCGATACGCGCATATTGGAAGGAGCACCGCGAACAACTGCGGCAGTGTGAGACCCAGCGCTCCACATTGACGAACCTCCTGCTCATCGTCACGGCAGCCCTGAGCGGTCTGATCGTCCAGCAGAAGTTCACGCTGAACGTCCTGCCTTTGTGCCTCTTCGTCGCGACGACTGGAGTCTACGGGGCTGTGGCCGTGGCCAAGTACTACGAGCGCGCCTCCTACCACCTCACCCAGGCACGAGCGTTGACCCGAGACCTGGCGGCCCGGGGCGTACTGGGGTCCGATGAAGAGCTCGCCCGAGCACGCGGGGCGCACTACCGCGAGTTTCCCCGGCTGCACCGCATTCGGCTTCACCGCCTGTGGGTAGGGCTGCACCTCGCTATAGCCCTGTACGGGCTCTCCCTCCTTCTCGTCTGTGTGATCGTCGCCTGACGACTCAGGGAGAAGGAGCACAACACACGTGCGGCGCTCTGGTGCGGTCATTTGCCGCCTGAGCAAAGGCTGTCGCCCTGCCTGCCTGGATCCTGTGGTCCGCTCCGTTCCTTCGCGGCACCGCCAGGTTGTCTGCACAGCACTCCCCTGCTCTGGATCGTGGACCACCCGCTAGTGCGGCCATCAGCCGCCGCCCCTCCGCGGCGCTTAGACTCTCACCGTGGTTGGAGAGGACGCCCACTTAAAGGGAATCACGGGAGCGAAGAGAGCCAAGCTCTACCTCGAGGGCACGATGCGGATCTGTGGGGCCTTCGCGAACACGGACTCGGACGCCTGGGCGAGGAAACTGACACTCGCCTGGCCGGAGGGCGGACAGACCTTCTCCTTCGACCTGGGCGGGTCGATGCGGGGCGCCCCGTACCATGGCGACCAGTTCTGCGCGGAGGTCAAGCACTATCAGGGGCCGGCGGACCAGGGCACTCACTTCGTCGAGTTCCTCGCCAAGTGCTACGTCGCGCACCAGGAGAAGTACCTCTTCGGTGATCACTACATGTGGATCACCTGGGCCCCCTTCAATGTGAACAGTTGGTCGCAACTACACGAGCCGCAAAGGATCGAGTCCGCTGTCGTCCAACACCGGCAACGCATCTTCGGTGACATCTCCGAGGACGAGGCCAGGAAGAGGATCGACGCGAACGCGGTCCAGAGCGTGTCCGAGCGCGTGTGGCGCATCGTCCTGTCAGAGAAGCAGGAGGGTTTGCTGCCCCTCACCGAGTGGCGGGCCATCCTGGCGCACGAGCTGACCCTAAAGGGGGAGTGGTGAACGCCGTCGCATCGTCGATCGCGGAGGCACTCGAGGCGGACGACCCGTACCGCTCGTTCGCCGAGATCAAACGAGTCCTCGAACAGCACCTTCGGCAGATCAATCCGCAGATCCGGACCAGGCGCACCGGATATTACAACCACACCCACATGCCGGACCTGGTCATGCGATGGCCGCACGACGACGACCTCAGCGACCGATACGTCTACCTGCGCAGCACGACGGACGCGGACGAGCTCGAGTTCGACATCAGGCGCCTTGCTCGCCAGGACCGGCCCATTGTTCTGGCGCTCGGCGCTCTCCGCCCGTCCTTCGATGCCCGCGCCCTGGATTCGCTCGCGATCGACCACCACACCCTGGTCTTGGACTTGGCGGCTTTCGCGGAGCTGACCGCTGGCGAATCGGCCGACGCTGCGTTGAGGCGTCTGATCGCGAACACCGTCATTGAAGGGGGCCAGGGCCTCCTTGACGAGCGCTCCGTGTCCCGGCTGGCCCGTGCCATGACGACCGGCGCGCAGGCAGCCCGCCGCGGTGAGCGTGAGGGGACTGAGGACGCGCTTGCGTTTGCCTCGGACACGCTGTCCCCACCGATCGCGCGCCGCCTGACGGCCTTCTTGGGTACCTTATGGCGCGCTAGTGGTGCACCGGTAGCCGCACTCGAACGCGCTCCCAGGTATCCGCAGCAACTGGACGAGTTGTCCCTCGATTACCTCCTCGAAGGCCAGGAGATCCCTGATGGGAACTTCTGGAGCCGTATCGCCAATGAGATCACTCTGACCGATCTGCTGCGGCACGGCAGGATCACCGCCACCGACAATCTCCAGCACCTCATGCGCGCCGCGCTGAGCACATGGAACGCCCGGGTTTGTGGCGTAGCCCCTTCCTCTGTCGCCGCTCGTCGTGACGCCGCCCCCCTGCACTGGACTACGGGTGAGGGAGTCCTCAGTTTCGACGCGCCCGGCTTCGTTGTCACGCTCGCACAGAAGGTCGAGCACCTGACATCGTCGGCGCCACGAGCGGCGTACGAACTGCCGGCCCTCGACGAGGTCGGCAATCGTCTGCCGCTTCTAGGGCTGAGCCTCAAGGCCATCACACTGGTCAACGGTGGTGGGAAGGTGGCGTACGAAGGAGAGGTGGGCGCCTTGCATGGGGACCGTCTCCGCCGCCTCAGTGAATCTCTGGGACCTGGAACCCTGGTCAAGACACTCGAAGCAGCCCTGCCGCCAAGTGGCCTACCGGTGAGGTACAACTTCTCCACCCGGACCGCCTCGGTAAAACCACCCCGCGGCAGTGTCCCCCTACTGGAGCTCGTGAACACGTCCATTCGACTCTTCACGGATCTATCCCAAGCGGAGGAGGAACGCCTCGTCGAGGTGATCCCGTCGGGCGGCCGCACCCTGCATGCTGGAATCGATCACGACATGCAGGGGACAGAGCCCCCCGCCGACTGACGCGCGGCGCGTCCACAGTGGGCGCACCGACACGACTGCACCGCGTCAGGCTCCGTAGTACCGGGGGAGTGCTGCCGTACTGCGGGTAGCCATGCCACGCCACTTGTCCGTGCCGAACCGGCGTACGGCCGTGACGCTCATTTGACGCTCCGGGCGCCCGCTGGCCCTCATTCGGGACCCGAAAGCCCCTCTGACCTGCTGTTTTTACCTCGTGCATTCGGGGCAACATGTTTCCGATGACGCATCATGTGGAGTGCGTGGCTATTTTGGAGCCTGCGGCGAAGAAACTCTGACCTGCTGTTTCTTGCGATTTCCGAGGATCGTCGGTGCTTCCTCGACCTGTTCTCCATGGCCCACCGTGTGGGGCGTGCTGCAGGTTCCCCGATTCGTGTCTCACCTGCGGGTTCGCTGCGGGGAGCGTGGTCGGGGACGCTCTGCCTCGATTCCGCAAGGGACGGGTTCGGGAATTGTCCTGACGCTCGTCCGGCGCTGTCCCTGACGGAGTGTGAGGTGGCCGTCCTGGATCAGACGGAGCGGGTCAGTCGACTTGGCGGGCCCGGTGAGCAGCGCGTTGGCCTCGACGTTTCATGACGGTCCACCGACTCCGCCGGGCCTCGTCGGGCTCGGCGCAGGCGCCCCAGCCGGTGCAGAAGTTCGCGGTGCCGAGCGCGTACTCGGACACGCGCAGTCCGGTCCGGCGGCCGAACGTCGTGCAGCGTATGGGGTGTCCTTTTCCCGCGGAGTGTGAGGGGGGCGGGCCGAGGGTGGGGTGAGCGTCAGACCGCGTTCGGCCGCGGTGCCGCGGACAGGTTCTGCTTGACGTACCGGCTGACCTCGTCGGCGAGGATCTCGGGCAGACCGGTCTCGATGCCGCGCAGGGTCTGGGCCGCGACGTCGGCGGCGGCGACCTTCTGGTCGGCGGGCACGTCGGCGGCCATGTCGGTGTCCATGTAGCCGACGTGCAGGGCCGAGACGGTGATCCCGCGCGGTGCCAGCTCCTCACGGGTCGCGTCGCTCAGCGCCCAGGCGGCGGCCTTGGACGCGGCGTAGGAGCCGAGTCCTGCCGGGTGCAACCAGGACAGCGCGGACAGGACGTTGAGTACGGCGCCGCCGCCGTTGCCCTCGATCACCGGGGCGAAGGCGCGGGTCGCGGCGAGCGGGCCGAAGAAGTTGGTCTCCATCTCCCGGCGCACCTCGGCCACGTCGCCTCCCATCAGCGTCGCGCCGGTGGAGATGCCCGCGTTGTTGATCAGCAGTGTCGCGTCGGACGCCACGCGGGCGGCCTCTCGTATCGACACCTCGTCCGTGACGTCCAGCCGCAGCGGGATGACGCCCGGCACGTCGACCGTCTCGGGGCGCCGGGCCGCGCCGTACACCTTCGCGCCGCGCTCGACCAGCTGGATGGCCAAGTGCCGCCCCAAGCCCCGGTTGGCGCCGGTGACGACTGCGACCGCCTTCTTCAGTTCCATGTTCGCTCCTGGTTCGTGGCGGGCGAGTCGGCCGCCCGCGACCATTTAGATGATGAACATAATCTAAACACGGGTCTAGGATAGATGCCAGTCGACATCCAAATGGGAGGTGGTCATGGGCCGCGTATCGCAGGCGCAGGCGGAGGAGAACCGCAGGCGGGTGGTGGACACCGCGTCCCGGCTGTTCCGGGAGCGGGGTGTGCAGGTCAGCGTCGCCGACCTGATGAAGGCGGCCGGCCTGACCCACGGCGCCTTCTACAAGCAGTTCGCCTCCAAGGACGCCCTGGTCGACGAGGCCACCGCCTACGCCTTCGCCGAGCTCGCGCAACGCCACGGCGCCGGGCTCGAGCGGCACGACGGGCGGCGCGCTGCCGCCCAGCAGGCGCTGATCGACGCCTACCTCTCCGTCGACCATCGCGACGACCCGGCGGACGGCTGTCCGGTCGCCGCGCTCGCGACAGATGTCGCGCGCGACGGCGGTGGGCGCGAGGCCCGTCGCGTCTACGCCGAGGGAGTGGCCGACTTCGCCGATTTCCTGGCCGGTGACGACCAGGACGGCATCGTCCGTCTCTGCACCCTGTTCGGTGCGCTGGTCCTGTCCCGGGCCACCAAGGGCTCCCCGCTCTCCGAGGAGATCCTCGCCGCCGCGCATGCCGCCTTGACTGAAGCAGGCTGATCACGGCGCGACGCGGGTGCACGCACCTCGACCGCGCTAGTGAGTGACGGGGCAGCCTGGGCGGAGGCGGTGCGAGAGGGGCGCTGGCCCCGGGTGCCGCTGCTTCACCGCGTGCGAGTCGGTTCCGGGCCGTCCCTTGCCGACGCACCGAGAGCGTCCTGGCGGAGCGGTCCTGCTCGCTGCTGCTGCGGCTGGCGCGCGACCTCGACGAGGAGATCGCCCTCTACGGCGAGGAGATCGCCCTCTGCAAGGAGTGGTGGAGAGGCCGGATGATCGCCGGCGCCGTCCTGGTCGACTTCGCGCACGGGCGGGCGCCAGGTGCCGACGTCGTCACCGATCCCGCGCGGCTCCACCGCGCCGGCGCCGAAGGCGGGCCCGTCCTGACGACGTCCGAGGGCCGCGTCCCCCGTGGACGCGGCCCTCATCAGGTATGCCGGGGAGCGTGTCAGCTCCTCGCGCAGGTCGCGCCGTTGAGACTGAAGGCGGCCGGGACGCCGTTGGTGCCGTTGGCCGAGGAGCCGTTGAAGCCGAAGCTGACTGTGCCACCGGCCGGTATCGTCTCCGTCCAGGACTCGTCGCTCACCCGGACCTCACTGCCCTGCTGCACGGCTCTGGCGTTCCACACCGAGTTGAGCCGCTGGCCACCGGGGAAGGCGAAGGCGAGCTGCCAGCTCTTGACGGCGGTCGTGCCGGTGTTGCGGATGGTGACGTCCGCGTTGAACCAGTTGCCCCAGTCGCTCAGCCGGTAGTCGACCGCGCAACTGCCGCCGGGGGAACCGGTGTCGGTGAAGACGGTGGCCTCCTTGGCGGTCTGCCGGATGCCGTTGGGGCCGGTGAAGATCCGCTGCCCCCAGGCGGTGAGCCGGGAGGCGTCGAAGCCCGTCGCCATGTCCAGGTATTCGACGCCGCCGCCGTTGCCGCTCCAGGACCAGCCGAGGTAGCCCACGCCCGACTGCTGGGCGGTGGACATGATGGCGTCCTCGTCCGGGTCGCCGTCCGAGTGCATGTTGCCGAATTCCCCGACGACGATGGGAAGATGCTGCGAGGTGAACCGGGAAAGGTAGCTCTGGACCTTCTCGGCGGTGTTGAACACGCCGTACATGTGGATCGAGAAAACGGTGTTGTGTTCGGGATCGGAGGCGAATACCTCCGGTGCGTGGTCGCGCATGGTGAAGGACCAGTCCTGACCCCAGTTGGGGGCGTCCACCATGAGCATGTGGTGGAATCCGGCGGCGCGCATGCGGGCGATGGCGTTCTCGGTGTCGGAAGTCCAGGCCGAGTAACCAGAATTCCCGTACGGCTCGTTGCCGATGTTCAGGATGACGTACTTTTCCTGACCCTGCACCGCGTCCTTGACGCTCGTCCAGTAGTCGACGGCGCGAGAGAGGGAGACGGCCCCGTCCTGTTCCCCGTAGCCGGTGGTGTCGTGTGCCTCCAGGACGCAGACGAGCCGGTTCTGCCTGCACTGAGCGACGACGGCTGAGACGTCGGCGGTGTCGTTCCTGGTCCAGCGGTCACCGGTGGCGAGGACGACGCGCACGGAGTTCGCGCCCAGCGCCTTGATGTCCTTCAACGCCTGCGTCGTCCTGGTGGGGTACCAGGCGTGGGCGTGGTTCACGCCACGCAGGACGAACTCCTTGCCGTTCGCGTCCAGCAGCCGCCCGTCGGTGACGTGGAACCCCGCCGTGGCTCGGGTGTCCGCCTGAGCCGGGGCCGGTGCGGCCAGTATCGAAGCCGCCAAGGCCAGCAACGCTCCCGCCGCGGTGGCCAGTTTTCTTCTCATTCACTGCTCCCAGGAAGATGGTGCGTGCCGTCGGCGCGACCCGCGCCGGCGCGCACAGCACTGCCGTTCAGCGTGTGACCGGACCACCGGCCCGCGCCGGCCCCGGCGGTGCGCCGGAAGAGCGAAATGCGCGAGCCGATATGGCATTCCGCCGTCCGGAGGGTGGTCAGCGGCTCACCGGTCGGCGGGACGTAAATCGCGAATGGAGACCGTTCACCGACCTCGCCAAGGAAAACGGCGGCTCGGTCGGGCCTCACGATCGGCGACTGGGAGAGAGGCTAGGGCGATCGGTCCGCCCGTTCAACCATGGTGACAAAACCGGTTAAGTTTAGTTCGAGTTCAGTCGTGAGCCCGCTGGGCGTCGGCCTTCTGGTCCCCGGTGGTGGCCCGGAAAACCGTTCCCTCGCCCGACACGGCGACCCTTTCCCCGGCAGGCACATAGGCGGACGCACCCCCGGTGAGCGCGACCTCGCGCTGCGGACCGGTGACACGGATCTCGTCGGCGGTGCAGACCAGGACCTGGGGCCGGGATCCGGGCAGCGCCGGACCGTCCGGCTCGCGCGTGCGCTGTTCCCCGAGCCCAGCACCAGGCGGGAGAGCCGGAAGCCTTCGACGGGGGGGGGGAGTCGGCCGTCAGGAGCTTGACCAGGAACGGCAGGCGCGGCCCGAAGCGCTGCCGCGCCGGACGAGGGACTCCGGGTGGCACCCGCTCCATGCCGGCTCGGACTGCGAGCCGGTTCCCGGGGCGACACCGACGGCACCGGCCCGGCTTCGCCGCTGGCGGCCGAACCCGGCGAGCAGCCTGCCCGGTGGCAGCGCGGACCCTCGTAACGAGTGATGATCCGCCAGGTCCCGGCCGGCCTCGTCGTCGAGGCCACGTACGCGATCCCGACGACGGCGAGTCCGCCCTCTGCCGCGTGCGGTGGGTCCTGGAGCCCGGCAACACGCGCACACCACCAGCAGGGGACCGGTCGCTCCGGCCGGCCGGCAGTCCGGGCGGGCGGCCGCCGAACACGGTGCCGGCTTCGGAGTCCGAGGGCTCGGTGCTCGGCGGCACTCCCTCCCGCGCAGGCTCACACTTCGCCGAGACCGGCCGGGATCCGTTCCCCCCAGGCGCGGGGTGCACAAGTCCTGTACCGCCAGTGCACTGAACCCTCGCGGGGCCCCTTCCTGTGACCGGACTGGGCGAGGATCGATCGAAACCGCCGGAACCGGCGCGACGTACCAGCCGAACGTGAACCAGAAGGACGGAAGGGAAACGCATTGCCTGGAAGCATGACCGGGGCGGGAGCCGGCCGCCTGGCCGTGGCCGTGGCCGCGGCCACGGCGCTCGCGCTGACTGCCGGAGGCCCGGCCGCCGCGACCACCACCGCGTCGCCGGACGTGCGTGTCGTGGCGCATCTGGACATGGCCGAGGGGCAACGGCCGGAGAACATCACTCTGGAGCCCGGCGGCGCCGCCGACGTGACCTTCGCCTTCAGCCGCCAGGTCGCCAGGATCAGCCCCGACGGCGAGGTGCGTGTTCTCGCGACCCTGCCGGCGCCGCCGGCCGGGGCCCGCACCCCCGTCCTGTCCGAGCCGTTCCTCGGCGGCATCGTCCGCACCGACGACCGCACCCTGTACTTCCTGTACGCCACCGGCACCAGCGACCTGACCGGCGTATGGCGGCTGCGTCCCGGCGGCACCCCGCAGCGCATCGCCGCGCTCCCGGCCGACAGCCTGCCCAACGGCCTGGCCCTCGACCGGCACAGCGGCCGGCTGTACGTGGCCGACTCGGCCCTGGGCACCCTCTGGCGCGTGCCGGTGGGCGGGGGCACGCCGGTGAAGTGGGCGAGGGCGCCCGAGCTGGAGCCCACCGGGTTCCTCGGCGCCAACGGCATCAAGATCCACGGCGGTGCGGCCTGGGTGTCCAACCTGGACCGGGGCACCGTGCTGCGCATACCGATCGACTGCCACGGCGTCGCCGGCCCCGTCGAGACGCGTGCCACCGGCCTCGCCGATATCGACGACTTCGCCTTCACCGGCACCGGGGACACCCTGCTGGCCGCGATCAACGCGGACAACGAGGTCAGTTCGGTCAGGCCGGACGGCAGTCACACGACGGTGCTGACCGCCGCCGACGGGCTGCAGGGCCCGACCTCCCTCGCCGTGCGGGGGAGCACGGTCTACGTCGCCAGCGGCGCCTACTTCACCGACAACGACCCCAACCTGCTCACCGCCCGCATCGAGAGGGCCGAGTGATGGAGGAGCAGGGCACCGAGTCACCGGCCGGCGCCGCGGTGGCCGGGTTCGACCCCGACGCGTTCCTGGTCGTTCCGGCCCGGACGTTCTGGGACCTGCGCGTCGGTGAGGTCTTCCGGGCCCCCAGCCGCACCCTGACGGACGCCCACGCCGCGGCCTTCCAGACGGTGTCCGCGGACAACCACCCGGTGCACTACGACGCCGAGTGGGCGCGCAGGCGCGGACATCCCGCGCCCGTGGTGCACGGCCTTCAGGTGCTCGCCTTCACCGCGCCGGGGGCCACCCTGTTCCCGCACTTCATCGGCGAGGTCTTCGTCAGCTTCCTGGAGGTCTCCTGCACCTTCCTGGGCGAGGTCCACTCCGGCGACACGCTGTACCCCCAGCTCACCATCACCGGTCTGGAGCCGAAGGGTGACAACGGGATCGTCGTCACCGAGGCCACCATCCACAACCAGCGCGGCGAACTCGTGCTGTCCGGACAGCACAAGTACCTGCTGCGACGTCGGTAGACGCCGGCCGGCGGACCACGGAAGGAAAGACATGACGCATCGCGGAGCCAAGGCCGCCGTCGCCTGCTGCGCCGCGCTCGCAGCCGTACTGACCGGCTGCGGGAGTGCCACGACGGGCGGCGGCCCCGCCACGAACGACGCGGGAAAGCCGCCGGGGGCCACAGACCCGGGCGCCGGGAACGGCGCGACCGCGGACCCCCCGAGCGGATCGACGCCCACCCCGTCCACCGGCGGCACGGCCGCAGAGTCATCCGCTGCCCCGGCTCCGGCAGGACCCCGGTGCCGCAGCACCGAGTTGCGGGCGTCCGTCGGACCGAACCACCCCGGAGCCGGACAGGAGAACTTCGCCGTCGTCCTGACGAACGGCTCCCACCGCACCTGCACGGTGTACGGCTTCCCAGGGCTCGCCTTCGTCGACGACGCCGGCCAGGCCGTCACCCCGGACCCCGAGCGGACCGGCGGGAAGGACGCGCATGTCGTGACGCTCGCCCCCGGAGCGAGCGCCTGGTCGGCGCTGTCCTTCACCAATCCCGCGGTCTCCGGGGTCACCACCGTGACGCCGGCCGCCCTGCTCGTCACCCCGCCCGGCGAGACGGAGTCGAGCAGAGTCCGCTGGAGCGGCGCAGAGGTCTCCGACACGGGCAAGGCATCGGTTCCCCAGGTGAGCCCCCTTCGGCCCGGTGACGGCGGCTGACTCCCACGGCGGCGCCGCAGAGCTCACCGTCTGGTCCGCCGGGCGGCCGACCCGGGGAAACGGCACCGGTGCCACGGCCGCCGGAGGGGCGGGACAGACGAGAACATGAAGGCGGTGACCATGCCCGAGGACCGCGGGGCCGGACACGCCCTGACCGGACGGGACGCGCACATCGCGGTCATCGGCTCGGCGCTGGCGGACATCCGCTCCACCGGCACGTCCGTCCTGCTGCGCGGCGATCCCGGCACGGCCGCGCTGCTGAAGGTGGCCGAGGCGGCGGCTCGGCGCGCGGGCCTGCGCGTGCTGCGCATGACCGGCGCCGAGGCGGAGTCGGGCCTGCCGTTCGCCGCGCCGCACCAGGTGCTCCGGCCGTTGCTCGACGAGACCCGCGGGGACAGGTGCAGGGCGGTGCCGACTTCCTTGTTCGTCAGCCCGGTGGCCACCAGCCGGGCGATACGCAGCTCCTGGGCGGTGAGCGCGTCGGCCCCGGCCGCCGTGGCCTCCGCGACGCCGTCCGCAGCGCCCGGTGCGGCCCGGCACTGCCGTGCCCACGGCGCGGTCCGCAGCCCGCGGAAGGTGCGCAACGCAGCGTGCAGCAGCTCCTCCGTCTCGGCCCGCCGCCCCAGGGGGGGCGCAGCCGGGAACCGTGGGCCACCCGCAGCCGGGCCACATCGAGGACCCACCGGTCGGCGCCCGGCACCGCGTACGCCGTCGTACCCCGCAGCCCGGTGATCCGCCGGTGCAGGAAGAGGAGGACGGCGGTGCTGGAGGAGTCCACCCAGTGCAGGTCGTCCATCGGGATGAGCGCGGGACGCCGGCGCGTCTCCTTCACCGGCAGGGCCGGTGCGGATGCGCCGGCCATGAAACCGCCCGAGCCCAGCCCCTCGCGCGGCCCCGACGCCCGCTCCAGTGCGGCCCGCTGCCGCCGGGGCAGCGCGCGGGTCTTCTCCGGCAGGGGCCGAGTACCTGGTGCAGCGCTCCGAAGGCGATGCCGGTCTCCGCCTCGCCGCCCCGGCCCGCACAACGGTGAAGCCGCTGCGCCCGGCGCGTGCGGCCGTCCGGTCCAGCAGCGCGGTCTTCCCGATGCCGGCGTCGCCGCCCAGCACCGTCGCCGAGCCGCCCGCCGCGGACCGTGCCCTCTCCAGGGATCGCTCCAGCAGCGTGCGCTCGTGCCGCGGCCCGACCAGTGCCGTGTCGCCCGGGCCGCTGTCCACGCATGTTCCCTTCTCGTGCCGCCCGGGCAGCGTGACACCGCCGTGATGCCTCGGCGTGCACGATCCTTGCCCCGGTCCGCGAAGACGGACGAACGCCCTTCTGCTTCCCACCGCGGTCCCCCAGGGTGAGGACCGGGGACCGCGCGGCGTGTGCGATCCCGGCGCCGGACCGCCCCCGGCACCTGTATGAACGCTTCGACCAGGGGGTCCCATGAGCCCGCCGCCCACACCAGCCGCCACCCGCACCGCACTCGGCTTCCTCCAGGTGAGCACGGTCCGGGGAGCGGCACAGCCGTTCGTCTGCGAGGCGGGCGGCGATCCGGCCGAACCGCGCCTGGTGCTGGGCCTGCTGACCTCCGGCACGGCGGCCCTGCTCCGCGGGGAGGCGGCCGAACGCCTCCGGAGCGGGGAACTCTTCGTGCGCGACGCGGCAGAACCCTTCGCCCTCCACCCGTCCGAGAGTTTCGAACTGCACCTGGTGTGGATACCGCGCCGCGCCCTGGCGCTCACCGACGGCCAGGCGCGGGCCCTCGTCCACCGGGCCCCGTTCGCCGGTGGCACTGTGGCGCCGCTGCTCGTTCCGCTGCTGCGGCAACTCGCCGGCGCGGTGCCCGGGTACTCGCCGCGGACGGCACTCCAACTGGCCGGCAGCGTGGCCGAGCTGGTGACCCTGCTGGCCGTCGAGGACGCCGGCTCCGGCCCCCGGGACCGCGGACAGGACCGGCAGAAACTCGTCGGGCAGATCCGTTCCCACGTCGACGCCCGCCTGTGGGACCGGGAGCTGACCCCCGCGACGGTCGCCGCGGCCCAGCACATCTCGATCCGCTACCTCCACAAGCTCTTCGAGGGCCATGGCACCACGATCGGCCGATGGATCCAGCACCGCCGGCTGGAGGAGGCGCGGCGGGAGCTGGGGCGCCCGGGCACGAACGGGACCACGGTGGCCGCGGTCGCCAGACGCTGGGGGTTCGCGAGCGCCACCCACTTCAGCCGCAGCTTCCGTGCGGCGTACGGGGTCGCGCCCAGCGACTGGCGGGACGACCGGGCCCGGCTGTCCGGGGCGCCCGGCAACGCGGACGGCTGAGCGTCGGCGCGCGAGAGTCCCGTCGCCCGGAAGGAGGGCGACGGGACCTGCGCGTGCGGCCTCAGACAGCCGCGCCGGGCCGGACCCCGGCCTCTCGCCGCCACTCCTGCGGCGAACATCCGTAGACGGCCCGCAAGGCGCGGCTGAAGTGGGCGGCGTTGCGGAAGCCCCAGCGGGACGCCACCACGGAGACCGAGCGGCTCACCCGCGCGCGCCGCGCGAGTTCGCGAGCGCACTCCTCGACCCGGCGACGCAGTATCAGCCTGCCCACGGTGACGCCCTCGCCCTCGAAGAGGCGGTGCAGATAGCGGACCGAGATGAAATGCGCGGCGGCGATGCGCTCCGTGGACAGCTCGGGGTCCTCGAGGTGCCGGTCGATGTACTCCCGGATCGTGACGATCAGCTGCCGGCGTCCCGCCAGAGGGGACTCGCCTCCTGCCACGGCGGACTCGGTGCACTCCTGGACCAGGGCGGCCACCAGCTCGGTGACGATGCCCCCGAGCCGCTCTCCCACCGCGGCGGGCATACGGGCGGCCGACTCCTCCAGGCCCAGCAGGAGGGGCGCCAGCAGCGCGGCCACCCCGTCCGCCGGGGCGAGGGCGCGGGCGGTGACGGTCCGCAGGGTGCTCACGGGGAGGTGCAGGGCGTGGGCCGGGAGACGGAAGAACAGCAACCGGGTGCGCTCCCGTTGCTCGACCGAGAAGGCCCGGCGCAGGTCGATCAGCGCGAGCTGTCCGCTCTCCACGAGGGAGCCGCGGCCGTCCTGGACCAGCCGCACGGTCCCGTGCCGCGGAATCATCACGGCGATCGCGTCCCCGGAGTCCGGGGCGATCGAGCCCGCGCCACGCGTGAGGCACAGCGTTCCCGTCTCACAGACGATCAGGCGCAGGTAGCCGAAGTGGTGCAGCGACACCGGGCCCGTCGCGGACCCGTTCTGCCGGGTGTGCCCCAGGACGGGCGCCGGCCACTGTGAAACGGTCGCGACGGTGCTGCCGGACGCCCTGGCGCCCGGGGAGACGGCCGTTGCGGGTAGAGCGCTCAAGAGGAACTCCCTCCAGCCGTCCAGAAGCGATGCGGGGTGCGCGGGAGGGGGACGGTCACTGCCTCTCGCGCACCTGGTGAAGTCTCCGCCGGTGAACCGAGGAGGCGTCAGGTCGTATGACCGCCTTCGCCGCAGGCGGAGCGGAAGGACGGGACGGCCGCCGAAGTGTGCACTCAGCGGCACGGCTGAGTACCGCGACTCCGCCCGTGTCCCGCCGGGGACGCCTAGGGTGGGTTCCGCGTGCCGACGAGCCGCTTCCGGCACTTGGCGCCTGGTCGCCCGGCCGTGCGCGGGCTGCCGCTCCTCGGCCGGTTCGTGCTTCGCACCCACGCAGGAGTTCCATTGGAAGAAGATGTACCGCCCTCGCGGGCGACGCCGGTCCTCGAACGGCCGGCGCGGGCCTTCGCCGAGGCGTACGCCTGCCCCACGTCCTCGACCGGCGACGCGGCCGCGGCCAGGGCACGCATGGCGGCCCTGTGGAGCGGGGGCGGGCGGGACGAGCCGGACATCGAGGAGGAATGGCTCGCCCTGCCGGGAAGCGACGGCAACCGGATCCGGGTGCGGATCCTCCGCCCGGCCGGCAGCGACGAACCCCTCCCGGTGGTGCTGTACCTGCACGGGCTGGGCTGGATGCTGACCGACGCGTACGCGCACCGGCACCTGGTGGGGGACCTGGTGCTGGGTGCGGACGCCGCCGTGGTCGTCCCCGAGTACGACGTGCCGCAGGACGCGCGGCATCCGGGTGCCGTCGAGCGGGCGCACACCGTCGCCCGGTGGATCGCCCGCCACGGCGAGCAGTGCCGGCTGGACGGGAGCAGGATGGCGGTCGTCGGCGCCAGCGCGGGCGCTCACCAGGCCGCCGCGCTGACGATCGCGGCGCTGGAGCGCGGCGGGCCGAGCTTCCGCCAACAGGTGCTGGTCTGCCCGGTGACCGACGCGGCCATGGACACCCCTTCCTACCGGGACTTCGCGGACGGGTACTTCCTGACCCGGGCCGCCATGTCCGAGTACTGGCAGCAGTACGCGCCGGACCCGGAGACCCGGGCGCACGGCACCGTCTCCCCGCTGCGCGCACCGTCGCGCCGGCTGCGCGGCCTGCCGCCGGCCCTCGTCCTCATCGCCGAGGCCGACGTGCTCCGCGACGAGGGCGAGGCGTACGCGGCGCGTCTGCGGGAAGCCGAGGTCCCGGTCGTGTCGATGCGCTACCACGGGACGATCCACGGATTCGTGCTGTTCGACCTGCTTCGCGACACGCACGCCTCCCAGGCGGCCCGGGTGCAGGTGACGGACACCCTGTACACCGTCCTGCACGCGGCCTGACCCCCGCTGTGCCGGTAGGCCCTCACCCGGATCGCGCGGGGCGGCGTCTCACTCGTGGCCGGCCGTGAGCCGGCCGATGACGCGGTCCAGATCGATGTGATGGTGCTCGGTGCCCGGCGGCACCAGCGCCTCGGACCGGCGCAGGAAGTCCCTGACCACGAGGGTGTGGACCGCGAGGAGCGCCGCCCCGGTGCGGGTCCTGACGAGGATGCGGACCGATTCCGGACGGCGGCGGTGCCGCGGGATGACCACCACGTCTCCGATGCCCGTGGGCCGGTGGAGTCCGTCCGCGAGCAGCGACCGGGCGAAGACCCAGTCGACGGAACGGGCCGCGGGGGCGCCCATGGACAGACGCACGGCATACGGGTCGGCCGTGTCGTAACGGAGTGCGGCGGGGAGCGGTACCCACGCCTCGCCGGCCACGCTGACATGGACTGTCGTGGGAAAGAGGATGGAGCACGCATCCGCGGAATCGGAAAGAGGAATTCTCACGCCGCCCCCTGTATCTGACTGTTCGTACGGTTGTGGACGACCGTAAGCCGCGGCTGCTCCGTTGCCTTGTCGACCAGTGCACCGGGGGTTGTCCGAAAAAGCACTTGTGCGGCATGCGTGTTCCCGGGGTGCACGGATTCCGCTCGCCCCTCGCCCTCTCCGCTACACGCCGGTGACCACGTCTGCACGTCCACGCCCCGCCGAACCCGCTGCGCGGTGCCGCCCAGGACGCCGAGATCCCACGGCGGGGGACCACCGACGCCGGGTGAAGAGCCGGGGCCCGGGCAATTGAGGACGACGCCGGGCTACTGGACGCGTCCGACACGCTGGACCACTCGCGGACGACCAGGCTCTGGACGGGGGCTGCTCGCCCACGGAGGGGCCCTGGGCGGGGGAACCACCGGCGTCCGCGCCGGAGTCCGTGGCGAGGGGCGGCCCTCGGATCCGACCGGTTCGCCTTCGACCGGGGACGGGCGGCGCCGGGGTATCGCCCCAGGACGCGGCGACGCGTCCGATCCCGGACCGTGGAACCGGCTGACGCGACGACAGCAAGGGGCCGGGCCGGACACGGCCTCGGCCCCTTGCGCGCGCCGCCGGCCCAGCCCCGTACGGGACTACGCGCACGCCCCCTCAACGGCCCGTCCGAGTCGTACGACGGCGTCCGCAGCGCCCTCCAGCAGGCCGAGGTCCTGTTCCTGGAGGGCGATCACCAGCGCGGTCCGCGGCAACGCCCGGGGCAGCGCGGCCAGGAGCGCCTCGGCGGTGGCGCGGTCCAGGCCCGCCACCGGCTCGTCGAGCAGCAGGATCCGAGGACGCCTCAGCACGGCGCGGGCCGTGGCGAGGCGCCTTCGCTGCCCTTGGGACAGCAGACGGCCGCCGGGCCCCACCGGCGTCCGCAGCGGAAGCGCCGACAGGCCGACCACGGCCAGAGCGGCCCGCAGCGCGGCGGTGCCGGCTGACGGCGCCGCCTGGCGGAGGTTGGCCGCGACCGTGTCGTCGGCCAGCCAGTCGTCGGCCTCGACGAGGGTGAGCGCCTCGGCAGTGGCCTCGGCGGACAGGTCGTGCAAGGGAGTGCCGTCGAGGAGGACGGTGCCGGCGGGCACCGGTTCGCGGCCGGCGAGCCGGCCGAGCAGGGTCGACTTCCCGCTGCCGTTGGGGCCCGTGACCAGGACGAGGGCGGGACCCGCGGCGGTCAGGGTCAGTGCCGTGGGGGAGCCGGCGAGCGGAAGGCCGGCCACGTCCAGGACGCCGTCGGTCACCTGCTGCCGGCCCGCCGGACGCGCCTCGGTGGCGAGGGGGGCCAGCCGCCCGGCCGCGTCCTTGGCCTGAGTCAGGTGCTGCGCCAGTCGCGGGAACCGTTCCAGCAGCTCCCATCCGGCGGCTACGAGCAGCACCTCGCCGACTGCCACCGCGATCGGCTGGGCCGGGGCGGCGCGCAGGGCGATGACCAGGACCGCCGCCTGGCCGAGCGCGGCAAGGAGACGCAGTGCCAGGCGGCCCTGCCGCTCCGCCCGGGCCGCGGCCCACTCGGCGGACTCGACCGCCGCCGTGGCGCTCGTGGCCGTTCGCCGTGCCGACGGCACCGCGTCCAGGCACCGCAGCTCGTTGAAGGCCGTCCGGCTGCCCAGCAGCACGGTACGCAGCGCGGCCCTGGCTGCGGCGGCGTCGCCGAGGTGGGTGCACGCGCGGAGGTGGAAGCGGCGGACGCAGGCGAGGCCGGCCGCCCAGACGGCCAGTTCGGCCAGGCCCAGGACCGGCATCGCCCCCAGCAGCAGGACCTCGACCAGGCCCGCGGTCGTGAGCGCGGCCGTCAGCGGGGCGAGGGCGTTCGCCGGCAGGCCCGCGACGGTCTCCACATCGTCCGTGAGCCGGGTGAGCAGCGTTCCGTCGCGCTCGGCGCGCAACCGGCGGGGCGTCAGGCCGCTCGCGCCGCGTGCCAGCAGGGCCCGCAGGGCCACCTGGGTGTCCAGCAGGGTCCGGTGGTTGACCAGGCGTTCCAGGTAGCGCAGACCGGTGCGGGCGAGGGCCAGGGACCGGACCGCACCCGAGGGGTACATCCAGGACCACGTGGAGTTGGCCTGGAGGGTGACCACAGCGCATGTCGTCAGGAACCAGCCGGACACCCCGAGCAGCGCGGCCCCGCTGACCTCCGCGGCGGCGGCGCACAGCACGCCGGTCAGCAGGGCGCGGCGGGAAGCCGCCGTCCGCAGCAGCCGCCAGGCGCTGGTCCCGTTCGCCGGCTTCACCGGGTTCCCCCGTGGTCCAGCCTGACGACCTGGTCCGCGAGCGTCAGCAGCGCGGGGCTGTGGGTGGCGAGCAGGACCGTACGGTCGCGGGCCAGCGTGCGCAGCGCCGACAGGACGCGCCGCTCCGCCTCCGGGTCCAGGTGCGCGGTGGGTTCGTCCAGGCACAGCAGCGGCGCGTCTCGCAGCAGCGCCCGTACCAGGGCGAGCCGTTGGGACTGGCCGGAGGACAGGCCGAAGCCGCGTTCACCGAGCGGGGTGTCCAGTCCCCGCGGCAGCGCGGCGAGGAGGTCCTCGAAACCGAGGGCGGCGATGGCGTCCAGCAGCTCGTCGTCGTTCGCGGTGGGCCTCGCCAGCAGCAGGTTCTCTCGCAGGGTGCCCGGCAGCAGGTGCGCGGGCTGGCCCACCCAGGCGACCCGGCTGGGGTCGGCGGGGACGGGCCGGCCGTCCAGCACATGGAACGCGCCTGCGCCGCGCGGCGTGTACAGCCCGGCCGCGACGGCGAGCAGCGTGGACTTCCCGGCCCCGCTGGGACCGGTCACCGCGAGGCACCGCCCCGGCGCGAGGCGCAGCTCGATCCCCTCCAGCGCCGGTGTTCTCTGCGCCTGCTGCTGATCCGTCCCCATCACCAGGTGCAGTCCGGGCGGCGCGGTGGCACGTTGCGGAGCCGGTGGCACCGCGGTGACCTCACCCCCCGCGTCCAGCACCTGGCCCAGCAGGCCCGCCGCGGCACCCGCCCGCGCGCGGGCGTGGTACCCGGCGGCCAGTTCCCGGGCCGGCGCGAAGTAGGCGGGCACCAGGACCAGCACGAACAGGGCGGCGGACAGGCTCATGCGGTCCGGTACGACGGGCAGGTCCAGATAGTCGAGCAGCACCAGTCCGCAGTAGGTCGCCACCACGGCGAGGGTGCCGGTGATGAGCAGTTCGACCCACGCGGTCGACAGGAAGGCGATGCGCAGTACCTTCT
The DNA here is from genome assembly GCF_000720185.1 of Streptomyces sp. NRRL S-340. Taxonomy (GTDB): domain Bacteria; phylum Actinomycetota; class Actinomycetes; order Streptomycetales; family Streptomycetaceae; genus Streptomyces. The sequence goes on along the minus strand of NZ_JOIY01000021.1, from coordinate 18,336 downwards.
CCGTGCGCCCGGCGACCTCCCGGTCGTGCCGGGCCAGCTCATCGGCCGCCCGGTCGTGCGCCCCGAGCCCGACCAGGGTGGGCAGGCCGCGCAGATGGTCCAGCAGCCGGGCGCGGTGGCCGCGGATCGCGGCCAGCTGGGCGCGCACGACGGTCTGCGTGCCGAGGCCGATGACCTTCAGGTTGGCGGGCAGCAGGGGAGTGGCGGCCAGCACGAGCAGGGCGACGAACCAGCTGCGGGCGGCGATCGCCGCCAGGACGAGGCCGCTGCCGAGCAGCATCGTGGTCCGCGCGGGCAGGTAGTCGGTGAGCCAGTCGGTCAGCTCGTCCACCTCGCCGTCGACGGCCTGGACCACAGCCGCGTCCCCGGCCGCGGCGGGGGCCGGGCCGTGTGCGGGCAGCGCCGTCTCGACGAGCCTCCCGCGCAGGGCCTCCCGCACGGTACGGGCGCCGCGCCCGGCCGCGGCGTCGCCCGCGGCCAGCAGGACGGCGCGCAGGGCGAGGCCGCCCGCGATCAGCGACACGGGCGGCAGCACGGCGGTCGCCGGGTTGCCGTGGAGTGCGGACAGGCCGCGCTCGGCGCCCCAGGACAGCCCGCCCGCCCACAGGACCGTCCCGAGCTGGGCCGCGCCGCGCAGCAGCCCCGCCCCGCACAGCTGCGCCCGGCCGGCGTCCGCCCACTCCTTCAGCCGGGCGGCAGGCGCCGTGTCCCCGGCCAGCTCGTCCAGGAGCAGGTCCGAAGTGGTCATGAGGTGCTCTCCGCCTCGGCGTCCGCGTCGAAGTACCCGGCGCGCCGGTCCCGGCGGTCCCCCGCGATCCAGGCCGCCAGTGCCGTACCGCCCAGGACGGTGACGCCGACGGGGCCGATCCAGTCCGCCACACCGCCGAAGACGTCCTGCGACAGAGCGGTCGCCAGAATGCCGAGCACCACCAGCAGGATCCGTCGTACGACCGTCCGCGCGCCGCCCTCGGACACGGCGGGGGCCGCCAAGGGGTGGGTGCGGGCGGGCGGCGGCGGGAGCGGACGCTCCACCGGACCGGTGTACTTGCCGCGGAAACTCCGCCAGGCGTAAAGGTTGTAGGCCAGCACGAACGGCATGCACAGCCCGACGCCCAGGACCAGGAAGAGCTGCGAGGAGTGCGGGCTCGCGGCCTGGTGCACGGTGAGCGCGGACGGTACGACGACCGGTGCGGTGAGCGCCACCAGGCCCAGCAGCCCGCAGACCGTCATCGTGGCCACGGCGGCGAACGGCCGCCAGTCGGGGCGCCGCCCGAAGCCGTACCAGGCGACCGCACAGGCCACCGCGGCGGCGCCGACCGCGAGCCAGAACAGTACGGCCCGCAGGGGCTGGCCGAGAGCGAACCGCTGCGGGTCGGCGCCCGGCAGCAGGAGGCCGAGAACGACCGCCGTCAGCCCCGTGGCGACCAGCAACCTCCGCCCGGCGCGCCGGACTTGCGGCCTCGGCCATCCCTCGGTCTTGTCCTGCAGCCAGGCGGCTCCGGCCAGCAGATACACGGCGACCAGGCCCAGCGCGCACAGCACGCCGTAGCGGCTGAGCCAGTCGAACGCCCCGCCCTGGAAGACGCCGTCGCGCTGGTGCGGGCCGGTGAGCACGGTCCCGAGGACGAGCCCCTGGCACACGGTCGCGGCGAGCGACGCCCAGCCGAACAGCAACGCCCAGCCCCGCCGGTAGCCGCCGGCCGCGCTGTGCATCTCCAGGCCGAGGCCGCGCAGGATGACGGCGATCAGCATGCCGGTCAACGGCAGGTAGACGGCGGGCAGGACGACGGCGTAGACCCCGGGCAGTCCGGCCCACAGGACGACCCCGGCCAGAATGAGCCAGCTCTCGTTGGCGTCCCAGGCGGTGGCGACGATCTCGCCGTACTCCCGTCGGCGCTCCGGCCGCGCGGCCAGGCTGAGCATCCCCACCCCGAGGTCGTAGCCGTCGAGGACGACGTACATGGCGAGGGAGAAGAGGACGAGCGCGTAACTCGCGTACTCAAGCAACGGGGGCCTCCGATGCGTCGGGCGCGGCGGGCCCCGTGGGCAGGGGCTCGGGGCCGGCCTTGACCGTGCGGACGATGTAGCGGGCCCAGACGGCCAGCAGGGTGAGATAGAGCAGGACGAAGCCGGCCAGACTGGCGCAGACTTCGAGGACACTGAGGTGGGAGACCGCGTCGGCGGTGCGCAGTTGGCCGTACACCACCCAGGGCTGGCGGCCCGTCTCGGCGACGATCCAGCCGCCGGTGATGGCGATGATCCCGGCCGGGGTCATCCACACCAGCCACTTGAGGAAGCGCCGCGAGTCGAACAGGCGGCCCCGCACGCGCAGGACCACGCCCGCGAAGGCCGTGCCGAACATGAGCAGCGCGGTGAAGTACATCGCGCGGAAACCGTAGAAGGTGGTCCACATGTTGGGGCGTTCAGCGGGCGGGGTCAGCAGCAGACCGGGCGTGTCCGTCCTGCCGCTGAGGTCCTGGGCGATGGCCGAGCCGAGGTAGGGGACCTCGACGTGCAGCCGGTTCTCGCCCCTGCCGGTGTCGGGGACGACGAGCAGGTTGTAGCCGTTGTTGTCGCTCTTCCAGTTCCCCTCGAACGCCTCCAGCTTGGGCAACTGGTGCTGACCCATGAAGACCGCTGTGCCGTCTCCCACGTACAGCTGGACCGGCATCAGCACGCCCAGCACGCCGAGCGCGACGGACAGACAGCGGCGGGCCATGGGCCGGGCGTGCACCCGGTTCTTCACCAGATACCAGGCGGAGATGCCGCCGACGAACCAGGCGGCGCTGATCAGCACGGCCAGCAGCATGTGCGGGAAACGGTGGGCGAAGGCGGGATTGAGCAGGATGTCGATCCAGTCCCCGGCGTGGAACTGGCCGTCGGTCTTCTCGTAGCCGACGGGGTCCTGCATCCAGCTGTTGGCCGACAGGATCCAGGTGGTGGACAGCAGCGTGCCGAGGGCGACCATCCAGCTCGCCAGGGCCATGGTGCGCGGGCGGATCCGTCCGTCGCCGTACAGCATCAGGCCGATGAACCCCGCCTCCAGGAAGAAGGCGGTGATCACCTCCATGCCGATCGTGACCCCGATGACCGGACCCACCGCGTGGGCGTAGACGCCCCAGTTGAGCCCGAACTCGAACGTCATCACCGTGCCGGCGACGACGCCCAGGCCGAAGCCGACGGCGAAGATCTTCTTCCAGAACCGGAAGATCTGCAGATAAAGGGGGTCGCCCGTGCGCACGTGGACCGTGTACACGACCGCGAGGAGCACGGACAGGCCGACGGTGAGCGCGGGGAAGGTCATATGGAAGATCGCGGTGATCGCGAACTGCCACCGGGACAGTTCGACGACGGTTGCGGAAGCCATGGGTACTCCGGGGAGACAGAAGGGGACTGCCACGCTAGGCAGCCGACCGGGTACGGCGGTTGCCTCTCAGCGCCCGTGCAGTGGCCCCACGCTGCACAGCCGCGGACGGAAGGGCGGCAGCTCACCCCGCGGGCCGCAGGAGGGCACTGAGGGACCAGCACCGCTGCACGCACGGACCAGGCGCGTCGCCCGAACCCTGCCTACATTTCCGGCGTCCACACAGCTCGCCGGAACGAAGAGGCGCCCATGCAGTTCGGAATCTTCTCGGTGGGGGACGTCACCCCCGACCCGACCAACGGCCGTACCCCCTCGGAGCACGAGCGCATCAAGGCGATGGTCGCCATCGCGCTCAAGGCGGAGGAGGTCGGCCTGGACGTCTTCGCGACCGGTGAGCACCACAACCCGCCGTTCGTGCCGTCGTCGCCGACCACGATGCTCGGCCACATCGCGGCCCGCACCGAGAGGCTGATCCTCTCCACGGCCACGACACTGATCACCACCAACGACCCGGTGAAGATCGCCGAGGACTACGCGATGCTCCAGCACCTGGCCGACGGCCGGGTGGACCTGATGATGGGGCGGGGCAACACCGGCCCGGTCTACCCCTGGTTCGGTCAGGACATCCGCCAGGGCCTCAACCTCGCCAAGGAGAACTACGCGCTGCTGCGCCGGCTGTGGCGGGAGGACGTCGTCGACTGGGAGGGCACGTTCCGCACCCCCCTGCAGGGCTTCACGTCGACGCCCCGCCCGCTGGACGGCGTACCGCCGTTCGTGTGGCACGGCTCGATCCGCTCGCCCGAGATCGCCGAACAGGCCGCCTTCTACGGCGACGGCTTCTTCCACAACAACATCTTCTGGCCCGCCGACCACACGCGACGGATGGTCCAGCTGTACCGGCGCAGGTACGCCCACCACGGTCACGGCCGGCCCGAGGAGGCCATCGTCGGCCTCGGCGGCCAGGTGTTCATGCGGAAGAACTCCCAGGACGCCGTACGGGAGTTCCGCCCGTACTTCGACAACGCGCCCGTCTACGGCCACGGGCCGTCCCTGGAGGACTTCACCGAGCAGACCCCGCTGACCGTGGGCTCCCCGCAGCAGGTCATCGAGCGGACGCTGTCCTTCCGCGAGACCGTCGGCGACTACCAGCGGCAGCTGTTCCTGATGGACCACGCGGGCCTGCCGCTGAAGACCGTGCTGGAACAGCTCGACATCCTCGGCGAGGAGGTCGTACCCGTGCTGCGCAAGGAGTTCGCGACCGGCCGCCCCGCCGGCGTGCCGGACGCGCCCACCCACGAGTCCCTGCGGAGCGCGCGGGAGGTGGCCGCCGCGTGAAGCTCGTCGCCGTCTCGGCGGGGCTGAGCACCCCGTCGTCCACCCGCCTGCTCGCCGACCGGCTCGCCGAGTCGGCCCGGGCCGGCCTGGCCGCCGCGGGCCACGACGTACAGACCGAGGTCATCGAGCTGCGCGAACTGGCCGTCGCCGTCGCCAACCACCTCGTGACCGGTTTCCCGCCGCCCCAGCTGGCGTCCGCGATCGACGCGGTGACGGGCGCGGACGGCCTGATCGCCGTGACGCCCGTGTTCACCGCCTCCTACAGCGGGCTGTTCAAGTCCTTCTTCGACCTCATCGACCCCGACGCCCTCACCGGCACGCCGGTCCTGATCGCGGCGACGGGAGGGACGGCCCGCCACTCCCTGGTCCTGGAGCACGCGCTGCGCCCGCTCTTCGCCTACCTGCGCGCCGGTGCCGTCCCCACCGCGGTGTACGCGGCGTCCGAGGACTGGGGGTCCGGCGGCGACGACTACACCGAGGGCCTGCCCGCCCGCATCCAACGGGCGGGCGGCGAACTGGCCGCCGCCATGGCGGCCCGCCCGGCGTCGGGGACGACGCCCGACGACGAGGTCACCGCCCTCGAACGGCAGCTGTCCGACCTGCGCTTCGACTGAGGCCCCGCGGCCGCCCGCATCTGCGCCCCGCACCCGGATCTAGTGCGTTCACTCGATGTGCCACACCGTGCCCCGCTGGCACGGTGTCCGCAGCGCACACCGGCTGAAGGGCGGAGACCATGGCGGACGTATCGGTGAAGGGGGCGGGGGAGCGGCCCGCGGGCATCTTCTACAGCACGGACGGGGTGCCCAGGGAGCGAAGACGGACCTACTGGCGCGACGCCGTGGCCCACACCTTCGGAGCCGTGGACGTCAAGCTGGCCGAGGAGGTGTTCTCCGGCACGATCCACGCGTCGCCGACGGGCCGGACACGGTGCGTCAGGGTGGACAGCGAAGCCCTGCAGACCGTGCGCACACCGCGCCTCATCGCGGGGTCCACCGGCGACGACCACGTGGTCGTGATGCTGCTGAGCAGAGGGCTCGCCCGGGTCGAGCAGGACGCGCGCGACGCGTACGTCGAGCCCGGGCAGCTCTTCGTCTACGACCGTGCGCGTCCCATGCGGCTGACCTTCCCCGACACCTTCCAGACGAAGGCCCTCGTCCTGCCCCGGCGCCTCCTGAGTCTGAGGGAGCCGGACCTGTGCCGGATCACGGCGTCTCCCCTCGACCCCGCGACGCCCCTCGGCGGGCTGCTGTCCCCCTTCCTGTCCCGGCTCGTGGACACCGCGGGCGCTTATCCGCAGCACGTCGGCGACCTGATCACCCGCAACGTTCTCGACCTGCTCACGGTGCTGGCCGACGAGCGACGCGGCGGCGACACCACGGGCACACCGAGCGCCGCCCGCGTGCTGCTGATGCGGGTCCAGGCGTACATCGACCGTCACCTGGCGGACCCCGGCCTGACCCCGGAGACCATCGCCCGGTCCAACCAGATCTCCCTGCGCTACCTGTACCACCTCTTCCAGAACGAGGGCACCACCGTCCGCCGGTGGATCCAGGGCCGCCGGCTGGAGCAGTGCCGGCGCGAGCTGGCCCGCCGGGACGCGGCGGCCCGGACCATCGCCGCGGTGGGCCGGCGATGGGGCTTCGTCAGCGCCGCCCACTTCAGCCGGGCGTTCCGCACCGCCTACGGGATGTCCCCCGTCGAGTGGCGGGACCACGCGGCACTCGAGCGCCGTACGCACACGGCGCCGGCGGGCGTCTAGCGGCGCACGGCCCTGGACGCACCCCCGGGGTACGTACCGAGCTGCGGTCCTTGCGATAGTGGACACGCGGAGCGCCGTCCGTGCCCCGGCCGCCCCCCCATCCGGACCGGCGGGCGAGGGCGAAGGGCGACATCGCCGCTCCGCATGGCCCGGACCGGAGGCGGCCGGCGAGTGCGGACAGAGGTGCTTGAGTGGAGCGGTCGGACGGGTCGCTGTCCCGGCGCGGTCTGCGCGGCCGGGAGGCGGAACTCGAACAGCTGCGGACCGTGCTCGCATCCGTGCTCGGCACCGGAAGCGGCGCGCTGGTCCTGCTCCGGGGGGAGCCGGGCATCGGCAAGACCGCGCTGCTCGGCGAGGTCGTCACCACGGCCGGTGCGGCGGGCTTCTCGGTCGGCCTGGGCAAGGCCGACGAACTGCACCACATCGTCCCGCTCTCGTCGCTGGCGGCCTGCCTCCTGTACGGAGACCGGCCGCTGCTGTCCAGTGACGCGTTCGCCGACCTCACCCGCCACCACGACCAGCGGATCTGGCTGGTCGAGCGCGTGGCGGAAGCGATCGAGGCCAGGGCCGCCGAGATGCCCGTGCTGATCGCCCTGGACGACGTGCAGTGGGCCGACTCACTGAGCAGGTTCGCCCTCAGACAGCTCCCGACACGCCTGCGGACATCGCCGGTTCTGTGGGTGCTCACCGGGCGGCAGGATCCCGCCGGCCCGGCGCAGGAGATCGTCGCGGCGGCCCAGGGCGGGCTCCCGTCGATCACCGTGCCCCTGGGACCGCTCTCCGGCACGGCGATCGGCCAGCTCGCCGACGACACCCTGGGCGCGGCCGCCGACGAGCGGGTGCGGCAGCTGCTCGACGGAGCCGGCGGGAACCCGTTCCTGGCGGTCGAGATGCTGACGGGACTGCGGACCCCCGGCCCGCCGGGAGAGCCCGTGCCCGAGGGGCTCGTGGTGGGCGTGCGCGGCAGGCTCAGGTCACTTGAGCCCAGCACCCTGCGCTTCCTGCAGATGGGAGCGGTGCTGGGACGCAGGTTCGGCTTCTCCGACGCCGCCGCGCTCTACGGCCGGCCGTCCGCCGGCCTGCTCGCGGAGCTGGAGGAGGCGGTGCGCGCCGGACTCCTGGACGACGACGGCGACCAGCTGGTCTTCCGGCACGACCTGCTGCGCCAGGCCGTCTACGTCGACATCCCGCCCTCGGCCCGCAAGGCGCTGCACCGGGAGGCCGCGGGACACCTGGTGGCGGCCGGGCACCGGCCCATCGACGCGGTGTCGCACATCCTCCGGGGCGCCCAGCCCGGAGACGACGAAGCGGTGGCGCTGCTGCGGCAGGCCGCCGACGACGTCCTGTCGGTCACGCCGGGCCTCGCGGCCGACCTGATGACGCGCGCCCTGGAACTGGTGCCTCCCGGACGGCCCTCGTGGTACGGCGTCGGTGTGCAGGCGATCGTCTGTCTGACCCGGGCCGGCCGGAACCGCGAGGCGCTGGAGACCGGCGACCGGCTGCTGGCCGCCCGGCCGCCGCTGGACACGTTCGGCCGGATCCAGGCCGCCCTCGGCGGGACCCTGTGGAACCTGGACGTCGCCGAGGAGCTGCGCCGCCGCGCCGAGACAGCCCTCGCGCTCGGCGGCGCCGCCCCGGAGGTCGAGGCGCGGCTCACCGCCCTGCGCGCGCTGGCCCTCTCCCGGGGCGAGGACCTCGGCGCGGCACTGGAGGCCGGCGAGAACGCCCTGCGTGCGGCCATCGAGACCGGTGACCGGGAGGCACACGTGCTGGCCCTGTTCGGTCTGGGGGAGAGCGCTCTGAACGCCGGTGCGAACGCCGTCGCGCTGGAACGCTTCACCGCGCTCAGCGCCGTCGACCCCGCCTTCCTTCCCGAGGAGATCGTCGCGCACCAGCACATGGACGACTTCGAGGCCGGCCGGCGGCTGCTGCTGCGGGCGGCGGACGGCGGCGGCTCGGTGCCGCAGACCATGCTGCTGTGGGCACAGGCCTCGCAGCATCTGGGGCTGGGCGGCCTGGACGACGCGGAGGCCGACCTGGTCACCATGGAACGCCTGGAGAACGACGTGCACCTGTGCGTCCAGCAGGTGAACGCCCGGGTGATCCGCTCCTGGATCGCCCTGCTGCGCGGCGACCGGGAAGCGGCGCGGCACCAGCTGACCGCCGCGCGGGAACGGCACGCGACCAAACCGAACCCCGGCAACACGGCGGCGGTGCGCTTCCTGGAGGCGCTCATCGCCGACGACGAGGGGAACACCGCGCTCGCCCTCGACAGGATCCGGCAGGTGCAGCGGGAAGGTCCCTTCATGCGCTGGCGGCTGCTGCGCACCTGGGTCGACTCCGCGATACGCATGGCCCTCGGCGGCGCGGACCACGCGCTGGCGGAGGATCTGGCCGCACAGGCCGGGGCCCACGGCGCGCGCAACCCGGCCGTGCCCACCGCCACGGGCATCGCCGCGCAGGCCGCGGGCCTGGTGCGGGGCGACCTCGCCATGCTGGAACGCGCGGTGACACTCCTCGGGGAGAGCCCGCGCCCGCTGGTCCGGGCCGCGGCCCACGCCGACCTCGGCCGGGCACTGCTGACGGCAGGCCGGGGAGCGGAGGCCAAGGCCGCCCTGACCCGCGCCCACGGCCTGTTCGCCGAGACGGGTGCCCGTGCCGCGGCGGCAGGCGTGCAGCGCGATCTGCACCGTGCCGGGGCGGGCGGCCGCGGGGCGGCCGCACCGCGCCCGGTCCAGGGCTGGGAGGCGCTCACGGCCTCGGAGAAGAAGATCGCGCGCCTGGTCGCCGCGGGCCACACCAACCGGTCGGCCGCCGACCTGCTCGTCGTCTCCCCGCACACGGTCAACACGCACCTGACCTCCGCCTTCCGCAAGCTGTCGGTCAACTCGAGGGTCCAGCTGGCCCGTGTTGTCATGGCCTTGCCCGAGGACTGAGCGGACCCGCCGGCACGCGCGGCACGTCTTGGTACGTTCACGCGATGCCCGCGGTAACCCGATGCGCTTGGCTGGAAACACCAGGACTCATCGGAGGTCATCGGAACGTGAACGGACCCGCCCCCCACCCACCGACCGTCGTGCTCGTGCACGGGGCGTTCACCGACGCCTCCTCCTGGGCCGGGGTCATCACCCTCCTGCAGGCCGCCGGCCTGACCGGACTCGCCCCGGCGAACCCGCTGCGCGGACTGGCGCAGGACGCCGCCTACATCCGGAGCGTGGTGCGTCAGATCGACTCTCCGGTCGTCCTGGTCGGGCACGGCTACGGCGGCGCGGTCATCACCCATGCCGCCGGCGACTGCGACCAGATCGTGGCCATGTGCTACGTCGCGGCGTTCGGCCTGGACGCCGGAGAGTCCGTCCTGGACATCGTGAGCCGGTTCGCCCCCGCGCCGGTGACCGACACCACCATCACGGCAGCGCTGCCCGCCCGGTTCTCCGGCGGCCCGGGGGACGAGATGTACCTCATCGAGGAACAGTTCGGGCCGACGTTCGCCGCCGACCTGTCGCCGCACGTCACCGATGTCCTCGCCGTGACCCAACGCCCCATCGCACGACGCGCGCTGACCGGTACGTCGGGGCCGCCGGGCTGGGCCTGCAAGCCGTCGTGGTACGCCATCGCGGCCGCCGACCGGATGCTCGCTCCCACGGCCCAGCGCTTCATGGCCCAGCGCATGGCGGCCACCGAGTACCCGGTGGCCGGTTCGCACGGCGTCGTCCTGTCACAGCCCGGCGCCGTGGCGGCGATGATCCGGGAAGCCGCCGCACAGGGCACGGACCGCGGCGGCTACGGGCTCCCGCGCGGCTGATGCGCAGGTCAGTCGGCTAGCATCCCTGTTCGGCCGGTAAGACGCCGGTGTCGGAGCCTCTCCTCGACGACGCGGACGCCTGGCCTCGACCACAGGCTCGCTCGGGAAGGCACCACCTTGAACTCACCGGCCGGACCGTCGGCGCGACGGATCACCGCCCTCCTCGGAACCGTCGCCCTCGCCCTGGCCGCCACCGGCTGCGGCGGGGGAAGCGGCGCCGCATCGGCCCCGGGCAAGGTGACCTCCATCACCGCGCTCGACTACTACACCGACGCGACCGAGCACGCCCAGTGGAGCAAGCGGCTCACCGACTGCGGCAGGACCGCCGGCGTCAGGGTCGAGCACACCAGTGTCCCGTTGCCGTCGCTCATCCCCAAGGTCCTGCGGCAGGCCTCGTCACGCACCCTGCCCGACCTGCTGATGCTCGACAACCCCGATCTCCAGCAGATCGCGAGCACCGGCGCCCTGACGCCGCTGGACCGCTACCGCGTCGACACCACCGGCATCGCCAGGGGCATCCTGTCCGCGGGCACCTACCGCGGGAAGGTGTACGGGCTGGCGCCCACCGTCAACACGGTCGCCCTCTTCTACAACAAGGACATGCTCGCCGAGGCCGGTGTCGCCGTGCCACGGACCTGGGACGAGCTGAAGACGGCGGCCGCCCGCCTGACCCGCCCGGGACGCTACGGCATGGCCGTCTCCGCCGACGCCACCGCCGAGAGCACCTGGCAGTTCCTGCCCTTCCTGTGGTCCAACGGCGGAGACGAGAAGCACCTGGACACCCCGCAGGCCGCGCAGGCCCTCCGGCTGTGGACCGATCTGGTGAAGAGCGGATCCATGTCGAGGTCGGTACTGAACTGGACCCAGGCCGACCTCCACGACCAGTTCGCCGCCGGAAAGACCGCCATGATGGTCAACGGCCCCTGGCGGATCCCCGCGCTGAACAAGGACCATGACCTGCACTGGGCAGTGGCCCCCCTGCCCGTCCGCCAGAAGGGGCAGACACTCGTCACGCCCCTCGGCGGCGAGGTGTGGACCGTACCGCAGAACTCTTCCCCGTCCCGGCAGGAGAAGGCCGCCCAGGTCCTGGCCTGCCTGAACGGCCCCACGACCATGCTGGCCTCGGCGAAGGAGCACTTCACCGTGCCCTCGCGCACCGCGGTGGCGGCCCGGTACGCCGAGCAGGTCCCGTCGATGGCCGGTTTCGTCACCAGCGTGGAGCGGGCCAGGTCCCGTACCGCCGAACTCGGCGTCAAGTGGCCCGGGACGGCGACCGCGATATCCACGGCGATCCAGTCCGCGCTGACCGGCGGGCAGACGCCGGAGGAAGCACTCGCACGCGCGCAACGGCTCGCGACCGCCTCATGACCTGTCCGCCGGCCCCCACCCGGACCCGCTTGCGGGCACTGCTCGCCCAGTGGGGGTTCGCCGTGCCCGCCGTGGTCTACCTGCTGCTGTTCTTCGGCTACCCGATCGCCGAGAACGTGGTGATGAGCTTCCAGCAGTACACGCCCGCCACCTTCTACACCGGGGCCGCGCCTTTCGTCGGGCTGCGGAACTACACGGAGATCCTGACGTCGGGCCTGTTCTCCCAGGCACTGCTGACCACGGTCTGGTTCACCGCGGGCTCGGTCGCCGGACAGTTCCTGCTCGGTCTCGCCCTGGCCCTGTTCTTCCGCCGCAGCTTCCCGCTCGGCGGCCTGCTGCGGTCGCTCCTGCTGCTGCCGTGGCTGCTGCCGCTGGTCGTCTCGGCCACGACGTGGAAGTGGATGCTCGACGCCGACGACGGAGTCGTCAACAACGCACTGCGCGCCCTCCACCTCGTGCCGTCCGGCATCCCCTGGCTCACCGGCACCGCACAGGCACTCGTGTCGGTGACCCTCGTCAACATCTGGGTGGGAATCCCCTTCAACGCCGCGATCCTGTACAGCGGCCTGCAGAACATCCCGGAGCGGCTGTACGAGGCGGCGGAGCTGGACGGCGCCGGTCCGGTGGCGTCGTTCCGGCACATCACCTGGCCGCTGCTGCGGCCCGCCGTGAGCGTCGTGCTGGTGCTGGGCGTGGTCTACACCCTCAAGGTGCTGGACATCATCCTCGTCGTGACGGGCGGAGGGCCGGCCGACGCCACGCAGACCCTCGCCACCCGGTCCTACGAGTTGTCCTTCCAGCGGTTCGAGTTCGGGCGCGGCGCCGCCATGAGCAACGTACTCATCGTCCTCTCGCTCGTCCTCGCCCTCGTCTTCCTGCGCGCCGGCCGGCGCGCCGCGCACGCATGAGGGGCGCCCCGGTGCCGCGGGGACGCCGCCGTGGCCGGCTCTCCACCGTCGTCGGGACAGTCCTGCTCGCGGTGATGCTGTTTCCCGTCTACTGGATGGTGAACGCCTCTCTGCAGCCGACGGGCACCACACTGCGGGCGGGCTGGTTCCCGTCCCACCCGGACTTCAGCGGCTACGCCACGGCACTGCGCGATCAGGGACCCGACCTGGTCACCAGCCTCGTCGTGGCCCTCGGCAGCGTCGCGCTCAGCCTCGGGCTCGCCGCCCCGGCCGCCTACGCCCTGGCCCGGTTCTCCCTGCGGGGAACCCGCCTCGTACTCTTCGGGATCCTGACCACGCAGATGGTGCCGGGCATCGCCGTGGCGAACGCGCTCTACGGCGCCTACGACGACCTGGGACTGCTGAACTCCCGCCTGGGACTCGTCCTCGCGGACTCCACCGCCGGGGTCCCGTTCGCCGTCATCATCCTGCACGCGTTCATGCGGGGCATTCCCGGGGAGATCATCGAAGCCGCGCGCATGGACGGCGCCGGGAGGCTGCGCACCTTCTGCGCCGTGGTGCTGCCGCTGAGCCGCAACGCACTGATCACCGCCGCTCTCTTCACCTTCCTCTTCGCCTGGAGCGACCTCCTCTTCGGCCTCACTCTGACCACCGCGGACACGGTCCGGCCGATCACCCTGGGCATCTACGAGTACATCGGTGCTCACACGACCCAGTGGAACGCGGTGATGGCCACCGCGGTCCTGGCGTCGGTGCCGGCGGCGGTGCTGCTGGTCCTCGCCCAGCGCTTCCTCACCGCCGACGCCACCAGCGGCTCGATCAGGTGAGGGTCCCCAGCTCCGTCCTGAGCCAGTGCAGGATCTCCGGAGTCACCGGGTCGGTGATGTCCGCGAACTCCTCGTGCTTCTTCAGGTACTTGGCCACATAAGGGCAGACCGGCACGACGCGCATGCCTGAGCGGCGTACGTCGGTGAGGGCCTCCTGGACCAGGTGCGCGGCCAGCCCCTGTCCGGCGAAGGCGTCGTCGACCTCCGTGTGGTAGAAGACCCGCTGCTCGGCATGGTCGCGATAGGCGGTCAGACCGGCGAGCCGGGCGCCGACCAGAATCTCGTAGCGGTGCCTGTCGTCCGCCCGTTCGACGGTCGGGGCGGGGGAGGGCCGGTTCATCGGGTTCCTTCCGGTGGGTGCGGGTCGGCGGTGTGCAGGCCCCCCGGGGACGAGGGGTCCCGAGGAGGCGCCGAAGGTCCGGCTCCGGCGTCCGGGCCGGGGGTGGTCACCGCCGCGTTCATGGCCGTGGCCGCAGCCAGGGGGCGTCGGCGGCGGAGACGCGATGGGTGATCACGGAGGTGACCGCCAGCAGGACCAGGGTGAGGCTCAGGACGAGGACCAGGTGGCCGTGCAGCAGGAGCGCGGCTCCGGCCAGGGCGCCGAGGAACATGGCGAGCACGGACAGGATCCGGCGGCCTGGGCGCGGCGCCTCGCCGCCGGCCGGGGCGGAGTCGGCGGCCAGGCCCGTCAGCGTCAGGGTCAGCACGGTGGTGGTGAGGTCCGGGACGCCGAGGCGCCGGGCGACCGCGTTCTGCAGGCCCATGGCGAGCCCCAGGAACACGATCAGCGTGTACTGGACGGAGGTGGTGACCCGGCCGTCGGTCACCGCGGCGACCACCACGGTGACCGCGACCAGCACCGTCTGCACCGCCGTCGCCGCCCTCAGCAGGTGCCCGCGGTGCGTGGCGAACCGGGTGCCGAGCCTGCCGCCCGCCAGCGCGCCCAGGAGGAACGCGGCCATCGAGACGACGGACGCGCGCGCGGACAGGCTCGCGGCGCCTCCCAGGGCGAACCCCAGAAAGACCACGTTGCCGGTCATGTTGGCGACGAAGACGTGTCCGAGGGCCAGATAACTCACCGAGTCCACCAGACCGGTGACCACCGTCATGGTCAGCAGCAGCGGAGGCAGCGGACCGTGACGTTCCTCGCCGCGGGGAAGGAGCGTGCGGACCGCGTCAGTCAGCAACGTGCGCATGCCGCACCCCTTCCGTCCCGGCGTCCGGCCGGTGCAGCACCACGCGGGTGAGCAGTCCGCTCGCCGGACCCAGCACGATCGCGGCGACGGCGACCCACACCGGCCAGGAGCTGATGCCCAGCGCGTGGTCCACGGACCACCGTCCGGGCCCGGTGAGGGCCAGGACGGCGGAGACGGCGACGAGGAACAGGGGATATTCGTAGCCGTCGTTCTGCACCCACAGCCCCTTGTGCCACTTGACCGAGCCCGCGACCGTCATCACGCCCATCGCGGCCATCGCGGCCAGGGGCGTGAGCAGTCCGAGGGCCAGGAACAGGCCGGAACCGATCTGACTGGCTCCCGCGACGAGCGCGGTCAGCACGCCGCCGCGGAATCCGTCGCGGCGGAATTCCTCGGTTCCGCCCGCCAAGCCGTTGCCTCCGAGCCGGAAGCTCACCTTCTGCACCCCGTGACCGGCGATGAGCAAGCCCGCCACCAGCCGGAGGACCAGTAGTCCAGCGTTCATCGTGTTCCTGCCTGTTCCTCGATCAGATCCGGGGCGGTCAGCCGGCGGCGTGCGCGCCGATGACGGCCTGCGCGTAGACGACCCCGAGGCCGTAGGCGCCGGCGTGCTCCTTGACGACCTCGGTGACCGGGACGTACGTCTCCGTGCGCGCCCAGTCCCGCTGCAGCTCCAGGAGCACCTGCACCCACGTCACGGGGACCGCGCCGGCCTGGACCATGCGCTGGACGGCGTGCTCGTGCGCCTGCGGGCTGACGCCGCCGGACGCGTCCGTGACGACGTAGACCTCGTAGCCCTGGGCGAGGGCGGACAGCGTCGGCAGGACGACACAGACCTCGGTCCACAGGCCGGCGATGACCAGCTTCTTGCGGCCGGTCGCCTTGACGGCCTCGACGAAGGGCACGTCCTCCCAGGCGTTCATCGAGGTGCGGTCGATGATCTCCTGGCCCGGGAAGACCGCGGCCAGCTGCGGCATGATCGGGCCGGAGAAGGACTCGGCGGCCACGGTGCTGAGCACGGTCGGCACGTCGAAGACCTTGGCGGCCTTCGCCAGGCCCACGGTGGCGTTCATGATCGAGGTGCGGTCGCCGCTGGCGGCGGCGAAGAACATCTGCGGCTGGTGGTCCACGAAGAGCACGGCGCAGTTGTCGGGGGTGAGCAGGTCGGGGCTGGGGGCCGCGCTGACGTCGCCGATGTTGACCATGGGGATGAGCCTTTCTCGTTATGGCAGAGCCGCCCGTGTGCGGACGGAGTGTGGTGGGCCGGCCCGGCAGGGACCGGTTCAAGATCCGGCGCCTGCCGGGAGTTCAGAGGTCGAAGCAGGGATCGAAGGGCGTGCTGGCGGTCGCCGGGACGAGCCCGCGGGCGATGCGCCACTGGCGGTGCTGCTCCGACTCGGCGACGGCCTCGCCGACCGACTCCGCCTGGCGTACGCCGAGCACGGCCGCCCCGCGGGACGCCTGGTAGCCGCCGAAGTGGGCCACCGGGCTCCAGGCAGGGTTCACGGGCGGAAGTTCCTCGTCGAGCCCCTCGTACGAGCCGGCCGCGTAGACGATCCGGCCGCCGGTCACCGTCAGCAGCGACTCGATGTGCGGAATCTGCGTCTCGGGCACGGTGAAGTAGTCCTCGGACAGCATCGCGAGGTCCGCGTAACATCCGGGCCGCAGCACGCCCTTGGCCTCCTCCTCGCCGGTCAGCACGGCACCGGCGCGGGTGAACAGCGTCAGCGCGGTCTGCCGGTCGAGGCGGTTCGCCGGCGGGCGCATCGCCAGATCGCCGACGGTACGGCCGCTGACCAGCCAGTGCAGGGCCACCCACGGGTTGTAGGTGGAGACCCGGGTGGCGTCGGTGCCGGCGGCGACGGTCAGGCCGCGGTCCAGCATGGCCCGGATCGGCGGGGCGTCCGCGGCGGCGCCGGGACCGTAGCGGCGCAGGAACGCCTCACCCTGGAAGGACAGGCGGTTCTGCACGGACATCGCGCCCCCGAGGGCGGCGACGCGGTCCAGACTGTCCGTCGAGACGGTCTCCGCGTGATCGAACAGCCAGCGGTTCCCGGCCGGGAAAAGCCCCTCCGCGGCGAGTTTCTCGAACACCGCCAGATCCCGGCGGATCGTTTCGTCGTAGGTGGCGTGCAGCCGGAACCCCCACCCGTTCTCCATGAGGAGACGAACCGCCTTCTCGAACTCGACCTCGTAGTCCGACGTGAGTTGCGGACGCGGCTCGGCGAAGTTCTCGAAGTCCGCGGCGGCCCAGGTGAGATTTTCGCCCGCGCCGTTCAGGCGCAGCCATTCGTCCCCGTCCTCGGGGCGGGCCATCTCGATCCAGCGGGCGAGATCGTCGACCTCCTGGCCCGGAGTCTGCGGGAAGAGATGGTAGGCGATCCGCATCGAGAGCTGGCCGGCCTTGGCCAGTTCGACGACGGTGGCGTAGTTGTCGGGGAAGTTCTGGAATCCGCCGGCGGCGTCGATCGCCGAGGTCAGTCCGAACCTGTTCAGCTCCCGCAGGAAATGACGGGTGGAGGTCTTCTTGTCCTCCTCGCTCTCCAGGACCGGCGCCTTGGCGAGGGTCGAGTAGAGGATGAGGGCGCTGGGCGCGGCCAGCAGCATGCCGGTCGGTTCCCCGTCCCGGCCGCGCATGATCTGGCCGCCCTTGGGGTCGGGCGTGTCCTTGGTGAAGCCGGCGGCCTTGAGCGCCGCACGGTTCAGCACGGCCGAGTGGTACAGGTGCAGCACGAACACCGGGGTGTCCGGGGCGGCCGCGTTCAGTTCGGCGACGGTCGGCAGCCGGCGCTCGGCGAACTGCTCGACGGACCAGCCGCCCACCACCCGCACCCACTGGCCCTTCGGGGTACGCGCGGCCTGCTCACGCAGCATCGCCAGTCCCTGCCGCAGGCTGCGCACCCCGTCCCAGCGCAGCTCCAGTACGTAGTTCAGGCCCCCGCGGATCACGTGCAGGTGGGCGTCGTTGAGACCGGGGACGACCCGGCGGCCGCACGCGTCGACCACCTTGGTGCCCGTACCGATGTGCGGGGCCACGTCGTTGTCGTCGCCGATGATGGTGATGACGCCGTCCCGGACCGCGATGGCCTCGGCCTGCGGGCGTCTCGGGTCGCCTGTGTGGATCTTCGCGTTGCGGACGACGAGGTCTGCGGCATCGTCGGCGGCATGCGGAACGAGTCCGCCGACCGGCATTGTCGACATCTCTTGAAGTCCTTTCCGGGACTGGGAAGTTCGGTTGCGCCCACTCGCGGCGCGCCAGGGCGAGGCCCGGGACACGCGCCGCGCCGGTGGGATGGAGGGCGGACGCGGCAAGAGGCCGCGGTCTCGCTCGGACCCTCACGATAGATACGGCCGACCTGCGGCAATGTCTCCGCAGTGCACCGGACTTGGTCCCACAGTGCACTGCGTCGCTCCGTGCTCCGCACGCTCGCGAGACGGCCGGAAGCCCGCAGTGCGGTGGGGGAACAGCGGTGGTGCGCTCACGGAGAACGCAGGCCCGGCGACGCTCACTAGCGTGACCGGCGCACCACACGAAACAGTCCTTTGGAACATCGGGAGAGGCACATGTCCCACACCGTCGAGCCGGTTCAGCCGGTACTGGAACCCGCGGCGGCCGCGTTCGCGGAGGCGACCGCCAACCCGCCCTATCTCTTCGACCTGCCTCCGGCGGAGGGGCGCAAGGCCGTGGACGACGTGCAGTCGGGTGAGATCGCCAAGCCGGCGGTGGACGAGGAGTGGGTCACCGTCTCCGGCGGCCCCACCGGCAGTGTCCGG
>NZ_JOIY01000020.1 GCF_000720185.1 Streptomyces sp. NRRL S-340 | reverse complement strand
CCCGGTTACATTCCGAACCCGGAAGCTAAGCCTTACAGCGCCGATGGTACTGCAGGGGGGACCCTGTGGGAGAGTAGGACACCGCCGAACAATCATTCAGGAAAGGCCCACACCTAAACGGTGTGGGCCTTTTCTTTTGCCTGCATTACCGTAGCCCTCATGAGCAGCCCCGACAGCGTCGCGAAGCACGACGAGAAGTACCTGGTCCGCGCCATACGCGCCGACGAGTGGCCGGCCGTGAAGGCGCTGCGGCTGGAGGCCCTCCAGGATCCGGTCGCCCACCTGGCCTTCCTGGAGACGTATGCGGACGCCGCCGCCCGGCCCGACTCCTTCTGGCAGGACCGGGCGGCCGGCGCCGCCGAAGGAGCCACCGAAGTACGGCAGTTCATCGCCGAGGGCCCCGACGGCCAGTGGGTCGGGACCGTCACCCTGCTCATGGAAGAAGCCGGTACGACCGACTGGGCCGGATTCCCCATCGAGCAGCGGCAGGGGCATGTCGTCGGTGTGTACGTGCGGCCCGAGCACCGGGGGTGCGGGCTCACGGAGGTGCTGTTCGACGAGGCTCTGCGATGGGCTTGGGAGACCGGCGCGGAGCGGGTGCGGCTCATCGTCCACGAGGACAACGGCCGGGCCCAGCGCTTCTACCGCCGGGTCGGTTTCCTGCCGAGTGGCCGGACCGTGCCCCTCGCCTCCGCCCCCGGGGCGGACGAACTGGAGTATGTCCTCGCACGTCCTTGACGGCGGGGTCAGGCCGGGAGGTCGTCGTGCGGCCAGCGGGCGCGGGCCTGCTCCCGGGAACGGAGCAGCGCCAGCGTCGGCAGGCCGCGGTCCGCTCCCCCGGCCAGCAGCTCGGGGAGCTGGGGCAGCGGGGCCACGGCCGCCACGTCCTCGAGGACGAGGGTGAGTGGTGGGTCGAGCCGACCGGAGGATGACCGTTCGGCCATGCGCCGGCCGCGCTCGACCACGCTTGCGGCGAGTGCCGTCAGGAGGGGCATAGCGCCCGGGTGGGTGCGGGGATCCTCGATGGATTCCCCCACCACGTAAAGCGTTCCCCCTTCATCCACGAAGGAATCCAAGGCGACCGCATCATTTCGGTGAGGAGTGCAGGCCTCCCGGATGTTGACCGTGAAGAGGGAGGCCAGCGCGCGGGCCGTCAGTTCCTGCGCGATGTCCCGGCGTTCGGGATGCGCGGTGAGGGCGGCCTCCAGTTCGCCCGCGGAGCCCGGCGCCGCCTTGGGGTTGGTCCGCAGGGTCCGTACGGCCTCCTGGAGCTGGGTGCCCTGCGACCAGCGGTGGACGTGCCGGATCGTGCGGCCGTCGATCGCCGCGGCGTGCAGGTAGCTGCGCAGGAGCGTCTGCGCGGTGTCGCTCACCGCCTGGTCGATCTTGGCGGCGGGGCGGACGGGGGCGAGCAGGGCGGCGGCTCGTGCCACCGCCGTGTCCTTGTCCGCGCAGCCCGCGACGGGGGACCAGTGCAGCCGGGCCGGTGTGTCGCACAGGTGCCCGGGATCGTAGAGGTGGACGGGGCCCAGCTTCGACCTGGCGTCCTTGGTGTCCTGCCAGAGGGCGGGTTCGGAGGTGACGACGAGCACGGGGCCTGCGGCGTCGAGGACCGCCTGGGCGGCGGCCGTGCGGCGGCTCTCCCTGGGGGCGACGACGAGCGTGGGCCGCGGGCTGTCCGCGCCCGGCTCCTGAGGCCCCGCCAGGGCCGTGACGGGCCCTGGGGGCGACGCCAGGGCGGCCGGGGAGTCTGTCTCGGGCACATGCTGCGCCGGCTGCGACGGTGGCGTGGCGGCGGGCTGCGGCCACGCTGTCCCGGACGGCGTGCGCTGGCCGGGCACCTCGTGAGGGCCCGGGCCCTCCTGGGGCACGGGGCCTGCCGCCACGGCCGCGACCTCGTGGCCGGCGGGGGGCTGGGGGGAGGAGGGCACGTCGTGGCGGGGGGAGAGGGGTGCGGCCGGCGGGCCGGGGTGCGCGGCGCGGGCCGCCGCGGCCGCCTCCCGCCGCCTGGCCCGGCCCGCTCGCCACCTCGCCGTCGTACCCATGACGAACACGGTCAGCACGAACAGCACCATCAGCTGGCCGATGAACAGGCCCCAGAACAGCCCGTACCCGGAAAGGCGGCCCGGCTCGGTGGTGGGCCAGGCGCCCGGGATGTCGTGCGGTTCGGTGATGAGGTGACGCATCGCCAGGGGCGTACGGGTGAAGGTGACGCCGGACGGCCAGGAGCCGTGCGCGAACAGACCTGCCAGGCCGGTCGCCGTCCACACCAGCACGGTCATGCCGAGGAGGAAGGCGAGCAGGCCGATCAGCAGGCCGTCCGGGATGCCGCCCTGTCCCCGGGCCCTTCCCCGGTCGCGGTCGTCGGGTCTCACCGTGCCCGCCTCTCCTAGGCCACCGTCGACTCGGAGGAGCCGCCCAGGTCGGGGACGTGCTGTTCGACGAAGGCGGCCGCCCGCTGCTCCGCCTCGAGTTCGGCGGCGCGCAGGGCGTCGTCGGCGGCGAGGTGGTCGTGGGAGGACTCGGTCATCGCCCGGTCGGTGAAGACCAGGGGGCGTTCGGTCTCGGTGATGAGGTGTTTGACGACCTGGACGTTGCCGTTGACGTCCCACACGGCGATGCCCGGGGTGAGGGTGGGGATGATCTCCACCGCCCACCGGGGCAGGCCGAGCACACGTCCCGTCGCCCTGGCCTCGTCGGCCTTCTGGGCGTAGATCGTCCTGGTGGAGGCCATCTTCAGGATCGCGGCGGCCTCCTTCGCCGCCGCGCCGTCGACCACGTCCGACAGGTGGTGCACGACGGCGACGAAGGAGAGGCCGAGCCGACGCCCGAACTTCAGCAGCCGCTGGAACAACTGGGCGACGAACGGGCTGTTGATGATGTGCCAGGCCTCTTCGACCAGGAAGATGCGCTTCTTGCGGTCGGGGCGGATCCAGGTGTGCTCCAGCCACACGCCGACGATCGCCATGAGGATGGGCATGGCGATGGAGTTGCGGTCGATGTGGGACAGGTCGAAGACGATCAGCGGGGCGTCCAGGTCGATGCCCACGGTCGTCGGCCCGTCGAACATGCCGCGCAGGTCACCGTCGACCAGGCGGTCCAGGACCAGGGCGACGTCCAGGCCCCAGGCGCGGACGTCGTCTATGGCGACGTTCATCGCCTCGGCCGACTCCGGCTCGGGGTGGCGCAGTTGTTCCACGATGTCGGACAGGACCGGCTGGCGCTGGACGATCGTCTCGTTGACGTAGGCGTGCGCGACCTTGAGGGCGAAGCCGGAGCGCTCGTCCAGGCCGTGGCCCATGGCGACCTCGATGATGGTGCGCAGCAGGGCGAGCTGGCCGGTCGTCGTGATCGCCGGGTCCAGGGGGTTGAGGCGGATGCCGTGGTTGAGCGCGGCCGTCGGGTCGAGGCGGATGGGAGTTATCCCCAGCTCCTCGGCGATCAGGTTCCACTCGCCGACGCCGTCCTCGCCCTGGGCGTCCAGGACGACGACCTGGCGGTCGCGGAAGCGGAGCTGGCGCAGGACGTACGTCTTCTCCAGGGCCGACTTGCCGTTGCCCGACTCGCCGAGGACCAGCCAGTGCGGGGCGGGGAGCTGCTGGCCGTACAGCTGGAAGGGGTCGTAGATGTAGCCCTTCCCGGAGTACACCTCGCGGCCGATGATGACGCCCGAGTCGCCGAGGCCGGGCGCGGCCGTGGGCAGGTAGACCGCCTGGGCCTGGCCCGTGGAGGTGCGCACCGGGAGCCGGGTCGTCTCGACCTTCCCGAACAGGAAGGACGTGAAGGCGTCCGTGAGTGCGGTCAGCGGGTCCCGCATCAGAGCATCAGCCCCTACCGTCGGATTCCGGTGGCGAACGGGAGCGTGTTCACGAAGGCGCGGTGGTGCTCGCGGTCGCACCACTCCAGTTTCAGGTACGACTTTCCGGCGGAGGCGCGGATGGTGCGCTTGTCGCGGGCCAGGGCCTCGGGGGTGCGGGAGGAGACGGTGATGTAGCCGACGAGGTTGACACCGGCGGCGCCACTGGCGAGGTCCTCACCGCGCTGGTCGAGGCGGTGGTGGGCGTGGACGTCGCGGGGGTCCACGGTGCGGTTCATCTTGGCGGCGCGGCTGGCCTCGGCGACGTCGTTGGTCTTCTCGGTCAGCATGCGTTCGATGGCGACCTCGGTGGGTTCGAGGTCCATGGTGACGGCGACGGTGCGGATGACGTCCGGGGTGTGGACGAGGAGCGGGGCCAGGAAGTTGACGCCGACCGGGGTCATCGGCCACTCCTTGACCCAGGCCGTGGCGTGGCACCACGGTTCGCGGGTGGCGGACTCACGGGTCTTGGCCTGGAGGAACGTCGGCTCCATGGCGTCCAGCTCGGCCGGCCAGGCGTTGCGCTGGGTCATCGCCTGGATGTGGTCGATCGGGTGGTCCGGGTCGTACATGGAGTGGATCAGCGAGGCGAGCCGGCCCTGGCCGAGCGGCTGCCGTACGCGGATGTCGGCCTCCTGGAGGCGGGAGCAGATGTCGGTCAGCTCGCGGGCCATGACGACGGCGAGTCCGGCGTCCCGGTCGAGCTTGCGGCCGGACCGGGGGCGGGCGGCGCGCGCCATCGCATGCGCCTCGGCCGCCAGTTCGCGGGTGAAGTGCATGCAGGCGACGAGGTAGGCGCGGTGCTGCTCGCTGCTGGTGGACACCATGGACTGGAGCTGGTCGTAGGACTGCTGGAGCCACTGCGGTGCGCGGGTGTCCCCGCGCTGGGAGACGTCCTTGGCATGGGCGTCGGGGTCCGCGGGCAGCGTGCGGGCGAGCATCTGCAGGCGGGTGACGAAGCCGTCGCCGTTGGCCACGTGTTTGAGCAGGGTGCCGAACCGGTCGACCAGGGCCTCCTGGTCCTCCGAGTCGCGCAGCCCGACGCCGGGCCCCTCGATCTCGATGGCGGCGGTGACGGTCTTGCGGTCGGCGTGCAGCAGGACGGCGATCTCGTCCGGCCCGAACGGTGCGGCCAGCCAGGTGATCCGGCCGATGCCGGGCGGCGGCCCGATCTCGATCTCGCGGCCGTCGGCGCGGGTGCCGGCCTCCATGACGCCGGAACGGTAGACGGCGCCGCGCTTGACGGTGCGCTTGAAGCTGCGGTTGATCTCGAACCACTTGTAGAACGTCCGGTGCCGGTAGGGCACGTAGACGGCGGCCAGGGCCAGCAGCGGGAAGCCGGCCAGCAGGACGATGCGCAGGGACAGCACGGGGACGAGGAGCCCGCACATCATGCCGATGGCGGCGCCGGCGATGATCAGCGCGATCTCGCCGGTCTCGCGGTTGCGGCCGACGATGGCGTTCGGCCGGGCCCGGCCGATGAGATATGTACGGCGGGGCGTGACCGTGGGGGACACGTGGGACTCGGTCGTCAACGCCCTTCACCTCCCGTGCGGTTGGTACTGCTGTTGCGGGTGCTGCTGGCGTGGGGGGTGTTCACCGGGCTGGGTGCCCGGGGAGCGGGGGCGGCGGAGGGGACGGATCCGCCGCTGTCCGCGGCGCGCGAGCTGTGCGCGGCGACGCCTCCGGAGGCGGGGTTGGCGGGGCGGGGGGCGGAGGTGCCGCCGCCTGCCGCGCCGTTGCTGTCGGCTCGGGTGCTGTGGGTCTTGATGCCCTGGGCGACCAGGGTCGCCGGGGAGCTGATGACGGCCGCGGCCTTGCCCTCGGCGCCCTGCATGATGCGGTTGTTGCGGCCGGCGGCGATCTCGTCGCCGAAGCCGGGCACGAAGCGGTAGATCATGGCGCTGGCGAAGATCGCGAGCAGGATGATGGCGAGGCCGGAGACGACGGCGGCGAGCGCGTCGGGGCCGTCGTCCGAGGAGAGCGCGCTGGCGAGGCCGAGCACGATCACGATCACCGGCTTGACCAGGATCACGGAGATCATGATGCCCGCCCAGCGGCGGACGTGGCCCCACAGGTTCTTGTCGACCAGCCCGGAGTAGACGACGACGCCGAGCAGGGCGCCGACGTAGAGCAGGATCGCCCGGAGGAACAGCTCCAGGTAGAGCACGCCGGCGGCGAGGATCGAGACGAGCGACACCAGGATCAGCATGATCGGGCCGCCGCCGATGTCCGTGCCCTTGTCCAGCGCGCCGGCGAACGTGCCGAAGAAGGTGCCGGTCTGGTCGCCGGTGGCCTTGGCGAGGACGTCGCTGACGCTGTCGGTCGCGGAGACGACCGTGTAGAGGATCAGCGGGGTGAAGGCGGAGGCGAGCACCGTCAGCCACAGGAAGCCGACGGCCTCCGAGAGGGCGGTGGACAGCGGCACGCCGCGCACGGCCCGCTTGGCGACCGCCAGCAGCCACAGCAGGAGGGTGAGGATGGCGGAGGCGGCGAAGACGATGGCGTACTGCTGGAGGAACTTCTGGTTGGTGAAGTCGACCGTGGCGGTCTCCTGCACCGCCTTGCTGAGCTGCTTGACGGTCCAGGAGGCGGCGTCGGCACAGCCCTTGGCGAGGGAGGAGAGGGGGTCGAGGGTGGCGGTGGGGTCGGTGGAGATCCCGTTGGACTTCGACGAGCCGTTGCCCTGCTCGCAGTGTTCCCTGGCGGGTCCGGCGCTGATCAGACCGCAGACGGTGCTGCCCGACGACGGAGACGCCGACGGCGACGCGGGTGTGCGGGGCGCCGGCGGAGCGGCGAAGACGTTCGTGGCCAGCAGCACCAAGCCGGTCTGTGCAGCGGTGACGGCCGCCGCCACCTTCAGGAAGCGGTGGTTAGCGCGCATACGTGAAGCCTCCGTACTCCTCGACGGCCTTGGTCATGTCGTCGGCGGTGGAGGCCCGCTGGTCGCGCCCGACCGGGACGGGGCCGTCCTTCTGCTGGAAGTCGGTGATCTTCCAGTCGTTGTCGACCCAGGTGAGCTGGTAGGTGGTGGTGTACCAGCTCTCGCTCACGGGATTGGTCGACGCCTGTCCGGACAGGCCGAAGAGCGAGGTGTACCAGACCTCGACGCTCGCCCTGTCGCCGCTCAACGAGGTGATCTTGGTGCCCACCGGGACCACTCGGGAGACGAAGGTCTGGCCGGCGGGTGCGGCGCCGTTCTTGCCGAGGCCGATGCTGCTGAGGAACTTCGCGTTCGTGTACGCCTCGTCCAGGTCCGCCTGGCGGCGGGCCGCGACGTCGGGGGCGTAGACCGTGTTCACGATCCGGTGCCGTGTCTCGGTGGTGAACATCTCCGCGGAGCCCAGGGCGACCGAGTAGTTCGCCGCCGCGCTCTGTGCCCCCTGTTGGTCGTGGGCGAAGCCGGAGGGGAGGCCCGCGGTTCTGGTGGTCACGGGCTGTTTGCCGGTCGGGGCGGTGGCCGCCGCCTTCGCCCCGCCGGCCTTGCCGGGGGAGTCCGCGGCGGAGGAACCGCCGCCGCCGCGGTTCGCGAAGGCGATGGCGGCGATCAGGAGGACGACCACGGCGACCACCGCGACCAGGCCCCGTGAGGACGAGCGGGCGCCGCGCCGGGCGCCGCCGTAGGGGTCGGGGAGCCGGGTGCGGGTCTGCCCGCCGCCGTACGCGTCGGTGCCGGAGCGCGCCGGGTCGCCGTGTCCGTGCTCGTCTCCCAGACTCATGCCCGGTACGCCCCCTCGACGTTGACCTCGGCCTCGTGGCGGAACGCGTGGAAGTACGACGGTAGCCGTGCTGGTTCCCGCGTGGGCGCGGTGTGGTGACTCGACATCAGGGAAACGCAACCTCGGCCGGTGGGCACGGTGGACGGGTGGGGGCAGCGGGGGCACCGGCCGCGCCCCTGGGGGCGGGCCGGCGGCGGGGACGGGGCACCGTGCGCGGTGTGCGCGGGGGTGCGCCGGTCACACGGGTCGCACGGTCTACACCGCCATGCCGTACACGATGGTGAACAACGTGCCGAGGGAGCCGATGATGAAGACCCCGGTGAGGCCGGCGATGATCAGGCCCTTGCCCTGTTCCGCGCTGAAGGTGTCGCGCAGGGCGGTCGCGCCGATCCGCTGCTTGGCCGCGCCCCAGACGGCGATGCCGAGGCAGAGCAGGATGGCCACCGCCATCACGACCTCGATCATCACC
This sequence comes from Streptomyces sp. NRRL S-340, assembly GCF_000720185.1. Classification (GTDB taxonomy): domain Bacteria; phylum Actinomycetota; class Actinomycetes; order Streptomycetales; family Streptomycetaceae; genus Streptomyces. Next base: position 173,938 of record NZ_JOIY01000020.1, on the reverse strand, counting down.
TTCGCCTCGTTGCCCAGGCTGCCGAAGGGGCCCCAGTCCGGAGCGATCCCGCCGATGATGGTGTTGATGTCTCCCTTGTCGGCCGCAAAGAGCATGTAAGTCACCGCCCCTGGTGGGTAGTTCCACGACCCCCGCGGGCACGCGGAGGTCAGGCCTCATTGTCCCTGACAATGCCGCCCGCGGATGTCGACTTGGCGCCATTGGCTGGCGGGTTTCGTACGTATGGTTACTCTGTGTATCACAGCAGGTCACGCCGGGCAATGAGGTCGGACCGGAACCTGTGGTGCGGTTCCGTCGTTGTCACTTTTCGGCCCCGGTGCGGTTCCTGACGGCCAGTCGGGTGAGCGGCCGGTTCGATGGTCTCACGCCGCGCGGGGATTCCTCCTCCGCGGACGCGCGCGTGCGCGGAGGGGAGGGCGGTGGGCGGGCGGTGGGACAAGCCGGGCGATGCGGGGCACACTGTGCGGTGAACGGGGGTTTCACAGGAAAATCTCAGTGAAGTCGGGATCCCTTTCTCACCTTCTTGGGACACAGTGGCCTTGATGATGCGCATCCCAGGTACCCCGAGCCCCGCACGTCACGGACGCCCGCGTGCCCGCGCCCGGCACCAGGCGTTGTTCGTCGGCCTGATGCTGATCGCCGTGACCTCTGCCTCCGTGGCGGCCGCCGACGACGGCCCCGGCCCACTGGGGGTGACGGCTGTCGCCTCCGTGACCCCGCTGAGCGCGCGGGTCGGCGCGCTGTTCGGCGCCGACAAGGCGGACCGGCTCAGCGGCAATCACTTCTGCTCCGCGTCGGTCGTGCACAGCGCCCGGCGGAATCTCATCCTCACCGCGGCCCACTGCCTGGCCGACGACACGGACGTCGTCTTCGTGCCCGGCTACCGGGACGGCAAGGCCCCGTACGGGACGTGGACGGTCAAGAAGCGCTTCCTGCCCGACGGATGGTCCAGGAGCGAGGACGAGGACAGCGACCTGGCCTTCGCCGTGGTCGTCCCGCGGGACGGCGGCGACGGGAAGAACATCGAGGACGTCGTCGGCGGCAACCGCTTCGTGGCGGGGGCGGCGACGGGGGCGAGCGCCGTGACGGTCACCGGGTACCCCGACTCCCGGGAGCAGCCCATCAGCTGCACCAACAGGCCCAGCCCGCACAGCCGTACCCAGCAGCGCATCGATTGCCCCGAGTTCACCAGCGGCACCAGCGGCAGCCCGTGGGTCGACGGTGACCGGGAGGTCGTCGGGGTGCTCGGCGGCCACGAGATGGGCGGGTCCACGCCGGACACGTCGTACAGCGTCGCCTTCCGGGCCGAGGCCGCCGAGTTGTACGAGGACGCCGCCGCGGAGCCGTGAAGGCCGCGCCGCGGCCCGTGGCCGCTGGGGCGGCCCAGGTAGCGGGCGCGGGCAGGGGCGGCGGCCGCGCGGACGGTGGTCCGACGGGGGGAGGCCGTGGTCCGCGGAGGGGTCGTGGTCTGTTTTCGGCCTGATTCCGGCGCGTCCGATCATCCCTGGAGCGTGGGGTGCGACCCTAAACTGTCCGAGGTGGACTGCCGGGCGGCGAGGGGTGGTTGACGGTGCGCAGGGCATGGGTCGTGGGGATCGCCGCCGTCGGTTCCGGACTCGCCTTCGTGCTGCTGCTCGTCGTCGGCGTGTACCTGGTCGCCGGGAACCTGGCGGGCGGTGTCGGCAAGGGTGCCGTCGGGCTCGCCAAGGGCGCCGTGCCGGCCGCCTACAGCACGCTCGTGCAGAAGTGGGGCAACCTCTGCCCGGCGATCAACCCGGCGCTGCTGGCAGCCCAGTTGTACCAGGAGAGCGGCTTCAACCCGAACGCGCGCAGCGCGGCGGCGGCCGAGGGGATGGCGCAGTTCATCCCGGGCACCTGGGCCACCCACGGCGTCGACGGCAACGGCGACGGCAAGCGGGACGTCTGGGACCCGGACGACGCGATCCCGTCGGCCGCGTCCTACGACTGCGAACTCGCCGAGTACGTCCGCAGCGTGCCCGGTGACGCCACGCACAACATGCTCGCCGCCTACAACGCGGGCGCGGACGCCGTGATCAGGTACGGGGGCGTACCGCCGTACGCGGAGACGCAGAACTACGTGAAGACGATCACGACGCTGGCGCAGAGCTTCGCCGCGCCCGTCACCCGGCTCGATCCGTCCAAGCAGGCGGCCGGGGCCATCTCCTACGCGCAGAGCAAGCTCGGCACGCCCTATCTGTGGGGTGGTGAGGGCACCGCTGAGCAGGGCGGGCGGTTCGACTGCTCGGGGCTGACGCAGGCCGCGTACCGCAGCGTGGGGATCACCCTGCCGCGCGTCGCCAACGACCAGTACAACGCCGGGCCGCATCCGCAGCGGGACGAACTGCTCCCGGGCGACCTGGTGTTCTTCTCGCACGACCTCAGCGATTCGCGGGCCATCCACCACGTGGGCATCTACGTCGGCGGCGGCTACATGATCGACGCGCCGTACACCGGGGCCGTGATCCGGTTCGACCCGATCGACGGGTCGGACTACTTCGGCGCGACCCGGGTCACCGAAGATGGCGCGAAAGCGCTCCCCGCCCGGGCCTGAACTGAGCGTGAACCTGCCCCCTGAGCTGCGGTGATGAGTCTCTCTTCGGTAACGTCTGCGTGATCTTTCGGTGGAGTGTGGAACGTATGAAACGGGGCCGTGCGTTCCTGTTGACGTAGCCAAGCGGACGTCGGACGGAGCGCGCGTCGTGCACGCGTGCCGGCAGCGGAAGCGGACCTACGACCACGGGGGTGGCAGGAGCGGCGCACGCAGGGTGCGTCCGGAACGACACGACGAAGGGGCCGCAGCACGATGGCTGGACTCGCCGAATCCGGGTCGAACCCCGACGTCGACCTGCTCTACGACATCAACGGCCTGGCCAAGGCCGCGCCGCACTGGTTCGACCGGCTCATGGAGTTCGTCGGTGAGTACGGGCTGCTGCTCGCCATGGTGCTGCTGGTGGTGTGGTGCTGGTGGTCCGTGCGGCGGCGCGGCGGGGAGGACGCCGCCTCGTCCGTGGCCGCGCTGGTCTGGGCGCCGCTGGCGGCCGGTGTCGCGGTCCTGGTGAACGTGCCCATCCGGGGGTTCGTGGAGCGGCGCAGGCCCTTCCTGGACCACCAGGGCCTGGACGTCCTGGTGCCGGGCAAGACCGACTTCTCCTTCGTGAGCGACCACGCCACGCTCACCATGGCGGTGGCGGCCGCGCTGTTCGTGGCCGACCGGCGGTTCGGGCTCGCGGGGATCGGGCTGGCGCTGCTGGAGGGCTTCTGCCGGGTGTACATGGGGGTGCACTACCCGACCGACGTGGTCGGCGGGTTCGCGCTGGGCACGGCGGTCGCGCTGCTGCTGTCGCCGGTGGCGACGGCGCTGCTCACGCCCGTGCTCCGGGCGGTCGAGGGGACGCGCTGGGGCGGCTGGCTGGTCCGTGACCGGCGGGCCGCCGGGGTGAGCCGGGTGCTGTCGGGCGCGCGGGGCGAGGAGCGGGCCTCGGCCGAGGAGCGCGACCTGGCGGCCTGAGCGCGCCGCGGCCGCGGGACCGCCGGTCAGGGACGGGAGTCCGGGCACCGGTGGTCGCGGGCAGGGGCCCGAACGTGAGTCGGGGAACCGGTGTTGGGGAGCCCGGCGCCGGGGTCCGGGGCCGCCGGTGGTCGCGGGCAGGAGCCCGGCGCGGGAGGGCGGGGGCAGCGGCGGTGTTCGCCGGCCGTTGCTACACGCCCTGGGGGTAGGAGAAGAACCGCTCCGGGTCGTACTGCTGCTTCACCTTCGCCAGGCGGCCGGCCGCGTCGCCGTAGTAGGCCGTGCGCCAGTCCGTCAGGGTGGCGTCCGTGTAGTTCTGGTACGCCGCTCCGGACGCGTACGGCCGCAGGGCGGCGTGGGCCGCGCTGAGCCAGGACTGGGCCGCCGTGCCCGGGGTGCCGGGGGTCCAGGAGGCGATGTACTGGGCGAGCATGCGTGAGCGGCGGTGGACGAAGGCGGTCGCGGTGGGGGAGACCCGGTTGACGGCGCCGCCGAGCGCGGTGAACGCGATGCTGCCGGCGCCGCCGCGCACCGCCCGCAGCTGGGCCAGCAGCGTCTGGACGCCGTCCGGGGAGAGCGAGCGGTCGAAGAAGTCCGAGCGGGCCGCGTAGGTCTCGCGGCCGAGCGCGCCCTGCGGGGAGCGGCCAGGCGTGGCACCGGGCAGGTGGCACTGGGGTTCCGCCGGGAACGACGAGCAGCCCGCGTAGGCCTCCATCGCGCCCTCGTAGGAGTGGCGTTTGAGGGAGACGCTCGACGCGCGGGCCCCGGTCCGTGCGGCCAGCCGGTCCACCGCGTTCTGCAACTCGCCGTAGGTGCCCAGGGAGAAGGCGGCCACGGAGACCCTGGGGGTGCCGCCGGGGGAGTTCTCCAGGTGCAGGGACGACCAGATCTCGTCGGGCTGGTCCGGGCCCCACTCCTGCCAGGCCGCCACCACCGCCGCCGCCCGCGCCCACGGCCAGGTCAGGTAGGCGGAGACCGCCTGGGGCGCGGGGCGGGTGCGGAAGCGGAGTTCGGTGACGACGCCGAAGTTGCCGTTGCCGGCGCCGCGCAGCGCCCAGAACAGGTCCGCGTTCTCGGTCGCGTTCGCCGTGAGCAGGCGGCCGTCGGCGGTGACGAGGCTGGCCTGGGTCAGACTGTCGCAGGTCAGGCCGTAGGCGCGGGAGACGACGCCGTGGCCGCCGCCGAGGACCAGGCCGGAGACGCCGACGGTCGGGCAGGAACCCGCGGGTATGGTCACGCCCTTCGCGGCGAGCGCGCGGTAGACGTCGATGAGCTTGGCGCCCGCGCCGACCACCGCGGAGGTGCCGCTCGCCCGGACCGCGGCCAGTGCCGACACGTCGACGATCAGGCGGCCGTCGCCGGAGGACCAGCCCGCGTAGGAGTGGCCGCCGTTGCGGACGGCCACGCGCAGGCGGTGGGCGCGGGCGTAGGAGAGGGCCGTACGGATGTCGTCGGTGTGCGCCACGTAGGCGACGGCGGCGGGCCGCAGGCCGTCGAAGCGGGTGTTGTACAGCCGGCGGGCGGTGGTCCAGTGGGCGTCGCCGGGGCGCAGCAGGGTGCCGTCGAGGGAACGGGCGAGCGCGGTCCAGTCGGCGGGGGCGGCGGTCCGGGTGCCGGTGGCGGGCGCCGCCGTGCTCCGTCCGCTGCCGCCGGTGCCGGGCGTCCGCGCCGCCGTCCCGGACCCGCCGCCACTGCCGCTGCCGCCGTTGCCGCCGCAGGCCGTGGCGAGGGCCGCGACCGCGACCGCGCCGCCGGCCATGAACGCACGCCGTTCCATGTTCCGCGCCTCCTGTCGCCCCCTTGGACCGAGACGACAACGGGGCCCGGGGGGTTCCCGCCAGGAAGACGGAACGTTCCCGGGCGCCCGCTGCCCTGCCGCCCGGGCCCTGCGGGCAGCCGGCGCGCGCCGCCCGCCACCGGTCTGCCGCCCCGAGGCCTCCGCCGTCTGCGCGACGCCGGCGGCGACCGGCGCGGTGAACGGTGGGCGCGGGCGGTGGGCGCGGGCGGTGGCCCGGGTCGTGAAGTGGGGCGGGCGCGGGTGCCGCTCGGGGCGGGACGGCGGGACCCTGGCGGCGACCGGGGCCGAACGGTGGCCGTAGGGCGGGCGCGGGGCGGGCGCCGGCGCGTCGCGGTGCCGCGGAGCGGGGGGTTCCGGGATCTCGGCGTGTTCTCCCCGTGAGCATTCCGTGACCTCACCGCACCGTCGGCAGGGGTTCACCCCTCGTTCACTTCCGGCCATCGGCGGCTTCACCTGTTCTGCCTAATTTCGGCCTTACCGGTGCTGACGCGCATCTCGGCGCGCCGGTGCCAGTCACTCTTCGCACGCCGCCGATCAGGACGGCGGCTCCTGGAAGGAATTCCCTCAAGTGAAGCTTCAGCGCAAGAACCGGCGGGCACTCGCTCTCGGCGTCCTCGCCGTCTCCGGCGCCCTGGCCCTCACGGCGTGCGGTTCGGACGACACCGGCAAGGGCGACGCCGGCGGAGGAAGCAGCACCGCGGCCTCGAACAGCTCCGTCAAGTGCGACGGCGCCAAGGGCCAGCTGCTGGCGGACGGCTCTTCCGCGCAGAAGAACGCGATCGACGCCTGGGTCAAGCAGTTCAGCCAGGCCTGCGGCACGCAGATCAACTACAAGGGCGGCGGCTCCGGCGCCGGTGTCACGGCGTTCAGCCAGGGCCAGGTCGCCTTCGCCGGTTCCGACTCCGCGCTGAAGCCCGAAGAGGTCGAGGCCTCCAAGAAGGTCTGCACCGGCGGTCAGGGCATCGACCTGCCGATGGTGGGCGGCCCGATCGCGGTCGGCTACAACGTCCCGGGCGTGGAGGACCTCGTCCTGGACGCCCCGACCCTCGCCAAGATCTTCGACAACAAGATCAAGACCTGGGACGCCCCGGAGATCAAGAAGCTGAACCCCAAGGCGAAGCTGCCCAGCCTGAAGATCCAGGCGTTCCACCGCTCGGACGAGTCCGGCACCACCGACAACTTCACCAAGTACCTGAAGGCCGCCGCGCCCGCCGACTGGAAGTACTCGGGCGGCAAGGCCTGGCAGGCGCAGGGCGGCCAGGCCGCTCCGCAGTCCTCCGGTGTGGCCCAGCAGGTCAAGCAGACCAACGGCGCGATCGGCTACTTCGAGCTGTCGTTCGCCAAGGACGTGCACACCGTCGCCATCGACACCGGCGCCTCCGCCCCGGTCAAGGCCACCGTCGAGAACGCCAGCAAGGCCATCGGCGACGCCAAGGTCGTGGGCACCGGCAAGGACCTGTCGCTGCAGCTGAACTACAACACCAAGGCCGAGGGCGCGTACCCGATGGTCCTGGTCACCTACGAGATCGTCTGCGACAAGGGCAACAAGGCCGACACCCTGCCGGCCACCAAGGCGTTCCTGCGCTACATCGCCAGCGAGGACGGCCAGAACGTCCTCACCCAGAAGGACTACGCGCCGATCCCCGACGCGATCATCAGCAAGGTCCGCACCACCATCGAGGGCCTGAGCTGACCCGCGTGCGGTCCGGTCCCCGCCCCGGGACCGGGCCGCACCGTCCGGTGCACCGCCGCCACGAGCCCTCCACCGCGCAGGGCTCCGCAGACCGGAGAACCCGATGGACATATCCACACAGCAGACAGACGCAGACGCTCCGCCTCTTCCCCCCCGGCCCGTCCCGGCCGAGCACGGACGTGCCGGCCGTGGCGCCACCCGCCCCGGAGACCGGATCTTCCTCGGGCTCTCCCGCGGATCGGGCATCCTGCTCCTCGCGATCATGGCCGCGATCGCGGTCTTCCTCACCTACCGCGCGTCCCTGGCCATCAGCAAGGACCACGGCAACTTCCTGACCGGCTTCGAGTGGAACACCGGCGTGCAGCCGCCGGTCTTCGGCATCGCCGTGCTGGCCTTCGGCACGGTGGTCTCCTCGGTGATCGCGATGGTCGTCGCGGTCCCGGTCGCGGTCGCCATCGCGCTCTTCCTCACCCACTACGCCCCGCGCAGGCTGAGGGGTCCGATCTCGTACGTGATCGACCTGCTCGCCGCCGTGCCGTCCATCGTCTACGGCCTGTGGGGCGCCCTGGTCCTCGTACCGAACCTGGACGGCCTGTTCAGCTGGCTGAACGACTACCTGGGCTGGACCGGCATCTTCTCCTGGGAGGGCGGCGCACCCCGCTCGATGCTCACCGTGGGCATCCTGCTCGCCATCATGATCCTGCCGATCGTGACCAACGTCAGCCGTGAGGTCTTCCGGCAGGCCCCCCGGATGCACGAGGAGGCCGCGCTCGCCCTCGGTGCCACCCGCTGGGAGGTCATCCGCATGGCGGTGCTGCCCTTCGGCCGCTCCGGCGTGATCTCCGCCTCGATGCTCGGCCTCGGACGCGCGCTCGGCGAGACGATCGCCGTCGCCACCGTGCTCTCGCCGACCTTCGACATCAAGGCCAGCCTGCTCGACCCGGGCGGCGGCACCTTCGCCCAGAACATCGCCAGCAAGTTCAGCGAGGCGACCGAGTTCGGCCGTGACGCGCTGATCGCCTCCGGCCTGGTCCTGTTCGTCATCACCCTGCTGGTCAACGGCGCGGCCCGGCTGATCATCGCCCGCCGCAAGGAGTACTCGGGGGCCAACGCATGAGCACCGCAGCCATCGCCGACCAGCGTTCCAGCAGCCTGCGCGGCGCCAGCATGCCGCGGTGGGCCCCGTGGGCCATCGCGGCCGGCTCGATCGCCGTCGCCGTCGTCATCGGTCTGGCCTGCGGCCTGCACAGCCGGGTGCAGTGGGGCCTGATCGCCGCGCTCCTCTTCGTGCTGGGCACGTACGGCATCACCGCCCGGGTGGAGGGGCGCCGCCAGGCCAAGGACCGGGTGGTCACCAGCTTCGTCTGGGTCGCCTTCCTGCTCGCCCTGGTGCCGCTGGTCTCCCTGGTCTGGACGACCGTGCGGCGCGGTGTGAAGGTCCTGGACTTCTACTTCCTGTCCCACTCCATGGGGGTCGTCGCCGACACCGAGCCGGGCGGCGGCATCTACCACGCCATCGTCGGCAGCCTGGAGCAGGTCGGTCTCGCCACCGTGATCGGCGCGCCGATCGGTGTGCTCACCGCGATCTACCTGGTCGAGTACGGGCGCGGCGCCCTGGCGCGGGCGGTGACGTTCTTCGTCGACGTGATGACCGGCATCCCCTCGATCGTCGCGGGCCTGTTCATCCTCAGCCTGATGCTGATCTTCAAGATGCAGCCGTTCGGTTTCGCCGGCTCGCTGGCGCTGGCCATCCTGATGATGCCGGTCGTGGTCCGTTCCACCGAGGAGATGCTCAAGCTCGTACCGAACGAGCTGCGGGAGGCGTCGCTCGCCCTCGGTGTGCCGAAGTGGCGCACGATCCTGAAGGTGGTCCTGCCGACCGCGGTCGGCGGCATCACCACCGGCGTCGTGCTGGCCGTCGCCCGGATCGCCGGTGAGACCGCTCCCGTGCTGCTGCTGGTGTTCGGCAACCCGTTCATCAACACCGACCCCTTCGAGGGGGCGCAGTCCTCGCTGCCGCTGTACATCTACCAGCAGTACACGAACAGCGCGGGTTCCGGCGCGGCCTACGACCGTGCGTGGGCGGCCTCGCTCACCCTGATCGCCGCGGTGATGATCCTCAACCTGGCGGCCCGCGGCATCGCCCGCTGGAAGGCCCCTCGTTGACCGGGCCCCTCGTTGCAAACTGCGGCTCCCGCCGCGTGGCCGGTCGCTGGGCGACCCCTCAGCCGACTGAGACGGAAGTGAAGAAGTAGTCATGGCCAAGCGAATCGACGTGAGCGGTCTCACCGCCTACTACGGCTCCCACAAGGCGATCGAGGACATCTCGATGACGGTCGAGCCGCGTTCGGTGACGGCCTTCATCGGCCCCTCCGGCTGCGGCAAGTCGACGTTCCTGCGGACCCTGAACCGGATGCACGAGGTCACCCCCGGCGGCCGGGTCGAGGGCAAGGTGATGCTGGACACCGAGGACCTGTACGGCGCCGGGATCGACCCGGTCTCCGTCCGCCGCGAGGTGGGCATGGTCTTCCAGCGGCCCAACCCCTTCCCCACCATGTCGATCTTCGACAACGTGGCGGCGGGCCTGCGGCTGAACGGCAACTACAAGAAGAGCGAGCTGACCGACGTCGTCGAGAAGTCGCTCAAGGGCGCCAACCTCTGGAACGAGGTCAAGGACCGTCTGAACAAGCCGGGCGCGGGACTGTCCGGCGGTCAGCAGCAGCGGCTGTGCATCGCCCGCGCCATCGCGGTGGAGCCGAAGGTGCTGCTGATGGACGAGCCCTGCTCCGCGCTGGACCCGATCTCCACCCTCGCCATCGAGGACCTGATCGGCGAGCTGAAGGAACGCTTCACGATCGTCATCGTGACGCACAACATGCAGCAGGCGGCGCGCGTCTCGGACCGTACGGCGTTCTTCAACCTGGCGGGCGTGGGCCAGCCGGGCCGGCTGATCGAGATCGACGACACCGAGCGGATCTTCTCCAACCCGTCGGTGCAGGCCACGGAGGACTACATCTCCGGCCGCTTCGGCTGATCCCCAAGACCCCTCGCGGTGCTGCATGGCGGTGCCACCGCGAGGACGCAGAAGGGCCCGCCCCCGGCTCACGGGGGCGGGCCCTGTGCGTGCTGCGCACGCCGCGGTGCCTACAGGAACGCGAGGTCGATCAGCCAGAACGCGACGGCCGAGACGATCGCCGCGGCCGGCATGGTGATGAACCAGCCGAGGACGATGTTCTTGGCCACGCCCCAGCGCACCGCGTTGACCCGCTTCGTCGCGCCGACGCCCATGATCGCCGAGGTGATCACGTGGGTGGTGGAGATCGGGGCCTTGAAGAGGAAGGCGGTGCCGAACATGATCGACGCGCCGGTCGCCTCGGCGGCGAAGCCCTGCGGCGGGTCCAGCTCGATGATCTTGCGGCCCAGGGTGCGCATGATGCGCCAGCCGCCCGCGTAGGTGCCCAGGGACAGCATCAGCGCGGAGACCAGCTTCACCCACACCGGGATCGGGTCGCCGTAGGTCTCGACGCCGCCGATGACCAGCGCCATGACGACGACGCCCATGGTCTTCTGCGCGTCCTGCAGACCGTGGCCGAGGGCCATGCCCGCCGCCGAGACCGTCTGCGCTATGCGGAAGCCGCGCTTGGCCTTGTGCGGGTTGGTCCGGCGGAAGATCCACATGATGGCCGTCATGACCAGGTAACCGACGATCAGGCCGACCACCGGGGACAGGAACATCGGGGTGACGATCTTGTCCAGCACCCCGGACCAGTACACCGTCGTGCCGCCCGCGAGCGCCGCGCCGACCAGCCCGCCGAACAGGGCGTGCGAGGAGGACGAGGGCAGGCCGAAGTACCAGGTGACCAGGTTCCAGACGATGGCGCCCAGCAGCGCCGAGAAGAGGATCCCCATCCCCTTGCTGCCGGTGGGGGTGTCGATCAGCCCCTCGCTGACCGTCTTGGCGATGCCGCTGCCCAGGAAGGCGCCGGCGAGGTTCATCACCGCGGCCATCGCCAGCGCGGCGCGCGGGGTGAGCGCGCGGGTGGAGACGGAGGTGGCGATGGCGTTGGCGGAGTCGTGGAAGCCGTTGGTGTACGCGAAGCCGAGCGCGACCAGGATGGTCAGAACCAGAGCGAAGGTGTCCATGGACGCCTCAGGACTCCTTGACCGCGATGGTCTCCACCGTGTTCGCCACGTGCTCGAAGGCGTCCGCCGCCTCCTCCAGTACGTCCACGATCTGCTTGAGCTTCAGCACCTCGATCGCGTCGTACTTGCCGTTGAACAGGTGGGCGAGCAGCTTGCGGTGGATCTGGTCCGCCTGGTTCTCCAGGCGGTTCACCTCGATCCAGTACTCGGTGAGGTTGTCCATGGTCCGCAGGTGCGGCATGGCCTCGGCGGTCAGCTCGGCGGCCCGCGCCAGGACCTCGATCTGCTGCTCGACGCCCTTGGGCAGTTCCTCGACGTTGTAGAGGACGACCAGGTCGACGGCCTCCTCCATGAAGTCCATGATGTCGTCCAGGGACGACGCGAGGGAGTAGATGTCCTCGCGGTCGAAGGGCGTGATGAACGAGGAGTTCAGCTGGTGGAAGATCGCATGCGTGGCGTCGTCACCTGCGTGTTCCGCGGCCCGCATACGCTCTGCGATCTCGGCCCGGGCGGATGCGTCCGCCCCGAGCAGTTCCATCAGGAGTTTCGAGCCCGTGACGATGTTGTCCGCGGACGCGGCGAACATGTCGTAGAAGCTCGTCTCCCTGGGGGTCAGACGAAAGCGCACAAGGGGTCCTCGGGGTGCATCGGTTTCGGACAGGGTGATGCTAAGCGCATCATCCGGCCACGGCTAAGGGGCCGTCCCCCAGTGTCGCCCATCAGGCACAGTGGTCGGCACGGGGGCGGTCCTGGGCGGTCCAAGGGCCCTTGTACCCGGGGAAATTCGATAAGATATACCCGGCAGGGGTATGTCTCCTGGGTTTCCGTTTGTTTTCCGTTCCGAGCGGGAGGACGCGATGACGACCACCGAGGCCGGCGCGACGGCGCCCTCCGGGAGCGCCGGGGCGCAGGACGCGGCACCGCCCGAGAACGCGGGTGACGGGCACGCCACGTACGGCTACCACCACCAGAAGGACGAGCACCTCAAGCGGCTGCGCCGCATCGAGGGGCAGATCCGCGGGCTGCAGCGCATGGTCGACGAGGACACGTACTGCATCGACATACTCACCCAGGTGTCCGCCTCCACCAAGGCGTTGCAGTCCTTCGCCCTGCAACTGCTGGAGGAGCACCTGCGGCACTGCGTCGCCGACGCGGCCGTCAAGGGCGGAGCGGAGATCGACGCGAAGGTCGAGGAGGCCACCAAGGCCATCGGGCGGCTGCTGCGCACGTGAGGCGGTGAGCCGCAGATGTGACGGGGATCACCTGCTCGGGGTGGTCCGTCGCTCCTCGGTCACCCTCAGCACCTCGTCGATGTACTCCAGGCTGAGCCGCTCCCGGGCCGCCGAGGCGGCGATGATCAGCTCGCCGCACAGTTCGATCTCGGCGAGGGCCACGTGGTCCTGAACCGCCGTACCGCCGACCGGAGCCACGTGCATCACCTCGTCTCTGCGTCACCGGCTTCGGCGACAACAGACCTAGAGTAGGGAGCCGCGCGCGGCCCGCGCATGGCACGGAAGGGCTAGTTCCCCGGTCATTTCGGGCCCCCGCGCCGGCCGTGCCACCGGGTCACCTCTCGGCCACCCGGCCCGTGTAGATGTCCCGGGCGCGCGGGAGCGTCACGGTCACCGGCGTCCCGAAGGCGTACAGCAGCGTGGTGGAGAACACCTCCACCGTGCCCTTCCGCCGGGCGTTGACGAAGGCGAAGCTCTGCCGGAGCTTGCGGATGCGGCCCTGGTCGTCGAGGTAGGCGTCGAACGGGACGGCGGGCGTGGCGAACCCTTTCGCCGCCGCCCGCAGCGCGCCCCCGCCGGCCGCCGACGCTCCGCCGGCCGCCACGGCGAGGTCGGCGGTGCCCCGGTAGTGCCGCACCGCCACACCCGCGACCCGCGTACGGCCCACGTACGTCGCCGTCCGCGTCCCGCGCAGCACCTCGGCGGCGGCGAACGGGTCGGTGGCCCCGCCGGTGACCAGGTTGCCGTCGGACAGCGTCGCCGTCTCCACCCGCACCCACTTGTCGGCCGGTACGCCCGCGCCCCGGTTCTTCATGAACAGCGCGCCCGGCGCGAGGAGTTCCACGATCGGCGGGTGCCCGGAGTTCCCGGCCGGGTCCTGCGGCAGGATCACGGTCAGCTGTCCGCGCTGCGCCCGGAAGTCGTAGGCGCCCTCGCCGCGGATCGTCACCCGGGTCCCGCCGGCGGCCATCTCCATCGACGTGCGGGTCTGCGAAGTGCCCGCCCGCAGCAGGGCGTCGGGGGCCTGCCGCAGGGTGCGCACCGGGTCGTCGGCGGCGCGCGCGTCCTCGGCGGCCACCCCTCTGGCGGAGCACCCCGTGGCGCCCGCGCAGAGCAGGAGCCCCACCACGAGCACCGCCGCCCCGCCCGTCTGCCGCCGCTCCGTCATCGCCTGCCTACCCCCAGCTGCCGCGTCCGTACCGGGCCCCTGTCGTCCGGTTAACGACGGGTAGGGGACCCCGTCACGCGCCGGGCCGCCCGGTGGCAAGCCGCCACCGGCCGTTCACCCGGGATGGGTAGCGTGGGCGCCGTGGCGCAGGACGAACCCGGGCAGCGGGAGCATCGCACGACGACCGTCGAACAGGGCCGCTTCTGTCTGGCCCGCTGCACCTGCGGGTGGCGCGGCCCGGCCCGCCGGGCGCGCAGCCTGGCCCGTACGGACGCGGAGGCGCACGCGCGGGACGCATGAGGGTGCGGTGGGTCTCGGCGGCGCGCTGCGGGCCGCCGGCCGGTCCGGGGCCGGGCTCCTCCGCGACCGCGCGCGGCGCGGCGGTGAGCGGGCGCCGCCGCGCGCGGGCCTGACCTCGGGTCAGAGGCGGCCGCCGTGCCCGGCCGGGGGCCGTGCGGGCCGTCGTGCGGCGAGCGGCTCCGCAGGGCGCAGCCGACCGGCCGCGCCCGCCGCGGAGGTCACCGCGCTCCGGCCCCGCTCGTACCCCTCGCCGATCCCGCCGATCCCGCCGGTCTCGTCCTTCCCGCCGGGCGTGCCCTTCCGGTCCTTGTCATCCTTCTCGGCCGGCGCCCACGGTCTGCTTCAGCCAGGTCTGCTGGAAGGCGAACCTGGCCGCCTCCACCTCGTGCCGCTGGTCGGCGTGGAGCACGCCGAGCGCGTACGCCGTCGCCGGGGCGATGCGGGGGGTGCGGGCCGCCGAGGACGCGGCCGCCGCCGCCTCGGAGGCGTCGCGGTGCCGGTCCAGGGCCCGGCCCGCCGCCGGCAGCCGGCCGTCGGCGGCCGTCCGCGTGGCCTCCTGCGTGCCGTGCAGGGCCTCCTGGGCGTAGCGGTGCAGGCGCAGCAGCAGGCGGACCTGGTGCCAGGGGGCGTCCTGCGGGTGCGGGGCCGGGTCCGCGGACAGGCCGTGGATCAGGGCCTCCGCGTTGTAGGGGCTGCCCGCGGTGACGAGCGGCAGGGCGGCGACCGCGTCCGCGAGGCGCTCCTCGGCCGCGGCGGCGAGGGCGCGCAGGTCCGTGGCGTGCGCGGCGGGGGTGAGCGGGACGTCGCTGGCGAGTACGGCGACCTTGTCGGCGACGGCGTGGAAGCGGCTCGACCCCAGGGCCTGCAGGGCGGTGGAGTGGGCACGGGTGCGGGCCAGGGTGAGCTGGCGGTCCAGCAGGGCGCCCGCCTTGGCGGCACCCACGGTGAGGTTGCCGCGGTCCGGTGCGGGCGGCCGCGGCAGGTGGCCCGCGGCCCGGCCGCCCGCGACCGCGTGCGCCGGAGCGGCAGCGGTCGCGGGCGCGGGGAAGCCGGCCGTTCCCGAGAGTCTGTTCAGGGCCGCGAGGAGCCGGTCGAGCCGGGCCTGGCAGGCGTGTTCGCGGGCCAGGGTGCCCGAGAGCCAGGCGAGTTCGGGCCGCAGTTCCTCGGCCCAGGCCTCGTCGAGGACGCCCCGGAAGGTGTGCAGGCTGCCGCTGATGCGGCGGGCCGAGCGGCGCAGGGCGCGCGCCGCGTCGGCGGCCTCCTCGCCGGCGCCCGCGGCGGGGCCGGTCTCGCGGTGCAGGCGCAGCGCCCGGAGGAACTCCGTGGCCTGCGCCCGCAGATAGGCCGCGAGGCCGTCCGCGGTGGGCGTGCCGCCCTGGGGGTGGGGTGCGGGGGGCGGTCCGGCGGTGGTGCGCTTCTGCGTCGGGTCAAGGTGTTGCTGTGCCACGCCGGCGCCTCCGGGCGTCTATGAGCGTCTCCTGGATGTTGCGCAGCGGCTGGCCGTCCGCGTCGGTCGCGTGCCGGGTCCACTCGCCGTCCGGGCCGAGGTGCCAGGAGGCGGTGGTGTCGGCCATGCCGGTTTCGAGCAGCCGGTTGAGGGCGGCCCGGTGGGCGGGGTCGGTGACCCGTACCAGGGCCTCGATACGGCGGTCGAGGTTGCGGTGCATCATGTCGGCGCTGCCGATCCACACCTCGGGCTCGCCGCCCCCGCCGAAGGCGAAGACGCGCGAGTGCTCCAGGAAGCGGCCGAGGATGGAGCGGACGCGGATGTTCTCCGACAGGCCCGGTACGCCGGGGCGCAGGGCGCAGATGCCGCGTACCCAGACATCGACGGGGACGCCCGCCTGCGAGGCGCTGTACAGCGCGTCGACGACGGCCTCGTCCACCATGGAGTTGACCTTGATCCGGATGAACGCGGGCCGGCCGGCGCGGTGGTGCTGGGTCTCCTTGTGGATGCGGGAGACCAGGCCGTCGCGCAGGGACTTGGGGGCGACGAGCAGGCGCCGGTAGGTCTCGCGGCGGGAGTAGCCGGAGAGCCGGTTGAACAGGTCGGAGAGGTCCGCGCCGACCTGCGGGTCGGCGGTGAGCAGTCCGAGGTCCTCGTACAGCCGGGCCGTCTTGGGGTGGTAGTTGCCGGTGCCGACGTGGCTGTAGCGGCGCAGGGTGTCGTCGCCCTCCTGACGGACCACCAGCGACAGCTTGCAGTGGGTCTTCAGGCCGACGAGCCCGTAGACGACGTGGCAGCCGGCCTCTTCGAGCTTGCGGGCCCACTTGATGTTGGCGTGCTCGTCGAAGCGGGCCTTGATCTCGACCAGGACGAGGACCTGTTTGCCGGACTCGGCGGCGTCGATGAGGGCGTCGACTATGGGGGAGTCGCCCGAGGTCCGGTACAGGGTCTGCTTGATGGCGAGGACGTCGGGGTCGGCGGCGGCCTGCTCCAGGAAGGCCTGCACGGAGGTGGAGAACGAGTCGTAGGGGTGGTGCAGGAGCACGTCCCGGCTGCGCAGCGCGGCGAAGATGTCCGGCGGGGAGGCCGACTCGACCTCGGCGAGGTCGCGATGGGTGCCGGCGACGAACTTGCGGTACTTCAGCTCGGGCCGGTCCAGGCTGTGGATGCGGAAGAGGCCGGTGAGGTCGAGCGGGCCGGGCAGCGGGTAGACCTCGGCCTCGCTGATCTTCAGCTCGCGCACCAGCAGGTCGAGCACCTCGCGGTCGATGGACTCCTCGACCTCCAGGCGCACCGGCGGCCCGAAGCGGCGCCGCATCAGTTCCTTCTCCAGGGCCTGGAGGAGGTTCTCGGTGTCGTCCTCCTCGACCTCCAGGTCCTCGTTGCGGGTGAGCCGGAAGGTGTGGTGCTCCAGGACCTCCATGCCCGGGAACAGCTCCTCCAGGTGGGCGGCGATGACGTCCTCCAGGGGGACGTAGCGGCCCGGGGAGCTTTCCAGGAAGCGGTTGAGCAGCGGCGGCACCTTGACGCGGGCGAAGTGGCGGTGGCCGGTGACCGGGTTGCGCACGACGACGGCCAGGTTGAGGGAGAGGCCGGAGATGTACGGGAAGGGGTGCGCGGGGTCGACGGCCAGCGGGGTCAGCACGGGGAAGATGCGCTGCCGGAAGAGGGTGAACAGGCGGGCCTGCTCCTTCTCGGTCAGCTCGCTCCAGCGGACCAGTTCGATGCCCTCCTCCGCGAGGGCGGGGGCGATGTCCTCCTGGTAGCAGGCGGCGTGCCGGGCCATGAGTTCGCGCGAGCGGGCCCAGATCATCTCCAGCACCTCGCGGGGCTGGAGGCCGGAGGCGGAGCGGGTGGCGACGCCGGTGGCGATGCGGCGCTTGAGTCCGGCGACGCGGACCATGAAGAACTCGTCCAGGTTGCTGGCGAAGATCGCGAGGAAGTTGGCGCGCTCCAGCAGGGGCGTGTCGGGGTCCTCGGCCAGTTCCAGGACACGTTCGTTGAACGCCAGCCAGCTGCGTTCGCGGTCGAGGAAGCGGCCCTGCGGCAGCTGGTCCTCGCCGTCCCGCGCCTCCTCGTACGCGTCGAGGTCGGCATCGAGGTCGGGGTCCAGATCGGAGACGGCCGCGGCCACGGCGTGCGGGCGGTGGGCCGCGAGGGAGCCCACGGAGGGCTGGTGGTGCGGGACCTGCTGCGCTGCTGCCTGGGTGTCTGGCTGGCTCATGGATCCATTCTTCCGCGCGGCGGGGAAGGCAGGCGCGTCGGAAGGCGCGGGCGGGAGCGCGGCTGCGGACCCCTCGGGGGGCGGCGAAGGCTCGGGCACGGCGGGTCTCATTGAGCGAGCGTCGCAAGCCTGTCTGAATCACCGGTTACGGAGACATGACGTGCGGGATAGCGGGGGGCGGCTCGCGGGGGTGCGGGGCGCTCCGCGGCGGGCCCGGCGGCCGGGGGCGGCCGGGGGCGGGCGGGGGTCTGCCCCCGGCCCGCCCCCGCCGGTGTGCTCAGGCCGTGCGGCGGCGCAGGACCGTGAACGCGGCGGCGGTGACCGCGGTGGTGACGGCGAGGACGATGCCGGTCTCCAGCAGGTGCAGCGGCCAGAAGTGGGACTGCGGGTGGTACGTCGCGACGTACCGTTCGCCGTTGCCGCCCTCCCGCAGCAGGTAGGCGTCGTGCGGCAGCACGACCGGGTCCGCCGAGGTCCGGGTGACGGCGGGCCACAGGTGCGGCCGGACGGCCTCCAGGAGGAAGTGGAGCAGCCACATCGCGGCGAAGGAGAGGCCAAGGGCGGGCAGGGTGCGGCCGACGAGCAGTGCGGTGAGCGCGCCGACGGCCAGGGCGCACAGGGCGTAGGCCACGGTGGCAGGACCGCGGGCCACGAAGACGTCGGCGTAGGACCAGTTGTCGTGCATCAGGTCGCGGTGGGCGGCCCAGCCCCAGCGGTAGGCCAGGACGAGGGCGCCGGCGCCGAGGGTGAGGGCCGCGGCGGGCACGGCGAGCTTGGCCGTCAGCCAGCGGGTGGGGCTCACGCCCTGGGTCCAGGCGAGGCGTGCGGTGCCCGACTCCAGTTCGCGGCCGACGAGGGAGGCGCCCGCGAACGCGGCCACGGCGAGGAAGCTGTAGCAGACGAACGTGGCGATCCAGCCGGTCGGGTCGCTGTAGTCGAGGGCGGCGAACGGCGAGGCGGAGGCGTGCGCCCGCTCGGCGGTGACCTCGTTCAGCCACACCAGCCAGCCGATCGTGCCGGCCACGAACGCGCCCCACACCAGCAGCGCGGCGCGGTGCACGGTGAGGACCGCGCGGGGCAGTCCCTGGACGAGTGCGGTGCTCACGCGCCGGCCCCCTTGCGGAGGGGCGCCGCCAGGCGCGTGCCGCGCCGCAGGACGCTGAACGCGGCCCAGGCGAGCAGACCGGCCAGGACCAGGACGAGGGCGCTGGTGGCGAGGTGCAGCGGCCAGAAGTGGGAGAACGGCTGGCTCTGCGTGTAGAAGCCGGTGGCGTGCAGCTTGGCGTACGCCGAGGCGCACGCGCCCGGGTCCGGGGAGGCGCAGCCGGGGTCGGCGACGTGCGCGCCGGTGGCGGTGACCAGGCCGTGGCCGAGCGGGAGTCCGCCGCCGGCGTAACCCTGCTCCAAGGTGGTGACGCGGGTGACGGCGGGCCACATGTGGGGCAGGACCAGGCCGGCGACGCCGCGCAGGGCGGCGGCCGCGCACAGGCCGGTGACCAGCGCGGGCAGGGTGCGCCGCCACAGCAGGGCGGCCAGCGCGCCCGCGGCGAGGGCGGCCAGGGCGACGGCGACGGTGGTGGGCCCGTTGGCGTGCAGGGTCCAGGTGTCGGTCCAGCCCTTGGCGGTGTCGACCCGGCCGCGCGCCGCCGACCAGGCCCGGTTGTGCAGCAGCACCAGCAGGCCGGTGCCCACGGCGACCAGCGCGGCCGGGACGGCCAGGCGGGTCGCCAGCCAGCGGGCGGGGGTGACGCCCTGGGCCCAGGCGAGCCGCGCGGTGCCGCTCTCCAGCTCCCGCCCGAACAGCGAGCCGCCGGCCCAGGCGCCGACCAGCAGCGGGAGGGCGTTGAGGGCGAGGGTGGTGTAGTTGTAGACGTCCTTGTAGCGCACGATCGCGTCCTGGTCGTACGAACAGCGCGGGGACATGCCGCAGGCGCTGTACTGCCGCCAGGCGCTCGCCGAGGCGTCGGCGAGCGGGCCCCACAGCCACAGCAGTCCGGCCGCGAGGACGAGGACGAGCCCGGCCCACACGTACAGCGCGGGGCGGTGCAGGCGCAGCAGCCAGCGCACCAGGTGCGGCCGGCCGGCGCGGGACCCGGCGGCGGCCGGGCCGGTCGGGGCGGTCAGGGCGGTCATGCGCGGCTCTCCTGGGTCGTGCGGTTGTCCTGGGGCGCGGGGCTCCCGCCGGACCCGTCCAGGGCGGGGGCCGAGGGGTTGCGCAGGTGGGCGAGGACGAGTTCCTCCAGGCTGGGCGGGCCGGTGCGCCAGTCCCCGGGGAGGGCGCCGGCGGGCCGGATCAGCGCGGTGACCTGGCGGCCGGTGGTGCGGGACTCGACGACGGTGTGCCGGGCCAGTCCGGCGGTGCCGGCGGGCGCGGTCACGAGGGTGTGGGCGGCGAGCAGGTCGTCGATGTCACCGGCCAGCCGGATCCGGCCGCCGCCGACGAGCAGCAGGTGGTCGCAGGAGTCCTCCAGCTCGGCGACGACGTGCGAGGACAGCATGATCGTCGTGCCGTGCCGGGCGGCCTCGCCCATCAGGACGCCCATGAGGTCGTGCCGGGCCAGCGGGTCCAGGTCGGCCATCGGTTCGTCGAGCAGCAGCAGCCCGGGACGCTTGCCGAGGGCCAGGGCGAGGGCGACCCGGGTGCGCTGGCCGCCGGACAGGGCGCGGATGCGGGCCCCGGGGTCGAGGTCGCCGGCGGCCACGATCCGTTCGGCGCCGGCCGCGTCCCAGCGCCCCGGGTTGAGGTCGGCGCCCATGCGCAGCGTCTCGGCGACGGTGAGCTGCGGGTAGAGCGGCTTGTCCTGGGCGACGTAGCCGACGCGGGTGCGGGCGCTCGCCGGGTCGGTGCCGAGGACGCTGACACGGCCCTCGGTGGGGGCGAGCAGGCCGGCGGCGAGGGTGAGCAGGGTGGACTTGCCCGCCCCGTTGGGGCCGACCAGGGCGCAGACGCGGCCGGCGGGCAGCCGGAAGGTGCACTCGCGCAGCGCCCAGCCCTTGGTGCGCCGGGCGTACCGCTTGCCCAGCGCGGCTGCCTCGAGTGCCGTGCCGGTGTCGGTCATGAGGGGTCTCCCTGGAGGTGCTCTTCGCGCGGGGCGAAGTGTCGGTCGAGTACGGCGGTGAAGAGTGCGGCCACGTCGTCGCGGTCCAGGCCGGCCGCGCGGGCCCGCGCGGCCCAGCCGTCCAGCTCCGCGCGCAGCGGGGAGTCGTCGGCGGGCGCGGTGCCCAGGGAGCGGCGTACGAAGGTGCCGAGGCCGCGGCGGGCCTCCACCAGTCCTTCGCGTTCCAGCTCGCGGTAGGCCTTGAGCACGGTGTTGGGATTGATGGCGGTGGCCTCCACGACCTCGCGGGCCGTGGGCAGCCGGTCGCCGGGCCGCAGGGCGCCCAGGCGCAGGGCCTGTCTGGTCTGCTGGACGATCTGCATGTAGGTGGCCACCCCGCTGTGCCGGTCGATGCGGTATTCGAGCACCCCCGCGCACCACCCTTTCACTAATTGAGTAGTGAAAGGGTGGTGCAAGATGGTCGGGAAAGTCAAACGCCCCCGGCCCGCGGCCCGGCCCGCCGTGCACCGGAGCCCCGTGGGCCCGGCGTGAACCGGATCGCGGGGTCCGTGCGAAGAGGAGACGTGAGCGGAACGAGAAGCGACGGGGACCTGCTGCGGGCGATCGCGGCGGACCGGGACCGGCGCGCCTTCGAAGAGCTGTACCGGCGGTACGCGCCGTGGCTGACCGCGCGGCTGCGCGGCCGCTGCGCCGACCCCGCGACGGTGGACGACGTCGTCCAGGAGACCTTCCTCGCCGTCTGGCGCGGCAAGGCCCGCTACCGCGAGGAGGCCGCCGCCCAGGACGCGGCCGGATGGCTGTGGCGGATCGGCTCGCGCCGCCTGATCGACGCCCTGCGCGGCGACGGCGCGCGCGGCCGGATGCGCCAGGCCCTGGCCCGGCTGCGCCACCGCGACGAGGCGTCCGCCGAGGAACGCGTGCTCGCGGGGGTCGAGCACGGGGACCTGGCCGGCGCCCTCACCCGGCTCTCACCGGAACTGCGGGCCGTCCTGCAGGCCACCGTCGTCGACGGACTCACCACCCGGGAGGCGGCCGTGCTGCTCGGCATCCCGCCCGGCACGGTCAAGACGCGGGCCCTGCGCGCCCGCAAGCAACTGCGGGAGGCGCTGGCATGAACGGCGGAACGACACCCCGAAAGACCTGGCACGTCGCCGACGAACACCTGCGCGCCTACGACCGCGGCGAACTCGCCCCGCCGCTGCTGTGGTCCGCCGACACCCACCTCGCCGGCTGCGCCCGGTGCCGGGCCCGGCTCGCCGCGCTCGCCGACCCACAGGCACTGGAGGAGGGCTGGGCCCGGCTGGACGCCGAACTGGACGCGCCCCGCCCCGGACCGCTGGAGGCGCTGCTGCTGCGCTGCGGCGTCGCCGATCACACCGCGCGGCTGCTGGCCGCCACCCCGGTGCTGCGCCGCTCGTGGCTGATCGCGGTCGCCGCGGTGCTGGTGATGACCGCGGCGCTGTCCGACACGGTGCGCGCACCCGACTCGCCGACCCTCTTCCTCGCGCTCGCACCGCTGCTGCCGCTCGCGGGCGTGGCGCTCGCCTACGGACCCGCGCTCGACCCGGCGTACGAGACGGCCGTGGTCGCCCCGCTGCACGGGTTCCGGCTGGTGATGGTGCGCACCGTCGCCGTCCTGGCCACCGGGCTCGTCGTCAACGGCCTCGCCACCCTCGCCCTGCCCGGTTACGGGCTGCGCGCCCTGGGCTGGCTGCTGCCCGCGCTCGCCCTCACCTCGACCGGCCTCGCCCTCACCCCCCGGCTCGGCCCGGTCCTCGCCCCCGCCCTGACCGGCGGCGCCTGGGCGGTCTGCCTGCTGGTGACGCACGCGACCCGGCACGGCGGCGGGCCCCTGCCGCCGTTCACGGCGGCCGGACAGGGCACGGCCGCCGCGATCGCCGCCCTCGCCGCCGTCCTCCTCTACCGCCTGCGGGACCGCTTCGACCTGTCCCCGGCGCGCGCCCCGCACGGCGGCCTGCCGTACGGCGACCCGTCATGACCTCCGTACGGGAAGCCGCCGTGACCTTCGTACGGGAGCCCGGCCCCGCCCCCGCCGGGCCCGCCCGGCCCGCCCACGTGAACCGCACCGATCCTTCGCACGGGAGTGCCTCGTGACCGTCACCGTCTCCGCCTCCGGGCTCACCCTCCGCTACGGCGGCACCGCCGTCCTCGACGACGTGTCCCTGCGCCTGGAGGAGGGCATCACCGGGCTGCTCGGCCCCAACGGGGCCGGGAAGACCACGCTGCTGCGGGTGCTCGCCACCGCCGCGCCCGCCGACCGGGGCGCCTTCACCGTGCTCGGCCACGACCCCGGCACCACCGACGGCCGCCTCGCGGTGCGCCGCCTGCTCGGCTACCTGCCGCAGAACCCCGGTTTCCACCCGGACTTCACCGCGTTCGCGTTCGTCGACTACGTCGCGATCCTCAAGGAGCTCACCGACCGCGGCGCCCGCCACCAAGAGGTGCGGCGCGTCCTGGAGGAGGCCGGCCTCGGCGACGTGCGCGGACGGCGCATCAAGAAGCTCTCCGGCGGCATGCGCCAGCGTGTCGCCCTCGCCGCCGCGCTCGTCGGCGGCCCCCGCTTCCTCGTCCTGGACGAACCCACCGTCGGCCTCGACCCCGAGCAGCGGATGCGGTTCAGGGACCTGGTCACCCGCACCGCCGAGGGCCGCACCGTGCTGCTCTCCACCCACCAGACCGAGGACGTCGGGATGCTCTGCAACCGGGTGATCGTCATGGCCGGCGGCCGGATCCGCTTCGAGGGCACCCCCGCCGAACTGACCGCACGGGCCGCGGGCCGGGTGTGGAGCAGCGCCGAACGCGATCCGGCCGCCCGCGCCGGATGGCGCACCGGCACCGGCGACTTCCGCAACGTCGGCGACCCGCCCGAGGGTGCCCGCCTGCTCGAACCGACCCTGGAAGACGGCTACTTGCTCACCCTGGACGACTCCGGCACGAAGGCGGCGGCCCGATGACCACCACCACCGCACCTGCCCCGGCCGCCTCCCTGGCCGCCGCCGGCGGGGCACCCGGGGCCCGGCGCGCCCGTGCCGTCCTCGTCCTGGCCCGCGCCGAGGCGCGCCTGCTGGCCCGCCGGCCCGTCGTACTGCTCTTCTTCGCGGTGTACCTCGCCGCCACCGTCTGGCAGACGTACTCCGGCCACGCCGGCTGGCACGAGCTGACCGGCCGCGAGGGCATGGCCGACCACCCCGCCCTCCAGGACGCCGACCGGGCCACCCAGAGCGGTGCCCTGCTGCTGGGACTCGCCCTGTTCGTCTGCGCCGACCGGGCCGTGCTGCGCTCACGGCGCCGGGGAACCGACGAGCACTTCGCCACCCTGGTCATGGAGCCGTGGCGGCGCACCCTCGCGCACGCCCTGTCCGTCGTCCCGTTCGCGCTGTTCACCGCCCTCGTCGTCGCCTTCCGCTTCACCTGCGACGCGCTCCGGCCGGGCGCGGTCGGCCACGGCTCTGCCGCCGAACTCGCCGTGGCCCCGCTGGTCGTGCTGCTCGCCGGGGTCGCGGGCGTGCTCCTGGCCCGGCTGATCCCCTCCCCGTTCGCCGCACCGCTCGTCGTCGTCGGCGGTTTCCTGGCCGGCACCCTTTTCACCACGGGCGCGGACGGAGCCCACTGGCGGCACTGGCTGTCCCCGGTCGTCACCGAGGACGGCGCCGACCCGTTCCCGTCCGCCCTGGTGGGCCGCCCGGCCGCCTGGCACGCCCTCTACCTGGCCGGCCTGACCGGCCTCCTGCTGGGCGCCGCGCTGCTGCGCTCGGGCGGGCGCTCGCCGCGCGTCAAGGCGTTCGCCGTCCTCGCGCTCGCCGCGACCGCCGCCGGGATCGCCGGACAGTCCCCGGGCCCGTCCGCCGCGCTCCTGGCGGCCCGCGCCCGGGTGTCCGAGCACCCGGAGACGGTGGAGACCTGTGTGGCGCGCGGTGCGACGACGTACTGTGCGCTGCCCGAGTGGGCCGGCCGCACCGGCGACTGGGCGAAGGCCGTCGACCGCGTCCGCTCCCTCGCCGGCCCCGGCGCCGCGGCCCGGCCGCTGACG
Source organism: Streptomyces sp. NRRL S-340 (assembly GCF_000720185.1). Classification (GTDB taxonomy): domain Bacteria; phylum Actinomycetota; class Actinomycetes; order Streptomycetales; family Streptomycetaceae; genus Streptomyces. The sequence goes on along the minus strand of NZ_JOIY01000020.1, from coordinate 149,294 downwards.
GTGCGCCAGCGCGTCGAGACACGCTACGGGCTGGAAGGCAGCAGCGCCTACGACCCGCTCACCGCACCCGGCACGGCCACGGTCCGCACCCGCTGGGGCGGCAACCGCGTCCCGGAGTTCTCCGTGGGCCTGGCCTCCGTCCTGGTCGCCGGTGACGAACGGGCGGGCGCCGAGCTGTGCGACGGCCGCGTCGTCACCGTCATGTGGCTCGCGCTGGGCGCCTCCACCGACCCGCTCGAAGCCCTGCGCGACGTCCGGCTCGACGACAGCACCGAGGGCAGCGCCTCCGTGCTGACGCCCACGGGCGGCCTGCGGATGAGCGCCGCCCAGACCACGGTCGTACGGACGTTGCTGGAGCGCCCGCGCGCGAAGACCGCCTCCGCCGTGAAGGCGCACTGGACCGAGCTGACCGCGCCCGGCACGTCGACGGCCCGTGTCGCCGACCTGCTGGACGTGCCCGGCGTGGGCCACGGGAAGGGGGCGGGGAACTCGTGCGAGGAGTGAGGCACGGCGGCGGCACGACCCGGCCGGCCGGCGCCCCGCCGGCCCCCGGCGGCACCGCTTCGGTGGCCGGCGCCCTGCTGGGGCCGGTGTGGCGGTCCCTGCCCCGGCGGGTGCTCGCCGCGGCGGCCGGGCTGGGACTGCTGAGCGCCGGGAGCCTTCGGCTGCTGTCCGGCGCGGGAGAGGGCCCGGCCGAGGGGACGGCGGTACTGCGCCTGGTCGCGCTGGTCGGCGGGCTCGGGCTGGCGTTCCTGCTCGACGACCCCGCCCGGGACACCACCTCGGCGGTCCCGGTACGGCGGCCCGTACGCACCGGACTGCGCCTGGCGCTGGTCGCCCCGCTCGCCGCGCTCTGGTGGGGCGCCGCACTGCTCCTCGTGCCGGACCCCGCCCGCCCGCCGGCCGGCGCCCTCACCCTGGAGGCGGCGGCCGTCGCGGCGGCGGCGCTCGCTCTCGCGGCGCTCTCGGTGCGCTGGTGCGCGGAGCCGGGACCGGGGGCAGCGACCGCGCTCACCCTGCTCGTCCTCGCGGTCGCCGCGCTGCTGGCACCGCACCGGTGGAGCCTGCTGCCGGACCCCGCCGACCCGAACTGGGCGGTGGCGCACCGCTGGTGGGCGGGTGTCCTGGGCGCGGCGGCGGCGACCTGGGCGGCGTGCCAGCCGGAACCCCTGGGGCGCCGCCGGCGGCGCCGTGACCGGACAGGCCCACCGGCCCGCGACGCCCGGCACGGCGCCCTCAGATCTCCGTCCGGTACATGAGGTCCGTCTCGTACGTGGTGAAGCCCAGCCGCTCGTAGACCGCGACCGCCGCCTTGTTGTCGGCGTCGACGTACAGCATCGCGGTCGGCAGGCCCCGCGCGGCCAGGTGGCGCAGGCCGGTCACGGTGAGCGCCCTGCCGAGGCCGCCGCCCTGCGCGCCGGGCCGCACGCCGAGGACGTACACCTCGCCCAGCCCCTCCTCGGCGTGCACCTTGGTCCAGTGGAAACCGACCAGCCGGCCCGCGCGCTCCGCCAGGAAGAACCCGCTCGGGTCGAACCACGGTTCGGCCTTGCGGGCGTCCAGGTCCCGCTGGGTGAGGGAACCCTGCTCGGGGTGGTGGGCGAACGCCTCCGCGTTCACGGCGAGCCACGCGGCGTCGTCCTGGCCGGGGACGAACGTCCGCACGGTGACGTCCTCGGGGAGCACCGGCTCGGGCAGCTCGAAACCGGCGAGCGGCCTGCGCATCTGCCGCAGTTCGCGGAAGAGGGTCAGCCCGAGGACCTGTGCCAGGTGCCGGGCGGCGGAGTGGCCGCCGTGCGCCCACACCCGCAGCCGCTTGCCGGAGGCGGCGAGCAGCGCCGAGCCGAGCGCCCGGCCGTGCCCGTGCCCGCGGTGCGCCGGGTGCACGACCAGCTCGGCCGCGGGCGCCTCCACCGGGTCGGTGTCCTCCAGCTGGGCGTAGCCGACCAGGTCGCCGTCGACCCGCAGCAGCAGGTGCGACACGCCCTCGCGCGCGCCGCCGCGCAGGTGCAGCCTGCCCTGTTCGGACACGGCCTGCTGACCGTCGTCGTGGGCCGCCGCGGCCAGCAGGGCGAGCACGGCGTCGGCCTGGTCCGGGGAGAGTTCGCGGAGCGTCTCCAGTGAGCGGGCGATCGGTGCGGTCTCGTCGCTGGTCATGCCTTCGAGAGTACAGAGCGGGCGCCCGGACGCGGCGGTGTCGCCCCGGTCCGCTCCGCTGATCAGGACACGTTCTCGGACCGGCGGGCCGTCCGGAGCGGCCGGGCTGCCGGATGCCGCGGCCGTCAGGGCAGTTCGGGGGGCGGGGTGGGCGCACCCGGGAGGCGGACCGTCACCAGGGTGCCGCCGTTCTCGGCCCGGGTCAGGGTCACCTCGCCGCCGGACTGGCGGACCGTGCGGGCGACGATGGACAGGCCGAGACCCGAACCGGGCAGGGCGCGGGCGCTCGGGGAGCGCCAGAAGCGGTCGAAGACGTGCGGGAGTTCGTCGGCGGGGATGCCGGGACCGTGGTCGCGGACCGTGAGGACGCCGTCGGTGAGCCGCACCTCCACGGTGCCGCCCTCGGGGCTGAACTTCACCGCGTTGTCCAGGATGTTGACGATCGCGCGTTCCATGGCGGCCGGTTCGGCCCGGACGAACCAGGGTTCGAGGTCCGCCGTGAGGGTCAGCTCCGGGCCGCGCAGCCGGGCGCGGCGCAGCGCCGCCTCCACGGTGTCCTGGAGCGCGATCACCTGGATCCGCTCGCCGCGCTGCCCCTCCGAACGGGACAGCTCCTGGAGGTCGCCGATCAGTGCGGCCAACTCCGTCACCTGCGCCTTCACGGACGCCAGCAGCGCCTTGCGGTCCGCCTCGGGCAGCGGGCGGCCGGTCTCCTCGCTGCGGGTGAGCAGTTCGATGTTGGTGCGCAGGGAGGTGAGGGGCGTGCGCAGTTCGTGGCCCGCGTCGGCGATCAGCTGCTGCTGGAGGTCGTGGGAGGACGCCAGGGACGCGGTCATCGAGTTGAAGGAGCGCGAGAGCCGCGCGACCTCGTCCTCGCTGTCGTCCTCGACGGGGATGCGGATGGTCAGGTCCTCGGTGCGGGCCACGTGCTCGACGGCCTCGGTGAGCTTGTCGACCGGCCGCAGACCGGCGCGGGCCACCGCGAGCCCGGCGGCACCGGCGCCGACGACCCCTATCCCGGAGACGAGCAGGAGCAGCAGCGCCAGGTCGTTGAGGGTCTTGTCGGTGTCCTTCAGCGGCGTGGCGATCAGCAGCGCGTGCCCCGGGTACAGCTGGGGGCCCGCGGGGGAGGCGATGAGCAGCGGGGAGGTCAGCACGCGTACGGGGTTGCCGTCGGTGTCCGTGCCGTCGTGCAGCCGCTCGATGCCCTGCCCGGCGTTCCGGGCGATCGCGGTGTCCGCGCCGGTGACCCGGACGGTGCCGACGGAGTTGGTGAAGACGCAGGTCCCGCCGGTCGCGCTGATCACCTGGACGTAGTAGTCGGCGGAGCCGGGACCGCGGTCGTCCGAGGGGCGGGGCGTGGTGGTGCAGTCGGCCAGCAGGTTCGCCACGCTCTGCGAGCTGACCGGCCTGCTGGTCGCCTTCAGGTCCTCGTCGATCTGCTGGATCAGCTTCCCCTGGACGATGAACCAGCACGTCACCGACACCGCGGCCACGCCGAACGCCACCGCCGCCGCCACCAGCAGGGCGAGCCGGGAGCGGATCGGCAGGGAACGGAACCGGCGCACCGCCTTGTTCACTCCGCGCCGCCCTGCCGCAGGACGTACCCGACCCCGCGCACGGTGTGCACCAGGCGCGGCTCGCCGCCCGCCTCGGTCTTGCGCCGCAGGTACATCACGTAGACGTCGAGGGAGTTCGACGAGGGTTCGAAGTCGAAGCCCCACACCGCCTTGAGGATCTGCTCCCGGGTGAGCACCTGGCGCGGGTGCGCCATGAACATCTCCAGGAGCGTGAACTCGGTCCGGGTCAGTTCCACCTGGCGTCCGGCGCGTGTCACCTCACGGGTCGCGAGGTCCATGCGCAGGTCGGCGAAGGCCAGTACGTCCCCTTCGTCGACCGTGTCGTCCACGGCCGCCGCGTACGAGCTGCGGCGCAGCAGCGCGCGGATCCGGGCGAACAGCTCGTCCAGCTCGAACGGCTTGACGAGGTAGTCGTCCGCCCCGGCGTCCAGCCCGGTCACCCGGTCGCCGACCGTGTCGCGGGCGGTCAGCATGAGGATCGGGGTGGTGTCGCCGGCGCCGCGGATCCGGCGGGCGGCGGTCAGGCCGTCCATGCGGGGCATCTGGATGTCGAGGACGACCAGGTCGGGCCGGTAGGCGCCCGCCTTCTCCAGCGCGTCCGCGCCGTCCACGGCGACCTCGGTGTCGTACCCCTCGAAGGCGAGGCTGCGCTGCAGGGCCTCGCGCACCGCGGGCTCGTCGTCGACGATCAGGATGCGCTGGGCGGCACGGTCGCGGTCGTCACGGTCGCGGTCGCCGTCGGCGGGGCTCATCGGTCGTGGTTCCTCGGGTTCCTCGGGGCCGGCCGGGCCTGGCGGGACGACCGGTGGGTCGCTCTCCAGGCCCGTGAGGGGACGCTCCCAGATTCGCATGTCCGACACCCGCCGCGCGGCGCGCGGCCGCTCAGGCCGCCACGGCCGTCAGCCGTCCCAGGGGCACCTTGTGGCGGTGCGGGCGGGTGGCGGGCATCCGCAGGCCCATCAGGTGGGGGACGGCCGCCGCGGCGGGGGCGGGGGCGGTCCGGGGGGCGCGGCTCACGGGGATGTCCGCGCGGGCGCTCTCGTCGGGGGTGCCGGTCGTCTGGTGCGTGAGCTGCTGGATCATGACGTGCTCCTTGTCGTGCGGGGGTGCGCGTTCTCGTCCTGCGGGTCCTCTTCCGTCCTGCCGGTTGCCAGTTGGCACTTGCCGGTTGTCGATGGTCAGTCGTGGGTTGCCGGTTGCCCGTTGCCGGCCGCCGGACACCTTCGTGGGGCGGGGACGGCCGGGCCGGGGCCGGTCAGTTCTGTGCGCCGGAGCGCAGCTTGGCCAGGTCGGCCTTGACGGTGTTGACCGGGATGGCGAAGCCGAGGCCGACGCTGCCCGCGCTGGACGAGTCCGACGCGGCCGCCGCCGAGTACATCGCCGAGTTGATGCCGATGATGTTGCCGTTGGCGTCGATCAGCGCACCGCCGGAGTTGCCCGGGTTCAGGGACGCGTCCGTCTGGATCGCCTTGTAGGTGGTGGTCGAGGAGCCGGTGTCGCCGTTGAAGTGCCGGCCGCCGAACTCGAACGGCCACTGGCCGTCGCCCTGCTGCCGGCTCTGGTCCTCCTCGGTGGACACGGTCACGTCCCGGTTGAGCGAGGAGACGATCCCGCTGGTGACGGTGCCGGTCAGGCCCTCGGGGGACCCGATGGCCACGACCTGGTCGCCGACCGCCACCCCGTCGGAGTTGCCCAGGGCCGCGGGCTTCAGGCCGGAGGCGCCCTCCAGCCTGATCAGCGCGAGGTCCTTGGAGCTGTCGGTGCCGACCACCCGCGCGGTGTACGTGTCGCCGTCGCTGGTCCGCGCCTTGACCGTCGAGGCGCCCGCTATCACGTGGTTGTTGGTGACGACCTCGCCGCTGCTGCTGATGACCACGCCGGAGCCGGTGGAGGTGCCGTTGTCCAGCGTGGCCGTGATCTCGACGACGCTCGGGCTGACCGCCTTGGCGATCGCGGCGATGCTGCCGCGCTGGCTGGAGGGCACCACGTTGGTGCTGGTGCTGCTGGAGGCGACGGTGTCCTTGCCGGTCAGCTGCTGAAAGGCGTAGGCGGTGCCGCCGCCGACGGCCGCCGCCGCGATCGCCACGGCGGCGAGCAGTGCGAGCGGTCCCCGGGCGCGCTTCCTGGGCCCGGGAGCGGAGCCGGCCGCAGCGGGGGGCAGGAGAGCGGTGCCGCCGTCGTTCCCACCACCATGCGCGCCGTACGCGCCGTGCATGCCGGGCGCACCAGGAGTTCCGTACGCGCCGTGTGCGCCGTGTGCGCCGGGAGTGCCGTACGTGCCCGGCCCGGCGGCGGCGGGCTGCGCGGGAGCGTGCGCCGGGGGGTAGGCCGGTGGGGGCGGCCACTCCGGGTCCACGGGCGAGGCGGAGCCGGTCGGGGCCTGTCCGTCACCCTGGGGGTACTCGTACTCGCCGCTGCGGCGGATGCTCTCGGTCATGTCATTGAGAGTGACCCGCGTTCATGAGAGCTTCCTGAGTCCACGCTGAAAAGCCCGACAGAACCTCGTATGCCCGATATAAAAGTGCGGGCCGTGAGGAGCGGGCCGCAGCGGGTGGCCGCGGCGCGCGGCGTGACCGGCGCGGGGCACGGCGGCGCGGCGTGCGGCCCGGAGGTCAGCCGCAGCCGCAGGAACCGCGGACCACCAGCCGCGAGGGGAAGACCTTCAGCCGCTCCCGCCGCGACCCGGCGACCCGCAGCCCGTCGTCCAGCACCAGGTCCACGGCGGCGCGGGCCATGGCGGACCGGTCGGACGCGACCGTCGTGAGCGGCGGGTCCGCGAGCGGGGCTTCCTTGATGTCGTCGAACCCGGCCACCGCCAGCTCGCCCGGCACGTCGATGCGCAGCTCCCGCGCGGCCCGCAGCAGTCCGATCGCCTGGTCGTCGGTGGAGCAGAAGATCGCCGGCGGACGGTCCGGACCGGCGAGGATCTCCAAGCCGACCCGGTAGGCGTCGTAGCGGTTGTAGGGCGCCTCGAACAGCCGTCCCTCGGTGGTGAGCCCGGCCTCCGCCATCGCACGGCGCCAGCCCTCGACGTGGTCGGAGACGGGGTCGCCCACGGCGGGGGTGTCCGCGGTGCCGCCCATGCAGGCGACGTAGTCGTGGCCGTGCTCCAGGAGGTGGCGCACGGCGAGTTGGGCGCCGCCCAGGTCGTCGGTGACCACGGCGACGTCGTCGATGGCCTCGGGCCGTTCGTGCAGCAGCACCACGCGGGCGTCCCAGGCGTCGATCTCGGCGGCGGCCAGGTCGTTCAGCGCGTGGGAGACGAGGATCAGCCCCGAGACGCGCATCCCGAGGAAGGCGCGCAGGTAGTGGACCTCGCGCTCGGCGACGTAGTCGGAGTTGCCGACGAGGACCATTTTGCCGCGCTCGGCCGCCGCCCACTCGACCGCGTGCGCCATCTCCCCGAAGAAGGGCTGGCGGGCGTCCGGGACGATCAGGCCTATCAGGTCGGTGCGCCGCGAGGCCATGGCCTGGGCGACCCGGTCGGGGCGGTACCCCAGTTCCTTGATCGCGGCGAGGACGCGCTCGCGCGTGGCCGGGGCGACCGGCCGGGGTCCGTTGTTGATGACATAACTGACCACGGCGGTGGAAGTCCCCGCCAGTCTCGCCACGTCGTCCCGAGTCACCTTGGCCACGCGCGGAGTCTACGCGGATGGACACCCCCCGGGCAGGGAGTATCAGTGCGTGGATGTGCGGCCCCGGCGCGAGGCCCGCACGGTGCGCCCGCCGGCCCCGTGACCCTCCGTGGCCGCCGGCACCTCCGGGCGCGCCTCTCCCGGGCCTCGCCCGCACCCGGCCGGCCTCGCGCGCGAGACCGCCGCGCTCACGCCTCCGCACGCCCCCCGCGCCCGCTCACGCCTCCTTCGCGCCCGCACGCCCCCGCGCCCGCTCACACCTCCGCACGCCTCCTGCGCCTCTCACGCCTCGCGCTCGGCGTGCGAGCCCCCCCGCGCCCCTCACGCCTCGCGCCCTCACGCCCGGCGTCCGAGCCGCCCGCGCCCGCTCATGCTTCCGCGCGGGCCGGGGCGCCGGTGGCGGCGCTGTCGCCGGCCTCGCCGGTCCCGCGCCCGGTGCGGCCGGCCGTCCTCGTCCCGCCCTTGTCCTCGCCCGCGGGGCGGTCCGCCTTCTCGGGCTTCTCCGGGGTGACGAACCGGTATCCCACGTTGCGCACGGTGCCGATCAGGGACTCGTGCTCGGGGCCGAGCTTGGCCCGCAGCCGCCGTACGTGCACATCGACGGTCCGCGTGCCCCCGAAGTAGTCGTAGCCCCAGACCTCCTGGAGCAGCTGGGCACGGGTGAAGACGCGGCCCGGGTGCTGCGCGAGGTACTTGAGCAGCTCGAACTCCTTGAAGGTGAGGTCCAGCACCCGGCCCTTCAGCTTGGCGCTGTAGGTGGCCTCGTCCACGGACAGGTCGCCGTTGCGGATCTCCATGGGCGAGTCGTCGTCGACCATCTGCCGGCGGCCCATCGCCAGCCGGATCCGGGCCTCCACCTCGGCGGGGCCCGCCGTGTCGAGCAGCACGTCGTCGACGCCCCAGTCCGCGGTGACGGCCGCCAGGCCGCCCTCCGTGACGACGAGGAGCAGCGGACATCCCGGCCCGGTGGAGCGCAGCAGCTGGCACAGGCTGCGCACCTGCGGCAGGTCGCGCCGCCCGTCGATCAGGATGACGTCGGCGCCCGGGGTGTCGACGAGCGCGGGCCCCTCGGCCGGGGCCACCCGCACGTTGTGCAGCAGCAGGCCGAGGGCGGGGAGCACCTCCGCCGACGGCTGGAGTGCGTTGGTCAGGAGCAGCAGAGAACTCATCGCGACCCCCCTGTCCGGGTCGTCGTATGGTCGTGCACGGTTCGCTCGTCCATGGCGTCTGGTTCCTCCTCGGGTCCACTGCGAGGACGTGTGCGGCACTGTTCGTCGCTTCGTCTGTGGTGCGGATCCCGCGCCCTGGGACCCGCCGCGGATCCCGGGCCTTGCACGAACCCAAGAGCCACTGTGCCCCCGAAGGCGCCGTACACCTGCGGTTTCCCGCGTCGTATACAACGGCCGCCGAAAGCACAAAAGGACCCGGGGGCTTCACTGCCCGAGTCCTCTTCGCAGCACAATAGCCGACATGGGCTCGGATTCGGCAGGTCATGTGGCGCGTTCGACGATCGTCCCGGAGTCCGAGACGGCGCCGTCCGCGCGGGTCAGGAGGTTCCTGCGCACGGCGGACGGGGTGGCGGTCGACGCGCTGTACGAGCCGGGGACGGTGGCGGGGGCGGCATCCGGGACGCCGCCCGTGGTGTTCGTGATCGCCCACGGATTCACGGGCGACCTGGGCCGGCCGCACGTGCGCCGGGTGGCGGAGGCGTTCGCACGCCACGGCGCCGTGGTCACGTTCTCCTTCCGCGGCCACGGCGCCTCCACAGGGCGGTCGACGGTCGGCGACCGGGAGGTGCTCGACCTCGCGGCGGCGGTGGGGTGGGCGCGGAGCCTGGGGCACGCGCGTGTGGTGACCGTCGGCTTCTCCATGGGCGGCTCGGTGGTGCTGCGGCACGCGGCGCTGTACCGGCCGGAGAGCGGCACCGGCACCGGCACCGGAGCCAGGACCGGCACCGCGGCCCGCACGGGCGCAGGCGCCGAGGGGCGCACAACGGCGCGCGGAGTGGCGCATCCGGAGCACTCTGAACCCGCTGAGCACTCTGAGCCCGCTGAGCCCGCTGAGCACCCGGACGCCGTGGTGTCCGTGAGCGCCCCGGCGCGCTGGTACTACCGGGGCACGGCCCCCATGCGCCGGCTGCACTGGATGGTCATGCGCCCCGAGGGCCGCCTGGTCGGCCGGTACGCGTTCCGCACCCGGATCCACCACCGCGACTGGGACCCCGTCCCGCTCTCCCCGGTGGAGGCGGCGGCCCGCGTCGCGCCCGCCCCGCTGCTGATCGTGCACGGCGACCGGGACGCGTACTTCCCCCTCGACCACCCCCGGATGCTGGCCGCGGCAGCCGGTGACCAGGGCGAACTCTGGCTGGAGCCCGGCATGGGCCACGCGGAGAACGCCGCCCCCGAGGCCCTCCTGCACCGCATCGCACGCTGGGCCCTCTCCCGGGAGGGCCTAACCTGACCATGTCCATTACCGAGTGACTCGAGGAACGGCATGGCAAAGGTCACGGTGCGCTACTGGGCGGCGGCGAAGTCCGCGGCCCGGGTCGCCGAGGAGCCGTACGAGGCGGAGACGCTCGCCGGAGCGCTCGCCGCGGTGCGCGAGCGCCACCCCGGCGAACTCGTCCGCGTCCTGCGGCGCTGCTCGTTCCTCATCGACGGTGACCCCGTGGGAACGCGCGATCACGAGACGGTACGGCTGACCGAGGGCGGCACGGTCGAGGTGCTCCCCCCGTTCGCAGGAGGGTGAGCATGACCGACCAGCCGTACGAGGGCTCCGGGTACGACGGCTCCGGGCAGGGCGCGTACGAGGGCTACGACCCCTACGCCGCCCAGCACCAGCAGTATCAGCACCACCCCGAGCAGCAACAGCAGCCCCACCAGCCCCACCAGCAGCAGTACGGGCAGCAGCCCGCCCACCCGCAGGCGCCCGCCCCCCAGCAGCAGTACCCGCCCGCCCAGCCGCAGCAGTACCCGTACGGCCAGCCCCAGCCCCAGCCCCAGGCCTGGCCCGGCAGGCAGCAGGCGTACGACGATCCGTACGCCGGTCCCGCCCAGCAGTGGCAGGGCCAGACCTGGGACACCCAGACCCACGGGCAGCCGGTCGTCGCCGCCCCGGAACCCGCGGCACAGACGGCCTACCTGCCCCAGGTGGACCACCCCCAGCCGCAGCCGCAGGCCCACCCCGGGCCGCACGCCGGGCCGCGGCCGCACCCGTCGGCGGCCTACGCGGGCCCGGCCCCCACCGGCCCCGCCCGGACGGCCCCCGCGGCCCCGGCGGCCTCCGCCGCCCCCGCGGCCCCTTCCGCCCCGGAGGACCCGGCCGCCGAAGAGCCCGCCTACGGTCCCGCCACCATCGGCGGCAACACCCGGGTCACCGACGCCCAGCGGGCCCGCGCGGAGGGCCGCTCGCCGGTCATCGACCCGGGCATGCAGCCCGCCGCGCTGACGGCGCTGCTCGGGCTGTTGCTGGCCGGTGCGGCCGAGGCCGGGACGTACGCACTGCTCGTACCGCTGGTGGTGCTCCAGGCGGTGACGGCGGCCGGCTGGTTCCGGCTCAACGGCATGTGGCCCGCCCGGCAGGGCATCGCCCTCGGTTTCGCGGGCGCGCTCGTCAGCGACGTGGCGGTGCTCGGCGCGGGCCGCGAGCACGCGCCCGCGGCGATCCTGGGCACGCTCGGCGTCTGGGTGCTGCTCTCCCTCGTCCTCCAGCTGCGCTCCCACGCCGACCCGGACGAACGGATGTACGGCCTGATGGCGACCGTCGCCTCGGCGGCGCTGTCGATCCTGGCGACCGGCTATCTGGCGGGCGGCTCGGACGCGGTCGCGGTGGGCGCGGCGGCGGTCGCGGTGGCCGTCCTGGCGCGTGCGCTGCCGCTGCCCGCCGCGGCGTCGGTGGTCGTCGCGCTGCTCGCGGCGGCGGGCGCGGGCATCGCCGTCGGCGGCATGACGGGCCTGGGTGCCAAGGGCGCGCTGCTCGGGGCGTGCGCCGCGGTGTGTGCCCTGATCGGGCACCGCGTGGCCGCCTACGACTACCCCTCCCGCTTCGTGCACTTCACGGCCGGGGTCGCCCTGCCGCTGTCGGCGGCGGCGCCGGTGGTGTGGGTGCTGGGACGCGCGCTGGGCTGAGCCGTCCGGTGCTGTCACAGGTGATCGACAATCCCGCGGTCGCGCATCCGGGCGGGGTTACGCTCGCGAAGGACGGCTGCCCGGTCGTCGTGGACGGATGAGGTGGGGGAACACCGGATGCGCGCCCTGCGAGCACTGCTGATCGTCGTCGTGGTCCTGGGCGTGCTGTTCGTGGTGGTCGACCGCGTCGCGGTGCACTTCGCCGAGGGCCAGGTCGCCGACCGGCTGCGCAGCGCGGAGCACCTGGCGAGCACCCCCGACGTGTCCATCGCCGGTTTCCCGTTCCTCACCCAGGTGGCGGGCGGTGAGCTGGACGACGTCGAGGTCGGCATCAAGGACTACGAGGCGGCCACCGGAGAGGGCGACAAGATCCGTATCGACGACCTGAAGGCCCACATGAGGGGCGTGGAGTTCTCCGGCGACTACCGCTCGGCCACCGCCGCCCGCGCCACCGGCACCGCGACCATCGCCTACGACGAACTGCTGAAGGCCGCCAAGTCGACGCCGACCGACATCGGCTTCGGCCTCAAGGCGCAGGTGGTGGGCCTCTCGGACGGGGGCGACGGCAAGATCAGGATGGCCGTGCGGATCGCGTCGTTCCCGGTGGTCCACGTGCTGGGTTCGATCGAGGTCGAGGGCGACAGGATGCGGGTCACTGCCGACGGGATGCCCAAGCTGGCCGGTCTCGCGCTCGCCGAGAGCCGGATGCGGGCCATCACCGACTTCCAGCAGGCCCTGGACCAGCTGCCGGGAGGCATCAGGCTCGACTCGGTGCGGGCGGGGAAGGACGGAGTCGAGATCACGGTGAAGGGGTCGCACGTCAAGCTCACGCAATGACCTCCGAAGCTCCTGCCATGACGTCCGAAGCTCACGTCACGACGTCCTGAGCCCACGCCATGACGTCCGAGGAGCGAGACACCCCGTCCGTACCGCAGCTGCGCCGCCGGGGACGGGCGGCCCCGGGACCGCCCCGGTTCTGGCTCATTTCCTCCGGTGTCCCACATGGCGGACCATCCCGTCTCATGATGCGACACGCCGGTGACATGGCAGCCTGTCCCTCCCTACGATCGACGGCATGAGGCGACAGGCGGATCTCACGAAGCGGCGGGCAGTGGACCTGTGCCGCGTTGCCGCCATGCTCTGTCGCCCCTTCTGAGCGGAAGCCCTCCCGAGGCTCCGCGTCTCCCAGCCGCCCTGCTCGAAGGGCATCCGTGCGCCGCTCGCACCCCGAGCGCGCAGCCACGCACCCGCACGCCCCGCCGTAACTGCCCCGGAGGAGATTGAGCATGAGCCGCACTGACGTCCTGGTCGACGCCGACTGGGTCCAGGAGCACCTGGACGACCCGAGCATCGCCATCGTCGAGGTGGACGAGGACACGTCCGCGTACGACAAGAACCACATCAAGAACGCCATCCGGATCGACTGGACCGACGACCTCCAGGACCCGGTCCGCCGGGACTTCATCGACCAGGCCGGCTTCGAGAAGCTGCTGTCGGAGAAGGGCATCTCGAACGACCACACGGTGGTCCTCTACGGCGGCAACAACAACTGGTTCGCCTCCTACGCCTACTGGTACTTCAAGCTCTACGGCCACGACAACGTCAAGCTCCTCGACGGCGGCCGCAAGAAGTGGGAGCTGGACGCCCGCGAGCTGGTCGACGGCACCGACGTGCCCGAGCGTCCGAAGACCGACTACAAGGCCAAGCCGCAGGACACCTCCATCCGCGCCTTCCGCGACGACGTGGTGAAGGCCATCGGCGCGCAGAACCTGGTCGACGTGCGCTCGCCCGACGAGTTCTCCGGCAAGCTGCTCGCCCCGGCCCACCTGCCGCAGGAGCAGTCGCAGCGCCCGGGCCACGTCCCGTCCGCGAAGAACATCCCGTGGTCGAAGAACGCCAACGACGACGGCACCTTCAAGTCGGACGAGGAGCTGAAGGCCCTCTACGCCGACGAGGACGTGGACCTCGCCAAGGACACCATCGCCTACTGCCGCATCGGTGAGCGCTCCGCCCTGACCTGGTTCGTCCTGCACGAGCTGCTGGGCGTGGAGAACGTCAAGAACTACGACGGCTCCTGGACCGAGTACGGCTCCCTGGTGGGTGTGCCGATCGAGCTGGGCTCCGGCAAGTAAGACGGACCCGACCGTACCGACCTCTCAAGACCTCTCTTCAGGAGTACGCCATGTGTGGAGCGAAGGCCGGCGGCCCCGACGCCTCGACGATCAAGCCCGGTGAGACGACGATCCAGGGGCAGGTGACGCGTGACGGCGAGCCGGTGAAGGGCTACGTCCGCCTGCTGGACTCGACCGGCGAGTTCACCGCGGAGGTCCCGACCTCCGCCACCGGCCAGTTCCGCTTCTACGCCGCGGAGGGCACCTGGACCGTGCGCGCGATGGTCCGCGGCGGCAGCGCGGACCGTACGGTGGTCGCCCGGCAGGGCGGGCTCGCGGAGGTCGCGATCGCGGTCTGAGACCGCCGAGCACGCGGAGGGCCGCACCCCGGGGTTGGACGCCAGGGGTACGGCCCTCCGGCTTGTCCGCGCACCCGCCGCCCAGGGGGGCGCGGAACTACCCTGAAGGTATGTACGCACGGCGCCGCCACGCCTACTTCGCCATGATGGGCACCTGCATCACGCTGTTCGTCCTGGCGTGGGGGGTCGTGCGCATCTGGTCGGTGCCGGCCGCCGTCGGCATGTGCCTGTTCGCCATGGTCATCCCGCCGGTCGCCGCCATGGTCGCCAACCGGCGCGGCCCCGACGACCGCTGGTGGGACGACCCGTCCGGCGACCCGAAGTCCGACGAGTGGTGGGACGAGCTGGACGGCAAGAAGCGCCGCTGAGGGCGGCCGGGGACCGGTCCCGGCGCTCGTCTCAGTAGACGAGCGCCTGCGTTCCGTCGGCCGTCGCCTCCTGCACGAAGACCTGCGCGCCCGCGATCCGCACGCCCTCGATGACGTCCTCCTCCGTGATGTCCCGGCGGGCCGCGCACTGCGTGCACAGGGTGACGCGGCCGGCCGCGAGGACCGAGTCGATCAGGTCGGGCAGCGGGGCGGCGTGCGGAAGCTCGAACTCGGCCGCCCGCCCTGGCAGCGCGAACCAGGACGACTCCCCGGTCAGCCACAGGGACACGTCCACACCGCTGGCCACGGCCACCGCCGCGACCGTGAACGCCTGCGAGCACCGCTCGGGGGAGTCCGCACCGGCCGTCACCTTGATCACGAGCTTCTTCGCCATGCCCGAATCGTAATCAACTCCTTTACAACCGCGGGTGCCGCCAGGGGGTCTCCTGTGCAGCGCGCATACGGAAGGCGCGCTTCATGTTCTGTGGGGGCACGTCTTGGAAGTACCGGAAAGACCGATTTCCGCGCCCGGGGGGGTTGCGGAGGCTGCGGTGGCCGCGCCGGAAGCACCACCGCGCCGGTCCAGGCGTACCGCGCTGCTCGTCGCCGCCGCGGCCGTGCTCGGCGTGGTCGCCGGCACCTGCACGGGTTACATCGTCCAGGCGGGCCGCGAGCCCACCCCGCTCCCTCCGCTCTCCCAGCCGGTGGTCGGGCAGGCCAAGGGCGAGGCGGAACCGCTGCCGGCCGCGCAGGACCGCCGGGTGAAGACCGACGGTGACCTGCGCAAACTGCTGGTCGACCGGCCGAAGGGGGCCCGGGACGATCCGTACGGCGCGAACGGCGACGGCTGGATGAGCCTCACGGAGTACGCGCACGAGTTCACCAAGCCGGACAAGGCGTTCGGCAACGACCTCTCGGACGATTTCCGGCGGGCGGCCGGCACCAGGTGGGAGACGGGCGACACCCATGAGGTCGAGATCCGTCTCGCGCAGTACCGCCAGGAAGAGGAACTGACCGCCGCGGGCCAGGCCGCCGGCGCGATGTACTGGGCGGAGCGGGAGATCCACGGCCACCACTGGCCGATCCCGGGCACCGGCTCCGGCATGGCGTACACGGCCACCGAGCCCCATCGGAAGCCGGGATACCTGCCGATGTACGAGGCAGAGGCCCACGCCTGGCGCGGCGACATCGTCATGGAGATCTACGTCTACGACACCAAGCCGATCACCAAGAAGGAGATCATGAGTCTGGCCCAGCGGCAGATGGGACGGCTGTGAACGAGAACCAGTCGGACCAGCCGGTCCAGTCGTCCGTGCCGGCCCCCGCTCCCGCCCCCGATTCCGCACCCGTGCCCGCACCGCGCCGCCGCCGCTGGGGCGTCATCGGCGGGTGCGTCGTGCTGCTCGTCGCGCTCGTCGGCGGCACCGGTTACACCGTCACCACCGTGCGCGCCGCCGACCGCGACCCCGGCTCTCCGGTCTGGCGCCTGCCGAGGTCCGCCGCCGAGCAGCATCCGGCCCCGGCCACCGGTCTGAAGGCGATGCTGCTGCCCTACGGGACCCAGGAATTCGTACGCGGCCCCGACATGGGTCAGTTCGGGAACGACGCCGAGCTGAGCGGCGCGCAGGCCACCCAGCTGCGAAAGGACGCGCTGCGCAACCTGCCCAGCTCCCAGCGGCGGCAGCTGGCGAAGGAGATCGACAAGCAGCACGTCAAGGGCATGGTGATGCGCAGCTACATCAACGACGGCGCCGCGGTCGGCGTCAGCTCCTACGCGGAAAAGGCCTACACCGTCCAGATCGTGCTCTCCCGGATGGGCAGCAGCAGGACCGTGCGTTCCATCGCCGGCTACCAGCAGCAGTTCTTCGAGACGCTGAGGATCTTCCGCGCCGGTCCGAAGATCGAAGGGCACCGGAACGCTCGGTGCTTCCTGCCGCCCGCGGACTCCGAGGAGAAGCTCGACGCGATGATCTGCTCCGGGTACGAGGACGACGTCCTGGTCAGCGCGACCATGCAGGCGGTCAAACCGCTCGACACCGAGGACGCGGCCCGGATGTTCCGCAAGCAGCTCGACCGCATCAAGGGATCGGGGCAGGCGGTATGACCGAGCAGACCACCGAAGCGACCGCCGGGCAGAGCGCGAAGGACACTCTTCCCGAACCACCGACCGCGCCCCCGCCGCCGGCCACGGACCCCGCGCCCGCGCTCACCGCACCCGCCCCGCCCGCCAGGCGGGACCGCCCCCGGCTGCGCGCGCTGCTCCGGTGGACCGCCGCCGTCGTCGTGTTCGCGGTGGCCGGGGCCGGGACGGCGTACGGCATCACCCGCGCGGACCGTACGGACCTCCCCGGTCTCGCCACCGCGTCCGACGGCCGCTGGGACTACCCGCCGATCGTCAGGCCGCCGCTGCCGTCCGGCAGTCTCGGCCGGGACGACTCGAACAACACCGCCGGCGCGCACTACGCCGACCTGCGCGCCCTGGTGCTGCCCGCGCCGCACGGTGCCCGCGAGGACACGGCGCTGCGGGGCACCGGCGGCTGGCTGGCGACGAAGGACTTCCTCGCCGCGTACGCGCGCCCGCAGGACCGCGAGGAGTTCGGGCAGCAGCTGACCGACCACGGCCTGCGGCACGCCGCCGCCCGCGGCTGGACCACGGCGGACGGAACGCGTACGCGGATCTACCTGCTGCAGTTCGACACCGCGGCCGTCGTGCAGCACCTGTACGACACCGGGCTCTCCCAGTCCGGCGGCCCCGGGTACGAGCTGGCGGGCGTCGAGCGGTCCGTCTTCGACAACGGTTTCCCGACCGCCTCCCGGGTGGACGGCGTCGACCGCGTCGCCTACGTGGAGGCCGAGCCCTACGGCGCCGAACAGGTCCGCCAGGCCTATCTCCGCGCGGGGGACGTCCTCGCCCTGGTCGTCCAGTCCCGCAAGGGCTCGGCGGCCGCCGTGCCGTTCCAGCAGACGGTGACGCTGCAGAGCGAACTGCTCGGCTGAACGGGTGAGGGAGTACCTCGCCAAGAGGGCCGGGCCCCGGCCGACTAAGCTGGGGCCCGGCCCTGTGTACGTACGTACCGCACCGCGCTCGACAAGGAGCACCCCGTGGAGATCTTCTTCGAAACCCTGCTGGTCCTGGTCTGCGTCGGCGTCCTCGCCTTCGCCTACCTGACCGTGAAGAAGCTGTACCAGGGCCAGCGCTGACGACGTCCGGGAGCCACCGCTCATGATCGAGATCCCGTCCGACCTCCACAAGGACCTGGTCCCCCTCGCCTTCCTGCTCGGCAACTGGGCCGGTGCCGGTGTGCACGACTTCCCCGGGGCGGAGAAGTGCAACTTCGGCCAGGAGGTCACCTTCACCCACGACGGCCGGGACTTCCTGGAGTACCACTCGCACACCTGGGTGCTGGACAACGACGGCAACAAGGTACGGCCGCTGGAGTCCGAGTCCGGCTTCTGGCGGATCGACGACAGCCGCAAGGTCGAGGTCACGATGGTCCGCGACGACGGCGTCATCGAGGTCTGGTACGGCGAGCTGGCCGACAAGAAGCCGCAGATCGACCTGGCCACGGACACCGTGGCCCGCACCGCATCCTCCGCCCCCTACTCCGGCGGCAAGCGGCTGTACGGCTACGTCAAGAGCGACCTGATGTGGGTCGGCGAGAAGCAGACCCCCGAGGTCGAGCTGCGCCCCTACATGTCGGCCCACCTGAAGAAGGTCGTCACCCCGGAGGAGGTCGAGCGCTGGGCCAAGGCCCTGCCGGACGACCTGCCCGACGACGGCATCGCCTTCTTCAAGTAGTCCCGGGCACGCCCGGGCGGCCTAGACTCTCCGGTGTGGTGAGCACCGACTGGAAGAGCGATCTCAGGCAGCGCGGCTACCGGCTGACGCCGCAGCGTCAGCTCGTGCTCGAAGCCGTGGACACCCTGGAGCACGCGACCCCCGACGACATCCTCGGCGAGGTGAGGAAGACGGCGTCGGGGGTCAACATCTCCACCGTCTACCGGACGCTGGAGCTGCTGGAGGAGCTGGGCCTGGTCAGCCATGCCCACCTCGGCCACGGCGCCCCCACCTACCACCTGGCCGACCGCCACCACCACCTGCACCTCGTCTGCCGCGACTGCGACAACGTCATCGAGGCCGACGTCGAGGTGGCGGCCGAGTTCACGGCCAAACTGCGCCGGCAGTTCGGGTTCGACACCGACATGAAGCACTTCGCCATCTTCGGCCGGTGCAAGGACTGTTCCGGCCGGGACCGTTCGCCGGAGGGCACGCCGGGCACGTCGTAGGCTTGCCCGTATGAAGAGCCCCCTGCTGTCGCTGCCCGGTGCCGTCCCCGGCGAGGGCGTGGACGAAGGCGTCGCCGCGCACTACGGCGACCTGTTCCGCGAGCAGCGCGCGCTCGCGGACGGCACCGGTTTCGTCGACCTGTCGCACCGCGGTGTCGTCACCGTCTCCGGCGAGGACCGGCTGAGCTGGCTGCACCTGCTGCTCACCCAGCACGTCAGCGACCTGCCTGCCGGCCGGGCCACCGAGGCGCTGATCCTCTCCGCGAACGGTCACATCGAACACGCGCTCTACCTGGTGGACGACGGTGAGACGGTCTGGGCCCATGTGGAGCCCGGCACCCAGGAGGCGCTGATCGCCTACCTGGAGTCGATGAAGTTCTTCTACCGGGTCGAGGTCGCCGACCGCACCGCCGACATCGCCGTGGTGCACCTGCCGGCCGGCTCGATCGCCGAGGTGCCCGAGGGCGCCGTCGTCCGCGAGACCGCCTACGGCCGCGATCTGTTCCTGCCCCGCGCCGAGCTGGAGCCGTACGCGGCCCGCAGCGGGCCGCCCGCCGGGCTCCTCGCCCACGAGGCGCTGCGCGTCGAGCAGCACCGCCCGCGGCTCGGCTTCGAGACCGACCACCGCACCATCCCGCACGAGCTGGGCTGGATCGGCACCGCCGTCCACCTGCAGAAGGGCTGCTACCGGGGTCAGGAGACCGTGGCCCGGGTGCAGAACCTGGGCAAGCCGCCGCGTCGGCTGGTCTTCCTGCACCTCGACGGCAGCGAGGTGCACCTGCCGCCGCACGGCACGGAGATCCGCCTCGCCGACGAGGGCCCCGACGGCCGACGGATCGGCGTGATCACCACGTCCGCACGCCACCACGAACTGGGCCCGGTCGCCCTGGCCCTGGTCAAGCGGAACGTCCCCGTGGACGCCCGGCTCATGGCCGGGGACACGGCGGCCGCGCAGGAAGTGGTCGTGGAGCCGTAGCCGGCCGGCCGCACCCGCGGTTCAGATCTCCAGCAGGACGGTGAACGGGCCGTCGTTCGTCAGCGACACCCGCATCCGCGCGCCGAAACGGCCCGTCTCCACCGTCGCGCCCAGCGAACGGAGCTGGGCGACCACCTCGTCCACCAGCGGTTCGGCGACCTCGCCGGGCGCGGCGGCGTTCCAGGTGGGACGGCGGCCCTTGCGGGCGTCGCCGTAGAGCGTGAACTGGCTGATCACCAGCAGCGGGGCGCCCGTGTCGCTGCACGACCTCTCGTCCTGCAGCATGCGGATCGTCCACAGCTTGCGGGCGAGCTGCGCCGCCTTCTCCTTGGTGTCCTCGTGGGTGACCCCGACGAGGACGCACAGCCCCTCGCCCTCGATGGCCCCCACCGTCCGGTCCTCCACGACGACGCTCGCGCCGTCCACTCTCTGCACCACTGCACGCATGCCGACCATGATGCCGGGCGCCGCCGCGGCCTCCGGACCGACGTCCATATCGTGCTTCTTTATGCTTCGTAACCCCCCATCCGGGGCTGATCGGGGGCACTCGGTCACATACCGGCCACTGGGGGTGGCACGATGCTTCCGTACGCGCCGGTCGAGGGGACGGTTGAGGCGCATGAGCACATCGAGTACCGAGCCGCAGCCGCAGCCCGGGGCGGTCCCGCCCCTCGGCACGGCGGTCGCGGAGACCATCGCCCACCGGCCGCCGGTGCAGCGTACCGACAGCCCGCCGCTGCCGTCGGGTCCGCCGCCCGCCGCGGACCGGCCCGCGAGCACCGAGGGGCTACCGGAGGCACCCGTGGTGGACCCACTGCTGGCCATGGAGCCGGCCGAGCCCGACCTGACGGTGCTGAGCCTGCCGGAACTGCGCGCCCTGCGCCGCAGGGCCCAACGGGACGAGGCGGACCTGAGTTACGTACGACGGCTGCTCCAGGGGCGGATCGACATCCTGCGCGCGGAGCTGGCCCGGCGGGGCGGCGGGGCGCGGACGGCCTCCGGCGGGGACGGCGCCGGGCCCGCGCCCGCCGTGGAGGACGGCGGGGCGTCCGTCGTGGAGCGGCTCGCGGAGATCCTCCGGGACGCGCCCGCCCGCCAGCGTTCCTCGGCCCGGCACCTGACGCTGGGCACTCCGCAGGGCGAGGAGTACCGGCGGCTGTCCGCACAGATGCTCGCCGAGGTCGAGCTGTCGGACCTCGACGCCCGCACCGACCTCGAACTGGGTGCGGCGATGGGCCGGCTCGTCCGGTACGAGCAGCAGGTCTCCCGCCGCCGCCACCAGCTCCAGCACACGGCCGACGGCTGCAGCGCGGAGATCGCCCGCCGCTACCGCGAGGGCGAGGCCCAGGTGGACGACCTGCTCGTCTGAAAGGCGCGGCGGGCCCGGGCCGCCCGGCGCGCCGCGCCCCACGGGCCCGCGGATTCGCCGAGGCCGACCGGTTCGGCTGGTCCGGCCGGCCGGACCGTCCGGTCGCCTGGCGGGTCGGGTCGCCGGGGGCCGCCGGGTGGGGCGGGCGGAGCGGAGGCCGCCGCCCGGGTGGCCCGCAGGCGGGGCGCTGCCGGGAAAAGCCCGCGACACGTCCCTCCCGTGCCGCCTACCGTCGGTCCATGACCGGCGACCACCACCGCACCGACAGCCTCCCCACCGCCACCGCCACCGCCACCGCCACCGCCACCGGCCCGCGCCCCGCCGGCCCGGCCTCCCACTCCGACGGCATCGAGGTCCGCCGCGTCGAGGAGGCCGACGTCGCCGACTGGATCCGTGCCCTGAGCACCGGCTTCCTGCGCAGTCCGGTCGTCTCCGGCGACGAGGTCGCCGAACGCACTCCGCACTACCTTGCGTCGCGGACCCTCGGCGCCTTCGACCGGGGGCGGTGTGTGGCGACGTTCCGCTCCTTCGGCCAGGAACTCACCGTCGTCGGCGGCGCGACCGTCCCCGCCGACGCCATCTCCAACGTCACCGTGACCGCCACCCACCGCCGCCGCGGCCTGCTCACCCGCATGATGACGCGGGACCTCGCGGCGGCGAAGGAACGCGGGGACGTCGTCGCCACCCTGGTCGCCGCCGAGTACCCGATCTACGGCCGCTACGGCTTCGGCCCCGCCACCTGGAGCACGGAGTGGACGATCGACGTGCCGCGGGCCGGCCTGGACCGCCGCAGGCCGGTCCCGGACGGCGGGGGCCGGATCGACCTCGTCGACGGCGACGACGTGCGCGCCCTCGGCCCCGGACTGCACGAGCGGCTGCGCCGCGTCCAGCCCGGCGCGATCGACCGTCCGGAGCGCTGGTGGCAGGTCAACACGGGAGCGGTGCGCCTGGAGCACAGCCCCTGGACCGAGCCGTTCCACGCCGTGTACCGCGCGGCGGACGGCACGGTCGAGGGCCTGGCCGCCTACGTCTGCGACGACACCTGGACGGACGCGAAGCAGCCGCAGAACACGGCCACCGTGCGGAACCTGATCGCGGTGTCCCCGGCCGCCGAACGCGCCCTGTGGCTCCACGTCTGCTCGACGGACTGGGTGACGAAGGTGAAGAGCGGCTGGCGGGCCCCGGACGACCTGCTGCCCCTCCTCCTGCCCGACCCGCGAGCGGCCGTGATCACCACGCATGCCGACTGGCTGTGGGTGCGGATCCTGGACGTCGTGCGGGCGCTGGAGGCGCGGACCTACGCCGGGTCCGGGACGCTGGTGCTGGAGGTCGCCGACGAGAGCGGATGGGCGCACGGCCGCTGGCGGCTGGAGGCCTCACCCGCCGGGGCGTCCTGCACGCCGACGACGCGCAGCGCCGACCTGACGCTGCACGTCAGGGAGTTGGCGCCGCTGTGGCTGGGTGACGAGTCGGCGGTCCGGCTCGCGGCGCTGGGCCGTGTCCGAGAAGAACGAGCGGGCGCCGCCGAGGTGGCCGACGCCCTGCTGCGTACGTCCAGGCGGCCGTGGTGCCCGGACCTGTTCTGAACGCTCCTTCCTGCCGGTGACCGTGACGGGGGCGGTGATCCGTAGCGTGCTGTTCTGTTGTGGCTGTGCCATGGGGACGGTCTTCAGTTGTGGCGGTGCTCGAGACGCTCTTCGGTTGTGGCTGTGCGGTGTCGCCGACCGGGCTCCCGGCTCCCCTCCGGAGGGGAGCGCGGTCCGGCGTACCCCCTGTGTCACCGTGGGACCAACCGGTCGAAGGTTCGACCATGTACGGCAAGTTGGCCACCAACTTCTCTCTGCTTATCTCCGCTTGGAAGCGGCTCATAACCACCTTTTCCTGAACTGCCCAAAGATGGCGAGAAGTTGTACCGTTCAGTGGTGGACCCGGAACACGCCTTGGCCAGTGGGCGGAAGAGGACACAGCGGCCACAGAGGTCACACCGCGAGGTGGCCGACGAACTGCGGCAGCGGATCAGGACCGGTGTGCTGCGGCCGGGTGAGCGCATGCCCACGCAGGCCGTGCTGGCCGCCGAGTTCGGTGTCGAGCGCGGGACCGTCCGGCAGGCCCTGCGCATCCTCCAGTCGGAGCACCTGCTCACCCATGTGACCAAAGGGAGCCCGGCGACCGTCGCGGCCCTCCCGGAACGGGTCCTCACCGGCCCCGCCGCCCCGCCGCTGCCCACCACGGCGGCGCTCGCGCCCCGTATCGCCGCCGCCTTCACCGCCTCCCACGTGGAGATCAACGCGCTGTGCCTGACCGCCGTCTCACTGACCCTGGCCATGGGCGAGCCGCTGCGGCAGATCCACGCGGGGCGGCTGAAACCGGCCAAGGTCGACGTGCGGGTGCTGCTGCGCGGCACAACCTGATGTCGCTGCGCGCCACCCACGGCATCGACGTGCGGGTCACCTTCCGCGCGCTGCCCTTCACCCCGCCGGTCAAGCTCTACCTGCTCAACGGTGCGGAGGCGCTGTTCGCGTACTACACGGTGCGGCGCCGTGAGGAGGAGATCGACCACGAGCCGTTCCAGCTCTACGACGCGCAGGGCACCCGTTCGATGCTCTTCTCCTTCGCGGAGGGCGCCGGACCGCGTGACACGGCGTTCGTCGAGCAGTCGCACGTCTGGTTCGACGCGCTGTGGGAGACGATCAGCTCGGAGCTGGTGCTCACGAGCTGAGGTGCGCTCCTACGGGGCGGCTCACAGGGCCGGTCCCGCGACCAGCATCGCCAGGACGACCGCGCCGGCGGAGCTGAGGGCGGGGCTCTTGGCCTTGATGCCGACGGTGAGCAGCAGCAGGCCCACGAGGCCCGTCGCACCGTACTTCCACTGGACGATCTGCTCGAAACCGACGACGAAGAGGGCGGACAGGAGGGCGAGGACAGGCACGGCGATTCCCCCTTCTATCGCCAACTCGCTGAAGTTGGCAGCCAACTTACTCTCAGTTGTCCCCACTTGGTGTGTGTTCGAAACAGATCTAGAACAACTCCCGCCAAGTGGATCGAAGTTGTAGCGTTTGGTTGTGACCCAAGAGAATCTGGCCGTGGACGGCAGCCGGAGGAACTCCCCGCAGGAGATCGCCGACACCCTGCGCGAGCGGATCCGCGCGGGCGAGCTGAAACCCGGCGACCGCCTGCCCACCCAGGCCGAACTCGCCGAGGAGTTCGGGGTGGAGCGCGGCACCGTGCGCCAGGCGCTGCGGGCCCTGCAGGGCGACGGGCTGCTCAGCAACGTCAGCAAGGGCAGCCCGCCCAGGATCGCCGACGCCGCCCCCGCGCGGGAGGAACCGCAGCCGACCATGGTCGCGCTCGCCCCCCGGCTGACCGAGGCGTTCACGAACCGCCGGGTGCGCATAGACGTCGTCTCCCACACCGCGGAGACGCTGATGCTGGCCATGGGCGAGCCGCTCCGGCTGATACACGAGGGCCGCATACGCCCCGAGACCGTCGACGTCCGTGTCCTGGTGCCGTCCCGCGGCACAACCTGATGTCGCTGCGCGCCACCCACGGCATCGACGTGCGGGTCACCTTCCGCGCGCTGCCCTTCACCCCGCCGGTCAAGCTCTACCTGCTGGGCGACGAGGAAGCCCTCATGGGCTACTACACGCTCACCCGGCGCGAGGAGGACTGGGGCGACGAGACCCTGGACATGTACGACGTCCTCGGCTCCCAGTCCCTGCTCTTCTCCTTCCTCAAACGGGCCGGACAGCGCGACGCCGCGTTCGTCACCGAATCCCAGAAGTGGTTCGACGCCCTCTGGGAAACCATCACCACGGACCTGACACTCTCCTAGTGACTTCTGACACGACGCAGCCGGGGATGCGGGCGCTGCGGGAACTGGTCTCCCGCACGCAGGTGGTCCTCTGGGACTTCGACGGCCCGATCTGCCGCCTCTTCGCGGGCCACTCCGCGGAGCGGGTGGCGCACGGCCTGCTCGACTGGCTCGGACAGCAGGGCCTGCACGGGCTGTTGAGCGACGACGAGCGGGAGCCGCTGGACCCGCACGCCCTGCTGCGCGCGGTGGACCGCCGGCGCCCGCGCAGCGACCTGGTGACGGAGCTGGAGGAGCGCCTCACCCAGGAGGAGCTGAAGGCGGCGGTCACGGCCATGCCGACCCCGTACGCCGACCCGCTGATCCGCACCTGGACCGCGGTCGGCGCCCGGCCGGCCGTCACCAGCAACAACTCACCGGCCGTGGTGCGCGCCTACCTCCAGGGGCGCGGCCTGCTGCCCTGCTTCCAGCCGCACCTGTACGGCCGGACCGGCGAGCTGCGGCACCTCAAGCCCGACCCGCACTGCCTGCACCGCGCGCTCAGCGCCATGGGGGCGGCCCCCTCCACCGCCCTGATGATCGGGGACACCCCCACCGACCTGGAGGCCGCCCGGCGGGCGGGCGTGCACTTCCTCGGCTACGCGCGCAACGAGCACAAGGCGCACCTGCTGGAGGAGGCCGGCGCGAGGACGGTCCTACGGTCCCTGGGCGACCTGCTGGCGGCCCTGCGTCCCGCCTGAGACCCCGACCGGACCGCCCGGACGCGGTACCGCGCCGGTGCGACGCGCCGTGGGGCCGAGAAGTTCGGGGCACCTTCCGTGGCGAGGTGGGAGTAGCGTGTTCCCACTTCAGCGCCCTCCGCGGGGCCCGCCCCCGCGGCCGGGTGCGACCCTCCTGGGGGGCACAAGGCGAAAGAAACGGGCAATGCCGCTCGAACTTGTCTCACTCGGACTGGATGCACCCGAACCCGGCCAGTCCGAACCCGGTCCGTCCGGACCCGGCCCAGCCGGGACCGGTTCACCTCCAGGTCCGCCCGTGCCCGGTTCGCCCGGACCGGCTTCCCGCGCCCGGCTGCACGCCGTCGAGGCGAGCGGTGACCCGAGCCGGGTCGAAGGGCCCCTTCAGGGATACCACCACGAGACGTACGCCTTCCCGCTGGCGGGCGAGCTGGGCGCGCTGCGTCCGGGGCGGTGGAAGTGCCGGGAGCCGCGCAGCGACCTGCTCTGGTTCGACCGGCGCTGCTTCGCCTCCGAGGAGCAGCTGCTGGCGGCCCTGCAGGGCCGGATCGACCGGATCCCGGAGCTTCTCGAAGCCGGCGGCATCGGCCTGCAGCGGTTCATCGAGGGCCGCACCCTCGGCTCGCTGTACGCGTCCGGGAACGCCGTGCCGGGCGGGCTGTTCGGCCAGATCGTCGAACTGTTCGGCCACCTGATCGCGGTGACGCCCGGCATGCTCACCGTCGAGCGCCGCTGCGAGGCCGCCGACCGGCCGGCCGACGGGGACACCGCCGCGTTCCTCGAACGGCTGGTGCACTTCGCCGAGGAGCGCGTCTACGCCCGCAACCTCACGGACTTCGGGGAACTCTTCGCCGACCTGCGGATCGACGGCGAGGCGTTCAAACGGCTGCGCAAGCACCTGAAGGGGCTGCGCGAGCGCCCTTTCTGCCTGCTGCACGCCGATCTGCACCGGGAGAACTTCATCGTCGACGCGGAACACCGGCTGTGGACGATCGACTGGGAACTGGCCATGCTCGGCGATCCGCTCTACGACCTCGCCACCCACCTCTACCTGATGCGGTACCCGCGGTGGCAGGCGCGCCGGATGACGCAGGCCTGGTGCCGGACCGCGGAGGCCGTCCGCCCCGGCAGCTCCCGCGGCTGGGAGCACGACCTGGAACTGCTCGTCGGCTTCAAGAAGGCGCAGTCGGTCTTCACCGACGTCATCCGGACGGCGCTGGCCCTGGGCACGGGTCCCGGGCCCGACCGGCGCACCCTCACCGTGCTGGGCGGGAAGCTGCACCGCGTCCTGGCGGCCGCCGCGCACCCGCTGGCCCTGGAGTCCGTACCCGCCCCGGGCGCCGTCGTGGCCGCCCTCACCCGCTGGCACCGCACCCACGGCCACCGGCGGGGCGAGCAGGCCCCCTGACCCGCCCGTGACCGGGCAGGAGGCCGGATGGCGAGCCGCGGGCGGGACGGGTCAGACGGTGCCGGCGGCGGCGTCGGGACCGACTGCTCCTCCTCGCGGACGTGGGGATCGTCCCGGCCGCCCGCGCCGGGGAGATCCTGCGTGCCGCCCGCGCGAAACCCGCCGAGGAGGCCTCCCGGTCCCTGGGCGACCGGGAGGCGGCCCGCCGCTCCCGCACCGACGCGGTCCTGAAGGCGCAGGGGCACGAGGAGGCGGGCCCGGTCCGCTGAGGGCGACACGGGGGCGCACTCTTGCAAGCAGTGTGCTTGCAATTGTTAGCGAGGGTGGTGCATGGTGGAGACATGGCATCGCTCAACGTCGGCAATCTCGGTGAGTACCTGCGCGAGCAGCGGCGCAACGCGCAGTTGTCGCTCAGGCAGCTCGCCGATGCCGCCGGGGTGTCCAATCCGTACCTGAGCCAGATCGAGCGCGGGCTGCGCAAGCCGAGCGCGGAGGTGCTGCAGCAGGTCGCCAAGGCGCTGCGGATCTCCGCCGAGACGCTGTACGTGCGGGCCGGCATCCTCGACGCCGAGCGGGACCGCGACGAAGTCGAGACGCGCGCCGTCATCCTGGCCGACCCCACGCTCGACGAGCGGCAGAAGCAGGTGCTGCTCCAGATCTACGAGTCCTTCCGCAAGGAGAACGGGTTCGGGCCCGGCAGGACGGGCAGCAGGGACGAGACCGGCGGCACGGACGGCGCCGGGGACACGGACGGTGCCGAAGATCCAGGCGGTGCCGGCGGCCCCGGTGCCGGTCACGGCGGCGCCGGCGACGGCACCATACGGTCCGCCGCCGCTCCCGCACGGGACGGCGGCCGCCCCGGTCCCGCCGAGCGCCCCGGTTCCGCGTCCGGCGGCAGCGACACCGGTCCGCGGGAGGCGGCCGGCTGATCCCGGGGCCCGCAAGGGCCCGGCGGCCGGTGCACCGCGGCACACCACAACCCTCAGCCGAAAGCGATCCGGGAGGATCATCACCATGGCCATCGCCGACGACCTGCGCAAGACCCTCAGCGACCCCACCCCGCTCTACTTCGCCGCGGGCACCGCGGACCTGGCCCTGCGTCAGGCCAGGAAGGTGCCCGCCCTGGTGGAGCAGCTCGCCGCCGAGGCCCCGGCCCGCATCGACGCCGTGCGCAACACGGACCCGAAGGCCGTCCAGGAGCGGGCCGCCGCCCGCGCCAAGGAGGCCGGCGCCCGCGTCAAGGAGACGCAGGCGACCGTCCAGTCCCGGGTCGGCGAGTTCCTGAACTCGCTCGACTCCGACCTGAAGAAGCTCAGCACGAACTTCGACGCCGACCTGAAGAAGCTCGGTGAGAGCGCCCAGGACCTCGCCCTGCGCGGGGTCGGCGTCGCCGCCGAGTACGCCGTGAAGGCCCGCGAGACCTACGAGAAGGTCGCCGAGCACGGCGAGCAGGCGGTACGGACCTGGCGCGGCCAGGCCGCCGAGGGCATCGAGGACATCGCCGAGGACGTCGAGGAACTCGCCGTCGCGGTCGAGCCCAAGACCACCCCCCGCAAGGCGCAGCCCAGGACCGAGCCGGTCGTGGTCAGCGAGGAGAAGTCCGCCGGGGCCAAGGCCGCGCCGGCGGCGAAGAAGGCGCCCGCCAAGAAGGCCCCGGCCACGCGCCGGACCACGGCCACCGCCCCCGCGGCCAAGAGGACCACGCCGCCCGCGAAGTGAGGACCGCACGCCGGACGGGCCGGGCACCCTTGGGGTGCCCGGCCCGTTCTCCGGGTACGGTGGCGGCGTAGGCGTCGGAGAGAACGGGCGGTGGACGGCATGCTGATGTTGGGCTTCGCGGGGTTCCTGGGGATCCTCAAGATCCTGCTCATGGTCCTGGCCGCGTTCGGGCTGTGCGACGCCGCGATCCGGCGCGAGGACGCGTTCCGCGCCGCCGACAAGCAGAACAAGGTGTTCTGGCTGATCATCCTCGGCCTGGCGCTCGTGGTGAGCTACCTGTTCTCGATCCTGTCGTTCCTGCCGATCATCGGCGTGATCGCGAGCATCGTCTACATCGTGGACGTGCGGCCCGCGCTCAAGCAGGTCTCCGGCGGTGGCGGCGGCTGGGGCCGTCGTCGCGGCGGCAGCAGCAGCGACGGTCCCTACGGGCCGTACAACGGCGGCCGGTAGCACCCGCCTTCGGCCGCGGCGCGCTCACGGCGCGTACATGCGCGGCGCGCGAAGCGGGGGGCCGGCGCCCGCGCCCGCGACCCCTCCGGCGTACGACGCCCACGACCGCTCCGGCGGCCACCGCCCGCGACTGCTCCGGCGGCCGCCGTCCAAGGCTTCCCGGGTGCCGCGCCTACGACTTCCGGCCGACCGCCGCCCCTGCTGCTCCCGGATGGGCGCGCCCGCGCGCGCCCCGGCCGAGACCCCCGTGTCGGACAGAGGCCCCCGCCGTGCCGCCGCTACGGCTCCCGGTCGAGCAGGACGACCGCCACGTCGTCCGTGAGTTCACCGCCGTTGAGCGCGCGCACCTCGTTGACCGCCTCCCGCAGCAGGTCCTCGCCGCGCAGGCCCTGGCCGAGCTGGCGGCGGACCAGTTCCAGCATGCCGTCCTGGCCGAGCCGTTCGCCGCCCTGGCCCGTCCGGCCCTCGATCAGGCCGTCGGTGTAGAGCATCAGGCTCCACTCGGCGCCCAGCTCCACCTGTGTCCGGGGCCAGCGGGCGCCGGGCAGCAGACCGAGCGCGGGGCCGTTGTTGTCGTACGGCAGCAGCCTTGCCGGCAGGCCGGGCGTGATGACCAGCGGCGAGGGATGGCCGGCCAGGCACAGGCCCGCGCGGCGCCCGTCCGGCGCGATGTCCACCGTGCACAGCGTCGCGAAGATCTCGTCGTCGGCCCGCTCGTGCTCCAGCACCTGCTGGAGCGTGTTCAGCAGTTCGTCGCCGCACAGCCCGGCGAGCGTCAGGGCCCGCCAGGCGATGCGCAGCTCCACGCCGAGCGCCGCCTCGTCCGGGCCGTGCCCGCAGACGTCGCCGATCATGGCGTGCACGGTGCCGTCGGGGGTGCGGACGGCATCGTAGAAGTCGCCGCCGAGCAGGGCGCGCGAGCGTCCGGGACGGTAGCGGGCGGCGAACCGCAGCGTCGAACCGTCCAGCAGGGGTGTCGGCAGCAGGCCGCGCTCCAGACGGCGGTTCTCCTGCGCGCGCAGCCGGCCCTCGGCGAGCCGGCGCTCGGCCGTGTCGGAGCGCTTGCGCTCGACCGCGTACCGGATGGCCCGGCTCAGCAGCGGCCCGTCCAGCTCGTCGCGGAGCAGGTAGTCCTGGGCGCCGACGCGCACCGCCTGGGCGCCGCGCTCGGCGTCTCCGGACGCGGTCAGCGCGAGCACGGCGTGCCGGGGCGCGAGCTCCAGCACGTGCTTGAGCACGGCCAGCTCGTCGTCGTCACCGGCCGGTCCGGCACCGGTTCCGGCGCCGGAACCCGCCCCGGACCGGCCGGGGGCCGGGAGCGCGAGGTCCAGCAGGATGCAGTGGACGTCGTCGGTGAGCAGCCGCGAGGCCTCGGTGAGGTTGCGGGCCGTGCGGACGCGGATCGGCTTGCCGGCCGCGTCGAGCAGTTCGGGCACGATCGGGGAGCCGCCGGGATCGTCCTCGATCAGCAGCAGCGTGAGGTTCGTGCCGTGGGCTGGGTGGCCCGCGGCGCGGTTGTCCTTCTCGGCCGTGGTGTCCTTCGCGTTCTCCTCCGGGGCTTTCGTGGCTCGGGTGGCTTCCCCGTGCGGGGCCTGTGCTGCGGAGGGGCCGCCGCCGTGGGTCACGGTCGGCGCCTGGCCGCTCTCCGCGGCCGGTGTCTCTCGCTGCCGCGGTACGGGCACGGGCATCGTTTCGGGTTCCTTCCCTCCCCCCGAGGGCATGGCGGGACGAGGGACCTCGTTCCACCGACGGGGACCATAGCGGTAGTCGGCGCCGCGGGGGAATGGTGTGAGGCGCGTCGCTCGCGCTTCGGCCACTGTCATATGCCGCGATCCGCAACGGAGTTGGGCACCGTGCCCCGCGCTCCGGAATGACGAAGGTCACGCCAGGACAGGTTTGGCGCCGACCGGGCGTGTGATGGGTCACATGGCCCAGGTCACCGGGCGGGCGGAGCGGCTCTCCGTTCGGCGCCGGGAGGGGGAGGAGAGTCCTCCGCGCGGCGCCCGGGGGAGGGGAGGGGGAGGAGACGCGTGCGTGCCCTGGGTCCGTGCCGGGCGCAGGGGCGTGGGCCATCCCCCGGTCCGTGCCCGGGCGCGGGGGCGCGGGAGGCCGCCCCTCTCAGTCCGCGTCGGGCCGTACGACGCCCAGGATGGGCATCGTGCCCGCGCCCGCCAGCGTGACCGTGCGGCCGGGGCGCGGGGCGTGGACGATCCTGCCCTCGCCGACGTACATCGCGACGTGGCTGGCGTCGCCGAAGTAGATGATCAGATCGCCGGGGCGCATGTCCTTCACGGACACGTGCTTGAGCTGCTTCCACTGCTCCTGGGAGGTGCGGGGCACGGGATGCCCGGCCGCCGCCCAGGCCTGCGAGGTCAGACCGGAGCAGTCGTACGTCCCGGGACCCTCGGCGCCCCATTCGTACGGCTTGCCGATCTGGGCCGTGGCGTACGCCACCGCCTTCTTGTCCGCCTCGGTCGCGCCGCCGCTGATCTCCTTGAGGATGCCGGTGTCCAGCCACGCCGCCTGAGCCTGCTGGGCGGCCTGCCGTTCCAGCTGCGCCAGCCGCTCCCGCTGCCGCTTCTCCAGCGTGGCCTGGAGCTGCTCCGCCTCCTTGATCCGCTGCTGGATCCGCTTCTTCGCCGTGGCCTTGGCCTTCCGGTTGTCCTCCAGCTTCCGCAGGCGGTCGGCGGCGTCGGAGGCGTACTGCTCCAGGTCCTGCTGGGTGTGGGTCATGTCCTGGAGCAGCCCGCTGGTCGCCCGTTCGCCCTCCAGGAGCCGTCCGGCCCCGTCGAGGAACTGCTGCGGGTCGTTGCTGAGCAGCAGCTGGGCCTGGGGCGGCAGCCCGCCCGTGCGGTACTGGGCGCGGGCGGCGGCGCCGGCGCGGTCCTTCAGTTCGTCCAGCTTCCGCTGCTGCTCGACGATCTTCCGGGACAGGTCGGTGACCTGGGCGGACTGCTGCTCGGCCCGCTCCTCGGCGGCGTTGTACGCGTCGGTGGCGACGGACGCGTCGTGGTAGAGCTGGTCCAGCTTGGTGCGGACCGCCTCCAGGTCCTTGTCCGGCGGGACCGTGACGGAGGGCGAGGGCGTGGACGAGGGCGTGGACGAGGGGGAGGGGGAGGCGGGGGGCTTCGTCCCGGGGGACGTCGGTTCCCGGTCGGGTCCCGCGCTCGCGAACGCCGTGCCGGACGCCCCCAGCAGGGTGACCGCGCAGACCACGGTCACGGCCGCCGCGAGCACGCTGCGCCTGCCCCGTCCCATAACCCCGCCCCCAAGTTGATTTACCGTCAGTAACATGTCCCGTCCGGGGGATACTGCCACGACTGCGCCCGAAACGACAGGGCCCGGTCCCCGGTGCTCAGCCCGCACCGGCCCCCGTCTGTGGGACGTGCGGTCGGCGAAGATCGTTCCCCGCCGCTCCCTCCCGTCAGCCGCGCGGTGCCAACGCCCCCCAGGCCACCGTGACTTCGCCCTGCCGCCAGCGAGCGGGCCCGTCCGTCACCGGCCAGTCGGCCGCAAGGTCGCGCACCGCGCGGATCCAGCGCTGCCGGGCCCCGTAGGAGGCGTAGGGCGCGGCGGCCGCCCAGGCGCGGTCGAAGTCGCGCAGGAACGCGTGCACCGGCTCGCCCGGTACGTTGCGGTGGATGAGTGCCTTCGGGAGGCGTTCGGCGAGGTCCGAGGGGCGGTGCAGGGAGCCGAGGCGGGTGGCGAAGGTGACCGTCCGGGGTCCTTCTGGGCCCAGGGCGACCCACACGTGCCGGCGGCCGATCTCGTCGCAGGTGCCCTCCACGAGCAGGCCCCCGCGCGTGTGCCCGTCCGCCGGGGCGAGCCGTGCGCACAGCCGCCCCCACACGCCGGCGACTTCGGACTCGTCGTACTGCCGCAGCACGTTCGCCGCGCGGATGAGCTGGGGGCGCTGCGGCAGGGGCACCTCGAAGCCGCCGTGCCGGAAGACCAGGCCCTCGCGCTCGTAGGGGAGCGCGGCGGCGACCCGGGCCGGTTCGATCTCGACGCCGACCACGCGCGCGCGGGGAGCCGCGGTGCGCAGCCGCCGGAGCAGTTCGACGGCCGTCCAGGGCGCGGCGCCGTAGCCGAGGTCGACGGCCACGGGGTCGGCGGCGCGGCGCAGCTCGGCGCCGTGCACGGCCGCGATCCAGCGGTCCATGCGGCGCAGCCGGTTGGGATGGGTCGTCCCGCGCGTCACCGTGCCCACCACGGCGCTCCCGCCGCTCGGGCGGAGCCGGGAGGGCGGGCGGGTCGCTGCGCGGGATGTCATGGATACGAGGGTATGGGGGCACCCGGACCCGGACGCACGCCGCATTCCCCCCCCGGAGCCCGGCGGAGGCTCCCCTTGGGACACCGGGTGATTCCCCGGGGATCCGGGCCTTTGCCGGGGCCTGGGGCGGGGCCCGGGGCGAGCGCCCGCGCGGCACGCACCCCGCCGTCGAACGGTTGAGCGATATTCGGTAATGATTGAGCAAAGAGCCCGGCGGCGGAAATGGCGGCGCCGCTCACGGCGTTGCCCCCTGAAGGGCGCACCGCGTCCCGGGTCCGGCATGCCCGCAGCAAGGAGGAACGCCACGTGAGCCAGTACGTCGGCAGGCTCGGGCGCCGCTCTTCACCGGCTCCGGCGCGGCTGCGGCTGTCCCGCAGACCCCGGCGCGTCGCCATGCTCTCCGTGCACACCTCGCCGCTCCACCAGCCCGGCACGGGCGACGCGGGCGGCATGAACGTCTACATCGTCGAGCTGGCCCAGCGCCTGGCCGACCAGGGCGTCGAGGTGGAGATCTTCACCCGGGCCACCGCCGGCGGCCTGCCGCCCCGCGTCGACCTCGCGCCCGGCGTCCTCGTCCGCCATGTCGACGCGGGCCCCTACGAGGGTCTGGCCAAGGAGGACCTCCCGGCCCAGCTGTGCGCCTTCACCCACGGAGTGATGCAGGCCTGGGCCGGTCACCGCCCCGGCTACTACGACCTGGTGCACTCGCACTACTGGCTCTCCGGGCACGTCGGCTGGCTCGCCGCCCAGCGCTGGGGCGTGCCCCTGGTGCACGCCATGCACACCATGGCCAAGGTCAAGAACGCCAACCTGGCCGAGGGCGACACGCCCGAGCCCGCCGCCCGGGTCATCGGCGAGACCCAGATCGTCGCGGCCTCCGACCGGCTGATCGCCAACACCGACGACGAGGCCGAGGAACTGGTACGGCACTACACCGCCGACCCGGCCAAGGTCGCCGTGGTCCACCCCGGGGTGAACCTCGACCGTTTCCGCCCGGCCGACGGTCGCGCCGCCGCCCGCGCCCGCCTCGGCCTCCCGCAGGACGCCCTGATCCCGCTCTTCGCCGGCCGCATCCAGCCCCTCAAGGCCCCCGACGTGCTGCTCAGGGCCGTGGGCGTGCTCCTCGGCGAGCGCCCCGACCTGCGCTCGCGCATCGTCGTCCCGATAGTGGGCGGCCCCAGCGGCAGCGGCCTCGCCAAGCCCGAGGGCCTGCAGAAGCTGGCGGCCCGACTGGGCATCGCCGACGTCGTACGGTTCCGCCCGCCCGTGGGGCAGGAGCAGCTCGCCGACTGGTTCCGGGCCGCGTCCGTGCTGGTCATGCCCTCCTACAGCGAATCCTTCGGACTGGTCGCGATAGAGGCGCAGGCGGCCGGCACACCGGTGCTCGCGGCGGCGGTCGGCGGCCTGCCGGTGGCCGTCCGCGACGGCGAGACCGGCTTCCTCGTGCAGGGCCACGACCC
Source organism: Streptomyces sp. NRRL S-340 (assembly GCF_000720185.1). Taxonomy (GTDB): domain Bacteria; phylum Actinomycetota; class Actinomycetes; order Streptomycetales; family Streptomycetaceae; genus Streptomyces. The sequence continues at coordinate 114,467 of NZ_JOIY01000020.1, read as the reverse complement.
CGCGGCCTACGCGCGCGTACTGGGCGACTTCGCCGACCACCCGCACCTCGCGGACCGGATGGGCGCCGCCGCGGCCCGGCACGCGCGGTCCTTCGGCTGGGACGCCTCGGCGGCCGCCACCGCCGACGTGTACACGGCAGCACTGCAGTCCCACCGCCGTCGCGTACGCTCCCACCATGGGTGACACGGACGAGGCAGCTCAGGCCCGGCAGGTTCTCGAAGCCGTCTTCAAGGACACCGGACTGGAGTGGGAGTCCCCCGAGCCCGGCAGTTACGTCGTCAAGCTGCCCGGCACCCGCAAACTCTCCACGACCGTCTCCTTCCTGGTCGGCCGTCACTCCCTCTCCCTCAACGCCTTCGTCGTCCGCCACCCCGACGAGAACGAGGCGGGCGTCCACCGCTGGCTCCTGGAACGCAACCTGCGGATGTACGGCGTGAGTTACGCCGTCGACCGGCTCGGCGACGTCTACGTCACCGCCCGTCTCTCCCTCGCCTCCGTCACCGCCGACGAGATCGACCGGCTGCTCGGGCAGGTCCTGGAGGCGGCCGACGGCGCCTTCAACACCCTGCTGGAGCTGGGCTTCGCCTCCGCGATCCGCAAGGAGTACGCGTGGCGGGTCTCCCGCGGCGAGTCGACGCGGAACCTGGAGGCCTTCACGCACCTGATCCAGCGCCCGGCCGACTGAGGACCGGGCCGGTCGGCCTCATGGGGCGCGGCGCGCGCCGCGCCCCCGGTAGCGCCCGGGGGTGACCCCGACCAGCTTCTTGAAGTGCCGGGTGAGGTGCGCCTGGTCGTAGAACCCGGTCACCGGCGCCACCTCGCCGGGCGGCAGTCCGTCCAGCAGCAGCCGGCGCGCCCGCCCGACCCGGCGCGACATCAGGTACTGGTGCGGGGCGATGCCGTACGCGCCGCTGAACGCCCGTACCAGGTGCGCGGGATGGGCGTGCAGCAGCCGCGCGGCCTCCTCCAGCGGGACGCCGTCCACCACCCGCGCGTCGAGCAGTTCCCGCAGCCGCCGGGCGAGCGCGGGATCCGGCCGCTGCCGCTGCGCCGGGTGGGCCGCCCGGCGCAGCAGATGGTCCCGCAGCCGCTCCCCGACCAGCGCGAGCCTGCTCTCCGCCTCCAGTTCGTCGCCGCGGCGGCCGAGCGCGGAGTGCAGCCGGCCGACGCGCCGCCGCAGTACCGGGTCGCGCAGGTCCGGTCCGTCCACGGCCGCCCCGATCAGTTCCTCGCCCAGGTGGCTGCTGTCGAGGTACACCACCCGCTTGCGGAAGCCGCCGGGGACCGCCGGGGAGCCGTTGTGCGGCACGTGCGGCGGCAGCAGGGAGACCGTGTCGTGCGGGGTGCCGTGCTCGTGCCGGTCCAGGTCGTAGCGCACCGCGCCGTCGTCGACGATCAGCAGCGTCCAGGCGTCATGCACGTGCATCGGGTACGAGTACGCGGGGAAGTGGGCGTGGAAGACCTCCACGACGCCCGGGACCCGGGGTCGCCAGGCGGAGACTTCGGCCTGTCCGGCCCGTTCGGCGGCCACGCAAAGAACGTACAAGACCCGGTGCCGGGGTGCCCGGCAGTCTCACTCCATGAACTCCGAGCCGAAGCCCGAGCCGAACTCCCGGCCGCACCCCGAGCCCGCCTCTCAGCCCACCTCCGAGCCGACGTCCCGGCCGACGTCCCGGCCGGCCTCCGGGCCGGAACCGGACGCGCCGGTCCGCTTCGACACCAAGATCGCCGTCCTGCTCCGCGAGGACCTGGAGACGTGGCAGCGTCTGAACGTGACCGCCTTCCTGGTCAGCGGCCTCGGCACCACGGTCCCGGAGGTGATCGGGCAGCCGTACCAGGACGCCGGCGACGTGTCCTACCAGCCGATGTTCCGCCAGCCCGTGCTCGTCTTCGAGGGCACCAAGGAGACGCTGACGGCGGCCCACGCCAGGACCCTGTCCCGGGCCCTGCCGCGCGCGGTGTTCACCTCGGACCTCTTCGCCACGGGCAACGACCGCGACAACCGCGCGGCGGTACGGGCGGTGCGGACCGCCGACCTGGACCTGGTGGGACTGGCGGTGTACGGCCCGCGCAACGCGGTCGACAAGGTGCTCAAGGGGGCGCGGATGCACCCGTGAGGCGGGCCGGGCGCAGCGGGCGGCCGCCCCCTGGCCCCTGGCCCCTCACGCCGTACTGACCTCGGAGGACCGCTCCCCGGCAGCCGCGCCGGCACCCACGGCCCCCTCCGCGAACGCGACGGGTTCCTCCTTCGGCAGGCGCCGCATCAGCGCCCCGTAGCCGACGGCGGCGACCATGCCCACGGCCGCGCACATCCCCCACAGCCACCGCGCGCCGAGCCGGTCGATGACCGCACCGGACATCAGCGGGGCCACGAGGGCGGCGAGCGACCAGGACAGGGAGTAGACCCCCTGGTAGCGGCCGCGCCCGTGCACGGGGGAGAGGCGGACGACGAGTCCCGTCTGCGTGGGGGCGTTGATCATCTCGCCCAGCGTCCAGACGCACACCGTCAGGGCGAACACGCCGACCGACCCGGCGAAGGCGGTCAGCCCGAACCCGTACCCGGCCAGCAGGGACGAGACGACGAGCAGCCGCTTGGCGTCCCGGTGCTCGATGAACCGGGTGACCGGGATCTGGAGGGCGACGATGAGGATGCCGTTGACGGCGATGGCCACACCGTAGTCGGCGGGCGTGAACCCGGCCCGGCCCATGGCCACCGGCAGACCGACCGACCCCTGCTGGAAGACGAGCGCGACCAGGAAGGACAGCCCGACCACACCCATGAAGCGCCGGTCGCGCAGCACGGCGGTCAGCCCGACGGACGCCTCGGCGCCTCCCTTGCCGCCGCCCTGCGCGTCACCGGCGGGCCGGGACTCGGGCAGCTTCAGGAACACGACGACCGCGCAGGCCATGGTCATCCCGGCCTCGATGAGGAACCCGGCGAGATAGCTGAACTCGGCGATGAAGCCGGCGGCCATGGAGGAGACGGCGAAACCGAGGTTGATCGCCCAGTAGTTCAGCGAGAACGCCCGGACCCGGTCCTCGGGCCGCACGATGTCCGCCATCATCGCCTGCACGGCGGGCCGCGAGGCGTTGGAGGCCATGCCGACGAGGAAGGCGACAGCGGCGATGGCGACCGGATCGTGCACGAAGCCGAGCAGTGCGACGAAGACGGCCGTCGAGGCCTGGGCGACGAGCAGGGTGGGCCGCCGCCCCAGCCGGTCGGCCATCACGCCGCCGCCGAGGGAGGAGACGACCCCGCCGAGCCCGTGCAGCGAGGCGACGAGACCGGCGTAGGAGGCGGAGTACCCGCGATCGAGCGTGAGGTACAGCGCCATGAACGTGGCCACGAAGGCACCGAGCCGGTTGACCAGGGTGCTCGTCCACAGCCACCAGAACTCGCGGGGCAGCCCGGAGACGGTCTCGCGGGCGGCGCGTCTGAGACTGGTGACGGACATGGACGACCCCCGATGTAAGTGGCTGGTGCGGAAAGCGCGACTTACGCCCTGCCGTACGCACAACTTACGAGCACAGCCGGACGGCCAACCAGTCAATTAACAGAAGCAGTCAACTGTCGGCGCGGGGCCGCCCGCTCCGCGTCCCTCCGTCCGTTCATCTGTCCGCCTGCCGGGCGCCCGGGCGGCGCGCCGAATGCGTGGATTAGGCTCGGATGCATGGCCGACGCACCGTACAAGCTGATCCTCCTCCGCCACGGCGAGAGCGAGTGGAACGCGAAGAACCTGTTCACCGGCTGGGTGGACGTCAACCTCAACGAGAAGGGCGAGAAGGAGGCGGTCCGCGGCGGTGAGCTGCTCAAGGACGCCGGCCTGCTGCCCGACGTGGTCCACACGTCCGTCCAGAAGCGCGCGATCCGCACGGCCCAGCTCGCCCTGGAGGCCGCCGACCGCCACTGGATCCCGGTCCACCGCTCCTGGCGCCTGAACGAGCGCCACTACGGCGCCCTGCAGGGCAAGGACAAGGCCCAGACCCTGGAGGAGTTCGGCGAGGAGCAGTTCATGCTCTGGCGCCGCTCCTACGACACCCCGCCGCCCCCGCTGGACCGCGACGCGGAGTTCTCCCAGTTCTCCGACCCGCGCTACGCGACCCTCCCGCCGGAGCTGCGCCCCCGGACGGAGTGCCTGAAGGACGTCGTCGTCCGCATGCTGCCGTACTGGTTCGACAGCATCGTCCCCGACCTCCTCACCGGCCGCACGGTCCTCGTCGCCGCCCACGGCAACAGCCTGCGCGCCCTGGTCAAGCACCTCGACCAGATCTCCGACGCCGACATCGCGGGCCTCAACATCCCCACGGGCATCCCCCTCTCCTACGAACTCGACGCGGACTTCCGCCCCGTCACCCCGGGCGGCACCTACCTCGACCCGGACGCGGCAGCGGCAGCGATCGAGGCCGTGAAGAACCAGGGCAAGAAGAAGTAAGCGCCCACGCGTAAGCCGAGCCCCCTGCCTGCGGGTCTTCCGCCGGGAGGGGGCTTGTCTCTTGCCCTGGGCCGTCTCTGGGCCGTCAGCCGGGTTGATCGGGCCGTCAGCGCTGCGGGAAGTCCGGCTTCGGCTGGGCGCTCGCCTCTGCCCGGGCACCCGCAGCATGGAGGCCGAGACGGCTGCCGCCGCGTCTTCCTCGGGGACGCCTGCGAGGCGGGCATGGCGTCCCGGACGGCGAAGCCAGCCGCTGTGACCTTCGTCCGCGCTCAGGCTGCGTCTTCGTCGGGCTCCTCGTCCTCGTCCTCGTCCTGGCCCTCGTCTTCCGAGGAGCCGCCCCGCTCATAACCCGACACAGGAATTTCACGGCCGTCAGCGAGCCTCCTCGTGTAGCCGGACACCGAGTGCCTGACGGGAGGTTTCCGCCGCTCGTCCTCCTCCACGGACTCGGCGGCCGACCCGGTGTCCTCGGACTCCGCGGTGTCCTCGGTGGCGTTCTGCTTCATGGCCTGCCTGGCGACCACGACCGCAACGACCACGGCCACGCCGCCGACTGCGCCGCACGCGGCACGGATCTTCGTCCTGTGCTTCCCGTACCAGTTCTTCGTCTTCTCGACGAACGAGGTGGGCTCGCCTTCCTCGGAGGTGGGCGCGCTGGGCGTGGAGTCGTTCACGCGCACACATCTACCCGACCCGTCCCTCACCTGTCAGGCAATCGTCCGACATCGCCCGATCAAGTTCAGCAGCGACGACGATCGTGACAAGCCGGTCCCGTCGTCTCGGGACTGACCTGCCCGCGGTACGCCGGGGCGGCTCCCATCCCGCAGCCACGGTCTTCTTCTCGGTGCGGTGGAGGATCGGTGGGTCGCTGTTCGTCGGGGCCCGGCCCGGACAGTGGTGGACGAAGTGGCCGCCGAGTGCGTCGCACAGCTCGGCGTACAGGGCGGTGTGCAGGACCAGCGTGTGCCAGCCCGCGTGCACGGTCCGTGAGGGAGCGAGGCCCACGCCGGGGTTCTTCGCGCAGGTTTGCCACGAGCTTCAGTGCCTCCTCGACGATGCGGCCGGCCATCGCTTCGGCCACGTCCGGGTTGGCGGCCAGGACGGTGCGGCGGCGGCCGGTGAACTGGTCGTCGGCAGCGGGCTCGCACGGTGATCGCCCAGCGTGTGGGTTTGCTGCCAGAACCCGGCCGCCGATGCCCTAGGATGGCGCCCCCTGTCGGGTACGCGGTGAGCGATAAGGAGCGGTAGTGGAAGCGGAGTTGATGGCTCTCGCCTCGACTGCGGGGACCGCAGTGGTGTCGGCTCTGACCACCGATCTGTGGCAGCGGGCACAGGACTCGGTCGGCTCCCTCTGGCGGCGTGCGTACCCGGAGCGTGCAGGCACGGTGGAGGCGGACCTCACCGAGACGCGCACACTGCTCCTGGCCGCTCCGGAAGGAGATGTCGCCGAGGACTCGGCCGAAGAGTGGCGCCTGCGTTTCCGACGGTTGCTCGCCACCCGCCCCGACCTCGCCGAAGAACTGCGTCGTGTGCTGACGGAGGACCTCGCCGGCGTCCTGCCCGCTCCCCCGCAGGGAACCTCCACGGTGTTCAACGCCACGGCGTCCGGGCACGGGCGCATCTACCAGTCCGCGGGGAACCAGACGATCAACGAGCGATGACCAGACAGCCCGCCTCTCCCGCCGAACCTTCCGGTGGCCAGTCGTTCACGGCGAAGCCGAGCGACCAAGCACGCACCTATCAGGCCAGCCGGGACCAGACGATCAACGAGCACCACCACTACGCGCCACCGCGTTCGTTGAAGATGCGTGTCGCCTGGTCACTGGCAGGTGTGACGGTCCTGGTGCTCGGCGGGCTCGTGGGCATCGACCTTTGGGAACGGCACAGCGCGGTCGATACGGCGCCCGTGGGTGACGCCAAAGCGCCCGCCGTCACGGTCTCCGCCTCTCCCTCTGCGTCACCTACGCCGAGTGCCACCCCGGAGCCGTCCGGCAAAGCAACCGCTGACACGTCGAGCATGCCGGTCAGTGGAGCGCCGGCGCAGCGTGCAGAGCAGGAGCCGGCACCGAGTCCCAAAGCGTCCGAGTCCGCTGCCGCCCTGCTGCCCGACCCGGCGACGCGTTGCACCGGGTGGCGCGATTCCGGGGCCGACCGTGTGCAGGTCAAGGCGTGCGGCCGGGTCGACGGCGGCCACCTGTACATGAGTGCCGAGTGGCGCACGACGTCCGGACACGCTCTGGTCGATGTCTACATGTGGCTGGCGGACCACACCGGCAGGACGGTCGTCTATCCGGGTGCGTCCGCACCCAACGGCATGGCGGCTTACGGGTTGCCGGCCTGGCCGACGCCGAAGGACGGCCCGCAGTGGAAGGAGTACGAGGTGCGCAAGCCCCTGGTACCCGGTGAGAAGTACGAGGTCTCCGTGTCCGTGCGGGAAGCGGGCGGTCCTGCACCCAAGATCTTCAACCCCGCCGTGCAGGGCTACCAGTTCGGGATCGTCTACGGGTGATCCGCCCCCCCCGCGCCCACTGCCGGATCAGCAGGGGCCCGGTGATCCTGGAGGCCGCCGGCCGCCACCGGATCCCGGGGGCCGGTCATGGCGCACACCGAGGACCAGAGCCCTGCCGGCGACTTCCCGTCTGTAGCTGTCACCCCCCTGAGCAGGGGGTTCTCCCCACCGTGGATCGGGCAGGTCGCCGGGTGGTTCGGGGGAGGGCGGTGGCGGAGGCTGGAGGTGTTCACAGCCTCCAGGGAAGGGATCCTTCGTGTTCAGCTTGAAGTGGGCGGCGCGCCGTCGTACCGCGCGGGCCGCCGCTGTCGTCGCTCTCGCCGCCGCGGCGTGCGCCACCACCATGAACGGCAGTGCCCAGGCGATCGTCAACGGGACGGATTCCACCGAGCGTTACCCGTTCATGGCGACGATTCCGGAGACCGCCCCGTCGGCGGCCATGGACGACGGCACCTGCGGGGCGTCACTGATCGACCGGCAGTGGGTGCTGACGGCGGCCCACTGCGTGGCCGAGCCGGAGATCAAGCTGAAGGGGACCGTCCGGATCGGCAGCGCGCACCGCCTGTCCGGGGGCACCGTGCGGAAGATCGTGAAGATCGTGGTGCACCCCGGGTACGTGAACGGCCAGGGAGCGGCAGCGAACAAGGACGACGTCGCGTTGATCCGGCTCGACCGGCCGGTCGGTGAGAAGCCCGTCCGGATCGCGGGGCGGGCCGGGGAGCCCGGCACCCCGACCCGGCTCCTGGGCTTCGGCACCGTCAAGGACATCACCCGGCTGCCGGACGCGGTCTTCCCGGACCGGTTGCAGGAGCTGGAGACCCGGCTGGGAACCGCGTCCGAGTGCGCCCCCGGGTACGCGAACGGCACGCGGCTGTGCACCATCAGCCGGGTCCCGCACGCCATGGCCTGTTTCGGGGACTCCGGTGGGCCGCAGCTCCAGCGTGGCCACAGCGGGCGATGGGAACTCGTGGGCGTGACATCGGGTCCCGGCGCCCCGGGCGTCGCCTGCTCCGACGGACCCGGGCTCTACACCAGCGCTCCTGCCTACGCGGACTGGGTGCGGAAGGTCGTCAAGGGCAGGGCCTGACCGGGGAAGCGACCCCGCCGGACCGGTTCAGGCACCCACGTACTGCGCCAGATGCTCCCCCGTCACGGTGGAGCGCGCGGTGACCAGGTCCGCCGGTGTGCCCTCGAAGACGATCCGGCCGCCGTCGTGGCCCGCGCCCGGACCGAGGTCGATGAGCCAGTCGGCGTGGGCCATGACCGCCTGGTGGTGTTCGACGACGATCACCGACTTGCCGGCGTCGACGAGTCGGTCGAGCAGGCCGAGGAGCTGTTCGACGTCGGCCAGGTGGAGACCGGCGGTCGGCTCGTCGAGGACGTAGACGCCGCCCTTGTCGCCCATGTGGGTGGCGAGTTTGAGGCGCTGGCGCTCGCCGCCGGACAGGGTGGTGAGGGGCTGGCCGAGGGTGAGGTAACCGAGGCCCACGTCGGACATCCGCTGGAGGATCCGGTGAGCGGCCGGGGTGCGGGCCTCGCCCGCGGCGAAGAACTCCTCGGCCTCCTCGACCGGCATCGCGAGCACCTCGCTGATGTCACGGCCGCCGAGGCGGTGGTCGAGGACGGACGCCTCGAAGCGCCTGCCCTCGCACTCCTCACAGGTGGTGGCGACCCCGGCCATCACGGCGAGGTCGGTGTAGATGACGCCGGCGCCGTTGCAAGTGGGGCAGGCGCCCTCGGAGTTCGCGCTGAACAGGGCGGGCTTGACGCCGTTGGCCTTGGCGAACGCCTTGCGGATCGGGTCGAGCAGTCCCGTGTACGTCGCCGGGTTGCTGCGGCGCGAGCCGCGGATCGGGGTCTGGTCGACCGAGATCACGCCCGCCCCGGCCGGGATCGACCCGTGCACGAGCGAGCTTTTCCCGGACCCGGCCACGCCGGTGACCACGCAGAGCACGCCGAGCGGGATGTCCACGTCGACGTCGCGCAGGTTGTGCGCGTGCGCGCCGCGGATCTCCAGCGTGCCGGTGGCCTTGCGCACCGTCTTCTTCAGCGCGGCCCGGTCGTCGAGGTGGCGTCCGGTGACGGTGCCGGCCGCCCGCAGCCCCTCGACCGAGCCCTCGAAGCAGACCGCACCGCCCGCCGCGCCCGCGCCGGGACCGAGGTCGACGACGTGGTCGGCGATCGCGATCACCTCCGGCTTGTGCTCCACGACCAGCACCGTGTTGCCCTTGTCCCGCAGCCGGAGCAGCAGGTTGTTCATGCGCTGGATGTCGTGCGGGTGCAGGCCGGTGGTGGGCTCGTCGAAGACGTACGTGACGTCGGTGAGCGAGGAGCCGAGGTGGCGGATCATCTTGACGCGCTGGGCCTCACCACCGGAGAGGGTGCCGGCCGGGCGGTCCAGCGAGAGGTAGCCGAGGCCGATCTCCACGAACGAGTCCAGGGTCTGCTGGAGCGCGGCCAGCAGCGGCGCCACCGTCGGCTCGCTCAGGCCGCGGACCCAGGAGGCCAGGTCGCTGATCTGCATCGCGCAGGCGTCCGCGATGCTCACCCCCGCGATCCGCGAGGAGCGGGCCGCCTCGCTGAGCCGGGTGCCCTCGCACTCGGGGCAGGCGGTGAAGGTGACCGCGCGGTCCACGAACTCCCGGATGTGCGGCTGCATGCCCTCCTTGTCCTTGGCGAGCATCGACTTCTGGATCCGCGGGACCAGACCTTCGTAGGTCATGTTGATGCCCGCGATCTTCATCCTGGTCGGCTCGCGGTGCAGGAAGTCGTGCAGCTCGGTCTCGGTGAAGTCGCGGATCGGCTTGTCGGGGTCGTAGAAGCCCGACTCGCTGTAGAGGCGGTGGTTCCAGCCGCCCGACTTGTAGCCGGGGACGGTGAGCGCGCCGCCGGAGAGCGACTTGGAGTCGTCGTAGAGCTGGGTGAGGTCGAGGTCGGAGACGGTGCCCCGGCCCTCGCAGCGCGGGCACATGCCGCCGGTGATGCTGAAGCTGCGGCGCTCCTTCACGGTCTGCCCGCCGCGCTGGACGGTGACCGCGCCCGCGCCGCTGATCGAGGCGACGTTGAAGGAGAACGCCTTGGGCGAGCCGAGGTGCGGCTCGCCGAGCCGGCTGAAGAGGATGCGCAGCATCGCGTTGGCGTCCGTCGCGGTGCCGACCGTGGAGCGGGGGTCGGCGCCCATCCGCTGCTGGTCGACGATGATCGCGGTCGTCAGCCCGTCGAGCACGTCGACCTCGGGCCGGGCGAGCGTCGGCATGAAGCCCTGGACGAACGTGCTGTACGTCTCGTTGATCAGCCGCTGCGACTCCGCGGCGATGGTGCCGAACACCAGGGAACTCTTGCCCGACCCGGAGACGCCGGTGAAGACCGTCAGCCGGCGCTTGGGGATCTCGACGCTCACGTCCTTGAGGTTGTTCTCCCGCGCGCCGTGCACGCGGATCAGGTCGTGGCTGTCGGCGGTGTGCGGCGCGGACGGCGGGGCGGGCGGGGTGGGCCGGGAGGAGGGGGAGCGCCGGCCGCCGGTGTCGCCGTCCGTCCTCGTGACCGTGCTCATCGTGTCTCCGTCCCTCGCCGTCCGCCGGCGCGTCCCGCCGTGGTGTCCGTCGCCGCCACGGTAACCGTGGCCCGCGCGGGCGCGCTTCTCGATTCCTGACCGGTTCGGAACCGGTTGCCGCTGACTCAAACCGGGCGGAACCGGTTTGAGCTGGTCAGGATCGGTCGGGGACGGGGACGGGGACGGGGACGGGGGCGGGGACGGGTTCGGGCCGGACGGCGGCCAGGGTGCCCAGGACGGCGAAGACCGGCGGGACGACCGGCGAGCCGTTGCGCGGCACCCGGCGGGCGCGTAACCGCCGCCGGATCACCACCGCCACGACCAGGACAGCCACGACCAGGACAGCCACGACCAGGACAGCCATGAGCAGGACGGCCACAAGCAGGACGGGCACGAGCAGGGCGGAACCGCTGCCGTGCGTGCTCTCCGTGCCGGCTCCCCGGTGGGGACGCGGTCCGCCTCGTTCGCCGCGTCCCCTCGTCCGCCGGCCGTCGTGGCGCGTCCGTCTTCTCCGGACCCGCCCCCGGGTCCCCTGGACGCGGAGGAGCCCCCTCTCCGTGCTTCCCGGGTTCCCGGTGGCGGAGAGGGGGCCGAGGACCGGCCGCGTACCGTCCGGATCAGCGGCGGTGGTCCCCGCGGTGCCGGCCGTCGCGGTGCTGGTCGCCGTGGCGGTCGCCGCCCCAGCTGACGGAGTCGACGAAGCGGTGGTGGTCGTTGCGCAGGGTGGCCGTGTCGTGCCGGTCCCAGACGGAGACGCGGCGGTCCTGGTAGAGGTCACGGCGGGTGTCGTGGCCGTAGCCGGTGTGGACGCGGACCGTGGCGCCGCCGTCGAGACGGTAGTGGCGGAAGGTGTAGGTGTGGCCGTGCTCGTCGGCCAGCGTCCATCCGGCGAGGTTGACGTCGCGGCGGCTGTTGTTGGTGATCTCCACCCACTCCGTGTTCAGCGCACGGGCGAAGTGGTGGGCGCGGTCCCTGTTCTCGAGGTGGACGCCGCTGATCATCACGCCCTGGCGGTGCGTGTGGCGCGGGTGGGCGTGCGGGGCGTGGTCGGCCGCGGACGCGGGCAGCGCCGCCGTCCCGATCAACGCACCGGCTGCGGCGGCGGCCGCGGTCAGACGGCGGGCGGTCCAGGAGACGGAAACGGACACGGACACAGGCTCTCCCTGCTGGTACGAGCACCCGCCGGGCGCGGATCCGGGCCGCGCGGGGCGGTGTGCGGTGTGCGGTGGCGGCCGGGTCGGCCGCGCCCCACACTTTGTCCGGTCTGCAACGAAATGCTGGCAGTGCGCGCACCCTGTTACTGATTGGCCATATTTCCGTGACTCTCGGATGTAATGCCCATCCAGGTGTCCTCTGTGGTTTCTGACGCCCCGACGGGTGCGAAGTCCCGGCACGCGCCGGCTCCGTCACCCCAAAGTGGGTAACGGAGAGGGAGTCGGCGCCCACCCGCCGGGAACGGACTCCCACGTGACGCGGGGCCCCCACGTGACGCGGGGCCCCGGCGGCATCGCCGGGGCCCCGCGTCGAGTCGTCCTGTCAGCCGCACTGGCAGGGGCCGCCCGACTGGCAGCCGCAGCCGCAGCCCGAGCCGCAGCCGCAGGCTGCGAGGAGCGGGAGGCGCCTGGGCTCGGCGGGCTGCTCGGTCTCACGGTTCCCGGCGGGGTCGGGAGCGTTGCTGGGGGATTCGGCCATGGGTCCTCCTAGAGGCTGGTGCCTTCGCCCATTCCATGCCCGTTCCGCCGGGCGCATCAACGGCGCACAGTGGCTCGTCCCCCACGCCCCGGGACCCCGGCGCCCGGGACCGCGGCTCACCACCCGCGGCCGGCCGCCGGGGCCCGCCGCCCGCCCGGGGCCACCGCCCGCCGCCGGGACCGACGGTCGCCCAGGCCCGCCGCCCGGGACCGACGGTCGCCCGGACCGCCGCCCGCCGTCCCTCCGCTCAGGCCCCGTCGACCTTCGTCACCGGCTGGATGTCCTGCTGGAGATCGTCGGCGTGCTCGCCCGTGACGAGGTAGACCACCCGCTTGGCCACCGCCACCGCGTGGTCGGCGTACCGCTCGTAGTAGCGGCCGAGCAGGGTGACGTCCACGGCGGTCTCGATGCCGTGCTTCCAGCGGTCGTCGATCAGGTGCTGGAAGAGGGTGCGGTGCAGCAGGTCCATCTCGTCGTCGTCCTGCTCCAGCTGGAGGGCCAGGTCGACGTCCTTGGTGATGATCACCTCGGCGGCCTTCGCCATCAGGCGCTGGGCGAGCTGCCCCATCTCCAGGATGGTGGCGTGCAGGTCCTGCGGGACCGCCCGCTCCGGGAAGCGCAGCCGCGCCAGCTTCGCCACGTGCTGGGCCAGGTCGCCGGAGCGCTCCAGATCCGCGGACATCCGCAGCGAGGTGACGACGATCCGCAGGTCCGTCGCCACCGGCTGCTGCCGGGCCAGCAGGGCTATGGCCCGGGCCTCCAGGTCGTGGTGGAGTTCGTCGACCTTCTGGTCGGCCTCGATCACACTCTCGGCCAGCTTCAGATCGGCGTCGAGGATGGCGGTCGTGGCGCGCCCGATGGCCGACCCGACCAGCCGGGCCATCTCCACCAGTCCGTCGCCGATCGAGTCCAGTTCCTCGTGGTACGCGTCCCGCATCGTCGGTTCCCTCTCGTACGTCTTCGTTCGTGCCGGCCAGGGGTGCCAGTCGGGGGTGCGATCCCCACGCTCCCACGTTCCGGCCCGTACGCGTCCGTTTCCGTCACCTCAAGTGAACCGTCGCTGGCTCCAAGGTGAACTCTGGGCGACGAGTGTTCGAGGTCGCACCCGGACGGGTGCGGGCAGGTCGTACCCCATGCCTAACCTGGTCGCATGGACGTGAACGCGGCGGTCGCCGCAGCGGCAGCGATCGCCGGAGTGCTCACCGGTGTGATCGCCATGCTGGCGTTCCGCTTCAGTGAACGGGAGCAGAAGCGTCCGACGCGTACCTCCCTGCACACCGACGCGGTGCTGCCGCCCGGCGTGGACACGGTGCTGTCCGTGCTGCGCTCCTCCGCCGTCGTCCTCGACGAGGCCGACGCCGTCGTCAAGGCCAGCTCCGCCGCGTACGCCCTCGGGCTGGTCCGCGGCGGCAAGCTGGCCGTGGAGCCCATGCTCCAGATGGCCCGCGACACCCGGCGGGACGGGGAGATACGGCAGGTCGAGCTGGACCTGCCGCGGCGCGGCACCGGGCGTGGCGAGGCCCTCGCGGTCTCCGCCCGCGTGGCGCCGCTGGGGTCGCGTCTGGTGCTGCTGCTCGTCGAGGACCTGACCGAGGCCCGCCGGATCGAGGCCGTACGACGCGACTTCGTCGCCAATGTGAGCCACGAGCTGAAGACGCCCGTCGGCGCGCTCTCCCTCCTCTCCGAGGCCGTCATGGACGCCTCGGACGAGCCGGAGGCCGTGCAGCGCTTCGCCGGACGCATGCAGATCGAGGCGACCCGGCTGACCAACCTGGTCCAGGAGCTGATCGACCTCTCCCGGGTGCAGAACGACGACCCCCTGGAGGACGCCGAGCCGGTGCGCGTCGACGAACTCGTCGCCGAGGCCATCGACCGCTGCCGCCACCAGGCCGGCACCAAGCAGATCACCATGGCCACCGGTGGCACCGCCGACCTGCGGGTCTGGGGCAACCGAGGCCAGCTCGCCGCGGCCCTCGGCAACCTCGTCGAGAACGCCGTCAACTACTCCCCGGCCCGCACCCGCGTCGGCATCGCCGCCCGCAGGATCACCGTGCCGGGCGGGGACCTCGTCGAGATCGCCGTCACCGACCAGGGCATCGGCATCTCCGACAAGGACAAGGAGCGCATCTTCGAGCGCTTCTACCGCGTGGACCCGGCCCGCTCACGGGCCACCGGCGGCACCGGCCTGGGCCTCGCGATCGTCAAGCACGTGGTCGCCTCGCACGGCGGGGAGGTCACGGTGTGGAGCGCCGAGGGACAGGGGTCCACCTTCACGCTGCGGCTGCCGGAGGCGGCGGCCGGCCGCCAGGCACGCGACCGGGACCGCGCGCAGGAACACCCGGCTCTCGACGAGGAGGCCGGAACCGGACGGTCCCGCACGGTGTCCTCCCCGTCCTCCCCCTCGCCCTCATCACGGTCCTCCCGGACCTCACAGTCCTCACGGACCGCGCAGTCCGCGCGGTCCGCACCGCCGGCACAGCACGCACAGCCCCCGAAGGCGCCGTCAGCGCAGACATCGCCGTCATCACAGTCGTCACCGTACGAACCGTTTACCGCCCCGGAGGTCCTTCCGTGACCCGAGTGCTCGTCGTCGAGGACGAGGAGTCCTTCTCCGACGCCCTGTCGTACATGCTCCGCAAGGAGGGCTTCGAGGTCGCCGTCGCGGCCACCGGGCCCGACGGACTCGACGAGTTCGAGCGCAACGGCGCCGACCTCGTCCTCCTCGACCTGATGCTGCCGGGGCTGCCCGGTACGGAGGTGTGCCGCCAGCTGCGGGGCCGCTCCAACGTCCCGGTGATCATGGTGACCGCCAAGGACAGCGAGATCGACAAGGTGGTCGGCCTGGAGATAGGGGCCGACGACTACGTCACCAAGCCCTTCTCCTCCCGCGAGCTGGTCGCCCGGATCCGCGCGGTGCTGCGCCGGCGCGGTGAGCCGGAGGAGGTCACCCCGGCGGCGCTGGAGGCCGGCCCGGTCCGCATGGACGTGGACCGGCACGTCGTCACCGTCTCCGGCACCAAGGTCGACCTGCCGCTCAAGGAGTTCGACCTGCTGGAGATGCTGCTGCGCAACGCCGGCCGGGTGCTGACCCGGATGCAGCTCATCGACCGGGTCTGGGGCGCCGACTACGTGGGCGACACCAAGACGCTCGACGTGCACGTCAAGCGGCTGCGCGCCAAGATCGAACCCGACCCGGGCGCCCCGCGCTACCTGGTGACGGTCCGCGGCCTCGGATACAAGTTCGAGCCGTAAGCCGTGCGCCGTCGACCGTGATCCGCAGGCCGCGCGCCGGCCGCCGCGGTCCGCGGAGGTACGGCGAAGGGCGGCACCCTCGCTGGGGTGCCGCCCTTCGCCGTCTGCCGTGCGGTACCGCGCCGGAGTCACCGGCCGGCGACCAGCGGCTGGTGACCGGTGCCCGGCGATCAGGCGGCCGGCGATCGGTTACGACGCCGAGCCGCCCTGGTTCACCGAGTCGCCCGCGCCGGTGCCCGTGCCCGCCTCGCCGGTCGAGGCCGAACCCGTCTGCGTACCGCCGGCCGGGGCCTGCGGGCTCTGCGACGTCTTGGGCGACTTCGGGGACTTGGACGTCCCCGGCTTGCCCGTGGCGGACGCGCTCGGGGCGCCGGGAGCGCCCGGGGCGCCCGTGGCGGCCGGGATGCTGCTCGGGCCCCACTTGTCGAAGTAGCTCGAGGCCGGCACGACGAAGGCCCGCAGGCTCACGTCACCGGCCTTGCTGAAGGAGAAGGTGATCTTCTGGGCGTTGCCGTCCTTGACCACCGGGCCGGGGTCGGCCAGCGCCGCGGAGGCGTTGCCCTTGCCGCCGATGATGACGGAGCCCTGGGGCGGGACGGTCAGCTTGCCCTTGCCCTGGGCGGGGGTGATCTGCGCGGTGCCGCCGCCGTCGACGCGGACCGCGTCCAGCGTCTGGGGCGTGCTGCCGTTGTTGAAGACGGTCACCGAGACGACGGCCGGACCCTTGGTCTGGAAGCCGGGCTGCGTGATGATCAGCGCGTTCTGTACCTCGATGTCCCCGACGGTGGTGGCCGCGTTGTCCGGCTTCACCTCGAGCGTCTGGGCGTTGTTGCCGGCGCCGCAGGCGGCGAGCGAGGCGATCGAGAACGCGATGGCGGCGGCGGCGAGGGCGCCGCGTCGAAGGCTGCTGCTCACGGCGGCGGCAACTCCTTGAACGTGGGCGGTACAGGACGACTTCCTTATAAAGCCGCCCTAAGTGTCTGTCAGCGGGCTTAGGTTACCGAGCCGTTCCCGGGGCCTCGCACCCGACCCGCCCCTGGACGCCCGCGGGCACCCGGACACCGCTCCCCGTGCGGCCGCCGACGGGCGTTCCCGGCGCCTTCGGCCGGGCCTCTCCGGGCGCCGTCCGCCCGGCCCTGCCGGGCACCCCCGGCGCACGGTCCGTGACGCCGCCTCCCCTTCGCACAGGCGCCGCCCGCCGGACACCTCCCCTTACGACACGCCAAACGCACACCGCGTCATACGCGTCACACGTCACGACCCACGGGGCATAGGGGCGGGCATAGGGGTCGGCATACGCCCGCATACCCGCCGGCATACGCCGTGGCTTACGCGCCGTCTTACGCCCCTCTAACGCGCCGCCATAGCCACTGTCCGCCGCGCCGGATCAACCGGATCTCCGCCTCAGATCTCCGTACCGGATCTACGTGCCGGATCTCCGTACCGGATCTTCATGGCGGATCTTCATGCAGGGATCCAGGTGTCGTCTTCGTGGATTTCCGGCCCCGGAATGCGCGCCGGGGGCTGAAATTGATCACAGGCCGCGGCAGGCGTCGATCGGGGGCCGTGATCAATTCCGGATTCACCCCGGCCGGGTCCCGGCGCACCGAACGGAGTAGCGGAAGTCGCGCATCTGGAACTGGACAAAACGGTCTGTTCGGCCGCTTGGACGGACGGCCGGATGTGTGTAACGTACGCGTTTCACCCTGTGCGAAGAGCCCCTCCGACCTGCGGATACCTGTCCGCCGCCGGCTCGTGCGCCCCTTCCGAAGCACGTCCCGGTTGCTGTTGTCAAGCCCCGAGATATGCCCTGACCTGCGAAAACGCCATTCAGAAGACGCCGTATCCGTGTTACCCTGGATAGCCACGGAAGGGGTACCTGTCACATGACGTTCAAGGTTGGCGACACCGTGGTCTATCCCCATCACGGGGCCGCGCTGATCGAGGCTATCGAAACTCGCCAGATCAAAGGCGTGGACAAGACCTACTTGGTGCTGAAGGTCGCCCAGGGTGACCTGACGGTACGTGTGCCAGCGGACAATGCGGAGTTCGTCGGCGTGCGTGATGTGGTCGGTCAGGACGGGCTGGACCGGGTCTTCGAGGTGCTGCGCGCTCCGTACGCCGAGGAGCCCACGAACTGGTCGCGTCGCTACAAGGCAAACCTGGAGAAGCTCGCCTCCGGCGATGTCATCAAGGTCGCGGAAGTCGTGCGTGACCTGTGGCGTCGCGAGCGCGAGCGCGGACTCTCCGCCGGTGAGAAGCGCATGCTCGCCAAGGCCCGCCAGATCCTGGTGAGCGAGCTGGCGCTCGCGGAGAACACGAACGAGGACAAGGCCGAGGCTCTGCTCGACGAGGTCCTCGCGTCCTGACGCGGGGCTTTCCGGTACGGAGCTTCCTGACCGATACGGACCGGTACGGGACACACCGACATCCTGACGCGAGGCGCCAGCCGCGACGTCCATGTCGCCTCTGTTCGGTTTCAGCACGGTGAGTGACATGCCGCGGCATCCGAGGGCGCGAATCCGCCGCCGGGTGCTGCGGCATGGTCGTACCCGAAGACACATCCGGACACTCGCGCACCCGCCGCCGCGGCGACGAACCGCGTCCTGACGGGTGCACCCGACGGGGACACCCGTACCCACGGCGGCGCGGCACAGTCCTGCCCGCGCAAACGAACGCCGTGGTCCCCCCGGGGGAAGATCCCCCGATACTGTGTGCCAGGCCCGGGCGGTCGGCTCGACCGAGGTCACGGAAGGGTCCGGTCGAGGCGTCGCGCCCGGCACGGTGTGGCCATACCCACGCCGAGCCGGAACACAAACCTGACAGGAACCGATGTCTGACGAATCGCGACCCTCGCCCGCACAGGCCCGGTCTCAGACCCCCGTCGCCGTCGTGATCCCGGCCGCCGGCCGGGGCGTGCGCCTCGGTCCCGGCGCCCCCAAGGCGCTGCGCACGCTGAACGGCACGCCCATGCTCATCCACGCGGTCCGCGCCATGGCCGCCTCCCGCGCGGTCGCCCTGGTGATCGTGGTCGCCCCGCCCGACGGCGCCGCCGAGGTCACCTCGCTCCTGGACTCCCACGCGCTGCCCGAGCGGACCCGTTTCCTCGTCGTGCCCGGCGGCGAGTCCCGCCAGGAGTCCGTCAGGCTCGGGCTCGCCGCGCTGCCGCCCGGCCACGACATCGTCCTCGTGCACGACGCGGCGCGCCCGCTGGTCCCCGTGGACACCGTGGACGCGGTGATCGACGCCGTGCGCGAGGGCGCCGCCGCCGTCGTACCGGCGCTGCCGCTCGCGGACACCGTCAAGGAGGTCGAACCGGCCGCGGCCGCGGGCGACCCCGAGCCGGTGCTGGCGACCCCGGACCGGTCGCGGCTGCGGGCCGTGCAGACCCCGCAGGGCTTCGACCGGGCGACGCTGGTCCGCGCCCACGAGACCGTCACCGACGACGTCACCGACGACGCGAGCATGGTCGAACAGCTCGGCGAGCGGGTCGTGGCCGTGCCCGGCCACGAGGAGGCCTTCAAGGTCACCCGCCCGCTCGACCTCGTGCTCGCCGAAGCGGTCCTGGCCCGCCGGAGGCTCAACGATGGCTTCTGAGACCGCCCCCGCGACCCCCGGGCAGCCGCTGCCCCAGGTCGGCATCGGCACCGACATCCACGCCTTCGAGGACGGCCGCGAGCTGTGGTGCGCCGGTCTGAAGTGGGAGGGGCAGGGCCCCGGGCTGGCCGGGCACTCCGACGCGGACGTCGTCGCGCACGCCGCGTGCAACGCGCTGTTCTCGGCCGCGGGCCTCGGCGACCTCGGGCAGCACTTCGGCACCGGGCGGCCCGAGTGGTCGGGCGCCTCCGGCGTCACGCTGCTGACGGAGGCGGCGCGGATCGTACGGGCGGCCGGCTTCCGGATCGGGAACGTGGCCGTGCAGGTCGTCGGCCCCCGGCCGAAGATCGGCAAGCGTCGCGAGGAGGCGCAGAAGATCCTCTCCGAGGCGGCCGGCGCGCCGGTGTCCGTCTCCGGAGCCACCACCGACGGACTCGGTTTCCCGGGCCGGGACGAGGGTTTGATGGCGGTGGCCACGGCGCTCGTGGTGCGGGTGGGCTGAGCGCGTGCGAGGGTACCCGCAGAGTCACCGCCGGCTCGGCGACGAGCTTTCGCTGAGCCGTCCGTGAAGCGCCAGTGACCGAGGTCCCGGAGGGTGCCCCATGTCCGCCGTACTGTCCGACCGTCTCAAGAACCTCCTCGACGGCCCCGTCTTCGTCGTCGTCGGCACCGTGCAGCCCGACGGCAGCCCCCAGCTGTCGCCGGTCTGGGTCAAGCGGGACGGCGACGACCTCCTCGTCTCCACCACCGCCGGCCGCCGCAAGACGAAGAACCTGGAGCGCGACGCCCGCGTCAGCGTCGTCGTCCAGGACCCGGCCTCGCCGTACGAGTACGCCGAGATCCGCGGCACCGCCGAGATGACCACCGAGGGCGGCCAGGACCTCATCGACGAGCTGTCCGTGAAGTACACCGGGAAGAAGTACGCCGAGTTCAACCCGGCCTCCGCCCAGGACTCCGAACGCGTGGTCGTCCGGATCAGGGCGCGCAAGGTCGTCGGCGTCCTGTGACCGCCGCGCGCCGGTGCGGCCGTCGCCGGTCACGAAAGGGGCGCCGCTTGCGGGAAGGGGCGTGAGGCACTGCCCCCGGCCCACTACCCTGGAGTGGTGACCATTCGCCTGTACGACACCAGCGCCCGGCAGATCCGTGACTTCACCCCGCTCGAGCAGGGCTGTGTCTCGATCTACCTGTGTGGTGCCACCGTGCAGGCGGCCCCGCACATCGGGCACATCCGCTCGGGGCTGAACTTCGACATCATGCGCCGCTGGTTCACCTACCGCGGCTACGAGGTCACGTTCATCCGCAACGTCACCGACATCGACGACAAGATCATCGCCAAGTCGCACGAGCAGCACCGCCCCTGGTGGTCGATCGGCTACGGCAACGAGCGGGCGTTCAACGACGGTTACACCGCGCTCGGCTGCCTGCCGCCCACCTACGAGCCGCGCGCCACCGGCCATGTGCCGGAGATGATCGAGATGATGCGGACGCTCATCGAGCGCGGGCACGCCTACGCCGCCGACGGCAACGTCTACTTCGACGTGCGCTCCTTCCCCGGCTACCTCCAGCTGTCCCGGCAGGAGCTGGACAACCTGCGTCAGCCCGCCGCCGACAGCGAGACCGGCAAGCGGGACCCGCGGGACTTCGCGATGTGGAAGGCGGCCAAGCCCGGCGAGCCGACCTGGCCCACGCCGTGGGGCGAGGGGCGGCCGGGCTGGCACCTGGAGTGCTCGGCCATGGCGCACAAGTACCTGGGCAACGCCTTCGACATCCACGGCGGCGGTCTCGACCTGATCTTCCCGCACCACGAGAACGAGATCGCCCAGTCCAAGGCCTACGGCGACGAGTTCGCCCGGTACTGGGTGCACAACGCGTGGGTGACCATGAGCGGCGAGAAGATGTCGAAGTCGCTCGGCAACTCCGTGCTGGTCTCGGAGATGGTCAGGCAGTGGCGGCCGATCGTCCTGCGCTATTACCTGGGCACCCCGCACTACCGCTCGACCATCGAGTACAGCGAGGAGGCCCTGCGCGAGGCCGAGTCCGCGTTCGCGCGGATCGAGGGCTTCATCCAGCGCGTGGTGGAGAAGGCGGGGCCGGTGGAGCCCTCCGCCGAGGTGCCGCCCGCCTTCGCCGAGGCGATGGACGACGACCTCGGCGTCCCGCAGGCGCTGGCCGTCGTCCACACCACCGTCCGGCAGGGCAACAGCGCGCTGGCGGCGGACGACAAGGAGGCGGCCGTGGCCCGGCTCGCCGAGGTGCGGGCCATGCTCGGCGTCCTCGGTCTGGACCCGCTGGACGAGCACTGGGCGGGTGAGGCCGCCGACCGCGGTGAGGACCTGCACGGGGTGGTGGACACCCTGGTCCGGATGGTCCTCGACCAGCGCGAGGCCGCCCGCGCCCGCAAGGACTGGGCCACCGCGGACGCCCTGCGCGACCAGCTCGGCCAGTCCGGTCTGGTCGTCGAGGACAGCCCCCAGGGCCCGCGCTGGAGCCTCGGCCCCCGCTGACCCGAGACCCCCGGGCGGCACACTGCATAGACGTACTGCACACACGTACTTCTCGTGGAAGTACCTTCATAGACGCAGGAGGCGTACGCGGCAGGCGTACGCCGACGCTCCCGACAGAACAGACAGGTAGGTCATGGCCGCTAACAACCGCCGCATGTCCGGCAAGAAGGGCGCGCAGGTCGGCAGCGGCGGCAAGCGGCGCCGCGGCCTGGAGGGCAAGGGCCCCACGCCCCCCGCCGAGATGCGCAAGGGACACGCCAAGCAGCGCGCCGCCCAGTCGAAGGTGCGCCGCACCCAGGGCCGTCCGCCGCAGCGCCGCGGCGCCGGCCGCTCGGCCTCCGAGATGGTCGTCGGCCGCAACCCGGTCGTCGAGGCGCTGCGCGGGGGTGTGCCCGCCACCACGCTCTACGTCCAGCAGTTCATCGACAACGACGAGCGGGTGCGCGAGGCGCTCCAGCTCGCCGCCGAGCGCGGTGGCATCAACCTCATGGAGGCACCGCGCCCCGAGCTGGACCGCATGACCAACGGCCTCAACCACCAGGGCCTCGTCCTCCAGGTCCCGCCGTACGAGTACGCGCACCCCGAGGACCTGGCCGACGCCGCCGCCGAGGCGGGCGAGGACCCGCTGATCGTCGCGCTCGACGGGGTCACCGACCCGCGCAACCTCGGTGCCGTCGTCCGTTCCGTCTCCGCCTTCGGCGGGCACGGCGTGGTCGTCCCCGAGCGGCGCGCGGCGGGCATGACCGCCGGTGCCTGGAAGACGTCCGCGGGGACGGCCGCCCGTACGCCGGTCGCCCGCGCCACCAACCTGACGCGCGCCCTGGAGTCGTACCAGAAGGCGGGTATCACGGTCGTCGGCCTGGCCGCCGACGGCGAGGTCGAAGTGGGTGAACTGGAGGCCCTGGAAGGGCCGGTCGTCATCGTCGTCGGCAGCGAGGGCAAGGGCCTGTCCCGGCTCGTCGGGGAGACCTGCGACTTCCGGGTGCGGATCCCGATGCCCGGCGGGGCGGAGTCGCTGAACGCCGGTGTCGCGGCCGGGATCGTCCTCTACGAGGCGGCGCGCAGGCGCGGCTGACCGCAGTGCCCGGCCGGGCGGCAGCGTCCGGCCGGGGCCCGCACCGTGACGGACCCCGGAAGCATCAGAACAGGCGTTCGCGCGTACACCCGGCCGGGTAAATCCCCCCATCCGGTGCATGTTTGACGCGGCCCGGACAGATCCGGCGGGTCAAGGCAGTGTCCTAACTCCCCACCACTCGGTTAGATGAGTGTGGACACCAGAACACCCCGCACACCCACGGGGGACCGCTCGTCGGGATACGACGACGCTCCCGCGCTGAGCATGGTGAAGGTGCCGAGCGATCCGGCGCAGGTCATCGTCACTCACGCGAGCTTCCGCGTGCAGTTGGGCGCCGCCTCGCGGCGCACCCTGTCCCCGCGGGTCGCCCGGCACCCGAGCGTCACCGACCCCACCGTCCGTGTCCCCGCCGCCGGCACGGCGGGCCGGGCCGGGGCCGCCCACCGCCGGCCGCTCGTCTGGAGCGGCCGGTCCGCTCCGGACGACACCGGAGCCCACCGCCTCCTCCAGGCCGTCCGCAGCGGCAGCGTGGGCCACACCGAGGAGCCGTCCGGGGACGCCGGGGCGACCCAGGTCATCCCGCGCGTCGATGCCGCCCCGGGGTACCGCCCGGTCGGCTACGACGACCTCGACCGCACCGTCGAGACCCCCGTCGTCGGCGCCCAGCGCGGCCCGGAGCCCGGCGAGACCCGGCTGCTGCCGCAGATGCGCACCGCGGGCAGCGCCTACGAGGAGTCCGCGTACGGCGACCGGGGGCACGGCGGCCACCCGCCCTACGGCCACCCCCGGCCGGCCCACGGCGACGGCGGCTACGCCTACGACGACCCCGACGGCCACGCCTACGACGACGACCCGGACGCCCGCGAGGCCACCGCCCCCGGCGCCCGGCGCCGCCGGGGCAGGCGGCACGGCGACGACCCGGCCCGCCACGCCTACTACCCGGGCCGCCGGATGAACCTCGGCGTCGTCCTCCTCCCGCTGCGCATCTTCCTCGGCTTCATCTCCCTCTACGCCGGCATGGGCAAGCTGTGCGACCCGCTCTACTTCGACGGCGGCAAGCGCGGCTCCATGGTCAAGTGGCTCACCGCACTGCACCCCTGGGAAGTGGCCGAACCGCTGCGCCAGTTCGCCCTCCAGCACCCGGTCGGCTCCGGTCTCCTCATCGCCTTCCTCCAGGTCATCGTCGGTGTCCTGACGGTCCTGGGCTGCTGGCAGCGGGTCGCGGCGGTGGTCGGCGGACTGCTGTCGGCCGCGCTCATCGTCACCGTCAGCTGGCGCACCGTCCCGGTCTACGACGCCCCGGACATCATCTACCTCGCCGCCTGGTCCCCGCTGGTCATCGCCGGCGCCCCCGTCTACTCCGTCGACGGCCGGCTCGCGGCCTCCGCCTGGCGGCGGCTCGGACCCCGCTCCGACATCTGGGACCTGCGCCGGTACGTGCTGCGGCGCGGCGCGCTGCTCACCGTCGTCGTCACCGGACTCACCCTGCTCGTCGGCTCGCTGCTCGGCGGGGCGGTGCGCGGCGCCGGCAACGTGGTCGTGCCGGGGCCCGGCGAGCCCCCGCGCAACCAGCTGCCCGGCTCGCCGCTCCCGCAGCGGTCCGGCACGGGCACGGGATCCGCGCACCGCGGGTCCCCGTCGGCCTCCACCTCGCCCAGCCGTCACGGCGCGGCCGGCGGCCCGACCGGCGGCCCCGCCACCGCGCCGGGCGCCACCCGCGACAGCGGCTCGGCCACGGGCGGGTCGCCCAGCCAGACCCAGGGCACCGGCGGCCGGATCCCGCCGCGCCACTCCGCCCCGGCCCAGCACGCGCCCAGCACCAGCTCGGGACCGGCCTCCGGCGGCTCCGCCACCGGCGGTACGGGCTCCGGCGGTGGATCGGGCGGCTCCGGCGGCGACACCCAGCCCTCCGGCTCCGCCGGCGGCAGCTCCTCCACCGGCCAGCCCGGCCTGGTCGGCGGCCTGCTGGGCTGAAACCCGGGGCAGCGGCTCCCTCGCCCTGGCTCAGAGGGGTCCGCACCACAACAGGACCCGCCCGCGCGGAAGGCCCCGCACCCGGCACGATCCGTGCCCGGTGCGGGGCCTTCGCCGTCCTTCGGGACGCCGCCTGCGCCGACGTCACCTGCGCGGCGCGGAAAGCTCCTTGGCGGCCTCCGTGAGGTCCTTGGCGGTGTCGATGGCACGCCAGTAGGCGCCCTGCGGGATCGGGAAGCCGGCCAGCCGCCGCTCGCGGGCCAGCCGAGGGAACGTGGTGCGCTCGTGGTCGCCGCGCTCCGGGAGCAGGGAGGCGAACTCGGGCGAGAAGACGTAGACGCCCGCGTTGATCTCGAAGGTCGACGGGGGAGCCTCGATGAAGTCCGTGATGTGACCGAAGCCGTCCGTCTGCACGGCGCCCCACGGGATGCGCGGCCGGGCCAGCGCGAGGGTCGCGACCGCGTCCCGCTCGGTGTGGAAGTCCGCCATGTCGCGCAGCGAGAAGCGGGTCCAGATGTCGCCGTTGGTGGCGTACCAGGAGCGCTCGGGGTGGGGGAGGTGCGCGGCGGCGAACTTGAGGCCGCCGCCCCGGCCGAGGGGTTCCGACTCCACGACCGTGGTCACCTTGACGGGCAACCGCGCCGACTTCAGCCACTCCTGCAGCACTTCGGCGAGGTGGCCGCAGGAGACCACCACGTCGGTGACGCCCTCCTCGGCGAGCCAGGCGAGCTGGTGACCGATGATCGGGGTGCCCGTACCGGGGATCTCGACCATCGGCTTGGGCCGGTCGTCGGTGTAGGGGCGCAGCCGGGAGCCCTGGCCACCGGCCAGCACGACGGCTTGTGTGGGGCGGGACGCCGCATTCGGATGGGTCATGCCCGAACTGTACGTGGCACCCCGGCTGCGACCGCGCGGCTGCCCCGGCGGGGGCGGGAGACCTCCCGGGCGGCCCACGGGAGGCGCTGCGCCGGGCCGGCGGGGGGTGCGCGCGGAACGTGCGCGGGAGCCTGCGGGAGGGCCGCGCGAGGTCTGAGCCGCGTCCGCGCGCGGCCTGAGCCGCGCCCGAGTGGGGCACGGCCGGCGTCCGCGAGGGGGCCGGGCGCAGCTCAGCCCCCATGCCCGGGAACCCGGACCTCGGCCTCGGATCTCGGACCTCGGTCCAGGAACCCAGGCCCGGTCCCGGTCCCGGGTCCTCCGCCCTCCCGGGCCGGTGCGCTCAGCTGTGGGCGGCCAGGACCCCGGAGGCGTAGGAGGTGTCGCAGACGGGCCGGGCGTAGGACTGGGCGCGGGCGGGGCCGTAGATACGGACCGCGGCGCGGCCGAGGGTGCGGGCGATCGAGGCGCAGTGCCCGGCCAGCGAGGGGCGTTCGTCGACCGCCTCCTGGAGGTGGGTGAGCGCGACGCCCGGGTCCTTCTCCTGCAACTCCGTCAGCAGGTGGTCCCGGAGCACGTCCTGCGGGGCCCGGGGGTGGGCCGCGGTGCCGGGCGCGGACAGGTCGGACGCGGTGAGCACCGAGTTCGAGGGGTTCCCCGACCAGTTGACTCGGGTGACCGCGAGGGTCCCGGAGAGCACCAGGACGACGGGCAGGACGAGGGCGAGGGAGCGGCCGATCCGGCGGGCGGGGCCCCGGCCGCGTCGCGTGGGTTGCGTGGTGGAGTGCTTCACGCGAGTGAGGGTAGCGCCCGGTGATGATTTGGCGACATTTAGTCACCTGTTCGGGGGACGGTGTACTGCCCTTCTCCGGGTGGTGTGTTGACGCACACTGCTCGAAACGTCCCCTGTGTCCGGGTGACGCGCGGGTGGGGCGGAGACGGTGAGAAGGGCCCCGCGGCAGTTCGCGGGGCCCTTCTCGTCAACTCGGGTGAATCTCCAGGGTCATTCCCGGGGTTTCAGCCGTAAGGCGTCAGTGCGCCGGTGCGTCCTGGCGCCGGGGGCGGTGCCTCAGTCCGTCAGGCGGTCGCCGGTCGAGGTGGAGAACACGTGCGTCTCGCCCGGCCGCGGCACGACGTGCACGGTGGCGCCCTTCTCCGGGACCGAACGGCTGCTGACGCGGACGACGAGGTCCTTCTGCTCGCCGCCGACCTCGACGGTGCCGTAGATGTACCCGTCCGCGCCGGTCTCCTCGACCACGTTGACGGAGACGGCGAGACCGGCCGGGGCGTCGGCGCTGTCCTTGGTCAGGGCGGCCGCGGCGCCGCCGTTGTGCTCGACCACGTCGAAGTGCTCGGGGCGCACGCCCACGGTGACCGTACGGTCGCCCTTGTCGGCGGCGGCCTTGAGCGCGTCCCGGTTGACGGGCACGACGCTGTTGCCGAACTTCACACCGCCGTCGGTGATCGGCACCTCGACCAGGTTCATGGCGGGCGAGCCGATGAAGCCGGCGACGAAGAGGTTGGCGGGCTTGTCGTACATGTTGCGCGGCGAGTCGACCTGCTGGAGCAGACCGTCCTTGAGGACCGCGACCCGGTCGCCCATCGTCATGGCCTCGACCTGGTCGTGGGTGACGTAGACGGTGGTGATGCCGAGGCGGCGCTGCAGGGAGGCGATCTGCGTACGGGTGGACACACGCAGCTTGGCGTCCAGGTTGGACAGCGGCTCGTCCATGAGGAACACCTGCGGCTCACGCACGATCGCGCGGCCCATGGCGACACGCTGGCGCTGACCGCCGGAGAGCGCCTTCGGCTTGCGGTCCAGGTACTCGCTCAGGTCGAGGATCTTCGCGGCCTCCTCGACCTTCTGCCGGATCTCCGCCTTGTTGACACCGGCGATCTTGAGCGCGAAGCCCATGTTGTCGGCGACCGTCATGTGCGGGTAGAGGGCGTAGTTCTGGAACACCATGGCGATGTCCCGGTCCTTCGGCGGCAGGTGGGTGACGTCACGGTCACCGATGCGGATGGCACCGCCGTTGACGTCCTCGAGCCCCGCGAGCATGCGCAGCGAGGTGGACTTGCCGCAGCCGGAGGGGCCGACCAGGACGAGGAACTCGCCGTCCGCGATGTCGATCTCCAGGGCGTCGACGGCGGGCTTCTCGGAACCCGGGTAGATCCGGGTCGCCTTGTCGAACTGCACAGTGGCCATGGTGAATGGGCCCCCTTCTACCGGCAGGAACGTGCCGGACGATCCGAGTAGGAAGGCGGTTGCCACGACGGATGCCCCGGGGAATGCCCCGCCGGATGGTCCGTCCTGGTGCTCGCGTGGTCCACAAGAGTGAACTGGCACAGGACGGTACCTGGCGTTCACCTGCTCTGTCAGTAGGTGGAGGGGTGTGAACTTCGCGGAAATTTTCGACGGGGCGCGGCGGCGACCTGGGTACACTGCACGGGCACGACCCAGCACGCCTCCTTAGCTCAGCTGGCCAGAGCAACGCACTTGTAATGCGTAGGTCGTCGGTTCGAATCCGACAGGGGGCTCGCGAAAGGCCAGGTCAGACTCTGTCTGACCTGGCCTTTTCCGTGCGGGGTGAGTGGTTGGGGTCAGGTGGTCCGCAGCAGGGCCGCGAGGACCTCCCGGAGCACTCCCTCCGGGTCCGGTACGGCGCCGGGGGCGCGCCAGGCGACGAAACCGTCGGGGCGGACGAGGACGGCGCCCTCGGCGGTGGTGCCGTGCGTGCGGGCCCAGTCGCAGGGCGGGGAGTCCGGGCCGCTCTGCTCGGCGTAGGTGAGGTCGGCGCCGAAGCGGTAGGAGTTCAGGGGGATCCCGGACTGCGCGATGCGCTGGGCCGCCGTGTGCCAGTCCGTCCCGGACCCGGCGTCGCTGAGCAGCACGAGGGTGCGTTCGTACAGGTCGAGGGTGGAGATGCGGGTGCCGGAGCGGTGCACCCACAGGTGGGGTGCGCGGGTGCCGGGTTCGCCGGTCAGACGCATCGTGTCGGGGACGGCGTCCTGGCCGGGTCCGGCGCCGACGACGGCGCCGTCGGGGTAGCGGTAGCCGAGGACGACGTTGAGGATGCCGCCCCGCTTTCCGCCGCCGATGCCGGGTGCGGGCGCGAAGCCGGGGTGGCTGTGTTCGACGGAGCGGGCGGAGGCGCGGGCGCTGGTGGCGGTGGCGACGGGCCGGCGTTCGCTGTCGTAGGTGTCCAGCAGGCCGGGTCCGGCCCAGCCCTGCAGGACGGCGGCGAGTTTCCAGGCCAGGTTGTGCGCGTCCTGGATGCCGGTGTTGGAGCCGAAGGCGCCGGTGGGGGACATCTCGTGGGCGGAGTCGCCGGCGAGGAAGACGCGTCCGGCGCCGTAGCGCTCGGCGACGCGTTCGGCGGCGCGCCAGGAGGCCTTGCCGGTGATCTCGACGTCGAGGTCGGGGACGCCGACGGCGCGGCGGATGTGCCGCTGGAGGCGTTCCTCGGTGAACTCGTCGAGGGTCTCGCCGTGCTCGGGGTGCCAGGGGGCGTGGAAGACCCAGTGCTCCTTGTTGTCGACGGGCAGCAGGGCGCCGTCCGCTTCGGGGTCGGTGAGGTAGCAGCAGATGAAGCGGCGCTCGCCCACGACGTCGGCGAGGAGTTTGGAGCGGAAGGTGACGCTGACGTTGGCGAAGAGGTCACCGGGCCCGGACTGCCCGATGCCCAGCCGGCGGCGGACGGGGCTGCGGGGGCCGTCGGCGGCGACGAGGTAGTCGGCGCGGACGGTGTACCGCTCCTCGGTGGCGCGGTCGCGGACGGTGGCGGTGACACCGCCGGCGTCCTGCTCGAAGGTCTCCATCTCGTGGGAGTAGCGCAGGTCGCCGCCGAGGGCGCGGGCGCCTTCCAGGAGGACGGGTTCGAGGTCGTTCTGGCTGCACAGGCACCAGCCGGTGGGGCTGAACCTCGCCATGCCGCCGCCCGGGTCGATGTGCTTGAAGAGCCACTCGCCTGCGTCGCCGACGAGGGTGGGGGTCTGGAGGATGCCGTGGTTGCCGGCGAGGAGCGCCGCCGCGTCCTTGACGGCGTCCTCGATGCCGGCCACGCGGAACAGCTCCATGGTGCGCACGTTGTTGCCGCGTCCGCGGGGGTGGATGGAGGTGCCGGAGTGCCGCTCGACGAGCAGGTGCGGCACGCCGAGGCGGCCCAGGAACAGCGAGGTGGACAGGCCCACCAGGGAGCCGCCGACGATGAGGACGGGTACCCGGTGGTCGGCTTCTTGGTGCATCGATGCCTCCTGGGGCGGTGTGCGGTGTGGGGGCGCGCGGGGCGCGGGCGGGTCGGTGTCCGTCGGTGTCTCCATGCCCGGCGCGGGGCCGGTCCGCGTGCGTTCGCGGGGGCAATCACCCGTGTGATCACCCGCGTGGTTCATACGAGTCGCGCACTGATCGCGGGCGGCTCAGGATCGAGATCAGGCTGACGTCGTGTCATGCGTGGCAGGCCGTCAGTTCAGCGCACCCCCGAAAGCCCGTCACCGAGTCCCGTCAAGGAGACGTACGCAGATGACCGCCATCTCTGAGCGTGTTTCAGACCCCACCGAGCAGCCGGCCTCGAAACGTGTCTCCCAGTCCGTGTTCGACGGCTCCCGGCTCCGGGTCGTCCTGCTGGTGGACGTCTACGACGGCGCCCAGCAGCAGTTCCTGGAGGCGTACGAGGAGATGGGCAAGCAGGTCTCGTCCGTTCCCGGACACGTCAGCGACCAGCTGTGCCAGTCGATCGAGAACCCTTCCCAGTGGCTGATCACGAGCGAGTGGGAGAGCGCGCCGCCGTTCCTCGCGTGGGTGAACAGCGAGGAGCACGTGCGGATGGTGCAGCCGATGCACAGCTGCATCCGGGACACCCGGTCGCTGCGCTTCCACATCGTCCGGGAGACCGGCGGGGAGGCGGCCCGCGCCGTGTCGGGTGAGCGGCGGCTGCAGACGTCGCCGCGCATCGGTGACGGTGTGATCCGGCACGCGCTGACGTTCACGGTGAAGCCGGGCAGTGAGAAGAAGGTCGCCGAGCTGCTGGCGAACTACGAGTCGCCGCAGGCGCGGGTGGACGACACGACCCGGCTGTGCCGTACCTCGCTGTTCATGCACGGCAACCGTGTGGTGCGCGCCATCGAGGTGCGCGGTGACCTGCTGGCGGCGCTCCGGCACGTGGCGCGGCAGCCGGAGATCCGGGCGGTGGAGGAGGCCATCAACCCGTACCTGGAGCAGGAGCGGGACTTCGCCGACCAGGAGTCGGTGCGGGTGTTCTTCACCCGGGCGGCGCTGCCGGCCGTGCACCACGTGACGAGCGGCCAGGACGACGAGCGGGCGCAGCGGCACGCGCTGTACTACCCGGCGCGGCCCGGCATGGGCATGCGGCTGGCGGAGCTGCTGGCCCAGCACGACGAGCGGGCGGCCGACGACCCGGCCAGTGCGGTGCTGCGCAGCACGGTCTTCGAGCGGGACGACGTGGTCGTACGCCTGATCGATGTGCGGGACGGTCTGGACGCGGACCCGGCCTCGGCGCTGGGGCTGGCGGACTCCGCGCAGGTGTCGGAGCTGACGACGCTGCTCGACGAGGGCGCGGCGAAGAAGGACGGCGACCTGGCACGGCTGCTCGACCTCGCCCGGATGGACCTCGTCACCGACCGCCGGTCCGCGCCGGACGCCTGACGTTTCCCTTCAGCCGACGTACACACCACCGGAGGAACGACGTGATCAAAGCCAGGCCCAAGATCGTGGATCTCAGCGACACCGAGCCCAACACCAAGCGCGGAGGCGATCTGCGCGCCATGCTCACCCCGGCCACGGTGGGCTCCACCAGCGGCTTCATGGGGGTGGCCATCGTGCAGCCCGGTGACCGCATCGGGGAGCACTACCACCCGTACTCCGAGGAGTTCGTGTACGTCGTCTGCGGCGACCTGGAGGTGGACCTGGACGGTGAGCCGCACCCGCTCAGGCCCGAGCAGGGGCTGATGATCCCGGCCTACATGCGCCACCGTTTCCGCAACGTGGGCAAGGTCGAGGCGCGGATCGTCTTCCACCTCGGACCGCTGGCGCCGCGCCCGCAGCTCGGGCACGTGGACACCGAGGGCACGGAGGCGGTGCCGTCCGGGGCCGGGGAGCCGGTGGCGGTGCCGGCCGACGCGGCCGAGGTCCGCTCATGACCAGGCGGGTGGCGGTCACCGGCATAGGCATCGTGGCGCCGGGCGGGATCGGCGCGCCGGCGTTCTGGGACCTGCTGGCCAACGGGCGGACGGCGACGCGGGGCATCACGTTCTTCGACCCGTCCGGCCTGCGGTCGCAGATCGCCGCGGAGTGCGACTTCGACCCGGTGGCCGCGGGGCTGTCCGAGGACCAGGTGGCGCGCTGCGACCGCTACATCCAGTTCGCGCTCGCCGCCGGGCAGGAGGCCGTACGGGACTCCGGACTCGACTTCGCAGCGGAGAACCCGTGGCGGGTCGGGGTCTCGCTGGGCACCGCGGTGGGCGGCACCACCCGGCTGGAGAGCGACTACGTCCTGGTCAGCCATGGCGGTGAGCGCTGGGACGTGGACCACGAGCGGGCGCAGCCGTATCTGGAGCGGGCGTTCACGCCGAGCACGCTGGCCTCGACGGTGGCGGAGCGGTTCGGGGCGCGCGGGCCGGTGCAGACCGTCTCGACGGGCTGCACCTCCGGTCTCGACGCGGTCGGGTACGCGCTGCACACCGTGGAGGAGGGCCGGGCCGACATCTGCATAGCCGGTGCGTCGGACTCGCCGATATCGCCGATCACGATGGCGTGCTTCGACGCGATCAAGGCCACGTCGCCGAACAACGACGACCCGGCGCACGCCTCGCGGCCCTTCGACAACGACCGTGACGGGTTCGTCATGGGCGAGGGCGGCGCGGTGCTGGTCCTGGAGGAGCTGGAGCACGCCCGGGCGCGCGGTGCGCACGTGTACTGCGAGCTGAGCGGCTACGCGACGTTCGGCAACGCCTACCACATGACGGGTCTGACCAGTGAGGGTCTGGAGATGGCGCGGGCCATCGAGACGGCGCTGGACCACGCCCGGCTGGACGCCACCGCGATCGGCTACGTGAACGCGCACGGTTCCGGCACCCGGCAGAACGACCGGCACGAGACGGCCGCGGTGAAGCGGGCGCTGGGCCACCACGCCTACGACACGCCGATGAGTTCCATCAAGTCGATGGTGGGTCACTCGCTGGGCGCGATCGGGGCGATCGAGGTGGTGGCCTGCGTGCTGGCGCTGGCCCACCAGGTGGTCCCGCCGACGGCGAACTACACGACCCCGGACCCCGAGTGCGACCTGGACTACGTCCCGCGGGTCGCCCGGGAACGGAAGCTGGACAGCGTGCTCTCCGTGGGCAGCGGCTTCGGCGGTTTCCAGTCCGCGGTGATCCTGACCCGGCAGAGGGAGAGGACGCTATGAGCGCACCCGCGAAGCGGCGGGCGGCCGTCACCGGCATCGGTGTCGTGGCGCCCAACGGAAACAGCACCGAGACCTTCTGGAAGTCCACCCAGGAGGGTGTGAGCGTCCTCGACCGGGTCACGCGCGAGGGCTGTGAGCGGCTGCCGCTGAAGGTGGCGGGCGAGGTGCGGTCCTTCGATCCGTCGGAGACGGTCGAGGAGCGCTACCTCGTGCAGACCGACCGGTTCACGCACTTCGCGATGGCGGCGGCCGACGCGGCGCTGGAGGACGCCCGGCTGGGCCGGGCCGACACGGACGAGGCGCCGTTCTCGGCGGGCGTGGTGACGGCGGCCGGGTCGGGCGGCGGCGAGTTCGGCCAGCGGGAGCTGCAGAAGCTGTGGGGCAAGGGCAGGCGGTACGTCGGCCCGTGGCAGTCGATCGCCTGGTTCTACGCGGCCAGCACGGGCCAGATCTCCATCCGGCGCGGGTTCAAGGGGCCGTGCTCGGTGGTGGCCGCCGACGAGGCCGGCGGTCTGGACGCCCTCGCGCACGCGGCGCGTGCCGTGCGGCGCGGTACGGACGTGATCGTGGCCGGCTCGACGGAGGCGCCGCTGGCCCCGTACTCGGTGGTGTGCCAGCTCGGCTACCGCGAACTGAGCCCGGTGGCCGATCCGGAGCGGGCGTACCGGCCGTTCACCGAGGCGGCGTGCGGGTTCGTGCCCGCCGAGGGCGGCGCGATGCTCGTCGTGGAGGCGGCACAGTCGGCCCGGGAGCGGGGCGTGCCGGTACGGGCGACCGTGGCCGGGCACGCGGCCACCTTCACGGGCGCCTCCCGCTGGGAGCTGTCCCGGCAGGGACTGGCGGAGGCGATCCGCGCGGCCCTGGCGGACGCGGACTGCGCCCCGGAGGAGGTCGACGTGGTCTTCGCGGACGCGCTCGGTGTGCCCGAGGCGGACCGGGCGGAGGCGCTGGCGATCGCCGACGCGCTCGGCGCGCACGGACGGCGGGTGCCGGTGACGGCGCCCAAGACCGGCATCGGCCGGGCGTACTGCGCGGCCCCGGTGCTGGACGCGGCGGCGGCGGTGCTCTCGATGGAGCACGGTCTGATCCCGCCCACCCCCAATGTCTTCGACATCTGCCATGACCTCGATCTGGTGACCGGCCGCGCGCGTGCCGCGCAGGTGCGCACGGCACTGGTCCTGGGCCGGGGGCTCATGGGCTCGAACTCGGCGCTGGTGCTGCGGCACGGCACCGCCGACGCCCCCTAGGTCCTGACGTCAGGGTCTGGTGGCGCCGGGAGCTTCACGCCGGGAGCTACAAGGAGAGGAACCCGCATGAGTGACCGAATCACCGTGGAAGAACTGTCCGAACTCATGAAGAAGGCCGCCGGCATCACCGTCAGCCCCGAGGAACTGACGGACCGGGCCGACACCGGCTTCGACGAGCTCGGCATCGACTCGCTCGGCCTGCTCGGCATCGTGGGCGAACTGGAGAACCGGCACGGCATGCCGATGCCGGCCGACGCGGAGCGCTGCAAGACGCCCCGGAAGTTCCTCGACCTCGTCAACAGCACCCTTCTGGCAGGAGCCTGAGATGGCGGGACACACGCAGAACGAGATCACCATCGCCGCACCGGTGGACCTGGTGTGGGAGATGACCAACGACGTGGAGAAGTGGCCGCAGCTGTTCAGCGAGTACGCCTCCGCGGAGATCCTGAAGCAGGAGGGCGCCAAGTGCACCTTCCGGCTGACCATGCACCCCGACGAGAACGGCACCGTGTGGAGCTGGGTCTCCGAGCGTGAGCCGGACCGGGCCACGCTCACCGTGAAGGCGCGGCGCGTGGAGACCGGGCCGTTCGCCCACATGGACATCCACTGGGCCTACGAGGAGGTCCCCGGCGGCACCCGGATGGTGTGGACCCAGGACTTCGCGATGAAGCCGGAGGCGCCGGTCGACGACGACTGGATGACCGACAACATCAACAAGAACTCCAAGGTCCAGATGGCGCTCATCCGGGACAAGGTCGAGCAGGCCGCGGCGGCCGGGCGGCGGCCCGAGCCGGCCCTGAGCACCGACTGAGCCGGAGCGGACGACAGGAGCGGAACATGCACCAGGCCCTGATCGTGGCCCGGATGGCCCCGGGTTCGGCCCCGGACATCGCCAAGATCTTCGAGGAGTCCGACCGGGGGGAGCTGCCGCACCTCGTGGGCGTCACCCGGCGCAGCCTCTTCCAGTTCGGCGATGTGTACATGCACCTCGTCGAGGCCGACCGGGACCCGGGCCCGGCCATCGCCAAGGTGGCGGGACACCCCGAGTTCCGGGACATCAGCGAGCGGCTGTCGTCGTACGTGAGCGCGTACGACCCCGAGACGTGGCGTTCGCCGAAGGACGCGATGGCGCGGCGCTTCTACCTCTGGGAGCGCGACGGCCGCGGCTGACGCGGCCGGGACGACACCAGGAGTGTCGTACGGGAGGCCGTACGGGGACGCCGTGCGACGGACGGACAACGGCCGCCGAGCCCGCGAGGTCGCGGGCCCGGCGGCCGTCGTCGCAGGGGTGCCGGGCGGGTCAGGCGGGGACGGTGCAGTCGAAGGCGTGCAGGTAGGGGTTGACCGGGCTGATGTCGTCGATGACCAGACCGGCCGCCTCCAGGCGGCTCACCATCGACTTGGTCGTGTGCTTGGCGCCGCCGACGTTGAGCAGCAGCAGCAGGTCCATGGCGGTGCTGAACCGCATCGAGGGCGTGTCGTCGACGAGGTTCTCGATGACGACGACCCGTGCCTTGGCGCCGCCGGCCCGCATGACGTTGCGCAGGCAGCGGGCGGTGGAGTCGTCGTCCCACTCCAGGATGTTCTTGATGATGTACACGTCGGCGTGGACCGGGACGGCCTCGCGGCAGTCGCCGGGCACGATGCTCACGCGGTCCGCGAGCGCCCCGCCCTCGCGCAGCCGCGGGTCGGCGTTGTCGACGACGCGCGGCAGGTCCATCAGGGTGCCGTGCATGCGCGGGTACTTCTCCAGCAGGCTGGCCACCACATGGCCCTGGCCGCCGCCGATGTCGGCGACCGAGGCGGCGCCGGACAGGTCGAGGAGTTCGGCGACGTCGCGGGCGGACTGCTTGCTGGAGGTGGTCATGGCCCGGTTGAAGACGTCCGCCGACTCGGGGGCGTCCTCGTTGAGGTAGACGAAGAACTCCTTGCCGTAGAGGTCCTCGACGACGTTGCGGCCGGTGCGCACGGCCTCGTCGAGCTTCGGCCAGGCGTCCCAGGTCCACGGTTCGGTGCACCACAGGGAGATGTTGCGCAGGCTGCCCGGGTCGTCCTCGCGCAGCAGCCGGGACATGTCGGTGTGCGCGAAGGTGCCGTCGGGGCGCTCTTCGAAGACGCCGTAGCAGGTCAGGGCCCGCAGCAGGCGGCCCAGCGGCTTGGGTTCGGTCTTCACCGCTGCGGCGAGGTCCTCGGCGGTCAGGGGGGTCTCGCCGAGTGCGTCGGCCACGCCGAGGCGGGCCGCGGCGCGCAGGGCGGCGGCACATGCCGCCCCGAACACGAGCTCCCTGAGCCGCATGGACGGCGGTGGGGCGGTCTGAGCGGTCGTCATGTGCCGCCTTCCTTCCATCGGGGGTGTGCTGGTGGCGCTGGTGGCGTTGGTGGTGCGGTGGTGCGGGATCGCGGTGCGGCGGTTCAGCACAGCCCCGCGGGCCTGGAGGCCCGGCAGGAGTTGCGCTCGAAGGTGTTGCCGCGCTTGGTGCTCTCCTGGTTGACCAGGTCGGCGGGTGCGTTGCCGGTCACCGAGTTGCCGGTGATCCGGTTGTCGTCGTTGGTGGCGCCGACGAAGCTCTTGAACAGGACGATGCCGCCGGACAGCGGGGACGTGCCCGAGTTCCCGGTGACCAGGTTCCCGGTGACCTCGCTCTTCTCGGCGCCGGTCAGGACGATGCCGGAGCCCTGCAGGAAGGGCAGCCGGTCGGTCTTGGCGCAGTACTTGTTGTTCCGCAGGACGCGGTTGTCGCGCACGGTCAGCGCGCCGGCCTTCGGCTTGTTCTCGTCGCCGACGACGAAGACGCCCGCGCAGTTGCCGGTGACCTCGTTGGCGGCGACGGTGAGGTTGCGCAGCCGGCGGACGGTGACCCCGATCCGGTTGCCCGCCAGCAGGTTGTGCGCGACCAGCGTCTCCTTGGAGTCGGCGGCGCCCTGTTCGGCGGTGATGGTGTTGGCGAGGAAGATGCCCGCGTCACCGTTGTCCCGGGCGATGTCGCGCTCGTAGGTGCTGTGTTCGGAGCGTTCCTCGGCGAAGCCCCAGACGCCGTTCCTGTCGGAGGTCACGTGCCGGACGGTCAGTCCGTCGGCGCCCACCGAGACGAGGCCGGCGCGGGAGTAGCCGGTCAGGATCAGGTGGGAGACGGTGACACCCACGAGGCGCTTGGACTTGGTGCCCGCCACGCAGATGCCGTTGCCGCGCTTGCCGCAGTCGTCCGTGGCCTTCGTGGCCGGCTTCAGGACGGTGGAGCGGCCGGTGCCGCGCAGGGTCAGGCCGGGCGTCGTGATCTTGACGCTCTGGTGGTAGGTGCCGGGCATCACCAGCACGGTGTCACCGGGCTGCGCGGCGTCCACCGCCTTCTGGATCGATTCCCCGGGGTGGACCAGGTGCGTCGCCGGCACCGAGACCGGCGCGGCGGCGGCCACGCCGGAGCCGACGAGTGCCGTGGCGCATACCAGCAGGGAGATGTGGCGTTTCGTCATATTCTGTACGCTATGACCTGATGACCCGCTGGACTGCCCGATGGGCCATCCGGCGGCGTGTCACACCCGCGCGGCGGCGCCCCGCGCCCGCGGACCCACCCCGCACGGCGCCCGCTCCAGGTGCGCGGGGCTCGCTCGGACCGGCGCCCGCTCCAGGCGCGCGGGGCGCCCGTTCGTCCCGGCGCCCGGTCCCCGGGGCGCGGCGCGACCGGTTCCCCGGCGCCCTTCTCAGACGCGCAGCGCCCGGCCGATCTCCAGTTGCACGGTGTCCAGGGGCCGGCCGTCCTCGATCTCCCACAGGCAGTTCTGGAGCACCCGCCCGAGCGTCCAGGCGCGCGCCCGCTCCCTGTCCAGGCCGAGCCGCGCGGTCAGCGCGTCGAAGCGCCACAGGGTCTCGGCGGGGTCGTAGCGGTTGCCGAGCGCGGGCATCAGGTCGAAACCGGGGTCGCCGGCGAGCGGCTTGGGATCGATGGCGAGCCAGGGCTCGCGGCCGGCGGCGAGCACGTTGTCGTAGTGCAGGTCCCAGTGCAGCAGCCGGTCACCGGGGGCGCCGGCGACCTCGCGCACGGCCGCCGCGCAGTCGGCGAGCAGCCGCCGGTCGCCGGCGTCCGGCACGCGCGGCAGCGCCCACGGCGCCCGCTCCAGCATCGCCTGCGCGATGTCACCCAGCCGCCGCACCCCGGCCGGGGCGGCCACGGAGGTGAGCCGCGCGAGGAGCGCGCCGATCACCTCGACGGCCGCGCGGCTGTCCGGCAGCGCCGACAGCATCCGGGATTCGTCCAGCCGTTCGAGGAGCAGGGTGCAGGTGGGTGCGTCGTGCTCCAGCAGCCGTACGGCCCCCTCGCCGTCCCAGGCGCGCAGCGCGACCGGCTCGCCCGCGCTCTCCTCGTCCAGCGGCTGGAGCTTGAGCGCGGCCGGCGTCCCTGCCCCGGACTCCGGCGAGCAGGGGGCGCCCCCGGCCCGTACCACCGGAAGGACCAGCGCGCACACCCCGTGCATCGGCGGGCCGTCCAGGCGCAGGTCCCAGTGCGCGAGGAAGCGGTCCGCCCGCTCGGGCAGCCCGGCGACGAAGGCCCGGCCCGCCGCGCCGTTGAACTTCTCCTGCGCAGCGGCCAGCTCGGCGGGCACCTCGATCACCGGGCCGACCATACTGGCCGGTGTGAGCGGGGTCATCCGGTTTCGGCGCGGACTCGGAGCGGTGGCGGCGTACGTGCGCGCCGCCCCTGGGACGTACGTCTGGCTGCTGGTCCTGTTCGTCACCACCGTCGCCCTGCACCGCATGTCGCCGGATTTCGAGGAGGACTTCCTGCGGCAGCGGTCGACGAACATCCACGAGCTGTCGGACAACCCGGTGCGGGTGCTGTTCGCCAGCGCGATGTGGATCCCGAGCGGGCGCTGGCTGCCCTACGCCGCCCTCTACTCGCTCTTCCACGCGCAGGCCGAGCGCTGGCTGGGCACCCTGCGCTGGCTGCTGGTGTGCGTGGCCGCGCACGTGCTGGCCACGCTGATCAGCGAGGGCGCGCTGCTGTGGGCGATCAGCCGCCAGGTGGCACCCGCGTCGGCGGTCGACACCCTGGACGTGGG
The DNA here is from genome assembly GCF_000720185.1 of Streptomyces sp. NRRL S-340. Classification (GTDB taxonomy): domain Bacteria; phylum Actinomycetota; class Actinomycetes; order Streptomycetales; family Streptomycetaceae; genus Streptomyces. The sequence goes on along the minus strand of NZ_JOIY01000020.1, from coordinate 75,281 downwards.
CGTCAGTTACGCGCTCGCCGGGGTGGTGGGCGTGCTGACCTACCGGATCCGCAGGCCCTGGCGGTATCCGTACGCCGCCGCCGTGCTCGTCTTCTTCGGGGTGCCGCTGCTGGCCGGGCGCACCTTCACCGATCTCGGGCATTTCACCGCCGTGCTGATCGGCCTGGGGTGCCGGCCGCTGGCCAGGGGCGCCCGAAAAGCACGGAATCCGAAGGAGACACCGGCACCCACCAGGCGTTAACGTCCGGCCATGAGCAGCTCGGCGAGGAATGCCGCGGGCGGCGGCACAGGCAACGGCGGCGTCGTGAACGGCGGCATCTCCTTCTGGTTCGCGGACGACGGCATCCCCGCCGTGCGCGAGCCGCTGACCGGGGACGCGAGCGCCGACGTGGTGATCGTCGGCGGCGGCTACACGGGACTGTGGACGGCGTACTACCTGAAGAAGGCCGAGCCGTCCCTGCGGATCACCGTGCTGGAGCAGAAGTTCTGCGGCTACGGGGCCTCCGGGCGCAACGGCGGCTGGCTCTACAACGGCGTCGCCGGCCGCGACCGGTACGCGGCACTGCACGGCCACGAGGCCGCCGTACGGCTCCAGCGGGCGATGAACGACACCGTGGACGAGGTGATCCGCGTCGCCGCCGAGGAGGGCATCGCGGCCGACATCCACAAGGGCGGCGTCCTGGAGGTCGCCCGCACCCCCGCCCAGCTGGCCCGCCTGAAGGCCTTCCACGAGCACGAACTGTCCTACGGCGAGAAGGACCGGGAGCTGTACGGGGCCCGGCGGACGGCCGAGCGGATCCGGGTCGCCGACGCGGTCGGCTCCACCTGGACCCCGCACGGCGCCCGCCTGAACCCGGCCAGGCTGGTCAAGGGCCTGGCCGCGGTGGTGGAGGCGCTCGGCGTGACGATCCACGAGGCGACGCCGGTCACCGAGATCCGCCCCCGCCGCGCCCTCACTCCATACGGCACCGTCCGCGCCCCCTACGTGCTGCGCTGCACCGAGGGCTTCACCGCCTCCCTCAAGGGCCAGCGGCGCACCTGGCTGCCGATGAACTCCTCGATGATCGCCACCGAGCCGCTGAGCGAGGCGCAGTGGGCGGCGCTCGGCTGGGACGGCCGCGAGACCCTCGGTGACATGGCGCACGCCTACATGTACGCCCAGCGCACCGCCGACGGCCGCATCGCGCTCGGCGGCCGCGGAGTGCCGTACCGCTTCGGCTCGCGCACCGACAACGACGGCCGCACCCAGCGGGAGACCGTCCGCGACCTGCGCGACATCCTCGTCGGCTTCTTCCCCTCGCTGGCCGGGCTGCGGATCACGCACGCCTGGTCCGGTGTCCTCGGCGTACCGCGCGACTGGTGCGCGACCGTCACCCTGGACCGCGCCGGCGGCCTCGGCTGGGCGGGCGGCTACGTCGGCTCGGGCGTCGCCACCACCAACCTGGCCGCCCGCACCCTGACCGACCTGGTCCGGCTCGACTCCGGCGCGGCGGGCGCGACCGCGCTCACCGCACTGCCCTGGGTCGGGCACAAGGTCCGCAGGTGGGAACCGGAACCGCTGCGCTGGCTGGGCGTGCAGGGCATGTACGCCACCTACCGCACGGCGGACCGCCGCGAGACCCTCACCCACAGCGCCCGCTCCTCCCGGCTGGCCCGCCTCGCGGACCGGGTGGCGGGACGCCACTGAGGGGCACCCGCCCCGGGCCCCGCGCCGCACCTCCTCGCGGGCACGCCGGGCACGCACCTCGCGGGCACGCCCCCGTCCCGCGAGCGTGCGCAGGAGGAGGGTTCCGGGTGCGAACTCGGAACCCTCCCTGCCCCTCGCGGGTTCATGGGACCACCGACTCCGGTACCGCCTTCCCGGCCGCGGTGTGCTTGGGCGCGCGGGCCGTCACCATCAGGCCGGCGGCCAGCCCGGCCAGGAGCATGACGGCCGCGGCCCACCAGATCGCGACCGTGTAGCCGTGCACGACGCCCTCCGGGACCACCCGGGCCCGGTCCGCCGGAGCACGCAGGTGCGCGGTGATGTACGCGGTGCTGCTGGAAATGGCGACCGTGTTGAGCAGCGCGGTGCCGATCGAACCGCCCACCTGCTGCGCGGTGTTCACGGTCGCCGAGGTCACGCCCGCGTCCCGCGCGGCGACGCCCGCGGTGGCGGTGGCGAACACCGGCATGAAGGTCAGGCCCATGCCGAGGCCCATCAGCAGCAGCGCGGGCAGCACCTCGGTGGTGTACCGCGAGGCGACCGTGAGCCGGGTCAGCAGCAGCAGACCGCCCGCCGCCAGCAGCATCCCCGGGACCATGAGCGCGCGGGGCGCCACGTGGTGCAGCAGCCGGGCCGAGATCTGGGTGGAGCCGACGACGATCGCGGCGGTCAGCGGCAGGAAGGCGAGCCCGGTCCGCAGCGGTGAGTAGCCGAGGATCTCCTGCAGGTAGTAGGTCATGAAGAGGAACAGCCCGAACATGCCGATCACCGCCAGCAGCATGGTCAGGAAGCAGCCGGCCCGGTTGCGCTCACGCAGGACGTGCAGGGGCAGCAGCGGCACCGGGGCCCTCGTCTGCCACCACACGAACGCCGCCAGCATCGCCGCGCCCGCCGCGAACAGGGCCAGCACCAGCGCGTCCGTCCAGCCGCGCGGCTGCGCCTCGCTGAAGCCGTAGACGACGGCCACCAGACCGCCGCAGCCCAGCACCGCGCCCGGCACGTCCAGCCGGGCACCGGCGTGCCCCGGCCGCTCGTGCAGCAGCGCGAAGGCGCCGAGCACGGCGACGACGGCGATGGGCACGTTGACGTACAGGCACCAGCGCCAGTCCAGGTACTCGGTCAGCAGGCCGCCGAGGATGAAACCGATCGCCGAGCCGCTGCCCGCGAGCGCGCCGTAGATCCCGAACGCCTTTCCGCGCTCGCGCGGATCGGTGAAGGCCGTGGTCAGCAGGGAGAGCGCGGAGGGCGCCAGGACGGCGGCGAAGGCGCCCTGCAGGGCCCGCGCGCCGAAGAGCAGGCCCGAGGACGTGGCCGCGCCGCCGAACGCGGAGGCGGCGGCGAAGCCGACGAGCCCGATGACGAACGTGCGTTTGCGCCCGGCCAGGTCGGCGATGCGCCCGCCCAGCAGGAGCAGGCCGCCGAACGCGAGGGTGTAGGCGGTGATCACCCACTGGCGGTTGGCGTCCGACATGTGCAGGTCGCGCTGGGCGGAGGGCAGGGCGATGTTCACGATGGTCGCGTCCAGCACCACCATCAGCTGCGCGATGGCGATCACCACCAGCGCCCACCAGCGGTGCGCGTCCGAGGGGCGCGCGTGGCGGGGCTGGTGCCGGGGACGGGGGTGCCGGTGCATGACGGAGGATTCACCTTTTCGGGTGATACTCATCCCGCCAGAACAGCATGAATCGGCACATGCCGCATCCCGGAGTCCCGTGGAACTGGCCGTGGGGCGGGCTCCCCGGTCCGGGGCACGGGAGGCGGGGGTGCCCGGCCGGGCCGGGCGGGGCCGGGCGCCGCGCGGGCGGTGCGTCCCGGGCGGCAGCTCGGCGGCCCGCCGCAGCCGCTCCCGCACGAACGCGGCGGACAGCGGGCCCGGCTTCGGGTACGGCCGTCCGAGGGCCGCGGTGTGTGACATCGCCGGTGTCCGCGCGGCCGGGCGGGGTGCGCCGGGCGCTGTCGGTGGCGGGGTGCACGATGGGGGCATGGCGAGGAGAGCGGCGGACGGCACCGGCGGCGCGGGCGGCGGCCGGGGGCGGGTGAAGGCGGCGCGGCGGCCCGAGGTGCGGCTGCCCGCGCTGGAGGCGTACGAAGGCGCCGGTCTGGTCCCGGACGGCGACTACGACGGGCTGGAGTTCCGGGAGACCGACTTCGCCGGGCAGGACGGCGCGGGCGCCCGGTTCATGGACTGCGCGCTGCGCGGCTGCGTCCTGGACGACGCGTCGCTGCGCCGCGCGCGCCTGTTCGACACGGTCCTCACCGGCGTACGGGGCGTCGGTACGGACCTCGCCGAGGCGACGCTGCGCGACGTCGAGCTGACCGACGCCCGGCTGGGCGGGGTGCAGTCGCACGGCGCGGTGCTGGAGCGGGTGCGCATCCGCGGCGGCAAGATCGACTACCTGAACCTGCGCAAGGCCAGGCTGCGGGACGTGGTCTTCGAGGGCTGCGTCCTGGTCGAGCCGGACTTCGGGGGAGCCCGGCTGGAGCGGGTCGAGTTCGTGGACTGCGTGCTCACGGGCGTCGACTTCGGCGGGGCGGCGCTCACCGACGTCGACCTGCGCGGGGCCGCCCGTCTGGAGATCGCGCGGGGCGTGGACCGGCTGGCGGGGGCGGTGATCAGCACGGGGCAGCTGCTCGACCTGGCGCCGGTGCTGGCGGCGGAACTGGGGGTGAGGGTGGAGGACTGAGGGGCGGGGCGCGGGGCGCGGTGCCGGACGGCGGCGCGCCGGGCAGGGGTCCGGCGGCGGGCGGGGGCGCGCGGTCGGGGGGCGCGGCGCCCGGGCGGTCACACCGGCCATGGGCCTGCCGGCCGGGCGCTCACAACGGCGGGGGTGCGCCGGCCGGGCGGTCGCACCGGCGGGGACGGCGACACCGTGGCCCGGCGGACGGGGTCAGGGCAGGCGGGGGAAGCGGGCCTGGAGGGTCCACAGCGCGGGGTTCTCCGCCAGGTCCTCGTGCAGGTCGCACAGGTCGGCGATCAGGTCGTGCAGGAAGTCGCGTGCCTCCCGGCGCAGTTCGGTGTGGGAGAAGGACAGCGGGGGCTCCTCGGCCGGCATCCAGTCGGCCTCGATGTCCACCCAGCCGAAGCGGCGCTCGAAGAGCATGCGGTCGGTGGACTCGGTGAAGTCCAGTTCGGCCCGCTGGGGGCGCGCCGCCCGGGAACCGGCCGGGTCCCGGTCCACCTCTTCCACGATGTCGCACAGGGCCCACGCGAAGTCGAGCACCGGCACCCAGCCCCAGGCCGTGGCCAGCTCCCGGTCCGACCGGGTGTCCGCCAGATAGACGTCGCCGCAGAACAGGTCGTGGCGCAGGGTGCGCACGTCCGCCCGGCGGTAGTCCGTCTGCGGGGGGTCGGGGAAGCGGTTGGAGAGGGCGTAGCCGATGTCGAGCACGTAGGGATGGTGTCACGGCCGCCGCATAAGATCGCACTCGTGTCCCGAACCGCACTGTTTGTCCGAGCCGCCGGCGCGTTACTGCTGTGCGCCCTCCCGCTGACCGCCTGCGACGGCGGCGTCCACGGCCGGCCGGGCGGGTACGGCCTGCGCGACCCGTACTTCCCGAGGGCGGGCAACGGCGGGTACGACGTGAGCCACTACGGCCTCACGCTCGCCTACGACCCGGACCACCGCCGCCTCACCGGCACGGCCGTGATCACCGCCCGCGCCACCGAGGACCTGTCCGCCTTCGACCTCGATCTCCAGGGGATGGAGGTGGAGAGCGTGACCGTCGAGGGGCGGGGCGCCCGTTTCCACCGGGCGGGGCAGGAGCTGACCGTCCGGCCGCACGACGACCTGGCCCAGGGGGAGACCTTCAGCACCACGGTCCGCTACTCCGGCACCCCGCGCACCCTCACCGACCCCGGCGGGTCCAAGGAGGGCTGGCTGCCCACGGCCGACGGCGCCCTCGCCCTCGGACAGCCGGTCGGCTCGATGGCGTGGTTCCCGGGCAACGACCACCCCTCGGACAAGGCCACGTACGACATCTCCGTCAGCGTGCCCGCGGGCCGGAAACTGACGGCCGTCTCCAACGGCGAGCTGAAGAGCACGACGACCAGCGGGGGCCGAACGACGTACCGCTGGCACACCGGCGAGCCCATGGCGACCTACCTCGCCACGGTCGCGATCGGCGACTTCAAGGTGAGCCGGTCCACTCTCGGCAACGGCCTGCCGGTGTACACGGCGGTCGATCCCGCGCTGGCCGGGGCGAGCGAACCGGTGCTCGCGCAGATCCCCGAGATCATGGACTGGGCGGAGTACAACTTCGGTCCCTACCCCTTCTCCTCCACCGGGGCGATCGTCGACCGCGTCCCCGGTGTCGGCTACGCGCTGGAGACCCAGAACCGCCCCGCCTTCCCCAGCGCCCCCGACACCACCACCCTCGTCCACGAACTCGTCCACCAGTGGTACGGCGACTCCGTCACCCCGAAGAGCTGGCGGGACATGTGGCTCAACGAGTCGTTCGCCACGTACGGGGAGTGGCTGTGGGCGGAGGACCACGACGGCCCCAGCGCGCAGGAGACCTTCGACACCGTCTACCGCGGCGAGGGCGACAACGGCACGGACGTCTGGGCCTATCCGCCCGGCCGGCCGGGCAGCGCCGCGGTCATCTCCGACGCGCCCGTGTACGACCGCGGCGCGATGGTCCTGCACATGATCCGCCGGACGGTCGGCGACGACGCCTTCTACGCCATCGCCCAGGGCTGGGCCGCCGCCCACCGCCACGGCAACGCCTCCACCGCCGACTTCACGGCGTACGTCGAGAAGAAGGCGCCCGGCAAGGACTTCAGCGCCATCTGGCGGGACTGGCTGTACGGCGAGGGCAAGCCCGCCCGCCCGTGAGGAACCCGGCGGGGCGGGCGGATCCGGTCCGCCGGCGTCGACCGCGGGGCGTCGCTGTTCAGACCAGTTCCTTGCGCAGCACCGTGCAGGGACGGCCCCGGCCACGGTCCGCGCGGTGGTCGACGACGCCGTAGCCGAGGGCGGTCCAGAAGGCGAGGCCGGCCCGGTTGCCGTCGAGGACGGCCAGGCGCACGGCGGTGCGGCCCGCCGCGCGGAAGCGGTCCTCGACCAGGGACGCCAGCCGTCTGCCGTGGCCCCGGCGGCCGGCCGCCGCGTCCACCATCAGCAGGCCGATCCACGGGTCGGGGTCGGCCGGATCGGGATGGTGGTCCAGGGTGATGGCGATGCCCACCAGCGCGCCCTCGCTGCGGGCCAGCAGCACCTGCGCGTCCGGGTGGGCCAGCTCGTCCGCGAGTGCGGTGGCGACCTGCTCGGGGCTGATGGCGTCCGGGTCGGGGAAGTCGCCGCTGAGGGCGTGGAAGTCACGCTGGGAGGCGTAGAGCGCGGTGAGTTCGGCCAGCAGCCCGGGCGGCAGGCCGTGGTCGGGAGAGAACGACAGGGGCTGGAGGATCATGCGCGCAACGTATCGCGGCACGCCCTGGGCGTCCGGGGTCTCCTGCGCGCGGACAGGCGCCGGAGCCCGGACCCGCGACGGCGGGTCCGGGCTCCGGGCCGGGTGCGGCGGTCCGTCAGACGTTCACACCGAAGTCCTGGGCGATGCCCACCAGGCCCGAGGCGTAGCCCTGGCCGACCGCGCGGAACTTCCACTCCGCGCCGTTGCGGTACAGCTCGCCGAAGACCATGGCGGTCTCGGTGGCGGCGTCCTCCGACAGGTCGTAGCGGGCGATCTCCGCGCCGCCGGCCTGGTTGACGATGCGGATGTAGGCGTTGCGGACCTGGCCGAAGTTCTGGCTGCGGTTCTCGGCGTCGTAGATGGAGACCGGGAAGACGATCTTGTCGATGTCGGCCGGGAGCCCGGCGAGGTTGACGTTGATCGCCTCGTCGTCGCCCGCGCCCTCGCCGGTGCGGTTGTCACCGGTGTGGACGATGGTGCTGTCCGGGGTCTGCTTGTTGTTGAAGAAGACGAAGTGGGCGTCGGAGTACACCTTGCCCTGCGCGTTGACCGCGATGGCGGAGGCGTCCAGGTCGAAGTCCGTGCCGGTGGTGGTGCGGACGTCCCAGCCGAGGCCCACGGTGACGGCGGTCAGGCCCGGCGCTTCCTTGGTGAGCGAGACGTTGCCGCCCTTGGAGAGGCTTACAGCCATTGTTGGGAGTCCCTTCCCTCGTTGCGTGTGCGGACGAAGCTACCGCCACCTCTAGGAACGCCGAGAGGGGTCCCCATGGTTCCGGATGTCTTTACCTTTTTTACCAAGCCGGGCCCGAACGGCCCGGACCGGCGGCGGGACGGCGCGCCGCCGGGTGTCCGGGAAAACCCGGTGACGTGACCCGGACAGGCGCGGGACCATGGAGGGCATGTCCGGTCCCTATGTCATCCGCGGCTCCGTCGCGCTCCCCGAGGCCGAGCTGGCCTGGCGCTTCTCGCGGTCCTCGGGGCCCGGCGGCCAGCACGTCAACACCACCGACAGCCAGGTGGAACTGCGCTTCGACCTGGCGCGCACCGAGGCGCTGCCCGAGGTGTGGAAGGAGCGCGCCCTGCGGCGGCTGGCGGGCCGGCTCGTCGACGGCGTCGTCACCGTCCGCGCCTCCGAGCACCGCTCCCAGTGGCGCAACCGCGAGGCCGCCGCGGTCCGCCTCGCCTCCCTCCTCGCCGAGGCCACCGCACCCCCGCCCCAGCCCCGCAGGCCCACCCGCATCCCCCGCGGCATCAACGAGCGCCGCCTGCGCGAGAAGAAGCAGCGCTCGCAGACGAAACGGGGGCGATCGGGGCGGGACTGGGGCTAGGTCCTGACGACGGGACCCGGGTCTGGCCGGGCCCCTCTCGTCAGGCGCTCGGCGCGGTGCCGGGTGCCTCCGGACCGGCCGGTTCCCGGGCCAGGTCCAGGACGCCCACCGTCTGGCCGCCGCTCGTCTCGCCGTTCGGGCGGAAGCCGAGCCGCAGGTAGAAGCGCTCCGGGCCGTCCGGGCCCGGGTGCCAGGAGACGTACATCCGGGTGGCGCCCCGGCGGCGGAGTTCGGCGGCGACGGCGTGCACCGCGAACCGGCCGTAGCCGCGGCCCTGTTCACCGGCCGCGATGTTCAGCCGCCACAGGCCCGAGCGGATCACGCTGCCGTCCAGGTGCCAGTCGATGTCGAGGAAGGCCATCAGGAAGCCCACGGGCCGGCCGCCGTCGGTGATCAGCCGCGGCCACGCGGTGCCCGGGTGGACGTAGGCCTCGGCGAGGGACTTCACCACCGGCGCGACCGCGTGCTCCTGGGCCGGGTGGACCCGGATGCCGAGCGCGGCGTCGAGGTTGCCGGGGGTGATCTCCTCCAGGCGCGGCGAGGGCGCGGGGACGGAGGCCGGGGAAGCGGAGGGAGCCGGAGCGGTGGCGGGCGCGGGGGGCGTCGTCATGCGCGCACGGTAGGCGGCCCGCGCGCCGCACGGCCACCGGATTACGGGGCCTCCGGCGGCCCGTGTCCGGCACGGTCACCGGATCACGGGCACCCGGCGGCCCTCGCCCAGCACGGTCACCGGATCACGGGCACCCGGCGGCCCTCGCCCAGCACGGTCACCGGGTGGCGGGCTTTGGCGGCCGTCGCCCCGCACGGTCACCGGATCACGCCCTCCGGCGGCCGTCGCCCCCGCACGGTCACCGGATCACGGGCCCCCGGCGGCCCTCGCCCAGCACGGTCACCGGGTGGCGGGCTTTGGCGGCCGTCGCCCCGCACGGTCACCGGATCACGGGCCCCCGGCGGCCCGTGTCCGGCATGGTCACCGGGTGGCGGGCTTTGGCGGCCCTCGCCCCGCGCGGACACCGGATGTCGGGGACCTGGCGGCCGGTGCCCCGCACGTCCACCGCGTCCCGGGCGTCCCGGCCGAGGCGTCAGCCCAGGTGCCGGTAGCGGCCGCGGAAGTACATCAGCGGGCCGCCCTGCGCGCTCGGCAGCCGGGCGGACAGGACCCGGCCGACGACCAGCGTGTGGTCGCCCGCCGGGACCCGCTGCTCGGTGCGCAGTTCCAGGGTGGCCAGGGCGCCGCCCACCAGCGGGGCGCCGGACACCTCGCCGCGGACGCAGGGGATGTCCGCGAAGAGCAGGCGGTCGCTGATGCGGCCCTTCATGGCGAAGCGGCCGGCGATGTGCCGCTGGCTCTCGGCCAGGACGGACACGGCCCACAGCGGCTGCTCGGCGAGCAGGTCGTCCATGCGGGAGCCCTCGCGCAGGCTGACCAGGGCCAGCGGCGGGTCGAGGGAGACCGACAGGAACGCCGTCGCGGTCATCCCCACGTCCTCCCCGCCCGGCGCGAGCGGGTCCTCCGGGTCGAGCGGCGGCTCCTGCGCGGTCACCAGGACCACGCCCGCGGCCAGGCGGGACATCGCGGCACGGAACTCGTCGTCGGTCACCCCCTCAGCATGCCCGGGGGAGGCGGGGGCGAGGGCGCAGGACGGGGCGGGGGAAGTGTTCAGCACACATCAACGCTAATGACCGGCCCGCGCCCCGCGCATCGGGCCCTGGCCCGACCCCGGTCCTAGGTCCGAGGACCCACCGCCCCGCTCGTCGCGGCTCGTCGGAACCAGCGATTCCAGCCCGTTCCCGCGATCTCTCGTGCATCATGGCCGCACAGCACAAGTTTGCGTTCAGTGAACACTTCGGAAAAAAGCAGAAACTCCAGTCAATTGTTCACGTTCAGTTGTGACTTGAGTCACAAGGGGCGTGAATTGTTGACCCTGTGTACCGAGTGGGCTTCACGCTGTGATTCAGTGGCGTAGACCGCACGGCACGATACGCCGAAGAGAACCCTTTGATTCACTGCGAGGTCTCGGGGGGAGGGCGAGCATGGAGACCGAGTCGGAGCCCTATGTCCGTCTTGCGACCCTGCGGCAACTGCACCAGGTCATGGCGGACATGAACACCGCGCGCAGCCTGGCCGACACACTCCAGACCGTGGCCGACGGCGTCGTGACCGGCCTCGGCTACGAACTGGCCTGCGTCAACCTCGTACGCCCCGACGGCGACCTCGTCGTGGCCGCCTTCTCCGGCAACCCCGCCGCCGAGGCCCTCATCACCGGCCGGGTCGGCTCCCGCGAGTCCTGGGACCGCCGCCTGGCCATGGGCGAGGCCTGGGGCGACCTGGTCTTCATCCCGCACACCGAGGGCTGGGTCCTCGACGACGACGACGTCCCGCAGTGGTACACCGACGGACCCGCTCCCCGCTTCGAGGACGAGTGGCACCCCTCCGACCGCCTCTTCGCCCCGATGTACGCGCCCGGCGCGCCCGCGGGCTCGCCGGGCGAGCTGCTCGGCGTGCTCTCCGTGGACCGGCCGCGGGGCGGCCGCCGCCCCGGCGCCTGGGGCCGCGAGGCTTTGCAGGTGTACGCGTTCCAGGCGGCCATCGCGATCAGCAACGCCCGGCTGCGCGCCAACATGCAGCGCGCCCTGGTCCGGCTGGAGCGCGACCAGCAGGCCCTGCGCGCCAGCGAGGAGAGCTTCCGGCAGGCCTTCGAGTACGCCCCCTCCGGCATGGCCATCGCCGAGATGGGCGGCGACCAGCACGGACGGATCCTGCGCACCAACGACGCCCTGTGCCGCCTGCTGGGCCGCCCCGCCTCCGCGATGCGCCGCTACTCCTTCTCCGACCTCGTCCACCCCGAGGACATAGGCACCCTGCTGCGCACCTCCGCCGAGGGCGGCCGGGCGGAACTGCGCCTGGGCCGCCGCGACGGCACCTACGTCTGGGTCTCCCTGCGCAACTCCGTCGTCGCGGACGCCGCCGACGGCCCCCGCTTCCTGCTCACCCACGTCGAGGACATAGAGGAGCGCAAGCGCCGCGAGCTGCACCTCGCCCACCGCGCCTCCCACGACTCCCTCACCGGCCTGCCGAACTCCGCCGAACTGCGCTCCCGGCTCTCCGCGCGCCTGTGCCGCCGCTCGCACTCCGCGCTCCCCGGCGACCTGGAGTCCCTGGACGCCGCGTACGGCCACCCGGCGCACGCCGCCGCCGGCGCCGGACACGACCACGGCTTCGACTTCGACGCCGGCCCGCAGGTCTACGACGCCTACGACCACCACGTGCACACCGTCGCCCCCGAGGGCGACCGGGACGACGGCGCCAAGGGGCTCGCCGTCCTCTTCTGCGACCTCGACGGTTTCAAGTCGATCAACGACCGGTTCGGGCACAACGCGGGCGACGCCGTCCTCATCGAGGTGGCCCGGCGCCTGTCCAACGGCGTGCGGGACGGCGACACCGTGGCCCGGCTCGGCGGCGACGAGTTCGTGATCCTCGCCGACGGCCTCGGCCGCGCCGACGCCGAGGACCTCGCCGTGCGCCTGCGCAACGAGATCATCCAGCCCATCCGCGCCGAGGGCAGGGCCGTCCGGGTCGGCGCCAGCTTCGGCATCGGATGGGCACATTGCGGGATGACGGCGGACGAAGTGCTGAAGTCCGCGGACGAACGGATGTACGTCGAGAAACGATCTCGTCCCAAACAGCATCGGCGGGCCGGATAAACCGCTGGTCAGCGGCAGGGTGCGGGGTGAGTCACCCGTTCGGGCCCGGGGGAGCGGGTAGGCTCGGTCCAATCTCACGACGTACTGCACCCGACCCGCACTGTTGAGGAGACCAAGGGATGACGCCCGGCGACAACGGCCCGAGCACGCCCGAGGACGACGACCCGTTCGGCTACCTGTACGCCGACGGTCAGGCCAACGGAGCCCAGCCGCCCTCCGGCGGTTACGGCTACCCCGGCTCGGTCAACCGGGTCCGCGCCGTCGGTCAGCGCCAGTACGGCCAGCAGACCCAGCAGACCCCCCAGGCCCCCACGGCGGCCTACGGCCAGGTCCCGCAGCAGGGCGCGTACGGCCAGCCGAACGCCCACTACGCCGCGCCGGAGACCCTGCCCGGCGGCGCACAGCCGCCCCGGCAGCAGCCGGGCCGGGGCAGCGGCGGTGGCGGCCGGCGGGGCCCCAACACCAAGGGCCTGCTGATCGGCGCCGTCGCGGTGGTCGCCGCCGTCGTCATCGGCATCAGCGTCGCCATGATCGGCGACAAGTCCGACGACAAGGGCGACTCCGCGGCGGGCGGTTCGACCCCCACGGCTCCACCGAGCAGCGGTCCGGCCCCGTCGCCGAGCAGCAGCGTGGCCGCCGACGGCGAACTCCCGAAGATCGACGCGAAGGCCCTGCTGCTGGGCGGCGGCGCGACCACCGCCTCCGACGTCAAGGGCGCCCAGTCGGCCGGCGGCGTCTACGTCAACAACTTCAACAAGCCCGGCGCCTCCGTCACCTGGACCGTCAACGGCATACCGGAGGACGGCAAGTACAGCGTCTACCTCGGTTACAGCGTCCCCGGCAAGGACGGCAAGGCCACCCTCACGGTCAACGGCACCCCGTCCACCACGGCGGTGAAGCTGAAGAACTGGGCGGGCGCGGGCGACGGGGACTACGAGAAGGGCTGGACGAAGACCTACAACTGGCTTCAGCTCAACAAGGGCACGAACACCCTCAAGATCTCGTGCGAGCAGGGCGACCAGTGCGACGCCTACCTCGACCAGCTGTGGCTGGTCAAGGGCTGGGTCGGGTCCTCCTGAGTCCGGCGGCTGACTCTCACGCCGCGCTGACCTGCCCCGTCACCTCCACCCGCCCCAGCAGCTTCTCGTAGGCCGCGCGGTCGAACTCGCCGGCCGTCGGGGACAGCACCGTCGCCGCGGACAGGGCGACCGCGCGGGCCAGGCGGTCCGGCCAGGGCAGCTTCTCCACCAGGCCGGAGAGCAGGCCCGCGACCGCGGAGTCGCCCGCGCCGGTCGGGTTGCCGTGGACGCGGGCGGGCGGGGCGGCCCGCCACATGCCCTCGGGGGTGTGCGCGAGCAGGCCCTCGGCGCCGAGGGAGGCGATGACCGTGCGGGCGCCGCGCCTGCGGGCGTCCTGCGTGGCGCGCAGCGGCTCGTGGGAGCCGGTCAGCTCGGCCAGTTCGTCGGCGTTCGGCTTGATGATGTCGGGGCGGGCGGCCAGGCCGCGGCGCAACGCCTCCCCGCTGGTGTCCAGCAGGACGGGCACGCCCGCCGAGCGCGCGGCGCGCACCAGTCCCGCGTACGCGCCCACCGGCAGTCCCGGCGGCAGGCTGCCGCACAGCGCCACCGCCGCCGCGGAGGGCAGCAGGCTCGCGTAGGCGTCCTGGAAGGCGGACCACTCGGCGGCGGTGACGAGCGGGCCCGGCTCGTTGAGCTGGGTGGTGTCGCCGGTGTGCTCGTCGACCACCGCCACCGTGCGCCGGGTCGCGCCGGCCACCGGGACCAGCGCGTCCGTCACGCCGGGCTCGGCCGCGAGCCCGGCGTGCACCTCGCGTCCGGTGGCACCGCCCGCGAAGCCGGTGACCGTCACCTGGTGGCCGAGGGCCGCCAGGACCCGGGCCACGTTGATGCCCTTGCCGCCGGGCCGCTCGGTCACCTCCGACACGCGGTGCGAGGTGTGGGGCCGCAGGGACGGCACCCGGTAGGTGATGTCGAGAGCGGTGTTCAGCGTGACCGTGAGGATCACGTGGGCCGGCCTCCCCCGAGTAAGTGCGCTCGTCACGCACGTGCGCCTGTCACGATGGTCCGGCGGTCCGCCGGAGCTTCGATCATGCCAAACGGACGGCGAACCGCCCACCCCCCGTACCGGCCGCAGCGTCCGGGCGGGCGGCCGCGTACCGCACGGAGCGCGACCGCGGTGCGGGACGGAGACCGTACGAGCACCGCGCGAGTGGCGTACGAGCACAGCGCGCGCCGTACGGAGGCCGCCCCGGTGCCGGGCGGATCAGCCCAGCCGGGGGTCGACCACCCATGCGCCGCGCCGCATGACGCCCTTGAGGACGAAGTCCTCGTCGAGCAGCACCAGGTCGGCGTCCTTGCCGGGCTCCAGGGAGCCGACGCGGTCGTCCATGCCGAGCAGCCGGGCCGGGTTGGCGGACAGCGCGGCCACCACGTCCTCGACCGGCAGCCGGTCGACGGTGACCGCACGCTGGAACGCCCGGTCCAGGGTCAGCGTGGAGCCCGCGATCGAGCCGCCCTCGACCAGCCGGGCCACGCCGTCGGTGACCTGGACCTCCAGGGGGCCGAGCAGGTAGCGGCCGTCACCGGAGCCGGCGGCGTCCATGGCGTCGGTGATGAAGGCGACCCGGGCGGCGCCCGCGTGGTGGAAGGCCAGTTCCAGGGCGGCGGGGTGCAGGTGGACGCCGTCGTTGATCAGCTCGACGGTGACCCGCTCGTCCTCCAGCAGGGCGGTGATCGGGCCCGGCGCGCGGTGGCCGAGCGGCGGCATCGCGTTGAACAGGTGGGTGGCGACGGTGGCTCCGGCGTCGATCGCCTCGACCGTCTGCTCGTAGGTGGCGTCGGTGTGCCCGATCGCCGCGATCACGCCGTGCTCGGCGAGCAGCCGGACGGAGTCGAGGCCGCCGGGCAGCTCGGTGGCGAGCGTGACCATCCTGGCGTGGCCGCGGGCCGCGTCGACCAGCTTGCGCACGTCGGCCGGGTCCGGGTGGCGCAGCAGCGCCTCGGAGTGGGCGCCCTTGCGGCACGGGGAGATGAACGGCCCCTCGAAGTGGATGCCCGCGATCTCACCCTGCTCGGCCAGCTCCGACAGGAGCCCGGCCTGGTGGGTGAGCAGGTCCATCTCGTCGGTGACGGTGGAGGCGACGAGGGTGGTGGTGCCGTGCGCGCGGTGGGCGCGGACGGCGGTCATGACGTCCTCGGCCGAGCCGGAGAAGGCCGCGCCGCCGCCGCCGTGGTTGTGGAGGTCGACGAAGCCGGGGACCAGCCAGTGGCCGGTGACGTCGACGGTCTCGGCGTTCCGCGGGGCGTCTGCGGCGATCCGCGTGCCGTCGACGACCACACGGCCGCCGTCCGCGATCCCGGTGGGCAGCACCACCCGGGCTCCGTCGAGAACCTTGCTGGGGGCCATCTGGTGGCTACCTCCGGTCAGTCGTGGAAGGGGAAGAGGGGGCCGGCGCGGCGGTGCCGAGGAGGTCCCAGGCGAGCAGGCCCGCGCCCAGGCATCCGGCGGTGTCGCCGAGGGCCGCGGGGACGATGGCGGGGAGTTTCTGGAAGGTGACCCGCTGCCGGACGGCGTCCCGCAGCGGCGCGAAGAGCGTCTCGCCGGCCTCGGCGAGACCGCCGCCGATGATGAGCGTGCGCGGGTCGAGCAGGGTGAGCGCGGTCACCAGGCCGTCGGCGAGCGCGTCCACGGCCTCCTGCCACACCGCGCCGGCCCGCGCGTCGCCCGACTCCACGGCCTTGGCGCAGTCCGCCGCGTCCGCGTCCGGGTCGCCGCACGCCTTCGCCCAGGCCAGGCTGACCGCGGAGGCGGAGGCGAACCGCTCCAGGCAGCCGCGCTGGCCGCAGGGGCAGGGGGTGCCGCCGGGCCGGACGACGATGTGCCCGATCTCGCCGGCGAAGCCGTGCGCGCCCGCCTCCACCCGGCCCTCGATGCCGATGGCGCCCGCGATGCCGGTGCCCAGCGGGACGAACAGGAACCGGTCGGCGCCCTTGCCCGCGCCGAGCCGGCCCTCGCCGAGGCCGCCGGTGCGCACGTCGTGGCCGAGGGCGACGGGGGTGCCGAGCCGCTCGGCGAGCAGGTCGCGCAGGGGTACGTCGCGCCAGCCGAGGTTGGCCGAGTAGGCGGCGACGCCCCGCGCCTCGTCGACGATGCCGGGAACGGCGACGCCGGCCGCGGCGGCCGGTTCACCGAAGCGCTCGGCGCCGAGGGCGCGCAGTTCGGCGGCGAAGCCGAGGATGCCCTCGACGACGGCTTCGGGGCCGCGCTCGCGGCCGGTGGGCCGGCGCGCCTGGTGGAGCAGCAGGCCGTTCTCGTCGACCAGTGCGGCCTTCATGCCGGTGCCGCCCACATCGAGCGCGATGACGTGTCTCACGCGGAACAGTGTGGCCCTTGGACCCGGGAGAGGTCTAGTCCACTGGCCTGGTGTAGACCTATCGTGTCCACATGGTGAACGCGAGACGGTTGGGGCGGGAACGCAGTGCAGCGGCGTAGGGCAGGAATGATCGCGGCGGTGTCCGCGCTGGGCATGACCTCGGTCCTCGGCGGCTGCGGGAGCACCGGATCCTCCGACGTCACCCTCAAGCTGGTCGCCGCCGACTACGGTGACTCCTCGGCCAACGGTTCCCAGAAGTACTGGGACAAGCTGGCCCGTGACTACGAGTCCCAGCACTCCGGGGTGAAGGTCGACGTCAAGGTCTACTCCTGGACCGACGTCGACCGCAAGGTCAAGGAGATGGTCGACGCCGGGGACCCGCCGGACATGGCCCAGATCGGCGCGTACGCCGACTACGCCTCCCAGGGCCTGCTCTACAAGGCCGACGACCTGCTCTCCATAGCCGTGCAGGCCGACTTCCTCGACCAGCTCTCCGAGGCCGGGCAGGTGCGCCACCTGCAGTACGGCATCCCGTTCGCCGCCTCCACCCGCGTGCTCTTCTACAACAAGACGCTCTTCTCCCAGGCGGACCTCACCCCGCCCAGGACCTGGGACCAGCTCGCCGCCGACGCCGAGGCGCTGAAGGCCAAGGGCGTGAAGTACCCCTACGCGCTGCCGCTCGGCCCCGAGGAGGCGCAGGCCGAGACGATGCAGTGGCTGCTGAGCGGCGGCGCCGGCTACACCGACGACATCGGCACGTACACCATCAACTCCCCGCAGAACGCCGAGACGTTCACCTGGCTCAAGGACGAACTGGTCGGCAAGGGCCTGACCGGTCCCGTGGCGCCCGGCAAGCTCAACCGCGCCGACGCCTTCGACGCCTTCGCCAAGGGCCAGGTCGGCATGCTCAACGGCCACCCCACGCTGATGAAGAAGGCCACGCGGGCGGGCGTGAAGTTCGGCATGGTGCCGGTGCCGGGCAGGGACGGCACGCCCAAGGCCACCATGGGCGTCACCGACTGGATGATGGCCTTCAAGAAGGGCGGCCACAAGAAGGAGATCGGGGACTTCCTCGACTTCGTCTACAGCGAGAAGAACGTCCTGGACTTCTCCCGCGAGTACGACCTGCTGCCCGTCACCACCTCCGCCTCCGAGGCGATGGCCGCGGCCCCGCAGGACAAGAACCTGTGGCCGTTCCTCCAGGAACTGTCCCTCGCCCAGCTCTACCCGGCGGGCAAGACGTCCTGGGCGCAGGTCAGCGCCGAGGTCAAGAAGCGCATCGGCGGCACGGTCACCCCGGGCGGCGACCCCACGGGCGTCCTCAACCAGCTCCAGACCCTCGCCTCCGAGGCCGAGGCCAGGGAGAACGCGGGCTGAGCCGGGCGGAGCCGGCTCCGCCCGGCGCGTTGTCGGTGGCCGGGGTTACCGTGCCCGTATGGACGTGGACGACGACGCGGGCGGCGAGCGGGAGCCGGGTCTCGGGCTGCGGGAGCGGGAGATCCTCGCCCTGGAGCGCCGCGGCTTCACCGGCCCCGGCCTGAAGGAGCGCGCGATACGCGAGGAACTCGGGCTCTCCCCCGTCCGCTACTACCAGCTCCTCAACGCCCTGCTCGACGACACGCGCGCCCTGGCGCACGACCCGGTGACCGTCAACCGGCTGCGCCGCGTGCGTCAGGCGCGGCGGTCCGAGCGCTGAGCCGCGGCCGCCGCCGAGGAGTGGGCCCGGCCGTGTGTGGATAGGTTCGGCGTATGGGCCACGACACCGACTCGACCAACCCCGCCCCCGACGCCCCCGCCCTGCCGACGCCCGCCACGCGGGCCGGACGGGACGGGCTCGCCGCACTGCTCGCGCGGCCGGAGCGCGCGGTGATCGCGCTCGACTTCGACGGCACGCTCGCACCGATCGTGCCCGACCCGGACCAGGCCAGGGCGCACCCGGGCGCGGTGCCCGCCCTGGCCGCGCTCGCCCCGAAGGTGGCCGCCGTGGTGGTGGTCACCGGCCGCCCCGCCGGGGTGGCGGTGCGGCACGGCGGCTTCGCCGGCGTCCCCGGCCTGGACCACCTCGTCGTCCTCGGCCACTACGGCGCCGAACGCTGGGACGCGGCCACCGGCACCGTCACCGCCCCGGCCCCGCACCCCGGCGTCGCCGCCGTCCGCGCCGAGCTGCCCGGCTTCCTGGACCGGATCGGTGCCTGGCGGGGCACCTGGATCGAGGAGAAGGGCCGCTCCCTGGCCGTGCACACCCGGCGCGCCGAGGACCCCCAGGCCGCCTTCGACGCCCTGCGCGGGCCCCTCGCCGACCTGGCCGCCCGCCACGGGCTGATCGTCGAACCCGGCCGGATGGTCCTCGAACTGCGCCCGCCGGGCATGGACAAGGGCGTCGCCCTCCTGGACCTCGTCCGCGGCCTCGGCGCGGGCTCCGTCCTCTACGCCGGGGACGACCTCGGCGACCTGCCCGCCTTCACCGCCGTGGAGAAGCTCCGCTCCGACGGCCTGCCGGGCGTCCTGGTGTGCAGCGGCAGCGCGGAGGTGACCGAACTGTCCGAGCGGGCCGACCTGGTGGTCCCGGGCCCGGCGGGAGTGGTGGAACTCCTCGGTGCCCTGGCGGCGCACGCCTGAGCCCCGGGGCCGGCGCGGGCGCCCGGGGCGGTGGAGGACCGGGTCAGCCCGCGTTCAGCTCGTGCAGCTGGTCCAGGAACCACTGGGCCGGCGGGAGCGCGGTGGCCGCCGCGGCCAGGCGGCCCGTCCGCTCGGACCGCTCCGTGCCGGGCATGCTCAGCGCCTCGTGCAGCGCCGCCGCCGTGCCCGCCACGTCGTACGGGTTCACCACCAGCGCGTCCTCGCCCAGCTCGGCGTACGCGCCCGCCTCCCGCGACAGCACCAGCGCGCACCCCGAGTCGGAGATCACCGGTACCTCCTTGGCGACCAGGTTCATTCCGTCCCGGATGGGGTTGACCAGCGCCACGTCCGCGATCCGGTAGGCCGCCAGCGAGCGGGCGAAGTCGTCCTTGACGTGCAGGACGACCGGCGTCCACCCGGGCGTGCCGAACCGCTCGTTGATCTCCTCCGCCAGCCGCCGCACCTCGGCCGTGTACTCCCGGTAGACGGCGAGGTCCTGCCGTGAGGGGTAGGCGAAGGCGACGTGCACCACCCGTTCGCGCCACTCGGGGCGGTCCTGGAGCAGCTGCCGGTACGCCAGCAGCCCGCGCACGATGTTCTTCGACAGCTCGGTGCGGTCCACCCGGACGATCGTCCGGCGGGCCCCGCCGTCCGGGGCGGCGCCGATCTCCTCGCGCAGCGCCGCCATCCGCTCCTTGACGTCGGCCCGGTGCGAGCGCTCGCGCAGGAACTCCGCGTCCGCGCCCAGCCCGTGCACCCCGACGCGGGTGCCGCCGAGCCCGCCGGCCAGCGTCTCGCAGCACTGCGCGAAGGCGTCCGCCCACCGCTGGGTGAGGAAGCCGAGCCGGTCCGCGCCCAGCATGCCGCGCAGCACCTGCCCGGCGATGTCGTCGGGGAGCATCCGGAAGTAGTCCACGGGCGCCCACGGCGTGTGCGAGAAGTGCCCGATCCGCAGATCCGGCCGGAAATCGCGCAGCATGCCCGGGACCAGCGTGAGGTGGTAGTCCTGCACGAGCACGGCCGCGCCCTCGGCGGCCTCCTCGGCCAGCGCCTCGGCGAACGCCCGGTTGTAGGCCTCGTACGAGGCCCACTGGCGCCGGAACTCCGCGTCGAAGACGGGCTCCAGCGGGGTCTGGTAGAGCATGTGGTGGACGAACCACAGCACCGAGTTGGCGATGCCGTTGTAGGCGTCGGAGAAGACGTCCGGGGCGATGTCGAGCATCCGGACCCGCTGGCCGCCGGTGTCCTCGGCCGGCAGCCGCCGGCCGTCCTCGAAGCGCCGTACGGCCTCCCGGTCGGCGTCGCCGAGCGCGGCGCACACCCAGACCGCGCCCGCGTCCGGGCCGATCGCGGAGAGACCGGAGACCAGCCCGCCGCCGCCGCGTTTCGCGTGCAGGGAGCCGTCCTCGCGCAGCTCGTACGAAACCGGTCCGCGATTGGACGCGACCAGCACTTCGGCACCGTGCGTTGCAGCCATGGTCCTCAACCTAGCCCGGCTCTCGAACGCTCAAACGTACGCGGCGGCGGCCCGCCCCCGCCGCGGGTCCGGTCCCGGCCACCCGTCCGGCGGCGGCCCGCACCCGGGCCCGGTCACCCGCGCGGCGGCCCGCGCCAGGGCCCGGACACCGTCCCGCGGCCGCTTCCGGCCGGGCCACCCGTTCCGGGGCGCCGGTGCAGGTTGGGGCCGGCCGCCCGGCGGCGCGCGCCAGGTACCGGCCGCCGGCCCGGCGGCGCGCGCCAGGTACCGGTCATCGCCGCACGGCCGCGCGCACCGGGTCCCGGCCCCTCCGGCGGCCGGGTGCGGGTTCAGGTCACCCGGCCGGCGGACCGCACCGGGTGCTGGCGATGGACCCCGCGGCCCCGCCTCGGGTCAGGCCACCCGGCGGGCCGCGTACTCCGCGATCTCCGTCATCGGGGGGCGTTCCTCGGTGTCCACCGAGTACGTACGCGGCTCGAAGCCGTCCGCGCCCCGCTCGAACTGCGTGAGCGAGGGGCGGAGCAGGTGGCCGCGGGCCAGGCGGAGCTGGGCCGTGCGGTAGATCGCGGCGGACATCCGGCCGAGCGCCTGCCCGTCCTGGTGGCGGTGGATGCGCTCGCCCACGTCCACCTGGGCGAGCGCGTCCAGGCCGACCAGGTGCAGCGCGTCGACGAGCATGCCCAGCTCGACGCCGTAACCGACGGGGAACGGCAGTTGCTCCAGCAGCGAGCGGCGGGCCGCGTACTCACCGCCGAGCGGCTGCACGAATCCGGCCAGCTGCGGCCAGTGCATGTTGAGCAGCGGCCGGGCCATCAGCTCCGTGACCCGGCCGCCCTGCCCGGCGGCGGTGCCCAGGGGGCGGTCGTACATCGCCTTGACCAGCTGCACCTCCGGATCGGTGAGCAGCGGCCCGACGATGCCGGTGACGAAGCCGGCGGAGAACTCCCGCAGGTCGGCGTCGACGAAGCAGACGACGTCCCCGCGGGTCACCAGCAGCGAGCGCCACAGCACCTCGCCCTTGCCGGGCACCGCGGGGATGCGGGGGAGGATCGTGTCACGGTGCACCACCCGGGCGCCCGCCGCGGCGGCCACCGCCGAGGTCCGGTCGGTGGAGCCGGAGTCGACCACGACGAGTTCGTCGACCAGCGGGGCCCGCGCCATCAGATCGCGGCGGATCACGGAGACGATGTCGCCGACCGTCTCCTCCTCGTTCAGCGCGGGCAGCACGACGCTGACCGAGGAGCCGCTCGCGCGTTTGGCGGCCAGCACGCCGTCGAGCGGCCGATCGGCGGCGGACCAGGACCGTGTCCTCAGCCAGCGCTCGACTTCTTCCAGCACGGTCGGTGACTCCTCACTCGGATCGCTGCGGCCCGCTGCCCGGCCCGGATCACATCATCGTGTGACCTGTCTCGCGGTTCGGACGACCGTCTCGCCCTGTCCTGGCCGTCGGTTACAGTCTTGAACAACGCGGACGACGCTCGCATGCCGGGGTCGCCGCGACCTGCCGGCGCGTGATCGCGCAGCAGGACACAACAGCAGGACCACAACCGAATACCGCTCATCCAGAGGGGCAGAGGGACACGGCCCGATGAAGCCCCGGCAACCCTCCAGCCGGTCTCGTACCGACGGATCGCTGTACGTCAGCCGTCCGCTCGCCACCGCGGGGCTCCCGGCTAGGGAAGGTGCCAAATCCGTCTCACGGCGAGATGCGTCGTGAGGAAGATGAGGAGAAAGGGCCTCGCCTCCATGGCTGTGCAGACAGTTGCCACCAGCACCGACACCCCCTCCGTCGATCTCGGCCCCGCCGCCGCGCTCAGCTGCCGCGAGTGCGGTCACCGCGTGCCGCTGGGCCCGGTCTTCGCCTGCGAGGAGTGTTTCGGCCCGCTGGAGATCGCCTACGACTTCTCGGGCTACGACACCGAGGAACTGCGCAAGAGGATCGAGGCCGGTCCCGCGAACATCTGGCGCTACGCCCCGCTGCTGCCCGTCCCCGCCGACGTGGCCGGCAAGCCGAACCTCAACCCCGGCTGGACCAAGCTCGTCCAGGCGGACCACCTCGCCGCCGAACTCGGCGTCGACGCCGGCAGGCTCTTCGTCAAGGACGACTCCGGCAACCCGACGCACTCCTTCAAGGACCGCGTCGTCGCCCAGGCCCTGGAGGCCGCCCGCGCCTTCGGCTTCACCACCCTGTCCTGCTCCTCCACCGGCAACCTGGCCGGCGCCGTCGGCGCCGCCGCCGCCCGCGCCGGCCTGCGCTCGTGCGTGTTCATCCCGCACGACCTGGAGCAGGGCAAGGTCGTCATGGCCGCGATCTACGGCGGCGAGCTCGTCGGCATCGAGGGCAACTACGACGACGTGAACCGTTTCTGCTCCGAGCTGATCGGCGACCCGGCCGGCGAGGGCTGGGGCTTCGTCAACGTCAACCTGCGGCCGTACTACGCCGAGGGCTCCAAGACGCTGGCGTACGAGATCTGCGAGCAGCTCGGCTGGCGGCTGCCGGACCAGATCGTCGTCCCGATCGCCTCCGGCTCGCAGCTCACCAAGGTCGACAAGGGCCTGCGCGAGCTGATCGCGCTCGGGCTGGTCGAGGACAAGCCCTACAAGATCTTCGGTGCGCAGGCCGAGGGCTGCTCGCCGGTGTCCACCGCCTTCAAGGCCGGGCACGACGTCGTCCGGCCGCAGAAGCCGGACACCATCGCCAAGTCCCTCGCCATCGGCAACCCCGCCGACGGGCCGTACGTGCTGGACATCGCGCGCCGCACCGGCGGAGCGGTGGAGGATGTGACGGACGCGCAGATCGTCGACGCGATCAAGCTGCTCGCCCGCACCGAGGGGATCTTCGCGGAGACCGCGGGCGGTGTGACGGTCGGTGTCACGAAGAAGCTGATCGAGGCCGGCGTCCTCGACCCGGCGAAGACCACCGTCGTCCTGAACACGGGTGACGGCCTGAAGACCCTGGACGCGGTGGCCGGCACCGGTCTGACCGCCACCATCCGCCCGACCCTGGACTCCTTCCGAGAGGCTGGCCTCGCATCATGAGCGTGACCGTTCGCATCCCCACCATCCTGCGCACCTACACCGGCGGACAGGCCGAGGTGAGCGCCGAGGGCGCCACGCTCGCCGATGTCATCTCCGACCTGGAGAAGAACCACACGGGCATCGCCGCACGCGTCCTGGACGACCAGGGCAGGCTGCGCCGCTTCGTCAACGTCTACGTCAACGACGACGACGTGCGTTTCGAGCAGGGCCTGCAGACGGCGACCCCGGACGGCGCCGGCGTCTCGATCATCCCGGCGGTCGCCGGCGGCTGACCATTACCGTAGGTAATGGCGATCACCGAGCGTGCCGTGAATTGCCCCCTCCGCGAGAGAAGCGGAGGGGGCAATTCCATGTGATTGAGCGCGGTAGAGTTGGGGAACGCGCCCCTGATCTTCGGGATGAGCGCCTGTTGATTCCTGCCGCCCGCCGATGAGAAGCAGCCAAAATGCGCGGGTATTCTGCGGCATTTGTCTTACTTTGTGGGGCCCGACTTGCCCTGAGATCGACTGAATTCTCGGCACATTCCGGAACGCTCCCGCCCGGAATTCTCGTCCGATTGACCTGTTGCAGACGGCAGTTGGACAGATACATTCAGCCGCGGTCGACGCGTTCCGGCGCACGCCCCCGATCCACGGGGGGTGAGGTCTGACCCGGATCCGCGAAGTGCGGATCTGTGCAAGGGCCAGTAATAGGGGAGTTAGGCATGGCTCAGGGCACCGTCAAGTGGTTCAACGCGGAGAAGGGGTACGGCTTCATCGCGGTCGACGGTGGTGCGGACGTCTTCGTCCACTACAGCGCGATCCAGATGGACGGCTACCGCACGCTGGAAGAGGGCCAGCGGGTCGAGTTCGAGATCTCGCAGGGCCAGAAGGGCCCGCAGGCCGACATGGTTCGCGTCACCGCCTGAACGTACGTCACGCGAAGGGCCCGCACCTCCACGGGGGTGTGGGCCCTTCGCGCGTCCCCGCCCGCCCGGCGCCCGCCCGGCGCGGTCCCCGTTCGCCCCCGGCTGATCCGGTACAGGTACACCCCGCAGGCGCTTGCACTCGACCATGCCGAGTGCTAATCATTGCGTTAGCACTCTGAAGGTGAGAGTGACAACGAAGGACCGGGTCGGTGAGGCCCGCAGGCCGTGTGGGGCAAGGAACCACGAGGCCGGCGAGCCGTCCGTCGCGGGCGCGGGCGCGGTCCGAAGGAATCACCCCCAGTCCTGGAGGGACCACTTCACATGGCCAAGATCATCGCGTTCGACGAGGAGGCGCGGCGCGGCCTCGAGCGCGGCATGAACCAGCTCGCGGACGCCGTCAAGGTGACGCTCGGCCCCAAGGGTCGCAACGTCGTCCTCGAGAAGAAGTGGGGCGCGCCCACGATCACCAACGATGGTGTCTCCATCGCCAAGGAGATCGAGCTCGAGGACCCGTACGAGAAGATCGGCGCCGAGCTGGTCAAGGAAGTCGCCAAGAAGACGGACGACGTCGCCGGCGACGGTACGACCACCGCGACCGTGCTCGCCCAGGCCCTGGTCCGTGAGGGCCTGCGCAACGTGGCCGCCGGCGCCAACCCGATGGCCCTGAAGCGCGGTATCGAGAAGGCCGTCGAGGCCGTCTCCGCCGCCCTGCTCGACCAGGCCAAGGAGGTCGAGACCAAGGAGCAGATCGCCTCCACCGCCTCCATCTCCGCCGCCGACACCCAGATCGGCGAGCTGATCGCCGAGGCCATGGACAAGGTCGGCAAGGAAGGCGTCATCACCGTCGAGGAGTCGCAGACCTTCGGTCTGGAGCTCGAGCTCACCGAGGGCATGCGCTTCGACAAGGGCTACATCTCCGCCTACTTCGCGACCGACATGGAGCGCATGGAGGCGGTGCTCGAGGACCCGTACATCCTCATCGCCAACTCCAAGATCTCCTCGGTCAAGGACCTGCTCCCGCTCCTGGAGAAGGTCATGCAGTCGGGCAAGCCGCTGCTGATCATCGCCGAGGACGTCGAGGGCGAGGCCCTGTCGACCCTGGTCGTCAACAAGATCCGCGGCACCTTCAAGTCCGTCGCCGTCAAGGCCCCGGGCTTCGGCGACCGCCGCAAGGCCATGCTCGGCGACATCGCCATCCTCACGGGCGGCGAGGTCATCTCCGAGGAGGTCGGCCTCAAGCTGGAGAACGCCACCCTCGACCTGCTGGGCAAGGCCCGCAAGGTCGTCATCACCAAGGACGAGACCACCATCGTCGACGGTGCCGGCTCCTCGGAGCAGGTGGGCGGCCGCGTCAACCAGATCCGCGCCGAGATCGAGAACAGCGACTCCGACTACGACCGCGAGAAGCTCCAGGAGCGCCTGGCCAAGCTCGCGGGCGGCGTGGCCGTCATCAAGGCCGGTGCCGCCACCGAGGTGGAGCTGAAGGAGCGCAAGCACCGCATCGAGGACGCCGTGCGCAACGCCAAGGCGGCCGTCGAGGAGGGCATCGTCGCCGGTGGTGGCGTGGCCCTGCTGCAGGCCTCCCAGGTGTTCGAGAAGCTGGAGCTGGAGGGCGACGAGGCCACCGGTGCCGCCGCCGTCAAGCTGGCGCTCGAGGCCCCGCTGAAGCAGATCGCCGTCAACGCCGGCCTCGAGGGCGGTGTCGTGGTGGAGAAGGTGCGCAACCTGACCCCGGGCCACGGCCTGAACGCCGCGACCGGCGAGTACGTCGACCTGGTCGCCGAGGGCATCATCGACCCGGCCAAGGTGACGCGCTCCGCGCTGCAGAACGCCGCGTCGATCGCCGCGCTGTTCCTCACCACCGAGGCCGTCATCGCCGACAAGCCGGAGAAGGCCGCCGCGGCCGCTCCGGGCGGCATGCCGGGCGGTGACATGGACTTCTGATCCCGCGCGGATCAGGCTCGTCCTTGCCGAGGGCGGCACTCCCTGGAGACAGGGGGTGCCGCCCTCGGGCGTGTCCGGGGCGGCACCCCGCCCGGAAGACGGAGGCGGTGGCTCTTTCACATACCATTCGGTATGCATACCGCCCGGTATGCAGCCGGCAGGTCTTCACCGTCCTTCCGAGGAGCCCCCCGTATGACCGTCACCACCACCCCCGGCCCCGTCCCCGGACCGGAGTCCGCCTCCCGGGCGGCCCGCGTCCTCTCCCGTCCCGTCACCCTGAACGGCCTGACCGTCCCCAACCGGATAGTCATGGCCCCGATGACCCGCCGGTTCTCGCCGGGCGGTGTCCCGGGCGAGGACGTGCGCTCCTACTACGCCCGCCGGGCCGCCGCCGGGGTGGGCCTCATCGTCACCGAGGGCACGTACGTCGGGCACCCCTCGGCGGGGGAGAGCAGCAGGGTGCCGCGCTTCCACGGGGAGGAGCAGCTCGCGGCCTGGGAGAAGGTCGCCGGGGCCGTGCACGCGGAGGGCGGCGCGATCGTCCCCCAGCTGTGGCACATCGGCATGGTCCGCCGGGAGGGACGGCCGCCCTTCCCGGACGCGCCCCCGGTCGGCCCGTCCGGGCTGCGTCCGGACGGCACCGAGGGCGGCCGGGCGATGACGCGGACCGACCTGGACGACGTCATCGGGGCCTTCGCCGAGGCGGCGGGCGCGGCGCAGCGCCTCGGCTTCGACGGGGTGGAGATCCACGGCGCCCACGGCTACCTGCTGGACCAGTTCCTGTGGGCCGGCACCAACCGCCGTACGGACGCCTACGGCGGTGATCCGGTGGCCCGGACCAAGTTCGCGGCGGAGGTCGTCGAGGCGGTCCGCGCGGCCGTCTCGCCCTCCTTCCCGGTCCTCTTCCGCTACTCGCAGTGGAAGCAGGACGCCTACGACGCCCGGCTCGCCGGGACGCCGCAGGAACTGGAGGCGATCCTGGCCCCGCTGGCGGCGGCCGGGGTGGACGCCTTCCACGCCTCCACCCGCCGGTACTGGCTCCCCGAGTTCGAGGGCTCCGACCTCAACCTGGCGGGCTGGACGAAGAAACTCACCGGCAGGCCGGTCGTCACCGTCGGCTCGGTCGGCCTCCAGGGCGGCGACTTCCTCCGGGGCCTGCGGGGGGAGGGCGCCGCGGTCGGCGGCATCGACAACCTGCTGGACCGGATGGAGCGCGAAGAGTTCGACATGGTCGCCGTGGGCCGGGCGCTGCTCCAGGATCCCGAGTGGGCGGCGAAGGTGCTCACCGGCCGCACCGCGGACCTGAAGCCGTTCGACGCGGCGGCACTGACCACACTGAGCTGACCCGCGCGGGACCCGCCCCGCCACCGCGGCAGGCCCGGCGCGGGCCGTCGGGGAGGGGGGCGGGCTCCGGGCGCGTGCCGGACGAAGGGCCTGATTTTTCGCTTGCTTAAGTCAATCAAATCGAATTATGGTTGCTTGAGTCAAGTACCCAGCGCTCCCCGGAGACCTCTTCCATGTCCGACGGACCTGCCCGGCCCACCGCGGCCGGGGCCCTGCCCAGACCCAACGCCATCGTGGCCGTCCTGGCCTTCGGCGGCATCGTGGTCTCGCTGATGCAGACCCTGGTGATCCCGATCGTCTCTCAGCTGCCGAAGCTGCTGGACGCCTCCGCGTCGGACGCCGCCTGGGTCGTCACCGCCACACTGCTCGCCGCCGCCGTCGCCACCCCGGTGACGGGCCGCCTCGGCGACATGTACGGCAAGCGCCGCATGCTGCTGGTCAGCCTGGTCATGCTGGTGATCGGCTCGGTCACCGCCGCGCTCAGCGACTCCCTGGCCCCGATGGTCGTCGGGCGCGCCCTGCAGGGTCTGGCCTCCGGTGTGATCCCGCTCGGCATCAGCATCATGCGCGACGAACTGCCCGCCGAGCGGCTCGGTTCGGCGACCGCGATGATGAGCGCCTCGCTCGGTGTCGGCGGCGCCCTCGGTCTGCCCGCCGCCGCGGTCATCGCCGAGAACTTCGACTGGCACGTCCTGTTCTGGGCCTCGGCGGCCCTGGGCGCCGTCGCGGCCGTCCTCGTGCTGCTGCTCGTACCTCGGTCGCGGGTGCGCTCCGGCGGCCGTTTCGACGCCGTGGGCGCCGTCGGCATGGCGGCGGGGCTGATGTGTCTGCTCCTGGCGGTCTCCAAGGGAGCCGACTGGGGCTGGGGCAGCGGCCGGACGCTGGGCCTGTTCGCCGCGGCCGTCGTGGTCCTGCTCGCCTGGGGCGCCTTCGAGCTGCGCGTCCCGGCCCCGCTGGTGGACCTGCGCACCACCGCCCGCCGCCAGGTGCTGATGACCAACCTGGCCTCCATCGCGATCGGCTTCGCGATGTTCTCCATGTCCCTGGTCATCCCGCAGCTGCTCCAGCTGCCCGCGCAGACCGGTTACGGGCTCGGCAAGTCGCTGCTCACCACCGGCCTCGTCATGGCCCCGTCCGGGCTGGTGATGATGGCGGTGGCCCCGTTCTCGGCCTCCCTGTCCCGGGCCCGCGGGCCCAAGGTCACCCTGATGACCGGCGCCCTCGTCGTGGCCGCCGGGTACGGCCTGAACATCGTCCTCATGGACCAGGTGTGGCACTTCGTGCTGGCGCCCTGCGTCATCAGCGCGGGCATCGGCTTCACCTACGGGGCGATGCCCACGCTCATCATGAGCGCCGTGCCCGCCTCCGAGACGGGCGCGGCCAACAGCCTCAACACGCTGATGCGGTCCATCGGCACGTCGACCGCCAGTGCGGTCGCCGGTGTGGTCCTCGCCCACCTCACCACGCGTTTCGGCCCCTACGCGCTGCCCTCGGAGAACGGTTTCCGCACCGTCCTGGCGCTGGGCGCGGGCGCCGCCCTGCTCGGCTTCCTCATCGCCGCCTTCATCCCGGGCCGGGGCGCGGCCGCGGCGCCCGCGCCGGTGGCGGCGGCCGGAGAGGCCAAGGCGCCCGGGGTGAAAGCCTGACCCGGGAGTGAGGAGGTGGGCCGCGAGTGAAGTCCTGAACCGTCGGTGAAGATCCGGGCCGGCAGTGAAGGCCTGGGCCGGGAACGGGGCGCCGGCCCAGCGTCCCGGCCCGCCCCTCACCCGGCCCCGCGACCTACAGGTTGCCCATCGGTTCGATGTCCGTCCGTACCGGGGTGCCCCAGACGCGTACCACCTCGTAGTCGGTGAACTCGTGCACCAGCCGGTAGGCCGTCGCCGCGCGGGGGGAGCGCTGCTGGGCCGCGAGGAACAGCTCCGCCTCGCGCCGTTCCCGGCGCGGGGTGCCGCACAGCTGCCACTCCCGGCCGTTCCACAGCTCCGGCAGCCAGCGCTGCTGGGCCTGGGGACGGTCCTCGCGCACGCCGTAGCGGGTGGGGGCGCTCTCGCCGGACGCCGAGCCGGCCGGCCGGCGCGGGCCGCCGTCGTACTGGGCCCGGCGGGCGGCACGGCGCCGGGTCTCGCACAACAGGCACAGGTCGGGCGCGTCCTGGTCGACGGGCCCGCCGGGGTGCTCGGCGCACCGGGTGGCGGGCCTGTCCTGCGAGACGCTCTCCTCCAGCAGGTCGAGCGCCCGCCGCAGATCCGTCTTGATCTCGTGCAGCCGGGCGTCCGGGGTCTCGGCGTTCAGCTCCTCGCCGTGCTCCCCGACCACTCGCAGGGCCCGCCCGAGCGCCGTCAGCTGTGCGTGGTTCATACCGGCCAGCGTCGCACACGGCACCGCCCGGGCGGCGGCCCCCCGGGGTGGTCAGCCCATGCTCTTCGCGCCGTCCAGCGCCTCGCGGATGATGTCGGCGTGACCGGCGTGCTGCGCGGTCTCGGCGATGATGTGCAGCAGCACCCGGCGGGCCGACCAGCGCGTGTCGGCCTCGAACCAGGGGGCCTCGGGCAGCGGCTGCTCGGCGCCGAGGTCGGGCAGGGAGGCGACCAGCTCGTCGGTGCGGCGGGCCGCCTCCGCGTAGGCCGCCCGCACCCCCTCCAGGGTGTCACCGGGCAGCATGCGGAAATCGTCCGCGCGCCGGGCGAAGTCCTCCTCGGTCATGGCGGTGAAGTCGGGCATCGCGGAGGGGCCCTGCACGATGAACGCCGACCACATGCTCTCGACCGAGGTGACGTGCTTGATCAGGCCGCCCAGGCACAGCTCGCTGGTGGTGGTGCGCCGGCCGGCCTGCTCGTCGGTGAGGTCGCGGGTGGTGAAGGTCAGGAAGTGACGCTGCTTGGCCAGCGCCTGCAGCAGGTCCGCGCGCTCACCGGTGACGGCCGGCGCGGCGGGGGTGGTGCCGGCGTTCTGCGTCGTCTCGCTCATGGTCTCGGCCTTCCGCCAGAGTTCTGTTCCCTCGGTCGACGACCACGGTACGGACGATCTAGGTCGGGACATGTCCTACACGACCGTGTCCTACACGACGCCGGCGCTCCTGCCGTCCTCCGGCCGCGGCTCCGCCTCGACGGCCGCCAGCGCGGCCCGCAGATGACCGCCCGACCGGGTGAGCAGACGGGCCGCGGCCGGGCCGTCGACCCCGGAGAGCAGGACCAGGATGGCGTCCTTCACCTCGCCGTCCGTGGCCGTCAGCGCCCGCTCGATCTCCTCGTCCGGCGCGCCCGTGGCCAGGGCGACGATCCGCCGGGAGCGGGCGCGCAGTTTGTCGTTGGAGGCGCGCACGTCGACCATCAGGTTCCCGTACGTCTTGCCCAGGCGGATCATCGTGATCGTCGAGAGCATGTTCAGGACGAGCTTCTGGGCCGTGCCCGCCTTCAGCCGGGTGGAGCCGGTGAGGAGTTCGGGTCCGGCGACGATCTCGATGCCGTGCTCGGCGGCGGCGGCCAGCGGGCTGTGCGCGTTGCAGGCCAGACCGATGGTCAGCGCGCCCAGCGCGCGGGCGTGCTCGACCGCGCCGATCGCGTAGGGGGTGCGGCCGGAGGCCGAGATGCCGACCACCGTGTCGTCGGGGCCGAGGCCGAGGGCGTCGAGGGCCTCCACGGCCAGCTCCCGGGAGTCCTCCGCGCCCTCGACGGAGGTCACCATCGCCTCCGGACCGCCCGCGATGAGACCGACGACCTGCCCCGGGCCGGTGTTGAAGGTCGGCGGGCACTCGGAGGCGTCGAGCACCCCGAGCCGCCCGGCGGTGCCCGCGCCCGCGTAGACCAGCCGGCCGCCGCGCGCCATCCGCTCGGCGACCGCGTCGATCGCGGCGGCGATCTGCGGCAGCCGCTCGGCGACGGCGGCGGGCACGGCCGCGTCCTCGGCGTTCATGAGCCGCGCGATCTCCAGCGTGGGCAGCCGGTCGATCTCGGACAGTTCAGGACGGAACGCCTCGGTCGTCAGCGACTCCAGCTCGGCGCGCAACTGACGGTAGGGGGAGGGGGAGGTCATGAGGGGTGGCTCTCTCCGTGCGGTACGGGTGCGGTGGGGCGGGCGGTGCCGGGGCGGGCGGTGGTCACGAGCGCTGGGAGCCGCCCCGCGGACTGTGGCGGTGCGCCAGCGCCTCGTACGACGCCGCCAGCGCCGGTGCCGCCGTCTCGTACGTCCGCTGGGCCACCCCGACGAACAGGCAGTCCACGACGAGCAGTTGGCTGGTCCGGGAGGACATCGCGGCCGGGCGCAGCTCGCTCTCCCGGGACGTGGCGGTGGTCAGCACGTGGTCGGCGTACTGGGTGACGGGCGCGTCGGGGCGGCCGGTGATGGCGACGGTGGTCGCGCCGCGCTCGAAGGCCGCCCGCAGCGGTTCGATCACGTCCCCGGTCGAGCCCGAGTGGGTGATCGCGATGGCGACGTCGCCCGTGCGCAGTTGCACCGCGTTGGTGACGGCCAGATGCGGGTCGCTGTGCCCGTGCGCTATCAGCCCTATGCGCAGCAGCTTCTGGGTGAGGTCCTGGGCGACCAGGCCGGAGGCCCCGATGCCGTACACGTCGGTGCGGCGGGCGGCGGCCAGGGCGGCGACGGCCGCGCCGAGCTGGACCGTGTCCAGTCCGGCGGCCGTGTCGGCGAGGGTCTGCTGCTCCTCGTAGGCGAGTTTGGCGACGACGTCCGCGATGGGGTCGTCGACGGCGATGTCGGTGGTGATGGCGGGGGCGCGGCCGGACTGCTGCTGGGCGGCGAGGCCCGCGAGCGCGAGGCGCAGGTCGCGGTAGCCGGGGTAGCCGAGCAGCCGGGCGGTCCGTACGACCGTCGCCTCGCTGGTGCCGGTCAGTTCGGCGAGGCCGGTGACGGTCAGGGCCGCGCAGCCGGCCGGGTCGTGGGCCACGGCTTCGGCGACGCGCTGCATGGAGCGGGTCATGGACGGCGCGAGGGTGCGTACCTTGGCCGCGAGGGCGGCGGGCGCGGGAGGCGTGAGGCCTGCGGCGGCGCCCGAACCTGCGAAAATTTCCTTCACGTCCTGGGTCACGTATGAAAGATATTTTCTGTCCGGGTCCGCGGTCAAGGGCGCGCACATGCGCACCCGGGCGCGGGCGCGCGCACCCCGGCACGGGCGTGCGCACAATGGAGCCATGGAATCCCTCAGCCCGCTGGAGCAGGCCCTGCACGCCGCCCGTGCCCTCGTGCTCGCCGATCTCGTCGCCGGCCAGGTCGCCGAGGCGGACGTGGTCTCGCTCGTGGAGGACTCCGTGGCCCAGCGCCGCTGGTGGGTGGAGCAGTGGCCGGACGGGGCGCG
Organism: Streptomyces sp. NRRL S-340; assembly: GCF_000720185.1. Lineage (GTDB taxonomy): Bacteria > Actinomycetota > Actinomycetes > Streptomycetales > Streptomycetaceae > Streptomyces. The sequence continues at coordinate 42,100 of NZ_JOIY01000020.1, read as the reverse complement.
GTACGTGGCCGGCCTGGTCGCCCAGGACGTCCAGGACGCCCTGCTGGAGCGCTACGGCCGCTGGCCCCTGTGCCCGGTGTGCGGCTACGGCGACCCGCACGCCCTCGACGTCGAACCCGAACTCGGCCCCGATCCGCACTGGGTGTGCGCGCAGGCGGGCGTGAAGGTCGCGCCGGTGGGCGCGCTGGCGCAGGCGATCGGCGGGAAGACGTCCTCGTGAGCCCCGTCCGTGGCACGGTGGCGCCGTGACCGTCTACATCGACCCGCCGTCCTGGCCAGGACACGGCCGCCTGTGGTCCCACCTCGTCAGCGACGACTCCTACGACGAACTGCACGGGTTCGCCGTCGCGTTGGGCGTGCCGGAGCGTGCCTTCGAACGCGACCACTACGACCTGCCCGCCCACCGCTACCCGGACGCGGTGGCGGCCGGCGCGGTCGAGGTCAGCAGCCGCGAGGTGGTGCGGCTGCTGCACGCGGCGGGGCTGCGCCGCCGCAAACGCCGCCTTCAGGAGCCGAGTTCGTAGGTGAACTGCTCGGCGTCCCCGCCCGCCCGGACGTACCCGGCGCGGGTGACCACCCCCTGGGAGGGCACGTTGGCCCGGTCCACCGTCGCGATCAGCCGCCGTACGTCGTCGCGGGCCAGCGCCCACGCCGACAGGGCGCGCAGCGCTTCGGTGGCGTAACCGTGGCCGCGGGCTGACGCGACGAGGCTGTACCCGACCTCGGCGCGTCCCTGCTCGTCGGGCGCGCCGTGGAAGCCCATGGCCCCGACCGCGCCCCCGTCCTCGCGCCGTACCAGCACGAACATCCCGAACTCGGGCCGGTGCGTCCCGCTCTCGTACGCCTTCACGATCATCCCGGCCGCGTCCTGCGTGCCCTCGTAGGGGCCGCTCTCGATCCACGGGAACCCGCCGTCCCCGCCCGCGTGCAGGTCACGTGCGGCGGCCGGGGTGACGCCCTCCAGGACGAGCCGCCCGGCGGGGAGCACGAGCGGGTTGCTCCACCGCCACCCGCCGACCGGCGCCCGGCCGGGCAGCTCGCCGCGCCCGGTGGCCCACAGCAGGGTCGGCCAGGGGGCCGGTCCCGGCCGGACGTGCGGGAAGAGCCGCGTCAGCAGGTCCTCGCACAGCCCGGCCGGCGGCTCGTAGGCCAGTCCCAGGCCCTCGGCGATGTCGTGCGTGTGCAGCAGCACCTCGGCGACGCCCATCGCGGCGAAGCCCTCGCGGTTCGCGCTGCGGAACGGGTACGGATGGAACGCGCGCACCTCGCGGGGCGTGGTCCGTACGGCCGCGGAGAGCAGCCTGCCGGTCGCCTCGATCACCTCCAGGGCGCCCGTGTTGTCCGTGCCCTCGTCGAGGGTGATCTCGAACGGCACGTACGCGTTCTGCGCCCGGCCCGCCAACTGCCCGGCGTAGGAGATGAGGTCGCCCGCGACATGCTCGGCCGTCCGCCGGCAGCTCCACTCCAGGCGCCCGGCCCGTACCCCCTCCCAGTCCCGGTCCGCCGCCGTCCGCAGCACCGCCACGGCGCCCGCGACGGCCTGCTCCACCTCGTCCCCGCCCCATGCCTTCATACGGCGCAGGGTAGGCGCCCCGGCCGCCTCACGACGACAGCATTTCCAGCTCGGAGGCGAGGTTGTAGCGGGCCGTGGCCTCCCAGTGGCGCTGGCCGTAGGGGGTGCGGAACAGCAGGGGCCGGCCGAGCAGCCGGCGCACGATCTCCGCGCGGCCCTCGCGGAAGGCGTCGCCGGGGACGAAGTGGTACTCGGCGCGGACCGCGGCCGTGTAGGCGGCGTACGCCGACGGGGGCGCGGCCAGGATCGCCAGGTCGGCGTCGCACAGGACCTGGCCGTCGCTGTCGTCGCCGGCCGGGTCGTGGCCGACGGTGAGGCGGACCAGCCGGGCCACCTCGGCCGTCTTGTGCGCCGGGACGCCGGCCTCGGCCAGCGCCCGCTCGGCCAGCCGCGCCGACCGCTCCTCGTTCTCGGAGCGTTCGGGCAGGTAGACGGCGTCGTGGAACCAGGCGGCCAGCCGGACGGTGTCCGGATCGTCGGCGTACTCCTCCAGTACGTCGACGTGGTCGAGGACCGCGGTGAGGTGGGTGAGCGTGTGGTAGTGCCGCTGCGGCTCCCGCCAGCGGCCGAGCAGGTTGTCGGCGTACGGCACCGGGTCCGGTCCGCCACCGGGGCCACGGGCGCCGTCGAGGGCGCGGGTCCATCGGATGCGCAGGGCTTCGATGTCGACGTGATCGGCCATGGCGCCATTGTCCTGCGCGATCCGCCCCGCCGAAGGGGGAGCCGGACATCTTCGCGCGAGGGGTTCTGCGCCGGGGGGCCCGTTCGGCGTACCCTGATATTGGACTAGACCTGTCAAGCCCCACGGCATCCGAGGAAAGGGGTCCTATGAGCATGCGTGCAGTCCTGGAGGTGATCGCCCTCGACGCCGAGGACGCGGTCGCCGCCCAGGCCGGAGGCGCGGACCGCCTCGAGCTGGTCACCGACATGGCGGCCGACGGGCTGACCCCGCCGGTGGCGACCGTCGCCGCGATCCGCGCCGCCGTCGACATCCCGCTGCGCGTGATGGTGCGGCTCGCGGACGGCTTCGCCGCGGGCGGTGCCCAGGGCGTGGACAGGCTGGCAGGGGTCGTGCGCGACATGCGGGCCGAGGGCGCCGAGGAGTTCGTGCTCGGGTTCCTCGGCGCGGACGGCCTGGTGGACATGACGGCCGTGGAAGCCGTGGTCGGTGCCCTGGACGGATGCCCGTGGACCTTCCACCGGGCGATCGACAACTCCGCGGACCGGGACGCCGTGCGCAAGCAGCTGGACGGGCTGCCGGGCCTGGACACGTACCTGACCGCGGGCGCGGCGGGCGGTGTGGACGCGGGGCTGCCCACCCTGGTCGCCGAGGCGGCCCGCGCCGGCCGGCCCGGCTACGAACAGCGGATCATGGTCGGCGGCGGCCTGCGCCTGGAGCACCTGCCGCCGCTGCGCGCCGCCGGGATCGACGCCTTCCACATCGGCGGCGCGGCCCGCTCCGGCGGGTGGGCCGGCGCGGTGTGCGCGGACGCGGTCGCGCAGTGGCGGTCGGTGCTGGACGGGCAGAACGCCGAGCAGCTCGCGGTGTAGGCCGCCGGACCGGCGGTGCCCCGGCCGGACGGCGGGTGCCGTGCCCGGGGCGGCGGGGCCGGGTGTTCGGTGCGCGCGGCGGTGTCCGGGGCCGGGGGAGCGGCGCGGGCGGTGATGGCTCGGCCGGGCGTCCGGTGCGGGCGGTGGCGGCTCGGCCCGGCGTTCTGGGTGACCGGTGGTGTCCGGGGCCGCCGTGCGGTCGGCGGCGCGGGGCGCCGGCCGCCGGCTCGCGGCGGCGCGCCGGCGGTGCCTGCCCGGCGGCCCGGACACGCCGGTGTCCGCCCGGCGGCCCGGACACCGCCGGCCGGTCAGGTCAGCTGGGGCGGGAGCGGGGCCGTGTGGGTCACGATCAGGCCCGACACCGCACGGGTGAGCGCCACGTACAGGCGGCGCAGACCGGTCCGTTCGTCCGGCTCGCCGTCGACCACCGCCTGCGGGTCGTCGAGGACCACGTAGTCGTACTCCAGGCCTTTGGCGAGGGAGGCCGGGACCAGGGTCAGCCGGGTCTCGGCCGTCGTCTCCTCGCCGGGGGAGAGGTGGGCCAGGCCCGCCGCGGCCAGGGCGTCGGCGAGGGCCGGGATCCGGGCGTCGGCGGCGATCAGGCCGGTCGAGCCCTCGTGCCGCAGCAGTTCCTCGCACGCGGCGACCACATCGGCGTTCCCCTCGGCGGCCCGGATCCGGAAGAAGCCCGGGTTCTCTCGGACCGAGGCGACCGGCGTCAGCCCCGGCGCGATGTGCGGCAGCAGCCGGGAGGCGTAGGCGATGACGTCCGTCGGCACGCGGAAACCGGCGGTCAGCTCCTCGATGACCCCCTCGGACTTGCCCAGGTGGGCCAGCGCCTCCTCCCAGGTGCGGGTCGCCCACGGCGTGGTGCCCTGCGCCAGGTCGCCGAGGACGGTCGCGGAACCGGTGGTGCAGCGCCGGCCGACCGCGCGGTACTGCATCGGTGACAGGTCCTGCGCCTCGTCCAGGACCACGTGTCCCAGGGAGTGGGTGCGCTCCACCAGGTCGGCGGCCTCGTCGATCAGCACCGTGTCGGCCGCCGACCACTTCGCGGACTTCACCGACCGCACCGGCTTCGCCCACAGGATCGCCTTCTGCTCCTCCTCGCCGAGGATCCCCTCGGCGTGCTCGGCGAGGAAGCCGGCGTCCGTGAGCAGCCGCAGCACCAGCTTGGCCGGGTCGACCGGCGGCCAGAGGGCCTTGACGGCGGCCTTCACCGCCGAGTTGCGGGCCACGGTGTCCTGCACGCGGTCGTCGGGGGCCTCGCCCGCCCGCTCCATCTGCACCAGCACGGCGTGCGCGATGCGCTGCGGCAGGGCCTCGCGGGCGGCTCCGTAACGGATCCCGCGCTCCAGCAACTCCCGGACCAGCCCCTCCAGTTCGTACGCGGGGACGCGCCAGCGGCGCGAACCGCGCACCACCACGACCGGCTCGGTGGGCATCGTGACGTGCGAGTACAGCGCCCTGCGCAGCACCTCGGCCATGCGCGCGTCGCCCTTGACCAGCGCCGCCGCCGCGTCGTCCGTGCCGCGCACCTCGGCGTGGGCGACCAGGTCGTCGACGGTCGCCTGCTGCACGGCCAGCTCGCCGAGGGCCGGGAGCACCTGTTCGATGTAGTGCAGGAAGGACCGGTTCGGGCCGATCACGAGGGTGCCGGTGCGGGCCAGGCGCTCGCGGTGGGCGTAGAGGAGGTAGGCGACCCGGTGCAGGCCGACGGCGGTCTTCCCGGTGCCGGGGCCGCCCTGGACGCAGACGGTGCCGCCCAGGCCGGAGCGGACGATCTCGTCCTGCTCGGGCTGGATGGTCGCCACGATGTCGCGCATCGGGCCGACGCGCGGGCGCTCGATCTCCTGCTGGAGCAGCTTGCTGGTGGTGGCGGCCTCGGCCGGGTCGGACAGGTGCTCGTCCTCGTACGCCGTCAGGTCGCCGCCCGTGTAGCCGAAGCGGCGGCGCAGTCCGACGTCCATCGGGTCCTTCTTCGACGCCCGGTAGAACGGCTGGGAGACCGGCGCGCGCCAGTCGATGACCATGGGGTCGCCGTCGGCGTCGTGCACGTGCCGCCGACCGATGTAGAAGCGCTCGCCGTCGGCGCCCTCCGCCCGGTCGGCGCCGGGGGCGTGCAGGTAGTCGAGGCGGCCGAAGAACAGCGGGGTGTCGCTCAGGTCGGCCAGCGCCTTGATGCGCTCGTCGATCTGCCGGGCGAGCACCTCGGCGTTGACCCAGTTCGCGCTGACGTCGCGGATGTCGAGCGACTGGACGTCCTCGCGCATGGCGCGCAGGGCGGCGCGGGAGGCGGCCAGGTGGGAGCGCTCACGGGCGAGCGGGTCGTCCGCGGGGGGCTCGGCGGCCGCTGCCGCGGCCGTCCGGGGTGCCGCGGGACGTGCTTCGGAGTCGGTGGGCGTGGACGACGACAAGGGAGTGCCTCCGGAAGACCTACGGGACAGTCGGCGCGGCGGTGCCGCGCGCGGCGGCGGGTGACGCGGTGCCGTGCGGCGCGGGCGCGCGGGAAACTGCCGGCCGGTTTCCGTCCGGTCGGCGGCACTCCGTGGGGAGGCGGGCAGGAGCGGAGATTGTAGAGGGCCGGGGGCGGTGAGGGCCAACCGTTTTCCGGCGGGCGGGCGGCCCGGTGACACCCGACGGCTGAGCGGCTGGGCGACTGGGCGGCCACGTGGCCCGGCGGTCCGGTGGCCCGGCGCGCCCGGTGGTCCGGTGGCCCGGCGCGCCCGGTGGCCTGCTGGTCCGGCGGCCGGGCGGGGCCGTGGGTCCCGGTGTGGCGGGTGGGCCGGCCGGTGCTGCCGGGGGAGCCGGCCGGGGCGTCCCCTAGGGGAAGCCGCCCGGTCGGTGTAGGGGACGGACTCCCTCCGGAGGGGTACGCGGAGGGCGGGAGGATTGGCTCCGCAGACCGATGCCGGCCAGGCGTCCCGAGAGCCACCCTTGAGTCATGAGTGCAGCGACCATCCATCCGGCACCCGCCGCTCGCCCGGCCGGTGCCACGGCTGTCAGGGGCAGCCACCACCACCGCCTGGGCGACGCCCTGCACGCCGTCAAGGTGTTCGCGGGTGCCGCGTTCGACGTGATCATCCTCGGGGAGTACGGCGAGGAAGCGGGCATACGCCACAAGTAACCCTTTAGGGTCGGCCCGTGACAGAACGGACGGTGGCCCTCCGGTCACGCGCGGCGGCCCACCCGGCCCTCCTGGCGGTCTCCCTCCTCGCCCTGGGGGCCGTGTTCGCCTCCCTGCGCCTGCCGATGCCCGACGCCCTGGTGTACCGGGCCGAGGGCGCCGCCGTCCTCCACGGCCGTGACCTGTACGGCTTCGAGGTCACGGAGGGCCACCTCCCGGCCACCTACCCGCCGTTCGCGGCAGTGCTGTTCGTGCCGACCGCGCTGCTGCCCGTACCACTGCTGAAGTCGGCCTTCCTCGCGGGCAACGCGCTCCTGCTCGCCTGGCTCGTCCACCTGTCCGCACGCCTGGCGGGCCGCCCCGCCGGCCTCGCCACGCTGTGCACCGCGACGGCCCTGGCCCTGTGGTGCGAACCGGTCTTCCAGACGTTCCGGTACGGGCAGATCAACCTCGCCCTGGCCTGCCTGGTGCTGTGGGACCTCACCCGGCCGCCCGGCGCGCGCGGCAGGGGCGCGGCGATCGGTCTCGCGGCCGGCGTCAAGCTCACCCCGGGACTCTTCGCCGTCTACCTGCTGCTGCGCGGGCGCGGACGCGAGGCGGCCACCGCGGCCGCCGCCTTCGCCGGGACCGTCGCCGTGGGCGTGCTCGCCGAGCCGGCGGCGAGCGTCGCGTACTGGACCCGTCATGTCTTCGAGACCGACCGCGTGGGGAAACTGTGGATCGTCGACAACCAGTCCCTCCAGGGCCTGATCGCCCGCGTGCTGCGCGACCCCGCTCCCGGGCTCGCCTGGCTGCTGCCGGACCTAGCGGTCGTCGCCGCCGGCCTCTGGCTGGCCCGCCGGGCACCCGGCGAGCGGTGGGGCGTCCTGCTGACCGCCTTCACCGCGCTGCTGGTCTCCCCGATCAGCTGGTCCCACCACTGGGTGTGGTGCGTGCCGCTGACCGCCGTGCTCCTGGCCGAGGGCCACCGGGCCTGGGCGGCGCTCACCGCGGTCGTCTTCACCGCCCGCACCCTGTGGCTGGTCCCGCACGCCGGCGAGCTGGACCTGCGCCTGCCGTGGTGGCAGGAACCGCTCGCCGCGCCCTACGCCCTGCTGGGCCTCGCCCTGCTGGCGGCGAGCGCCCTGGGGTGTGTGGGACGCGGCGGCGACGGCGCGGCCCCGGTCAGGCTTCCCCGGCCAGCAGTTCGTCCGCGTCCATGATCCGGTAGGCGTAGCCCTGTTCGGCCAGGAAGCGCTGGCGGTGCGCGGCGAAGTCCTGGTCGATCGTGTCGCGGGCGACCACCGAGTAGAAGTGGGCCTGGTGCCCGTCGGCCTTGGGGCGCAGTACGCGGCCCAGCCGCTGGGCCTCCTCCTGGCGGGAGCCGAAGGTGCCCGAGACCTGGATCGCGACCGTGGCCTCCGGCAGGTCGATGGAGAAGTTCGCCACCTTGGAGACCACGAGCACGTTGATCTCGCCCTCGCGGAAGGCGTCGAAGAGCTTCTCCCGCTGGGCGTTGGACGTCTCACCCTTGATGACCGGGGCGTTCAGGTGCTCGCCCAGTTCGTCGAGCTGGTCGATGTACTGGCCGATCACGAGGATCTGCTGCCCGGCGAAGCGGCGCACGATCGCCTCCGTGACCTTCCGCTTGGTCGCGGTGGTGGCGCAGAAGCGGTACTTCTCCTCGGTCTCGGCGGTGGCGTAGGCGAGCCGCTCGGAGTCGGTCAGGTTCACCCGGACCTCGACGCAGTCGGCGGGCGCGATGTAGCCCTGCGCCTCGATCTCCTTCCAGGGCGCGTCGAACCGCTTCGGGCCGATCAGGGAGAACACGTCGGACTCGCGGCCGTCCTCGCGCACCAGCGTCGCGGTCAGACCGAGCCGCCGCCGGGCCTGGAGATCGGCGGTGAACTTGAAGACCGGCGCGGGCAGCAGGTGCACCTCGTCGTAGACGATCAGCCCCCAGTCCCGGGAGTCGAACAGCTCCAGGTGCGGGTAGACGCCCTTCCGCCGGGTGGTGAGGACCTGGTAGGTGGCGATGGTGACCGGCCGGATCTCCTTGCGGGTCCCGCTGTACTCGCCGATCTCGTCCTCGGTCAGCGAGGTCCGCTTCACCAGCTCGTGCTTCCACTGCCGGGCGGAGACGGTGTTGGTGACGAGGATCAGCGTGGTGGACTTGGCCTGCGCCATCGAGCCCGCGCCGACCAGGGTCTTGCCGGCCCCGCAGGGCAGGACGACCACACCGCTGCCGCCGTGCCAGAAGTTCTCCACGGCCTGCTTCTGGTAGGGCCGCAGCGCCCAGCCGTCCTCGGCCAGCTCGATCGGGTGCGCCTCGCCGTCGACGTACCCGGCCAGGTCCTCGGCCGGCCAGCCCAGCTTCAGCAGCGTCTGCTTGATCTGTCCGCGCTCGGAGGGGTGCACGGCCACGGTGTCCGCGTCGATGCGGGTCCCGACCAGCGGGGCGATCCGCTTGGACTTCAGGACCTCCTCCAGCACCGGCCGGTCCGTCGTCGTCAGCACCAGGCCGTGCGCGGGGTGTTTGCTGAGGGTGAGCCGTCCGTACCGGTCCATCGTCTCGGCGATGTCGACGAGCAGCGCGTGCGGCACCGGGTAGCGGCTGTACTGCACGAGGGCGTCCACGACCTGCTCGGCGTCGTGGCCGGCCGCCCGCGCGTTCCACAGGCCCAGCGGTGTCACCCGGTAGGTGTGGATGTGCTCGGGCGCCCGCTCCAACTCGGCGAAGGGGGCGATGGCGCGGCGGCAGTCGTCGGCCTGCTCGTGGTCGACCTCCAGGAGCAGGGTCTTGTCGGACTGGACGATCAACGGACCATTCACGCGCGGCACCCTTTCGCTGACGCGGCCGGACGGCTCGGCCAAAACTCCAGTGTGCACCACCGGCCGCGCGGGCCGGGCCCCTCACGACGGGCGGGCGGCCGACGGCCGGAGAGGGACCGGACCCCGCCGGACCCCGCCGGACCGCAGGCGGAGCGGCCGGACCGCAACCGGAGCGCCGGGCGGCCCCCGGGCGGCCCGCGCCGGGGCCGCGGAAGGTCATGGCGTCCCTCAGCCGGCGTCCGGCTCCAGCTCGGCCACCCCGGTGATCCGGTGCAGGGGGTAGGTGCGCACCTCGTCCGCCGTGTGGTCGTACGCCGTCACGAAGCCGCCCTCGACCCGGATGGGGGCGATGACGTGCTGGCCGGCGGTGCCCTCGGCGTTGACGTAGCCGATCCACAGGGCCTCGCCGGTGAGGACGGCGGCCTGCATGGTGGCCAGCGTCTCGGCGGAGCTGGTGCGGGGCAGGTCGCCGTCTGCCGCGGCCGACGCGGTCGCCTTGCGCGGCGCGGTGGAGGCCAGGTCGCCCGCCCGGATCGCGCGCACGGCCGCCGACAGCAGCGTGGCGTCGGGGACGGGCGGGCCGTCCGGGACCGGTGCGGGGGCGGTGCGCGGCGGGGTGCGGTGGGAGTCGGCCCGTGCGATCAGGACGTCCCCCTCGGCGGACTCCGCCGCCGGGGCGTACCCCATCGCGCGCAGGCCCTCCAGGAGGGCGGCCGGGTCGGCGGGCGTGGCCAGCACGGTCGGGGCGAGACGGCGCAGGCGCAGGCCGGCCGAGCGCTTGTCGGCGAGGATCTCGTTCAGCAGCGCGTCGTCGTCGCAGCGCACGTAGGCCGACGCGGCGCCCACCCGCAGGTGCCCGTGGCGCCGGGCCACGTCGTCGATCAGGTACGCGAGCGGCTGCGGGACCGGCGTGCGGGAGTGCTGGGCGAGGAAGGCGTGCAGGTCGGCGGCGGTGCGGCCGGCGTCCAGGGCGCGCCGCACCGAGGCCGGGGTGAACCGGTAGACCGTCGCGCCGCCCTTGGACTCCACGTTCGCGAGCACGCCCAGCACATCGGCCAGCGGCCGTCGCAGCGGGCCGGGCGCCACCGCCGTCAGGTCCGCCTGGAGCAGGACGTGGTCCAGCGGCTCGGGCAGCAGCGGCGCGAGCAGGCGTGCGGCGGCGGCCGCGGAGTCCGCCTGCTCGGCGGCGGACGGAACGGCGGGGGCGGGGGAGACGGACGGGACGGCGCCCGGGGCGCCGGCGGCATCGGCCCGGTGGTGGACGGGCAGCTTGTCCCCCGGCCCGGTGGGCTCGGCCGCCGGTGCCGGGGCAGCCGCGGGCGGTGCCCCCAGCAGCGCCCTGCCGTGCGCGGACAGCGCGCCCCGCCCGGTGACGCCCAGCAGCTCGGCCTCGGACAGCGTCCACCGGGCGAGGCGCTCCCGCAGGTCGTGGTCCTGATCGCGCTGCGGCCCGCGCAGCGGACGCTCCCAGCGCAGCCGGGCGAGGACCGACTCGGGGTCCGGGGCGGTGCCCTCGGGCAGACCGGCCAGCAGGGACAGCACGCGGCGCCGTACCTCCGGGGCGGCCGAGCGGTCCAGCCCCGGGCCGAGCGCGGACAGCGTGCGGTCCTTCGCGTCCCGCCCGCCGACCACACCCGGCGTCCGCGTCGCCGACAGCCACGCCCCGGCCAGGTGCGCCCAGCGGTCGGCCGGGGGCCGCTCCAGCCACTCGTCGTGGGCGGGGGTCGCCGCGTACCGCTCCTCGACGTCCCCGTCCGAGGCCAGCAGCCCGGCCGCGTAGGCGAGTTCGAGCCAGAACGCGGCGACCGGCTCGGACACGTCCAGCGCGACGGCGGTGCGCTTGAGGTCGCGCACGCTCAGGCCGCCCGCGCGCAGCACGGTCGGACCGCCCTCGTCCCAGTCCTTCAGCAGTTCCTCGACGGTGGCCAGCGCCGTGTACGCCTGCCCGGCCGCCGTCGCGTCCACGATCTGCGGGCGGTGCGCGGCCGCCGCGGTCACGGCGGGCGGCACCGGCTCGGGGGCGCGGTGCGCCCGGCCCGCGCGCAGGTGCAGCGCCACCTCGCGGGGCAGCACGACCGTGCCGGGCGCCGTGGGCAGCAGCAGTCCGCGGTCCATCAGCAGCCGCAGCCGGGGCGCGGGATCGGCGGTGACCTGCCCGTACGGGGGTCCCCACACGAGGCGTTCGAGGACGTCCAGGGAGTCGTCCGGCACCGTCGCCAGCAGCGCGGCCATCCGCTTCCGGTCGGTGAACAGCGCGGTGAGCGCGGCGACCGCGGAGACGGAGTCGTGGGTGGAGGGCAGCCCGGCGGCGGTCACGATCTCCTGGATGCGGCCCGGCGACATGCCCGCCGTGGCCTCCTGCACCGTCGGCCCGAGTCCGGTGGGGGAGGGGTGCTGCGCGGAGGGGGCGAGCAGTTCCCGGGCGGTGCGCACCAGGCGCAGCCGGTCGTCGTCGCCCCAGACCAGGGCCTGCTCGCGCAGCGTGCCGAGCGCGCGGGGCAGCGCGGCGGCGACGGCGGCGTCCCCTTCGTCCCCGGCCATCAGGCCGAGCAGTTCGCCGTACGCCGCCGGGTCGCCCGCCACGGCCAGCGCCTCCGCCGTCTGGAGGGCGAACCGGTCCAGCCGCTCCAGGGCCCGCACCACCGAGGCGCGGGTGCCGGCGCGGGTGGCGAGCTGGGTGAGGTCGGCGGGGACCGGCGTGATGAGGTCCGGGCGGCTGCGCAGCAGCGCGGTCAGGGAGGCGTCGTCCCGCGCCCGGAGCGCCTCCGCGAGCGAGCGGGGGGCTGCCGCCGGTTTCTCATCGCTGCTCATCCGACCCACGGTAGCGGGTGCCCGCGACGGCCCGGCAGGCACGCGGCGGCGACGGGGCCGGCGGCGCAGCCCGGGCACGCGGGCGGCGGCACCGGCACGGGGGCCCGTGCGAGCGGGCGGCGGCAGGCCCTCCGGGGGTGCGGGCGGCGAGACCGGTGGCGGGCGGCCGGGCGTGCGGGCGGTGGCGGGCGGCCGGGCGGGTGGCCGGGTGTGGACGCGGTTCCGGGCGTGGGGCGGCCACGCGGTGGCGGGTTCCCGGCGGTGGCGGGCGGTGGCGGGCGGCGGGTGCGGACGCGGTGGCGGGTTCCGGACGGGCCGGCGTGCCCGCGGTGGCGGGTTCCGGCTGTCCGGCGGTGGCGGGCAGCCGGTGCGCGGGTGGCGACCGGCTCCCGGCTGTGCGGGCGGCGTCGGGTTCCCGGGTGTGCCGGCGGTGGCAGGGTCCCGGCCGTGCGGGCGGTGGTGCGGTCGCCGTCGGCCACGGTCGCCGGTGGCTACGGTGGGCGCCGCGCACGCGGTACCGTCGTGCCACGGGGTCATCGGCCAGCCGCCCCGGAGGGGTTCGTGGGGATCGAGAGCGACCAGGTCGTCTACGAGTATCTGAGCCGCGTCGGGGACGTCGCGCAGCAGCGCCAGCTGTCCTCGGCCACCCGGATGCGGCTCGTGTCGGAGCTGCGCAACGAGATCGACCGGTGCCGGGCGAAGGCGGCCGTCGACAGTCCCGCCGCCGTCCGCCGCATCCTGGACCGCCTGGGCAGCCCCGACGACGTCGTCGCGGCGGCGGGCGGCGGCACCGCCGGTCCGGGAGCCGCCCCGGGCACCCCCGGCGCCGGCGGCCCCGGAACCGCATGGCCCCAGGGCCCCGCCGTGCCCGTGCAGCGCGAGCCGGGCCCCGCCCCCGGCGGACCCGCCCGGAGAGGGCAGGAGACGGGAACCGGGCCCGCCGCGGATCCGGAACCGGAGCGGGAGAGGCCGAGGGGGCTGCGCCGGGTCGTGCCCAGGCCGCGTCCGGCCCGCCCGGAGGCGGCCCCCGCACCGCCGGCCGGCGGCGCCGTCCCGCCGCACCTGGCGACCGCGGACGACCTGGCCGCCGCGCTGCCCCGCGACGGCTGGTGGCGCACGCAGGGCAGCCCGTTCGGGCTCGGGGACGACGTCCCGGCCGGTTTCGTCGGCGGTGTGGAGATCCCCGACCTGCTCAAGGCCCCGCCGCCCAAGGAGCCCGCGGCGGCGGAGCCCGCGCCCGCGGCGGTCGCGGGGGAGGACGCGGCGGCCGCACCGGAAGCGGCCCCCCGGCGCCGCTTCCCCCTGCTGCCCCGGCGCGCGGGCGGGCAGGCGGGCCCCGCCGGGAGGTGGAGCAACCCGCTGCTCCTGCTCGCCGCCGCGCTGCTGGTGGGTGGTGCGGTGACCGGCAACCCGTTCGCGCTGCTGTTCGGCTGGGTCATCGCGTACGGATCCCGGCGGCTGACCCCCACGGAGTCCAAGTGGGCCGTCATGGGCATGCCCGCGCTGGCCCTGGCCGCGGGGCTCGTGTGGCTGTGGGGCCGCCAGGACGGCCGCTGGGGCACTCCCATCGCCCAGGGCCAGATGAACGACGCGGTCGCCCACACCTGGCCGTGGGTGGTCCGTGCGGCGGCCGTGCTGTCGGCCCTGTTCCTGCTCTGGCGCTCGCAGCGCCGGCGGTAGCGCCGCCCCGAGGGGGTCCGGGATCCGGTCCGGCCGTACGCCCGCCCGGCCCCCTGGGCACAATGGCCCCCATGGCCCACACCACCTCGCGTCCGCTGACCGTCGGGTTCGACCTCGACATGACCCTCATCGACTCGCGCCCCGGCATCCACGCCTGTTACGTGGAGCTGTCCGCGCGGACCGGGACGCCCGTCGACGCCGACCTGGTGGTCACGCGGCTCGGGCCGCCGCTGGAGGACGAGCTGGTCAACTGGTTCCCGGCCGAGCGGGTGGCGGCCGTGGCGGACCTGTACCGGGAGATCTACCCGGCGACCGCCGTCACGCCCACGCTCGCGATGCCGGGTGCGCGGGAGGCGGTCGCGGCCGTACGGCGGGCCGGGGGACGGGCGATCGTCGTGACCGCCAAGTACGAGCCGAACGCCAAGCTGCACCTGGAGCACCTGGGCATCGAGCCGGACGCGGTGATCGGCGGCCTGTGGGCCGAGCAGAAGGCGCAGGCACTGCGCGAGTACGGCGCCCGGGTGTACGTCGGCGACCACGTGGGCGACGTACGCGGCGCCCGCGCGGCCGGCGCCCTGTCGGTGGCGGTGGCCACCGGCCCGTGCGACGCGGAGGAACTGCGCTCGGCCGGCGCGGACGTCGTCCTCACCGGCCTGACCGCGTTCCCGGCCTGGCTCTCGGAGTACGCGCAGTCCGGTGAAGGGGCCGCCGAAGAGGCGGGCGCGGGGTCCGGCGAAGAGACCGGCGCGCGGCCCGGCCCGCGTTTTTCGGCCTAGACACGCGACCGGCGGCCCGGGTGCGCCCCGCCTACCCGGCGTCGCCGCGAGCCTGCCGGCGGCCCGCGGCGATCGACTGGAACACGCCGCCGGCGGCGATCAGGAAGCCGACGGCCATGAGCATGCTCAGCCCGAACATGTAGGCCGGGAAGGGCTTCGCGCCGAAGAACAAAGGCGCCACCGTCACCATGGTGCAGAGCGCGCCGAGGAAGAAGACGAGGGCACCGGCCCGGATCAGCCGGTCACCGGGGGCGGGATTCGCTGGGGTCTTGTCACGCACCCGCCCAGGGTAGTTCCCCGCGCCCCGTACCGGGCGGGGGCCGGGGCACGGGCGGCGTCCCGGCGACGCCCGCGGGCGGTCGCCGGCGTCACCGGGCAGGCAGGGCGGACGCGGTGCCGACGGGCGGTCCGCGCGGCCGTGCGCCTCTTTTGCGCCACCCGGGGCGCGCGGGCTCCCGGCCCCGTTACGGGGCGTGGTTAAGGGCGTGATCGGGTGGGGAGAGCCCCGGTAAGGTGGTTCGTCGGCAGTTCAACGGCGTCCGGGACCGATCGAGGGAGTGTGTGCTTTGCCGACTGGCAAGGTCAAGTGGTTCAACAGCGAGAAGGGCTTCGGCTTCCTCTCCCGCGACGACGGCGGCGACGTCTTCGTCCATTCCTCGGTCCTTCCCGCCGGAGTAGACACGCTCAAGCCGGGACAGCGGGTGGAGTTCGGAGTGGTCGCCGGTCAGCGCGGCGACCAGGCCCTGACCGTGACGCTTCTCGAACCGGCCCCCTCGGTCGCGGCGGCGCAGCGCAAGAAGCCGGACGAGCTGCTCTCGATCGTCCAGGATCTGACGACGCTCCTGGAGAGCGTCGGCCAGACCCTGGAGCGCGGGCGCTACCCCGAGAAGGCCTCCGGCAAGAAGGTCGCCGGACTGCTGCGCGCGGTCGCCGACCAGCTGGACGTGTGACCCGGCCGGCCGGTCCGGGTCACGGTCCCCGCCGCGGTGCCGGCGGCGCCGTCGGAGCCGGTCAGGGGAAGGACAGCGCGTCCGGGCCGAGGGGCGGTACGAGTCCCTCGGCCGCCGCCCGGGTGAGCAGCCCGCGGACCGCCGCGTAGCCGTCCTCGCCCAGGTCGGCGGTGAACTCGTTGACGTACAGCCCGATGTGCTGGTCGGCGACGGCCGGGTCCATCTCCTGGGCGTGCTCCATGACGTACGGCCGCGACGCCTCGGGGTCGTCCCAGGCGGCGCGCACCGAGGCGCGGACCGACTCGGCCAGCCGGTTCAGCGTGTCCGCGCCCAGCGACCGCTTGGCGATGATCGCGCCGAGCGGGATGGGCAGCCCGGTGGTGGCCTCCCAGTGCTCGCCCATGTCGGCGAGCTTGTGCAGACCGTAGTTCTGGTACGTGAAGCGCGCCTCGTGGATCACCAGACCGGCGTCGACCTTCCCGTCCCGCACGGCCGGCATGATCTCGTGGAACGGCATCACGACGATCTCGCCCACCCCGCCGGGCACGGTGTCCGCCGCCCACAGCCGGAACAGCAGGTACGCCGTCGACTTCTCGCTGGGCACCGCGACCGTGCGCCCCTGGAGGCCGGCTTCCGGCTCGCGGGTCAGCACCAGCGGCCCGCAGCCCCGGCCGAGCGCGCCGCCGCACGGCAGCAGCGCGTACTCGCCCAGCACGTACGGCAGCACCGCGTACGACACCTTCAGCACGTCCAGCTCGCCGCGCTCGGCCATGCCGTTGGTGACGTCGATGTCGGCGAAGGTGACGTCGAGGGCGGGCGCGTTCGGGACGCGGCCGTGGGCGAGGGCGTCGAAGACGAAGGTGTCGTTGGGGCAGGGCGAGTAGGCGATCTGCAACTGCTCAGGATTCTGCGGGCTCATGTGGCTTCCAACTCTCCAGTACGGGGACGAGCTTCCCGAAGCCCTCGGTCAGGGCCGCGAGCGCGTCGCCGATGCGCCAGGCGGCGCGGTCGCGCGGCCCGACCGGGTTGGAGACCGCGCGCAGCTCCAGGACGGGGACGCCGTGCGCACCGGCCGCCTCGGCGACGCCGAACCCCTCCATGGCCTCGGCGAGGGCGCGGGGGTGGCGGGCGCGCAGGGCACCGGCGCGGGCGGCGGTGCCGGTCACCGTCGAGACGGTCAGCACCGTGCCGGTGGCCGCGCCGGTCGCGGCGGCGGCTGCCCGTACGAGTGATTCGGGGGGACGGTGGGTGACGGTGCCGAAGCCGAGGTCGGTCACCGGCAGGAACCCGTCACCGGTCTCGGCACCCAGGTCGGCGGCGGTGATCTCGTCGGCGACGACGAGCGACCCGACGGGCGCCCCGGCAGCCGCGGCGGGCGGCGCGCCGCCGTCCGTCGCGGTGTGCGCGGCGGTGGTCGTCCGGGGGTCCGCGCCCGGCTCCCGGCCGGGCGGGAAGCCGCCCGCGATGCCCGCGGAGACGACCAGGCCGTACGGGGTGCCGCCGAGCGCGGCGGCCGTGAGGGCGGTCGCGGTGGAGGCGGCGGCGAGGGCCGGCCCGACCCCGGCGGCGATCAGGTCGTACCCGCCGAAGCGGTGCACGGTCGTCGCGGGCAGCGCCAGTTCACGCACCGGTTCCGTGAACGCCCGTGCCACCGCGTCCCGTTCGGCCGGGACGGCGGTGGCGACGAGTACGCGTACGGAGGACGTGTCAGGAGTCCTTCTGCAGCTTGAAGGACCACACGCCCGTCACGTCCTTGTCGCCCTCCTTGATGGCGATCCAGGTGGAGTTCCCGCTGGCGCCGTACTGGGGGTTGAAGAACACGCTGCCCGGAATGGTGGTGTACGTCTTCTTGCTGGTGTCGGTCAGCGGCTGACCGTTCATCAGGACGGCCCAGCCCTTGTCCGCGATGTCCGGGTCGACGCCCAGACGGACGGTCTCGTCGGGGTCGACCTTGATCGTCTTGTCCGACTTCAGGCACTTCGGCAGGTCGGCGGTCTTGATCGCCTTGCCGTCGTTGTAGCAGGTGGCCTCCGAGTGCACCGAGTCGTCGCCGACGGTGATCGTGGCCATCGGCGTCGGCTTGTCGCAGGCCGTCAGGAGAAGCAGTCCGGCGGAAACGGCGCCGGCGGCGGCGACGGCGCGGCGGCGTCGCACAGCGGATTGCAGCGAGGTCATGGCCGAAGGCTATCGGGCGCGTCCAGCCCTCCGGCCACGCGGGGGTACGGCGTGCCGCCCGACCGGCCCGGCGGGCAGGGCCCGGCGCCCCTGGGGCCGCCCCCCGAGGGGGTCAGGCCGCCCGGGGAGGGCCGGTGTCCGTGCCGCGGCGGGCGGAGGCGAGCAGCCCGCGCGCCGTGGGGAGCCAGCCGGCCGCGACGATCGCCGCGCCCACCGACAGGCCCAGTACGCCGTTGAGCGGCAGGACGATGCCGATCGCGCCGCCCAGCACCCAGGCCATCTGCAGCAGCGTCTCGGAGCGGGCGAACGCGGAGGTGCGCACCACTTCCGGCACGTCCCGCTGGATCAGCGCGTCCAGCGACAGCTTGCCCAGCGCCTGCCCGAACCCGGCGAACGCGGCCAGGCACGCCACCAGGAACGCGCCGAAGAACACGGCCGCGGTGACCGCCACCCCGAGCACGATCGCCACGACCGTCACGACGATCAGCTCCGGGGCGCGCGAGCGCAGCCACGCGCCGACCGCGGTGCCGAGCGCGTTGCCCGTGCCCGCGGCGACGCCCACTATCCCCAGCGACACCGCCGCGCTCTCGCCGGCCAGCGGGTGCTCGCGCAGCAGGAAGGCGAGAAAGAAGATCAGGAAGCCGGACAGGCAGCGCAGCGCCGCGTTCGCGGCCAGGGCGTGGGTGACGGCCGTGCCGACGCTGCGCAGGCCGGGGCGCTTGGGCGGCCTGCGGCGCGGCCCGTGCGGCCGTTCGGCGTCGGCCGCGAGCCGCGCCCGGTCCTCGCCCTTGGCCGAGTCGACCTTGCGGGGCAGCGAGAAGGAGAGGAACGTTCCCGCGACGAAGATCACAAAGGCGCCGTACAGCGGCCAGCGCGGCCCGACCAGGTGCAGTCCCGCCCCGATGGGCGCGGCCACGCCGGTGGCGAGCAGCCCGCCCAGCGTCACCCGCGAGTTCGCCTTGACCAGGGAGAACGACGGGGGCAGCAGCCGCGGCACCACGGCACTCCTGACCACGCCGTACGCCTTCGAGGCGACCAGCACGCCGAGGGCCGCGGGATACAGCTCCAGGCCGCCGCCGGCCGCGGCCCCCGCGATGATCAGCGCGAGCAGCGCGCGGGCCAGCATCGCGGCGGCCATCGCGGCGCGCCGCCCGTGCGGCAGCCGGTCCAGCAGGGGGCCGATGACCGGCGCGAGGACGGTGAACGGCGCCATGGTGATGGCCAGGTAGAGCGCGACCCGGCCGCGCGCCTCGTCGGTGGGGACCGAGAAGAAGACCGTGGAGGCGAGCGCCACGGTGATCATGATGTCGCCGGCACCGTTCACCGCGTGCAGCTCGATCAGCTTGCCGAGCCCGGACTCGCCGGCGCCGTGCGCGTGCGTGGCGCGGCGGATGCCGCGGACCGTGCCGGTGACCGGCAGGCGCAGGGCACGGCCCACCGCGCGGACGGACCCGCCGAACCGGCCCGAACCGCTGCCCCGGCTGCTGCCCTCCGCCAACCCCTCGGGCTCACCGAGCCCTGCGGTCTCCGGGGGCGTCCTCGCGGCTGCCACCCCGTCATAGTGCCCCGATACGACCGCGCCTAGCGCCATTACGGCCCGGATCGACGACGGACGGCCCCCAACAGCCCCACCCCGCCCGCGCCCCTACGAGCCCCCGCGCCCCTCCCGGCCGCCCCGCACCGCTCACGGTTCGGCCCCGCTCACGGTTCGGCACCGGTCCCGATTCCGGCCCCGATTCCGGCCCGGGCCCCGATTCCGGCGCCGGTCCCGATTCCGGCCCCGGTCCGGATCGCGGGTTTCGAGCCGGGCCCGACCTCGACGGGGCCGCCTCCGCCCCGGATCAGCCTCGCCCGGTGCGGCGCCGACCGGTCCGGCGGCGATGCCCGAGGGGCCCGGCGCGGGGCGCGGCCCCGTCCCCGACGGCCCCGAACCGGCCCTCGGGCGACCCCGGACCGTCCCGGCCCTCCCGCCCCTGGCCCACGGGACCGGGGCCCGGAGGCCCCCAGACGTTCCCAGGCGTCCCCGGCCGGCGGCAGTCCGGCTCCGGCCGTCCGGGGCGGCCCTGTGCCGTCCTCCGGCCCACCGGGCCGGTGCGCGGCGCGTCCCCCCGGCGGGTCCGGCCCGGTCCCAGGGCCACGCCGGCCTGCCCGGCCGCGGGTCCCCGTCCCCGCCCCGGCCTGTCACCGGCCTGCCCGGACCGGCCGCGGGCCCCCGGGTCCCGCCCCCGGCCTGTCCGGACCGGCCCCGGAGCCCTCCGGGTCCACCTCGGATCGTCCCCGGCCTCTCCCCCCGGACCCCGCCGCGCGGGGTTGAACCCACCGTCGGTGTAGGCCCAGCGGCGGCGAGAAGGTAGCGTGCGTAGCGCGCCGTGGCGAACGTTCTCGGCCGCGCGCCTTACGTGCATACCGCAGAATGGATGACGTAGGTGCGCCCGAGCGCGATCGGGCGCGGACGTCGACGCGGTCCAGGGTCCGCTCCGTCCGCCCCGCCGCCTTCAGGCCGGCGCACCCGAGAGACGGCGTAGGAGAGAAGCGATACCTGTGAGCGCAGCGACCACGCGAAGCCGC
The DNA here is from genome assembly GCF_000720185.1 of Streptomyces sp. NRRL S-340. Taxonomy (GTDB): domain Bacteria; phylum Actinomycetota; class Actinomycetes; order Streptomycetales; family Streptomycetaceae; genus Streptomyces. The sequence continues at coordinate 22,078 of NZ_JOIY01000020.1, read as the reverse complement.
ACCCCCGACCGCCTGTGCGCCGAGGCGGTCGACCTCGCCCGGACCGCAGCCGAGGAGGCGGCGGCCCCCGGCGTCGTCGGCGAGCACTCCGGCCTGGTGTCCGAGGGCGACCGCGTCGTCACGCACTTCTTCGAGTGCAAGGAGCCCGGCTACCGCGGCTGGCGCTGGGCGGTGACCGTGGTCCGCGCCTCGCGCGCCAAGATCGTCACCCTGGACGAGGCCGTCCTGCTGCCCGGCCCCGACGCCCTGCTCGCCCCCGAGTGGGTGCCCTGGAGCGAGCGGCTGCGCCCCGGCGACATGGGCCCCGGCGACCTGCTGCCCACCGACGCCGAGGACCTGCGTCTGGAGCCCGGTTTCTCCGGGGAGGACGAGCCCGCGCCGAATTCCGCGGTCTCCGAGGAGATGGCGGAGCTGGCGGAGGCCGAGGACGCCGACGTCACCGCGGGCCCCCCGCGCAACCTGCCCACGGCCCCCTCCCGCGGCTCGATCGCCGCGGTCGCCGAGGAACTGGGCATGCGCCGGGCCCGGGTCCTGTCCCGCTACGGCCTGCATGCCGCCGCCGACCGCTGGGAAGAGGCGTACGGCGCCAGGACCCCGATGGCCCAGGCGGCCCCGGCGTCCTGTGTGAGCTGCGGTTTCCTGACGCCGATCGGCGGCTCGCTGGGCCAGGCGTTCGGTGTCTGCGCCAACGAGTTCTCCCCGGCCGACGGGCGGGTCGTCTCCCTGGCGTACGGGTGCGGCGGCCACTCCGAGGCGGCCGTCATGCCCAAGCCCCCGCAGCCGGCTGCGCCGGTGGTCGACGAGACCCGCGTGGACCCGTTCCCGCTGCGCCCGGCGCGCGACTCGGGCTCGGTGCCCGTCGCCGACGACGAGACCGCCGAACTGGGGCACTCGTAGGCACCCTGGGGGACGCCGGACCTCTCGACGGGACCTGGCGGCTCTCGGATTTCCCGGCGTCCCCCGCCGCCCGGCGCGGTCTGCGCCGGGCCCGGTGGCGCCCTGCGCCGCGCGGTACCGTCGGGGCACCCTCATGAGGAGAATGAACGTGAGCATGTTGGTGCAGCCCTCCGCCGGGGGAGACCCGTTCGGGACCGCGCGTCTGCGGCGCGGCGTGCTGGACGCGTGGGCGACCAGCCCGGCCAGGTTCCGTGAGGACGCCAACGCCGAGGAGGACCTGGTCCTCGGCGGCTACCGGGACCGGCTCGTCGTCGAGCTGGCGCAGAACGCCGCCGACGCCGCCGCCCGCGCGGGCGTGCCCGGCCGGCTGCGGCTGACCCTGCGCGACGGCGTCCTCGTCGCCGCCAACACCGGCGCCCCGCTGGACGCGTCCGGCGTGGAGTCGCTGTCCACGCTGCGCGCCTCCGCCAAGCGGGACACCGCGGCCTCGGACCTGCCCTCCGTGGGCCGCTTCGGCGTCGGCTTCGCCGCCGTGCTCGCCGTCACCGACGAGCCCGCCGTCGTCGGCCGGCACGGCGGGGTGCGCTGGTCGCTGGCCGAGGCCCGCGGCCTGGCCGAGGAGACCGCCCGGCACAGCCCCGGCCTCGGCGACGAGATCCGCCGCCGCGACGGCCATGTGCCGCTGCTGCGGCTCCCGTTCGCCGCCGAGGGGACCGCGCCCGGCCCCTACGACACGGTCGTCATCCTGCCGCTGCGCGACACGGCCGCCGCCGGCCTCGCCGAACGGCTGCTGCACGCCGTCGACGACGCCCTGCTCCTCGCCCTGCCCGGCCTGGAGGAGGTCGTCGTCGAGATCGGTGACGCCGCCGCGCGCACCCTGCGCCGCCGCACCGAGGGCGCGCTGACCGTCGTCGAGGACAGCGCGCAGGGCACCACCCGGTGGCGTACGGCCGCCGCGCACGGGCCGCTGACCCCCGAACTCCTGGCCGACCGGCCGGTGGAGGAGCGGCTGCGGCCCCACTGGTCCCTCACCTGGGCCGTCCCCGTCGACGCCGACGGCCACCCGCTCGCCCCGCGCACCAGCCCGGTCGTGCACGCGCCCACGCCCAGCGACGAACCGCTCGGCGTGCCCGCCCTGCTCATCGCGTCGTTCCCGCTGGACACCACCCGCCGGCACACCGCGCCCGGACCGCTCACCGACTTCCTCGCGCAGCGCGCCGCCGACGCCTACGCCGGGCTCCTCGCCGACTGGCGGCCGGTGACCGAGGCCCTCATCGCCCTGGTGCCCGGCCCGCTCGGCAAGGGTGAACTGGACGGCACGCTGCGGCAGGCCGTGCTGGAACGCCTGCCGCGCACCTCCTTCCTGCCGCCCGCCGCCGGGCCGGTCCAGGAGCAGGACGCGGACGACCTGCCCGTCTCGCTGCGGCCCCGCGACGCCGAGGTGGTGGAGGGCGCGGGCGCCGAGACCGTGCGGGTGCTCGCCGAGGTGCTGCCCACCCTGCTGCCCGCCGGACTCGAACGGCGCACGGAGCTGCGCACCCTGGGCGTGGCCCGGGTGCCGCTGACCGAAGCCGTGGACCGGCTGGCCGGCCTGGAGAAGGAACCGCGGTGGTGGCGGCGGCTGTACGACAGCCTGGCCGGTGTCGACCCGGACCGGCTCTCCGGGCTGCCCGTGCCCCTGGCGGACGGCCGTACGACGATCGGGCCCCGGCAGGTGCTGCTGCCCGCCCCGGACGCCGGCGCCTCCGCCGACCCGGACGTGCTGGCCCGCCTCGGCCTGAAGGTCGCCCACCCGGACGCCGCCCACCCGATCCTCGAGAAGCTGGGCGCGCTGCCCGCCACGCCGCGCGCGGTGCTCACCACCCCGCAGGTGCGGGCCGCGGTCGCCGCCTCCCTCGACGAGGACGCCGGCGCGTGGGACGAGGACGCCCCGGACGCCGAGGAACTCGCCGACACCGTCCTCGCCCTGGTCCGCGACGCCCGGCTGGAACCCGGCGACGAGCCGTGGCTGGGCGCGCTCGCCCTGCCCGACGAGGACGGCGAACTCGCCCCGGCCGGCGAACTGGTCTTCCCCGGCGGCCCGTTCGCCGAGGTCATGCGCGAGGGCGAACTCCCCGCCGTGGACGCCGAACTGGCCGCCAGGTGGGGCGAGGAGCCGCTGGCCGCCTGCGGGGTGCTCGTGGACTTCGCGCTCGTCCGCGCCACCGACGTCGTCCTCGACCCGGACGAACTGGAGCCCCGCGAGGGGGACTTCCCCGAGCCCGACGACCCCGGACTGCTCGACGCGGTCGACGTGTGGTCCGAGGACGTCCTCGACCGCTTCCCCGACTCCCCGGTCCCGCCGGTCGCCACCGAACTCGTCGCCGTGCGCGACCTGGACCTCGTCGACGACGACCAGTGGCCGCGGGCCCTGTCCCTGCTCGCCCGGCCGCCGCTGCGCGACGCGCTCACCCAGCCGGTGCGGATCCTGCTGCCGGACGGCACCCACGAGGTCGTACGTCCTTACACCGCCTGGTGGCTGCGCGGACACCCGGTGCTCGGCGGACGCCGCCCGGCCGGTCTGCGCGCCGCCGGCTCCGACCCGCTGCTGCGCGGCCTGTACGACGAGGCCGACGCGACCGGCTTCGACGACGAGCAGGTGCTGCGCGCGCTGGGCGTGCGCACCTCCGTCGCCGCCCTGCTGGACGAGCCGGGCGGCGCCGCCGAACTCCTCGACCGCCTCGCCGACCCCGAACGCCCGGTGAGCGCCGCCCAGTTGCACGCCCTGTACGGCGCGCTGGCCGAGCTGGACCCGGAGCGGGTGACCCTGCCCGACGAGGTGCGGGCGGTCGTCGACGGCCGGGTCGAGGTCGTCGACGCGGCCGACGCGGTGGTCTGCGACTCCCCGGACCTGCTGCCCTTCACGGCGGGCGTCCCGCTGCTGCCGGTGCGGCCCGCGCTCGCCGCCGCACTGGCCGACCTGTTCCAGGTGCGGCGGCTGAGCGAGTCGGTGCCCGGCTCGGTGGACTCCGAGGGCACCGAGCACGGCGTACCGGAGCCGGTGGGCGTCCTGCTCGGTCCCCGTACGCCCGTCACCTACGTCGAGCACGAGGAACTCGTCGTCGACGGCACCGAACTGGACTGGCGCCTGACCGGCGACGGCGTCCTGCACGCGGCCACCCTTGAGGGTGTCGCCGCGGGCCTCGCCTGGGCCGCTGGCCAGTGGCCCCGCCGCTTCGAGGTCGCCGCCCTCCTGGAGGACCCGTCCCGCACGGAGGAACTGGCCCGCGACCGCTGGTTCGACTGACCCCCGGCCGCAGGGGCTACACCGGGAAGCGGCGCCCCACCCACTTCCACAGGAACTCCAGCACCGCCGCCGCCACGACGGCGATGCCCACCGCCAGCCAGGGCATCGCCGTCCCCACCAGTCTCAGGGCGAAGAACCGCTGGAGCGCGGGCACGGCCAGCACGACGAGGAACGCCGCGCCCATGGCGGCCACCAGGAGGACCCGCCACCAGGTGTAGGGGCGGGCGATGATCGCCAGCACCCACATGGAGATCAGGAACAGAGTGAGGGTGGCCGCGCTGGTCTCCGCGTCCAGGGCGCTCGGGCCGGTGTAGTGGTGGCGGGCGATCAGGTAGGTCACGAAGGTCGCGACGGCGGCCAGGATCCCGCCCGGGACGGCGTAGCGCATCACCCGGCGGACGAAGTGCGGGCGGGCCCGTTCCGTGTTGGGGGCGAGGGCGAGGAAGAAGGCGGGGACGCCGATGGTGAGCGTGGACAGCAGGGTCAGGTGCCGGGGCAGGAACGGGTACTCCACCTGCGAGCACACCACCAGCACGGCCAGCAGCACCGAGTAGACCGTCTTGACCAGGAACAGGGTCGCGACCCGCGTGATGTTCCCGATGACCCGCCTGCCCTCGGCGACCACCGAGGGCAGCACGGAGAAGCTGTTGTCCAGCAGGACGATCTGGGCGACCGCCCGGGTGGCCTCCGAGCCGGACCCCATGGCGACACCGATGTCGGCGTCCTTGAGGGCGAGGACGTCGTTGACGCCGTCCCCGGTCATGGCGACGGTGTGCCCGCGCGACTGGAGGGCGCCGACCATGTCCCGTTTCTGCTGCGGGGTGACCCGGCCGAACACGGCCGCCTCGTCCACCTCGCCGGCCAGGCCGTCGCGTTCGGCGGGCAGCCGGCGCGCGTCGACGGCGGCGCCGGTGAGCCCGGCCTTGGCGGCCACCGCGCCCACCGAGACCGCGTTGTCCCCGGAGATGACCTTGACGCGGACGTCCTGGTCGGCGAAGTAGCGCAGGGTGTCGGCGGCGTCGGGCCGCAGCCGCTGCTCCAGGACGACGAGCGCGGCGGGCGTGACGTCCCCGGCCACCTCCGGGTCGTCCAGCTCGCGCCCGGCGCGGGCCAGCAGCAGCACGCGCAGCCCCTGCTCGTTGAGCCGCCCGGTCTCGGCGAGGGCGGGCGAGCCGTCGGGCAGGAGCACGTCCGGGGCGCCCAGCAGCCACGTACTGGACTCGCCGTCGCCCTCGCTGAAGCTGGCGCCGCTGTACTTGCGGGCGGAGGAGAAGGGCAGCGACTCCACGCAGCGCCACTCCTCGCTGTCCGGACAGGCGTCGATGATCGCCTGGAGGGAGGCGTTGGGCCGCGGGTCGGACTCGCCGAGCGCGCCGAGCACCTGGCGGACGTACGGCTCGGCGTGCCCGTTCAGCATCCGCAGCCCGGTGACGTCCATGCCGCCCTCGGTGAGCGTGCCCGTCTTGTCCAGGCACACGGTGTCGACGCGGGCCAGGCCCTCGATGGCGGGCAGCTCCTGCACCAGGCACTGCTTGCGGCCCAGCCGGATGACGCCGATGGCGAAGGCGACGGAGGTGAGCAGCACCAGCCCCTCCGGGACCATCGGCACGATCCCGCCGATGGTCCGCGCGACGGAGTCCTTGAGGTCGTCGTTCTTCGCGACGAGCTGGCTGACGACCAGACCGACCGCGGTCGGCACCATCATCCACGTGACGTACTTGAGGATCGTGGAGATGCCGGTGCGCAGCTCGGAGTGGACGAGGGTGAAGCGGGAGGCCTCCTCGGCGAGCTGGGCGGCGTAGGCCTCGCGGCCGACCTTGACCGCCTGGAAGGCGCCGCCGCCCGCGACGACGAAACTGCCGGACATGACCTGGTCGCCGGGGTGTTTGACGACGGGGTCGGCCTCACCGGTGAGCAGGGACTCGTCGACCTCCAGCCCGTCGGCCTCCACGCAGGTGCCGTCGACGACGACCTTGTCCCCCGGTCCGATCTCGATCACGTCGCCGAGGACGATCTGCGAGGTGCTGATCTCGGTGGCGGTGCCGTCGCGCCGGACGGTGGGCCGGGACTCCCCGATCACGGCGAGCGAGTCCAGGGTCTGCTTGGCCCGCCACTCCTGGATGATGCCGATACCGGTGTTGGCGATGATCACGAAGCCGAACAGGCTGTCCTGGATCGGCGCGACGAACAGGGTGACCAGCCACAGCACGCCGATGATCGCGTTGAAGCGGGTGAAGACGTTCGCTCGGACGATCTCGGCGAGGGAGCGGCTGCTGCGCACCGGTACGTCGTTGACCTCGCCGCGGGCGACGCGTTCGGCGACCTCGGCGCCGGTCAGACCGCTCGCGGCGGCCCGCGGGACGGGTACGGGGTGCACCGGGTCCAGTTCCGCGCCGGCGTCGGTGTGACTCATGCTTCCGACGGTACGTGCGGATGTGCGGCTTCACTCGTCGAGCGGGGCGAAGATCCGGCCCGGGGACGAGGGGGCGTGCTGCGGGGGCTGCGGACGGGAGCCGCGGGGACCGCTGCGCCGTTCCGCCGCCGCGCCTACTCCGCCGATGCCGCCGGGCGGCCCGCGGGGGCGGCCTCGCGGTGCGCCGCCGCGCGCTTGATCGCCGCGTCCCGCTTGCGCACGTACCAGATGCCGATCAGGCCGAGGCCGCCGCCGGCCAGGCAGGTCCACAGCCACCAGGTGTGGCCGTGGTCGTCGAACCAGCCGTAGAAGGGGATCTGGACCAGGAAGAGGACGAACCAGACGATCGTGCCGCCGGTGATGGTGGCGACCACGGGGCCCTCCAGGGGCTCCGGCGCCTCGTGCTTGGGGGTCCACTTCGCCATGGGCTCAGCTTACGGCCCGCCGCCCGCGGTCCGGGGCGCCGGTCAGCAGCCGTCCGTCCGGGACCGGACGCCGGGCCCGCTCCTGGGCGGACCAGGGGTCTACGCGCGGAGATAGCCTTTTCCGCTTCATATGTTCATACTGAAACGGTCTGAGTCTGGCTACTTCTCTTCGTAGGAAACACCAACAGGGCGGCCGGGGGGAGCCTGCTGGTGAGGGAAGCGGCGGGGCTCGTCCATGTTTGGTCCCCTTCCCGGCCCGGTACTCACGTACTTCCCGCATCCCACGAGGTCATCCGCATGTCCACCCCGGCCACCGCCAAGGTCCCCGCCCCCCAGAAGCCGGGAACATCGCCCGCCTACGGCGCTCTCGACCGCTACTTCAAGATCTCCGAGCGGGGCAGTTCCCTGGCCCGTGAGGTGCGCGGCGGCTTCGCCACCTTCTTCGCGATGGCCTACATCATCGTGCTGAACCCGATCATCCTGGGCAGCGCGACGGACATGTACGGCCACCACCTGGACCACGGCCAGCTGGTCACGGCCACCGCCCTGACCGCGGCGTTCACCACGCTGCTCATGGGCGTCATCGGCAACGTCCCGATCGCGCTCGCCGCCGGTCTCGGCGTCAACACCGTCGTCGCCCTCCAGCTCGCCCCGCGCATGTCCTGGCCCGACGCCATGGGCATGGTCGTCCTGGCCGGCTTCGTCGTGATGCTGCTGGTCGCGAGCGGGCTGCGCGAGCGCGTGATGGCGGCCGTGCCGTTCGGGCTGCGCAAGGGCATCGCCATCGGCATCGGCCTGTTCATCATGCTGATCGGCCTCGTCGACTCCGGCTTCGTCTCCCGCATCCCGAACGAGGCGCACACCACCGTCCCGCTCCAGCTCGGCGCCGACGGCCACCTCAACGGCTGGCCGGTCCTGGTCTTCGTCCTCGGTGTGCTGCTCACCCTGGCCCTGCTGGTGCGCAAGGTGCCCGGCGCCATCCTGATCTCGATCATCGCGATGACCGTGCTGGCCGTGATCGTCGACCTGGTCGCGCACGTGCCGTCCTGGGGCCTGACCGTCCCGAAGTGGCCCGGCAACCCCGTCGCCACCCCCGACTTCGGCCTGGTCGGCCAGGTCAGCCTGTTCGGCGGGTTCCACAAGGTCGGCGTGCTGAACGGCGTCCTGTTCGTCTTCACCGTGCTGCTGTCGTCGTTCTTCGACGCGATGGGCACGATCATGGGCATCGGCGACGAGGCCAAGCTGACCAACGCCGAGGGCCAGATGCCCGGCATCAACAAGGTCCTCTTCGTCGACGGCATCGCCGTCGCGGCCGGCGGCGCGACCTCCTCCTCGGGCACCACCTGCTTCGTCGAGTCCACCGCGGGCGTCGGCGAGGGCGCGCGCACCGGGTTCGCGAACATCGTCACCGGCCTGCTGTTCGCCGCGGCGCTCTTCCTCACCCCGGTCGCCACCATGGTCCCGTCCCAGGCGGCCACCCCGGCGCTGCTCGCGGTCGGCTTCCTGATCCTCTCCGGCTCGATCCGGGAGATCGACTGGTCGGACTACACGATCGCCGTCCCGGCCTTCGTGACGATGCTGATGATGCCGTTCACGTACTCGATCACCAACGGCATCGGCATGGGCTTCATCACCTTCGTGGTGCTGCGCCTGGCCGTCGGCCGGGCCCGCGAGATCCCGGCGGCGATGTACGTGGTCTCGGCGGTCTTCGCCTTCTACTACCTGATGCCGGCCCTGGGCCTGACCTGATCCGCGGGGCCGCCGGCCCACGGCGGACGCCGGCGGCCGGGGCGGGCGGCCGGGATCCGGCGGCGGGGGCTCAGGTGACCCCGTAGAACCGTTCCGTCTCCTCGACGGCGGCCTGGAACCGTTCGTCGAAATCATTTCGGATGAGCGTCCGGACGACATAGTCCTGGACGCTCATTCCTCTTTTCGCGGCGTGGGACCGGAGCCGTTCGAGCAGCTCACGGTCCATGCGCAGGCTGAGCACGCTGGTCCCCATGCAGACGAGGGTCGCGGCCCGGTTCCGCGCGAGGGGTCACGTTCCCCGCCCGTATCACCCATATGAGTGAATGCGGGCGTACGGGAGTGGCCGGAGTCACGGGGGGTGTGCGTGTCCCGGGTGGTCTTTAGCGAGAGTAATGACCTATCCTAAAGAACATGCCGGACCTTACCCATGGCGACGACGCGGCCGCCGTGAACTCGCTGCGATCCGCCGTGATGCGCCTGTCCCGTCGGCTCAAGCACCAGCGGGTCGACGAGTCGCTCAGCCCCACCGAGATGTCGGTGCTGGGCACCCTGTCGCGCTGCGGCAGCGCCACCCCCGGCGAACTGGCCCGCAAGGAGCACGTGCAGCCCCCGTCGATGACCCGCATCGTCGCGCTGCTCGAAGCCAAGGGGCTGGTCCGCCTGGAGCCGCACCCCGAGGACCGGCGCCAGAAGGTCGTCACCCAGACCGAGCAGGCCGAGGCCATGCTCGAGGAGAGCCGCCGCAAGCGGAACGCCTTCCTGGCCCGTCTGGTCGACGGTCTCGACGAGGACGAGTGGGCGAAGCTGCGCGCTGCCGCCCCCGTGCTGGAGAAGCTCGCACATCTGTAACGCACGTCAGCCGCAAGGAGGCGAACCCTTTTGAGTACGGGATCCGGAGCAGCTTCCGCCCCCGCACCGACCGCCCACGACTCCCAGCCCGCCCCCGACACCCCCCGCAAGTCCTCGATGTTCAGCTCCCTGAAGGTCAGGAACTACCGCCTGTTCTTCCTGGGCCAGGTCGTCTCCAACACCGGCACCTGGATGCAGCGCATCGCCCAGGACTGGCTCGTGCTCAGCCTCACCGGCTCCTCCGCGGCCGTCGGCATCACCACGGCCCTGCAGTTCCTGCCGATGCTGCTCTTCGGCCTCTACGGCGGCGTCCTCGTCGACCGGCTGCCCAAGCGGCCCACGCTGCTGTGCACACAGACCGCGATGGGCCTCACCGGCCTCGCGCTCGCCGCGCTCACGCTCACCGGGCACGTCCAGGTCTGGCACGTCTACGTCGCCGCCTTCGCCATGGGCCTGGCCACGGTCGTCGACAACCCGGCCCGCCAGTCCTTCGTCTCGGAGATGGTCGGCCCCGGGCAGCTGCAGAACGCCGTCAGCCTGAACTCGGCGAACTTCCAGTCGGCCCGGCTGGTCGGCCCCGCGGTCGCGGGCGTCATGATCACCGGCGTCGGCACCGGCTGGGCCTTCCTCGCCAACGGCCTGTCCTTCGTCGCGCCCATCGCCGGACTCCTGCTGATGCGCGCCCGCGAGCTGCACGTCGTCGAGCGCGCCCCGCGCGGCAAGGGCCAGCTCCGCGAGGGCCTGCGCTACGTCGCGGGCCGCCCCGACCTGATCTGGCCGATCGTCCTGGTCGGCTTCATCGGCACCTTCGGGTTCAACTTCCCGGTGTGGCTGTCGGCCTTCGCCGACGACGTCTTCCACGCGGGCGCCGGCGCCTACAGCCTCTTCAACACCGTCATGGCGGTCGGCTCCCTGGTCGGCGCGCTGCTCGCGGCCCGCCGCGGCACCGCCCGGCTGCGCGTGCTGGTCGGCGCCGCCGCCGTCTTCGGCGTGCTGGAGGTCGTGGCCGCGCTCGCCCCGTCGTACTGGCTGTTCGCGCTGCTGATGGCGCCGATCGGTGTCTTCGGCCTGACCGTCAACGTCACGGCCAACACCGCGGTCCAGATGGCCACGGATCCGGCCATGCGCGGCCGGGTCATGGCGCTGTTCATGATGGTCTTCGTGGGCGGCACCCCGCTCGGCGCGCCCGTGGTCGGCTGGGTCACCGACGCCTACGGCGCCCGGGTCGGCTTCGCCCTCGGCGGCCTGGTCTCGGTCACCGCGGCCGTCACCATCGGCCTGGTCCTGGCCCGGATGGGTGACCTGCGCCTGTCGGTGGGCTGGCACCGGGGCCACCCCCGGGTGGACTTCGTGCCGCGCGAACGCGGGAAGGAACTGGCCCCGGCCGCGTGAGCCCGCCCCCGCCCCGCCCCCGGGCCGGGGCGGGGACACTGGCTCCATGAGACTCTTCGCCGCCGTACTGCCCCCGGACGACGTCGTGGACGCGCTGGCGGCCGAGGTGGAGGTGTTGCGGGGCCTGCCGGGGGCCGAGCGGCTGCGCTGGACCGGGCGGCCCGGCTGGCACCTGACCCTCGCCTTCTACGGCGAGGTGGGCGAGGAGACCGTACCGGAGCTGGAGGCGCGTCTCGGGAAGGCGGCGCGCCGGACGGAGCCCTTCGCGCTGGCGCTGCGCGGCGGCGGGCAGTTCGGGCACGGGAAGGCGCTGTGGACGGGCGCGCAGGGCGACCTGCAGACGCTGGGGCTGCTCGCCGGGCGCGCCGAGGCGGCCGGGCGCAAGGCGGGCCTGGAGACGGGGGAGCACCGCCGCTACCGGGCCCATCTGACGGTGGCGCGCGGCCGGCAGGCCGTGGACGTACGACCGCACGTCGACGCCCTGCGCGCCTTCGGCAGCCGTACCTGGACCGTGGACGGGATCGTCCTCGTCCGCAGCTTCCTGCCGGCGTCGGGCGTACCGGGGGAGCAGCCCCGCTACGAGCAGGTCGGCCGCTGGCCGCTCGGGTCCGCCGGACAGGCCTCGGACGCGGCCGGTTAGTCTCGAAGACGTGGACCCGAAAACCCGGAACCGGATCATGGCCGGTGCGCTAGTGCTGATGTTGGCTGTCGTCGCCGTCGCGGCCGCGCTCGGCCGGTGACGGCGGGCGCGGCGGTGAGGACCGCCGCGCCCGCGTTCCCGTACGGCGCCCGCACGCACTCGCTTCAGGCACCGGTACCCGGGCGGAGCCCCCGGTCAGGCACCGCGGCCCCGGTCAGGCACTCTGCGTGCGACCGGGCACCGGGCCCCACGGGCACTCCGCGTCCGGTCAGGCGCCGGGCCCTCGACCGGCACCGTGGCCCGGTCAGGTCCCCTGCGTCCGGTCAGGTGCCGGCCGTCGGTCGGGGAATCCGCGTCCGGTCAGGCACCGTGGCCCCGATCAGGCATTCCGCGTCCGGTCAGGCACCGGGCGGCCGGTCGATCACTCGGTGTCGGATCGGGCACCGTTCGGCCGAGCCGGGCACCGTGCGGCGGCCCGGTCCCGTTTGCCCGGTCGCCCGTGTGCCTGACCGGGCGCCCCGGCGCTCACCAGGCGAAGGCCTCCGGGGACGGGCCCGGGCCCGGGAAGATCCCGTCGAGTTCGGCGAGCAGTTCCGCGCCCAGCTCCAGCTCGACGGCGCGCACCGCGGACGCGAGCTGTTCGCCGGTGCGCGGGCCGACGATCGGGCCGGTCACACCGGGCCGGGTGAGCAGCCACGCCAGGGCGGTCTCGCCCGGTTCCAGGCCGTGCTTGTCGAGCAGGTCCTCGTACGCCTGGACCTTGCCGCGCAGCGCCGGGTCGGCGAGGGAGTCCACGGTCCGTCCGCCGGCGCGCCGGCCGCCCTCGGCCTGCTTCTTGAGCACGCCGCCCAGCAGCCCGCCGTGCAGCGGCGACCACGGGATCACGCCGAGCCCGTAGTCCTGCGCGGCCGGGATGACCTCCATCTCGGCGCGCCGCTCGACCAGGTTGTACAGGCACTGCTCGCTGACCAGACCGTACGAGCCCAGCCGGGCCGCCGTCTCGTTGGCCTGGGCGATCTTGTAGCCGGCGAAGTTGGACGAGCCGGCGTAGAGGATCTTGCCCTGCCGGACGAGGACGTCGATGGCCTGCCAGATCTCCTCGAAGGGAGTGCTGCGGTCGACGTGGTGGAACTGGTACAGGTCGATGTGGTCGGTCCGGAGCCGCTTGAGGGAGGCGTCGACGGCCCGCCGGATGTTGAGCGCGGAGAGCTTGTCGTGGTTGGGCCAGGCCTCGCCGTCGGCGCCCATGTTGCCGTAGACCTTGGTGGCGAGGACGACCTTGTCCCGGCGGCCGCCGTCCTGGGCGAACCAGTTGCCGATGATCGACTCGGTGCGGCCCTTGTTCTCGCCCCAGCCGTACACGTTCGCGGTGTCGAAGAAGTTGATCCCGGCGTCCAGTGCCGCGTCCATGATCGCGTGACTGTCCGCCTCGCCGGTCTGCGGACCGAAGTTCATCGTGCCGAGGACCAGCCTGCTGACCTTGAGTCCGGTGCGTCCGAGCTGTGTGTACTTCATGGTCTCCAAGCCAACGACGTGGAGTGCGCTCCAGGCAAGGGCGGCGCGGCTCGGTCGCGGGGGAAGGCGTCGGTCTCGGGGACGAGGCCGACCCCTGTGCCCGTGAGGTGATGTCGTCACCGAGGTTCACCACGGTCCTGTCCCCGTGGTGTCTTCCGGAACGGTCGTCGTGGCGCTCCCCCCGGTCGCCTCACGGAGAGGGCAACCGCGTGGAACGACGGCACTCACCGTGACGGGGAGACGCCGGATTCCGGTCAACCCGTTGGCCGGAATCCGGTCAACCCGTTCCAGCCGCGTACGGCTGTCCGATTCCCCACTCCTGGTACATCGCCCCGGCGAACGCCCCCGCGATGGCGTGTTCGCCGCGCGCGTTGGGATGGGTGCCGTCGTAGGTGTCGCGGTGGATGTCGTAGCCGTCCGGCGGGGCCGCCAGCAGCAGCGGCGAGCGCGGCTCGTCGAGGTCGGCGACGGTCTTGGCCAGCAGCTCGTTGAAGAGGCGGACCTGGGCGGCGAAAGGCGCGTCGGTGGCGGCGCGGACGTTGGGTATGACCGGGAGCAGGACCATCCGGACGCGGGGGTTCGCGGCGCGCGCGGCGGTCAGGAAGACGCGTACGTTCGCCGCCGTCTGCTCGGCGTCGGTGTAGAAGCCGAGGTCGATCAGGCCGAGGGAGACGAGCAGCACGTCCGCCCGGTGCTCGCGGACCGCCTCGCCGATCAGCGGGGCCATGTGAGTCCAGCCCTCGCCCCAGCCGGCCAGGTGGGAGCGTGGGAAGTCCGGGTCGGCGTACTCGTGGGAGACGGGGGCGTCGGCCGCCTTGTCGTACAGCGCCTCGCGCGGGCCGACGAGGGCGAACGGCCCCCCGTACGTGGCGCGCAGGTGCTGCCAGAGCCGGTAGCGCCACGTGTGTTCGCCCGCGCTCCCGATCGTCATGGAGTCACCGACGGGCATGAACCTGAGCATCCGCTCATGATGGACGACGGGGGCGGCGGACGGTGCACGAGGGGCGGTCGAGGGGCTGTGACGCCTGCCACCTGACGTGAACGGCCCCGGGGGATGGCAGGCTTGGGGCATGCGCCGACCGTCCGCCCTGCTCGCCGGGGCCCTGCTCGTGGGCGCGTTCGCCGTGCCCGCCGCCGCCCCGCCCGCCTCCGCCGCCGACGGGGACGGCGGGTTCACGATCAAGGACCCGAGGATCAAGGAGTCCAGCGGCCTGGCCGCCTCGCACCTGCACCCGGGCGTCTACTGGACGCACAACGACAGCGACGACGGCCCGTACATCTACGCGGTGGACAGCCGCACCGGCAGGACCGTCGCCACCGTCACCCTCAAGGGCATCGGCCGCCCCCGCGACGTCGAGGCGATCTCCATAGGCCCGGGCAACGAGATCTACGTCGGTGACATCGGCGACAACCTCGACGGCACCTGGCCGCACGTGTGGATCTACAAGCTGCCCGAGCCGAAGGTGCTCAAGGACCAGACGGTCCGGGCCACGCAGTACGTGGTGAAGTACGCGGACGGCGCCCGCAACGCCGAGTCGCTGGTCGTGCACCCGAAGACGGGGCGCGTGTACATCATCGACAAGAAGGAGGACGGCGGCCACCTCTTCGAGGGCCCGGCCCACCTGTCCGCCTCCGGCACCAACATCTTCAAGCCCGTCGCCCCCGTCGACCTGTGGGCCACCGACGCCGCGTTCTCCCCCGACGGCACCCGGCTCGCCGTCCGGGGCTACTTCGGCGGCATCTACTACGACTGGAACGGCGGCAGGATCAAGCGCCTCGGCCGCCTCGACGTACCGTTGCAGCGCCAGGGCGAGTCGGTCACGTACAGCGCCGACGGCACGAAGCTGCTGTACGGCAGCGAGGGCGCCGACAGCCCCGTACGGGCCGAGGACGCGCCCGACGCAGCGGGCTCCTCCGCCAAGTCCCCCTCGGACAAGGGCGGTTCCCCCGCATCGGGGGAGAGTGGCGGCACCTCGGGCAGACTGACGACGGGCGCGGTGGCGGTCCTCGCGGCGGCGTTGCTGGTGTTCGGTCTGGGGCGGCTGCGGCGGCGCAGGTCCTGACCCGCGCGGCTTTACCCGGGCGGGTCCGCGTGATCAGATTCCCCTGCCATGTTCGGGCGGCCCTCGGGGAGGGGCCGCGGGGAGGGGAGAGAAGGCCTTCATGCCTGCTGCCGTGGGGGAGACGACACAGCCGTGCCCGGAATGCGGGGCACAGATCCATGCGGACGGCCGGTTCACCGTCTGGTGCGCGGCCTGCGACTGGAACGTCGACCCGAGGGAGCGCCTGCAGGAGCGGGAGAAGGCGGAGGAGCGGGGGAGGCGGGGCGAGCGGGCCGGGCAGGACAGGCTGGAGGAGGCCCGGCGCGCGCTGGCCCGGCGGTACGGGGAGAGGCTCCACGCCGAGATGGCGCAAGACGGCGCCGGACCGCGCGTGCGGCGGGACGGCGCCACGGTGCTCGGGTACGCCCTCGCCCTCGCCGTGCACGGCGTCACCGCGGCGCTGCTGGCGGCAGGCGTCTTCTGCCTCGTGTGGGGCTGGGGCGGCGGCCTCGTGCTGGTGGGCGCGGTGCTGCTGGCGATGGCCGTCGCGCTGCGGCCGCGGCTGCCCGGAGCGTCCGACGACGGGACCGTGCTGCACCGTGCCGACGCGCCGGAGCTGTACGCGTTGGTCGACGAGGTCGCCGGGGTCGTCGGCACCCGCGGCGTGGACAGGATCACGGTCGGCAAGGAGATCAACGCGAGCGTCGTCTCCCAGGGGGTGCGCGGCCGCCGGGTCCTGTCCCTGGGCCTGCCCCTGTGGGAGGTGCTGTCCCCGCAGCAGCGCGTCGCCCTGCTGGGCCATGAGCTGGGCCACTACGGCAACGGCGACACGCGGCGCGGCGTGGTGGTGGCCACGGCCCTGCGGTCCCTGACCGTATGGCGCTACTACTTCACGCCGATCGCGCGGCCGACCGCCGGCGAGATGCTCGTGAACGCGGTCTACGCCGTGCCCCTCCTGCTCGTTCAGGGCGTGCTGTCCCTCCTCGACCACCTGACGCTGCGGGCGGCCCAGCGCGGCGAGTACCTGGCCGACCGGGAGGCCGCCCGGGCCGGCTCCACCGAGGCCGCGGCGGCCCTCACGGACCAACTCCTGATAGCGGAGTCCATCGACGTCTTCCTGCGGCGCGAGATCAGCAACGCGGCGCTGACGGGGGCGCGTTCGGCCCGCAGGGCCGCGGTGGCCTCCGCGGACGCCGAGGGCGCCGAGGGCGGCCTCTGGACGCGGCTGGCCGCGCACATCGCCTCCGTCCCCGAGTACGAGTACGAGCGCCAGCGGCGGGCGGGCGCCCGGCGCGGCCACAGCGTGGACTCCACCCACCCGCCGACCCATCTCAGACGCGCCTGCCTGCTCGCGGGCCCGCCGTCGCAGGCGGCCGTCCTCCTGGACGACGACCGCTCGGGCCGGATCACCGCCGAACTCGCCGGAGCGCGCGCGGAGGTGGCCCGCAGGATCGTCCGCGACGGCATGGGATGAGGACGCGGGCACTCCGTTCGGGGGCCGAGGCGGTGGGGCAGCCGGCCGTCTTCGATGAGCTGCGGGCTCGGCTGAAGGGCTTCGAGAGCCACATCCGGTCCTGGCGGCGCCTGCTCGCGGCAGGGCACGCTCCAGTGCAGGAGACGTGGAACGCCCTCGTCGACGAGTCGCGAACGCTGTATGTGTGGGACGACCATGTGGCGAACGGTCTCCTCCGGACCGCCGACTGCGTCAGAAGCCTCTTCACATCGCATGCAGGGCTCCGCCGTTCTCCGCAGGACACGGAGAACGCGGTGCGAGCCCGTATGAAGCGCCAGGAGTGGCTGTACCAGCCGGGTAAGCGGTTGAACCTGGTCATGTGGGAAGCGGCTCTTCGGTCCCGGGTCTTTGTGCCGGAAGTCCTGGCCGCTCAACTGGACGGGCTCCTCGGTGTCGTGGGTATGGACACCGTCCACCTGGGGATCGTTCCCCTGGACGCTCCACTGCGCGTGCCGGCCGGCAACGGGTTCTGGGTACTGGACGACCGACTGGTCACGGTCGAGGACTGGCACGCCGAACTCTGGCTCGATGATGCCGAAACGATCACTCTCTACCGCCGGGCCTGGGACGCGCTCGCGGAGTCGGCCGTCTACGGCCCCGACGCGCAGCATCTGATCGCCTGCGTTCGCCGGAGCATCAGACTCTGAGGACGTACGGCCGGACCACGTCGTCCTCGCACGGCCAGGTGACCGGCTGCGACGACTGCTTCGACGAGGAGCCGGCAGTCGAAGCGGTGGCGGTGGGCAACCTGAGCGGCACCTCGTCCTTGAGGGAGCGGCGGACTTGGCCGCTTACGCCGATGCATACGACCTACCACGATCGTCGGCACTGGCGCCGGACGCGAGCGCGAAGCTTATCCGGGGTGTACTGCGGACCTTGAAGGAAGACGCATCGTGACCCGAGGTTATGGGCCGCTTCCGGAAATCGTCGTGTTCCGGAGCGGAGAGCAACCGCGTGGAGGCGGCCCCACGGCCGGTCACGGCCGCGCCGTCCGCGACAGCAAGCAGCAGGACGGCCCCCTGCTCACCGTCTCCCGCGACAGCTGGCAGGCGTTCCTCCAGCAGTTCTGAGCGGCGAGCGACAAGCGGCGGCAGCACACGCGCGAAGGGCGCACCGCGGAGACGGTGACGTACTCCGCGGGGCGCCCTTCGCCTGCCCGGGCCGATCGGCTACAGCTTCTCGATCACGTGGTCGACGCACTTCGTCAGCGCCTCGACGTCCGCCGGGTCGACCGCCGGGAACATCGCGATGCGCAGCTGGTTGCGGCCGAGCTTGCGGTACGGCTCGGTGTCGACGATGCCGTTGGCGCGCAGCGCCTTGGCGACGGCGGCGGCGTCGATCTCGTCGGCGAAGTCGATCGTGCCGATGACCTGCGAGCGCTTGGCCGGGTCGGTGACGAACGGCGTGGCGTACTTGGACTCCTCCGCCCAGCTGTACAGCCGCGTCGAGGAGTCCTTCGTGCGGGCCGTCGACCAGGCCAGACCGCCCTGGCCGTTGATCCACTCCAGCTGCTCGTTCAGGAGGAAGAGGGTGGCCAGCGCCGGGGTGTTGTACGTCTGGTTCTTGCGGGAGTTGTCGATCGCCGTGGGGAGCGAGAAGAACTCCGGGACATGGCGGCCGGAGGCGTGGACACGCTCCGCGCGCTCGATCGCCGCCGGGGAGAACACGCCGATCCACAGGCCGCCGTCGGAGGCGAAGGACTTCTGCGGGGCGAAGTAGTAGACGTCGGTCTCGGAGACGTCGACCGGGAGGCCGCCGGCGCCGGACGTGGCGTCGACCAGGACGAGCGCACCCTCGTCGGCGCCCGCGACCCGCTTGATGGGCATGGCGACACCGGTGGAGGTCTCGTTGTGCGTGAAGGCGTACACGTCGACGCCGGCCTCGGCGCGCGCCTCGGGGTGCGTGCCCGGGTCGGCGGAGACGAGGGTCGGCTCGGCCAGCCACGGCGCGAGCTTGGCGGCCTTGGCGAACTTCGAGCTGAACTCGCCGAAGGTGAGGTGCTGCGACTTGTTCTCGATCAGACCGTGGGTCGCGATGTCCCAGAACGCGGTGGAGCCGCCGTTGCCGAGGACGACCTCGTACCCGTCGGGGAGCTGGAACAGCTCGCTGATGCCCTCGCGCACCTTGCCGACCAGGTTCTTGACGGGAGCCTGGCGGTGGGAGGTGCCCATGAGGGACGTACCGGTGGCGGCGAGGGCGTCCAGCGCCTCGGTGCGCACCTTGGAGGGGCCAGCGCCGAAACGTCCGTCGGCGGGCTTGATGTCAGCGGGGATCTGGATGTCGGCCACGAGTCGGAGGGTAGTCGCTGGGCGAAACCGGACGTAACCGTGTCCGTCCGATGAGACGAGATCGGCCAGTGGTGTGATGGTCGGTTCGTACGACGAGATCAGCGCCGCTGTGGACAACTCACCGTGACGACCGGTGGCCGGATGCATTCTGGACCCATGACGGATCTCACAGCCCTCGAGGCGGAACTGCGGGGTGCCGTCCGGGGCGAGGTCGGCTTCGACGTCACCTCCCGGGCGCTGGTCACCATGGACGCCTCCAACTACCGCCGGGTCCCGCTGGGCGTGGTGGCCCCCCGGGACGCCGACGACGTGGAGGCGGTGCTCCAGGTGTGCCGGGACAGAGGCGTTCCGGTCGTGGCGCGCGGCGGCGGCACGTCCATCGCGGGGCAGGCGACCGGGACGGGAGTGGTCCTGGACTTCACCCGGCACATGAACCGGCTGCTGTCCCTCGACCCGCAGGCCCGCACCGCAGTGGTCCAGCCCGGCCTGGTGCTCGACCGGCTCCAGGAAGCCGCCGCCCCGCACGGACTGCGCTTCGGACCGGACCCCTCCACCCACAGCAGGTGCACGCTCGGCGGAATGATCGGCAACAACGCGTGCGGCTCCCACTCGGTGGCGTGGGGCACCACCGCGGACAACGTGCGGGAGCTGTCCGTCCTCACCGCACGCGGGCAGCGGCTGCGGCCCGGACCGCGGTGGGCCGGCGCACCGGAAGGCCTGCGGGAACTGGCCGGGACCGAACTGGCCCGGCTGCGCACCGGCTTCCCCGACCTGCCCCGCCGCATCTCCGGGTACGCGCTGGACGCACTGCTGCCCGAACGCGGCGCCGACGTCGCCCGGTCCTTCTGCGGCTCCGAAGGCACCCTCGGCGTCCTCACCGAGGCGGTCGTGCGACTGGTCGAGGCGCCCCGCGCCCGAGCGCTCGCCGTGCTCGGATACAGCGACGAGAGCGCCGCCGCCGAGGCGGCCGCCGGCCTGCTGCCGCACCGGCCGCTCACGGTGGAGGGCATGGCGCGCGACCTCGTGCCCGCCGCGACCACCACCCACCTCCCCCGGGGCGACGCCTGGCTGTTCGTGGAGACCGGCGGCGACACCCAGACACAGGCACAGGCGCGCGCGGAGACGATCGCGGGCGCGGCCGACGCCGTGGACACGCTGGTCCTCACCGACCCGGCCGCGCAGCGCGCGCTGTGGCGCGTCCGGGAGGACGCCGCCGGCACGGCCACCCGGATGCCGGACGGCACCGAGGCCTGGCCGGGCTGGGAGGACTGCGCCGTGCCGCCGGCCCGCCTCGGCGCCTACCTCCGGGACTTCCGCACCCTGCTGGCCGCCCACGGGCTGCGCGGCACCCCCTACGGGCACTTCGGGGACGGCTGCATCCACGCCCGCATCGACTTCGACCTGCTGAGCACGGCCGGTGTCAGCCGCTTCCGCCGCTTCTCCGAGGAACTGGCCCACCTGGTCGTGGACCACGGAGGCTCCCTGTCCGGGGAACACGGCGACGGACAGGCCCGCGCCGAACTGCTGCCGAAGATGTACGGCCCGCAGACCGTCGCCCTGTTCGAACGGGCCAAAGCCGTCTGGGACCCGGACGGCCTGCTCAACCCGGGGATGCTCGTCCGTCCGGCCCCGCTCGACACGAACCTCCGGTTCGCCGTGCTGCCGCGTGAACCCGTGGACGTGGCCTTCGGCTACCCCGCCGACGGCGGCGACTTCACCGCCGCGGTCCGCAGATGCGTCGGCGTCGCCGCATGCCGTACGACCCACGTCTCCGGCCCCGCCGTGATGTGCCCCTCGTTCCGGGCCACCGGCGCGGAGGAGCATTCCACCCGCGGCCGCGCCCGGCTGCTGCACGAGATGCTCGCCGGCGAGCTGGTCACCGACGGCTGGCGGTCGACCGAGGTACGGGACGCGCTCGACCTGTGCCTGTCCTGCAAGGGCTGCCGCTCCGACTGCCCCGTCGGCGTCGACATGGCCACCTACAAGGCGGAGTTCCTGCACCACCACTACGCCGGCCGGCGCCGTCCCGCCGCCCACTACTCCCTGGGCATGCTCCCGCTCTGGCTGCGCTGGACGGCGGCCACCCGCACGGCACCCGCCCTCAACGCCCTCGCCGCCGTGGGCCCCCTCGCCGCCGTGGCGAAACGGCTCGCCGGGATCACACCCCGCCGACCGATCCCGCGCCTGGCCGCGGAGCCGTTCACCCGCTGGTGGCGCAGACGCCGGCGGCCGACCCGGGAGGGCGGCGGCGAACTGGCCGTCCTGTGGCCCGACACCTTCACCGAACACCTCTCGCCCACCGTGGGCAAGGCAGCCGTACGGGTGCTGGAGGCGGCCGGACTGCGGGTGGCACTGCCGCCGACCCTCCGGCTGCGCAGACCCCCGGTCGGCGACGGAAGGTCGGTGACGGTGAACCCCCTCGCCGTCCTCCGCGGCCGGGGCCGGGTCTGCTGCGGCCTGACCTACGTCTCCACGGGCCAACTGGAGCGCGCCCGCGCCGTACTGCGCCGCACCCTCGACCTGATGGATCCGGTCCTGGAGACGGACGCCCCGGTCGTCGTCCTCGAACCGAGCTGCGCCGCCGCCCTCCGCACCGACCTGCCCGAACTGCTCCCCGACGACCCGCGCGCCCACCGCCTGGCCGGACGCGTCCTGACCTTCGCCGAGGCACTGGAGCGCCACGCCCCCGGCTGGCGGCCGCCCCGACTGGACCGTCCGGTGGCCGGACAGACCCACTGCCACCAGCACGCCGTCCTCGGCGACGCCGCCGACCGCCGGCTGCGCACGGCGGCCGGCCTGACCGGCGACCTGGCGGGCGGCTGCTGCGGCCTGGCCGGCAACTTCGGCTTCGAAAAGGGCCACTTCGAGGTGTCCGCGGCCTGCGCCGAGGAACAGCTCCTGCCCTCGGTGCGCACCGCCCCGGCCGGCACGGTGGTCCTGGCGGACGGCTACTCCTGCCGCACCCAGCTGGACCAACTGGCGGGGACCCGGGCCCGCCACCTGGCAGAAGTCCTGGCGGAGGCGTTGGAGGAGGGGACGGGATAAGGGATGGGTGGAGGGGGTGGGAGG
>NZ_JOIY01000019.1 GCF_000720185.1 Streptomyces sp. NRRL S-340 | reverse complement strand
CCCGGTTACATTCCGAACCCGGAAGCTAAGCCTTACAGCGCCGATGGTACTGCAGGGGGGACCCTGTGGGAGAGTAGGACACCGCCGAACAATCATTCAAAGGGTTGGACCTGGAACTTCGGTTCCGGGTCCAACCCTTTTTTGTTCTCCGTCACTTGACGTTCACGTTGCCCAAGCAGCATCCGCCGCATGGGTACTGCTGCTCTGCTCAGAGCCGCCGGCGTCGGAGTCGGTGATGAAGTCGTCGTTCCGGCGTTCGGCAACGTCGAGGTGGCCGAGGCTGCCGTCCAGGTGGGTGCGCTTCCGGTGTTCGCCGACATAGACCCCGTGACCTACTGCCTCGACCCGTCCGCCGTCGAAGCGGCCGTAACTCCCCGGACCGCGGCCGTCGTTGCCGTCCACCGCTTCGGCCGGTCCGCGGACCTCGCGGGGCTG
Source organism: Streptomyces sp. NRRL S-340 (assembly GCF_000720185.1). Classification (GTDB taxonomy): domain Bacteria; phylum Actinomycetota; class Actinomycetes; order Streptomycetales; family Streptomycetaceae; genus Streptomyces. Next base: position 125,361 of record NZ_JOIY01000019.1, on the reverse strand, counting down.
CGCGCGGTCGGACGGCGGCACGGGCTGCTGGTGCTGGAGCACGCGGAGTCCGAGGCGCCGTACGACGAGAGGGCGCGGCGCAGGGAGCGTGCCGCCTATCTGGACGCCAGGCTGCGGGGCGTGCGGACGCCCGACGGGGGCGACGGACACGCCTACCAGCAGTACGTGGTGCGGGTGCCGGGCAACGGCCGGCCCGACCGTGACGCCTTCGCACGGGCCGTGCGGGCGAGGGGAGTCGACTGCCGGGTCCCCGTGAAGACGCCCGTGCACCGGCTGCCCGAGTTCCGGCGCTGCGTGTCCCTGCCGGAGACCGAGCGGGCCGCCGCAGACACGCTGGCGCTGCCGGTGGACGCCTCGCTGACGCGGCGTGAGATGCAGCGGATCGTCTCCGTGTGCAATGCGCTCGGCGGTCCCGTCGTGGTTGGGAGCACGGCTGTGTTCGGGGTATGATCTATTCCGTTGCCGCGGGAGAAACCCCGAAAAGGCGACAGGCCCCTATAGCTCAGTCGGCAGAGCGTCTCCATGGTAAGGAGAAGGTCAACGGTTCGATTCCGTTTGGGGGCTCAGAGAGAAAAGACCCCGCCCTTCCGGGCGGGGTCTTTCGCATGTCCGGGGCAGCTCCGCCCGGCCTCAGTCGGCCAGGACCTCCGGGACCCGCATGGCCAGGATCGCCATGTCGTCGGACGGCGCGTCGGAGGCGAAGCGCTCCACGGCGCGCATGATGCGGGCGGCGACCGCGCCGGCCGTCAGGCCCGTGCAGGTGGTGAGGACGTCCGCGAGGCCGTCGTCGCCCAGCATGCGCGTGCCCTCGCGGCGTTCGGTGACGCCGTCGGTGACACAGAGCAGGACGTCGCCCGGGTCCAGCGTGACCGACTGCTCGTACAGCTCCAGGTCCTCCATGACGCCGAGCAGCGGCTGCGGTTCCGCGGCGGGCTCGACCGTGCCGTCCTGGCGCAGGCGCAGCGGCAGCGGGTGGCCGGCGCAGACGACCTTCAGGTGCGCGCTGCCGTCCTCCTGGGGCCACAACTCGCCGTACAGGAGCGTGAGGAAGCGGCTGCGGGCGCCTTCGTCGAGGATCGCGGAGTTCAGGCGTTCCAGTACGGCCGGGCCGCCGTAGCCCTCACGGGCGAGCAGGCGGAGCGCGTGGCGGGCGAGGCCCGTGACGGCCGCCGCCTCCGGGCCCGTACCGCAGACGTCGCCGATGGCGAAGCCGTAGGCGCCGTCGCGGATGGGGAAGAGGTCGTAGAAGTCGCCGCCGACCTCGTTTCCCTCGCCGGCCGCGCGGTAGATGACGTCGACCTCGACGCCGTCGACCTGCGGGAGTCCCGGCGGCAGGAGGCTGCGCTGGAGGGACTGGCTGATGGCCGTGCGCTCGGAGTACAGGCGGGCGTTGTCCAGGGCGAGGGCTGCGCGGCGGCTGAGGTCCTCGGCGAGTTCCAGGATCTCCTGGCGGAAGTGCTCGTCGGTGGGCTTGCCGAGGGTGAGCATGCCGATCACGCGGTTGCGGGCCACCAGGGGCAGGACGACCGTCTCGCCACCGACGGCGGAGGCCGTGGCGAGGGTCGGGCCGATGGTCGTACCGATGCGGTGGTCGGAGTCGCCGAGGCTGAGGCTGCGCATGGAGCTGCGCAGGGCCGCCTGGTGGGCGGCCTCGCCGGGGGCGGACCAGACGCGGGCCCCGGGCGTCGGCACCGGGTCGGGCGGGGCGATCTTCGACAGCAGGGACTTGATGCCGTCGATCAGTTCCTCGTCCTCGTGCAGGACATAGGACAGATAGGGCTCGGAGGCCTGGTCGGCGATCGTGTAGACGGCGCACCAGGTGGCCAGGGTGGGGACCGTCATCTGGGCCATCAGGGCGAGGGTCTGGTCGCGGTCGAGGGTGCCGGCCAGCAGGTCGGAGGCCTCGACGAGGAAGCTCAGCGAGCCGCGGCGCAGCCGCTCCAGCTCGCCCAGGCGGGCCGATTCGACGGCCAGGGCGATGCGGTCGGCGGCGAACTGCAGGCGCAGCGCCTCCTCGTTGGAGTACCTGCCGGCTCCTTCGGCCGCGACGCCCAGGGAGCCGGTGAGACGGCCCTCGACCTTGAGCGGGACGGTGACGACGGAGCGCATGCCGGTGCCGCCGAGCAGGGGGACGGCGCCGGGGGCGGCGGTCAGGTCGTCGTGGACGGCGGGCATCCGGGCCGAGCCGTAGCGGCCGGGACCGGCCTCGACGGGGACGCGCGCGAAGCGCTGGCGGGCGGAGGGCAGGCCCGTGGAGGCGCGGACCTCCAGTTCCGTCTCGTCGTCGGTGGCCAGGAGCAGGAAGGCGGCGTCGCCGTCGAGCATGTCGCGGGCACGTTCCACCGTGCGCTGCAGGAGGCCGTCGAGGTCGTCGGGGGCGGGGGAGCCGATGAAGACCTCGAAGGGGTCGGCGCCGTCGGGGGAGGCGCTCTTGGTGTCGTTGCTCGCGGGGGTGCGCAGCGGGGTCTGCAGGACGGCGCGTTCGTGGTCGCGTACCAGGAGGCAGACCGTGGAGGGTTCGCCGCCGGTGTCGCGGACGCGGAGGTGGGAGGCGTAGACCGGGATGACGCGGCCGTGGGCGCCGCGGACGCCGTAGCTGCCCTCCCAGCGGGAGAGCCGGAGGGCTTCGGCGATGCCGGTGCCGGTGCCGGGCGTGTGCGGCCAGGCGGCGAGATCGGTGAGGGGCTTGCCGGTGACCTGCTCGGCGGCGTAGCCGAAGAGTTCCTCGGCGTCCTCGTTCCAGGCGGTGATGGCGCCGCCGCGGTCGATCTGGACGACGGCCACGCGGACCCGGCCGTCGGCGACGGGAAGGAGTTCGGCGGGCAGCGAGGGGCCCGCGGTGCGGGTGCCGACCGGGCGTTCGGGCAGGTCCAGCTGGAACCAGACGTTCTTGTGCGTGGGGGTGTACTCCACGCCCCAGCGGCCGGCCAGGGCCGCGCACAGCTGGAGGCCGCGGCCGCCCTCGCGGTCGGGGCTGCCCATGGAGACCGCGGCGCTCTGCAGCGGGACCTCGCGCTCGGGATAGCGGTCGGCGACCTCGATCCGCACCCCGTGGTCACTGCGCAGGCACAGGACGTCCGCGGCGGTGCCCGCGTGGACGACGGCGTTGGTCACCAGTTCGCTGGTGAGGACCACGGCGTCGTCGACGACGTCACCGAAGCCCCATCCCTGGAGCGTGTCGCGGACGAAGGACCGGGCGGTCGCGACCGATCGCCCCAGGGGCTCGAAGCTGGCGGCCGCGCGCGCGGTGATCACAGAACTCCTCGTCCGGTTGTCTTCGGGCAGCTCTCGGAGGCCGTCCGGCTCGCCCCGCTGCTCCGGCAGCTGGGGGCCCTCGGGCCCCGTCGGCCGCGGCTCCGGGGACTGTCCCGGGGGGATCACTCCGGTGGTCATGTGTGAGGCCGCCCTCCGATGCCCGCTCGTTCCGTGCCACCGCCCAGGCCGGACGGACCGGCTCGGCTGGACAGCCGCATGCAAGGTTACTTACCTTCGCCGTCCGTGCGGATGCCGGTCACCACTGATTTCGCCCGGAGGGTGTGCGGACGGTGTGCGAAGCTGCCGAACTGTTATGGCCTGGTTCGGTGGGGGTGAAACACTGGGCAGGCTTCTGTTGACGGTACGGGCCGGCCGAGTGCGGTCTTCCCGTGCGGGGCAGCAGCACCTCGTGCGGCCTGGTGCTACCGGGCGGTAACGACGCAGCAGTGACGGTCGATCCCTGCGGGAGGGACACAGTGGAGTCTGGCGCAGCGACGCGGAGCACGAAGACGCGCGCGAAAGGCGGACAGTCCGGCCAGTCCCCGAGCAGCCGGCGCACGCCGCGGGGCGCGACCACGGTGGTCGACACGGCCGCACTGAACCGGCTTCTGGCGGCGCTGGCGGGGATGCGGGACGGGAACTTCCGCAAGCGGCTCACGGTGTCCGGGGACGGCGTGATGTCGGAGATCGCCGCGGTCTTCAACGAGGTGGCCGACCGCAATCTGCATCTGACGGGCGAGCTGGCGCGGGTGCGGCGCATGGTGGGACGTGAGGGAAAGCTCACGGAGCGGCTGGAGACCGGTGCCTGTGAGGGCTCCTGGGCGGCCGCGATCGAGAACTCCAACGCCCTGGTCGACGATCTCGTACGGCCCGTCTCCGAGGTCGGCCGGGTGCTCTCCGCGGTGGCCGAGGGCGACCTGTCCCCGCGGATGGAGCTGCGCACGCAGGCCGCGGACGGTGCCGGGCATCCGCTGCGGGGCGAGTTCCTGAAGGTCGGGCGGACCGTCAACAATCTGGTGGACCAGCTCTCCACGTTCACCGACGAGGTCACGCGCGTGGCCAGCGAGGTGGGCACCGAGGGCAAGCTGGGCGGTCAGGCGCGGGTGCGGGGCCTGTCGGGGTCCTGGAAGGACCTCACGGACTCCGTCAACACGATGGCGTCCCGGCTGACGGCGCAGGTGCGCGACATCGCGCTGGTGACGACGGCGGTGGCCAAGGGTGACCTGTCGCGGAAGGTCACCGTGGACGTCGCCGGCGAGATGCTGGAGCTGAAGAACACCGTCAACACCATGGTCGACCAGTTGTCCGCCTTCTCCTCGGAGGTGACGCGGGTCGCCCGTGAGGTGGGCACCGACGGCATCCTGGGCGGCCAGGCGCACGTGCCGGGGGTGGACGGCACCTGGAAGGAACTCACCGACTCGGTGAACCTGATGGCCGGCAACCTGACGGCCCAGGTGCGCGGGATCGCTCAGGTGACGACGGCCGTGGCCAACGGTGATCTGTCGCAGAAGGTGACCGTCCCGGCGCGCGGTGAGGTCGCGCGGCTCGCCGAGACGATCAACCAGATGACCGAGACGCTGCGGATCTTCGCGGACGAGGTCACCCGCGTGGCCAACGAGGTCGGCGCGGAAGGGCGCCTGGGCGGTCAGGCGATCGTGCCGGGCGTGGCCGGGACGTGGAAGGACCTGACGGACTCCGTCAACACGGTGTTCCGGAACCTGACCACGCAGGTGAGGGACATCGCCGCGGTGACGACGGCGGTGGCCAGCGGTGACCTGTCGCAGAAGGTCACCGTGGACGTGGCCGGCGAGATGCTGGAGCTGAAGAACACCGTCAACACGATGGTCGACCAGCTCTCCGCGTTCGGTGCCGAGGTCACGCGGGTGGCGCGGGAGATCGGTGTCGAGGGTGAGCTGGGCGGCCAGGCGCAGGTGCCGGGCGCGGCGGGCACCTGGAAGGACCTCACCGACTCCGTCAACACGGCGTTCCGCAACCTCACCGGACAGGTGAGGAACATCGCGCAGGTGACGACGGCCGTGGCCAACGGCGACCTGTCGCAGAAGGTCACCGTGGACGTCTCCGGCGAGATGCTCCAGCTGAAGAACACCGTCAACACGATGGTGGACCAGCTGTCCTCGTTCGCCGACCAGGTGACCCGGATGGCCCGGGACGTGGGCACGGAGGGCCGGCTGGGCGGCCAGGCGCGCGTGGACGGCGTGTCGGGCACGTGGAAGGAACTCACCGACTCCGTCAACTCCATGGCGTCGAACCTGACCGGTCAGGTGAGGAACATCGCCCAGGTGACGACGGCGGTGGCCCGCGGTGACCTCTCGCAGAAGATCGACGTCGACGCGCGCGGGGAGATCCTGGAGCTGAAGAACACCATCAACACGATGGTCGACCAGCTCTCCGCCTTCGCCGACCAGGTGACCAAGGTGGCCCGCGAGGTGGGCACGGAGGGCCGCCTGGGCGGTCAGGCGCAGGTGCCGGGCGTCGCGGGCGTGTGGCGGGACCTCACCGACTCGGTGAACGGCATGGCGGGCAACCTCACCTCCCAGGTGCGCAACATCGCGCAGGTCGCCACCGCCGTGGCCCGCGGTGACCTGTCCCAGAAGATCACCGTGGACGCGCGCGGGGAGATCCAGGAGCTGAAGAACACCCTGAACACGATGGTGGACCAGCTCTCCTCGTTCGCCCAGGAGGTCACCCGCGTGGCCCGCGAGGTGGGCACCGAGGGCATCCTGGGCGGCCAGGCCGAGGTGCAGGGGGTGGCGGGCACCTGGAAGGACCTCACCCAGTCCGTGAACTTCATGGCGAACAACCTGACCATCCAGGTCCGCAACATCGCCGAGGTCACCACCGCGGTCGCCAAGGGCGACCTGTCGAAGAAGATCACCGTCGACGCCAAGGGCGAGATCCTGGAGCTGGTCACCACCGTCAACACGATGGTCGACCAGCTCTCGTCCTTCGCCGAGCAGGTCACCCGGGTCGCCCGCGAGGTGGGCACGGAGGGCATCCTGGGCGGCCAGGCGCACGTGCCCGGCGTCGTCGGCATCTGGAAGGACCTCAGCGACAACGTCAACCTGATGGCCAACAACCTCACCATGCAGGTGCGCAACATCTCCCAGGTCGCGGCGGCGGTCGCCAACGGCGACCTGACGCGGACGGTGACCATCGAGGCGCGCGGCGAGGTGGCGCAGCTCGCCGACACCTTCAACACGATGGTGAAGACGCTGAGTTCGTTCGCCGACCAGGTGACCAAGGTGGCCCGCGAGGTGGGTACGGACGGCATCCTGGGCGGGCAGGCGTACGTCCCGGGCGTGGCCGGCACCTGGAAGGACCTCACCGAGTCGGTGAACCAGATGGCGTCCAACCTGACCGGCCAGGTGCGCAACATCGCCATGGTGACGACCGCCATCGCCAAGGGCGACCTGACGAAGAAGATCGACATCGACGCGCGCGGGGAGATCCTGGAGCTGAAGACGACCATCAACACGATGGTCGACCAGCTCTCGTCCTTCGCCGAGGAGGTCACCCGGGTGGCCCGCGAGGTGGGCACCGAGGGGCAGCTCGGCGGGCAGGCGCGGGTGCGGGACGTCGACGGCACCTGGCGCGACCTGACCGAGTCGGTCAACGAGATGGCCGGGAACCTGACCCGGCAGGTGCGTGCCATCGCGCGCGTGGCGACCGCCGTGACCCGCGGCGACCTCAACCTGAAGATCGACGTCGACGCCTCCGGCGAGATCCAGGAACTGCAGGACTACATCAACAAGATGATCGCCAACCTGCGCGACACCACGATCGCCAACAAGGAGCAGGACTGGCTCAAGGGCAACCTGGCCCGCATCTCCGCGCTGATGCAGGGCCGCCGCGACCTCCAGGACGTGGCCTCACTGATCATGAGCGAGCTGACGCCGGTGGTCTCCGCCCAGCACGGCGCCTTCTTCGTCGCCGTGCCGCGGGCCGATGACAAGGACTTCGCCGACGACCCGGAGAACGCCTACGAGCTGCGGATGCTCGGCTCCTACGGCTACTCGATGGGGTCCATGCCGACCTCGTTCCGGCCGGGTGAGGCGCTGATCGGGACGGCCGCGCAGGAGAAGCGCACGATCCTGGTGGAGCGGGCGCCCAGCGGCTACCTGAAGATCTCCTCCGGGCTCGGCGAGGCGCCCCCCGCGCAGGTGATCGTGCTGCCGGTGCTGTTCGAGGGCAAGGTGCTCGGCGTGATCGAGCTGGCCTCCTTCACGCCGTTCACACACATCCAGAAGGACTTCCTCAACCAGATCGCGGAGATGATCGCCACCAGCGTCAACACCATCTCCGTCAACACCAAGACCGAGCAGCTGCTGAAGCAGTCCCAGGAGCTGACCGAGCAGCTGCGGCTGCGCTCGGAGGAACTGGAGCAGCGGCAGAAGGCCCTCCAGGCGTCCAACGCCGAACTGGAGGAGAAGGCCGAGCTGCTGGCCCAGCAGAACCGCGACATCGAGGCGAAGAACTCCGAGATCGAGGAGGCCCGGCAGGTCCTGGAGGAGCGCGCCGAACAGCTCGCCGTCTCCATGCGCTACCGCAGCGAGTTCCTGGCGAACATGTCGCACGAGCTGCGCACGCCGCTGAACTCCCTGCTGATCCTGGCCAAGCTGCTCGCCGACAACGCGGAGGGGAACCTCTCGCCGAAGCAGGTGGAGTTCGCCGAGACGATCCACGGCGCGGGGTCCGACCTGCTCCAGCTGATCAACGACATCCTGGACCTGGCGAAGGTCGAGGCGGGCAAGATGGACGTCTCCCCGACGCGTATCGCGCTCGTCGAGCTGATCGACTACGTCGAGGCCACCTTCCGGCCGCTGACCGCTGAGAAGGGTCTGGACCTGTCGGTGCGGGTGTCGCCGGAACTGCCCGCCACCCTGCACACCGACGAGCAGCGGCTGCTGCAGGTGTTGCGCAACCTGCTGTCCAACGCGGTGAAGTTCACCGACTCCGGTTCGGTCGAACTCGTCATCCGTCCCGCGCGCGGGGACGTGCCGCAGGCGATCCGGGAGCAGTTGCTGGAGGTCGGCTCGCTGACCGATCCGGACACGGAGATGATCGCGTTCTCGGTGACCGACACAGGCATCGGCATCGCGGCCAGCAAGATGGGCGTGATCTTCGAGGCGTTCAAGCAGGCCGACGGCACCACCAGCCGCAAGTACGGCGGGACGGGCCTCGGACTGTCCATCTCGCGGGAGATCGCGCAGCTGCTCGGCGGTGAGATCCACGCCCAGAGCGAGCCCGGCCGCGGCTCCACGTTCACCCTCTACCTGCCGCTGCACCCGGGCGAGTTGCCGCCGCACGGCTACCAGCAGCCGGTGACGGGCCTGGACGCCGACGACCTGGCCGCCGCCGGTGAGCCGCACCTGGCGGAGCTGCCCGGCGTCTCGCACGCCTCGGAGCTGACGGCCGCGCAGGTCGAGACGCCGGCGGAGGTGAAGTCGTACCAGGAGACGCAGAACGGCGCCGCCGCGCTGTTCCGGCGCCGCCGCAGGGCGCTGCCCTCCAGCGAGCGGCAGGGGCACGAGGACCGGCACGAGCAGTGGCCGGCCGGGGTGGCGGGGCAGCCCGACGGGGCGCCGCAGGGGAGCCGGGACGTCCGGTTCGGCGGCGAGAAGGTGCTCATCGTCGACGACGACATCCGCAACGTCTTCGCGCTGACCAGCGTCCTGGAACAGCACGGCCTGTCGGTGCTGTACGCCGAGAACGGCCGCGAGGGCATCGAGGTCCTGGAACAGCACGACGACGTGGCGGTCGTCCTGATGGACATCATGATGCCCGAGATGGACGGGTACGCGACGACCACGGCGATCCGCAGGATGCCGCAGTTCGCCGGGCTGCCGATCATCGCGCTGACCGCGAAGGCGATGAAGGGCGACCGGGAGAAGGCGATCGAGTCGGGCGCCTCCGACTACGTGACCAAGCCGGTCGACCCCGATCACCTGCTCGGCGTGATGCGGCAGTGGATGAGCGAGGAGTGAGGCGCCGGTCCCGGGGCCGGCCCGGCTGGGACCGCGCTGGATGCGCGGGGCCCGCGGCGACCGGGGCTCGGTGTGCCTGCGGGCTCGCGATGACCGGGGGCTCGGCGTGACCGGGAGCCGGACTTCGGCGGGTGCCGGGGCCCGCGGCGATTCACCGGGGCCGCGGTGGGCGCGCGGGGGGCTCGGGGTGACCCGGGCTCCCGGCGGGCGCGCGGCCCGGACGACCGGGTCCGCGGTGGGTGTCCGGGTCCGGAACGCCCCGTTTTCTGGTGGGTGCCGGAGACCGGAGTGATCCTTTTTCCGGTTCCGGGAACCTTTCGCGGACGCGCGGAGTTGTTGACTCAGGGTGCGCGATGTCGTGTAGAGGTGCGGGATTCGGGGAACCTTCTGGTCTCCTGCCGCGTTTCTGCTACGTGCACAGTGACATCGCGGTGACAGGGTGTGGTGACAGGCGGGGTGCGGCTACGATGACCGGCACAAGGACGGGCGGCGCAAGGGAGTCGTCCTCCGGGGCGGCATCCACCGGTGCTGCCCCGGTTCCTGCGGACAGGGGCGGCCCCAAGCCGGGGCGAGGAGGGCGGGCCATGGTGCAGAAGGCCAAGATCCTCCTGGTCGATGACCGGCCGGAGAATCTGCTGGCGCTGGAGGCCATCCTCTCTGCGCTCGATCAGACGCTGGTGCGGGCATCGTCCGGGGAGGAAGCGCTCAAAGCACTGCTCACGGACGACTTCGCGGTCATTCTGCTGGACGTCCAGATGCCGGGCATGGACGGATTCGAGACGGCCGCGCACATCAAGCGGCGGGAGAGGACCCGGGACATCCCGATCATCTTCCTCACCGCGATCAACCACGGTCCCCACCACACCTTCCGCGGCTACGCGGCGGGCGCGGTGGACTACATCTCCAAGCCGTTCGACCCGTGGGTGCTGCGCGCCAAGGTCTCGGTCTTCGTGGACCTGTACATGAAGAACTGCCAGCTGAAGGAGCAGGCGGCCCTGCTCCGGCTCCAGCTGGAGGGCGGCGGCAAGGGCGGCGTCGGTGACGGCAAGGAGGCGGCCGGACTGCTCGCAGAGCTGTCCGCGCGCCTCGCGGCGGTGGAGGAGCAGGCGGAAGCCCTCTCCAAGCAGCTCGACGACGACTCCGCGGACGCCGCGGCGGTGGCCACGGCGGCCCACCTCGAGCGCAAGCTGACGGGGCTGCGCCGGGCGCTGGACGCGCTGGAGCCGGGCACGGGCAGCCCCTCCTCGCTCCCGTCGCAGAACTGACGCACGCCTCGGGCACGTTGGGGCGGCCGGGCGAGGTTCCGCCGCCCTCCGACCGGGCAACTCCTGCCGTCCCGCAAGCCGGGTGAGGCCTGGTCAACTGCCGACCGCATAGGCGCGACACGAACGGGTGAAGCACTGGGCACACGTGTCCGGCGTCGCCCGCGACGGTAATCTCGCACCTATGGCCTCACGTCCCTCCGCAGCCAACAAGCCGCCCGCGAAGAAGGCGGCTGCTTCCGCGAAGGCTCCGGCGAAGAAGGCCGCCGCGAAAAAAGCCCCGGCCAGGAAGGCCGCCGCCAAGAAGGCTCCCGCCCGGAAGGCGCCGGCCAAGAAGGCCGCGGCGAGCAGGCCCGCGCCCCGGCCCGCGCCGAGCCCCACCGGGGGCGTGTTCCGTCTCGTGCGCGCCCTCTGGCTCGGCCTCGCGCACGCCGTCGGCGCCGTCTTCCGCGGCATAGGGCAGGGCGCCAGGAACCTCGACCCCGCGCACCGCAAGGACGGCATCGCCCTGCTGCTGCTCGCCGTCGCCCTGATCGTCGCCGCGGGCACCTGGGCCGACCTGCGCGGCCCCGTCGGTGACCTGGTCGAGATCCTGGTCACCGGCGCGTTCGGCCGGCTCGACCTGCTGGTGCCGATCCTGGTCGGGATCATCGCCGTGCGCTTCATCCGGCACCCCGAACAGCCCGAGGCCAACGGCCGTATCGTCATCGGCCTGTCCGCGCTCGTCCTGGGCGTGCTCGGCCAGGTGCACATCGCCTGCGGCTCGCCCGCCCGCAGCGACGGCATGCAGGCGATAAGGGACGCCGGCGGCCTCATCGGCTGGGGGGCGGCGACCCCGCTGACGTACTCCATGGGCGAGGTGCTCGCCGTACCGCTGCTGGTGCTGCTGACCGTGTTCGGTCTGCTGGTCGTCACCGCCACCCCCGTCAACGCCATCCCGCAGCGGCTGCGGCTGCTCGGCGTGAAGCTGGGCCTGCTGCCCGACCCGGAGGACGAAGAGGACACCGAGTACCCGGAGTACCCCGAGGACGACGCGCGCTACGACGAGCAGTGGCGCCAAGCGCTGCCCGCGCGCCCCCGCAGACGTCAGAACGCCCCCCAGGAGCACGACCCCGACCGGGCGGAGCAGGAGGCGCTGGCCAAGCGGCGCGGCCGCCCCCGGCGCTCCGCCGTACCGCAGCCCGACATGGAACGGCAGCTGGACGCCGTGGACGTGGCGGCCGCCGCTGCCGCCGCGCTCGACGGTGCCGTGCTGCACGGCATGCCGCCCTCGCCCGTCGTCGCCGACCTCACCCAGGGCGTCAGCGTGGGCGACCGCGCCGAGACCCCCACCCCCACCCCGGTGCCCGCCGCGCGCCCCGAGCAGGACGCTCCGGTCGCGCGCCCCAGGACCGAGGCACCGGCACGCCCGGAGCCCGAGGAGCCGCCCGCCGGGGTTCCCGACCTCACCAAGGCCCCGCCCGCCGAGACCCGGGACCTGCCGCCGCGCGCCGAACAGCTCCAGCTCTCCGGCGACATCACCTACTCCCTGCCCGTGCTGGACCTCCTGGAGCGGGGCGGCCCCGGCAAGGCGCGCAGCGCCGCCAACGACGCCATCGTGGACGCGCTGACCAACGTCTTCACCGAGTTCAAGGTCGACGCCCGGGTCACCGGCTTCACCCGCGGCCCGACGGTCACCCGCTACGAGGTGGAACTCGGCCCGGCCGTGAAGGTCGAGCGGATCACCGCCCTGACGAAGAACATCGCGTACGCCGTCGCCAGCCCGGACGTGCGGATCATCAGCCCGATCCCCGGCAAGTCCGCGGTCGGCATCGAGATCCCCAACACCGACCGCGAGATGGTCAACCTCGGTGACGTGCTGCGCCTGGCGGACGCGGCCGAGGACGACCACCCGATGCTGGTCGCGCTCGGCAAGGACGTCGAGGGCGGCTACGTGATGGCCAACATCGCGAAGATGCCGCACATCCTGGTCGCCGGCGCGACCGGCTCCGGCAAGTCGTCCTGCATCAACTGCCTGATCACCTCGATCATGATGCGGGCGACACCGGAGGACGTCCGCATGGTCCTGGTCGACCCCAAGCGCGTCGAACTGACCGCGTACGAGGGCATCCCGCACCTGATCACGCCGATCATCACCAACCCCAAGCGGGCCGCCGAGGCGCTGCAGTGGGTCGTCCGCGAGATGGATCTGCGCTACGACGACCTGGCCGCGTACGGCTTCCGGCACATCGACGACTTCAACGCGGCCGTGCGCAGCGGCAAGGTGAAGTCGCCCGAGGGCAGCGAGCGCGAGCTGCAGCCGTACCCGTACCTGCTGGTGATCGTGGACGAGCTGGCCGACCTGATGATGGTGGCGCCGCGCGACGTCGAGGACGCGATCGTGCGCATCACCCAGCTCGCCCGCGCGGCCGGCATCCACCTGGTGCTCGCCACCCAGCGGCCCTCGGTCGACGTCGTCACCGGCCTGATCAAGGCCAACGTGCCCTCCCGGCTCGCCTTCGCCACCTCCTCGCTCGCCGACAGCCGCGTCATCCTCGACCAGCCCGGCGCCGAGAAGCTGATCGGCAAGGGCGACGGGCTCTTCCTGCCGATGGGGGCGAGCAAGCCGACCCGGCTGCAGGGCGCCTTCGTCACCGAGGCCGAGGTCGCGGCCGTCGTGCAGCACTGCAAGGACCAGATGACGCCGGTCTTCCGGGACGACGTCGTCGTCGGCACCAAGCAGAAGAAGGAGATCGACGAGGACATCGGTGACGACCTCGACCTGCTGTGCCAGGCCGCCGAACTGGTCGTCTCCACGCAGTTCGGGTCCACGTCCATGCTCCAGCGCAAGCTGCGCGTCGGCTTCGCCAAGGCCGGCCGGCTCATGGACCTGATGGAGTCGCGGAACATCGTCGGCCCCAGCGAGGGCTCCAAGGCGCGGGACGTGCTGGTGAAGGCCGACGAACTGGACGGCGTGCTGGCCGTGATCCGGGGCGAGACCGAGGGATAGCCGGGCCGGCCCGCGGCAAGAGCACCCGATCGAGGGACGGACCGGCGGACCGGGGGGCGGATCCGCCGGCAGGCGGATTCGCAGCCGGTTCCAGGGGTAGGCGCGAAGGACGTCCGCCGGGGCCGACGGCCGCCCGGCGGACGCGGCGCCGCGGGCCGCACGGGTGGGCCGTGATCCACCCGTTAGCCGACGGCGGGCAACCCTTTCGCCTGGCCGTACGTCAAGTTGAGCGAGACACCCGGTGCGGGCGGCACCAGCGCTCCCGCACCCTGTCCCACCGTCGGATCGTCCGGCCATTCCGATGGCGTACAAAGTACCGCCGCCGGGTCGCTCCACCCTTTGGCACACCCCTAGACTGAACCTCCAGCACAGGCGGCTACACGCTCGAAAGGCGCCCCCGTGTCCATCGGCAACTCCCCTGAAGACGAGCGTCCGTTCGAAGACGTTTCCGAGGAAGCCCGCCCCTCCATCGGCCGAGTCCTGAAGGACGCCCGGCTCGCCGCCGGGCTGACCGTCGACGAGGTCAGCACGGCCACCCGCGTCCGTGTCGCCATCGTGCACGCCATCGAGTCCGACGACTTCGCCCCCTGCGGAGGGGACGTCTACGCGCGCGGCCACATCCGCACGCTGGCGCGCGAGGTGCACCTCGATCCCGCCCCGCTGCTCGCCCGGTACGACGCCGAACACGGGGGGCGTCCCGCGCCGACCCCCGCCGCCCCGCTCTTCGAGGCGGAACGTATCCGCCCGGAACGGCGCGGCCCCAACTGGACCGCCGCCATGGTCGCGGCGATCGTCGTCGTCATCGGTTTCGTCGGCTTCACCGCCTTCAAGGGCGGCGACAGCGGTGACAGCAGTGCCAAGGCCCAGGCCGCCGAGGGCTCCACGCCGAGCACCAGCACCCCGGCCTCACCCCGCCCGCAGCACACCAAGCCCGCCGCCCCGAAGCCCGCTCCTTCCGACAGTGCCATCGCCGCCGCGCCCCAGGACAAGGTGACCGTCCAGGTCAGCGCACCGAACGGGCGCAGCTGGATCTCCGCCAAGGACCACAACGGCCGCATGCTCTTCGACGGGCTGCTGAACAAGGGCGAGTCCAAGACCTTCCAGGACAGCACGAAGATCAACCTGATCCTCGGCGACGCCGGCGCGGTCCAGCTCTACGTCAACGGCAAGAAGATCGAGGACCAGTTCCAGCCGGGCGCCGTGGAACGCCTCACGTACACCAAGGGTGACCCCCAGATCGGGTGACCTGGGCCCGCAGGCCGGGCGGCGCAAGGGGACAGCCCGTGCGGCGGAGCCCGGGCAGGCAGGCGGTGAAGGGGTTGGCCAAGATCGGCCAACCCCTTCGACGTGGGGTGTCGGCCGGACAAAGTAGTCTTGAGCCCATGCCTGAACGCCGTACCGTCGCACTCGTCACTCTCGGCTGCGCCCGTAACGAGGTGGACTCGGAGGAGCTCGCAGGCCGTTTGGAGGCGGACGGCTGGCAGCTCGTCGAGGACGCCGCGGACGCCGACGTCGCCGTCGTCAACACCTGTGGCTTCGTGGAAGCCGCCAAGAAGGACTCCGTCGACGCCCTCCTGGAGGCCAACGACCTCAAGGACCACGGCAGAACGCAGGCCGTCGTCGCGGTCGGCTGCATGGCCGAGCGGTACGGCAAGGAACTCGCCGAAGCCCTCCCCGAGGCCGACGGCGTGCTCGGCTTCGACGACTACGCCGACATCTCCGACCGTCTGCAGACCATCCTCAGCGGCGGCATCCACGCCGCGCACACCCCGCGCGACCGCCGCAAGCTCCTGCCCATCAGCCCGGCCCAGCGCCAGGAGGCCGGCGCGGCCGTCGCCCTGCCCGGCCACGGCCCCGCCGACCTGCCCGAGGGCGTCGCCCCGGCGTCCGGACCCCGCGCGCCGCTGCGCCGCCGCCTCGACGGCGCCCCGGTCGCCTCCGTCAAGCTCGCCTCCGGCTGCGACCGGCGCTGCTCCTTCTGCGCCATCCCCTCCTTCCGCGGCTCCTTCATCTCCCGCCGCCCCAGCGACGTGCTGAACGAGACGCGGTGGCTGGCCGAGCAGGGCGTCAAGGAGATCATGCTGGTCTCCGAGAACAACACCTCCTACGGCAAGGACCTGGGCGACATCCGCCTGCTGGAGTCCCTGCTGCCCGAGCTGGCGGAGGTCGACGGCATCGAGCGGGTGCGGGTCAGCTACCTGCAGCCCGCCGAGATGCGCCCCGGCCTCATCGACGTCCTCACCTCCACCCCGAAGGTCGCCCCCTACTTCGACCTCTCCTTCCAGCACTCCGCGCCGGACGTGCTGCGCGCCATGCGCCGCTTCGGCGACACCGACCGCTTCCTGGAGCTGCTCGACACCATCCGCTCCAAGGCGCCGCAGGCCGGTGTCCGCTCCAACTTCATCGTCGGTTTCCCCGGCGAGTCGGAGGCCGACCTGGCCGAGCTGGAGCGGTTCCTGAACGGCGCGCGGCTCGACGCGATCGGTGTCTTCGGCTACTCCGACGAGGAGGGCACCGAAGCGGCGACGTACGAGAACAAGCTGGACGAGGAGGTCGTCGCCGAGCGGCTGGCACGTGTCTCCCGGCTTGCCGAGGAACTCGTCTCCCAGCGCGCCGAGGAGCGGGTGGGCGAGACGGTGCGGGTACTCGTCGAGTCCGTGGACGTCGAGGACGGCGTGTCCGGCCGGGCCGCGCACCAGGCACCGGAGACCGACGGCCAGGTGCTGCTCACCGACGGCGAGGGCCTGGTCCCCGGCCGTATGGTCGAGGCGAAGGTGGTCGGCACGACGGGCGTCGACCTGGTGGCCGAGCCGCTGACCGGGTCGCTCGGATGGAGTGAGGAGGCGGGCAGATGACCGGAGTCCCGGCATCCGCGGCGGGCGGCTCCTCCGGCGCGCGGTCGGCGGCCAAAGGAGCGGCCGCACGCCGCTCCGGTGCGGACGGGACCGCGAACGCCGCCAAAAGGCCCGGCGACTCCGATGGCGGCGACGGCCCCGGTGACGTGACGTCCGGTGCCACGGTTTCCGGTGGAGCCGGGGAAGCGGTCCTGGAGCAGGACGACGGGAGGCCCGCGCGCGGCGGCAAGATCACGGCGGCGGCCGTCAACCAGGCCAGCGTGTGGAACGTCGCCAATCTGCTGACCATGCTCCGGCTGCTGCTGGTGCCCGGCTTCGTCGCCCTGATGCTGGCGGACGGCGGGTACGACCCGGCGTGGCGCTCGTTCGCCTGGGCCGCCTTCGCCGTCGCCATGATCACCGACCTGTTCGACGGACACCTGGCGCGCACGTACGACCTCGTCACCGACTTCGGGAAGATCGCCGACCCCATCGCCGACAAGGCGATCATGGGAGCGGCGCTCATCTGTCTCTCCGCTCTCGACGACCTGCCCTGGTGGGTGACCGGGGTGATCCTCGGCCGGGAACTGGGGATCACCCTCCTGCGTTTCCTGGTCATCCGCTACGGGGTCATCCCGGCCAGCCGGGGCGGCAAGCTCAAGACGCTCACGCAGGGCGTGGCCGTGGGCATGTACGTCCTGGCGCTGACGGGCTGGCTCGCCACCCTCCGGTTCTGGGTGATGGCGGCGGCCGTGGTGCTGACGGTGGCGACCGGACTGGACTATGTGAAACAGGCCATTGTGCTGCGCAGGCAGGGAATCGCCGAGCGCCGGGCCGCGTTGAAGGAATCGGAAGCGTGAGTTCGAGGGCCGCCGAGGTCGTGGAACTACTGACGGTGAGGGGCGAGACGCTCGCCGTCGCGGAGTCGCTGACCGGCGGCCTGGTCGCCGCGGAGATCACCGCGGTGCCGGGGGCGTCCAGGGTCTTCCGCGGTTCGGTCACGGCCTACGCCACGGAGCTGAAGCACCGGCTGCTGGGCGTGGAAGCCACTCTGCTGGCCGAGCGCGGAGCGGTGGATCCGCAGGTCGCGGCCGAGATGGCGGCCGGAGTGCGCGAGGCCCTCGGCGCGGACTGGGGCATCGCGACCACGGGAGTCGCCGGCCCCGACCCCCAGGACGGACAGCCCGTCGGGACGGTCTTCGTGGCCGTGGACGGGCCGCACGGGCCGCACAACCAGGCGGCGCGTGGCGGGAAAACGGCTGCCCTGCGGTTGAACGGCGGCCGGGCGGACATTCGTATGGAGAGTGTACGGAGCGTACTCGCACTGCTCCTTGAGCAGATCGCGGGCGAACAGAGCGGAAATGAGCGGGCACAGGATACGGAACGGAACGGGGGGTTTTGATGTTTGCAGCCCTGAGTGAACACGACATCGCTCCCCGCACGGCCGCGTCGCGAGGCGGTACGGTGGGGCGTGAAGGATGCGGCTACGCGGTCCGAGGAGGGAGCCACCGATGATTCTGCTCCGTCGCCTGCTGGGTGACGTGCTGCGTCGGCAGCGCCAACGCCAGGGCCGTACTCTGCGCGAAGTCTCCTCGTCCGCCCGAGTCTCGCTCGGCTATCTCTCCGAGGTGGAGCGGGGGCAGAAGGAGGCTTCCTCCGAGCTGCTCTCCGCCATCTGCGACGCGCTGGACGTACGGATGTCCGAACTCATGCGAGAAGTGAGCGACGAACTCGCCCTTGCTGAGCTGGCCCAGTCTGCTGCGGCCACCGATCACGTGCCCGCGCCGGTTCGCCCGATGCTGGGTTCGGTGTCGGTGACCGGTGTGCCACCGGAACGGGTGACGATCAAGGCGCCCGCCGCCGAGGCGGTGGACGTGGTCGCCGCGTGACGGTCACGTGCGCGTGAGCTGACGCATACGTCGCGAGGCCCCGGCCGGGGCTTCTCCGGGAGACCGGAGGAGTACGGCCGGGGCCTTCGTGCTGGGTGAGGAACACAGGTGCCGCGCCGCGTGGTGCCCTGCTGTGCCAGGCCGTGGACCGGGACCGCCTTGAGCACCTGTCGCGTTGCCGTTGCGCGGCGGTCCGGTGATGGTGGAGGCCGGGCAGGGTCCCGGTCGACCGGCGGTGGAGCGGAAGCAGCGTTCCAGGGACCCCGGTGCACCCTCCCGTACGTGAGGGCGGTTCTGGTGGCGCGTCGGTTCGCCGGCGGGCGGCGTGGGGCTGGAGGTGAGTGCGTGGGTGCGGACGCGGGGCCGATAGTGCGCCGGGGCGCCGCCCTGGCGCTCGGCGCGGTGTGGTGGTGGTCTGTGCTGCGCTTGGTGCTGACGGGTGGTGGGGGACTGCTGGAGGCGGCGGTCGCGGCGGGCGGCTGGGGGCTGAGCGTGTTGCCGCTGCACTGCGTTCGGGCGCCGCGCCGCACCCCGGGTCTCGGCGCCTCCCACGACGGCGAGATCCCGGAAGACTCCGCCGGCCTCAACGGCCGCGCTGACCGCCCTGACGTGCGCGGTGGTCTCGACGGCCGCCCTGACGCGCGCGGTGACCTCGACGGCCTCGGTGGGCCTGACGGCGGCGACGGTGGCGACGGCCCTGGCGGTCGAGACGGCCTTGAGACCCGCGACTTCCTCGGGTCTCGACGGTCGCGACGGCAGGACAGCGAACCGGTGCCGAGCGGCCCCGGTCCCGCTCCCGGGCTGCCGCCCGCCTCCCCGGAGAGCGATGCCCCGGTTTCCGCCCCCGGCGTGGTCGGCGGGACGCTGCTCGGGGATCCCCAGGGGTGGCCCTACGGACACAGCGGGCGCGCGCCGTCCGCCGAGGGGGGAGGCTGGCCGTTCGGGACCCCGGAGAACTCGCTCCGGGACGAGGGGGACGAGCGGGACCGGTGGGACCAGCGGGACCTGTGGGGCGACACGAGGGACGGAGAGGGAGCGCGGGGAGCGGGAGAGGCGGAAGGGACCTGACGCGACGTCAGCGGTACGGGCGGCGATGTCAGCGGTACGGACGGGGATGCGAGTAACGGTCCCGCCACTTCTGCGGCGAACCCGGCGGCGGGGCCGGACCCGTCTGGCAGGCCGGGCACCAGTAGGTGGGGCGCTCCTGGGAGCCGTCGCCCTGGTCGGCGACGCGGACGGAGGTTCCGCAGCGCAGGCAGGGGCGGGGAGCACGGCCGTAGACGAACAGGTCCTGGCTCTGGCCGCGCTGACCGCGCAGGCCCGTGGTCCGGCGGACCAGGCGGTCGCGGTTGGCCTCCAGGAGACGCTGGGCCAGGGCAGGCAGCCGCGCCGCGCGGTCGGCGGGCAGGGCGCCGACGGGCAGCCACGGGGTCACGCCGAGCAGGAAGCACAGCTCGCTCTTGTAGACGTTGCCGATTCCGGCGAGGTTGCGCTGGTCGAGCAGGGCCTCGCCCAGTTCCCGGGAGGGGTCGGCGAGGAGGTTGGCCAGGGCCAGGTCCGGATCCCAGTCGGGGCCGAGGAGGTCCGGGCCGAGGTGGCCGACGGCCCGCTCCTCCTCGGTGCTGCGCAGCAGTTCCAGTACGGGGAGGCGGTAGCCGACGGCGGCGCGGTCGGCGGTGGTGAGGACGGCCCGGATCTGGTGTGCGGGGCCGCCCTTCCAGCGTTCGCCGCTGCCGTAGACCTTCCAGGCACCCTCCATCCGCAGGTGCGAGTGCAGGGTGAGGCCGCCCTCGAAGCGGGTGAGCAGGTGTTTGCCCCGTGAGACGGTGTCCAGCACGGTCCGTCCGGCCAGGTCGGTCGTGGCGTACTTCGGCACCCGGAAGTCGCTGCGGGTCAGCACCTTGCCCGCGAGCGCGTCGTGCAACCGCCTCGCGGCCTGCCAGACCGTGTCACCCTCGGGCATGCGTCAAGGGTGACACGGGGGTGAGCCTTCCGGCTGCGGCTGCGGCTGCGGCTGCGGCGGGCGGTGCGGCGTTCCGGCTGTGGGCGTACGCCCGGCCCCGTGGGATCTGCGGTCGTCCGGTCGCTGCCGGGAGCCACGGCCCGGCGGTGCGGCACCGCGGCGCCCGGCGTGGGTGCCGGGCGTCGGGTGCCGGCCGGTCGTGCGGTGCGGCCGTCCGGTTCCGGTCATGCGCGCAGACGCAGTCCGCGCGGGGTCGCGATGAAACCCGCTCCTTCCAGCAGGGTGCCCAGGGGAGAGGTCAGTGCGGAGACGCCGTTGATCCGCTCCACCGTGACGGTGCCCAGGGAACCCGCCCGGGCTGCCGCGGCCAGGCCTTCGGCGGCCTCCGCCAGACGGGGATCGCCGGTGGCCGCGGACGGCTCGGCGGCGGGACCGGCGGGCCAGGCCAGCAGGGTCTTGCCGCCGCGCTCCATGTAGAGCGTCAGCTCGCCGTCCACGAGGACCACCAGGGAACCGGCCTTGCGCCCCGGCTTGTGTCCGGCGCCGGTCGGCGGCTCGGGCCACGCCAGGGCGGCACCGTAGGCGTTCGCGGGATCGGCCGCCGCGAGCACGACCGCCCGGGAGCCGGCGGGGACGTCATGGCCACCGCCTCGCCGGCTGCCGGGGCCCGTGCCGTACGCGAAGGAGTGCCCGCCGCCTCTGGGCCCGCCGCTGCCCGGATCGGCGAGGTCCGAGGGCGAGAGATGGTCCCCGGGGGAGAGGCGACCGGTTGCCGGCCGGTCCGGCTCCGGGTTTCCGTCCGACCGGTCCAGGTCCGCGCCCGGACCCGCCGTGCCGAAGCCGTCGTAGGGAAAAGACCCGGCGTCGGGCACCGGGCCGTGCCCGGCCCGTCCGGCAGAGGGCGGGCCGAAGCCGTCCGGGCCACCGGTGTCGAACCCAGGACCGGGCAGGCCCCCGCGCCGCTCCAGGGCGTTCGCCACGGCACGGAGACGGTCGACGGCGCCGTCCATCGCGAACTGTGCGGCGCCCAGCCCTTCCACGACGTACCCACGGCGGGCCTGACCGCTGTCCTCGAAAGCGGAAAGGATCCGGTACACGGCGGAGAAACCGCCCTCGACGCCCTCCGCGGCCACCGCTCCCCGGGTGACCACACCGTGCCGGTCGAGCAGCGTGCGGGCCAGGGCGTGGCCGCGGACGGTCGGGTCGTCCTCGCGCACCGGCAGCAGGGACCAGCGGCCGGCGACGGTCGGCGGACCGCCGCGCGAGACGGGGCGGGCCGCGGCCGTCAGGGAGCCGTACCGTCCGCGCGGGACGGAGCGTTTGGCGCGGTGGGCCGTGGACCCGGCGGTGCGGCCCGAGCCGAGCAGGGCACGCATCGGGGCGAGGGTGTCGTTGGTGAGCCGTCCGGACCAGGCGAGGTCCCACAGCGCGTCGGCCAGTTCGGGGTCGGTGGCCTCGGGGTGGGTGGTCGCCCGGACCTGGTCGGCGATCTGGCGGAAGAACAGGCCGTAGCCGCCGGAGAGGGCGTCGAGGACGGACCTGTGCAGCGCGGTCGGCTCCAGCGGGTGCGGCGGCGGCAGGAGCAGCGGGGCCGCGTCCGCGAGGTAGAGCGCGACCCAGCCGTCCTTGCCGGGCAGCGCGCCCGCACCCGCCCACACCACCTCACCGGCCGCGGTGAGTTCGTCGAGCATGGACGGCGTGTAGCCGGCCACCCGGGAGGGCAGGACGAGCTTCTCCAGCGCGGACGCCGGTACGGACGCCCCCTGCACCTGCTCGACGGCCCGTACCAGTCCGTCGACGCCGCGCAGCCCGTGTCCCTTGCCGATGTGCTGCCACTGCGGCAGGAACTGCGCGAGCGCGGCCGGCGGGACCGGCTCCAGTTCGTGCCGCAGCGCGGCCAGCGAGCGGCGCCGCAGCCGGCGCAGTACGGAGGCGTCGCACCACTCCTGGCCGATGCCCGCCGGGTGGAACTCGCCCTGCACCACCCGGCCCCCGGCGGCCAGCCGCTGCAAGGCGCCCTCGGTGACCGCCGCGCCCAGGCCGAGACGGGCCGCCGCGGCCGCCGACGTGAACGGGCCGTGCGTGCGGGCGTAACGGGCGAGGAGGTCGCCCAGGGGATCCTTGACCGGTTCGGTGAACGCCTCCGGGACGCCGACCGGCAGGGCGGTGCCCAGGGCGTCGCGCAGGCGGCCGGCGTCCTCGACGGCGGCCCAGTGGTCGGCGCCCGCGATCCTGACCCGGATGGCGCGGCGCCGGCCGGCCAGTTCCTCGGCCCAGCCGGGCTCCGCACCGCGCTCGGCCAGCTCCGCATCGGTGAGCGGTCCGAGCAGTCGCAGGACGTCCGCGACCCCTTCGACGTCCTTGACCCGGCGGTCCTCGGTCAGCCACTGCAGCTCGCGCTCCAGCTCCGTCAGTACATCGGCGTCGAGCAGTTCCCGCAGCTCCGCCTGGCCCAGCAGTTCGGCCAGCAGCCGGGAGTCCAGGGAGAGCGCGGCGGCGCGGCGCTCGGCCAGCGGCGAGTCGCCCTCGTACAGGAACTGGGCGACGTAACCGAAGAGCAGCGAGCGGGCGAAGGGGGACGGCTCGGGGGTGGTCACCTCGACGAGGCGGACCTTGCGGGACTCGAGGTCTCCCATCAGCTCGACCAGGCCCGGGACGTCGAAGACGTCCTGCAGGCACTCGCGCACCGCTTCCAGGACGATCGGGAACGAGCCGAACTCGCTCGCCACCTGCAGCAGCTGGGCGGCCCGCTGGCGCTGCTGCCACAGCGGGGTGCGCTTGCCGGGGTTGCGGCGCGGCAGCAGCAGCGCGCGGGCGGCGCACTCGCGGAAGCGGGAGGCGAACAGCGCCGAGCCGCCGACCTGGTCGGTGACGATCCGGTCGACCTCGCCCTTGTCGAAGGCGACGTCCGCGGCACCGACCGGGGCCTGCTCGGCGTCGTACTCCGCACCGGTCTTCACGGGCTGCGCGTCGAGCAGGTCCAGTCCCATGAGGTCGGCGTCGGGCAGGCGCAGCACGATCCCGTCGTCCGCGTGCATGACCTGCGCGTCCATGCCGTACCGCTCGGACAGGCGGGCGCCCAGGGCCAGTGCCCAGGGTGCGTGCACCTGGGCACCGAAGGGCGAGTGGACGACGACCCGCCAGTCGCCCAGTTCGTCGCGGAAGCGCTCCACGACGATCGTCCGGTCGTCCGGCACATGACCGCAGGCCTCGCGCTGCTCGGCCAGGTAGGACAGCACGTTGTCCGCGGCCCATGCGTCCAGGCCCGCCGCGAGGAGCCGCAGCCGCGCGTCCTCGTCGGACAGGGCGCCGACCTCGCGCAGGAACGCCCCCACCGCGCGGCCCAGCTCCAGCGGGCGGCCCAGTTGGTCGCCCTTCCAGAAGGGCAGCCGGCCGGGCACCCCGGGGGCGGGGGAGACCAGGACCCGGTCGCGGGTGATGTCCTCGATGCGCCAGGAACTCGTGCCCAGGGTGAACACGTCGCCCACCCGGGACTCGTACACCATCTCCTCGTCCAGCTCGCCGACCCGGCCGCCGCCCTTCTTGGGGTCGGAACCGGCGAGGAAGACCCCGAACAGGCCGCGGTCGGGGATCGTGCCCCCGGAGGTGACGGCGAGGCGCTGGGCACCGGGACGGCCGGTGACCGTGCCCGCCACGCGGTCCCACACCACGCGCGGGCGCAGCTCCGCGAACGCGTCCGAGGGGTAGCGGCCGGCGAGCATGTCGAGCACGGCGGTGAAAGCAGACTCCGGCAGCGAGGCGAACGGCGCCGCCCGGCGCACCAGGGCGAGCAGGTCGTCGACCTGCCAGGTGTCCAGGGCCGTCATCGCGACGAGCTGCTGGGCGAGGACGTCCAGCGGATTGGCGGGCACTCTCAGGGATTCGATGGCACCGGAACGCATCCGCTCGGTGACGACCGCGGCCTGGACCAGGTCACCGCGGTACTTCGGGAAGACCACACCGGTGGAGACGGCGCCGACCTGGTGTCCCGCGCGGCCGACGCGCTGCAGGCCGGAGGCCACGGACGGCGGTGACTCGACCTGGACGACGAGGTCCACGGCACCCATGTCGATGCCCAGCTCCAGGCTGGAGGTGGCGACCACCGCCGGGAGACGGCCCGCCTTCAGGTCCTCCTCGACCAGGGCGCGCTGCTCCTTGGAGACCGATCCGTGGTGCGCGCGGGCGATGACCGCCGGCGCGCCGTGCGCCGCGCCGGAGCCGCCCATCAGCTCGGCCGGGGAGTGGTGCTCGTCCAGCGGCTGCCCGGTGGCCCGCTCGTAGGCGATCTCGTTGAGCCGGTTGCACAGGCGTTCGGCGAGTCGGCGGGAGTTGGCGAAGACGATCGTCGAGCGGTGCGCCTGGACCAGGTCGGTGATCCGCTCCTCCACGTGCGGCCAGATCGACGGCCGCTCCGCGCCCTCGTCACCGTCGGCGGCCCGGGAGGCGCCCAGCTCGCCGAGGTCCTCCACGGGGACGACGACCGAGAGGTCGAACTCCTTGCCGGAGGCGGGCTGGACGATCTCCACCTTGCGGCGGGGCGACAGATAACGGGCGATCTCGTCGACCGGGCGGACGGTCGCGGAGAGTCCGATGCGGCGGGCCGGTGCCGGCAGCAGCTCGTCCAGGCGCTCCAGGGACAGCGCGAGATGGGCGCCGCGCTTGGTGCCGGCCACCGCGTGCACCTCGTCCAGGATCACCGTCTCGACGCCGGTCAGCGCGTCGCGGGTGGCCGAGGTGAGCATCAGGAACAGGGACTCGGGGGTGGTGATCAGGATGTCCGGGGGACGGGTGGCCAGGGCGCGGCGCTCGGCGGCCGGGGTGTCGCCCGAGCGGATGCCGACCTTCACCTCCGGCTCGGGCAGCCCCAGGCGGACGGATTCCTGGCGGATGCCGGTGAGCGGGCTGCGCAGGTTGCGCTCCACGTCGACGGCGAGGGCCTTGAGCGGGGAGACGTACAGGACCCGGCAGCGCTTCTTCGGATCGGCGGGGGGCGGGGCGGAGGCGAGCTGGTCGAGGGCGGCGAGGAACGCGGCCAGCGTCTTGCCGGAACCGGTCGGGGCGACCACCAGGACGTCCGAGCCCGCGCCGATGGCCTGCCACGCGCCGGCCTGGGCCGCGGTGGGCGCGGAGAACGCCCCCGTGAACCAGCCGCGGGTCGCGGGGGAGAAGCCGTCGAGGGCTCGGTGTGCGTCGCTGACCATGCGTCCATCCTGCACCCGGCCACTGACAATGCGGGCTGACCTGGGCATTTGCCACGCCCTGAGAGGTGCGCGGGACGCATCGGAGCCGGCGGCGACGGAGAATCGACGTGTGGCGGAACGCAGCGAGGAACGGGCCCGGCACTGGCAGTACGAGGAACTGCCGGGTGTCGATCTGCTCCGTGCCCGCTACGTCCGCAAGGAGTTCGTACGGCACACCCACGAGCACTTCGTGATCGCCGCCATCGCCGAGGGCGTCGAGGTGTTCCACCACCGCGGGGCCGACCAGTACGCCGGGACGGGCGCCCTCGCGCTCGTCAATCCGGACACACCGCACACGGGCCGCGCGGGCGTGCCCGAGGGATGGCGCTACGGCGCGGTGTACCCGGCGCCCGGCTTGGTGGCCGAGATCGCCGCGGAGACCACCACGCTCCGCGGCACACCGAGTTTCGTGAACCCGGTGCTCGACGACCCCTACGCCGCCCACCTGGTGCACCAGGTGCTGCGCGCGGCGGACGAGGGGAACGCGCTCGCCGCCGACACGCTGCTGCGGGTCGCCGTGACCCGGCTGCTGCGTCTGAACGGCGGCACCCTGCCCCAGCGCCAGGTCCGCACGGCGGGGCACGGCATCGCGGCACGCGCGCGTGCCGTCCTGGAGGAGCGGATGACCCGGCCGCCGACGCTGGAAGCCCTGGCGGCGGAGCTGGGGGCGAGCCCCTTCGCCCTGCTGCGGGCCTTCCGGGACGCCTACGGGATGCCGCCGCACACCTGGCTGACCGACGCCCGGGTGCGCCGGGCGCTGCGGCTGCTTCAGGCGGGCACCGCGCCGGCCGACGTCGCCGCGGCCGTCGGCTTCACCGACCAGTCCCACCTCAGCCGGCACTTCTCCCGGATCGTCGGCGTCCCCCCGGGTGCCTACCAGCGCGAGCGCAAGAACGTACAAGACGCGCGGTCGCGCCTTCTCCTACCGTCCGGTGCGTGGCAGAAGAGACAGCTTGCGCAGACATGCGCGCCGGCCGCCGCGGGGCGGCCGGCGCGGACGGAGCCGGCGGGGGGAAACCGGACTCCGCCGTCGTCCGGGACGCCCTCGGGGTCGGGGTCGCCGTAGGACTGTCCGGGTTCGCCTTCGGGGTGACCTCGGCGGGCAGCGGGCTCACCCTGCTCCAGACCTGCGTGCTCAGCCTCCTGGTGTTCACCGGCGCCTCGCAGTTCGCCCTCGTCGGGGCGCTGGCGGCCGGGGGCAACCCGCTCACCGCCGCTGCGGGCGCCTTCTTCCTCGGGGTCCGCAACGCGTTCTACGGGCTGAGGCTCTCCCAGTTGCTGGCCCTCCCGCGCGCGGCACGGCCCCTCGCCGCCCACTGGGTCATCGACGAGACCACCGCGGTGGCCCTCGCGCAGCCCGGCCGGCGCAGCGCGCGGATCGGTTTCACCGTCACCGGGGTCACCCTCTACGTCCTGTGGAACCTCACCACGCTGCTCGGCGCCCTGGGAGCCGAGGCCGTCGGGGACACCCGCGCGTGGGGTCTGGACGCGGCCGGGCCCGCCGTGTTCCTGGCCCTGCTCGCGCCCATGCTGAAGACCGCGACGGAGCGCGCGGTGGCCGCCGTGGCGGTGCTCCTCGGGCTCGGTCCGCTGCCCGTCCTGCCGGCCGGCGTGCCGGTCCTGGTGGCAGCCCTGGCCGCACCCGCCGTGCTGTACCTCGAGGGCCGCCGCAGGGGCGGCGCACAGAGCGGCGTACGGCCACAGAACGATGCGCGGCCCCAGAACGACGTACGGCCCCGGAGCGATGTACGGGAGGAAGACCGGTGAACACCTGGACCGCGGTCGCCGTGACCGCACTCGGCTGCTACGCCGTCAAGCTCGCCGGGCTGCTCGTTCCGGCGGGAGCCCTGGAGCGGCCCCTGGTGCGGCGGCTCGCCGCGCTGCTCCCCGTCGCCCTGCTCGCCGCCCTCACCGCGCAGCAGACGTTCTCCGACGGACGCGTCCTCGTCCTGGACGCCAGGGCGGCGGGCCTGGCTGCCGCCGCCGTGGCACTGTTCCTGCGGGCGCCCTTCCTGGTCATCGTCGCCGCTGCCGTGGTGGTGACCGCCGGGGTGCGCGCCATGGGGGGCTGAGGAAGGCAGGGGACGCCCTCAGCCGAGGGCACGACCGTGGGCTCTCAGGGTGCGCAGGGCCTCGATCGTCGCCATGGACCGCGCCTCCAGGGCGGCACCGGGAGCCGACCGGCGCCGGGTGACCGGCCAGCCGCCGTCCTCCTGCTGCCGGGCGGCGAGGAGGTCGAGCGAACGGGCCATCTCCTCGTCGGTGAACCACGCGCGCGCGAGGGAGTCCGGTGTCCTCGCGAAGTCGTGCGGGAAGTGGTGCTCTCCCGGCGCGCGGCCCGCAGCGGCCGGCCGGTCCTGGGGGCAGCCCGCGTCCAGGACCGCGAGCCGCTGCTCACGCACCAGGGCACCGAGCCGGCCGGCGGCGGCCCGCGCGCGTGTGCGGTCGGGTACGGCGTCCAGGAAGGCGACGGCCGCCTGCACCTCGCAGGGGCGGGGGGTGCCGAGGGACTCGATCCGCTGCCAGCAGAAGTCGGTCGCCCGGAACAGCCAGGCGTGCCACACGTCGTTGCGGTGCAGCAGGCCGACCACCGGACCGGTGGCCGCCAGGTCGCCCGGCGGGTCGGCCGGCGCCGGCACGAAGGGGGCCGCCGGACGGTCGTACCCGCCGGGGCGGACCGCGGGGAGCGCGCCCTCCGGGGTGGACACGGAGGTCAGGTAGCGGCACACGCGCTCCACACGCCGGCCGCTGCACCGCCCGAGGGCGTCCAGGACGTGCAGGGCGTGCGCGGTGTGCGGCGGCCGGCTGGCCGGACCGCGCAGGTCCGGCTCCAGGGCGTGGCCGTAGCCGCCGTCGTCGTTGGCGTAGGCGTCGAGGGCGGTCTCCACGGGGTCCGCGTCGCCGTTCAGGAAGAGGTGTGCGAAGAGCCGCTGTTCCAGTACGCGCGCGGTGTGCCACACGAAGTGCTCCGCGCGGAGCAGCGGTGTCCCCGCCGGGGGCGGCGGGGAAGGGGTGAGGGCTCCTGTCTCGGCCATGGTTCAGACCGTAGGGTGCCCCACCGTCCGCGCAGGCCGTCCCGGCCGGGGGTCACTCCCAGGGGCGGGATACTGGGGGCATGCGGTTGACGGTCTTCTGGGAGCGGATGGCGGAGCACTTCGGTGCCGGGTACGCCGAAACCTTCGCGCGCGATCACGTCATGTCCGAACTGGGCGGGCGCACGGTGCACGAGGCGCTGGCGGCCGGCTGGGAGGCCAAGGACGTCTGGCGCGTGGTCTGCCACGTGATGAACGTCCCAGGGGAAAGACGCTGACCGGTCACAAAGGCGGCCGGGCCGTACGGGACTGTCGGTGGCGTGGGCGACACTGGCATGGTGGCACCCACTGACGAGTCCGGGCAGACGACCCCGCACACCACCCCGACCGGTACGACACCGCCTCCCCGGCCCCCCGCCGAGGGCGCTGCCCGGCCGACCGCGCGCATGCCGCGCTGGCTGCCCCGCGCCATGGTGCTCGCCCTCGCGCTCGTGGCCGCCTTCCAGTTCGGCAGCTGGGCCTTCCACCAGGTGACCGGCCTGCTGGTCAACATCCTCATCGCGTTCTTCCTGGCCCTGGCCATCGAACCCGCGGTGAGCCGCATGGCGGCCCGCGGCATGCGCCGGGGGTTCGCCACCTTCCTGGTCTTCCTGGGCCTGACGGTCGCCGTCGCGGGTTTCGTCACCCTGCTCGGGTCGATGCTCGCCGGGCAGATCATCAAGATGGTCGAGGGTTTCCCCGAGTACCTCGACTCCGTCATCCACTGGGTCAACGCGAAGTTCCACACCGAGCTGCGGCGGGTCGACATCCAGGAAGGGCTGCTCCACTCCGACTGGCTGCGCAAGTACGCGCAGAACGGCGCCGCCGGTGTGCTCGACGTGTCCACGCAGGTGCTCGGCGGCCTCTTCCAGATGCTCACGATCGGCCTGTTCTCGTTCTACTTCGCCGCCGACGGGCCGCGGCTGCGCCGTGCCCTGTGCTCGGTGCTGCCGCCCGCCCGCCAGGCCGAGGTGCTGCGCGCGTGGGAGATCGCCGTCGACAAGACGGGCGGCTACCTGTACTCGCGCAGTCTCATGGCGCTCGTCTCCGGGGTTGCGCACTACGTCCTGCTCCAGGCGCTGGGCGTCCCGTACGCGCCCGTGCTCGGCGTGTGGGTGGGCCTCGTGTCGCAGTTCA
Source organism: Streptomyces sp. NRRL S-340 (assembly GCF_000720185.1). Classification (GTDB taxonomy): domain Bacteria; phylum Actinomycetota; class Actinomycetes; order Streptomycetales; family Streptomycetaceae; genus Streptomyces. The sequence continues at coordinate 95,716 of NZ_JOIY01000019.1, read as the reverse complement.
TCCCGACCATCGGCACCTATCTCGCGGGCGCCCTGCCGATGCTGATCGCCTTCACGGTCAACCCGTGGTACGCGCTGTGGGTGCTGGTCTTCGTCGTGGTCTACCAGCAGTTCGAGAACTACATGCTGCAGCCCAAGCTGACCGCGAAGACCGTCGACATCCACCCGGCGGTCGCCTTCGGCTCGGTCATCGCGGGCACCGCACTGCTCGGTGCCGTCGGTGCGCTGATCGCCATCCCGGCGGTCGCCACCCTGCAGGCCTTCCTGGGGGCGTACGTGAAGCGGTACGCCGTCACCGACGACCCCCGCGTCCACGGTCACCGCACCCGGACCCCGGCACCGGCCCTGCGCACCCGCGTACGACGGCTGTGGGCGGCGGAGCCGGCCAGGACCCAGGAGCCGGGTGCCGCCCGGCAGGAGTCCGGTACCGCGGCGGCGGTGGCCGGGACCCGGGCGGCGGAGACCGGGGGCGCCGCGGTGGCCGAGGAAGGCGCCACCGGCGAGTGAACCGGCGGGACGTCACAGGCTGAGGCCCGCCCGGGCTGCGGCGCCGGCGACCGCCGCCGCACAGACGCCGGCCGCGGCGGCGACGGTCCGCCCACGGACCTGTGTGTCCGAAGCGGCGCGGGAGGGCAGCCAGGCCGGCGCGGGCAGTACCAGGCGGCGTGCAGACTCACGTCGTGCAGCGGCTTGAGCGGGGCCGCCGAGCGGTACGCCGCCTCCTGGTGACCGGTCCGGGTCGGCACCGCCCCGCGCGCGATCATCGCGGTACCCGAGGCGAGGGCGACGAGCAGGACCGCGACCCCGGAGCGCAGCGCGGGGGCCGTCCCCGCGGGCCCCTCGGGACGGCGCCGCAGGGACGCCGGGGCGAACGCGGTCAGGAGGACCACGAGGACCCCGCCGCCCACGGCGAGCGTCATCGACACCGCCGTGTCAGAGGGTGTCTCCATGGTCAGGTGTGACGGGCGCGGCGGGGGAGTGGGGACTGCCATGGCGGCAGCCTCACGGCGGCGCCGCCTCCCGGCGTCGTCCGGGTGGAGGCACCTGTTGTACCCCGTTGGGAGCAGGCGGGGACGGCGCTGGTTCAGGGGCCGGTCCCCGGGGCTGGGGTGGTGCGTGGTGCGCTTGACACGAAAATCGAACATCCATTCTTATGGAGGCGCCGGTGAGGCTCAACCGAGGGGATTTCGCCCACCTATAGGGCGTTTTGCCCTCTGGTTATCCACAGGCCGGACGGGCGTCGAGGCGCATTGTCAGTGGCAGGCGTTAGCGTCTTTGACGTGAAGCGATCGACTCAAGCAAATCGGGTGGAACCCATGGCAGGAACCGACCGCGAGAAGGCGCTGGACGCCGCGCTCGCACAGATTGAACGGCAATTCGGCAAGGGCGCGGTCATGCGCATGGGCGAGCGGTCGAACGAGCCCATCGAGGTCATCCCGACCGGGTCGACCGCGCTCGACGTGGCCCTCGGCGTCGGCGGCCTGCCGCGCGGCCGCGTCGTGGAGATCTACGGCCCGGAGTCCTCCGGCAAGACGACCCTGACCCTGCACGCAGTGGCGAACGCGCAGCGGGCCGGCGGCCAGGTCGCCTTCGTGGACGCCGAGCACGCCCTCGACCCCGAGTACGCGAGGAAGCTCGGCGTCGACATCGACAACCTGATCCTCTCCCAGCCGGACAACGGCGAGCAGGCGCTGGAGATCGTGGACATGCTGGTCCGCTCCGGCGCGCTCGACCTCATCGTCATCGACTCCGTCGCCGCGCTCGTGCCGCGCGCGGAGATCGAGGGCGAGATGGGCGACAGCCACGTCGGTCTGCAGGCCCGTCTGATGAGCCAGGCCCTGCGCAAGATCACCAGCGCGCTCAACCAGTCGAAGACCACCGCGATCTTCATCAACCAGCTGCGCGAGAAGATCGGCGTGATGTTCGGCTCGCCGGAGACCACGACCGGTGGCCGCGCGCTGAAGTTCTACGCCTCGGTGCGCATCGACATCCGCCGCATCGAGACCCTGAAGGACGGCACGGAGGCGGTCGGCAACCGCACCCGCTGCAAGGTCGTCAAGAACAAGGTCGCGCCGCCCTTCAAGCAGGCGGAGTTCGACATCCTCTACGGCCAGGGCATCAGCCGTGAGGGCGGCCTGATCGACATGGGCGTGGAACACGGCTTCGTCCGCAAGGCCGGTGCCTGGTACACGTACGAGGGCGACCAGCTCGGCCAGGGCAAGGAGAACGCGCGCAACTTCCTGAAGGACAACCCCGACCTGGCCAACGAGATCGAGAAGAAGATCAAGGTGAAGCTGGGCGTCGGCGTGCGTCCGGAGGAGCCCGCCGCCGAGCCGGACGCGGACGCGACGGCAGCCACCGCCACGGGTGACGCGGCCAAGACGGTGCCCGCCCCGGCGGCCGCCAAGGCGACCAAGCCCAAGGCCGCCACCGCCAAGAGCTGACCGTGACACGGCGAACGGACTGGCCCGAGGACGAGGACGGGTACGCGGACCCGGCCTTCGGTGCCCCACGGGGGAGGGGCACCGGAGACCGCCTCGGTGCCGGCGCGTCCACCGGTCCGGTAGTTCACGGGGACGACGTCCACGGGGGAGACGTCCACGGACACGACCCTCATGACCCCCACGACGCCGACGCGTACGGAGGCGACGGGCGCGGTGCCGGGCGGCGCCGGGCCCAGGGCGGGTCACGCGGCGCGTCCGGCTCCGGCACAGGTGGCGCACGCCGGGGCGGCTCGCGTGACGGCGGGCCGTACGGCGGGCGCGGGCGTCGTCGGCGGGGCACCGGCGCGGCGTCCGCGGTGGACGGAGACAACTCTTCCTCGCCGAGGGCCGAACAGGGAGAGTCTCCGGGGGACCCGGTGGAGCGGGCACGGGCGATCTGTCTGCGCCTGCTCACCGGGACCCCGCGCACCCGCAAGCAACTGGCGGACGCCCTGCGCAAGCGGGAGATCCCGGACGACGCGGCGCAGGAGGTGCTGTCCCGTTTCGAGGAGGTCGGGCTGATCGACGACAGCGCGTTCGCGGACGCCTGGGTGGAGTCCCGGCACCACGGGCGTGGACTGGCCCGTCGTGCGCTCGCCCAGGAACTGCGTACCAAGGGGGTCGACGGGGCGCTGATCGACGAGGCCGTCGGCCGGCTCGACGCCGAGCAGGAGGAAGCCACCGCGCGGGACCTGGTCACCCGCAAGCTGCGCTCCACCCGGGGCCTGGACCGTGACAAACGGCTGCGCCGTCTGGCGGGCATGCTCGCCCGCAAGGGCTACTCCCAGGGCCTGGCCCTGCGGGTGGTGCGCCAGGCACTGGAGGAGGAGGGCGAGGACACCGAGTTCCTCGGGGAGGAGGGGTACTGAGGCGTCCCCAGGAGGAGGGCTGACGCCGGAGCCCGAGACGCGAGCTGGGCCGACGCCCGGGGCGAGAGGTGAGGCCGCTGCCGGAGCCCAGGCCCCAGCCCAGAGAGGCGATTGCCGGTGTGCGACGCCCGAGCCCGGGAGCCGAGGCTGGGACGGTGCCACCGGTGCCCAGGGTCCCGAGCCGGAAGGTGGAGTCCGAGCCCGGGACCCCGAAAATCAGGCCCGGGGTCTCAGGGGAGGGCCGGGGCCAGGACCGGAAGACCGGCCGATCGCCACGCCTGGAATCCGCCGGCCAGGTCGGTCGCCCGGCGCAGACCGAGCTGGTGCAGGGAGACGGCCGCGAGGCTCGACGCGTAGCCCTCGTTGCAGATGACGACGACGCGCAGGTCGTGACCGGTGGCCTCGGGTAGGCGATGGCTGCCCTGGGGATCAAGCCGCCACTCCAGTTCGTTGCGCTCGACGACCAGAGCACCGGGCACCAGCCCGTCCCGCTCCCGCAGCGCGGCGTAGCGGATGTCGACCAGCAGGGCCTCGCCGGTCCGGGCGGCGGCGTACGCCTCGTGCGGTTCGACCCGCACGTAGGTGCGGCGCACCTGTTCCAGCAACTCGTCGATCCCGGTCTGCTCTTCGTTCACGTCGCTCACTGCCGGTCCTTTCGCGTCTGTCGCATCGCTGCTCACTGCCAGTCCTCGGGGCGCTCCACCTGCTCCAGGCGCAGCACCGGTCCGGAGCGGCTGTAACGGCGGATCCGGGGCAGCGGCGGGTAGTAGGCGTGCACAGACACAGCGTGCCGGTCGCTCGACTCGTTCAGCACCTCGTGGACGTGGTGTCGGCCGAAGGCGCGCCCCCGACCGGCCGGCAGCCGTCGTTCGCGGTCGACGCCCTCGGTGAGTTCCAGGGTCTTCCAGCCGTCGGTGGGCAGCCGTGCGGCGAGCGAGTTCTCCGTGAGTTCGCCGGTGGCGGTGACGAAGGCGCCGACCGAGTCGGCGTGGTCGTGCCAGCCGGTACCGGTGCGGGGCGGCCAGCCGATCAGCCAGGCCTCACTGCCCCCGGGCCCGTCCAGACGGACCCAGGTGCGGCCCTCGGGGTCGAGCGGCAGCGAGGCGATCAGCTCCGCGTCGGCGGCGGCGCGTCGGACGAAGTCGAGGAGTTCCGCCTGCGTGGGCGGCTCAGTGGTGGGTGCGGCGGGAAGGGAGGCGGTGGGGGCGGGGGAGGGGGCGGGGGCCGACGGGGAGGAGAAGACAGACATGCACACCGTCCTGAAGTGGGTTCGCGGAACGCGCGCGACGGCACCCCTGCGCAGAACAGCGTGGTGAGGGAGCAGCCGTGGAGCCACGACACGGGAACACAGCGCGTGAACAGCGCTGCGCAGGCGTCGGCGCGCGGAAGAGAGAAGCAGAAGAGGGCGCGAATTCAGCGGGACGGGCGACACACGCAGCCCGCATAGCGGAGGAGGTCCATATGGACCCTCCGCCACAGGCGCACATCGGTGCCGGTCACGATCCGGAGTACACCATGGGGGACGGAAGCGGTCAACACACTGTCACCATGCGGACGACGGTGACGGTGAGTGGCCGTTCAGAGGCCACCCCAGGGCGTCCAGATCCCGAACCGCCCCAGGCCCCCGAGCCACCATCGGCCCCCGAACGTCCCGAACCGCCCCAGGCCCCCGAGCCACCCCAGGCCCCCGAACGTCCCGAACCGCCCCAGGCCCCCGAACGTCCCGAACCGCCCCAGGTTCCGAACCGCCCCAGGTCCCCGAGCTACGCCAGGCCGTCGAACCGCCCCAGGCCCCGAACCGCCCCAGGCCCCCGAGCCACCCCAGGACGCCGAGGCCACCCAGGCCACCCAGAACCTCCAGGCCGCCCGAGCCACGCCACGTCGCGGCCCGGACCGGTCGTGCCGGGACGGCCTGTCCGCTCCCCCGGTCGGGTGTCTCAGTGGGCGCCGGCCTCCGCCCGGGCACCGGCGGGTGCCGCGCCGCCCAGGGTGGCCTCGGCCGCGGTGTACAGGTCGGCGGGGCGGACCCCGCTCAGCGCGGTGACCAGGTGCCCGTCGGGGCGCACCAGGAGCACGGTGTGCGGCGCCGCGCCCGGGTAGCTCTCGGCCACCAGCAGTTCGGCGGGGTGCGGCAGCGCGGCCACCGCGGCGGCCAGCCGGGGCATGATCCCGGCGCTCACCCAGTGCCGGCGCTCCCACACCACCGTGCCCGGCGCCACCAGCACGACCAGCAGCGCCCCGCGGCCGAGCCGGTCCCGCAGCGGTACGAACGAGCCGTCCTCCGCGGTCACCACCACGTCCGCGACCGCTGCTCCGGGGGGCGTGTCCACGGGTGCCTCCGCCTCGAAGCCCGGGGGGGCGAGCGGCGAGTCCGCGTACGCCCCCGGCGCACCCAGGGTTCCGCGCCCCAGGTGGCCGTCCATCAGCGACGCGTCGTGTCCGCGCGCCGCCCCGGGGACGTAGGACCGCAGCCCGCCGCCCCCGCGCAGCACGGGCAGCAGCTGGTCGGCGGCGCGCAGCCGGGAGGCGACGACCGCCCGCCGCTCCGTCTGGTAGCTGTCGAGCAGCGCCTCGTGCGGGCCGTGGTGCCAGGCGAGGGCCAGTTTCCAGGCGAGGTTGTCGGCGTCGCGCAGTCCCTCGTCCAGTCCCTGGGTGCCGAACGCGCCCAGCAGGTGCGCCGCGTCCCCGGCCAGGAGGACGCGTCCGTTGCGCCAGCGGCGGGCCACCCGGTGATGCACCGTGTGCACGCCGGTGTCCAGCAGTTCGTACGCCGGTGCGCTCTCGCCGGTCCAGCCGGTGAGGGTCTCGCGGATGCGGGCGAGCAGCAGTTCGGGGGTGACCAGGTCCTTGCCGGGCGGCAGCAGCCAGTCGAGGCGCCACACGCCGTCCGGCAGCGGCCGAGCGGTGATCTCACCGGCAGAGGGGCCGGACGTCCGCCACGGCGGGTTCCGGTGGAGGAACGCTTCCTCGGGCCGAGGGAGCGCGGTGCGCAGCGCGGCCACGGCGTACCGCTCGACGGCGGTGCGGCCGGGAAACCGGATGTCCTGGAGTTTGCGCACGGTCGAGCGCGGTCCGTCGCAGCCGACGAGGTAGCTGCCGCGCCACCAGGTGCCGGCGGCACCACGGGTGTGCGCGCTCACGCCCGCCGTCTCCTGTTCCAGGGCGTCGAGCCGGCTGTCGGTGGCCAGTTCGACCAGCGGCTCGCGGGCCACGGCGGCGCGCAGGGCGCCGGTGAGGTCGTGCTGGGCGATGTGCAGCGGCGCCGGATCGGCCGCGTCGAAGGCGACCTCGCCGGTCACCTGCTTGCGGCGCATGGACCACCACCCGGCCCAGCGCAGTCCGGCCCGGCCGAGCGGGGTACCGGCCAGCCGCTCCACGAGGGCGGCGGTGTCCTCGCGCAGGACGACGGTGCGCGCCGCCCGCACCGGCTCCGTGCCCGGTGTCTCGTCGAGCACGACGGACGGCACTTCCTGACGTGCCAGCGCCAGGGCGAGCGTGAGCCCGACGGGCCCCGCTCCGACGACGATCACCGGATCCACGGCGCGGCGCCCCCTGCCCGCAGCGGTGTCCTGACGGACAGACGTGAACAGACGGTTGGAGCAGGGTGCACGATCACAGAACGTATGCAACCCATTGCCGCTGCTTGCGTCAAGTGACGGGGGCAGCGGTGATCACTCCGCTGCCCCCGTGTGGCGCCTGCCGGGTGACCGGCCGTCAGACGGTGGCACCCGTCGACTCGGCGTCCGCCACCGCCGTCGGCCCGAGCACCGCGCCGGTGGACTTCTTGGCCCGCCGCAGCCGGCGTTCCAGCCAGCTCGCGAAGCTGGTGAGGCTGAAGTTCAGCAGGATGTAGATGACGGCGACGATGGTGAAGCTGGCGATGGTGTTCGCACCGTAGTACGAACTCATCGGGGAGACCGACGCCAGCAGTTCGGGGAAGGTGAGGATCGCGCCGCCCAGCGCGGTGTCCTTCACGATCACCACGAGCTGGCTCACGATGGCCGGCAGCATCGCGGTGACCGCCTGCGGGAGCAGGATCGACGTCATGACCTGGGTCTTGCGCAGACCGATGGCCTGACCCGCCTCGGCCTGCCCCTTGGGCAGCGACAGGATGCCCGCCCGGACGATCTCCGCCAGGACCGAGGCGTTGTAGAGCACCAGGCCGGTGACGACGGCGTACAGCGGCCGGTCGTCCGAACCGACGTTCGTGTACTGGGCGAACAGCGCCAGACCGAAGATCATCAGCATCAGCACCGGGATGGCGCGGAAGAACTCCACGATCACGGCGGCCGGCACCCGGATCCAGGCGTGGTCGGAGAGTCGCGCGATGCCGAAGACCGCACCCAGCGGCAAGGCGATGACCATCGACAGGGCGGCCGCGATCAGCGTGTTCTTCAGGCCCGGCAGGATGTACGTCGTCCACGCCTCGGAACCGGCGAAGAACGGCTTCCACTTCTCCCAGTCCAGCTGTCCCTTGTCGCTCAGGCCCTGGTAGACCCACCACAGGAGGGCCGCGAGCGCGAGAACGAACACGATCGAGTAGACGACGTTGCGCCGTTTGGCCCTGGGCCCCTGCGCGTCGTACAGCACCGAGGAACTCATCGCTTCACCGCCACCTTCTTGCTGACCCAGCCGAGGACCAGGCCGGTCGGCAGCGTCAGGCACACGAAGCCGAACGCGAAGACCGCCGCGGTCAGCAGGAGCTGTGCCTCGTTCTCCAGGATGTCCTTCATCAGCAGGGCCGCCTCGGCCACACCGATCGCGGCGGCCACCGTGGTGTTCTTGGTGAGCGCGATCAGGACGTTGGTGAGCGGGCCGACGACCGAGCGGAACGCCTGCGGCAGCACCACCAGGGTCAGTACCTGGGTGAAGTTCAGCCCGAGCGCGCGGGCCGCCTCCGCCTGGCCGACCGGCACCGTGTTGATGCCGGAGCGGATGGCCTCGCAGACGAACGCCGAGGTGTAGGCGATCAGACCCAGCACGGCCAGCCGGAAGTTGATGGTGTCGAAGTTCTCCGAGCCGAGGCGCACGCCGAGGGTCTGGTTCAGGCCCAGCGAGGTGAACAGGATGATCACCGTCAGCGGAATGTTCCGCACGACGTTGACGTACGCGGTGCCGAAGCCGCGCATGAGCGGCACCGGGCCGACGCGCATGGCGGCCAGCAGGGTGCCCCAGACCAGGGAACCGACGGCCGAGAGCAGGGTGAGCTGCACCGTCACCCAGAAGGCTCCCAGCAGGTCGTAGCCTTCAAGAAAGTCGAACACGATCTCCCGCGCTTCCGCGTGTGGTGGGCCCCGGTGCGCCGCCCCCTGGGGAGCGGCGCACCCGGCGGGCGCTGACTCAGCTCTTGACGTCGCCGATCTTCGGCGCCTGCTCGTACTGGTAGTTCGCCGGACCGAAGTTGGCCTTCACGGCCTTCTCCCAGGAACCGTCGGAGACCATGTCCGTCAGCGCCTTGTTGATCTTGGCCTTGAGGTCGCTGCCCTTCTTGACGCCGATGCCGTAGTTCTCGTTGGTCATCTTCAGGCCGCCCAGCTTGAACTTGCCCTTGAACTGGGCCTGGGAGGCGTAACCGGCGAGGATCGAGTCGTCCGTCGTCAGGGCGTCGATCGCCTTGTTCTGCAGGCCGTTGAGGCAGGCCGAGTACGTCGGGTACTTCAGCAGGTTCGCCTTGGGGGCCAGCTTCTCCTTGACGTTCTGCGCCGAGGTCGAACCGGTGACCGAACACAGCTTCTTGCTGTTCAGGTCGCCCGCCGACTTGATCGAGTCGTCGTCGGCGCGGACCAGGACGTCCTGGTGGGCGAGCAGGTACGGGCCGGCGAAGTCGACCTTCTTCTCGCGCTCCGGGGTGATCGAGTAGGTGGCGGCGATGAACTGCACGTCACCGCGGGCCAGCATGGTCTCGCGGTCGGCGCTCTTCGACTCCTTCCACTCGATCTGGTCCTCGTTGTAACCGAGCTTCTTGGCGACGTACTTGGCCACGTCCACGTCGAAGCCGGAGTAGCCCTGCGGCGTCTTCTGGCCGAGGCCGGGCTGGTCGTACTTGATGCCGATGGCGATCTTCTTGCCGCCACCCGACGACCCGCCGTCCTTCTTGTCCGAACCGCACGCCGTCGCCGAGACGGCGAGGGCGAGCACGACGGCCGAGACGGCGGTGACCTTGCGGAGCTTCATGCTGAACTTCCTTTGCTGAAAGTCTCAAAGGCCCGGTCAGGAGCCGGGACCCTGCGGGGTGACGGCGCCGTGGGGGCGGGTACGGAGGCCGGCACGGGTGCCGGAAGGAGCCGGACGCCGCCCCGCGCCGCCGGTGGGCGGCAGCCGGTCCACCGTCCTGCGGTGGCGCGGACCGGCTGGTGGTGCGTGGTCCGGCCGATGGTGCGTGGCCGGCCGGACGTCGTACGTGCCCGGCCGCTGGCCGCGGTCCGATCGGTGGGGCGTCGGCCGGTGGGCGGTGCGCCGTCCCGGCCGGTCGTGGCGGGCCGGACGCAGGCCGTGCGCGGCGCCCGCGGCCGGAGCGGTCCTCAGTGGTGCAGGATCTTCGACAGGAAGTCCTTGGCCCGGTCGCTGCGCGGATTGCTGAAGAACTGGTCGGGCGCAGCCTGCTCGATGATCCGGCCGTCCGCCATGAAGACCACCCGGTTGGCAGCCGATCGGGCGAATCCCATCTCATGGGTGACGACGATCATCGTCATGCCGTCCCGGGCGAGCTGCTGCATGACCTCCAGCACCTCGTTGATCATCTCGGGGTCCAGCGCGGAGGTCGGCTCGTCGAAGAGCATGACCTTCGGCTCCATCGCCAGCGCCCGCGCGATCGCCACGCGCTGCTGCTGGCCGCCGGAGAGCTGCGCCGGGTACTTGTCCGCCTGCGCGCCCACGCCGACCCGGTCGAGCAGGGCCCGGGCCCGCTCCTCCGCCGCCTGCTTGTCCGTGCGGCGGACCTTGACCTGGCCCAGCGTCACGTTCTCCAGCACGGTCTTGTGCGCGAAGAGGTTGAAGGACTGGAAGACCATCCCGACGTCGGCACGCAACCGGGCCAGCTCCTTGCCCTCCGGGGGCAGCGGACGGCCGTCGATCGTGATCGTGCCGGAGTCGATGGTCTCCAGACGGTTGATGGTGCGGCACAGGGTGGACTTCCCGGACCCGGAGGGCCCGATGACCACGACGACCTCGCCGCGGGAGATCGTCAGCTCGATGTCCTGGAGCACGTGCAACGCGCCGAAGTGCTTGTTGACGCTCTTCAGGACGACCAGATCGCCGGTCGAGGCCACGTCTTCCTTGGCCACCGATACTTCGGTCATCGCTTTCAGGCTCCGTCCTCATCGGTTTCGGAGGACAGTAGCCACGCCGCGCGACCAGCGTCAGTACATCTGAGGTACATCTGAGCATCACGATCCGATAGCAATCGGACACCCGTCGTGGCGCGTCACACGAAAGCGCGTACCGGCTGGATAACGACAGGGGGCGTGCAACCGGCAGCCCCTTGACGACGTCCTCGTCCATCGGCGTGACTGCCATGGTGCACCCACGCGCGCGTGCGCACCGCTTCGCTGCGCCCGGCGTACGACGACATGACGATGAACGGGAGGGGCCCGGGTTGAGACTGCTCCTGGTCGAGGACGACAACCACGTCGCCGCCGCACTGTCCGCGATCCTGGCCCGGCACGGTTTCGACGTCACCCACGCCCGCAGCGGCGAGGAGGCACTCCAGGCACTCGTCCCGGAGGGGGCCTGCTTCGGCGTGGTCCTGCTCGACCTCGGTCTGCCCGACCAGGACGGCTACGAGGTCTGCGGCAAGATCCGCAAGCGCACCAGCACCCCGGTGATCATGGTCACCGCGCGGGCCGACGTCCGCTCGCGCATCCACGGCCTCAACCTCGGTGCCGACGACTACGTCGTCAAGCCGTACGACACCGGCGAGCTGCTCGCCCGCATCCACGCCGTCAGCCGGCGCACCGTCCACGAGGACCCGGGCGGGGCCGCCGAGGGCGGCCTGCGGCTCGGTCCGGTCCACATCGAACTGCCCACCCGGCAGGTGAGCGTGGACGGTACGTCGGTCCAGCTGACCCGCAAGGAGTTCGACCTGCTCGCCCTGCTCGCCCAGCGTCCCGGAGTGGTCTTCCGGCGGGAACAGATCATCAGCGAGGTGTGGCGCACCAGCTGGGAGGGCACCGGCCGCACCCTGGAGGTGCACGTCGCCTCCCTGCGCTCCAAACTGCGGATGCCGGCGCTGATCGAGACCGTCCGCGGCGTCGGCTACCGCCTCGTCGCCCCGGCCGCGTAGCGGGTCCGGGTGCGCACACGTCTGCTGCCGCTGCTGATCGTCCTGATGGCGGCGGTCCTGCTCGCCCTCGGGTTCCCGCTCGCCGTCAGCCTCGCCGCGGGCGAACAGCAGAAGGTCGTCGTCGACCGCATCGACGACACGGCACGCTTCGCCGCCCTCGCCCAGTTCGTCACCGACCGGCCCATGGGCTCGCGCCGTACCGTCCCCGACGAGCGGCTGGAGACGCTCAGACGCGAACTCGCGAGCTACCACGAGGTGTACGGCATCCGGGCCGGCGTCTTCTACCGCACCGGCATCCCCATGGCCAGCGCCCCGGCCGACTGGGCGCTGCCCGCCGAGGGAGAGGTGCGCGAGGCCTTCGGCGAGGCCAAGCTGAGCCGCCGCAGCCACGACCCCGAACAGGTCTGGCCCTGGCAGCGGCACCGGCTCGTCGTCGCCTCGCCCGTCATCCGGGACGGTGACGTCGTCGCGGTCGTCGTCACCGACTCACCGACCGGGCAGATGCGCGCCCGGACGCTGCAGGACTGGCTGATCCTCGGCGCGGGCGAGACCGTCGCCATGCTGGTCGCCGTCGGCGCGGCCCTGCGCCTGACCGGCTGGGTGCTGCGGCCCGTCCGGGTGCTCGACGCCACCACCCACGACATCGCCACCGGGCGCCTGAAGTCCCGGGTCGCGGTGGCCGGCGGCCCGCCGGAACTCAGACGGCTCGCCCGGTCGTTCAACGAGATGGCGGGCAACGTCGAGGACGTCCTGGAGCAGCAGCGGGCCTTCGTCGCCGACGCCTCCCACCAGTTGCGCAACCCGCTGGCCGCGCTCCTGCTGCGCATCGAACTGCTCGCCCTGGAACTGCCCGAGGGCAACGAGGAGATCGCCTCCGTCCGTACCGAGGGCAAGCGGCTCGCGCAGGTCCTGGACGACCTGCTGGACCTGGCGCTCGCCGAGCACGCGGAGGCCGACCTCCAGCTCATCGACATCGGCGAGCTGACCGGGGAGCGGGTGGCCGCCTGGTCGCCCGCCGCCGAGGCCAAGGGGGTGCGCCTGGTCGGAGAGTGCCCGGCCACCACGGCCTGGGCCGATCCGGTGGCGCTCTCCTCCGCGCTGGACGCGGTGATCGACAACGCGGTGAAGTTCACGCCGGAGGGCGAACGCGTCGAGGTGACGGTCTCCGGCGGCGGCGACACCTCCACGGTCGTGGTCGCCGACCACGGCCCCGGCCTCACCGACGACGAACTGGCCCGCGTCGGCGACCGCTTCTGGCGCAGCGGCCGCCACCAGAACGTCAGCGGGTCCGGACTCGGCCTGTCCATCTCCCGCGCGCTGCTCGCGGCGGGCGGCGGCTCCCTCTCGTACGCCGCCCACCGCGCCGAGGAGCCGCGCGGGCTGAAGGTGACGGTGACCGTCCCGAGGACGGACCCGCGCCCCGGTCCGCCGGCCGGCGCGCCGATGGCCTGACGAGGCGCCGGCGCGGACGGGGGTGTGCGCCGGCGGGGCGGCGGGTGCGGGCCGGGACGGGCAGCGGTGGCGCCGCGCCGCCTACGGCTTGACGGACCGGTAGTAGCGGCGGGCGCCCTCGTGCAGGACCAGCGGGTCGGTGTAGATCGCGGTGCGCAGGTCGACCAGCTGGGCGGAGTGGACGTGGGCGCCGATCTGGTCGCGGCTCCTGATCACCGCCCGGGTCAGCCACTCGGTGAGCCTCGGGTCCACGTCCTCGCGGGTCATCAGCAGGTTGGAGACGGCGATGGTCGGCACCGTCGAGCCTTCCTGCACCGCCGGGTACGCCGACTCCGGCATGTTGGTCGCGCGGTAGTAGCGGGTGGCGCCGCCCTCGGCGTGCAGCCTGGCCACCAGGTCGGTGTCGATCGGCACGAACCGGAAGGCGAACTTCGAGGCGAGCTGGGTGAGCCCGTCCGTGGGCAGTCCGCCCGACCAGAAGAACGCGTCGATCGCGTGCGTACGCAGCCGGCCCGGCCCGGTGTCGATCCCGTCGGCCATGGGCCGGATGCCCGTGTGCGGGTCGATACCGGCGGCCTCGAGCACCCGTTCCGCGATCAGCCGGACCCCCGACTCCGGCGGGCCGACCGCCACCCGCCTGCCGCGCAGGTCCGCCACCGAGTGGATGGGCGAGTCACGCGCCACGACGAGCTGCACGTAGTCGTCGTAGAGGCGGGCGACCCCGCGCAGCCGGGACGCGCCCGGTCCGTGGTCCAGTACGTAGGTCTCCACCGCGTCGGCCGCGGCGATCGTGAAGTCGGCCTTGCGGGTCGCCACCCGTGCGACGTTCTCCTGCGAACCGTCGCTGGTCAGCAACCGCACCTCCAGGCCCGGCATGTCCTTGGCGAACGCGGTGCGCAGCCGCACCCCGTACTCGTGGTAGACCCCGCGCGTGGTGCCGGTGCTGAAGGCGATCGTCCCCCTCGGCGGGTCGTCGCCCAGCGGCAGCAGCCACCACAGCAGCAGCCCGAGGACGACGGCGAGGACGGCCGTGCCCTGCAGACCACGGCGCCTGCCGACGGAACGGAACAGCTTGGACATGCGCGCGATCCTGCCAGCCGGGGTGCGGAACTGGCCAGGGGCGGGCGGGGCCGGGGGCCGGGACGCGGGCCTTGAGGGGAGGCGGCCGTGGGGGCGATGGGGGCGGTGGCGGAGGGCGCTGGTGGTTGCGGAGCGGGTGGGCGACGGGTTGCGGTGGGTGGTTGCGGAGCGGGTGGGCGGCGGGACGCTCGGGCGGTGCGGCTGTGTCACAGGCGGCGGTTAGAGTCGCCGTATGAGTTCCTCGCCCGCCGACCTCGTCCGTCAGTTCCACCGGGCCTTCGGGCTCGACGTCCGCAGCACACCGGTACGCGTGCCGCCCGAGCTGGCGGCGCACCGGGGGGACCTGCTGGCCGAGGAGGCGGCCGAAGTGGCCGAGGTCTCGGTCGACGGCCCGCTCGACCGGCTGGCGCACGAACTGGCCGACGTGGTGTACGTGGCGTACGGCACCGCCCTGGTGCACGGCATCGACCTCGACCAGGTGATCGCCGAGATCCACCGTTCGAACATGACCAAGCTCGGCCCCGACGGCCAGGTCGCCCGCCGCGCCGACGGCAAGGTGCTCAAGGGAGATCACTACCAGGCACCGGACGTGTCGGGGGTGCTGCGCCGCCAGGGCTGGCAGCCCGACCGTCCCTGACGGGCCCGGCGTCCCTCAGCGCACCGGGCCGGACAGCTCCGGCACCGGATCGGCGGTCCGCCGGGAGGGCGCCCGGGGCGGCCGCCGCCGCGCGCACCCCAGCCCGAGGACCAGCGCGAGCCCGCACAGCGCGACGGCGTCCTTGAACGCCCGCCGCGTGGACACCTCCAGGTGCGGGAACGCGAACTCCGGCACCTGTGGCACCAGCACGGCCCAGAACCACGGTGAGCGCGTCACCGACCCGTCCTCGAACGCCCCGGCGACCAGCAGGGGCACGACGACGACCAGGTAGTGCTCGTAGGACGGCCGGGCCAGCAGGTACGAGGCGAGCATGAGCATGGCGGCCGTGTCCGCGAGCCGCGCCGGACCGGGGTCGGCGCGCCGCCAGCGCCGCCAGGCGCACAGCACACCGGCCGCCGCCGCCGCGAGCGCCACCGCCTCGGCGAGGACCGGCGGCACCCCGAGCCGCGGCAGCACGGCGGGCAGCGAGCAGTCGAACGGCCGCATCAGGGCGTCGCCGCCCCTGAGAAGGAACGGCAGCGTGCGCGTGAAGAACCCGCCCGGATCCGGCATGACCAGCGCCATCCCGGCGGAAAGCGCCAGCGGCAGCGCCACCATCCAGGCCAGGGCGCGCCACTGCCGGGCCAGGAGCAGCAGCACGGCGACGGGCACGAGCAGCGGCTTGACCGCGACGGACAGCCCCAGGACCACCCCGGCCGCGCCCCAGCGCCCCCGGTCGGCCAGCAGCAGCGCCAGGGGCAGCGCCAGGGCACTGACCGCGGTCCAGTTGCCGAGGTCGATCAGATGTCCGACGGGCGCCCAGCACAGCACCAGGGCCAGCAGCCCCAGCACCGCGAACCGGCTGCGCGCCGGCACCCGGAACAGCCGAACGGCGCACCACCAGCCGGCCACGACCAGCCCCACGCACACCACGGGCGCGGCGACCCTCAGCACGACCGCCGGCAGCGCCGCCTGACCCGCGGCGAACAGCACGGCGCTCGGAAGGTACAGGAAACGCCGGTCGGCGTACGGGGCACCGCCGTGCAGCCACGTCTGTCCGGCGCGGACGACGAAGGCGTTGTCCATGCCGCCCTGGGCGTACACGACCGCCACGTGCGCGGTGCGCGCCACCAGGACGGCGGCGAGCAGGGCGACCCAGGCCGCTCCGGCGGGGCGCAGCAGCCAACCGCGCAGCGCGGCGGCCGGGGCCACGTCCGGGGCGGAGGTCCGCAGGGCGTCACGTAGCTGCATCACACGTACCTGTCCGGGAGGGGCTGCCGTGAGCGGAAAACAACGCTTCTGGGCGGGTATGCCCCATTCTGGGCCCGGAGCCCCGCCCCCGGAGTCACCGACCGGTTGTCCCGGGTCGTGTCGCGGCCGCCGCCGCGGCGTCGCGGCACCTGGCCGTCGTGCCGTCGTGCGGCGGTGTGGCCCGGGGAGCGGGCAGGAGTGAGTGGGGCGGCGGGCGCCGGGGACCGGGTTGCCGGCCGGGGTGCGGGCGGCCCCTCGCCGGCTGCCGGGCAGGGTGGGGCGCTGTCCGCGGTGGCTGCCGGGCCGCGGCGGTCCGGTTGCCGGGCGACAGGGCGCGGGCCGTCCGGGCGCACTTCCGCGAGCGCCTACCCTTATGGGCATGAGCAGCATCGACCGGAGCCGAGAAGTGGGCGTCACGCGCAGCTACGAGATCCGCACCTACGGGTGCCAGATGAACGTCCACGACTCCGAGCGGCTGGCCGGGCTGCTCGAGGACGCGGGTTACGTACGGGCCCCGGAGGGTTCCGACGGTGACGCGGACGTCGTCGTCTTCAACACCTGCGCCGTCCGGGAGAACGCCGACAACCGGCTCTACGGCAACCTCGGCCACCTCGCCCCGAAGAAGGCGAAGCGGCCCGGGATGCAGATCGCGGTCGGCGGCTGCCTGGCCCAGAAGGACCGCGACACCATCGTCAAGAAGGCGCCCTGGGTCGACGTCGTCTTCGGCACGCACAACATCGGCAAGCTGCCCGTCCTGCTGGAGCGCGCCCGCGTCCAGGAGGAGGCGCAGGTCGAGATCGCCGAGTCGCTGGAGGCGTTCCCCTCCACGCTGCCGACGCGGCGCGAGAGCGCGTACGCGGCCTGGGTGTCCATCTCGGTCGGCTGCAACAACACGTGCACCTTCTGCATCGTCCCGGCGCTGCGCGGCAAGGAGAAGGACCGCCGTCCGGGCGACATCCTCGCCGAGGTCGAGGCCCTGGTCGGCGAGGGTGTCTCCGAGATCACGCTGCTCGGCCAGAACGTCAACGCCTACGGCTCCGACATCGGCGACCGGGAGGCGTTCAGCAAGCTGCTGCGCGCCTGCGGGACGATCGACGGCCTGGAGCGCGTCCGCTTCACCTCCCCGCACCCGCGGGACTTCACCGACGACGTGATCGCCGCCATGGCCGAGACGCCGAACGTGATGCCGCAGCTGCACATGCCCCTGCAGTCCGGCTCCGACACGGTCCTGAAGGCGATGCGCCGCTCCTACCGCCAGGAGCGCTACCTCGGGATCATCGAGAAGGTGCGCGCCGCCATCCCGCACGCCGCGATCACCACCGACATCATCGTGGGCTTCCCCGGCGAGACCGAGGAGGACTTCGAGCAGACGCTGCACGTGGTGCGCGAGGCGCGGTTCGCGCAGGCGTTCACCTTCCAGTACTCCAAGCGGCCCGGCACCCCGGCCGCCGAGATGGACGACCAGATCCCCAAGGAGGTCGTCCAGGCGCGCTACGAGCGGCTCGTCGCCCTCCAGGAGGAGATCTCCTGGGACGAGAACAAGAAGCAGGTCGGCCGCACGCTGGAGCTGATGGTCGCCGAGGGTGAGGGCCGCAAGGACGGCGCCACCCACCGCCTCTCCGGCCGCGCCCCCGACAACCGCCTGGTCCACTTCACCAAGCCCGACCAGGACGTCCGCCCCGGCGACGTGGTCACCGTCGAGGTCACCTACGCCGCCCCGCACCACCTCCTCGCCGAGGGCCCGGTGCTGGAGGTGCGCCGTACCCGCGCGGGCGACGCCTGGGAGAAGCGCACCGCGGCCGAGGCGGCCAAGCCCGCCGGCGTCATGCTGGGCCTGCCGAAGATCGGCGTCCCGGAGCCGCTGCCGGTCGCGGCGAACAGCGGCTGCGGCTGCGACTGACCCGCCTTCGTGCCGCCCACCGGGAGCGTGCTGCGGTCGCGGACGGCTCCGACAGCGCTCGCGGACGGCGCTCGCGTGGCCGCTTCCGGCGCCGCTCCGCCGGCGGCCGGCGCGGGGGCGGCCGACCGGAGGCGGGTGCGGGGCGGCCGGCCATGGGCACGGGGCGGCCGTGAGCGGGGAGCCGGTCCTTCGTGGGTCGGCCGCGAGGTGGTCACGGGCCGGATGTGAGCCGGTGGCCGGGCGTGAGTTGTCCGTGGGCCGGACGCGGGCCGGTGGCCGGGCGTGAGTTGTCCGGAGTCGGCTGTGAACGGTGGACCGGATCCGAGTCCGTTGCGGGGCCGACCCGGGCCGGTCGTGGCCCGGAGGCGAGCCAGTGGTGGGCCGTGGGGGCGAGGCGGCCCGGTCGGCGGGGGAGGCCCGTCGTCGTCCGGCGTTCCGGGCTAGTCTGCCGATCATGCTTGTCGCCGCCGCAGTCTGTCCCTGCCCGCCCCTTCTCGTGCCCGCGGTCGCCCAGGGCGCCGCGCCCGAGCTGGACGCCGCGCGCGCCGCGTGCACGGACGCCCTGGGAGTGCTCGCCGCCGCCCGGCCGGACCGGCTCCTGGTCGTCGGCCCCGCCGAGCAGTCCGGGCGCGGCCCGCACCCGCAGGGAGCCCGGGGGTCGTTCCGCGGCTTCGGCGTGGACCTGGACGTGCGGCTGGGCCCGGCCACGGGCAGCGCGCCCGAGCGCGAGCTGCCGCCCTCGCTCGCCGTCGCGGCGTGGCTGCTCGAACGGACCGGCTGGTCGGCCGCCCCCGTCGAGGGGCTGGGCGTCGGTGAGCCCCTGGCGGCGGACCGGTGCGTGGCGGCGGGCCGGGACATCGCCGCACGGCCGGAACGGGTGGCGATGCTGGTGATGGGCGACGGCAGCGCCTGCCGGTCGCTGAAGGCGCCGGGATACCTCGACGAGCGGGCCGAGCCCTTCGACACCGAGGCCGCCCGGGCACTCGGCGCCGCGGACGTGGCGGCCCTCACCGCGCTCGACGCGGAACTGGCGTACGAACTCAAGGTGTCGGGCCGGGCCCCGTGGCAGGTGCTCGCGGGCGCGGCCGAGGGCGCGCACCTCTCTGGGGCGCTCCTCTACGACGAGGCGCCGTACGGCGTGGGCTACCTGGTGGCCGCCTGGTCCTGACGCCGAGAGGGCCCCGAGCGGCGGGGTGCTCAGGGCGCGCGCCGGGTCGCCGGCGGACGGTGGACGACCGGTGGAGACCGACGGACGGAGGCCGGCGGACGGCCGGGACACCAGGTCCTGCTCCCGGCCGTCCGCCGGCCTCCGCCGCTCATGCCCCGGAGGTCCCGCTCATGACACGGGTGCCCCGCTCATGGCACGGCCGCGCCGCTCATGACACGGGCGGCGGCCCCTGCGGAGGTTCCTGCGGGGGCGGAGCCGTACGCCCGGCGTCGCCGCCCGGGACCGTGCCCGGACCGCCGGTGGCCGGGCCACCCGTGCCCGGACCGCCCGTGGCGGGCTCACTCGTACCGGAGCCACCCGGCGCCGCACCCCGCGCAGTCTCCGCAGGTGCGCCGGCGGTCCCGCCCGGGGCCGCCCCGTCCCGGTGCGCGAGCCGGTCCACGGCCTCCTTGGCCTTGCCCGTGCCCGCGTGGATCTTGTCGCTGTACTTGCCCTTGGTCTTCTCGTCGACCATCCTCGCGGCCTTGTCGAGCCCGTGCTCGATCGAGCCCCCGTGGCGCTGTGCGAGGTCCGACACCTTGTCCCTGGCCGGGCCCAGCCTGGCCTTCATGTTGTCCAGCAGACCCATGGTTCACCTTCCCTGGCGGGAGAGCTACCTGCGGGCGCCCTCTCCGGCTCCGTGCCCTGCCGCCTCGTCGGCGGACTGCTGCTTGGGGATCTCCACGCCCTCGGCGGCGCTGTCCTCCTGCGCGCCCGCCGTGTCGTCGCCGCTGTTGGGCGTCCGCGCGGCCTTCACCGCGTCCGCCGCACCGTCCGCGGCGCCCTCGGCCGCGGCACCGCCGACCGCCTCGGACCCGGCCGCCGCCGCGCCGCTCGCCGCCGGGCCGGCCGGCTCCCCGGCGCCCGGCACCTCCTCAGTCGCCTTCGACCTCCGGAAAATCCTTGCAAAAACGCCCATATCAACTCCATACGTTACTCGTGCGGGCGGCATCCCGCGTAGCCCGGTGCGTCTGTGCGTGACGCCCGAACCACCGCCCGCCGGTATCCGGCCGCGGGAACCTCGCAACGGGCAACGACCCTGTTCGCGTGCCGTCACGTAACTCGTTCGAGGAGCCCGCCGAAGGTTTGCGAGACTGGTGCGGTGAGCAGCGCACCCCCCGCCCCCCGCGTCATCGCCGTCGTCGGCCCCACCGCGGCCGGAAAGTCCGATCTCGGCGTGTTCCTGGCCCAGCGCCTGGGCGGCGAGGTCGTCAACGCCGACTCCATGCAGCTCTACCGAGGGATGGACATCGGCACCGCCAAGCTGACGCCCGAGGAGCGCGGCGGCGTACCGCACCACCTCCTGGACGTCTGGGACGTGAGCGTCACGGCCTCCGTCGCCGAGTACCAGCGGCTCGCCCGGCAACACATCGACGCCCTGCTCGCCGAGGGGCGCTGGCCGATCCTGGTCGGCGGCTCCGGGCTGTACGTCCGCGGGGCCGTCGACAACCTGCAGTTCCCCGGTACCGACCCCGAGGTGCGGGCCCGGCTGGAGGAGGAGCTGACGCTGCGCGGCTCGGGCGCCCTGCACGCGCGGCTCGCCGCCGCCGACCCGGAGGCCGCACGCGCGATCCTGCCCAGCAACGGACGCCGTATCGTGCGCGCTCTGGAGGTCATCGAGATCACCGGCCGGCCCTTCACGGCCAACCTCCCGGGTCACGACTCGGTCTACGACACCGTGCAGATCGGTGTGGACGTGGCGCGTCCCGAGCTGGACGAGCGCATCACGCGCCGGGTCGACCGCATGTGGGACGCCGGGCTCGTGGAGGAGGTCCGCGCGCTGGAGGCGCGGGGCCTGCGCGCGGGGCGCACGGCCTCCCGCGCACTCGGGTACCAGCAGGTCCTCGCGGCACTCGCGGGGGAGTGCACGCTGGAGGAGGCGCGCGCGGAGACCGTGCGTGCCACCAAACGCTTCGCGCGCCGCCAGGACTCCTGGTTCCGGCGCGACCCGCGCGTGCACTGGCTGAGCGGGGCAGCCACCGATCTCCGGGAACTTCCGCACCTGGCCATGGCGTTGGTGGAACGACCGGTTACAGCCTGATCACGTGATGGCATCGGGAAGCCCAGGCCGTCATCCAGGCCTCCGGCGCCGTGCCATCATCAGACTTCGATCGACAGATGAGTCCTGGTTGGGAGGGCGCGTGGCGATGGAGGCCGGCCCTCGCGACACCGCACAGAGCACGGAGCGCATCACCGCTGCGGACACCGAGCGCGTCACCGCGCGAGGCACCGAGCGCATCACCGTGGAACGCGCCGGTGACGACCAGGACGAGGACTCGCTGAGCCCCGACGGCCCGGACGAGACGCAGGGCGGTGTCACGGACGACGGTCCGGAGCCCGAGGAGATGTTCGCCGGACCCGAGGTCGAGGTCGAGCTGCGTCCGCAGCGGCGGCTGCGCATCTGGCAGCTCGCGCCCATCGTGGGCCTGGCGGCCGTCGGCTCGCTGATGTTCGCCTTCCCGCTGGCCTTCGACGGCGACAGCGGCGCGATGATCGCCATGCTGGGGCTGCTGATCTGCCTCTGCGCGGCAGGCTGGGGCACGATGGCCGCCCGCCGCGTCGGGTACACCTGGCCGGGGCTGTCGCCGCGCGACACCGGCCGGCGGCCCGCCTGGGGCATGATCGGCGTGTACGTCCTGCTGGTCGCCGTGGTCGTCACCCTGGCGGTGTGGCGCGTCGCGGGCCTGCGCTGAGCACTCTCCGCCCCGCCGCGCCCCGCCGCGCCTCCCCGTCAGCCGCCGCCGCTCCGCCAGGGGCCTCCCCGACCGGTCCAGGGCCTTCCGCGCCGGTCTCCGTGTCCCCCGCCGGTGAGAAGGCCGGGCCGGCGGCCGTGATCGCGGGATCGTCGTACCCACCCCGTACGATCGAGGCATGAGCACCCGCATCGCCTTTCTCAAGGGACACGGCACGGAGAACGACTTCGTGATCATCCCCGACCCGGAGAACGCCGTGGAGCTGTCCCCGGCCGCCGTCGCCGCCCTCTGCGACCGCCGCGCGGGCATCGGCGGCGACGGCGTGCTGCACGTCGTGCGCGCCGCCGCGCACCCGGAGGCCCGGGAGATGGCGGCCGAGGCGGAGTGGTTCATGGACTACCGCAACGGCGACGGTTCCGTCGCGGAGATGTGCGGCAACGGCGTACGCGTGTTCGCGCGCTACCTGCAGTACGCCGGGCACGCGACGGAGGGCGACCTCGCCCTCGCCACCCGCGGGGGCGTGAAGACGGTGCACATCGCCAAGGACGGTGACATCACGGTGGGCATGGGCAGGGCCCGGCTCCCCGAGGGCGACGTCACCGTGAGCGTCGGCGAGCGAGAGTGGACCGCGCGCAACGTCAACATGGGCAATCCGCACGCGGTCGCCTTCGTCGACGACCTCGCGGACGCCGGCGACCTGCTCTCCCCGCCGCCGTTCCGCCCGGCCGCCGCCTACCCGGACGGGGTCAACGTCGAGTTCGTCGTCGACCGCGGCCCCCGCCACGTCGCGATGCGCGTGCACGAGCGCGGTTCCGGCGAGACCCGCTCCTGCGGCACCGGCGCGTGTGCCGTCGCCGTGGCCGCCGCCCGCCGCGACGGCGCCGACCCCGCCGCCGCGGGCACGCCGGTGACGTACCGGGTCGACGTGCCCGGCGGCACCCTGGTCATCACCGAGCGGCCGGACGGCGAGATCGAGATGACCGGCCCCGCCGTGATCGTGGCCGAGGGCGAGATCGACACGGAATGGCTGGAAACAGCGGTCGGCTGAACCGGGACCCGGCCGGACATCGCAGGGCCGGAGCCCGCCTCGCCGGGCAGGACCCAGGCGGCGGGGGCGGGCCTCGGGGGAAATCCACGGGTGCCCGCTTGTCACCTGACCGAAAACCGTAAACCTCTCGGGCCGTCGCTCGAATGGGTGATCCGTTTCACGCTCTCCGAGAGGCGGTCGGCTGAGGGTGCTGGGCTCGATAGCATCAAGCACCGGCCCGGACGGGGGGTCCGACGCCAACCCCTGAGCCGCGTACGCCCTGGGGCATCCCGTCCGCCGGTCCACGCAGCCGGAGGTGCCCATGAGTGCGGATGCCACAAACCCTGCGGCCCCGGGCCCGGTGGCGCCGTCGGCGCCCCGGAGGCGGGCCCGCCCGCGGATCGACCTGCGCCGACTGGGCCGGGCCGCCCTGCTCGGCCCCACCGCCCGCGACCGCCTCCCGGACGCCATCGGGCACGTCGCCGAGGCACACCGCGCCCACTTCCCCGACGCCGACCTCGAACCCCTGCGCCACGCCTACCTGCTGGCCGAGTCCTCGCACCGCGGCCAGATGCGCAAGAGCGGCGAGCCCTACATCACGCACCCGCTCGCCGTCACCCTCATCCTCGCCGAACTCGGCGCCGAGACGACCACGTTGACGGCCTCCCTGCTGCACGACACGGTCGAGGACACCGACGTGACGCTCGACCAGGTCGGCGACCAGTTCGGCGCGGAGGTCCGCTACCTCGTCGACGGCGTCACCAAACTGGAGAAGGTCGACTACGGCGCCGCGGCCGAACCCGAGACCTTCCGCAAGATGCTCGTCGCCACCGGCAACGACGTCCGCGTGATGTCGATCAAACTCGCCGACCGGCTGCACAACATGCGCACCCTCGGCGTCATGCGTCCCGAGAAACAGGCCCGCATCGCCAAGGTGACCAGGGACGTGCTCATCCCGCTCGCCGAACGGCTCGGTGTGCAGGCGCTCAAGACGGAACTCGAGGACCTGGTCTTCGCCATCCTCCACCCCGAGGAGTACGCGCACACCCGCGAACTGATCGCGGAGAACGCGAGCCGTCCGCACGACCCGCTCACCGAGGTGGCCGAGCAGGTCCGGGGCGTGCTGCGCGAGGCCGGCATCACCGCGGAAGTCCTGGTCCGGCCACGGCACTTCGTCTCCCTGCACCGCGTGGCCCGCAAACGCGGCCGGCTGCGCGGCTGTGACTTCGGCCGGCTGCTCGTCCTGGTGAACGAGGACGCCGACTGCTACGCCGTCCTCGGCGAACTGCACACCTGTATGACACCGGTCGTCGCCGAGTTCAAGGACTTCATCGCCGTACCCAAGTTCAACCTGTACCAGTCGCTGCACACCGCCGTCGCCCTCCCGCCGTCCCGCCCGGACGGAACCGAGCGGGCGGCCACGGACGGCCAGGTCGTCGAAGTCCTCATCCGCACGCACCAGATGCACAAGACCGCCGAGGCCGGGGTCGTCGCGCTCGGCAACCCGTACGCGCCGCCCGCGGAGGACCAGCCGACGGGCGACGGCGAGCGCGTCGACCCGACGCGCCCCGGCTGGCTCTCCCGGCTGCTCGACTGGCAGCAGGCGGCCCCCGACCCGGACACCTTCTGGTCCACGCTCCGCGAGGACCTGGCCCAGGACCGCGAGATCACCGTCTTCCGCCCCGACGGCGGCACACTCGGCCTCCCCGCTGGCGCCAGCTGTATCGACGCCGCCTACGCCCAGTACGGCGAGGACGCGCACGCGTGCATCGGCGCCCGCGTCAACGGGCGACTGGCCAGGCTGAGCACCGTCCTCCAGGACGGCGACACCGTCCAGCTCCTGATGGGCCAGGACCCCGCTTCCGAGCCCTCCCGTGAGTGGCTGGAGCACGCCCACACCCCCGCCGCCCGCATCGCCATCCAGCGGTGGCTCGCGGCGCATCCCGTCCCGGCCGACGACCCGGACGGCACCCCCGGGACCCGCGAGGACGCCTCCCCGGGAGCGGCGGACACCCCAGGGGGCCCCGACGGGCTCACCGGGGTGAACGGACCGGGCGCGCTCCCTCCCGGCGGGGCCGACCGCCCCGGACAGACGACCGGTGGGCCCGGGTCGGCCGCTGGGGCCGGCGGAGCCGCGCCGTCCGCACGGGAGGAGCGCCCCGGCACGGCCACCGTGGTCGTCGCCGACCTGCCCCGCGCCCCCGTACGGCTCGCCGGCTGCTGTACGCCCGTGCCGCCCGACCGGATCACCGCCTTCGCCGTGCGCGGGGGCGCGGTGACGGTGCACCGCGTGGAATGCGCCACGGTCGCGCGGATGAAGAGCGCGGGGCGCGCGGAGATCGGCGTGCGCTGGGGCGACACCGCCGCCTGCCGCGTGACCCTGCTCGCCGAATCGTTCGGCCGCCCGCACCTGCTCGCCGATCTGACCGAGGCCATCGCCCTCGAAGGCGTCGAGATCGTCTCGGCCACGGTGGCCCCGCCTGCCCAGCAGCGCGTCCACCACACGTACACCCTGCAGCTCCCCGACGCCGCGCGTCTGCCCGCCCTCATGCGGGCGATGCGCAACGTCCCGGGCGTCTACGACGTGAGCCGCGCCCAGTCGCAGCCGCCGGGAGACTGACCCAGGGCCCGACGGTCCCCGCCCGGCGCGGGCCCCCTGCCGCGAACGTCCGTCGCCACCGCGGCGCGTGCGTCCCGCGCCACCGCGCCCCGAGCCTCCGGTGCCCGCTCGGCGCGAGAACCGGTCTGCGCCGGGCGCGAGTCCGTGACGCCCGCCCGGCGCGGGCGCCCGCGCCCCGGGCGGGTGCCTCCGGCGGCGCGCCCGGCGCGCACTCCGCGCACCCCCGGAACGTCCCGCGCGCCGGCGCGGGCCGCACGCACTCCCGAGGGCCCCGTTCGAGTGGGAAGGGCGCGCGTCGCCGCCGCGGCGGCGCCGCGCGCTGATAGCCGTGGTGCATGCCGCGCACCCTCCGACCCCGTGTCCCGCGTCGCCTCAGAACCCTCAAGGCGACCCTCCTCGCGTCCGCAGCGTCCGGCGCCTGCGCCTGTCTCCTCGCCGCGAGCGCCCCGCCCACCGCGCTCGGCGTGGGCGACCGGCTCTTCCCGCAGCTGGGCAACCCCGGATACGACGTGACGTCGTACGACCTGTCCTTCACCTACACCGGGGACAACAGCAAGCCGCTGCGGGCCGTCACCACCATCGACGTCCGGCCGGCCCAGGACCTCGACCGCCTGAACCTCGACTTCACGCACGGCGAGGTCGACTCCGTGGAGGTCGACGGACTCCCGGCCCGCTTCGCCGCCGCGGGGGAGGACCTGGTGGTCACCCCCCAGGTCCCGCTGCCCGGGCACGGCTGGGCGCGCATCACGGTGCACCACACCAGTGACCCGGTGTCCGAGAAGGGCCGGGACGGCGGCTGGGTGCGCACCGCGGACGGGCTCGCCATGGCCAACCAGGCCGACGTCGCCCACCTGGTCTTCCCGTGCAACGACCACCCCTCCGACAAGGCGAGGTTCACCTTCCACGTCACCGTCCCCGAGGGGTACACGGCCGTCGCCAACGGGCTGCCCGCCGGTACCGCCCGAAGGGGCGGACAGGTCACGTGGACGTACCGCACCGGGCACCCCATGGCCACCGAGCTGGCACAGGTCTCCATCGGCCGCTCCACCGTCCTGCACCGCACCGGTCCGCATGGCCTGCCCGTGCGCGACGTCGTCCCCACCGGGGACCGCGAGGCGCTCGAACCCTGGCTGGCCAGGACCCCCGGCCAGATCGCCTGGATGGAGAGCAAGGTCGGACGCTACCCGTTCGAGACGTACGGCCTGCTCATGGCGTCCGCCACCACCGGTTTCGAACTGGAGACGCAGACCCTCTCCCTCTTCGAGAAGGAGCTGTTCACCGATCCGGCCTGGCCCAAGTGGTACGTGGAGTCGGTGATGGTGCACGAACTGTCCCACCAGTGGTTCGGCGACAGCGTCAGTCCGCGCAGCTGGTCCGACCTGTGGCTCAACGAGGGACACGCGACCTGGTACGAGGCCCTGTACGCCGACGAGAAGGCGCACAAGTCCATGGAGGCCCGGATGAAGGCCGCCTACGGGGCCTCCGACCGCTGGCGTGAGGCCGGAGGGCCACCCGCGCTGCCCAAGCCGCCCAAGGCCGGCCAGAAGATCGGCATCTTCCGTGCCAACGTCTACGACGGCGCGGCTCTCGTCCTCTACGCCCTGCGCCAGGAGATCGGCAGGCCGGCCTTCGAACGGCTGGAGCGCGCCTGGGTGCGCGAGCACCGGGACTCGACGGCGAACACGGCGGACTTCGAACGTCTGGCCTCGGCCGTCGCCGGACGGGACCTCGGCGGCTTCTTCAAGGCCTGGCTCTACGGTGTGAAGACGCCGCCCATGCCGGGCCACCCGGACTGGAAGCAGACACCGCCGCCCAGGACCGCACCGGCGAAGGCGGCACAGACGGCGAGGACGTCCGGACGGGCGAAGACAGCACCGACGAGGACGGTGGCGAAGGCGGCGTGGGCGCGGGACGCCCACCGGAAGCAGTGAGCGGGCCAAGCGGCGAGCCGGACAGCCGGACAGCCGGGAATAACGCCGTGACGAGACGGGCCGTGCCGTGCGACGATCGTCGTGTCGGCACGGCACGGCGCACGGGAATCTCCCGGGACACCCGCGCGTTGTGACAAGTGACGGAACAGCTGCCGAGGCGCTTCGCCCGCGGCCGCCGACCCGTCGCCGCAGCACGGATTCCCAACGACGTAAGGACCCAATGACCTCCTCTTCTTCCTCTTCCCAGGCCGCCGAGCGTCTCGCGCACACCTATCCCGAAGGTCTCCGGGCCGATGCCCTGATGGAAGAGGACGTCGCCTGGAGCCACGAGATCGACGGAGAGCGGGACGGCGACCAGTTCGACCGCTCCGAGCGCGCGGCCCTGCGCCGTGTCGCGGGTCTCTCCACCGAGCTGGAGGACGTCACCGAGGTCGAGTACCGGCAGCTCCGTCTGGAGCGCGTGGTGCTCGTCGGCGTCTGGACCTCGGGGACCGTGCACGACGCGGAGAACTCCCTCGCCGAGCTGGCCGCCCTCGCGGAGACCGCGGGCGCCCTCGTCCTCGACGGCGTGATCCAGCGCCGCGACAAGCCGGACGCGGCCACCTACATCGGCTCCGGCAAGGCCGGCGAGCTGCGTGACATCGTCCTGGAGACGGGCGCGGACACCGTCATCTGCGACGGTGAGCTGAGTCCGGGCCAGCTGATCCACCTCGAGGACGTCGTCAAGGTCAAGGTCATCGACCGCACGGCGCTGATCCTGGACATCTTCGCCCAGCACGCCAAGTCCCGTGAGGGCAAGGCGCAGGTCGCGCTCGCGCAGATGCAGTACATGCTGCCGCGGCTGCGCGGCTGGGGCCAGTCGCTGTCCCGGCAGATGGGCGGCGGCAAGGGCGGCGGCCTCGCCACCCGAGGTCCCGGTGAGACCAAGATCGAGACGGACCGGCGGCGGATCCGCGAGAAGATGGCCAAGATGCGCCGGGAGATCGCGGCCATGAAGACCGGCCGTGAGATCAAGCGCCAGGAGCGGCGCCGCAACAAGGTGCCGTCCGTCGCCATCGCGGGCTACACCAACGCCGGCAAGTCCTCCCTGCTCAACCGCCTCACCGGCGCCGGTGTCCTGGTCGAGAACGCGCTGTTCGCGACCCTGGACCCGACCGTGCGCCGGGCCGAGACGCCGAGCGGGCGGCTGTACACGCTGGCCGACACGGTCGGCTTCGTCCGGCACCTGCCGCACCACCTGGTCGAGGCGTTCCGCTCCACCATGGAGGAGGTCGGCGACTCCGACCTGATCCTGCACGTGGTCGACGGCTCGCACCCGGACCCGGAGGAGCAGCTGGCCGCCGTGCGCGAGGTGATCAGGGACGTCGGCGCCACCGACGTACCCGAGATCGTCGTGGTGAACAAGGCGGACGCGGCCGACCCGCTGGTGCTGCAGCGGCTGCTGCGGGTGGAGAAGCACTCGATCGCGGTCTCGGCCCGCACCGGCCGCGGCATCGCGGAGCTGCTCGCCCTGATCGACCACGAGCTGCCGCGCCCTTCCGTGGAGATCGAGGCGCTCGTGCCCTACACGCACGGCAAGCTGGTCGCCCGTGCCCACACCGAGGGCGAGGTGATCTCCGAGGAGCACACCGCGGAGGGCACCCTGCTCAAGGCACTGGTGCACGAGGAACTGGCCGCGGACCTGACGCCGTACACGCCGGTTCCCGCGCTCTGACCCGCTCCGGCCACCACCGGCGCGAGCAGCACACGGGCCCGCCCCCCTTCGACGGAAGGGGGGCGGGCCCGCGTCATGCCGGTGTCACCGGCCGCCGTAGGTCCGGCTCATGTTCTCGTACAGCGCCTCGGCGCCCTTGCCCAGCTGCGGGCCCGCGAGCCAGGTGTTGTCGGACGGACCGATGGAGGTGTTGGAGACCAGTTCGGTCTTCCCGCCCACCACGCGGAACCAGCCGCCGCCGGAGGACCCGCCGGTCATGGTGCAGCCGATCCGGTACATCGTCGGCAGGGACGGGCTCAGCGACAGCCGGCCCGGCCGGTCCAGGCAGCGGAACATCGTCAGACCGTTGTACGGCGGCGCGGCCGGGTATCCCCAGGCACCCATCGTGGCGACCTGCGGCGCCTGCGGGGCGGAGAAGTCCACGTCGAGTGCGGCCCCGACCGTCTCCTCCAGCGACTTCGCGCCGGTCTCCGGCTTCACGTGCAGCACGGCGTAGTCGTACGCGGCACCGGCACCGCCCGTCTCCGAGCCGCCCTGGATCCACTGGCCCGAGGTGGACGCCCAGTCGGCCCACCAGGCGCCGTACGGGGCGACCTCGGTCGGACTGGCGCCGCTCAGCTGCGACGCGGACCGGCCGAGGTCGTTGTAGGCGGGCACGAAGGCGATGTTGCGGTACCAGCCGCCGCCCTGGCCGGCGTGGACGCAGTGACCCGCGGTCCACACCAGGTTCGACTTGCCCGGGTGGTTGACGTCCTTGACGACCGTGCCGGAGCAGACCATCGAGCCTTGCGGCGAGTCGAAGAAGACCTTGCCGACCGGGGCCGCGTGCTGGTGGTACGGGGTCTTCTCGGCCTGGGCCTGGACGGGCCGCGGCGCCGGGTCGCTGACGCCCTGGCCGGCGGCGGAGTCCTGAGTGGACACCGTCTTGTTGGCCTCCTTGGCGGACTTCATCCGCTCAGGCTTCCAGTGCCCCTTGATCACCGGGTTGACGAAGTCCTTGGCGGCGCTGAGCCACTTGTCCTTGTCCCAGTTCTTCCAGCCGCCGTTCTTCCACCGGTCGACGTCGATCCCGTGGTCCTTGAGCCTCTTCGCGAGGTCGGCCGGGAGGTGACCCCTGCCGTCGCCGCTGCCGGTGGCCCGGGAGCCGCCCACGGCCTGCGAACCGCTGGTGCCGGGCTTGCCGCTCGCGCCGTCGCCCGAGTCGTCGCAGGCCGTGGCGGTGAGCGTCAGCGCCGCGACGAGACCGGTGGCGGCGAGGGCAGTGCCCCGGCGCGCGCGCCGGGGCACTGCGGACGTACGTGTGGAACGCATGATGTGATGAACCCCCGTTGGTTCGTGTGTGTGCTGCCCCACTATGCAGGTGGGGACGGGTACGAACGGCGGCGGGGTGGTGAAGGTTTCCGTAGGACACCCCGCCGCCGTGGCCGGGTCACCGGCCTGCGGCCGTGCTCACTGCACGGCGAACTTCTTGCTGACCGAGTCGTAGACGCCCTTGGCCACCGTGCCCAGCCGCGGACCGGCCAGCCAGCCCGCCGTCACCGGGCCGATCGAGGTGTTGGACACCAGCGCGGGCTTGCCGTCCGTGCCCTTCTCGACCCAGCCGCCGCCGGAGGACCCGCCGGTCATGGTGCAGCCGATGCGGTACATCGTCGGGTCGGCGGCCGCGACCGACAGACGTCCCGGCCTGTCCTGGCACTGGTACAGCGACTGCCCGTCGTACGGCGGCGCGGCCGGGTAGCCGGTCGCGGTGATGCTCTGCACCTTCGGCACGGCCGGCGCGTCGAAGTTCACCGGAAGCGCGGAACCGACCGTCTCCTCCAGCGACTTGCCGTTGCCGCCCTTCTCCGGAGTGACGTGGATGACGGCGAAGTCGTAGCTCGCGCCCTGCCCGCCGGTCGCGCCGCCCTGCTTGATCCACTGGTCGGAGGTCTGCGCCCAGTCGCCCCACCACACCCCGTACGGGGCGACCTGCTCCCGTGTGGCGCCCTGCAGTCGAGCGGTGCTGCGGCCCGCGTCGTTGTACGACGGCACGAAGGCGATGTTGCGGTACCAGCCGCCCTTCTTGCCGGCGTGCACGCAGTGCCCCGCCGTCCACACCAGGTTGGACTTGCCGGGGTGGGCCGGGTCCTCGACGACCGTGGCCGAACAGACCATCGTGCCCTCGGGGGAGTCGAAGAAGACCTTGCCCGCCGTCGCCGCGCTGGTGTGGTAAGGCGGCGCCACCTTCTGAGCCTGCACGGGCGCCGGAGCCGGGTCCGTGACGCCCTGGTCACCGGAGATGTCGTTGTCGTCGACGCCCTTGTCCGGGTCGTTGGCCCGGCGCATGCGGTCCGGGTCCCACAGGCCCTGGATGATGGGGTTGACGAAGTCGTTCGCCTCGCGGAGCCAGTCGTCCTTGTTCCAGTTCTTCCAGGCGCCGTTCTTCCACTTGTCGACGTCGATCCCGTGCTCCTTGAGCTTCTTCCGGATGTCGTCCGGGATCGTGATCTTGCCGTCGCCCGTGGCCCCCGAGCCACCGGCGGCCGCGGAGGCGGAGGGCTCGCCGGCCGCGCCGGTGTCGTCCGAGTTGCAGCCGGTGGCGGTGAGCGCGAGGGTCGAGACCAGTGCGACGGCGGCCAGCGCGGGGAAGGGCGAGCGCCGGGCGCGCCCTCCCCGGCGAACGGTGACGGATGGGCGTATGGGTCGCATGTTTCGACTCCCCCTGCTGTGAACGGACGTGCTGATACCGCCGGGACGGCACACCGGTCCCGGGTGGGACACGGGCCTCGGCCACGGCGGCCGGAACGGCACCACACACTATGCGGTTGCTGTGGGCCACCGCCCACGGAACGGCAACGGTTCGGCTACAAGCCGTCTGACCTGGCCGATCAACCGGAGAACTCCCGGTTCGGCGCCGGTTCGCCGAAGGGGGAGCGGAAGCGGCGCCGGTACTCGGTGGGCGTCGTGCCGAGCCGGCGGCGGAACGCCCGGACCAGCGTGTCCGCCGTCCCGAACCCGCACACCGACACGATGCGTTCGAGGGTGGCGTCGGTGGACTCCAGCTGACCGCGCGCCGCTTCCACGCGGGCCGCTTCCACGTACGCGCTCGGTGTCATGCCCAGCTCGGCCTTGAAGACCCGGGTCAACTGCCGTTCGCTGAGGCGGGCGTGCTCGGCCAGGTCCGCCACGGTGAGCTGCTCCCCGAGGTGCCGCAGGATGTGGTGACGGAGGTCCTCCACGCGCCGCGTGCGCGAGACGGGTTCCAGCGGCACGCTGAACTGGCTCTGCCCGCTGGGCCGTTTCAGGTACATCACCAGCTGGCGGGCGACACGCAGCGCGACCGTCTCGCCGAAGTCGTCGGCGACGAGGGCGAGCGACAGGTCGAGGCAGGCGCTGATCCCCGCGCCGGTCCAGGTGTCGCCCTCCCGGATGAAGATCGGATCGGCGTCGACCCGCACCGCGGGGTGCTCGTCGGCGAGTTGCCGGGCGGTCGACCAGTGGGTGGTGGCGCGTTTGCCGTCGAGGAGTCCCGCGGCGGCCAGGAGGTGCGCCCCGACACAGACGGAGGCGACTCTCCGCGCCCGGCCGGCGAGCGTGCTCACCCGGTCGACCACCGCGGGGTCGGTCCGGGCCCGTACGCCCCGCCGGCCGTCCGCCTCGACGGAACCGGGCACGATGAGGGTGTCGACGCCGCCTCGTGCCACCTCGCCGAAGGTGGTGTCGGGGAGCAGGCGTACGCCGGCGGACGTGGTGACGGGGTCCATCGTCTCTGCGGCGAGGACCACCCGGTAACCCGTCGGCTCCGGCATCTCGCGCTGCACCAGGGAGAACACCTCGGGCGGGCCGGTGACGTCGAGCAGGTCGACCCCCTCGAAGAGAACGATGACGACGAGTCGTTCCACGACGCTCACGGGATCTCCGTCCGTCCGGCGGAACCGATGTCCGCTGCTGCACCCGGAACCGTGTCCGGACTGATGTCTGGATCTGCAGGTTAGGCGACATTGCCGACACGCGGCGGTGGCTCGTAGGTTCATGTGCGTGGCCGGTCACCGCACGCACGGCCGCGCTCCAGGAACCCGAGTGGCTTCGACTGCTCGGTGCATCGGCTGAGGGGTATTTCCATGACGACGACGACTCTGCGCGAACTCAACGGCCTCGACGCGACGCCGGCTTCGCTCGCGCACTCGACCTTGATCCTGGTCGACTACCAGAACACCTACGTCGGCGGAGTGATGGAGCTGGCAGGCTGGCGGCCCGCGCTCGACTCCGCCGCCGCCCTGCTGGCCCGGGCCCGGGAGGCGGGCACGAAGGTCATCCACGTCGTCCACGACGGCGGCGAAGGCACTCCGTACGACATCGGCGCGGAGACCGGCCGGATCCACCCGAGCGTCGCGCCGGCCGAGGGCGAGCCCGTGGTCGTGAAGAAGGCGCCCAACGCGTTCGTCGACACCGAACTCGGCAAGCACGTCGACGCCGCCGGCAACGAGGACGTCATCGTCATCGGATTCATGACGCACATGTGCGTGCTGTTCACCGCCGAGGGCGCGTTCCTGCGCGGCAACCGGCCCACGGTGGTCGCCGACGCGTGCGCGACGCGCCCGCTCCAGGCGGTGGGCACCTGGCTGGACGCCCGGCAGATCCACCACAGCGCCCTGGCGACGATCGGAGACCTCTACGGCGTGGTCGTCGAGTCGCAGGCGTCCCTGACCTGAGCGGTGCCGCTCCGTGAACCCGGTCCCGCGCCCGCCTGACCCTGACCCTGAGCGGACCCGTAACCGCAAGGATCGTCCGCGGTTATAGCGGTGGGGTTCCCGCTGTCCATGACCAGACCCACGCGCCCTCGAACGCCGCACCGCCGAAGACGCCGTCGTCGCCGGTGCCCGTGTCCGCGCCGGGCGTACGGCCCTCAGCGCGGCCGCGACATCGACGCCACGCGGCCGAGGGGGCCGCAGGCGCTCGATGCCGTGCGGCAGTGGGACCCGCAGTCCGGCCCGCCGCCAAGGCGCAGGCCGGTGTCCTGGGACAGCGGAGGACAGGGAGCCGTGACCGTGACGGAGTCTGCGCACGAGAGGTGCGCGTCGGACGACGCGCACCTCCTGCACGACGGGATCCTGCGGCGCCAGTCCGCGCGTGAGTCGGCGGCCCGCACCTACGCGCGCGTCCTGCCGATCGTGCCGGTCAGGGCGCGCGGGCTCACCATCGAAGGTGCGGACGGCCGGCGCTACCTGGACTGCCTCTCGGGCGCGGGCACCCTGGCCCTCGGGCACAACCACCCCGTCGTCCTGGAAGCCGTCCGCAAGGTCCTCGACTCCGGCGCGCCCCTGCACGCCCTCGACCTGGCCACCCCCGTCAAGGACGCCTTCGTCACCGAGCTGTTCCGCACCCTGCCGGCCGGCCTCGCGGACCGGGCCCGCGTGCAGTTCTGCGGGCCTGCGGGGACGGACGCTGTGGAGGCCGCTTTCAAACTCGTCCGGACGGCCACCGGACGCGGCGGCATCATGGCCTTCACCGGCGCCTACCACGGGATGACCGAGGCCGCGCTCGCCGCGTCCGGTCACGCTTGCGACGTACGGGTCGCGCGGCTGCCCTACCCGCAGGACTACCGCTGTCCCTTCGGGCTCGGCGGCTCCCGCGGGGCCGAACTCGCCGCCCGCTGGACGGAGTCCGTACTGGACGACCCCAAGTCCGGGGTCCCGCTGCCCGCCGGGATGATCCTCGAACCCGTGCAGGGCGAGGGCGGGGTGATCCCCGCGCCGGACACCTGGATGCGCCGCATCCGGCAGCTCACCGAGGAACGGTCCGTGCCCTTGATCGCCGACGAGATCCAGACCGGAGTCGGCCGCACGGGCGCCTTCTGGGCGGTGGACCACAGCGGGGTGACGCCGGACGTGATGGTGCTGTCGAAGGCCATCGGCGGCAGCCTGCCGCTGGCCGTCGTCGTCTACCGCGACGACCTCGACGTCTGGGAACCGGGCGCCCACGCCGGAACCTTCCGCGGCAACCAGCTCGCCATGGCAGCGGGCACCGCGACCCTCGCCCACGTCCGCGAGAACCGTCTCGCCGAACGCGCCGCCGTCCTCGGTTCCCGCATGCTCTCCCGGCTCCGTGAACTGGCCGGGCACCATGCCTGCGTCGGTGACGTGCGGGGCCGCGGGCTGATGCTCGGCCTCGAACTGGTCGATCCCGACGCGGAGTCGGAAGCGGCCACGGAGCCGGGGGAGAGGGCGGCAGGCGCCGCGGACGGGGGCAGTGCGGGACCGGCCCCCGCCGGCCCGGCGGCGATCCCCGGCGCGGCGGGCGACGGCACCCGGCGGTCCGTGGCGCCACCGGCCGACCCCGCGGTGCGCCGGCCGCCCGCCGCGCCGGGGATCGCCGCCGCCGTGCAGAGGGAGTGCCTGCGACGGGGTCTGATCGTCGAACTCGGCGGCCGTCACGCCAGTGTGGTCCGGCTCCTGCCCCCGCTGACCCTCACCGACGAGCAGGCGACGGCGGTGCTCGACCGGTTGTGCGACGCGGTCGGAGCGGCAGCCCTGAGCCGGCCCGGACGCGTGGGCGGGCAGTTCCCCCCGCTGGGACGGCGACCGCCGTCCACCACCGGCCCGGACGGAACGGACTGACGCCCGCGGCCAGACCCCCGTGGCCCACCGCGCCGGCCGCCCCCGTCTCCGGACACGCACCGACAGACGGCCGAGAACCCCAGACGTCGCAGAGGGCGCACAGACCATAGAGATCGCACAGATCACACAGACCGCACAGAGCACACAGACGACGCGGCCCACCTTGCCGACGCAGGCAGCGCGTGCGACACGGACGGCCCCCGACACCGAGGAACCGCCTTGAACACCACCCCCACACACCGCGGTCACTCCGTTCCTCCCCCCGAGGCGAACGACACGGTCCCTCATCAGCCGGGCACTCCCTCCCCCCACCAGCCGCCGCAGGCGACGGCCGCTGCCGGCCGAGACGTCCCGGCCGACCTGCTGGATCACCCCGACCCGTTCGCAGCCGCCCAGGCCGCCGGGGTCGAGAACCTGCTGCGCTGCTGGGTCCGTGAGACCGGTGTCCGCGATCCCCAGGACGGCTTCCTCCGCATCCCCCTCCCGGCCAGTGGCACCGCGCTGCTGGTGCCGGTCCACCACTGGTCACCGGCCGGCTGGCACCGCTTCGGGCCGCCCCGCCTGGCCGGCGCTCCCCAGGGCGCCGCACCGGCCGACGCCGTCACGGTCGCCGCACTGCTCGCCCGGGAAGCGGCCGATCCGGCCGCTCCACCCCTGACACCGCAGGCGCCGGCAGCCTCCACCGACACCGGAGCCCAGGGCGAGGCGGTCGACTTGGTGGCCCGCGTCGCCGACTCCGTCCGCCGTACCGCTCTCTTCCTCGCCGACCGTCGCGCCCACCCGGACGACGGACCCGACCGCTTCCTCTCCGCTGAACAAGCCCTCCTGTTCGGACATCCGCTGCACCCGGCCCCCAAGGGCCGGGAGGGTCTCTCGGAAGCCGAGGCCCGGCACTACTCACCCGAGTCACGGGGATCCTTCGCCCTGCACTGGATGGCGGTGGCACCCGCCGCCCTCGCCGCCGACTCGGCCTGGACCGAGTCCGGGCGACCCGTGTCCGCCGACCGCATCACCGCCCGGCTCGCCGGAGACGGACCACGGGTGCCCGACGGCCACGCACTCCTGCCCCTGCACCCCTGGCAGATGCGCGAGGTACTGCATCGCCCCGAGGTGAGGGCACTCCTCGACGCCGGCCTGCTGCTCGACCTAGGGCCTCACGGCCCCGACTGGCATCCGACCTCCTCCGTAAGGACCGTCCACCGCAGTGGCGCGCCCGCCATGCTCAAGCTCTCCCTGGG
This sequence comes from Streptomyces sp. NRRL S-340, assembly GCF_000720185.1. Taxonomy (GTDB): domain Bacteria; phylum Actinomycetota; class Actinomycetes; order Streptomycetales; family Streptomycetaceae; genus Streptomyces. The sequence continues at coordinate 58,738 of NZ_JOIY01000019.1, read as the reverse complement.
CCTTCGCATCACCAACTCCCGTCGTGAGAACCTCCGGAAGGAACTGCACCGCGGCGTCGAGGTCCACCGCCTGCTGCGCAGCGGTCTCTCCCAGCAGTGGCGGGCGGCCCACCCCGGCTTCGACATCGTGCGCGACCCGGCCTGGGTGGCCGTCGACGACCAGGACGGGGCCCCCGTGCCGGGGCTGGACGTGATGATCCGTCACAATCCCTTCGGCCCGGCGGACGACGTCTCCTGTGTCGCCGGGCTCGTCGCCCCCAGGCCTTCCCCCTGGAGCGCGCCGTGCCCGCCACCGGGGGAGAGCCGGTCCCGGGCGGCGGCCGGTCAGGCGACGCGCTCCCGCCTCGCCGAGGTCATCATGCGTCTCGCCGCCCGAACCGGACGTCCGCGGGGAGCCGTCGCCGCCGAGTGGTTCCTCCGCTACCTCGAACAGGTGATCCGGCCGGTGCTGTGGCTGGACGGCGAGGCGGGGATCGCCCTCGAAGCGCACCAGCAGAACACGCTGCTCCTGCTCGATGCCGACGGCTGGCCCGCAGGCGGTCGCTACCGCGACAACCAGGGCTACTACTTCCGCGCCTCGCGGCAAGCGGAACTCGACGCCCGGCTGCCCGGCATCGGCGCCCGGAGCGACACCTTCGTCTCCGACGAGGTCACCGACGACCGCTTCCTCTACTACCTCGGCTTCAACAACGTGTTCGGGCTCATCGGCGCCTTCGGCTCCCAGCGCCTCGCCGACGAGAGCCTGCTCCTGGCCGCCTTCCGCCGCTTCCTCGCCGACGCCGCCACCGGCCCGGGGCGCATGCGCTCCACGCTGCCCGCCCGCCTGCTCGACTCACCGGTCCTGCCGTGCAAGGCCAACCTGCTGACCCGGCTGCACGGCCTGGACGAACTCGTCGGTCCGGTCGACACCCAGTCCGTCTACGTCACCGTCACCAACCCCCTCCACTGCTGAACGCCACCGCGGACCCGCGACCGGCCCCGCCGGTGCCACGGACCGGTCCCGACACCGGATCCTCCCCGCCGCCCCACCTCCGATCAGCCTCGTCACACGTCACACGCCACACGGCACACGCCCCCCCCGCCACCGAGGACCGTGTCCCACCTCGTCCCCGCCACCGCCTTCCGAGAGGAGCGCCCCATGTCTCCCGTCGACGCCGGCGCCGCCCCCTGTCACGTCCCCGCCACCCCGTCCCCCGCCGGAACGGATCCGGGCCCTGCGGCGGGGCTCCGCGACACCGGCTCGGGCACGACCGGTCCCGTCTCGCGTCCCCGCGCCGCCGAGGAGTGCGGCGACGCCGAGGACACGCTCGACCTGCGTCTGCCTGATGATTTCGTCGCGCTCTTCGCCGAGCCGGCCCGAGCGCGCGCCGCCGGCCGGGCCGACCTCCTCGACGGCGTCGGAGACTGGGGACCCACCGTCACGCCCGTCGGCACCTTCCAGCTGGTCACCGTCCTGGTCGAGCGTGACCTGCCGGTCGTCGGCCGCTGGATGAACGAGCCCGCGGTCGCCGAGTTCTGGCACCTGGCCGGGCCACCGAGCGTGACCGAGCAGCACCTGCGCGCGCAGGTGGACGGCGACGGACGCAGCGTTCCCTGCATCGGACTGCTGGACGGCATGCCGATGAGCTACTGGGAGATCTACCGCGCCGATCTCGATCCCCTGGCCCGCCACTACCGCGCACGTCCGCACGACACCGGTGTCCACCTCCTCATCGGGAGCGCCGCCGACCGCGGACGGGGTATCGGCAGCGCCCTGCTGGCAGCGGTAGCCGACCTCGTACTCGCCAAGCGTCCCGCTTGTTCCCGCGTCGTCGCGGAACCCGACCTTCGCAACGCACCCTCCCTCTCCGCCTTCCGGGCCGCCGGCTTCCGGCTCTCCGCCGAGGTGGACCTGCCCGGCAAACGGGCCGCCCTCATGCTTCGCGACCGGACCTCCCGCAGGCCGCTGTGACAGTCCGCCACGTCCTTGTCACTTCTGGTACACCGGCCGACGCGAACCGGTTCCCCTTTCCACCGCCCCGTTTCGGGCCGCCCTCCTCCGGCTCCGCTCCGGGCCCCGGGCCGGAAGGGCCGGGCACCGGTACCGGACCGAGGGGCCCGCACACCGGTGCACCGCCTCCCGTCCCGGCGTCCGGGACCCGTTTGTCAGTCCGGAGCCGTAGGGTGGTCGCGCTATGACGAAGCCCTCTCTCCCCGAACTCCTGCATGCCGCCGTCGCCGCCGTCGGCGGTACGGAGCGCCCCGGCCAGGTGACCATGGCCCAAACCGTCTCCGACGCGATCGACGACGGTTCGCACCTGCTGGTCCAGGCCGGCACCGGCACCGGAAAGTCGCTCGGCTACCTCGTGCCGGCGCTCGCGCACGGAGGCCGGGTCGTGGTGGCGACGGCCACCTTGGCCCTGCAGCGCCAGCTGGTCGAGCGGGACCTGCCGCGCACGGTCGACGCCCTGCACCCGCTGCTGCGCCGCCGCCCGGAGTTCGCGATGCTCAAGGGCCGGTCGAACTACCTGTGCCTGCACCGCCTGCACGAGGGTGTGCCGCAGGACGAGGAGGAGGGCCTGTTCGACCAGTTCGAGGCGGCAGCGCCCACCAGCAGGCTGGGGCAGGACCTGCTGCGGCTGCGCGACTGGTCGGACGAGACGGAGACCGGGGACCGTGACGACCTCACACCGGGCGTCTCGGACCGGGCCTGGGCGCAGGTCTCGGTCTCTTCCCGCGAGTGCCTGGGCGCCTCGAAGTGCGCCTACGGGGCGGAGTGCTTCGCCGAGATGGCCCGCGAGCGCGCCAAGCTCGCCGAGGTGGTCGTCACCAATCACGCGCTGCTCGCGATCGACGCCATCGAGGGCGCGCCGGTCCTTCCGCAGCATGAGGTACTGATCGTCGACGAGGCGCACGAGCTGGTCTCGCGGGTGACCGGCGTGGCCACCGGTGAGCTGACCCCGGGGCAGGTCAACCGCGCGGTGCGCCGCGCCGCGAAGCTGGTCGACGAGAAGGCCGCCGACCAGCTGCAGACGGCCGCCGAGGGCTTCGAGCGGCTGATGGAGCTGGCCCTTCCCGGTCGTCTGGAGGAGATCCCGGAGGATCTCGGCTATGCGCTGATGGCGTTGCGCGACGCCTCCCGCACCGTCATCTCGGCCATCGGCGCCACCCGTGACAAGTCGGTCCAGGACGAGGACGCGGTCCGCAAGCAGGCGCTCGCCTCCGTGGAGAACGTGCACGATGTGGCGGAGCGGATCACCAACGGCTCCGAATGGGACGTGGTGTGGTACGAGCGCCACGACCGCTTCGGCGCCTCGCTGCGCGTCGCCCCCATGTCCGTGTCGGGACTGCTGCGGGAGAAGCTCTTCACCGACCGCTCCGTGGTGCTCACCTCCGCGACCTTGAAGCTCGGCGGCGACTTCAACGGCGTCGGCGCCTCACTCGGCCTGGCCCCCGAGGGCACGCAGGGCGATGACGTGCCGCAGTGGAAGGGGGTGGACGTCGGTTCGCCGTTCGACTACCGCAGGCAGGGCATCCTGTACGTCGCCAAGCACCTGGCGCGCCCCGCGCGGGACGGCGACCGCGGGGACATGCTCGACGAGCTGACGGAGCTGATCCAGGCGTCCGGCGGCCGGACGCTCGGCCTGTTCTCGTCGATGCGGGCGGCCCAGCTCGCCGCGGAGGAGCTGCGCTCGCGCCTCCCGGAGTTCCCGATCCTCCTCCAGGGCGAGGAGACCCTGGGCGAGTTGATCAAGAACTTCGCGGCCGATCCGAAGACCTGCCTGTTCGGCACCCTCTCGCTCTGGCAGGGCGTCGATGTCCCCGGTCCCAGCTGCCAGCTGGTCGTCATGGACAAGATCCCCTTCCCGCGTCCGGACGACCCGTTGATGAGCGCCCGCCAGAAGGCGGTGGAGGAAGCCGGGGGGAACGGTTTCATGGCCGTCGCCGCGACGCATGCGGCCCTCCTGATGGCCCAGGGCGCCGGGCGCCTCGTCCGGGCGTCGGGGGACCGGGGAGTGGTCGCCGTCCTGGATCCGCGGCTGGCCACAGCCCGCTACGGGGGCTACCTGAAGGCCTCGCTGCCGGACTTCTGGTACACCACCGACCGCAACCAGGTGCGGAAGTCGCTCGCGTCCATCGACGCGGCGGCGCAGCAGGCGGAGAGCGAGCAGGTCGCGAAGTGATCGCGGGGTAGCCTGAGCGGCGCCGCTCAGGCTACCCCGCGATGGGAACCAGCCTGTCCCGTGTCCCGTGGTCGTGCGTGTGGCCCGAGGCCGGCTCGGAGCACGGCATGCGGCCGGGGGCCGCGGCCTGTCGGTGTCCGGACAGCGCAGGGCCCCGGAACCGGCGCAGGGGTTCCGGGGCCCGGTCAGGGGCGGGTCGGTGGGCCCGTCCGGCGGTCGTCTCAGACGCGCCGCAGGACTGCTACCACCTTGCCGAGAATGGTCGCGTCGTCACCCGGGATCGGTTCGTACGCCGCGTTGTGCGGGAGCAGCCAGACGTGGCCGTCCTCGCGCTTGAAGCGCTTGACCGTGGCCTCTCCGTCGATCATGGCGGCCACGATGTCGCCGTTCTCGGCGACCTGCTGGCGGCGGACGGTCACCCAGTCGCCGTCGCAGATCGCGGCCTCGATCATCGAGTCGCCGACGACCTTGAGGACGAACAGCTCACCGTCGCCGACCAGCTGGCGGGGGAGCGGGAAGACGTCCTCGACGGACTCCTCGGCGAGGATCGGGCCGCCGGCGGCGATCCGCCCGACGAGCGGGACGTAGGACGCGGCCGGCTTGCCCACGGTGTCCGTGGGCTGCAGCGTTGCGGCCTGGTCGGAGCCGCGGACCTCGTACGCGCGCGGGCGGTGCGGGTCGCGCCTGAGGAAGCCCTTGCGCTCCAGCGCCATCAGCTGGTGGGCCACCGACGAGGTGCTGGACAGCCCCACGGCCTGGCCGATCTCCCGCATGGACGGCGGGTAGCCCCGGCGCTGCACCGAGTCCCTGATGACTTCGATCACCCGGCGCTGGCGATCGGTGAGCCCCGAGCTGTCGGCCCGGATGCCTGGAGGTCGCCCCGGCAGGGAGCGCTTGTGTCCCTCGGGGTTCGCGGCTTCGTTCATCGCATGCACCGGCTCGAGTCGGCCCTGGGGGCGGTCCTGGGCAGTGATGGTGGCACTGTCTGCGGTGGTGGTCACGTCGGCCCCTCTCGATGGTCTCCCTCCGGCACAACGGTAGTTGCTTTCGAAAGGTTGCGCCAAACACACGTTCGAGTGAAAAACCGCGAATGGTCTGGCTTGATCATGTGTCTGGGTGTATAGGTGGCGCGGCACCCGGCAGGCAAAAGGGCCCATTGCTGTACTCTTCACCGCCGGGGTGCGGCCCTTCGGACCGCTGCCCCAGTCTGCCATCCGGCGGCCCGTCGGCAGGGTGCCGGTCGCCCATCTGCCGGACAGTCCCACGCGTCCTCCGTGCGGCGTTCACGGTATCTCCGTACGCCCGCGGCCGTAGCCGGCGTGCGTCGGCGTGTCTTCCTCCGCTGCGCGGGCCCGGGGTGGCCGCACGGGCCGGGGCCGTCCCTCCGCGACACGCGTGCCCCGTCGGGCACGTACCGGCCAATCCCTACATCTAGTGGTTGGATAGCTACAGCAGCCCACAAGTTGTGTTCCCCCGGGTCTTCGGTCCTCTCGTCATCGCCTATGCTTGGGGCTGCTTCCGCGGGGCCCATGAGGTCCTGCGTAGCCATTGAGTCTGCTGTGAGGAGGGTTGGAGTCCATGCACTGCCCCTTCTGCAGGCACCCCGACAGCCGTGTGGTCGACAGTCGTACGACGGACGACGGCACGGCGATCCGCAGGCGCCGCCAGTGCCCTGACTGCTCTCGCCGGTTCACGACCGTCGAGACGTGTTCGCTCATGGTGGTCAAGCGGTCCGGAGTCACCGAGCCCTTCAGCCGCACCAAGGTCATCAACGGCGTGCGCAAGGCGTGCCAGGGGCGGCCTGTCACGGAGGACGCGCTGGCCCAGCTGGGGCAGCGGGTCGAGGAAGCGGTGCGGGCCAGCGGGAGCGCCGAGGTGGCCGCTCACGAGGTGGGGCTCGCCATACTCGGCCCCCTGCGGGAGCTGGACCTCGTCGCCTACCTGCGGTTCGCGTCCGTCTACCGGGCGTTCGACTCGCTCGAGGACTTCGAGGCCGCCATCGCGGAGCTGAGGGAAGGAACGCGACGCCCCGGCGCGCAGGAGGAGGGCGGCGACGGTGCCGTCACGGGGAGCCAGGAAGACGATCGCGGGCGCGGCGGGACGGCTGAGGTCCCCCTGCCCGCACGCGCCGCCGACTGATCGGCGGGCCGGTCCGGACCGCGGGTCCGGATCCGGCTGTGCGGCGGCGAGGAAGACGGTTGCGGGCGGCAGCGACAGGGGTGCCCGCAGCACCAGACAGAACATCGTGTCTCGGAACATCGGGGCACTTCGGGGCGTTTTCGCCCGTATCAGGGAGGCGGCATGACAGAGACGGCGAGCGGTCCGGCACGAGGTTCCCGCGCCAAGGGCGGCAAGGCTGGGAACAAGGGGCTGCACATCGAGCGCATCCACACCACCCCCGGCGTACACCCGTACGACGAGGTGAGCTGGGAGCGCCGTGACGTCGTCATGACCAACTGGCGCGACGGCTCGGTCAACTTCGAGCAGCGTGGCGTCGAGTTCCCCGACTTCTGGTCGGTGAACGCGGTCAACATCGTCACCAGCAAGTACTTCCGCGGTGCCGTCGGCACCCCGCAGCGCGAGACCAGTCTCAAGCAGCTGATCGACCGCATCGTGAAGACGTACCGGAAGGCCGGTGAGGACTACAAGTACTTCGCCTCGCCCGCCGACGCCGAGATCTTCGAGCACGAGCTGGCGTACGCCCTCCTGCACCAGATCTTCAGCTTCAACAGCCCCGTCTGGTTCAACGTGGGCACCCCGCAGCCCCAGCAGGTCTCCGCCTGCTTCATCCTGTCCGTCGACGACTCCATGGAGTCGATCCTCGACTGGTACAAGGAAGAGGGCATGATCTTCAAGGGCGGCTCCGGCGCCGGCCTGAACCTCTCCCGGATCCGTTCCTCCAAGGAACTGCTCTCCTCCGGCGGCAACGCCTCCGGTCCCGTCTCCTTCATGCGCGGCGCCGACGCCTCCGCGGGCACCATCAAGTCCGGTGGTGCCACCCGCCGCGCCGCCAAGATGGTCATCCTCGACGTCGACCACCCCGACGTGGAGGACTTCATCGAGACGAAGGTCAAGGAGGAGGAGAAGATCCGCGCCCTGCGCGACGCGGGCTTCGACATGGACCTGGGCGGCGACGACATCACGTCCGTCCAGTACCAGAACGCCAACAACTCCGTCCGGGTGAACGACGAGTTCATGAAGGCGGTCGAGCAGGGCGGCAAGTTCGGTCTGCGTGCCCGGATGACCGGCGAGGTCATCGAGGAGGTGGAGGCCAAGTCCCTCTTCCGCAAGATGGCCGAGGCCGCCTGGGCCTGCGCCGACCCGGGCATCCAGTACGACGACACGATCAACCACTGGCACACCTGCCCGGAGTCCGGCCGGATCAACGGCTCGAACCCCTGCAGCGAGTACATGCACCTGGACAACACGTCCTGCAACCTCGCCTCGCTGAACCTGATGAAGTTCCTCAAGGACGACGGCAAGGGCAACCAGTCCTTCCAGTCCGAGCGCTTCGCCAAGGTCGTCGAGCTGGTCATCACCGCGATGGACATCTCGATCTGCTTCGCGGACTTCCCGACCCAGAAGATCGGCGAGAACACCCGCGCCTTCCGCCAGCTCGGCATCGGCTACGCCAACCTCGGCGCCCTGCTGATGGCGACCGGCCACGCCTACGACTCCGACGGCGGCCGCGCGCTGGCCGGTGCCATCACCTCCCTGATGACCGGCACCGCCTACAAGCGCTCCGCCGAGCTGGCCGCGGTCGTCGGACCGTACGACGGCTACGCCCGCAACGCGCAGCCGCACCAGCGCGTCATGAAGCAGCACTCCGACGCCAACGCCACCGCCGTGCGCATGGACGACCTGGACACCCCGGTGTGGGCCGCCGCCACGGAGGCCTGGCAGGACGTGCTGCGCCTCGGTGAGAAGAACGGTTTCCGTAACTCCCAGGCCTCCGTCCTCGCCCCGACCGGCACCATCGGCCTCGCGATGTCCTGCGACACCACCGGTGTCGAGCCCGACCTCGCGCTGGTCAAGTTCAAGAAGCTGGTCGGCGGCGGCTCGATGCAGATCGTCAACGGCACCGTCCCGCAGGCCCTGCGCCGCCTGGGCTACCAGGAGGAGCAGATCGAGGCGATCGTCGCCCACATCGCCGAGCACGGCAATGTGATCGACGCCCCCGGTCTCAAGCAGGAGCACTACGAGGTGTTCGACTGCGCCATGGGCGAGCGCGCCATCTCCCCCATGGGCCACGTCCGCATGATGGCGGCGATCCAGCCGTGGATCTCCGGCGCCATCTCCAAGACGGTCAACATGCCGGAGTCGGCGACCGTCGAGGAGGTCGAGGAGATCTACTTCGAGGCCTGGAAGCTGGGCGTCAAGGCGCTGGCGATCTACCGCGACAACTGCAAGGTCGGCCAGCCGCTCTCCGCCAAGACCAAGGACTCCGACAAGAAGCCCGAGGCCGCCGAGGAGAAGCAGCCCAAGGTCGAGAAGGTCGTCGAGTACCGCCCGGTCCGCAAGCGTCTCCCGAAGGGCCGTCCCGGCATCACCACCTCCTTCACCGTCGGCGGCGCCGAGGGCTACATGACCGCCAACTCCTACCCGGACGACGGTCTCGGCGAAGTCTTCCTGAAGATGTCCAAGCAGGGCTCGACGCTCGCGGGCATGATGGACGCCTTCTCCATCGCGGTCTCCGTCGGCCTTCAGTACGGCGTGCCGCTGGAGACGTACGTCTCGAAGTTCACCAACATGCGCTTCGAGCCGGCCGGCATGACCGACGACCCGGACGTGCGGATGGCCCAGTCGATCGTCGACTACATCTTCCGCCGCCTGGCGCTGGACTTCCTGCCCTTCGAGACGCGCTCCGCGCTCGGCATCCACTCCGCCGAGGAGCGTCAGCGCCACCTGGAGACCGGCTCCTACGAGCCGATCGACGAGGAGGTCGACGTCGAGGGGCTGGCCCAGTCGGCGCCCCGCCAGACCGACCTGAAGGCCGTCGCCATGCCGAAGGCCGAGGCCGAGGTGGCCGCGCCCGCCCCGAAGGAGGCGCACACCAGCGCCGAACTGGTCGAGATGCAGTTGGGCATCCAGGCCGACGCCCCGCTCTGCTTCTCCTGCGGCACCAAGATGCAGCGCGCCGGTTCCTGCTACATCTGCGAGGGCTGCGGCTCCACGAGCGGTTGCAGCTGACCTGACAGGCAGGCCGTGAGGTAAGGGGCGTCGGCCATGGCTGACGCCCCTTACCTTCGTCCCGTGGGTCCGGCTACGGCCGGTGGATGCGCCCCATGGTGCGGGTGAACGTCGCGGGGTCGTCCTCGAACCCGTGGACGCCGGGGCGGAAGACCCAGCTGCCCGACTCGTCGCGCGCGAACTCCGCGACGGCCGCGGCCCGCGCCCTGGGCACACCCCCGAAGTCGTCCTGGGCGAGAACGGTGTAGCCCTCGCGGATCCGCAGCCCGGGGTCCAGGACGTCGGCGAAGGCGCGGTGCGCGGCGCGCTGCTGGATCACCACACCGACGACCACGCGCGCGTACCGGGTGTCGAGCCGGTCGAGTTCGAGCGTCATGACCTCGTCCCAGCCGAAGCCCCTGCCGTCCGTGCTGTCCCGGTTCAGGTAGATCGTGCCGTCGGGGGAGCGGCTGTCGAAGTGCACCACGTAGACGGGTTCGCCGTACGGATCGTCCGCCAGGTAGGTGCCGGCCACGATGTCCAGGTCCGTGGGGGGCTGCCCCGCCGGACTGGGGTCCCACTTGAGCGCCACCTCGATCTTGCGGATTCCTTTGCTGAGCCCGCTCACCGGACTCCCCCTTCCCCGTGTTCCCGTTGCCCCGCCTGCCTCAACTTCCGGCATGCGAACGTTTGTTGTCCATCGTGCCATGCCGACCGGTGCGCCTGTGCGGGCGCTGTCTTCGGGAGAGTGACCGACGCCACGCTCCAGGGCCGTACGATGGCGCGGTGCTGGTCAAGTGGATTCGCTGCACCGTGGTGGACCGCCGGGGCTTCGAGCGGGGGCAGCGAAAGTGGGCGGGGCTTCTGGGAGAGCCGGGGTTTCGGGGGCAGGGAGGCGGCTGGAGCCGGGGCCGGGACGGGGTGGCCCACGTCTTCGCCTTCTGGGAGAGCCGCGCCTTCTACGACTCGTTCATGGCCCGCTCCCACGACCGGCTGGCGGCCGCCCAGGCCGGAACGTTCAAGGACGCGCAGGTCCGGCTTTTCGATCACAGATTCGATGTGAAGACGGGGTTCCAGCCGCGCTTCACGGACGCCGACCTGGTCCGTGTCGCGCTCTGCAGGGTCCGTGAGGAGCGCGCCGAGCACTTCACGCTGATGCAGGAGAAGGTGTGGAACCCGGCGATGGCCGGCTCGCCCGGCATGGTCCGGGGCCTGTTCGGTGAGGCACCGGGCAGCGAATTCCTCGTCCTGTCCATGTGGCAGTCCTCCGCCGAGCACGGGAAGTACCGCACCGAGCGTGTCGAGCGCCTGGCGTTGCGTGCTCAGACGGAAGCCGATGTGGCGTCCATGACGGGCGCCATCGTGGACCTGGAGCCCACCTGGACCGTGTGACGCGCCCGGGAGCGCGGACGCGCCCTCGACGGCCATGGCGTCCGGACGTGTGACCTACGCCGTACGGGGGCCGCTCGATTCTCCGAACGGTCGTCGCCCGATCTAGTGTTTTGGCATGGCACGACCACGGCGCATCGTTCTTGTCCGGCACGGCGAGTCGACGGGCAATGTCGATGACTCCGTCTACGAGCGCGAGCCCGATCACGCGCTGGCGCTCACCGAGCGGGGCAGGCAGCAGGCCGAGGACACCGGCAAGGAACTGCGCGAGCTGTTCGGACGCGAACGCGTGAGCGTGTACGTCTCCCCCTACCGCCGCACCCACGAGACCCTCCATGCCTTCCACCTCGACCCCGGCCTCATACGGGTGCGTGAGGAACCACGGCTGCGCGAGCAGGACTGGGGAAACTGGCAGGACCGCGACGACGTACGCCTCCAGAAGGCCTACCGGGACGCCTACGGCCACTTCTTCTACCGCTTCGCCCAGGGCGAGTCCGGCGCCGACGTCTACGACCGGGTCGGTGGCTTCCTGGAGAGCCTCTTCCGCAGCTTCGAGGCCCCCGACCACCCGCCCAACGTCCTCCTGGTGACCCACGGCCTGGCGATGCGCCTGTTCTGCATGCGCTGGTTCCACTGGACCGTCGCGGAATTCGAGGCACTGTCGAATCCGGGGAACGCCGAGATGCGGATGCTCGTTCTCGGTGACGACGGCAGGTACGCCATGGACCGGCCGTTCGAGCGGTGGCGGGACCCGGAGCCGTACGGGATCACTGGATAGAGTGGCGAGCGATGACCTCAGACTCCTCTCCCGGCGGGCGCCTGGAGCGCGCCCTGGCCAGCACACGCGGACTCTCGGTCGGGGACGCGCTGGGCTCGCAGTTCTTCGTGCCGGCGAACTACCCCCTCCTCCACCGCCGTGAGCTGCCGCCCGGCCCGTGGCAGTGGACCGACGACACGGAGATGGCCTGCTCCGTGGTGGCCGTCCTCGTCGCCCACCACCGCATCGACCAGGACGCCCTGGCCGACTCCTTCGCCCGCCACCACGACTTCGACCGGGGGTACGGCCCCGCGGTCAACCGCCTCCTGCGTCTCGTCCGGGAGGGCGGGGACTGGCGGGAACTGGCCGCGGCCCTCTTCAACGGCCAGGGTTCCTGGGGCAACGGTGCCGCGATGCGGATCGCCCCTCTGGGCGCCTGGTACGCGGACGACCCGGAGCAGGCCACCCACCAGGCCGAGATCTCGGCGTACCCGACACATCAGCACCGCGAGGCCGTCGTGGGCGCCATGGCGGTCGCCGCGGCAGCCGCCCTGGCCGCGGCCCCCGACGGGCCGCCGCGCCCCGAAGCACTCCTGGACGGAGTCATCGCCCTGGTGCCCGCCCGCAGCGCCGTCGGCGCCGGACTGCGCCGCGCCCGCGACATGCTCGACTACGGCGACGCCGGCACGGTCGCGGCCGTCCTCGGCTGCGGTCGGCGGACGACGGCCCACGACACGGTGCCCTTCGCGCTCTGGTCGGCCGCCCGGTGCCTCGGCGACTTCGAGGAGGCCTTCTGGAGGACGGCCCAGGCCGGCGGCGACGTGGACACCACCTGCGCCATCGTCGGCGGGGTGCTCGCCGGGGGCGAGGCGGGCAGTCCGCCCGCCGAATGGGTGCGCTCCACAGAGGCGCTGCCCGACTGGCTGCCGACCCGGGCCTGACCCGCTTCGACGCCCCCGCTGAGCCCGGCGGGAAGTCCGGGCCGGCTCCGCTCCGTGCCGCGTCCCCGCGCTTCGCTGCGTGATTCACGAATGCGACCCGAGCCCGGCGCACTGGATCCGAGGAGCTGCCGTCTCCAGGGGAATTGATCACGCACGGTGGCGCAGCGGCGCCGAAGCGGGCCGGTGAGGGGTGAGCGCCGCGGTCGACGCCCGTCTCCTCGCTGTCGCACCGGCTGCGCTGACACGCGCGCGAAGATGTGCACGAGTGAAGACGGCGACCCGGACCACCGGGTCTGCGGCAGCGCTGCGACCGCGCGGGGAAACCGGGGTGTCGCATCGGGATCAGGGCGGCGTACGCTAAGGGCGCCATGCCGTACGAACCACCCACTCACACCGTCGAGCGCTCCCTTCGCGCAACGACCGGAGCCAAGGTCATCGCAGGTGTCGACGAGGTGGGGCGGGGTGCGTGGGCCGGACCCGTCACCGTCTGCGCCGCGGTCACCGGACTGCGCCGGCCTCCCCTGGGGCTCACCGACTCCAAGCTGCTCACCGTCAAGCGGCGCACGGAACTCGCCGTGGAACTGGAGAAGTGGGTGACGGCGTACGCCCTCGGGCACGCCGCACCGGAGGAGATCGACGAGCTGGGGATGACGGCGGCCCTGCGGCTCGCCGCCGTGCGCGCCCTGGAAGGACTGCCCGTCCGTCCCGACGCGGTCATCCTCGACGGCAAGCACGACTACCTCGGCGCTCCCTGGCGGGTTCGCACGGTCATCAAGGGTGACCGGTCGTGCGTGGCCGTCGCGGCGGCCTCGGTGATCGCCAAGGTGCACCGCGACAAAATGATGGCCGAACTGGGCGCCGACCATGCAGACTTCGGATTCGCGGCCAACGCCGGTTATCCGTCGCCTGTGCACAAGGCCGCGCTGGAGGAGCGGGGGCCCACCCCGTACCACCGGCTGTCGTGGGCGTATCTTGATGCGCTGCCGCGCTGGCAGCACCTCAAGAAGGCCCGGGTCTGGCTGGAGGGAAACGTTCCGCAGATCGAGGGCCAGCTCGGCTTCGACTTCTGACGGGGCCGCTTGCCCGGATGTGCCCCCCGCTCACGCGGGCCGTACCAACGTTTGATAAATATCAGCTCATGCCTCTCATTCCCGAGGAGCCTCAGATTCACGAGAGTGCCCAGGGTCCCCGCGCCACTCCGGCCACCGGCCGCACCGCGCCGACCCCCCGTCCCGTACCCGGCCCCCGTCCCGCGGCTCCGTCGCGTCCCGGTCGTCCCGGCCCCGTGCGGCCCGCGCCGCCGGCGCAGCGTACGCCGCGGGACGCGGCCGCGACCAAGCCCGCCCCTTCGGGCCCGGCTGTCCCCGCCGCCTCGGCGGCTCCGCAGATCCAGCTGATCCCCGCCTCGGCCGAGGGAGCCCTCGACGCCGCCGAGGAAGCGGTCGACCTGCTCCTGGAGTCGGGTCGTGCCCCTGGGGAGGTGCTGGTGATCACCACCGGCGACCCGCACCCCTGGGCCGCCCACGAGTTGTCCTTCGGTGAACCGTCCTACTGGGCGCAGCACGACGCGGGCGACGACGTCTTCTACACGGACGCCGCCGGAACCTCGCGTGCCGCCTCCCGGCCGGTGGTCGTGGTCGCCGTCAACGGCGGCACCGACGACGCCGTCGCCGCCGCCCTGCCGCTGGCCCACACCCGGGCCGGAGCGCTGCTGATCGTCTGCGGTGACCCGCAGCAGATCAACTCGGTGCTGGGCGCAGGCGTCTGAGGGGTTCCCGGCGGCTCGGCCGGTAACTCCTGCCCGTCCGGTCCGGCCTGCCCGTCAGGCGCGGTGGGTGACAGCCGTCGTCGCGGAGCACCGCGCGACGGCTGTTTCGGCATGAGGGATGCTCCGGGAGTGTCCGGCCGCCCCGCACGGCAGCGTCGTTCTTCGCGCCCGTGCGCGCGGGGGACGGCGCACTCAGGGCGCGGTGCGGGACCGGGTCGTTTGCGGTCGCGGAGGCCCGCGCAGGCCGGGCTGCGCGGAACGGTGGTGCCGGGGTTCGGCGCCGGCGTCAGCGGGCCGCTGCGCGGCGCAGCACCTCGGAGGCCGCGCCTCCGGTACGAGGTGACGGCGGCGCTGCCTCCGCCGTGCCGAGGGCTTCGGGCGTCGAGACGGCGCTCGGCCTGCGGCCACCTCGCCCCTCACCGAGGACCTGCCACCCGTCTCTGGTCAGCGTGATGTACGCCCCGCAGCGCAGCCCGTGCAAGGTGCACGCGTCACGCAGCCCCCACATCCACGCGCCGTCCTCCTCCGTCCAACGCGCGTCGCCCTCCCGGCAGTAGAGCAGCACCGCGGTGCGTACCGGGGTACGGCGCCGCAGATCGTGCGGTACGACGCGGCGCAACTGGGCGAGCAGCGCGTTGCGGAACATCCAGCCGTCGGCGGGCGAGGGGCGGCGGGTGAACGACGCGCTCGCCCGTAGCCGCTCGTCCGGATCGAGGACCGCGACCACGGCGGTGGCCGGCCCCGGACGGTGCCGGGAGTGCAGTCCGCTGACGACTTCCCGGGGGTTGCGCAGCAGAGGAATGCCCGCGGAGGCCCACTCCGCGGGTTCGAGCACACGATGGGCCGAGGCGGCGGTCGACGACAACGAGGCCGCCGAGGACGGAGCGAATCCGAAGGTCACGTTCCTCCCTTCGGCTACGCGCCCATACTGCGGGCGGGGTCGGATTCGGGGGAGCGCACACCGCGGCGGAGCCCTACCGGACCGGGCCGGGGCCGCGCGGGGAGCGGAATTCAATTCTTCCTGTCGAACTGGGTTGCGGCAACGAGCAATTGGGGTCACCGACCGTTATCGGCTGACCCGTGCCTTATATCCCTACCCAGCGGTCGGCCTCGCGACGCCTTGAAGTGCACGGTCGGTCACGCCTCCACCGCCTGTGCGGAGCAAGTACCACGCCTTCCACGGCGCATACGCGCCACGGACCGTGAGAAGCGGGGCCCGGCACCCGGACCCGGCCGCCGGACGGGCGCGGCCGCCGCCGGGCTGCCGCAGCCGGGGCGCGCTCAGCCCTGAACGGCGAGCACCAGAGGCAGGACTCCCTGCGCCCCCGCCTTTCTCAGCAGCCGGGCGGCGACCGCGAGGGTCCAGCCCGTCTCGGTGCAGTCGTCCACCAGGAGCACCGGCCCCGGACGGCCGACGAGTGCCGAGGCCAGCGAGGGCGGCACGGTGAGCGCTCCGTCGAGGGCCTTGAGCCGCTGCGCACTGTTGCTGCGGGACACGGGACGCGCGTCCCCGGCGTATTCGACGGTGCCCAGCAGCGGCAGCCGGCCGACCTGGGAGATGTGCGCGCCCAGGGACTGGACGAGCCGGGGGCGGGTGCGCGAGGCGATGGTGACGACACCGACCGGGCGCGGCTGCGCGTCCGCCGCGCCCGTGGCCCAGCCACCCGGTGCCTTCGCCCAGTCGGCCAGCACGCCCACCACGGCCCGGGCCACGTCCTCCGGCAGGGGGCCGTCCGGAGCGTGGGGCGCGAGCAAGGGCCGCAACCGGTTGCCCCAGCCGATGTCCGACAGACGTCCCAGGGCCCGCCCCTCAGAGGCCTGCTCCGCGGGCGGGATGCGCCCCTTGAGAGCGACACCGATCGCCGGGAGACCGGTCGGCCACATGCGCCTCGGTTCCACCTCCACCCCGGCCCGGCCCAGGTCCACGCGCGCGGCGTCCAGCGCCGAGGCCGAAAGGTCGGCGGTGAACCGGGCCCCCGCGCAGTTGTCGCAGCGGCCGCACGGCCTGGCGGTCTCGTCGTCGAGCCGGCGCTGCAGGAACTCCATGCGGCAGCCCGTCGTCGCCGCGTACTCGCGCATCGACTGCTGCTCCGCCGCCCGTTGCCGCGCGACCCAGTCGTAACGCTCCGTGTCGTAGGTCCACGGCCGGCCCGTCGAGATCCATCCGCCCTTGACCCGCTTGACCGCCCCGTCCACGTCGAGCACCTTGAGCATGGCCTCGAGGCGCGAACGGCGCAGCTCGACCAGCGGCTCCAGAGCCGGCAGCGACATCGGTCCCGGAGCGTGGGCCAGCACGTCGAGGGTCCTGCGCACCAGCTCCTCGGAGGGGAACGCGAGCGACGCGAAGTACTCCCAGATCGCCTCGTCCTCCTTGCCGGGCAGAAGGAGCACTTCCGCGTGCTCGACTCCGCGGCCGGCCCGGCCCACCTGCTGGTAGTAGGCGATCGGCGACGACGGGGAACCGAGGTGCACGACGAAGCCCAGGTCCGGCTTGTCGAATCCCATGCCGAGGGCCGAGGTGGCCACCAGCGCCTTGACCTTGTTCGCCAGCAGATCCTCCTCGGCCTGCTGCCGTTCGGCGTTCTCCGTCTTGCCGGTGTACGACGCGACGGCGTGTCCGCGGTGCCGCAGGAAGGCGGTGACCTCCTCGGCGGCGGCCACGGTGAGGGTGTAGACGATCCCGGAGCCGGGCAGATCGTCGAGATGGTCCGCCAGCCAGGCCATCCGGTGTGCGGCGTCGGGCAGCCGCAGCACGCCCATGCTGAGGCTCTCCCGGTCGAGGGGCCCACGGAGCACCAGCGTGCCCGAGGCGTCACCCGTCCCCAGCTGCTCGGCGACGTCGGCCGTCACGCGCGCGTTGGCGGTGGCGGTGGTGGCCAGCACCGGCACACCCGCCGGGAGTTCACCGAGCATGGTCCGAAGCCGCCGGTAGTCCGGGCGGAAGTCGTGCCCCCAGTCCGAGATGCAGTGGGCCTCGTCCACGACGAGCAGACCGGTGGCGGCGGCGAGCTTCGGCAGGACCTGGTCACGGAAGTCGGGGTTGTTGAGCCGCTCCGGGCTGACCAGGAGGACGTCGACCGCGCCCTGTGCGATCTCCGCCTGGACGGTGTCCCATTCCTCCGGGTTCGCAGAGTTGATCGTACGGGCGTGGATGCCGGCGCGGGCGGCGGCCTCGACCTGGTTGCGCATCAGCGCCAGCAGCGGGGAGACGATCACCGTGGGGCCGCTCCCGCGCGCCCGGAGCAGGGAGGTCGCCACGAAGTACACCGCGGACTTGCCCCAGCCGGTGCGCTGGACGACCAGGGCCCGGCGCCCCTCGGCGACCAGCGCCTCGATCGCCCGCCACTGGTCCTCGCGCAACCGGGCCGTGCCCGTGCCGTCGCCGACGAGGCGGGCGAGGACCGCGTCGGCCGCCGCCCGGAGTTCCGCGTTGCTCGTGTGCTCCATGCGTCCCATACAACAGGACGGCAGTGACAATCGGAGACAGCGGGACGGTGCCGGTCACCGGAGAGCGCGGCAGGCCGCCGGGGCTCGGAGACAGCCGGACGAGCAGGCTGTCCGGAGCGGCGGGGCCCCGACGGTGGGCCCGCGGCCGGGGCTTCCGACGGCGTGACCCTGGCCGGACTTGTCCACAGGGCAGTTATCCACAGGCAAAAGCGGAAGATTCAATTCCGCGAGATCGTCGGCGCATGACGAACCACAGCGAAACGACCGGACCCTTCGGAAACGGCCACATCACCTACGAGGGACCGGGCCCCGAACATCAGGTCACCCTGCGTACTCCGGCCGAGCTGGCCGACGCCCTCCCGTACCTGCTCGGCTACCGGCCGGACGACAGCATCGTTCTGGTCGCCCTGCACGACAAGGACGGCCGGGGCAGGTTCGGCGGCCGGGCCAGGCTCGGTATTCCGCCGAGCCGGGGCGACTGGCCGTCGGCGGCCCGGCAACTGGCCCACGGCCTGATCACGGGCAGCGAGCGCCGAGGCGCCAAACCGGAGCAGATGGTCGCCTTCCTCTGCCAGGAGCCCGCGAGCGGTGAGTCGCCGCGCGACGTCGTACGGCGGTTGCAGCCGCTGGCGCAGAAACTGCGCACGGAGTGCGGCCGCTTCGACGTCCCGGTGATCGAGGCCCTGTGCATCTCCGGGGGCCGCTTCTGGTCCTACTGCTGTCCGACCGACGGGTGCTGCCCCGACGAGGGACGGCCCATGGGGCTGCCCGGCACCTCGGTCCTGGCCGCCGCGGCGACGTACGCGGGCATCCAGGTGCGCGGCAGCCTGCGCGAGCTGCGGGCCAGGCTGCTTCCCTGGGAGACCCCTGCCGCACGGGCGCAGGAGACCGCGCTGGACAAGGCGGGCAGGGCCCTGGTGCCCAGGATTCTCGACGAGGCGAACCGTGTCGTGGTGGCCGAGGAGACACTCGACCTGGCCGAGCGGGTCCTGTGGCGGTTCGCCGAGGCCCCCGGCATCGCCGGTGCGCTCCCCTCCGACCTGCGCGACGACCGACTGCTCGAGGACGAGGAAGCGGCCTTCCTGATCCTCGGCCTGCAGGACCGGACGACGCGCGACCGGGCGGCCGAGTGGATGGAAGGGGAGGAAGCGGCTCCGGCGCTCCGTCTGTGGCGGGCACTGGCCCGCCGCTGCGTCGGCAGCTACGGGGAGCATGCGGCCGCGCCGCTGGCACTCGCCGGCTGGGTCGCCTGGTCCCTGGGCGACGGCCTGGAGGCTCGCGAAGCCCTCGCCATGGCGCTCGGCGCGGACCCCGACTACCTCTTCGCCCGTCTGCTGCACCAGGCCTGCAACGAGGGCCTGGACCCGGAATCGGTCCGACGCTGCCTGCGTGCGGAACGGGCGGGACGCGAGTGGTCGGCGGACGCGGAACCGGTCGGCGCAGGCGAGGACACGGGACAAGACGCGGCTGCGCAGGCGGCGGCCGTCGAGGACGCGGAGAAGACGGACGCCATGGTCCCGCAGGACGCGGCCGTCGCGGACGCGGCAGCGGAAAGGGCGGGAGAGACGGAAGAAGAGGGGGAGGCGGAAGGCCTCACGGACGCGGGCAGCGTACCGAAGGCGGAGGACGAGGAAGGGGCAGAAACCGTGGGCGGCCCGGCGCGGGCGCTGGTGACCGCCGGTGACGGCAGTCACTCACCGGCGGTGAAGGGCGAGTCCTTCGGACGTCGGCGCCGGCTGCGAGGCGACGCACCCGTCGCGGACGGTGGCGGCGCGGAGGGGGCACGCCCGGTCACCTCCCGCACCGACAGCGGTCACCCGCGCCCCGGGGCCTCCAGGTCGCCCGGACGGACCCGCCCACGGGCCGGGTCCAGGACCAAGGGGGACGTACACCGCCGCGGCGGATGCCGGCCGACCGGCAAGCCCCGGGCCGACAGGCCCGAGGACGGCGTATGAACCCCCTCCGGTCGATCCAGAGGTGGTGGTCCAAGCTCTGCTCGGCGACCCAGGGGAAGCCGGCCGGTCACCGGCTCTCCGGGCCGCACGGGAGGCATGGCGAGCGCGAGGGGCGGGGCCGGCACGGGAGGCGGGGCGAGCGGAAGGGGCCGGGCGCGCACGGGATGCCTGCCGAGTGCGGGGAGCCGGGCCTGGACGGTCGGTCGGTTCCGCATGATCGTCCGGGCCACGGGCCTACGGGCGACAGCGGACCGGGCGATCAGCCGACGGGCGGGGGAGGATGCGGTGGGGGACGGCGCGGCGCGGTCCGGCCCTCGTCGTCCGGACCGCTGCCACCGGCAGAAAGCGCGGCACGCATCGCGCGGGACGAGGACCGGTGGCCGGGCGTCGGCGGTCCCGTCGGCCGGTGGGTTCCGTACAGCCGCCATTCGGTCGGCTTCCCCCGCCACAGGCGTGACCCGGGACGGCCCCCCGGCGTTCACCTGAGTGGCGGAGCGCCCGGCCGGGCCGCCCCGCCGCCGTTCCCAGGCCCCCGGGCCGACGCCGGGCGCCCCGCCCGCCCGGGGCCCACAGAGCGCAGAGGAAGCCGTCCCATGCACCAGCCGACGCCGCCCTGCCCCACCGGGGCCGTGCTCCCTTCCGAGACGTGGGCGGCCGGGCCGACGTGGCGCGGGACGACGAGCCGGGAGACACGCCTTGTCCCGTCCGCTCCCGCTTCTCCGCCCGCGCGCGTCGCCGCTCCCGTCCGTGGCGGCTCCCGGGTCGCGGCGCGGCAGCCGGCCGCTCGTCCTTCGTCCGAGCTGCCTCCAGCCCACGACGCCCTGATCTGCGTCGCCCTCCCCGGGCTGGCGATCTCGACCGCCCAGGGACAGCTGACCGGTCGCGGTCTTGAAGGCTTCTACCGCGCCGGCAGGCGCCTGCTCTCCCGCTGCCAGATCCGGGTCGCCGGCCGCGAACCGCTCGCCGTGCAGGCCCTGATGACCGCCGCGGACCGGGCCCGCTTCGTGGGCGTCCTGCGTGCTTCGCCGGGCACCGGGCCCGATCCCGACGTACTCGTGGAACGCGTGCGCGACGCGGACGGCACGGAACGCATCACCTTGCGCAGCACATCGCTCCGCCCCTTGAGAGTCCCCGTGGAGGTGGCCCTCGGGACGGACCTCGCCGACCTGGGCCAGATCGCCCGGGGCCGCGCGGGCGGCGAGCGTCCCGCGAGCGTGCGTGGCTCAGGTCTGCGCTGGTCCAGCGGGGCCACGAGCGCGTCGGTCACCGCGGACCCGCCACCCGCCGAAGCGCTGGCCTCCGCCGGCCTGCTCCGCTGGGAGTTCGAGCTGCCCCCGGGCGGCACGACGAGCGTGGAACTGCGGGTACGCCAGGACGGTGCGGGCCCGCTGCGGGCGGCGGGCCGCGCGGCGACGAGCCCACTGGCACCGGCGCGGGCCACGGGAGACGCCCCGGGTGTCGCGGAACTGATGCGCGCCGGCATCGACGACCTGCACGCTCTCCTGCTGCGCGACCCGATGCACCCCGCCGACCTCCACCTCGCGGCAGGAACACCCTGGCGTTCCGGTCTTGCCCCGGCCGAGGCGCTCGTCGCCGCCCGCATGGTGCTGCCCCTGGGCACCCGGCTCGCCGCGAGCACCCTGCGCACGCTGGCCCGCACCCAGCGGGCGGGCCCGGGGCCGCAGTCCGGCATGATCCCCGGTCCGCGGAGGGACGCCGGTCCGCACCTTCCGCCCGGGTGCACGGGCACGGAGGCGACCCTGCTCTTTCCCGTGCTCCTCGCGGAAGCCCGCCGATGGGGCCTTCCGGAACAGGAGACGGAGGAGTTGCTGCCCGCCGCCGCGGACTGCCTGAGCTGGTTGCGCACCGCCGTGGGCGAGGACACGTACCTGTGCGATCCGCTGCCCGGACGGCCCGTGCGCTGCGAGATCCAGGCGTACGCACACCGAGCGGCAGTGCTCGGCGCCGATCTGCTCGACGCGTTCGACCGGCCGGGCGCCGCCGAGCTGCGGCAGTGGGCCGAGCAGCTGCGTTCGGCGTTCCGCAGCGGTTTCTGGGTCGAGGACCGCGGCGGCGGCAGACCCGCCGCGGGCAGGACCCCCGACGGGCGGCTTCTGACCCACCTCGACGCTTCCGCCGTGCATCTCCTCGACACGGGGCTGGCGGGCGGTGGCGAGCAGGCGCCCGGACTGCTCGACAAGGCACAGACCGGGCAACTCGCCCGGTTGCTCGGCGGACCGTCGATGGACTCGGGCTGGGGACTGCGCGGGCTGGCCGCCAAGGAGGCGGGCTTCAACCCTTTCGGGCATCGTGCCGGGGCGGTGCGGGTGGCGGAGACGGCGGTCGCCGTGGCGGGTCTGGCGGCCGCTGGACACGAGAAGGAGGCGGGCGCGCTCCTGCGGGGCGTTCTGGCGGCGGCCCAGGCCTTCGGGCACCGACTGCCCGAGATGTTCGCCGGGGAGCAGCGCACGGAGGGCGGCGCGCCCGTGCCGCATCCGGCGGCCTGCCGTCCCTCGGCCACGGCGGCCGCCGCCGCGGTCCTGCTGCTGACCTCGCTCGTGGGCATCCGGCCCGATGCCCCCGCCAGGTCGGTCACCTTGCGGCCGGTGCGGGCCGCGCCGCTCGGGGAGATCGGCTTCACGGGGCTGCGGGTGGCCGGAGCGCCCTTCTCCGTGCGCGTCAGCAGGCTCGGCATGGCTCTGGTGGAGGAGGCGGCCGAAGGACTGCAACTGGGTGCCTGATCTCGTACGGGCCAGGAGGGGCGACGCGGGGGTCGGCCTCGTACGGGCCAGACGTGCGACGGGGGGCTTGCCTCGCAGGCCACGGGCTGCGAGGGGGGGCTTGACCTCGTGCGACACGGGGGCTGAGCCCTGGCAGGGGCAGCCGTGGGGCTCGGGGTGCAAGTCCGCACAGCGGTCGACGCTGCGACCGACGGAGGGAGTGTTTATCGTCAGGCAGACGACTATGATCACCGCATGCCCTACGACCCGTCAGCCTTTCCGCCCTTCGCCGTCACCGTGGACCTGGTCGTGCTGACCGTGCGCCATCACTCCCTGTGCGCGCTGGCGGTGCACAGGGCAGAGCCGCCGTTCCAGGGGCGGTGGGCGCTTCCCGGGGGCTTCGTGCGGGAGGACGAGGACCTGGCGCAGGCCGCGGCACGCGAACTGGAGGAGGAAGCCGGCCTGCGCGCCCACGACCCCGCCGCGCCCGTCCAGGACAACGGCGCCCACCTGGAGCAGCTCGCGACCTACGGGGACCCGGAGCGTGACCCGAGGATGCGCGTCGTGAGTGTGGCCCACCTCGCCCTCGCGCCGGATCTGCCCGCGCCCCGGGCGGGCGGCGACGCCGGGGACGCGCGGTGGGCACCCGTGGAGGAACTGCTGCAGCAGGGCGGCTACGGCCGCGACGGTGAACCGGTGGCCCCGCTCGCCTTCGACCACGCCCAGATCCTGGCCGACGGGGTGGAGAGGGCTCGCTCCAAGATCGAGTACTCATCGCTGGCGACCGCTTTCTGCCCGCCCGAATTCACCGTCGGTGAACTGCGCCGCGTCTACGAGGCGGTGTGGGGCGTCGCGCTCGATCCACGTAATTTCCACCGCAAGGTGACGGGCACAGTGGGCTTTCTCGTGCCGACAGGAGGCACGACCACGCGGCAGGGCGGCCGGCCGGCGCAGCTCTTCCGGGCCGGTGGCGCCACTTTGCTCAACCCGCCCATGCTGCGGCCCGAGGTCTGATTCCCCGTCCTCGTGCGCGCAGTGCGAAGGCGCCGTTTCCCGCGGGCCGGGAAAAACGAGGGAGCGGGCGGGGCGACGGTGGGTGCGGAACGCGCCTCGCGAACCCGAGAACCCCGAAAAAAGGGACATAACGCGCTATCTTGCTGCGGGTGATCCAGGCCTTCGGACTGACCAGCGACTCCCGCAAGGGCATTCCGCCCGCCGTCGACGACGTGTCCTTCGAAGCGCGCGCGGGGCGCGTCACCGCGCTCCTGGGGACTGCGGGCGCGGGCAAGACGACGACGCTCAGACTCATGCTCGAACTCCAACAGGGCCGAGGCATCACCTACTTCAAGGGCCGTCCGCTGCACCGCATCGCCCACCCGGCGCGCGAGGTCGGTGTCCTTCTGGGCGATGTACCCGGTCACCCCTCCCGCACCGTCCGAGGCCACCTGCGCATGCTGTGCGCGGCGGCGGGACTTCCCGCCCGGCGGGCCGACGAGGTTCTGGAGGCCGTCGGACTCGTCAGTTTCCGGGAGGAACGCCTGGGCACGCTGTCCCGGGGCATGGACCGGAGGCTGGGCCTGGCCTGCGTCCTGCTCACCGATCCGCACACCCTGGTGCTCGACAGCCCCACTCGCGGCCTCTCCGCGCGGGAGGGCCGTTGGCTGCACGGGGTGCTGAGGGCCCACGCAGGCCGGGGCGGCACGGTTCTGTTCGCCACGGACGATCCAAAGGAGGCCGCGCGCACGGCCGACCGCGTGGTCACGCTGGAACGCGGCACCGTCGTGGCCGACCAGGAGGCCGAGGACTTCGGGCGCCACCGGCTGCGTCCGCGTGTCGCCGTCCGCACCCCGCACGCGGCCCGTCTCGCGGCTCTGCTGGCCAAGGAAGCCCGCACCGCACACCGCTCCGTCGAGGTCGTACGGGAGAACGGCAATCGCCTCTCCGTCTACGGCAGTACGTGTGCCGATGTCGGTGAGACCGCGTTCCGCCACGGCATCCTCGTTCACCAACTGGCGGACGAGATCGGCGACATGGGAGCTGGGGCCGGGGCCGGGACAGAACAGCAGGCCGCCGATCGGACGGTGGGTGAGAAATGCGAGAGTCCGGCGACCGACCGGCGGCCGGCGTCTGCCGCCGCCCGTGCCGGACGCGCCCCCCGCGAAGCGGCCGGCGCGGCGAGCGGGAGCGCGCCGGGCACGACGGACTCCGGCGGCGTGTTCGCCGCTGCCGCGCCGGCTGAGGGGCCCGGCTCGGCGACAGCCGAGGGAAAGCCCGCCGCCGCTCCCCGCGACCACGGACTCCCGGACGGATTCGAGGAACGAGCCGTGACGGCGACGCTCGCAGCGGCATCCGGCGCCGCGACGAGGGTGGCGAGAGAGGCGAGGGGCACGGCGGACACGGCGGACGCCGCGTCCGGGCCGTCCGAGGCCGTCTCCGTCTCCGGACGTGCCGACAGCGCGACGCCGGCCGTATCCGCCGACGGCGCGCCCCCGACGGCGCACGCGCACAGCGGCCCGGCGGTGCGGACACGGACCCGCTCAGGGGCGGGAAGCCCAGCCCTCGGCCGCGAGGGCGCGGACCCGGTGCCTGCCGACGGCTGCGGCAACGCCCCCGGGGCCGCCCGCCCCGGCGAAGCCCCGTCCGCGGCGGTCCGTCACGGCAGCGAGGCCCGCCCCCAGCGCCAGGGCGGCGTGCCCACGCCGGAAGGCGCCCCGCACGAGCCCGGCCGCAGGGAGGCCCGGAATCACGTCCCCCCGGCCGACGCACGGCCTTCCGTGCGGCGACGTCCCGCCGAGCGCGGAGAAGGGGCACGGCGCCCCCGGCCGGGAGAAACGGGGACCGGCCACTCGGAGACCACGGAGTCCCCCGGCCGTGCCGCGGCCCGGCCGTCCGGTAGCGCCACCGCGGGGGCGCAGCCCTCGATCCCCACTCCGCGTCCGGCGGAGGCCGTGAGGCCGGACGCCTCGGCGCCCCTGCCCCCTCCCATCTCCGTCCGTGCGGGCGCCGGCCCCCTGCGTCCCGTGCGCTACGAACTGCGCCGTGCCCTCGGCATCGGCACCGGGTTCGCCATCTGTGCCGCCGTGCTCGTCGTCTCCGCGCTGACCGCCCTGGTCGCGGGGCGGATCGGGCACACGCCCCAGCCCCGGCTGCTGGCGGCATGGCCGCAGCAGTTCCCGCTGCCGCCGGCCGCGCTCGGCGCGGGGCTGATCGGCGCGCTCGCCTTCGGCGACGAGTTCCGCCATCCCGCACTGGCCGCGGACCGGGGCACCGTCCCGCGCCGCCTGGGACTGCTCGCCGCGAAGCTCCTCGTCACCACGGCCGCCGCCCTGCTGCTGGCCTTCCTCACGGCCGGCTGCGACGCCGAGGTGCTCTACGTCGTATACGGACGGGAACTCACCCAGGTTCCCGGCGACTGGCTCGCGCCGACCGCGAGTTGGGCCGGCCTCGTGGTCGGCTGCGGCTGGGCCGGGGTGCTCGCCGCGGGGCTGTTCCGGTCCACCACCGCCGGTCTCGCCGCGGTCGTCGCCGTACCGGTCGCCGTCGCACCCCTCGTGCGGCAGGCCCTGGGAGGAGCGAACGGGGACGCGGCCGGCCTGCCCGCACGGTTGCGCGAAACGTTCCTGTTGTCGTGGCCCTTCGGGGGTGACCGCTACGTCGCCGCCGCGGCCCGTGTGATCGCCCAACCTGTGGGCGGCGCCCTCACGTTGTCGCTGGCCACGCTGGTGGGCGGGTACCTGATGACGACTCTGCGGAGCAGGATGAGGTGACCACCGTTCGTACTCTTTCGATCGCGCATCGTGCGCAATTCCTCGCGGAAAGCACAATTCTTTCCGATAAGGCGTCAATTGCGACGGAGTGAGCGATCACCCTTTCGTGTGCTTTTCACCAAAGACCTCAAGGGAGTTGGAGGCAACGCCGACAAAGGATCCGTGAGTACCCTTGCGCACACCATGATGACCGCCGCCCGCTCCTCAGACTCCGGTCTTGCCGGCCCGGGCGGACTCGACCGCTACCCCTACGCCGAGGCACCCGTCCCCGACCGCGTCGCGAGCTCTGCCTGGGAGACCGCGGACCCCGAGCTGGGACGCGTCGGCCGACGGGCCGCGGGCAGCCGCGGGCGCGGCCTGCACGGCCAACTCGTCCAGCAGCTCGGTCAGATGATCGTCTCCGGGGATCTGGGCGCCGACCGGCCGCTGGTGCCCGAGGAGATCGGCCAGCGCTTCGAGGTCTCCCGCACCGTCGTCCGTGAGTCGCTCCGTGTGCTGGAGGCCAAGGGCCTGGTCAGTGCGCGACCGAACGTCGGCACCCGCGTGCGTCCGGTCAGTGACTGGAACCTCCTTGATCCGGACATCATCGAGTGGCGGGCCTTCGGCCCGCAGCGCGACGACCAGCGCCGTGAGCTGAGCGAGCTGCGCTGGACGATCGAGCCGCTCGCGGCGCGGCTCGCCGCGGGGCACGGGCGCGAAGACGTCCAGCAGCGCCTGTCCGACATGGTCGAGATCATGGGGCACGCGCTGGCTCAGGGGGACGCGCTGACCTTCTCCCGCGCGGACGCGGAGTTCCACTCGCTGCTCATCCAGATCGCGGGCAACCGGATGCTGGAGCACCTCGCCGGAATCGTCTCGGCCGCCCTCCAGGTGTCCGGCGGCCCGGTCACGGGCTGTGAGCGCCCGAACGAGGCGTCCGTCGCCCAGCACGCCCGGATCGTCGACGCGCTCGCGGCCGCCGACGGCGCGGCGGCGGAGGCGGCGATGCGCCAGCTGCTGACGGTGCACCCCGAGATCGAGCGCGTGGTGCCGGCGCCGCGCGAGCACTGAGCCGTGGGTGCCGCTCCGGGCGCGGGCGGACGGCCGGAGCCGTGCCGCCCTCCCGCGGGGCCGCCCGGCCCGGCGGACCGCTCGCCCCGCCACCCGTCGCCCGGCCGTTCGCGTGCGGCGCCGCCCGGCCGGTGAGCGGCTCCTCGGCGGACCCTGCCGGATCCTCCGCGCACTCGGCGGGGTCCGCGCGTGACGACAGGCGTCTGCAGCCGGTGGCGGGCGAGACACCGCCACACACTTCTGTCCGCCTCTGACCGTTTTTGAGCGCTTACGGGGTGTGACTCGGGCCACGCGGATTGGGCGTAACGCTCGTGGAAACAACGCGATGACCTAAGAGGTGACAGCCGCGGAGGGAATACGGACGCCGTTCATGGCGCTGTGCATCTTCCCGGCCCCCGCCCGCGCCGTCGGCCCATCCCCAGGCCGGTGGTCGGCTCCTGTCCACTCGTGGACGGGGCCGGAAGCCGTTTTCCAACGTTCCGAGAGGTTGTTCGTGTCGGCCAGCACATCCCGTACGCTCCCGCCGGAGATCGCCGAGTCCGTCTCTGTCATGGCGCTCATTGAGCGGGGAAAGGCTGAGGGGCAGATCGCCGGCGACGATGTGCGTCGGGCCTTCGAAGCTGACCAGATCCCGGCCACTCAGTGGAAGAACGTACTGCGCAGCCTCAACCAGATCCTCGAGGAAGAGGGTGTGACGCTGATGGTCAGTGCCGCGGAGCCCAACAAGCGCACCCGGAAGAGCGTCGCAGCGAAGAGCCCGGTCAAGCGCACCGCCACCAAGACGGTCGCGGCCAAGACGGTGACCACCAGGAAGGCCACCGCCACCGCCACCCCGGCGGCGGCGCCTGCCGTCGACACGCCGGGCGAGGACGACGCGCCCGCCAGGAAGGCCGCCGCCAAGAAGACGACCGCCGCCGCGAAGAAGACGGTGGCCAAGAAGACCACCGCCGCCGCGAAGAAGACGGCGGCGAAGAAGACCGGCGCCAAGAAGGACGACGCCGAGCTCCTCGAGGACGAGGTGCTCGAGGACCCGAAGGGCGCGGAGGAGCCGGAGGGCACCGAGAGCGCCGGTTTCGTACTCTCCGACGAGGACGAGGACGACGCCCCCGCCCAGCAGGTGGCGGCGGCCGGTGCCACCGCCGACCCGGTCAAGGACTACCTCAAGCAGATCGGCAAGGTGCCCCTGCTCAACGCCGAGCAGGAGGTCGAGCTGGCCAAGCGCATCGAGGCGGGCCTGTTCGCCGAGGACAAGCTGGCCAACGCCGACAAGCTGGCGCCGAAGCTCAAGCGCGAGCTGGAGATCATCGCCGAGGACGGCCGCCGGGCCAAGAACCACCTCCTGGAGGCCAACCTCCGTCTGGTGGTCTCGCTGGCCAAGCGCTACACGGGTCGCGGCATGCTCTTCCTGGACCTCATCCAGGAGGGCAACCTCGGTCTGATCCGCGCGGTCGAGAAGTTCGACTACACCAAGGGCTACAAGTTCTCCACGTACGCCACCTGGTGGATCCGTCAGGCGATCACCCGCGCGATGGCCGACCAGGCCCGCACCATCCGTATCCCGGTGCACATGGTCGAGGTCATCAACAAGCTCGCGCGCGTGCAGCGCCAGATGCTCCAGGACCTGGGCCGCGAGCCCACCCCGGAGGAGCTGGCCAAGGAACTCGACATGACCCCGGAGAAGGTCATCGAGGTCCAGAAGTACGGTCGCGAGCCCATCTCCCTGCACACCCCGCTGGGCGAGGACGGCGACAGCGAGTTCGGTGACCTCATCGAGGACTCCGAAGCGGTCGTCCCGGCCGACGCGGTCAGCTTCACGCTCCTGCAGGAGCAGCTGCACTCGGTGCTCGACACCCTGTCCGAGCGCGAGGCGGGCGTCGTCTCCATGCGCTTCGGTCTCACCGACGGTCAGCCCAAGACCCTCGACGAGATCGGCAAGGTCTACGGCGTCACGCGTGAGCGGATCCGCCAGATCGAGTCCAAGACCATGTCGAAGCTGCGTCACCCGTCCCGTTCGCAGGTGCTGCGCGACTACCTCGACTAGGCACAGCCGTACGCCGGCGAAGGCCCGGTTCCCCGAGGGGGCCGGGCCTTCGTGCTGCGATGTGTCCCGCTCTGCCCGACTCTGGGTGTCCGACGATCATCCCAGAGTGAGGAGCGCGCATGCGATGCCGTATTGCCCGGGTCCTGGCCGGGCCGCTGGTCCTGGCGGCCGCGGGGGCCGCGATACCGCTGGTGGACACGGCCCCCGCGGCCGCCGACAGCGTTGTCGTGGGGGGCTTTCCCGTCGACGTGTCGCAGAGCCCGTGGACCGTGGCCCTGGCCAGCCGTGACCGGTTCGGAGGTACCCGGGCGGGGCAGTTCTGCGGAGCCGTGGCCGTCGCCCGCACCACCGTGCTGACCGCCGCCCACTGTCTGGCCGGTGAGGTGGTCGGCGCACCACCGACACGCGATCTGAAGGTCATCGAGGGACGCACGGACCTGCTCTCCGCCGAGGGCAAGGAGATCCGTGTACGAGACACCTGGGTCAATCCGCGCTACGACGTCATGACGAACTCGGGGGACTTCGCGGTGCTCACCCTGGCCGAGCCGCTGCCGCAGCGGGCGGTCATCCCGATGGCGGGCGCGGGCGACCCGGCGTACACGCCGGGCACGAGCGCTCTCGTCTACGGCTGGGGGGACACGACCGGAGGCGCCGCCTACCCGCACGGCCTGCATGCCGCGCGGGTGCACGTCCTGCCCGACGCCCAGTGCCGGCGGGCGTATCCCGGCAGCGTCGAGGGGACGTACGCGCCGGAGACGATGCTGTGCGCGGGGGAGAGCACGGGCGGCCGCGACGCCTGCCAGGGGGACAGCGGCGGTCCGCTGGTGGCCAAGGGGCGCCTCATCGGGCTCGTGTCGTGGGGGAACGGCTGCGGCCGGGCGGGGAACCCCGGCGTCTACACGCGGGTGTCCGCCGTGGCGCGGGCGCTGCGCGAGGCCCGCGGGGCCAGGGGGCTGCCCGGGGCGGCCGGAGAGGGCTGACGGGGCTCCACGGGGACAATGACGGGCGGCCGCTCCTGTGGGTCAGGAGCGGCCGCCCGTTCGCCGGCCTGCGCCGGTGCTGGCTCGTCGTGCGAGATGGTCAGCGCTCGGTCAGCGCTCTTCCTCGGACGTATTGGAGGGCACGGAGGTGAGGCGCTCCGTCTCGTCCTGTATCTCAGCGGCGATCTTCTTGAGTTCCGGCTCGAACTTGCGACCGTGGTGGGCGCAGAAGAGCAGTTCTCCGCCGCTCAGCAGGACGACGCGCAGGTAAGCCTGGGCGCCGCAGCGGTCGCAGCGATCAGCGGCCGTCAGCGGGCTCGCGGGGGTCAGAACAGTAGTCACGTCGCCTCTTCTCTAGCTCGACGAGCTGTCGTACCAGGGTCAACATCCAACCAGCCCCAAACGTTCCCGCTCGCGGCTTTTCCTCGAAAAATCTTTCCGAGGCGGCTGTCCGTTGCCGGTTTGGCGGCGAATGTGCCGTATTACGTTTCTGTGTGTCTTACGGGTTCGCGCTGTCGGTCATGGTCGGTCCTCCCGGCCGGCTTGCCGGTTGTTCATGAGGACGTGCCCGGAGCCTAAATGGTTCATGCCTCGAAGGGAACGTGATATGTGCTTCACTCCATCGAGGGATCGAACGTACATGCGATCGTCGACTAGTCTGGGTCGCTGCCGAGGGTTGCGTTACAAGGGCTCTACCAGGCCTCGGTACCCTCTGAGCGGCAACCGAAGCCGCGCCCTTACCCACGAGGGCCTCACCTGAAATTCAGCGAGGAGCGAACCGCGTGACCGCCGATACGTCCGTGCCGTCCACAGCGCTGCTGGCAGGAGCAGACCGTGACGGCTCCAACTACACCGCGCGGCACCTTCTCGTCCTCGAGGGGCTCGAGGCCGTGCGCAAGCGCCCCGGCATGTACATCGGATCGACCGACAGCCGCGGTCTGATGCACTGCCTGTGGGAGATCATCGACAACTCCGTGGACGAGGCCCTCGCGGGCGTCTGCGACCACATCGAGGTCGTCCTGCACGACGACGGCTCCGTGGAGGTCCGGGACAACGGCCGTGGCATCCCGGTCGACGTCGAGCCCAGGACCGGCCTGTCCGGCGTCGAGGTCGTCATGACCAAGCTGCACGCCGGCGGCAAGTTCGGCGGTGGCTCCTACGCCGCCTCCGGCGGTCTGCACGGCGTCGGCGCCTCCGTCGTCAACGCGCTCTCCGCCCGGCTGGACGTCGAGGTCGACCGCGGCGGCCACACGCACGCCATCAGCTTCCGGCGCGGCGTGCCCGGGGCGTTCACGGGCAATGGCCCCGAGGCCAAGTTCGAGGCCGGCAGCGGTCTGCGCAAGGCCAAGAAGATCCCCAAGGCGCGGACCGGCACGCGCGTGCGCTACTGGGCCGACCGCCAGATCTTCCTCAAGGACGCGAAGCTCTCCCTGGAGAATCTGCACCAGCGCGCCCGGCAGACGGCTTTCCTGGTGCCCGGCCTGACCATCGTGGTCCGTGACGAGTACGGCCTCGGCGAGGGCGGCAGCAAGGGCGAGGAGTCTTTCCGCTTCGACGGCGGCATCAGCGAGTTCTGCGAGTACCTGGCGAGCGACAGGCCGGTGTGCGACGTGCTCCGCTTCAGCGGGCAGGGCTCCTTCAAGGAGACGGTTCCCGTCCTCGACGACCACGGCCAGATGACACCCACGGAGGTCACCCGCGATCTCGGCGTGGACGTGGCCCTGCGCTGGGGAACCGGCTACGACACCACCCTCCGCTCGTTCGTCAACATCATCGCCACGCCCAAGGGCGGCACCCACGTCGCCGGTTTCGAGCAGGCCGTCACCAAGACGATGAACGAGGTGCTGCGGGCCAAGAAGATGCTGCGCGTCGCCGAGGACGACATCGTCAAGGACGACGCCCTGGAAGGCCTCACCGCGGTCGTCACGGTCCGGCTCGCCGAGCCGCAGTTCGAGGGCCAGACCAAGGAGGTCCTCGGCACCTCGGCGGCCCGCCGCATCGTCAACAACGTGATCACCAGGGAACTCAAGGCGTTCCTGACGTCCACCAAGCGGGACGCCGCCCAGCAGGCCCGGGTGGTCATGGAGAAAGCCGTCGCCGCCGCCCGGACCCGGATCGCGGCCCGCCAGCACAAGGACGCCCAGCGTCGCAAGACGGCCCTGGAGTCCTCCTCCCTGCCGGCCAAGCTCGCCGACTGCCGCAGCGACGACGTGGACCGCAGCGAACTGTTCATCGTCGAGGGCGACTCCGCGCTCGGTACCGCCAAGCTCGCCCGGAACTCCGAGTTCCAGGCGCTGCTGCCGATCCGCGGCAAGATCCTCAACGTCCAGAAGTCGTCCGTCACGGACATGCTGAAGAACGCCGAGTGCGGCGCGATCATCCAGGTGATAGGGGCAGGCTCGGGCCGCACCTTCGACCTGGACGCGGCGCGCTACGGCAAGATCATCATGATGACCGACGCGGACGTGGACGGCTCCCACATCCGCACCCTGCTCCTGACCCTGTTCCACCGCTACATGCGGCCCATGGTCGAGGCCGGCCGGGTGTTCGCCGCGGTGCCGCCGCTGCACCGCATCGAGCTGATCCAGCCGAAGAAGGGCCAGGACAAGTACGTCTACACGTACTCGGACCGCGAACTGCGCGACAAGCTCCTGGAGTTCCAGAGCAAGAACATCCGGTACAAGGACTCGATCCAGCGGTACAAGGGCCTCGGCGAGATGGACGCCGACCAGTTGGCCGAGACCACCATGGACCCGCGCCATCGCACCCTGCGCCGGATCAACCTCTCCGATCTGGAGGCCGCGGAAGGGGTGTTCGACCTCCTGATGGGCAACGACGTGGCACCTCGCAAGGAGTTCATCGCCAGCTCGGCGGCGACACTCGACCGCTCGCGCATCGACGCCTAGCGGCCGGCGGACCGGACAGCCGCGGGACCGGCCCAGGCAGGTCCGGGCCGGTGTCCCTGCCCGGACGGAACTCGGTGCCGGCCGTCGTGGAGCGCCTGAGCCCGGAAGGCCGGAACTCCGTCGCGAGAGCCGGCCGGGCCGGCGTGCCGCGGAGGAACTTGCTCCACCACCGGCCGGCCCGGCCGGCGGCGGACGGAGAGGCGTCGGCCGGCCCGGCCGTGGGCGGGCCGGCAGGCGTCAGCCGACGATGTCTGGCGGGCGGGCAGGCGTCGGCCGGGCCGGCCGTGGGCGGGGGCGGGGGCGGAGGACGTCAGCCGGGCCGATGCGCGGCGGGCGGGCCTGTGCCGGTCCACGTGACGCGCGGCGGACCGGCTCCGGTCTCCGTCCGCGGGGCCGAGCCGCGCCGGCGGCCGGGGCGCCGGTACGTCGCCGGTGCGCAGGGCTCTGCCACGGTCCTCTCTCCACCCGTGGGTGGAGTCGGCGGCGGTGTGGGATCCACCCGTGATCCACCCGTGCTCCGATCACTCCGCCCGCGGATTTCCGTAGCGTCGAAGGCGTCGACGGTTCTCGCCGTCGGCCTTCCCTTCCCGCTCATGGAGGCTCTGATGTCCGGGCTCGTCAATGTGCTGGTGATCGTCGCCGTCGCCGCCGTCGTGATCACGAGGCAGTTCGGCGCACGCCGGCTCGACGCCGACCGGCGCTGGTGGCTCATGCCCGTGATCCTGGCGGTGGTCGCGCTGCGTGACCCCGGTCTGATCGACGCCCACCACCGCACCGCGGCCTCGCTGCTGCTCGCGGCGGAACTGGTCATCGGCCTCGGGATCGGGGCCGGATGGGCCTGGACCACCCGCATATGGGCGGAGCCGGACGGCACCGTGTGGACCAAGAGCACCAGGGCGAGCATGGCCGTCTGGGCCGGGGGCATCATCCTGCGTGCCGGCCTGTTCGGGTGGGGCGCGCTGCTCGGCCTGCACCAGGGGAGCCCGGCCCTCATGCTCGCCCTGGCCGCCACGCTGCTGGTTCGCTCAGGCGTCCTCGTCCAGAGGACGCGGGCCCTCGCCCCGGTCGACGGCCCGCTCCCGGCGTACGGTGGCGGCAGCCCCCGACCCGCGTGGAAGGAGCGCGTGTGACAGAGAACGTCTGGACGCGCTGGCCCTCTCCGGAGGCGCTGGGGCGCGTCGGAATCTCCCGGCCCCGGCGCCTCCTCGGGTGGGGCGCGCGGATCCTGATGGCCGCCGTCCTGCTGTGGAGCACCTTCCGCAGCAGTCACGTCCATCTCTGGGGGGCGTTCGGCGGGGCCGCCGGCGTCGTCGTGGTGGCGGCTGCGGGCTGGGGCTTCTTCCGGACCACGTTCGCGCACCGGCTCGCGCCGTCGCTGGGGCTCTTCGCCGTTCTCCTCGGCATGGCGGCCGCCGCGCAGGCAGGGGGCTTCCATGTGCCCGCCCTCGTCATCTGGTGCGCCTGCGCGATCGCCGCGCTGGAGAGGCTGCCGCTCGCGGTGGCCACGCCCCTGACGGGTGTCGCGCTCACCGCGTTCGTTCTCGCCAACGACGACCGGTGGCTGACCACCGTCGTCACGGCGGCGGGCCTGGCGCTCGCGGGTTACGTCCTGCGGCTCGACGCCGAGGCCCGTGGCAGCGCTCAGCGGCTGCTCGCCCAGGAGCGGGCCGCGCGGGTGGCGGAGGCGGAGTCCGCGGCGCTGGGGGAGCGGGCGAGGATCGCCCGGGAGATCCACGACGTGCTGGCGCACAGCCTCTCGGCTCAGCTCGTGCACCTGGAGGCGGCCCGGCTCCTCATCGAACGGGGCGCGGAGCGCGACCAGATCCTGGAGCGGGTGGTCGCGGCCCGGGGAATGGCCCGCGACGGTCTCGAGGAGACCCGTCAGGCCCTGTCCGCGCTGCGCGGGGAGCTGACGCCGCTGGAGGACTTCCTCAGCCGGCTCGTGGCGGCGACCGACGGTGCGGAGGTCACCGTCTCGGGTGATCGCAGACAGCTGCCCGCCGAGGCGTCGCAGGCGGTGCGCCGGGTCGCGCAGGAGGCCCTGACCAACGTCCGCAAGCATGCTCCGGGGGCCAAGGTCCGGCTCCGGCTGGACTACGGAGAGCACGAGGTGATGCTGGACGTGCGGGACTCGGGCGGCCCGCCGGGCGACCTGAGCGGGGCCGGCGGCGGGTACGGTCTGCTGGGCATGCGGGAGCGGGCCGAGCTGCTGGGCGGCTCGCTGGAGGCCGGCCCGCGCGAGGAGGGGTTCGTGGTGACGCTGAAGGTGCCGGTATGAGCGACGAGGCCGGGAGGAAACCGGCGCGGGTGGTGGTGGCCGACGACCAGACGGTGGTGCGCGAAGGCATCGTGATGCTGCTGGGGCTGCTCCCGGGGATCGAGGTGGTGGGGTCCGCGGGCGACGGGGACGAGGCGGTGAAGCTCGTCGCGGAGGTGGCTCCGGACGTGGTGCTGATGGACCTGCGGATGCCCCGCTGCGACGGCGTCGAGGCCACCCGGCGGATCAGGTCTCGGTATCCGGGCACCCAGGTCGTGATCCTCACGACGTACGCGGACGACGAGTCGCTGTTTCCCGCGCTCAGAGCGGGAGCGCGGGGTTATCTGACCAAGGACGCGGGGGGTGACGAGATCGTCCGGGCCGTGGAGAGCGTGCTGTCGGGGGACGCGGGGCTGTCGCCCGGTATCCAGCGGCGGCTGCTGGAGCGGCTGTCCGAGTCCGGCCACCGGCAGGCGCATCCCTCCGAGCCGCCGGACGGGCTCACCGGCCGGGAGTGCGAGGTGCTGGTGCTGATCGCCGAGGGTCTGAGCAACCAGGAGATCGCCCGTCGGCTGCATGTCTCCACCGCCACCGTGAAGACGCACATCAACAACCTCTTCGCCAAGACGGGCCTCAAGGACCGGGCGCAGGCGGTGCGGTACGCGTACGCGAAGGGGCTGGCGCGGCCGCCGGCGAGCTGAGCCACCCGGGGCCGAGCCGCCTGGGCGGAGGCACCCGGGGGAGCCGCCTGGGGCGAGTCATCGGGGGCGGAGGCACCCGGGGCGGGGCCGTCTGGGGCCGGTTCACCTGATGGGGTGAAGAGCGGGGGGAAGGGAAGCCGGGAATCCTCCCGTTCCGCCCATCCTTGGGCATGCAGTCAAACAACGGCGGTCCCCACGGGGACGGGGGCGGCGCCGAGGGCCCGTCCGGGAGCCACGAGGGCCGGGAGCAGGCGCCCGAGGACCTGCGATACCGCGATCCGTGGTACGACGTGCTGGCGTCCGGGTGGGGCGAGGGGCAGGGGACGGGAGCCCCCGCCGCAGGGGTGCCGGCGGCACGACGGGAGGAAGCGGGCCGGCCGGGCGCGGCGACGGCGGCCGAGGTGTATCTGGAGGTGCAGCGCAGTGCCGCGTTCCAGGAGGTGCGCGGTCGCTACCGGAGGTTCGTGGTGCCGGCTGTGGTGGTCTTCCTCGTCTGGTACGTGGCCTACGTCGTGACCGCTACGGCCGCGCCCGGGCTGATGGCGAGGCCGGTGGCGGGCGCGGTGAACGTGGCGATCCTCGCGGGGCTCGCGCAGTTCCTCACCACCTTCCTCTTCGCATGGGCCTACGCCCGGCACGCCCGGCTGCGGCGGGACCGGGCCGCGCTCGAACTGCGCTGGGACACGCAGGTGCTGACACGGGGAACCATGCAGGGGGACGCGTCATGACCGGTGGCCACCAGACGCCGGCGCTGGTGCTGTTCAGCGGGTTCGTGGCGGTCACGCTGGCCATCACGACCTGGGTGAGCCGCAGGAGACACGGTTCGGCGGAGGAGTTCTATGCGGGCGGGCGGCTGTTCTCCCCGATGGAGAATGGTTTTGCCATCGCCGGGGACTACGCCTCGGCCGCCTCCTTCCTCGGTGTGCCCGGGCTGATCGCGCTCTTCGGTTACGACGGGGTGCTGTACGTGGTGGGCTTCCTCGTGGGCTGGCTGGTGGTGCTGTTCCTCGTCGCCGAACTGGTCCGCAACTGCGGCCGGTTCACCCTCGCCGACGTGGTGGCGGCCCGGATGAGCGAGCGGCCGGTGCGGATCGCGGCGGGCACGTCCTCGGCCACCGTGTCCGTCCTGTACCTGGTGGCGCAGATGGTGGGCGCGGGCACTCTGGTGGCCCTGCTGCTGGGGCGGACGGGCGCGGGCGGCGCGGCGCAGGCGTGGGCCGTGATCGGCGTCGGCGCCCTGATGGTGGTCTATGTGTCGCTGGGCGGGATGCGGGCCACGACCTGGATCCAGATCGTCAAGGCCGTCCTCCTGCTGGCCGGGACCGTCGTGCTGACCGTGCTCGTCATGGTCCGCTTCCACGGCGATCCCGACCGGCTGCTGCGTGCCGCGGCCGAGCACAGCGGCCACGGGGCGGCCTTCCTGGCGCCGGGCCTGAAGTACGGCGGTGACTGGACCGCGCGCCTGGACTTCATCAGCCTCGGGCTCGCCCTGGTGCTCGGCACGGGCGGTCTGCCGCACATCCTGTCCCGCTTCTACACGGTGCCGACCGCGCGGGCGGCGCGCAGGTCGGCGCTCTGGTCCATCGGGCTGATCGGCGGCTTCTACCTGATGACGATCGTGCTCGGGTTCGGTGCCGCCGCGATCGTCGGGCCCCAGGCCGTGCGCGGGTCGAACGCGGCCGGGAACACGGCGGTCCCGCTGCTCGCCCTGGACCTGGGCGGCGGTGCGGATTCCACGGGCGGCACGGTGCTGTTCGCGGTGGTCGCCGCCGTCGCGTTCGCCACCATCCTCGCGGTGGTCGCCGGGATCACGCTCGCCTCCTCCGCGTCCGTCGCCCACGACCTGTACGCGTCGCTGAGGCGGCGTGGCGGGCGGCAGCGCGGCGAGGTGGCCGTGGCACGGATCGCGGCCGTCGGCGTCGGGGTGGTCGCCATCGGCCTCGGTCTGCTCGCCCGCGACCTCAACGTCGCCTTCCTGGTCGGGCTCGCCTTCGCCGTCGCCGCCTCGGCGAACCTGCCGGTGCTGCTCTACTCCCTGTTCTGGCGGGCGTTCACCACCCGCGGCGCGGTGTGGGCGGTGTACGGGGGGCTGATCCCGGCCCTGGGGCTCGTCGTGCTCTCCCCGGTCGTCTCGGGCAGCCCGGACTCCCTCTTCCCCGGAGTCGACTTCCAGTACTTCCCGCTGCAGAACCCGGGCATCGTCTCCATCCCGCTGGGCTTCGTGGCCGGCTGGCTGGGCACCGTCACCTCCGCGGAACCGCCCGACGAGGGCAAGCACGCGGAGACGGAGGTGCGGTCGCTGACCGGGGCGGGGGCCGTGTGAGCGGGGCCGGCCCGGCCGCCGTCACACCGATGGCCGTCCCGGCGGGCCGCGAGGCGACCGGTCGCCAGGCGGGCGCCCTCGCCCTCGCCGGGGAGGCGTCCCGTGACACCTGCGGCACCGGAGCGGCGGTCACCGGTGGCCACCGGCACCGGCCGCCCCGCCCGGGTCAGGGCGCCACCCACGCGTAGCGGTGCTCCGGGCGTCCGGTGTCGCCGTACTTGAGTGACAGGCGCAGCCGGCCGGCCTGTTCCAGGTGACGCAGGTAGCGCTGGGCGGTGGACCGGCTCAGGCCGGTGCGCTCGGCCACCTCGTGGGCCGACAGCGGCCGGCCGGCGCCGTGCAGGACACCGCAGATGAGGTCCGTCGTCGGCTCCGAGTGGCCGCTGGGCAGGCCGGGGGAGGACGGTGCCGGTGTGGTGCGCAGGGCGCCGAAGATCCGGTCGACCTGCTCCTGCCCGGCCACTCCGCGGCCGCCGACGCGGTCGACGGTGCGGCGCAGGGCGGCGTA
Source organism: Streptomyces sp. NRRL S-340 (assembly GCF_000720185.1). Lineage (GTDB taxonomy): Bacteria > Actinomycetota > Actinomycetes > Streptomycetales > Streptomycetaceae > Streptomyces. Next base: position 19,896 of record NZ_JOIY01000019.1, on the reverse strand, counting down.
GGAGTCCAGGCGGGTGCGCAGCGCGGTGAAGGTGAAGGGCTTGACCAGGTAGTGCAGCGCGCCCAGCCGCATCGCCTGCTGCACGGTCGCCACGTCGCCGGCCGCCGTGATCATGATGACGTCGGTGCCCAGGCCCTGTTCGCGCATGCGGTGGACGAGTTCCAGACCGGTGCGGTCGGGCAGGTAGTGGTCGAGCAGGACCAGGTCGATCCCTCCGCGTTGTACGGCGGCCAGTGCCTGGGCAGCACTGTGCGCGCGGGAGGTCACCCGGAAACCGGGAACCTTTCCCACGTACTTCGCGTTGATCTCGGCGACACGGAAGTCGTCGTCGACCACCAGGACGTCAATCATCGGGCCTCTTTCCCTCAAGGCCTGGCGAGCGTTAAGCCCGTGTTTCGGCTCCGTTGTTGTAGCGCGAGCAAAACGAGCACAACAGGTGCTTGCGAGCAAAAGAACGGCTTGCGAACAGAAGACTGCTGCTGTGGCGGGGGCCACACCTACCGTCCCGGGTCATGAGCGCAGACACCAGCCCCGCCATCGAGCTACGGGGCGCGAGCAAGACGTTCAGGACCCCGTCGGGGGGCCTGCACACCGCGGTGAGGGATCTCGACCTGACCGTGCGGCGCGGCGAGTTCGTGGCCGTGGTGGGACCCACCGGCTGCGGCAAGTCGACCACGCTGACGCTGGTCAGCGGGCTGGAGGAGCCCACCGAGGGTGAGGTGCTGGTGGCCGGCGAGCCGGTGACCGGCGTCGGCGGCAAGGTCGGCTTCGTCTTCCAGCAGGACGCCACCTTCCCCTGGCGGACGGTGCTGTCCAATGTGATGGCCGGGCCGCGGTTCCGCGGTGTGCCCAAGGCGGAGGCGAAGGAGAAGGCGCGGGCGTGGCTGGCCCGGGTCGGACTCGCCGCCTTCGAGGACCGCTACCCGCACCAGCTCTCCGGCGGTCAGCGCAAGCGGGTCGCGCTCGCCGCGACCTTCGTCAACGACCCCGAGATCCTGCTCATGGACGAGCCGTTCTCGGCGCTCGACGTCCAGACCCGGGCGTTGATGTCGGACGAGCTGCTGGAGCTGTGGGAGGGGACGGGCTCCTCGGTCGTCTTCGTCACCCACGACCTGGAGGAGGCCATCGCGCTGGCCGACAAGGTGGTCGTGATGACGGCCGGTCCGGCCACCGTGAAGCAGGTCTTCGACATCCGCCTGCCCCGGCCGCGCAAGGTCGAACAGGTGCGCCTGCAGAGCGAGTTCATCGACATCTACCGCGAGATCTGGGAGTCCCTGGGCGAAGAGGTCCGCATCACCCGTGAAAGAGGTGCCGCCCATGTCGCCTGAGACGCTCAGCACGCCGGTCGCCGAGGTGGCCAAGACGCCCGACAGGGCGCACTCCCGGGCGCGAGCCGCCCGCAAGCGGAAGGTGATCGTCACCGCGGCCCGCGTCCTGCTCCTGGTGGCCGTGCTCGGCCTGTGGGAGGCGCTCTCCCGCGCGGAGGTCATCGATCCCTTCAACTTCTCGATGCCGTCCAAGATCTGGGACCAGATGTGGACGTGGATCACCCACGGCACCGCGCTCGGCTCGCTGGGCGAGCAGATCTGGTACACCCTCTACGAGGCACTGATCGGCTGGGGCTTCGGTGTGGTGGCCGGTGTCGTCCTCGGCATCGCGCTGGGGCGCATCCCCTTCCTGGCCGACGTCCTGGGCCCTTACATCAAGGTGCTCAACTCGCTTCCCAGGATCGTGCTCGCCCCGATCTTCGTGATCTGGTTCGGACTCGGACCGATGTCCAAGATCGCCTCGGCCGTCGTCCTCGTCTTCTTCCCGGTGTTCTTCAACGCCTTCCAGGGCGCCCGCGAGGTCGACCGCAACCTGGTGGCCAACGCGCGGATCCTCGGTGCCAGCGACCGCAGGGTCACGTTCCAGGTGGTCATCCCGTCCGCCACCTCCTGGATCTTCACCAGCCTCCACGTCAGCTTCGGCTTCGCCCTCATCGGTGCCATCGTCGGCGAGTACATCGGCGCCACCAACGGCATCGGCCTGCTCGTGGCGCAGTCCCAGGGCACCTTCAACGCGGCCGGCGTGTACGCCGCGATGGTCATCCTCGCCGCGGTCGCCCTCGTCGCCGAGGGGCTGCTCACCTTCGCCGAGCGCCGCATCTTCCGCTGGAAGCCCGCCGACTCAGGCGACTGAGCCGCCGATTCCGGCCGATGAGCCGCCGTTCCGGCCGCTGAGCCGCGGCCTGGCCCCTGTGGCGCAGGCCCTGCCGCCGGTCCGCCGGTCCGCGAGCCCGCAAGTCCGCCGGGTCCGCAGACCCGCCGGTCCGCGCACCGGGCCGCCGGTCCGGCCCGGCGCCCTCTTCCCCGCACCCCGCCCCGTACCGCTCACCCCTAGGACGTGAACCGTCATGCGCAAGACCACCAGACTCGCGGCGTCGGCCGCCACCGGCCTGCTCGCCCTGTCCTCCCTCACCGCCTGCGCCAACGACGCGGCCGGCTCGGCGGCCGGCAGCGGCAGCGGCGGCGGCAAGGGCGAGCACGTCAAGATCATGGTCGGCGGCCTGGACAAGGTCATCTACATGCCCGCCATGCTCACCCAGCGCCTCGGCTTCTTCTCCGCCGAGGGACTGAACGTGGAACTGCTCAGCGAGCCCGCCGGCGTCCAGGCCGAGACCGCGCTCGTCTCCGGCCAGGTCCAGGGCGCCGTCGGCTTCTACGACCACACCCTCGACCTCCAGGTCAAGGGCAAGGACATCGAGTCCGTGGTGCAGTTCTCGCACGCGCCGGGTGAGGTGGAGGTGGTCTCCGCCAAGGCCGAGGGGGAGATCACCTCTCCCAAGGACTTCAAGGGCAAGAAGCTCGGCGTCACCGGCCTCGGCTCCTCGACCGACTTCCTCACCAAGTACCTCGCGGTGAAGAACGGCGTGAACGTCAGCGACTTCACCCCGGTCGCCGTCGGTGCCGGACCGACGTTCATCTCCGCGCTGCAGAAGGGATCCATCGACGGCGGTATGACAACCGACCCGACCGTCGCGACCATCCTGGACAAGAAGGCCGGCAAGATCCTGCTCGACATGCGCACCCCGGAGGGTTCGCAGGAGGCGCTCGGCGGCCCGTACCCGTCGTCGAGCCTCTACATGCAGACGGAGTGGGTCAACAGCCACAAGGACACCGTCCAGAAGCTGGCCAACGCGTTCGTCAAGACGCTCAAGTGGATGTCCACCCACAGCGCGACCGAGATCGCCGACAAGATGCCCGCCGACTACTCGCAGGGCAACAAGCTCCTGTACGCGGCGGCCATCAAGAGCACGCTGCCGATGTTCACCACGGACGGCGTCATGCCGGCGAACGGTCCCGAGACCGTCGAGAAGGTCCTCAAGGCGTTCAATCCCACCATCAAGAACGCCAAGGTGGACCTGAGCAAGACCTTCACGACGGAGTTCGTCAAGAAGGCCATCGGCTGACCCCCGTGCCCGGCCGCGGGAGCGACACGCACCGTGTCCTCCGCGCCCCGTGAGCCGGGTCCTCAGACGCGGGCCGCCCACACGTAACGGTGTTCGGGGCGGCCCGCGTCGCCGTACCGGAGGGTCAGCCGGGCCCGCCCCGCGCGCTCCAGCAGCTTCAGATAGCGCTGGGCGGTCTGCCGGCTCAGCCCCGTCCGGTCGGCGACGTCCTGCGCCGACAGCGGCGCGTCCGCGCGGATCAGGGTCTGGCGTACGAGGTCGGCGGTGGTGGGGGAGTGCGCCCGGGGCGGACCCGGCGCCGCGGACGCGGACAGCGCCCCGAAGATGCGGTCCACCTCGGCCTGTTCGGCCTCCCCGCCGCCGTCCAGGGTGCGGCGCAGCGCGGCGTACGCCTCCAGCCGGGGCCGCAGGCCCGCGAACGTGAACGGTTTGACCAGGTACTGCAGCGCGCCGTGCCGCATCGCCGCCTGGACGGTCGCCACGTCCCGGGCCGCCGTCACCATGATCACGTCGCTCTGGTGGCCGCGGCGGCGCATCTCCCGGACCACGTCGAGCCCTGTCCGGTCCGGCAGATGGTGGTCCAGGAGCACCAGGTCCGGGCGCGGCAGGGCCTCCAGCCGGTGCAGCGCCTCGGCGGCGCTGTGCGCCAGGCCCGCCACGCGGAAGCCGGGCACCTTGGCGACGTACGCGGCGTTGACCCGCGCGACCCGGGTGTCGTCGTCCACGACCAGAACCTCGATCACCGTGCCTCCTCGTCGGCGGAAGCGGCGGAAGCTGCGGTGGGGCCGGAGGTGACGGTGGCGGGGCCGGACGCGAGTGGCCCGCCGGTGGTCACGGGCCCGCCGGTGGTCACGGGTCCGCCGGTGGCGACGGGTCCGCCGGTGCTGACGGGCCCGGCGGACGCGAGGGACCCGGCGGGGGCGGCGGCGGGGGCCGGGCCCGCGCCCTCCTCCAGCGCCTCGGGCAGTACCACCGTGAACTCCGCGCCGCCGCCGTGCGCCGCTCCCACCGTCGCGCTGCCGCCCTGGCGCTCGGCCAGCCTGCGCACCAGGGAGAGCCCTATGCCGCGCTTCCCGTGCGCCGGTGGCCGCTTGGTGGACCAGCCCTCCGTGAAGACCAGTTCGCGCAGCTCGGCCGGGATGCCCGGACCGGTGTCGCGCACTCTCAGGACGGCGCTGCGCCCCTGGGTGCGCAGCTCGACCTCCACGCGCGCGTGCGGCGTCGCCGCCACAGCGTCGAGGGCGTTGTCCACGAGGTTGCCGACGACGGTGACCAGGCCGCGGGGGTCGACCAGCCGGTCCGGCAGCCACGTGCGGTCCGAGATCCACAGCGCCACACCGCGCTCGGCGGCGACCGTGGCCTTGCCGACGAGCAGGGCGGCGAGCAGCGGGTCCTGGATCTTCTCGGTGACCTGCTCCGCGGTGGCCCGGTGGTCGCCGACCACCTCCCCCACGAACTCCACCGCGTCGTCGTACATCTCCAGCTCCAGCAGTCCGAGCAGTGTGTGCATGCGGTTGGCGTGTTCGTGGTCCTGGGCGCGCAGCGCGTCGATCAGGCCCCGGGTGGAGTCCAGTTCCCGGCCGAGCTGCTCCAGTTCGGTGCGGTCGCGCAGGGTGGCGACGGCGCCGCCGTCGTGGGTGGGCATCCGGTTGGCGACCAGGACCCGCTGTCCGCGCACGGTGAGCAGGTCGGTGCCGGTCACCCGCCCGGCCAGGACGTCGGTCGTACGGCCCTCGCCGAGCGCCTCGTCCAGGGAACGGCCCACGGCCTCGTCACCGATGCCGAGCAGCCGTCGCGCCTCGTCGTTGAGCAGCCGCACCCGGCCGTCCCGGTCCAGGGCCACGACGCCCTCGCGGATGCTGTGCAGCATGGCCTCCCGTTCGGCGAGCAGGGCCGCGATGTCGGAGAAGGCCAGGTCCCTGGTCTGCCGCTGCACCCGCCGGGAGACCAGCCAGGCGGCCAGCGCGCCGACGGCCAGGGCTCCGCCCGCGTACGCGAGCAGTCCTGGGATGGCGTCGACCAGGCGGGCGCGGACGCTCGTGTAGGCGATGCCGACCGAGACCGCCCCGACGATGTGGTGGCGGTCGTCGTAGAGCGGCACCTTGCCGCGGGCGGAGCGGCCCAGGGTGCCGGTGTCGATCTGCATGACCTTCTGGCCGGCCAGGGGGGCTTCGGGACTCGTCGAGACGATCCTGCCGATCTGCTGCGGATCGGCGTGCGACCAGCGTGTGCCCCGCAGGTCCATCACCACGACGTACTCGGCCCCCGTCGCGCTGCGGATCCGCTCCGCCTCCCGCTGCACCGGCCCGTCCGCGCTGGGCGGGGTGTGCTGGAGGTCGCGGGCGATCTGCGGGTTCTCGGCGGTGGTCTCGGCGATCGAGAGGGCGCGCCGCATCGCCTGGTCGTCCAGCTGGTGGCTGAGCGGCGCGAGGAACAGCCCGGTCGCCAGGACGGCGACTCCCGCGGCGATCGCCAGCTGCATCAGCAGCACCTGGGAGAACGCCCGCCGGGGCAGGCCCAGGCGTCGGCGGCGTGCGGGGGCAGTCGTGCTCATGCGGATGACGGTACGGTGCGCGACGGCGGCCGCCCCAGGTGGTGTGGCGCGGATCTCCCGGCGCAGCCGATTCCCGCGCCGCGACTGTCCGGGCCGAGCCGGTTCCGCGTGCCGCTCTCTCCCGGCCGAGCCGGTTCCGCGTGCCGCTCTCTCCCCGCCGGTTCTCCCCCGGCGGTTCCCGGCGGGCTCAGTGGTGCGGCCCGGGCACCGCCAGTTCACGGACGGCCAGCACGTCCATGCGGGCCGGGGTGCCGAGCGCCGACGCTCCGCAGCTCTCCGCGCGCGGCGGACCGGAAGCGCCCCGTGCCACGGTGACGTGCCAGCGGCGCCCGTCGACGTGGGCGACGGTCACCTCCCAGCAGGGCGCGGCTCCCTCCGGGCGCGGCGCACGGGCCGGGTCCGGTACGCCGGGAACGGCCAGCGGGGCGGTGCGTACGACGGTCAGCGCGTCGGCACGGTACTCGCCGGCCGCCTCGCGCACGGCCAGTTCGGCGGCCTGCGCGGGCCGCTCCCAGGCGCTGCGGCCCCGGCAGCCGTCGAGCACGACCCGGCCCTCCCGTACGCCGTGCAGGGCCTCTTCGACCAAGCGGGCCTCGGCGCGTCCGTACGCGTACCCGTGGGGGAGGACGAGCAGGGTGGGGGAGAAGCGGTGGCCGCCCAGGTGCGAGACCTCCCAGGTGTCCCGGACCCCGCGGGAGGCGAGTTCCGCGGCGAGGGGCCGGCCCAGCAGGGCGCAGCACCGGTCGCGCCGGCCGTTGGTGCACACGAGGGCGAGCGGGCCCGCTGTGTGCGGCCCGCCCGTCAGGACCGTGTCGAAGGTGTGGTGGTCACCCCTGCCGAGGGCGGTGAAGTCGAGGTCCAGCAACTGTTCGGGGGCTGCCGTCACCGCGCCGTGCAGCCAGGTGGCGCCGGGCAGAGTGTGGGCCGCGTACACATGCCGCATCGAAGGGGTGTGGCAGTCGGCGTGCCGTCCGGGGCGGCGGATGAGGGCCACCCGGACGCCGGTGCCCTGTGCCGCCCGCTCCAGTGCGCGTCCCAGGACCGGGTCCAGGTGGCTGGACGTGAGCGCCTCGGCGCCCCAGGGGCCGGGCTGTTCCAGCAGCAGCCACGTCGTCGCCGTGGGCGCGGTGGCGGACAACGGTTCGCCGAGCTGCCGGGAGGCGGTCGCGCACGTACTCACAGGGGCGAGCCTACTGCGGCCGGACCCCCGCGGACCGTCCGGGCCCGCCCGGCACCCCGGCCCTGACGTGTCAGCTCCTGTGCGGACACTCGCGCAGCCGCAGCCGCAGCCGCAGCCGCAGCCGCAGCCGCAGCCGCAGCCGCATCAGCTTCTCCGCGTTCTCCGCACTCTCCGCGTTCTCCGCGTTCTCCGCGTTCTTTTCTGGCATTGGATAGCAGCGCTGTCTAAGCTGGATAGCGTCACTCACCAACAGTGGAGGCGAGCCCACCGTGCCCACTCTTCCCTGGGTCACGCCCAACCCCGCCCGGCCCGGCACCACCGCCCTCGTCATGGCCTCCCGCTTCGAGCTGCGCTCCCTGAAGGACGTCCCGCGCTTCTTCCTGAAGTCCCTCTCCGCGTGGGGCCAGGTGCGCAAGGCACCCGGAGCCCTCGGGGCCTCCCTCGAGGCCCAGTTGTTCAAGGGGGTCTTCTTCACCCTGTCGACGTGGGAGAGCCGCGACGCGCTCGACACGTACGCCAGGGCGGAACCGCACAAGGGCGTCATGACCGGCCTCCGTCCGGCCATGCGGCGCTCGACGTTCACCTTCTGGGAAGTGCCCGTCGCGCACCTCCCGATCGACTGGAAGGACGCCAAGCGCCGCATCGACGAGCAGGCCCGCGCCGACGCGGCGGAAGATCCCCGCGCCACGGGGTAGGAGGGGTGCCTGCGGGCAGACGCTGTGCGCCCGCGCGTGAGGGCGTGACCCGCAGGGTCCGCGACGGTGCCCCGCGCGGGGGAGCCGCTCGCGGTCCCCGGGCCGGTGAGCGGCTCGTATCCTGGTGCGGCAGTCAGTCCGCGCGCCCGCACCGGGCCCCGTCGCCCCGGGCGCGCACCGCACCGCTGGGAGAGAGGCCGCACGGTGAGCCAGCCGCTCCGGAACCCGTACCCGGACCCGGACCGCGATCCGGGTCCCGTCGCGGCCCCGGCCACCGCCCCGCCCGCCGCGCGCCCGGGCAGCGCCCAGATCCCCGTCGTCGTGCTCGCCGGATTCCTCGGCGCCGGGAAGACCACGCTGCTCAACCACCTCCTCCACCACAGCGGCGGCAGCCGGATCGGCGCGATCGTCAATGACTTCGGGGCCATCGAGATCGACGCGATGGCGGTCGCGGGCGCACTCGGCGACTCCACGGTCTCCCTCGGCAACGGGTGCCTGTGCTGTGCCGTGGACGCGGGGGAGCTGGACCAGTACCTGGACCGGCTGACCCGCCCCGGCGCCGGCATCGACGTGATCGTCGTCGAGGCGAGCGGGCTGGCCGAGCCGCAGGAACTGGTCCGGATGGTGCTGGCCAGCGAGAACCCCCGGGTCGTCTACGGCGGCCTCGTCGAGGTGGTCGACGCCGCCGAGTTCGACGGCACCAGGGCCCGGCACCCGGAGATCGACCGGCACCTCGCCCTCGCGGACCTGGTCGTCGTCAACAAGACCGACCGCGCCGCCGACGGCGAACAGGTGCTCGCCACCGTACGGTCCCTCGTCGACCGGGCCGCCGTCGTCCCGGCCTCCTACGGCCGCGTGGACCCCGAGTTCCTGTTCGACTGCCGGCCCGGTGAGGAACGCGTCGGCCAGCTGTCCTTCGACGATCTGGGCGCCTTCGGGCAGGACGGCCACGACGACGCCCACGACCATCACGCCGGCCATCTGCACGCCGGCTACGACAGCCTCTCCTTCGTCTCCGACGTGCCGCTCGATCCCCGCCGCCTGATGCGATTCCTGGACAGCCGGCCCGACGGTCTCTACCGCATCAAGGGGTACGTCGGCTTCGGCCCGCACGACCCGCGCAACCGCTACGCCGTGCACGCCGTGGGCCGGTTCCTGCGCTTCTACCCCGAACCCTGGCCGGCCGGCGAACCGCACCGCACCCAGCTCGTGCTCATCGGGTCCGGCACCGACGTCCCCGGCCTCGTCAAGGAACTCCAGGCGTGCGAGCAGGACACCCCGCACGCCGACGAGCACGGCATGTGGGGCGTCCTGCGTTACGTCCAAGGTCCCGACCAGGAGGACGTACCCACCGAGGACCCGCCCGTCTAGGGCCGGTCCGGGACGGACCCAGCCCGCGCCAAGACGGACTCAGCCCCCGCGCCCGGGCGGGTACGACCCGCGCCGGGACGGATTCGATACCCCGCGCCCGGGTGGGTACGACCCGCGCCGGGACGGATTCGACCCGCGCCCGGACGGTGCGCCCCGCCCGCGAACGGATCCGACCGGGCGGGGACGGATTCGCCCCGGTCCGCAAGGGCCCCCGAGCGCCCCTCGCCGGGACCCGGTCGGCCTCCCGCCCAGGGCCGGCCGGCTCCCCGCCCGGCCCGGAACGGCCTCACGCCCAGGCGGGACCGGCCACCACCGCCACCGTCTTCGGCAGGGACACGCCCGAGCCGTCGCGGCGCGGGTCGATCTCCGGGAGTTCGGCCGGGTTGCCGTTCTTCTGCGCGGCCAGCGCCGGGGTGGGCCCCGCCCAGGCGAACGACAGGCAGTCCTCGCCCTTCAGGAACCGCTGGCAGCGCACACCGCCGGTGGCCCGGCCCTTGCGCGGGTACTGGTCGAACGGTGTCACCTTGGCCGTCGTCTGCACCGAGTCGTCCAGCGTGCCGCGCGAGCCCGCGACCGTGAACACCACCGCCTCCGCGGCCGGGTCCACCGCCGTGAACGAGATGACCTTGGCGCCGTCGGCGAGCTTGATGCCCGCCATGCCGCCCGCCGGCCGGCCCTGCGGCCTGACCTGGGACGCCTGGTAGCGCAGCAACTGCGCGTCGTCCGTGACGAAGACCAGGTCCTCCTCACCGGTGCGCAGCTCGGCCGCGCCGACGATCCGGTCGCCCTCCTTGAGGGTGATGACCTCCAACTCCTCCTTGTTGGCGGGGTAGTCGGGGACCACCCGCTTGACGACGCCCTGCTCCGTGCCGAGCGCGAGACCGGGCGAGGACTCGTCCAGCGTGGTCAGGCAGACCACCGTCTCGTCGTCGTCCAGGGAGATGAACTCCGCGATCGGCGCGCCGCCGGACAGGTTCGGCGCCGCCGCCGTCGGGGGCAGCTGGGGCAGGTCCACGACGTTCACCCGCAGCAGGCGGCCGGCCGACGTCACCACGCCCACCTCGCCGCGCGCCGTGGCCGGGACCGCCGAGACGATCACGTCGTGCTTGTGCCGCCTGGCGTCCGCGTCCCGCGGGAAGGGCCCGTCGTCAGACGTGCGTGCCAGCAGACCGGTCGAGGACAGCAGGACCCGGCACGGGTCGTCCGCCACCTGCAGCGGCACCGCCGCGACCTGGACGGCGCCCGCCTCCAGCAGGACCGTGCGCCGCGGGGTGCCGAACTTCTTGGCGACCACGGCGAGTTCGTTCGAGACCAGCTTGCGCAGCTCCGCGTCGGACTCCAGGATCCGCGTCAGCTCCTCGATCTCCGCGTTGAGCCGGTCCTTCTCCGCCTCCAGCTCGATACGGTCGTACTTGGTCAGCCGGCGCAGCGGCGTGTCGAGGATGTACTGCGTCTGCACCTCGCTGAGCGAGAACCGCTCCATCAGGCGCTGCTTGGCCTGCGCGGAGTTCTCGCTGGAGCGGATCAGCCGGATGACCTCGTCGATGTCCACCAGCGCCGTGAGCAGGCCCTCGACCAGGTGCAGCCGGTCGCGCCGCTTGCCGCGCCGGTACTCGCTGCGGCGCCGCACGACCTCGAAGCGGTGGTCGAGGTAGACCTCCAGCAGCTCCTTCAGCCCCAGCGTGAGGGGCTGGCCGTCGACCAGGGCGACGTTGTTGATGCCGAAGGACTCCTCCATCGGCGTCAGCTTGTAGAGCTGCTCCAGGACCGCCTCCGGCACGAAACCGTTCTTGATCTCGATGACCAGGCGCAGTCCGTGCTCGCGGTCGGTGAGGTCCTTGACGTCGGCGATGCCCTGGATCTTCTTCGCGCCGACCAGGTCCTTGATCTTGGCGATGACCTTCTCCGGACCGACCGTGAAGGGCAGCTCGGTGACGACGAGGCCCTTGCGGCGGGCGGTGACCGTCTCCACCGACACCGTGGCGCGGATCTTGAACGTGCCGCGGCCCGACTCGTAGGCGTCCCGGATGCCGGACAGGCCGACGATCCGTCCGCCGGTGGGCAGGTCGGGGCCCGGGACATGGCGCATCAGCGCGTCCAGGTCCGCGTTCGGATGGCGGATCAGGTGCCGGGCCGCCGCGATGACCTCGCCCAGGTTGTGCGGCGGCATGTTCGTGGCCATGCCGACGGCGATGCCCGACGCGCCGTTCACCAGCAGGTTCGGGAAGGCGGCGGGCAGGGCCACCGGCTCCTGCTCCTGGCCGTCGTAGTTCGGCGCGAAGTCGACCGTGTCCTCGTCGATCGACTCGGTCATCAGGCTCGTCGCCTCGGCCATGCGGCACTCGGTGTACCGCATCGCGGCGGGCGGGTCGTCGTTGCCCAGGGAGCCGAAGTTGCCGTGGCCGTCGACCAGCGGGACACGCATCGAGAAGGACTGGGCCAGCCGCACCAGCGCGTCGTAGATCGACGCGTCGCCGTGCGGGTGGAGCTTGCCCATGACCTCGCCGACGACACGGGCGCACTTCACGTAGCCGCGCTCGGGGCGCAGGCCCATCTCGTTCATCTGGTAGACGATGCGGCGGTGCACCGGCTTCAGTCCGTCCCGGGCGTCCGGCAGGGCGCGCGAGTAGATGACCGAGTACGCGTACTCGAGGAAGGAGCCCTGCATCTCGTCGACGACGTCGATGTCGAGGATCTTCTCCTCGTAGGGGTCGTCGGGCGGCGGGGTCTTCGTGCTGCGGCGGGCCATCGCTGCCGGCTCCTTGCTGAAGCGTGTGACGGGATCTGACGCCGACCATTGTGGACCGCCGGACTGACAACGTGGACCGGACCCCGCCCGGGAGGGTCCCGCGCGCCCCGCGCGCGGGACCCGTCCGCCCCGATCCGCTTCCGCTCCCGGCGTACCGCGAGCGGGAACTTCGCCAGCGGTCCGCACGCTTGCATACAGTGGCAGGACCGGCAGGAACAGGGCGGTTCCCGGACCGCCACCGCGATCGAAGGGACGCACATGCCCATGGGTCACACGGCCACAGCCGAGGCAGGCTCCGGCGGCCTGACAGCGACCGAGCACCGCCTGGCCAACGGCCTGCGCGTGGTGCTCTCCGAGGACCACCTGACCCCGGTCGCGGCGGTGTGCCTCTGGTACGACGTCGGCTCCCGCCACGAGGTCAAGGGGCGTACCGGCCTGGCTCACCTTTTCGAGCACCTGATGTTCCAGGGCTCCGCCCAGGTCAAGGGCAACGGTCACTTCGAACTGGTCCAGGGCGCCGGCGGCTCCCTCAACGGCACCACCAGCTTCGAACGCACCAACTACTTCGAGACCATGCCCGCCCACCAGCTGGAACTGGCCCTCTGGCTGGAGGCCGACCGCATGGGCTCGCTGCTCGCCGCGCTGGACGACGAGTCGATGGAGAACCAGCGCGACGTCGTCAAGAACGAGCGCCGCCAGCGCTACGACAACGTGCCCTACGGCACGGCGTTCGAGAAGCTGACCGCCCTCGCCTACCCGGAGGGCCACCCGTACCACCACACGCCCATCGGGTCCATGGCCGACCTGGACGCGGCCACCCTGGAGGACGCGCGCGCGTTCTTCCGGACGTACTACGCGCCGAACAACGCCGTCCTCTCGGTCGTCGGCGACATCGACCCGCAGCAGACCCTCGCGTGGATCGAGAAGTACTTCGGCTCCATCGCCGCCCACGACGGCAAGCCGCAGCCCCGCGACGGCTCGCTGCCCGAGATCATCGGCGGACAGCTGCGCGAGGTCGTCGAGGAGGAGGTCCCGGCCCGCGCCCTGATGGCCGCCTACCGGCTCCCGCACGACGGCACGCGCGCGTGCGACGCGGCCGACCTCGCGCTGACCGTCCTCGGCGGCGGCGAGTCCTCCCGGCTGTACAACCGGCTGGTGCGCCGCGACCGCACCGCCGTCGCCGCCGGGTTCGGCCTGCTGCGGCTGGCCGGCGCCCCCTCCCTGGGCTGGCTCGACGTGAAGACCTCCGGCGACGTCGAGGTGCCGGTCATCGAGGCCGCCATCGACGAGGAACTGGCCCGGTTCGCCGAGGACGGCCCGACCGCCGAGGAGATGGAGCGCGCCCAGGCCCAGCTGGAGCGCGAGTGGCTGGACCGGCTCGGCACGGTCGCGGGCCGCGCCGACGAACTGTGCCGCTACGCCGTCCTGTTCGGTGACCCGCAGCTCGCCCTGACCGCCGTCCAGCGCGTCCTGGAGGTGACGCCCGAGGAGGTCCAGGAGGTCGCCAAGGCCCGCCTGCGCCCCGACAACCGCGCGGTCCTCGTCTACGAGCCGACCGCCCCCGACGCACAGGAGCAGGCACCGGACGCGGACGCCGCGGCCGGCGACGACACCGAGGAGACGGCGAAGTGACCGAGCTGGCCACCATGGAGTTCCACCCCCGTCCCCAGGCGGGCGAGGCCCGGCCGTGGGCGTTCCCGGCCCCCGAGCGCGGCACGCTGGACAACGGCCTGACGGTGCTGCGCTGCCACCGCCCCGGCCAGCAGGTCGTCGCCGTGGAGGTGCTCCTCGACGCACCCCTGGACGCCGAGCCGGCCGGCCTGGACGGCGTCGCCACGATCATGGCGCGGGCCTTCTCCGAGGGCACCGACAAGTACTCCGCCGAGGAGTTCGCCGCCGAACTGGAGCGCGCGGGCGCCACCCTGGACGCGCACGCCGACCACCCCGGCGTACGGCTCAGCCTGGAGGTCCCGGCCTCCCGGCTGGCCAAGGGGCTCGGGCTGCTGTCGGACGCCCTGCGGGCACCGGCGTTCGCCGAGTCCGAGGTCGAACGGCTGGTGCGCAACCGGCTCGACGAGATCCCGCACGAGCTGGCCAACCCCTCCCGCCGGGCCGCCAAGGAACTCTCCAAGGAGCTGTTCCCGGCCACCGCGCGCATGTCGCGCCCCCGCCAGGGCACGCAGGACACCGTCGGCGCCGTCGACGCGTCCGCCGTCCGCGCCTTCTACGACCGGCACGTACGCCCCGCGACGGCCACCGCCGTGGTCGTCGGCGACCTCACCGGCGTCGACCTCGACGAGCTGCTGGGCGAGACCCTGGGCGCCTGGACCGGTTCGCGGGCCGAGCCGCGGCCCGTGCCGCCGGTCACCGCCGACGACACCGGCCGCGTCGTGATCGTGGACCGGCCCGGCGCCGTCCAGACGCAGCTGCTCATCGGCCGCACCGGGCCCGACCGGCACGACCGGGTCTGGCCGGCCCAGGTGCTCGGCACCTACTGCCTGGGCGGCACCCTCACCTCCCGCCTGGACCGCGTCCTGCGCGAGGAGAAGGGCTACACCTACGGCGTGCGGTCGTTCGGCCAGGTGCTGCGCTCCGCGCCCGACGGCACCGGCGCGGCGATGCTCGCCATCAGCGGCTCGGTCGACACGCCGAACACCGGACCCGCGCTGGACGACCTGTTCACCGTGCTGCGCAAGCTGGCCGCCGAGGGCCTCACCGAAGCCGAGCGGGACGTCGCCGTGCAGAACCTCGTCGGTGTGGCGCCGCTCAAGTACGAGACGGCCGCCGCCGTGGCCAGCACGCTGGCCGACCAGGTCGAGCAGCACCTGCCCGACGACTACCAGGCGACGCTCTATCAGCAGCTCGCCGAGACCGGCACGGTGGAGGCCACCGCGGCGGTCGTCAGCGCCTTCCCGGTGGACCGGCTCGTGACGGTGCTCGTCGGGGACGCGGCGCAGATCAAGGAGCCCGTCGAGGCGCTCGGCATCGGTCCGGTGACCGTCGTCGCCGCCGAGTAGCGGGCCGCCCGGCACGCGCGCGTGGGGCCCTGGTGACGGACGCGTCACCAGGGCTCTGCGATGTCCGGATTGGGGGAGTGGCTGCCCTTCTGCCCTGTGGTCTGCGCTACAAAAACCCGGATCTGTTTGGGATCGGAAAGCGGGCCCGTCTAGCGTCGGTCCGGCTGTTCGTCGGGCAGTGCGCCGCACCCGCGGCACCGGACAGTCATCGCCGAGTCCCCGTACGGCGCGAGCCAGGGGAGCCGGGGACCCACTCAGTCCCTGGGGTGAATCGGGCGCCGCGCACGCGCGGGGCCCGTAGGAGACCTTCCTGCTCCGAACCCGTCAGCTAACCCGGTAGGCGAGAGGGAAGGAAAGGACCAGCCACCACATGGCGTTCACGCGCGCCACCGGGAAGCACCGCCGTCCCGGACGGGTGCAGCGCACCACCGCCCGCGCGGCGGGTGTCGCGGCCCTCACCACCACCGGCGTCATCGGCACCCTCGCCGCCTCCCCGGCCCTGGCCGCCGAGACCCCGGCGCCCGCGGACACCGGCCTCACCCCGGTCGTCAGCCTCGGTGACACCGTCGCCGAGCGGGTCGACGCCCAGGCCGCCGCGCAGCTGGAGGCGGCCCGGCACAAGCAGGCCGAGGAGGCCGCGCGCAAGCGGGCCGCCGAGCAGGCGAAGAAGGCGCGCGAGGCCAAGGAGCGGGCTGCCCGCGAGGCCGAGCGCAAGCGCCTCAACACCTTCGTGCCGCCGATCACCGGCTCGTACGTCTCCACCGGCTACAAGACCGGCGGCTCCCTGTGGTCCTCCGGCTCGCACACCGGCATCGACTTCCACGCCGCGAGCGGCACCGCGGTGCACGCGGTCGGTGCCGGCACTGTCGTGCAGACCGGCTGGGGCGGGGCGTACGGCAACCAGATCGTGATCAGGATGGCCGACGGCATGTACACCCAGTACGGGCACCTGTCGTCCATCGGCGTCTCGGTGGGCCAGCAGGTCGTGCCGGGGCAGCAGATCGGCCTGTCCGGCGCCACCGGGAACGTCACCGGCCCGCACCTGCACTTCGAGGCGCGCACCGCCCCCGACTACGGCTCGGACGTCGACCCGATCGCCTACCTTCGCAAGCACGGCGTGAACGTCTGACGGCGGCACCTGAGAGGGCGCGCCCGTCCGGCAGCCCGTGCCCCCGAACACGTGGACACTGATCACGCGGACATCTGAACGACATCGAAAGCCCCGGCCGCCCGGCCGGGGCTTTCGGTATTCCCGGGCTAGGCGTTGACCAAAAAATAACCCCGGATTCCGTCGTGCGGTCGGAAATTCCCGCGCATTGTCATAGAGTCGCGGAACACGCGTTCGTCGCGGAGTTCCACGGGATCAATGCGGAGGTCGGTCATGCGCGTTCCGGCGCACTCGGTGTGCACGGCGATCCGGGACGACATCGTCGCCGGCGTCCACGAGCGCGGCGCCCGGCTCGCCGAGGAGGCCCTCGCCCGACGCTACGGCGTCTCGCGCGTGCCCGTGCGCGAGGCCCTGCGCACCCTGGAGGCCGAGGGTTTCGTCGTGACCCGCCGGCACGCCGGCGCGTGTGTCGCCGAGCCCACCGGGCAGGAGGCCGCCGACCTGCTGGAGATGCGCCTCCTGCTGGAGCCGCTGGGCGCGGCGCGGGCCGCCCAGCGGCGCACCGAGGCCCATCTGAAGGTGCTGCGCGGCCTGGTCAGGCTGGGGCGGGAGCGGGCCGACAGCGGCGGCGAGGAACTGCGGTCCCTGGCGGCCTGGTTCCACGAGACCCTGGCGCAGGCCTGCGGCAGTCCCGCGCTGACCGCCGCCCTGACCCAGCTGCGGTACAAGATCGCCTGGATGTACGGGGTGCCGGACCCCGCCGACCCGGTGGAGGCCTGGGACGAGCACGGGGCGATCGTGGACGCCGTGGCGCGCGGTGACGCCGACCGCGCCCGGGCGCTCGCCGCCCTGCACACGGAGCGGGTGACGGCCGCGCAACGTGTGAGGGCCCCGAAACGTCCCGTCAACACATCGGGCGTCCGGCATTAACAAGACTGCCGTATACAAAGAGGAAATCGACCGGAGGAAGCTCCGGGCCGTTATTCGCGCCGCCGTGAATTCGCGCGCGTTTCCGGTGTGCGCCCGATCGCGTTCTCGGTATGCGCCCGCTCGCGTTACCGCCGGGCGGCACGATCGTGATTCCGGCATGCGTGCGAACTTTTCCTTGAACGCGGTAACACGCGAAAACCGCGCCGCCCGTGAAGAAAAGGGCGACGCGGTTTTCGTGTGCGCGCTGCGCTGCGCGGCACCGCGGCCGGTGAGCGGCGGCCCGGCGGGGCCGTGGCCGCGCCCGGCACTCGGTGCGCGGTGCGCGGTGAGCGGTGAGCGGTCAGACGGTCTCGGGAAGTTCCTCGAGACCCTCGGCGACCAGCTTGGCCAGCCGGTCCAGGGCGGCGTCCGCGCCCTCGGCGTCGGAGGCGAGGAGGATCTCCTCGCCGCCCTGCGCGCCGAGGCCCAGAACGGCCAGCATGGAGGCCGCGTTGACGGGGTTGCCGTCGGCCTTGGCGATCGTCACGGGGACCCCTGCGGCCGTGGCGGCCCGGACGAAGATGGAAGCGGGGCGGGCGTGGAGGCCCTCGGCCCAGCCGACGTTGACGCGGCGCTCAGCCATGTGATGCTGCCCTTCAGTGTTTCAGGTTGTCTAGACCAGTTTCCCATACGTGAAGCACGTCCCGGACGGCACCGCGACCGGTGTCCCGGCGGTGCCGGACCGCGGCCTCGGTCCGGCAGGTGTCCGCCCAGGGCGCGTCCTCGCGCGTGTGCTCCACAGACTGCCTCGCGCCGTCGCCGGACGCGAGCCGTACTCTGGGGCCCATGCGCACCTCGTCGGACCGGCACGAGTATCCCGCCCACTGGGAGGCGGACGTGGTGCTGCGCGACGGCGGCACCGCGCGGATCCGCCCCATCACCGCCGAGGACGCCGACCGGCTGGTCAGCTTCTACGAACAGGTGTCGGACGAGTCCAAGTACTACCGCTTCTTCGCGCCCTACCCGCGACTGTCCGCGAAGGACGTCCACCGCTTCACGCACCACGACTTCGTGGACCGGGTGGGACTCGCGGCCACCATCGGCGGCGAGTTCATCGCCACCGTACGCTACGACCGCCTCGGCGCCGCCGGAGCGCCCGCCGCCGTGTCCGCCCCCGTACCGGCCTCCGCCCCCGCCGCCTCGTCCGCCTCCGCGCCCGCCGGCTCCGAGCCCGCCGACGAGGCCGAGGTCGCCTTCCTGGTGCAGGACGCCCACCAGGGCCGCGGCGTCGCCTCCGCCCTCCTGGAGCACATCGCGGCGGTCGCCCGCGAGCGCGGCATCCGCCGTTTCGCCGCGGAGGTGCTGCCCGCCAACAACAAGATGATCAAGGTGTTCACCGACGCCGGGTACACCCAGAAGCGCAGCTTCGAGGACGGCGTCGTACGCCTGGAGTTCGACATCGAGCCGACCGACCGCTCGCTGGCCGTGCAGCACGCGCGCGAGCAGCGCGCGGAGGCGCGCTCGGTGCGGCGGCTGCTGGTGCCCGGCTCGGTCGCCGTCATCGGAGCGGGCCGTGCGCCCGGGGGCGTGGGCCGCACCCTCCTCGGCCATCTGCGCGAGGCCGGTTTCACGGGCCGGCTGTACGCCGTCAACCGGGCCTTCGGCCAGGAGTGCGAGGAGATCGACGGGGTGCCCGCCCGCCGCTCGGTGCGGGAGATCGACGGGCCGGTCGACCTCGCCGTGGTCGCCGTACCGGCCGGACAGGTGCCCGAGGTGGTCACCGAGTGCGGCGAGCACGGTGTGCAGGGACTCGTCGTGGTCTCCGCCGGGTACGCGGAGAGCGGCCCGGAGGGGCGGGAGCGCCAGCGCGCCCTGGTCAGGCAGGCGCGCACGTACGGCATGCGGATCGTCGGGCCGAACGCGTTCGGGATCGTCAACACCTCGCCGCAGGTCCGGCTGAACGCCTCCCTCGCCCCCGAGATGCCCCGGCCCGGCCGGATCGGCATGTTCGCCCAGTCCGGCGCCATCGGCATCGCCCTGCTCTCCCGGCTGCACCGGCGCGGCGGCGGGGTGACCGGGGTGACGGGCGTGTCGACCTTCGTCTCCTCCGGCAACCGCGCGGACGTCTCCGGCAACGACGTCCTCCAGTACTGGTACGACGACCCCGACACCGACGTCGCCCTCATGTACCTGGAGTCCATCGGCAACCCGCGCAAGTTCACCCGGCTCGCCCGGCGCACGGCGGCGGTGAAGCCGCTCGTCGTCGTGCAGGGGGCCGGCTCGGCGCCCCAGGGGCACGCGGTCCGGGCGACGCGGCTGCCGCACGCCACGGTGTCCGCGCTGCTGCGGCAGGCCGGCGTGATCCGGGTCGACACCATCACGGAGCTGGTCGACACCGGGCTGCTGCTGGCCCGGCAGCCGCTGCCCGCCGGGCCCCGGGTGGCGATCCTCGGCAACTCCGAGTCGCTGGGCGTGCTCACCTACGACCGCTGCCTGGCCGAGGGCCTGCGCCCGCAGCCGCCGCAGGACCTCACGACGGCCGCCTCCGCGGAGGACTTCCGGGCGGCGCTGTCCCGGGCGCTGGCCGACGAGACGAGCGACGCGGTGGTGGTGACCGCGATCCCGGCCCTGGGGGAGGGGGCCACCGAGGACGCGGCCCTGGCCGACGCGCTGCGCTCGGCCGCCGAGGCGACCCCCGGCAAACCGGTGCTCGTGGTCCACGTCGAACTGGGCGGCCTCGCGGAGGCCCTCTCGGCCGCGGCCAGCACGGGCCCGCACTCCAACGGCACCCCGCCCCAGCCCGTTCCTCCCGCCCCCGGTCTCCCGACGGCCCCGCCCCCCGGCCCCTCCGCGGCCCCGCCC
>NZ_JOIY01000018.1 GCF_000720185.1 Streptomyces sp. NRRL S-340 | reverse complement strand
GCCCCACCCCGCGCGCTCACTCCCCCGCGACCCCGGCCCTACCCCGCCCTCCCGCACACGGCGCGCGCGACCCCGTTCGTCGTGCCGTCGGCGAGCGTCGCCTCCGCCCGCTCGCGCCGTCCCCTCCGGGCTTCCGGACCGACCCCTCTGACCAGCCGTTTTCCCGCCGCCGAGCCCGGTGTCCGCACCGCGTCGACAGGGCTTCCGGGCCCGTGGGGCCCCGCCCCGCCGTCGCCGGATTGGAGTAGTCCGGCGAGAGATCGTCGCTCTCCCGGGTGATCGTGGGTGGACCACCCTTCTGGGTGCACCACCCTCTGACCGGGAGGCCACCCGCCTTCCGGAAGGCGAAAGCAGGCACGGATCATGGCGACTTTGTGCAGGCCCTCGGTGTCCGTTCCAGAGCACGTCATCACCATGGAGGAGACGCTGGAACTCGCACGGTCCCACCACGCGGACCACCCGCAACTCGCGCTGGCCCTCCGGCTGATCGAGAACACCGGCGTGCGTACCCGGCACATCGTGCAGCCCATCGAGGAGACCCTGAAGCACCCCGGCTTCGAGGAGCGCAACAAGCTCTACGAGCACGAGGCCAAGGCCCGGGTCCCCGCGGTCATCCAGCGGGCGCTCGACGACGCGGAACTCCTCACCACCGACATCGACGTGATCATCTACGTCTCGTGCACGGGCTTCATGATGCCCTCGCTCACGGCGTGGCTGATCAACGAGATGGCCTTCGACTCGACCACCCGTCAGATACCCATAGCCCAGTTGGGCTGTGCGGCGGGCGGCGCGGCGATCAACCGCGCGCACGACTTCTGCACGGCCTACCCGGACGCCAACGCGCTCATCGTGGCCTGCGAGTTCTGCTCGCTGTGCTACCAGCCCACCGACCTCGGCGTCGGCTCGCTCCTGTCCAACGGCCTGTTCGGTGACGGCATCGCCGCCGCCGTGGTCCGCGGCACCGGCGGCACCGGGGTGCGCCTGGCGCGCAACGGCTCGTACCTGATCCCCAAGACCGAGGACTGGATCGCGTACGCCGTCCGGGAGACCGGCTTCCACTTCCTGCTGGACAAGCGGGTGCCCGCCACCATGGAGCCGCTCGCCCCGGCTCTTCAGGACCTGGCGGGCATGCACGGCTGGGACGCCTCCGACCTCGACTTCTACGTCATCCACGCGGGCGGTCCGCGCATCCTCGACGACCTCAGCAAGTTCCTGAAGGTCGACCCCCACGCGTTCCGGTTCAGCCGGGCCACGCTCACCGAGTACGGCAACATCGCGAGCGCCGTCGTCCTGGACGCGCTGCGCCGGCTGTGCGACGAGGGCGGCGTGGAGGACGGTGCCCGCGGGCTGCTCGCCGGGTTCGGGCCCGGCATCACCGCGGAGATGTCCCTGGGCAACTGGCAGATCGGGGACGGGGCATGACCGAGAACACACTCATCCCGCCCGAACGGGCCGGTGAGGAACTGTGCCCGGTGCGGCACTGGCCCGCCCTCGACCTGACCGGTGTCGACTTCGACCCGGTGCTGGCCGACCTGATGGAGGAGGGGCCGGTCACCCGGATCGAACTGCCCAACGGCGAGGGCTGGGCCTGGCTGGTGACCCGCATGGACGACGTCCGGCTGGTCACCAACGACGCCCGGTTCAGCCGGGAGGCCGTGATGGACCAGCAGGTCACGCGGCTGGCCCCGCACTTCATCCCGTCCCGCGGCGCCGTCGGCTTCCTGGACCCGCCCGACCACAACCGGCTGCGCCGTTCGGTCGCCCCCGCCTTCACGGCACGCGGGGTGGAGCGGGTACGGGAGAGCGCGCGGCGGATGCTGGACGACCTGGTCGACGGCCTCGTCGCGGCCGGCCCGCCCGCCGATCTCACCGCCGCCGTGCTCAGCCCGTTCCCGATCGCGGTGATCTGCGAACTGATGGGCGTCCCGGCGGCCGACCGGCACGGCATGCACACCTGGACCCAGCTGATCCTGTCCTCCGCGCACGGCGCCGACGTCAGCGAGCAGGCCAAGGAGGAGATGGGCGCCTACTTCACGGAACTGATCGACGCGCGCGCGGACAGCGGGGGCGAGGACGTCGCCTCGCTGCTCGGCACCGCCGTGGGTCGCCGGGAGATCACCCTGGAGGAGGCCGTGGGACTCGCGGTGCTCCTGCAGATCGGCGGCGAGGCGGTCACCAACAACAGCGGGCAGATGTTCTACCTGCTGCTGACCCGCCCGGAGCTGGCCGACCGGCTGCGCGCCAACCCCTCGGTCCGCCCGCAGGCCATCGACGAACTGCTGCGCTACATCCCGCACCGCAACGCGGTCGGGCTGTCCCGGATCGCCCTGGAGGACGTGGAGATCAAAGGGGTGCGCATCCGGGCGGGCGACCCGGTCTACGTCTCCTACCTGGCCGCCAACCGCGACCCGGACGTCTTCACCGACCCGCAGAGCATCGACTTCTCGCGCAGCCCCAACCCGCACGTGGCGTTCGGTTTCGGCCCGCACTACTGCCCGGGCGGCCAGCTGGCCCGGATGGAGTCCGAGCTGCTGGTGGACGCCCTCCTCGACCGGCTGCCGGCACTGCGGCTGGCGGTGGCGCCGGACGAGGTGCCGTTCAGGAAGGGCGCGTTGATCCGCGGGCCCGAGGCCCTGCCCGTGGCGTGGTGAGCGCCGATGACGACGATCGAGCCGCCGCTGACCACGCTCGACGATCCGGAGCTGACCGCGTCCGGCGTCGCCGCGGCGGACGGCCTGCTCGTGCCGCCGGGCCACGGCCGGGTGGTCGAGACGGCCGCCCAGCGCGTGACGTTCAAGGTGACCGGCTCGCACTCGCGGACCGCCTCCACCTTCGAGGTGGAGGTCCCGCCGGGCTTCGACGTGGGAGCCCATGTGCACACGCGCAGCGAGGAGTTGTTCTATGTGCTGGAGGGTGAGCTGGACGTGCTCGCCTTCGAGCCGCGGATCCGGACGCCCGACCGCTGGCAGAAGTGGGAGTCCCGCTCGGGCAACCGCGTGGTGCGGGCGACCCCGGGCACGGTCATCGTGGTGCCCCCCGGCTGCCCGCACGCCTTCGCCAACCCCACGGACAGCCCGGCGAAGATGTTCTTCCAGGCGTCCCCGCCGCCGGACCACGAGCGGTACTTCGAGGAGCTGCTGGAGATCCTCGGCAACGGGGGCCCGCCGGACCACGCGGCGATCGAGGCCCTGCGGCGCCGCTACGACATCGAGCAGCTGACGCCGCTCAGGCACCGCTGAGTCCCGGCACCGAGTGCCCCGCCCGCGTACGACGGGCGGGGCACGGGTGCTGCGGGCGGTTCAGCGTTCGGCGAGCTTGGCCACCTTGGCGGTCAGGGCGTCCACGGCCTTGCCTAGGTCCGCTTGGCTCTTGCCCAGCGCCTCGGTCAGGCCCTGGACGGCCGCGGCCAGTTCCAGGTTGCTCTTGGCCACGGCGAGGTCGATCATGCGTTCGGCCTCGGCGATCGCCGTGGGATGGGCGCCGAGTGCGTTGCGCCCGGACACCTGCTGGTGCTTGCTCTCCGCGTCCTTGAGCTGCTGCTGCGCGGTCGTCGCCACGAATTCCCCCTGGCTGCCGGTGGCGTCTGCGCCATCACGGTAGCCCGGCGGTCATGGGCGGACCAGGGGGCGTGGCGGCGGCCGGCGGGGACCCGTCAGCGGATCGGCAGGCCCGAGATGGTGCGGGAGATGACGAGCCGCTGGATCTCGCTGGTGCCCTCGAAGATGGTGTAGATCGCCGCGTCGCGGTGCATCCGCTCCACCGGGTACTCCCGGGTGTAGCCGTTGCCGCCGAGGATCTGGATCGCCTGGGCGGTGACCTTCTTCGCGGTCTCGCTGGCGAACAGCTTGGACATCGAGCCCTCGGCGGCGGTGAACGGCTTGCCGTTGATCGCCATCCAGGAGGCGCGCCACACCAGCAGGCGGGCCGCGTCGATGGACGTGGCCATGTCGGCGAGCTGGAAGGCCACGCCCTGGTTGTCGATGATCGGCCGGCCGAACTGCTCCCGGGTCCTGGCGTAGTCGAGGGCCACCTCGTAGGCGGCGCGGGCGGTGCCGACCGCCATGGCGCCGACGGCGGGGCGGGACGCCTCGAAGGTGGCCATCGCCGCGTTCTTCACCCTCTCCCCGCCCGCCTTGGCCCGCTCACGGGCGCGGGCGAGGCGCTCGTCCAGCTTCTCCTTGCCGCCGAGCAGGCAGGAGCCGGGGACGCGCACGTTGTCGAGGATCACCTCGGCGGTGTGCGAGGCGCGGATGCCGTGCTTCTTGAACTTCTGGCCCTGGGAGCAGCCCGGGGTGCCCGGCGGGACGATGAAGGAGGCGTGCCCCTTGGAGCCCAGCTCCGGGTCGACGGAGGCGACGACGACATGGACGTTGGCGATGCCGCCGTTGGTGGCCCAGGTCTTGGTGCCGTTGATGACCCACTCGTCCTTGGCCTCGTCGTAGACGGCGCGGGTGCGCATCGAGGCGACGTCGGAGCCGGCGTCGGGCTCGGAGGAGCAGAAGGCGGCGACCTTGACGTCGGTGGCGTCGCCGTACATCTGGGGGATCCAGGTGCCGATCTGCTCCTCGGTGCCGTTGGCGAGGACGCCGACCGCGGCCAGGCCGGTGCCGACGATGGACAGGGCTATGCCCGCGTCGCCCCAGAACAGCTCCTCCATGGCCATGGGGATGCCGAGGCCGGTCGGGTCGAAGTACTGCTGGGCGTAGAAGTCGAGGGAGTAGATGCCGACCTTGGCGGCCTCCTGGATGACCGGCCAGGGAGTCTCCTCACGCTCGTCCCATTCGGCGGCCGCGGGGCGGATCACGTCGGCGGCGAAGCCGTGCAGCCAGGTGCGGACCTCCTTCTGTTCGTCGTTGAGCTCCATGGTGAACTCGGCCATGTCCCCTCCAGCGGTACCCATGTGGTGTTACTTGCGGTAACCGTACTGTGTTACCGGCCAGTAGGAGAAGTCAAGTCCCGCTGTTCCTCCGTCGTCGCCTCGGCAGCCCGTTCGAGGTCCGGGGCCCGGTCAGTGTTAGTTTGCGCAGGCGTCACCGAATCAGCACGGGTGGGGAGAGATCATGGACACCACGCAGCGGACCGAGCAGCAGCGGTCCGCCGACCGCAGACGGCGCGAGCTGCTGGAGGCCGCCGACCGGGTGGTGCTGCGCGACGGCCCGCACGCCTCCATGAACGCCATCGCCGCCGAGGCCGGCATCACCAAGCCGATCCTCTACCGCCACTTCGGCGACAAGGGCGGGCTGTACGCTGCCCTCGCCAAGCGGCACACCGACGCCCTGCTCGACTCGCTGCGGGCCGCGCTCGACGCCCCGGCCGAGCGGCGCGAGCGCGTCGAGGCCACGCTGGACACCTACCTCGCCGCCATAGAGGCGCGGCCGCAGGTGTACCGGTTCCTGATGCACCCGGCCGAGGGCGGCCAGGGCGGCGAGGCGGGCTTCGACGTCGGCAAGCACTCCGCGCCGCTGCTGCGCCGCATGGGCGAGGAGCTGGCCCAGGTCATCGAGGAACGCCTCGACCTCGGACCGGGCGGACAGCAACTGGCCCGGGTCTGGGGCCACGGCATCGTCGGCATGATGCACGCGGCGGGCGACTGGTGGCTGGGCGAGCGCCCCTGCTCCCGCGCGGAACTGGTGCGCAGCCTGGCCGACCTCCTGTGGGGCCGGCTCGCGGCGGCCGGCGACAAGGCCGGCGGCCCCGGCTTCTAGGGCCCCGCACCGCTCCCGGCCGCGCCTTCGACACCCCGCCCGTCCGGCCGGGTCTCAGCCCGGACGCCCCCAGGACGCCCTGGCCGCCTGCCGCAGCACCCTGCGCCTGCGCCACCCGGTGAGGCGGTCGACGTACAGGCCGCCGTCCAGGTGGTCGCACTCGTGCTGCAGGCAGCGGGCGAAGAAACCCGTCCCCTCGACCGTGACCGGCTCCCCCGTCACTGTGAGACCCGCCACGACCGCACGGTCGTGGCGCTCGGTGCCCGCCTCCAGTCCCGGCAGCGAGAGACAGCCTTCCGGGCCGCGCAGTACCACACCGTCGGCGGCCACCAGCCGGGGGTTCACCACATGCCCCAGATGCCGGACGTCCTCGTCGTCCGGACAGTCGTAGACGAACACGCGCAGCCCCTCTCCCACCTGGTTCGCGGCAAGTCCCACGCCCCGGGCGGCGTACATCGTGGCGAACAAGTCCTCGACGAGCGCCGCCAGTCGGGGGCCGAAGTCGGTGACCTCCCGGCAGGGCGCACGCAGCGCGTCGTCGCCGAGCAGGGTGAGGGGCCGTACGCGCCCGCGGGCGCCCGGGATCGAGCCGTGTCGCATGGCGGCAAGGGTACGGTCCTCCTGCACGCGCGAACGGCGCGCGGGCGCCGCTGGGTGCCGGGATTCGGGAGCACGATCGGATCTCGATAGGCTGAGGTCCACACCACGTTGCCGGATGGCTCAGGCGCGGCGCGTACGCAAGGAGGATCGAGAACTGATGGCAGGCAACTCGGACCCGCTCACGCCGCGGGCCAAGCTGGCCGTGACCGCGGGCAAGGCGGTCGCGGCGGCATCGCGCGCCGCGGGGCGCGGCAGCGGTTCGGTGATCGGCGGCCGGGTGGCGCTCAAACTCGACCCCGACCTGCTGGCCCGGCTCGCCCAGAACCTGGACGTCGTCCTGGTGTCGGCGACCAACGGCAAGACCACCACCACCCGGCTCATCGCCGAGGCGCTGCGGGCCGCCGGACCGGTGGTCTCCAACGCGCTCGGCGCCAACATGCCCGCGGGCATCACCTCGGCGCTGGCGGGCGGCTCGGACGCGAAGTTCGGCGTCATCGAGGTCGACGAGAAGTACCTCGCGGGCGTCGCCCGGGACACCGACCCCAAGTGCATCGCGCTGCTCAACCTCTCCCGCGACCAGCTCGACCGGGCCGCCGAGACGCGGATGCTCGCCGAGAACTGGCGTGAGGGGCTCGCCGGCTCCAAGGCCGTGGTCGTCGCCAACTGCGACGACCCGCTGGTGGTGTGGGCCGCCTCCTCCTCGCCGAACGTGATCTGGGTGGCCGCCGGCCAGATGTGGAAGGACGACGCCTGGTCGTGCCCGTCCTGCGGCGGTGTGATGCAGCGTCCGGGCGACGACTGGTTCTGCGCCGAGTGCGGTTTCCGCCGGCCCACGCCCAGCTGGGCCCTGTCCGGCGACCACGTCCTGGACCCGCACGGCTCGGCCTGGCCGATCCACCTCCAGCTTCCGGGCCGCGCCAACAAGGCCAACGCGGCCTCCTCCGCGGCCGTCGCCGCCGTCTTCGGAGTGCCGCCGCAGGTGGCCCTGGAGCGGATGTACCAGGTGCAGGCGGTCGCCGGACGCTACGACGTCGTGCAGTTCCAGGGCCGTGACCTGCGCCTGCTGCTGGCGAAGAATCCGGCCGGCTGGCTGGAGACCTTCTCCCTGATCGACCCGCCGCCCGCCCCGGTCATCCTCTCGGTGAACGCGCGCGGCGCCGACGGCACCGACACCTCCTGGCTGTGGGACGTCGACTACACGCGGCTGACCGGCCACCCGCTGCTGGTGATCGGCGACCGGAAGCTGGACCTCGCGGTGCGTCTCGAGGTGGCCAACCAGCACTTCCAGGTCTGCGAGAACCTCGACCAGGCCGTGCAGCAGGCGCCGCCCGGCCGGATCGAGGTCATCGCCAACTACACCGCGTTCCAGGACCTGCGCCGCCGCGTCGGCAACTGATCACGGAGGACGACCACTTCATGAGCGACAACCAACTGCGGCTGGTGTGGATCTACCCGGACCTGCTGAGCACCTACGGCGACCAGGGCAACGCGCTCGTCGTGGAACGCCGGGCGCGCCAGCGCGGCCTGGACGTGGCCCGCCTGGACGTGCGCAGCGACCAGCCGATCCCGACCTCCGGCGACATCTACCTGATCGGCGGCGGCGAGGACCGTCCGCAGCGCCTCGCGGCGGAGCGGCTGCGCCGGGACGGGCACCTGTACCAGGCGGTGCAGAACGGCGCGATCGTCTTCTCGGTCTGCGCCGGCTACCAGATCCTCGGCCACGAGTTCGTCAACGACCTCGGCCAGCGCGAGCCGGGTCTCGGCCTGCTCGACGTGGTGTCGGTGCGCGGCGAGGGCGAGCGGTGCGTGGGCGACGTCCTCGGCGACGTCGACCCGCGCCTCGGGCTGCCGCCGCTGACCGGATTCGAGAACCACCAGGGCGTCACCCACCTCGGCCCGGCCGCCCGCCCCCTCGCCCAGGTCCGCGTGGGCCGGGGCAACGGCACGGGCGACGGCACCGAGGGCGCGTACAACGACACCGTCTTCGGCACCTACATGCACGGCCCGGTGCTCGCCCGCAACCCGCAGATCGCGGACCTGCTGCTGAAGCTGGCGCTCGACGTGAACGCGCTGCCGCCCATCGACGACCGCTGGTACGAGGCGCTGCGCGCCGAGCGCATCGCGTCGGCGGAGCAGCCCGCCTGACCGCACACCGCCGCGCAGCCGTCCGGAACGCGCCAGGGGGACCGCCCCCGGGCGCGTTCCGTGCGTCAAGAGCTGCGCCGCTTGCGCTCCACCCCCTCGCAAGCTCTCCGCAAGGCGGCTGCGGGAAGCTTGCCACCGGGCCCGCCTGACGACGCAGCCGCTCACCTGTGCACCCGCGTCCACCAGCCGGACGGGCCGTGCGGCACCACCCCCTGACGCCGGTAGGGTGGCCGGGATCGAGCCGGACAGCGCGGTCCGGTCCCGGCCCACGTGGAGAAGGTTATTCGGGCTATGCGCATTGGTGTCCTCACGTCCGGCGGCGACTGTCCCGGCCTGAACGCCGTCATCCGGTCCGTCGTGCACCGCGCCGTCGCCGACCACGGCGACGAGGTCATCGGCTTCCGGGACGGCTGGAAGGGCCTCCTGGAGTGCGACTACCTCAAGCTCGACCTCGACGCCGTCGGCGGCATCCTGGCCCGTGGCGGCACCATCCTCGGCTCCTCCCGGGTCCGGCCCGAGCACCTGCGCGACGGAGTGGAGCGGGCCCGGGGCCACGTCGAGGAGCTGGGGCTCGACGCGATCATCCCGATCGGCGGCGAGGGCACTCTGAAGGCGGCCCGGCTCCTCTCCGACAACGGGCTGCCCATCGTCGGGGTGCCCAAGACCATCGACAACGACATCGCGGTCACCGACGTCACCTTCGGCTTCGACACCGCCGTGACCGTCGCCACCGAGGCCCTGGACCGGCTGAAGACCACCGCCGAGTCCCACCAGCGGGTGCTGATCGTGGAGGTCATGGGCCGCCACACCGGCTGGATCGCGCTGCAGTCCGGGATGGCGGCCGGCGCCCACGCCGTGGTCGTCCCCGAACGGCCCTTCGACATCGACGAGCTGACGAAGAAGGTCGGGGAGCGGTTCGCGGCGGGCAAGCGGTTCGCGATCGTCGTCGCCGCCGAGGGCGCCAAGCCGCTGCCCGGCACCATGGACTTCGACGAGGGCGGCAAGGACGTCTACGGCCACGAGCGGTTCGCCGGGATCGCCCGGCAGCTCTCGGTGGAGCTGGAGGAACGCCTGGGCAAGGAGGCGCGGCCGGTCATCCTCGGGCACGTCCAGCGCGGCGGCACCCCGACCGCGTACGACCGGGTGCTGGCCACCCGGTTCGGCTGGCACGCCGTGGAGGCCGTGCACCGCGGGGAGTTCGGCCGGATGACGGCGCTGCGTGGCACGGACATCGTGATGGTGTCGCTGGCCGAGGCCGTGGAGACGCTGAAGACGGTGCCCGCCGACCGGTACGCCGAGGCGGAGTGCGTGCTGTAGAACACGGCCGGTCCGAGCCGCCCCCGGTCGCGAGCGCGGCCGGGGGCGGTTCTACCCTGGGTGCGGACAGACAGCTGGGGACAGACGGTCACGGACACCCACAGCTGTGGTCGGACAGTGCGCACCCCCACGAATCAGGAGCCGGCGGATGGATCACAGCGGGCACGGCATGACCATGGATCTGCCGCCGTTCACGCTGGGACGCGGCCTGGAATGGTCCGCGGACCCGTTCTTCCTCGTCGCCTGCCTGCTCGGTCTGGGCCTGTACGGCTGGGGTGTGGTGCGGCTGCGGCGGCGCGGCGACTCCTGGCCGGTGGGCCGCACGATCGCGTACGTCGTCGGCGTGCTGACGGTGGCGCTGGTGATGTGCACCAAGCTGAACGACTACGGCATGGTCATGTTCAGCGTGCACATGGTGCAGCACATGGTCATCAGCATGCTCTCGCCGATCCTGATCCTGCTCGGCGCCCCGATCACGCTGGCGCTGCGCGCGCTGCCGGTGGCGGCGGTCCGGGGCCGCAAGGGTCCGCGCGAGCTGCTGCTCGCCCTGCTGCACAGCCGCTACGTCCGGATCATCACGCACCCCGCGTTCACCATCCCGCTGTTCGTCGCCAGCCTGTACGCGCTGTACTTCACGCCGATCTTCGACTTCCTGATGGGGTCCAGGGCGGGGCACGTCGCGATGATGGTGCACTTCCTCGCGGTGGGTGTGGCGTTCTTCTGGCCGATCATGGGCATCGACCCGGGTCCGCACCGGCCGGGCTACCTGATGCGGATGCTGGAGCTGTTCGCGGGCATGCCCTTCCACGCGTTCTTCGGCATCGCGCTGATGATGGGGTCGACGCCGATGGTGGAGACCTTCCGCAACCCGCCCGCCTCGCTCGGCATCGACGCCCTGTCCGACCAGACCGCGGCCGGCGGCATCGCCTGGGCGTTCAGCGAGGTGCCTTCGGTGCTGGTGCTCCTCGCGCTGCTGTTCCAGTGGTACCGCTCCGAGCAGCGGCAGGCCAGGCGCAAGGACCGGGCCGCGGAGCGCGACGGCGACAAGGAGCTGGCCGCCTACAACGCCTACCTGGCCTCGCTGGACGCGCGCGGCAACTGACCGCTCTCCCCTCCCCTCCGTCCTCTGCGCGCACCAGCGCCTCCCGGAACGCGAAAACCGGGGCACCATGGAGGCAGGACGGACGAGGAGGAGGGTGCCGATGCCCGGCTCGACGGACGGTTCCACGAGAGCGATGGGGGTGCTCACCGTCGGCACCCTGGTCGCGGTGACGGCGTACACGGTGGCGCTGGGCGGCAACGGCTGGCTGTGGTTCGGCTGGGTCGTACTGGGCCTGGTCACCCTGGGCATGATCGTCTCGCACGGCACGTGAGCCCGGCGTCCTGAGCCGCCTCGCCCCGCGCTGCCGCACCGGTCAGTCCCCGGGAAGGCTCCCGAGCCGCCCCGAGTGCACGCCCGGCTGGTACTTGGGCAGCCGGACGGTGATCTTCATGCCGGCGCCCGGCGCGGTCTCGATGACCAGGCCGTGGTCGTCGCCGTAGACCTGGCGCAGCCGGTCGTCGACGTTGGACAGGCCGATGCCGCCGGAGGGGCTGTCCTCCCCCGCGAGGATGCGGCGCAGCAGCCCGGGGTCCATGCCCGCGCCGTCGTCCTCGATGACGACCAGCGCCTCGGCGCCCGCGTCCTGGGCGGTGATGCGGATGCGGCAGGTTCCGGACTTGCCCTCCAGGCCGTGCTTGACCGCGTTCTCCACGAGCGGTTGCAGGCACAGGAAGGGCAGCGCGACCGGCAGCACCTCGGGGGCGATCTGCAGGGTGACGGCGAGGCGGTCGCCGAAGCGTGCCCTGACCAGCGC
This sequence comes from Streptomyces sp. NRRL S-340, assembly GCF_000720185.1. Classification (GTDB taxonomy): domain Bacteria; phylum Actinomycetota; class Actinomycetes; order Streptomycetales; family Streptomycetaceae; genus Streptomyces. The sequence continues at coordinate 117,832 of NZ_JOIY01000018.1, read as the reverse complement.
GAGGTAGTGCTCGATGGCGTGGAGTTCGTCGGCGAGCGTGGTGAAGTCGCCGTGCCGGCGGAAGGAGTAGCGGGTGAAGTCGGCGAACTCCAGCAGCAGCTCGCGGGCGCGCTCGGGGTCGGTGCGCACGAAGGAGGCGATCACCGCGAGCGAGTTGAAGACGAAGTGCGGGGAGATCTGGGCGCGCAGGGCCTTGATCTCGGCCTCGACGATCCGCGTGCGGGAGCGGTCGAGTTCGGCGAGTTCGAGCTGGACGGACACGAAGCGGGCGACCTCGGCGGCGGCGCGGACCAGGACGGCTGACTCGCGGGGCGCGCAGGCGACCAGGGCGCCGTGCACCCGGTCGTCCACGGTGAGCGGGGCGACGACGGCCCAGCGCACCGGGCAGTGGGGCGCCCGGCAGGTGAGCGGGAACGCCTCGCCGCGGCCGGTGTCCAGCGCGCCGGTGAGGCGGTCCATGATCTCCTCGCGGTGATGAGCGCCGGTCCCGTCCCAGGCGAGCACCCGGCTGTCGTCGGTGAGGCAGAGCGCGTCGGTGCCGAGCAGCGAGCGCAGCCGGCGGGCCGCCTTCCGCGCGGTCTCCTCGGTCAGGCCGGCCCGCAGCGGGGGCGCGGCGAGGGAGGCGGTGTGCAGGGTCCGGAAGGTGGCGTGCTCGACGGGGGTTCCCAGTCCGCCGAGGTGGCGCGGGCGGGCGGTGCGCCGGCCCAGCCAGAACCCGGCGGCCAGCAGGGGCAGGACGGCGACGCACAGCCCGGCGAGGAAACCGCTCACGTCTTCACCTCCGTGGCCGGTTCCGGTTGCTCGGGCAGGTGGAAGCGGGCGAGGACGGCCGCCGTGCCGGCCGGCACCCTGCCGGGGGTGGCCAGGGACACCAGCACCATGGTGAGGAAGCCCAGCGGCACCGACCACAGGGCGGGCCAGGCCAGCAGCGCGTGCAGCGGACCGGTGTCCGGGACTTTGGCCATGGTCACGGCGACGGCGACGAACGCGGCCCCGCCGCCCGCCAGCATCCCGGCCGCCGCGCCGGGCGGGGTCAGCCGCCGCCACCAGATGCCGAGGACGAGCAGCGGGCAGAAGGAGGAGGCGGACACGGCGAAGGCGAGGCCGACGGCGTCGGCCACCGGCAGCCCTCCGGCCAGGGCGCTCGCGGCCAGCGGCACGGCCATCGCGAGCACCGTGCCGAGCCGGAAGTGCCGGACGCCGCGGGCGGGCAGCGGGCCGCGCGAGGGCAGCACGTCCTGGGTGAGCACTCCGGCCACGGCCATGGTCAGGCCGGAGGCGGTGGACAGGAACGCGGCGAAGGCGCCGCCCGCGACCAGCGCGCCGAGCAGGTCGCCGCCGAGGCCGCCGATCAGGCGGTCGGGCAGCAGCAGTACGGCGGCGTCCGCGTCGCCGGTGAGCGTCAGCTCGGGGGCGTAGAGGCGGCCCAGGGCGCCGTAGACCGGGGGCAGCAGGTAGAAGGCGCCGATCAGGCCGAGCACCGCCACCGTGGTGCGGCGGGCGGCGACGCCGTGCGGGCTGGTGTAGAAGCGGACGACGACGTGCGGCAGGCCCATGGTGCCGAGGAAGGTGGCGAGGATGAGTCCGTACGTGGCGTGGAGCGGGCGTTCCGCACGGCTCGCGGCCGGCGTGCTGGACAGGCCGCCGGCGCCGGTCCGGTCGGCGGCGGGCACCCTGGCACCGGCGTCGAAGGTGAGGCGGGTGCCGCGCTGGACGTGATGGGTGCCGGCGGGCAGGCTGACGCGTTCGCCGTGGTGCAGGCGGCCGTCGACGGTGCCGTGGACGGTGACGGTGAGCGGGCGCTCCAGCCGCAGGCCGAGGGCGGTGTCGACGCGCACGGTGCGCCGCTCGCGGAAGGCGGCGGGTTCGTCGAAGGCGTGACGGGGCGCGCCGTCGCCCTGCCAGGCGAGGAGGAGGAAGAGGGCGGGGACGAGCAGGGCGGTCAGTTTCAGCCAGTACTGGAAGGCCTGGACGAAGGTGATGCTGCGCATGCCGCCCGCGGCGACGGTCGCCACCACCACGGCGGCCACGATCAGCGCGCCCAGGGCCCCGGGGGCTCCGGTGAGCACGGCGAGCGTCAGTCCCGCTCCCTGGAGCTGGGGCAGCAGGTACAGCCAGCCGACCCCGACGACGAAGGCGCCCGCCAGCCGCCGCACCCCCTGGGAGGCGAGCCGGGCCTCGGCGAAGTCGGGCAGCGTGTAGGCGCCGGAGCGGCGCAGCGGGGCGGCGACGAACAGGAGCAGGACAAGGTGGCCGGCGGCGTAGCCGACCGGGTACCACAGCATGTCGGGGCCCTGGACGAGGACCAGTCCGGCGATGCCGAGGAAGGAGGCCGCGGAGAGGTACTCGCCGCTGATGGCGGCGGCGTTCAGGCGGGGGCCGACGGTGCGGGAGGCGACGTAGAAGTCGGAGGTGGTCCGCGATATGCGCAGGCCGAAGGCGCCGACGAGGACGGTGGCCACGACGACGAGGGCGACGGCGGGGACGGTGTAGGCGGAGTTCACGGGGTGCGGCCTCAGCGGTCCTCGGTCAGGCGGACGAAGTCGCGTTCGTTGCGTTCGGCGCGGCGCACGTACCAGCGGGCGAGCAGGATCAGGGGGGCGTAGAGGCAGAAGCCGAGGACCGCCCAGCGCAGGCGGCGGGCGTCGGGGGCCGCGGCGAACACCAGCGGCAGCGGCCCGACGAGCAGGACGAGCACCCCGAAGGCGGCGAGGGAGGTGCGCAGTTGGGTGCGCATGAGGGAGCGGACGTAGGTGTGGCCGAGGGTGGTCTGTTCGTCGATCTCGGTGCGTGGCCGGTAGTGGCCGGTGGCCCGGCGGGTGCGGCGGGGCGGCCCGGTGACGGTGACGCGGCGTTCGGCGGGGTCCTGCGGCATGGTGGGCGTCCTTAGCGCGCGGTGCGGCGCATCAGCAGGTCCCGCAGTTCGCGCGCGTGGCGGCGGCTGACCTGGAGTTCCCCGTCGCCGATGAGGACGCTCACCGAACCGGCGTCCAGGCGCAGTTCGCGGATGTGGTGCAGGGCGACGAGATGGCGGCGGTGGATGCGGACGAAGCCTCGTGCGCGCCAGCGGTCCTCCAGCGCGGAGAGCGGGATGCGGACGAGATGGCTGCCCCGGGCGGTGTGCAGCCGGGCGTAGTCGCCCTGCGCCTCGACGTGGGTGATGTCCTCGACGGCGACGAAGCGGGTCACACCGCCGAGTTCCACGGGCAGTTGGTCGGGGTCGGGTTCGCTGACGGGGATCCGCACGGCGGTCCGGCGCAGCTCGTCGGCGCGGCGGACGGCCTCCGCCAGGCGTTCCCCGCGGACGGGTTTGAGGACGTAGTCGACGGCCTTCAGGTCGAAGGCCTGCACGGCGAAGTCCTCGTGGGCGGTGACGAACACGATCAGCGGCGGCTCAGCGAAACCGGTGAGCAGCCGGGCCAGGTCGAGGCCGTCGAGGCCGGGCATCTGGATGTCGAGGAAGACGACGTCGATCGCGTCGGGCCCGCCGGGCCCCGAGCGCAGCGCCCGGTTGATGCGGCGCAGCGCCTCGGTCGCGTCCCCCGCGCCCTCGACGCCCGCGATCCTGGGGTCGGCGCCGAGCAGGTAGAGCAGTTCCTCCAGGGAGGGGCGTTCGTCGTCGACGGCGAGGGCGCGCAGCATGAACGTGGAGTGTAGGGGCCGGCGGCGGCCCTGGACATGCGGCGGGCACGGCCGTTCCCGCCGCAGGCGCGTCGGTTCCTGCCGGAGGGTGCGGGGGTTCCCGCCGCAGGGCAGGGGCGCTCACGCCGGAGGGCGCGGGCGGTGAGGCCGGACAGCGCCGACGCTTCCGGCGGCCGTCGCGGGCGTTCCCGCCGGACAGCGCGGGCGCTCACCCCCGGCCGGCGTGCGCGTGCACGCTCGGCGGGCGCGGGCCTCCACGCTGGATACAGTGCGGGCATGAACAGCAGGCCCACGCCGTTCGACGAGCTTGATCGCAAGATCCTCACCGCTCTGATGGCAAACGCTCGTACGAGTTTCGCGGAGATCGGTGCGGCCGTCGGGCTGTCCGCGACGGCCGTCAAGCGCCGGGTGGACCGGCTGCGCGACACGGGGGTGATCACCGGGTTCACGGCGACGGTGAAGCCCTCGGCGCTGGGCTGGCGCACCGAGGCGTACGTCGAGGTGTACTGCGAGGGCGCGGCACCGCCCCGGCGGCTGGCCGAGGTGGTGCGCAACCACCCGGAGATCACGGCGGCGATGACGGTGACCGGCGGCGCGGACGCGCTGCTGCACGTGCGGGCGCGGGACGTGGCGCACTTCGAGGAGGTGCTGGAGCGGATCCGGGTCGAGCCGTTCATCCGCAAGACGATCAGCGTCATGGTCCTCTCCCATCTGCTGCCGGACAGCCCGGAGGCGGGGGCCAGCCAGGCCGCCCCCGAAGACGCAGCAGACGTGCGCTGAGGGGACGCAAGACGCAGCATTCCTGCTCCGACACGCAGCTTCCGTTCCTTGTCGGTCGTATCCGCCGCTTCCTACCGTGGTGTCAACCCTCAGTCGACACCCCAGGAAGCGGAGGAACCCCTCTGTGCCCGGATCCCGTGTGCCGCGCCGGCGGCGCTTCCTCGTCTGCGAACCCAGACACTTCGCCGTGCAGTACGCGATCAACCCCTGGATGCACCCGGACCGACCCGTCGACACCGGACTCGCCCAGGCCCAGTGGCAGGCGCTGACCGACGCCTACCGCGCCCACGGTCACCTCGTGGAGACCGTGGAACCCGTCCCCGGACTGCCCGACATGGTCTTCGCCGCCAACGCGGCGGTCGTCGTCGGCGGCCGTGTCTTCGGTTCCCTCTTCAAGGCCCCCGAGCGGCGCCCTGAATCCGTGCCCTACGACACCTGGTTCAAGTCGGCCGGGTTCGACGTGTACCGGCCCGAGTCGGTGTGCGAGGGCGAGGGCGACTTCGTGCCGGCCGGCCGCTGGCTGCTCGCCGGCACCGGCTTCCGCACCACCCGGGAGGCCCACCGCGAGGCCCAGGAGTTCCTGGGGGTGCCGGTGATCGGCCTGACCCTGGTCGACCCGTACTTCTACCACCTCGACACGGCGCTGTTCGTCCTCGACGACGACAACATCGCCTACTATCCGCAGGCGTTCTCGCCGGGCAGCCGCGAGGTCCTGGCCCGGCTGTACCCGGACGCGGTGATCGCCACCCAGGAGGACGCCGCGGCCTTCGGCCTCAACTCCGTCTCCGACGGGCGGCACGTGTTCATCTCCCCCGGCGCGACCGCCCTCGCCGACCGCCTCGCGCACCTCGGTTACCTGCCCGTTCCCGTCGACCTGTCCGAGTTCCACAAGGCCGGCGGCGGGATCAAGTGCTGCACCCAGGAGATCCGCTCATGACCGCACCCGCAGACACCCGCACCTCCGACGAGCTGATCCGGGCGGAGGAGCCGGTGCTCGCGCACAACTACCACCCCCTGCCCGTGGTCGTCTCCCGGGCCGAGGGCGCCTGGGTGGAGGACGTCGAGGGCCGCCGCTACCTCGACATGCTGGCGGGCTACTCGGCGCTGAACTTCGGCCACCGCCATCCCGCGCTGATCGAGGCGGCCCGCGACCAGCTCGACCGCCTGACCCTCACGTCCCGGGCCTTCCACAACGACCGGCTCGCCGAGTTCGCCGAGCGGCTGGCGGCGCTCACCGGGCAGGACATGGTGCTGCCCATGAACACCGGCGCCGAGGCGGTGGAGAGCGGCATCAAGGTCGCCCGCAAGTGGGCGTACGAGGTCAAGGGCGTCCCGGCCGACCGGGCGACGATCGTGGTCGCGGCGGGCAACTTCCACGGCCGCACGACGACCGTCGTCGGCTTCTCCACGGACGAGACGGCACGGTCGGGCTTCGGCCCGTTCACGCCCGGATTCCGGATCGTCCCCTACGACGACCTGGCGGCGGTGGAGGCGGCGGTCGACGAGACCACGGCCGCCGTGCTGATCGAGCCGATCCAGGGCGAGGCGGGGGTGATCGTGCCGGGTGAGGGCTACCTCGCCGGGGTGCGGGAGCTGACCCGGCGGGCGGGCTGCCTGTTCGTCGCCGACGAGATCCAGTCGGGTCTGGGCCGCACGGGACGCACGCTCGCCGTCGAGGACGAGGGTGTGGTGCCGGACGTCGTCCTGCTCGGCAAGGCGCTCGGCGGCGGCATCGTCCCGGTGTCGGCGGTCGTGGGCAGCCGGGAGGTGCTCGGTGTGCTGCGGCCGGGCGAGCACGGGTCGACGTTCGGCGGCAATCCGCTGGCGGCGGCGGTCGGCACGGCGGTGGTCGAACTGCTGGAGACGGGCGAGTTCCAGCGCCGGGCCGCCGACCTCGGCGTGGTCCTGCGCGACGGCCTCACCGAGCTGGTCGGCAAGGGCGTGGTGGGCTTCCGTTCCCGGGGCCTGTGGGCCGGCGTCGACGTGGACCCGGCCCTCGGCACCGGCCGCGCGATCAGCGAACGGCTGATGCGGGAGGGGATCCTCGTCAAGGACACCCACGGCTCCACGATCCGGCTGGCGCCGCCGCTCACCGTCACCGAGGACGAACTGCGCGCCGCGCTGGGCTCCCTGGAGAAGGTGCTCGCTTCCTGACGGCACCTGACCGCCGGACCGGCTGAAACCGACTGACCGACCGACTGACGGACGACACGGCCGGACGGCCGACACGGCTGGGGGCGCCCCGCTCGGGGGCGCCCCCAGATGTCGTCGCGGCCCAGAGGCCGTGGCGGCGCAGGTGCCGTCGCCGCCCCGGACGCCGGCGCGGCCCGGTGGCGCGGCTCTGCTCGTGCCGCGGCACCGGGGCTTCTCCTTCGGAGCCGGGCTCGTCCCGGATCACGCCGGGCCCGCGCCCGGGCCGGACGAGCGACGAGCGGCCTCAGTCGTTGGGCCGTGCCGCGCTGATGTCCCCGAGCGCGGAGCCCGGGTCCCGTTCGATGGCCAGGTCGCCGATGGACACGATCCCCACCGGGTGGCCGTGGTCGACGACCGGCACGCGGCGCACGGAGTGCTCGCGCATCAGCTCCACCGCGTGGTCGACCTCCTCGTCGGGGCCGACGGTGAAGAGGTCGCCGCTGCACGCGGAGGCGACCGTCCTCTGCTCCTGGTCGCCGCCCTCCGCCAGCGAGCGGACCACCAGGTCGCGGTCGCTGACCAGGCCGCGCAGTTCGTCGCCCTCGGTGACCAGGACGATCCCGATGTCCTCGTCCCGCATCTTCTGGGCCACCGCCGTGACCGATGCCTGCGGCTCCACCGTCACCAGTCGGCTGGTCATGATGTCGCGTACGTGCTGAGCCATGACGCCTCCCTTCGTCGGATCCTGCGGTGCCGTTCACCGCAACTGCTCCGGCCGGGTACCCGGCCGATGCCGCGCCGCACCTGCGCACCGCACCGCACATCGGCCCCGGCCCGCCCCCGTTCCCCAGGGACCTCCGGCCGTCACACACGGCCGTTGGCCGGTGGAGGATGCGGGTACCCGAGCGGCGACGGCACTTCCCTTGAGGAGATGACTCCCATGCTGCTCATCGGCCTGCTCCTCCTCGCTGCCACGGGCGCCTTCACCGGTCTGGCCATCGCCGGCAACATGTCGGGCGGCCCCCGGTACACGGTGTCGATACTCGGCAACGACATCGTCACGATGAACACCCTCGCGATCTTCAGCACCGGACTCGCGCTCGCCCTGCTCTTCTGCCTCGGCCTGTCCCTGATGGCCGGCGCGGCCACCCACCACCGGCACAACCACCGCGTCGCGCGCTACGGCGGCCGGACCGACACCGGCCCGGCGAGCGGGACGACGCGTCCGGACGACCGGCGCCATCCCTGACGTGCCCCGGGACGCGGCCGTCCGGCACGCGCCCCGGGCGGGGGTCAGTGGTACGCGTGCACCACGGCGTGGCCCTTGCCCCGGCCGATCATCCACCGGTTCACGGGGGTGGTCAGCAGGAAGGCGAGGACCAGGGAGAGGACCAGGGAGATCCAGAAGAGCGCGTCGGCCAGACCGGCGTCCATGGCGCCGGGCACGCCGACCATGACGGTGTTGTCGATCAGCTCCATGACCGCGATGGACACGGTGTCGGCGGCCAGCGCCACCTTGAGCGCCCGCCGTACGGGCAGACCGGCCCGCAGGACACCGCGCATGGTCAGCGCGTAGCCGAAGACGAAGGCCAGCGCGACGGAGACGGCGACGGTGGCGCCGTTGTGCAGTCCGGCGGCCGTCCCGACGACCATGCCGAGCACCTCGCCGATCGCACAGCCGGTGAGGCAGTGCAGCGTGGCCTGCGCGGCCATGCGCCAGGAGGTGGCCCCGAGGGAGGCCGGGTGATGGTGCCCGGCATGCCCGTCATGAGCGTGGTGCCCGTCGTGCTGTGCGTGCTGCCCGTGCTGTCCGTCGTGGCCGGGACCGTGGTGCTCGTGGTGTGCCATCTTCGCTCCCCTGTCGATGCGGCTACGGGAGGAGACAACATCATACCCCCCGGGGGTATTCCGAACCCTTGGCCGCGTGTGCGGCGTCCTCCGGGACGGCGGGTGCGGACAGCCGCCGTCCCGGAGGAGTCAGGGGCCTACCGCCCGGCGAGCGCCTTGCGCATCTCGGCGATCTCCGCCGACTGGGAGGTGATGACCGACTCCGCCAGTGCGGTGGCCGCGCTGTCGGCGCCCTTGTCCCGCTCCGTGCGCGCCATGGCGACGGCACCCGCGTGGTGGTCGACCATCATCCGCAGGAACGCGCGGTCGAAGGCCTTCCCGGAGAGCTTCGCCAGCTCGCTCATGCCGGCGTCCGACATCATCCCGGGCATCGGAGAGGCGGAGTGCCCGGACGCCGCCGAGCCCGAGTGGTCCATGCCGGGCATGCCGGTCATGCCCGTGGCGCCGGCGTCGGCGCTGGGGACGGTCGCACCCCAGGCCTTGAGCCAGCCGGTCATGGCCGCGATCTCCGGGTCCTGGGCCTTCCTGATCCTCGTGGCGAGGTCCTTGACCTGCTGTGACGCGGCGCGCGTCGGCACGAGGGCGGCCATGGCCACCGCCTGCCTGTGGTGCGGGATCATCTCCTGCGCGAACGTCACGTCCTGCGCGTTGTGGCCGCCCCTGCCCGCCGAGGGGGCGGCGGACGGGTGGGCGGTGGAACCGTTCACGGGGGCGGAGTGGGCCGGTGCGGAGGTGCCGCTGCCGCCGCCGCAGGCGGCCAGCACCAGGGCGGCGGTCACGGCCGCGGCCGCGGCGGCGGTGCGCCGGGAACGGAGACGGAATCGGTGGGTCGTCAGGCGAGTCGCCATGGACGTACAGCTCCTTGGAGAACACCCGCGCGCGGGCGCGCGGGAACGACGGATCAGGTGCGGGACCGGAGCACGCCACCCCGAAGCGAGCGGGATGCCGCGCGGGTGCCTCTAGATCCGCAGGAGCTGCAACTCGGCCAGGTCGGGCGGGGCCCGGCCCTCGACGGTCCGGCCGGCCAGGGCGGTGCGGGCCGGGGGCGGCGCGGCGGCGGGGACCGGCGCGGGCAGCAGCGCGGGCGGCGCGTACCCCGTGGCCGTACCGGCGGCCGCGCAGGTGGCGTCCGCGTGGTGCACGGTCGTGCCGCCGCCGGCGTCGGCGCCGGACGCATGCCGGCAGGCGTCGCCGCCGGGGTCCGCGATCACGGTCGTCGCGCTCACGCCGTGCTCCCCCGGCCCGGACGTCTCGCCGCGGCTCACCGTCGCGGCCGCCCCGCCGTGGTCCCCCGTCGCGGGCATCCCACCGCGGTGCCCCGTTGCGGACATCGCCCCGTGGTGCCCCGGCAGGGACGTCCCGCCGTGGCCGCCCGGCGCGGACATCCCGCCCGGCGCCAGCCCGTGCATCGCCAGGATCCCGGCCAGCACGGCCAGGAGGAGCAGCGTCCGGCGGGCACGGTGCTCGGGTGAGCGGGTGCGGGCGCCGGACGTCATGGGCCCATCGTACGGAGGGCAGGCCGCCCGGCGCGGCGCCCCCCTGCCCCGGCGCACCGGGCGGCGCGGGCGCTCACTGCTCCTCCCGCCGCTGCCGGCGGCGCCGCACCAGGTGCCGGACGACGAAGGCGGCGACGAGGACGGCGAGTGCCACGAGGACGTAGACCTCGTACCGCTTGATCGTGTCGTAGACGGCGTTGATGTGGGTCCCCGCGAAGTAGGCGAGGGAGACCCACAGCCCCACCCACAGGGCCGCGCCCAGGGCGTTGAAGGCGAGGAAGCGCAGCCAGTGCATCCCGGTGGTGCCCGCGATGATGCCGTTGGCCTGCCGCAGCCCCTCGATGAAGCGTGCCACCGTGACGATCTTTCCGCCGTGGCGGGTGAAGAACCGCTCGGCCGTCGCGAACCGCTGCGGCGTCAGGAAGATGTACTTGCCCCAGCGGTGCACGAAGGCGCGGCCCCCGAAGTGGCCGATCAGGTAGCCGATGTTGTCACCGACGACCGCGGCGGCGAAGGCGATGAGGCCCACGGCCACCACGTTCAGCTCCCCCGCCCCGGCATACACGCCCGCCGCGATGAGCATCGTCTCGCCCGGCGCGGGGATCCCGAAGTCCTCCACGAGGACGACGCCCCCGACGGCCAGGTAGCCGTAGTGGCTGAGCAGCGGTGCCAGGTGCTCCAGCGGACCCGGAAGCGGAGGAGCCATGGACCCCACCGTACGTCCCCGACGGGCTGTCACTCCCGTTTCAGCGGGTACGCGTCGCCCGCCAGCCAGAGCCGGTCCTTGTGGTCGATGTGGCAGTCGAGGTGTTCCGGAAGGCTGCGCAGGTAGGCCACGGCGGATCCGGTGAACCGGACCCGTCCCCTGCCGAGGTGGGTCATGCCCTCCGGTTCGTCCAGCGCGGCGAGCCAGACGGCCTGTTCGACGTCCACGTCGGCGGTGTACGTCGTGGTGGAGCCGGACTCCTCAGCCAGGGAGGCCATGATGTCCCCGTAGTGGGCGTGGTCGAGGACCGCACGCAGGGCGTCCTCGACGCTCGGCAGCCCGGCGGCCACCTGGTCGGTGCCGAAGGGGTGGTGGGGGCGCACCCGGGCGAACGCGAGCCACGCCCGTCCTCCGGCCACCGGCATGACGTGGCCCACCGGGAAACCACCCGGTTCGCCGTCGTCCACGCAGACGTACACCACCTCACCGAGGTCGTCGTCCCGTTCCTGCTTGAGGAAGAGCTTCCGCCTCTCCAGGAGCTTGGTGACGGACCGGTCGATACGGGAGAGTTTCATCAGCACTCCTCTGGGTTTCCTCCGCACCCGCGGAAGACGTGGAAGACGTGGAAGAGCCGGAAGGCGTGGGCGACGAGGACCTGGCCGACGGCCGGCGTTCCGGCGCCGGCCGCCCGGCCCGCAGGACGCGCAGGCTCACCACCCAGGTCGCCGCGGTGGCGAGGACTCCGCACCCGATGGCGACGGCGGCGGACAGCGCGGTGCGCCCGTCCAGGCCCATGGCCCGCTCGAAGACCGGCGCCGCGCCGGCCGTCAGCACCGGTGCCAGACACAGCGCCGTCAGGTGCAGGCGCCACTCCTCGCCGGCCCAGGTACGCCCCTGACGCGCCGCGCGCCGCCCGCAGACGGCCATGACGGCGTAGGAGAGGGCGTAGGGCACGAGGTAGGCCGCCGACAGCCGCCGTCCACCCGTCCCCCGGGCCAGGCCGGAGTGGACGATCCAGGCCAGCGCCGCGGCCCCGGCCAGGTGGGCCGTGGCCAGCACCGGAAGCGGCGCCCAGGTGCCGGACAGGCCGGGCAGCCTCCTGCGCCGGTCCAGGCCGCGCGAGGCGACGAGCGCGCCGAGGACGGCCACAGACCCCAGGTGGAGGATCGCCACCTGGTTGATCTCGGCCAGGGACAGTCCCGGCAGCAGCCACGGCAGGGCGCCCCATTCCAGCCGCAGCAGGGGTGCGGTCAGCAGGAAGGCGCAGCACAGCAGCATCCACCGCTGGTGCAGGTCGGGACGGCCTCTGGCGGCGGCCAGGATGCCGCAGGTCACGCTCATCACGGTGCCGGCCAGGAGGGTGGCCAGCACGATCCAGAACGCCGCCCCGCTGAAGGCGTCCTCGGGAGCGGTGCGCGCGAGGTACAGTCCGGCACCCGCCATCGAGGCGTACACCGTGACGGCGAAGGCCGCTCCGAGCGCCCGGTGCAGGCGTACGCGCCGCCGTGCCGCCGTCAGCAACTGGGCGGGGCCGAGGAGCATGAGCGCACCGCCGAGCACCGTGTGCACGACCAGCGGCAGCAGACCGTGCCGGTAGGGCCCGGTCCTGGTGGCCACGGCGTCGGCCACGTAACGCGGTGAGACGGCGTGCGACAGCAGCCACTCGCCGAACGCTGGGGCACCGGGACGGGCGTAGGGCCACAGCCCGGTCGCCGCGACCGGCGCGTAGGCCAGGCAGACCGCGGTCACCGTGACCGCGGCGCCGCGGCGCCAGGTGCTGCCCGTCGGACGGCGCACGGCGAACCCCCTCTCCTGGCCGCGGCGCGGCCGGTCGGCGCCCCGCTCCCGATCCCTCCATAGTCCGGATTGGACTGTCCAGGCTGGACCATTGACACGGTAGAGCGGGCCACCGCCCGGGGCAACGGTCCGTCGCGGTCAGGAATCCTCGGCCGGTCCGCGCAGTTCCTCACGGCCGCGCACCCAGGTCCAGAAGTCGACCATCATCTGCTCGTAGCGGATGCCGAACTCCAGCGCCTCCCGCTGCCCCGGCGCCAGCAACTCGCCCACTTCCTCGGCGAGTTCGGCGTACGAGCGCAGGGTGCGCCGGTGCTCGTCCAGCTGGACCGGGGCCAGCACCCGCGGCCGCGCCCCGAACCACAGCTTGAGGATGCCGCGCTCCCTGGCCTCCACCGGTTCGAACTCCGGGTCGCCGAGCCACTCCCGCAGGGCGGTGCGGCCGTGCTCGGTCAGGGCGAGCACCCTGCGGTTGCGCCCGCTCTCCTGCCGTACCTGCTCCAGCAGCCCCGCCTCCAGCAGACGGTCGCACTGCGCGTACACCTGCGCGTGCGGCACCGACCAGAACGGCGCCACCGTCCGCGCCGCCTGCACCTTGACGTCGTAGGCACTGGCCTCGCCCAGTTCGTCGATGATCCCGAGCACGAGGAAGGAGGAGGTCGTCAACCGCACGTCAGCCATGGGGCGACGCTACCGCCCCGCTCGCGGGCGGCGGGACCGTGATGGGAGGGCGGTCGGGGCGGGCGAGGAGTCGGCGGGAAACGGAGGGGGCATGGCTGTACAAGACACCGGAGTGAGGGGCGAGTCGTGTTCTACCACCTGCTGAAACACGTGCTGCTGGGCCCGCTGCTGAGGCTGTTCTTCCGGCCGCGCATCGAAGGACTGGAGCACGTGCCCCGGTCCGGTCCCGCCATCGTGGCGGGCAATCACCTGTCGTTCTCGGACCACTTCCTGATGCCGGCGGTGCTCCGGCGGCGCATCACCTTCCTGGCCAAGGCCGAGTACTTCACCGGTCCCGGCCTCAAGGGACGGCTCACCGCCGCCTTCTTCCGCAGCGCCGGGCAGATCCCGGTCGACCGGTCGGGCAGGGAAGCGGGCCGGGCCGCCGTCCGGGAGGGCCTCGGGGTGCTCCGCAGGGGCGAACTCCTCGGCATCTACCCGGAGGGCACCCGGTCGCACGACGGCCGCCTGTACAAGGGCAAGGTGGGCGTCGCGGTGATGGCGCTCGAGGCGGGGGTGCCGGTGGTCCCGTGCGCGATGATCGGCACGTTCGAGGCCCAGCCGCCCGGCCGGGTCGTCCCGCGCGTCCACCCCGTCGTGATCCGCTTCGGCGAGCCGCTCGACTTCTCCCGCTACGCCGGCATGGAGGGGGAGAAGGCGGTCCTGCGCGCCGTCACCGACGAGATCATGTACGCCATCCTGTCGCTGTCCGGGCAGGAGTACGTGGACCGGTACGCGGCCGACGCCAAGGCCGAGCAGAGCGCGGCACAGGGCGGCCGGGACCGCAGGTTCCCGCGGGCGCCGCTGACCTGACCGGCGGCGGCACGGCGAAGGGGCGGCGGTGCCGCCGTACGGCGAAGGGACGGCCGGCGGCTGCGGCACGGCGAAGGGGCGGCCGGGAGATCCGGCCGCCCCTCACCTCGTGTGCCGGGTCCCTAGGGCTTCGGCGTCGCGTGCGGACCGCAGGTCACGTCCGCCCCGTCCACCTCGCCGGTGAGCAGGTAGGCGTCCACCCGGCTGTTGATGCACGGGTTGACCAGGCCGGTCACACCGTGGGAGCCCGCGTCCTTCTCGGTGATCAGGCGCGAACCCTTGAAGCGCTGGTGCAGCTCGACGGCGCCCGGGTACGGGGTGGCGGCGTCGCGCGTGGACTGCACGATCAGGACCGGCGGCAGCCCCTTGCCGGTCTTGACGTCCAGCGGGGTCCGCTGCTTGACCGGCCAGGTGGCGCACGGCAGGTTCATCCAGGCGTTGGACCAGGTCAGGAACGGGTACTTCGCGTTGAGCCGGGTGTTGTCCCGGTCCCACTTGTGCCAGCTGGTGGGCCACTTGGCGTCGGCGCACTCGACCGCGGTGTACACCGCGTTGCCGTTCTCCGTGGAGATGTTGCCCGCGGTGTCCGACATGTCGGGGGCGGCGGCGTCGATCAGCGGCTGGGGGTCACCGGCGAAGTACTTGCTGAACGCCGTGGCCACCGGCACCCAGGAGGAGTCGTAGTAGGGGGCGGTCTGGAAGAAGCCGAGCAGCTCGGCCGGGCCGACGACCCCGCCGATCGGGTTCTTCTTCGCGGTGGCGCGCAGCTGGAGCCACTTGGCCTGGACGGCGTCCCGGGTGGTGCCCAGGTGGAAGCTGGCGTCGTTCTTGGCGACCCAGTCCTGCCAGTCCTTCCAGCGGCCCTCGAAGGCGATGTCCTGGTTGAGGTTGGCCTCGTACCAGATGTTCTCCCGGGCCGGGTTGACGACGCTGTCGACGAGCATCCGGCGCACGTGGCCGGGGAACAGCGTGCCGTAGACGGCGCCGAGGTAGGTGCCGTAGGAGACACCCAGGTAGTTGATCTTCTTCTCGCCGAGCGCGGCGCGGATGACGTCCAGGTCGCGGGCGGTGTTCGGCGTGGTCATCTGCTCGAGCATCACGCGGCCGGTGCGCTCGTAGCAGCCTTCGGCGTACTCACGGGCCAGCTTGCGCTGGGCCAGCTTGTCGGCCTCGGAGTCGGGCACCGGGTCCGGCTTGGGCGCCTTGACGTACTCCTGCGGGTCCGCGCAGGAGATGGGCGTGGAGCGGCCGACGCCGCGCGGGTCGAAACCGACGAAGTCGTAGGCCTTCGCCACGTTGGCCCAGACGGGGTTCTTGGAGGTGACCCGGGCCGGGAAGCGCAGGCCGGAGCCGCCCGGACCACCCGGGTTGTAGATGAGGGCGCCCTGGCGCTCGCCCTTGGTGCCGGTGTTGCCGATCCGGTCGACGGCGAGCTTGATCTGCTTGCCGTACGGGTGGGCGTAGTCGAGCGGAACCGAGACGTAGCCGCACTGGATCGGCTTGGCGAGCCCCCAGTCGGCGGGGCAGTCCTGCCAGTCGATGCCGGCCCTGGCGGCGCGGTCCGCGGCGACGGCCGCGCCGCGGGCCTCGCGGTCCTGGCCGTGACGGCTGTCCGCGCTGGCCGCGGGGGCCGCCACGGCGCCGGCTATCAGGGTCGCCGTGACCAGCGCACCGGCCGAACCGAGCGCCACAGCGCGGTTCTTCGGTCTCATAGCCCTCAAGTGGGACCTCCCCGTACATCGTTGCGAATTGGGTACGGGGGATCCTTCCGGCTGTGAGGCGCCTGAGAACAGGGGTCGTTGACCTTCTTTGCCAATCCGATAACCGGCGTACGGTGTTCCGCTCAGCGGAGACGGGCGGGGGACTCAGCCGCGGCCGGGCGATCGGGACCGGGGCGGCGGTATGGCCAGGGTCGCGTCGCGGGGTCCGGAGGCGGCTCTGGTGCCTCCAGGGGCGGGGCCGCGGGATCCGGGGCCGGCCGACGGGGGCGCGGGCCGAGGACCGGCCGGCCGCAGGGCCGGCGGGACGGAGGGCCGGGATGCCGGGCGGGCAGGAGGCCGGGCGGGCAGGAGGCCGGTCCGGGAGCAGCTCAGGGGCGCTTCCGGGGGGCGCTCAGGGCGCGCAGCGGCGCGCAGACCCGCGCGCGGCGTGCCGGTCGAGCGCCCGTCTCAGCTCCTCCAGTTCGGTGCCGGACAGGGCGCCGCCCTGGGCGAACTTCAGGATGTGCTCGGCGACCGTACGCACTTTCGTGTTCGTGCGCTGCGAGACCTCGCGCAGGACCCGCCAGGCGCTCTTCGGGGGGACGCGCCCGACGGCCACCAGGGCCCCGATGGCCTGGTCGATGACGGCGTGCGAGGTGAGGGCGCGCTGCAGCTGCTCGTTCTCCTCGTGCAGCCGCTCGTGCTCCGCCACCAGGTCGGTGACGGACAGCGGCTGGAGCGGATGCCGCCTGGACATCGCGAAGAACGCCATGGAGATCCCCTGGGTCGTCGAGCGGCCACAGTTCCGACTCCAGCTTGCTCCATGAGGGCCGCGCGCACGACCGGAGCGCCGGCACGGGCTTCCCGGCGCCGCGGGCCGGCCCCGCAGCTGCGGCGGCGGGGCCGAAACGGTCCAAATGACGTACCGCCTTTCGGCGTAGGAAAACATCGGTCTTCCAGGGCCGTTCGGGTTGCGCGGCGCGTCTGCCCGGATGGCGGAACGGATTCTTCCGCTGCTGGTCCGGGGCTCGCCCGAGGAGGGGACAGCCGTTCGAGCGCAGGGGTGTCCACCCGAACGGGCGAGCGGTGAGTAACAACACAAACCTCCGGTTCCGTTGGGATTTTCGGACATCCATAGGTGAAGATCCCTGTCTGACGACAAGCCCCCGCCACAACGGCGGGGCGGTCCGGGCGGACGCCGAGTCCTGCCGCCGCCCGGATGACCGGTCGACAGGAGTGGATCGGCAGGAGTGGAGGACCCAAGCACGACGGGTCGCCGGAACGGTCACGCCATGGCCGGACCGAGCTGCCCTTGGGGTGAAGCCGCGCGCCGCGCGGCCGGGCTACTTCGCCAGCCCGAATCCGACAGGTCATCCTTCACAGGCGGCTGACGAAGGGTTGCGCATGACTGCGCTCAATCGTGTCCCGTCGCTCATGGCCAGGGCCGGCACGGCCTCGGCCCTGACCCTCGCCGCCGTCGGCGGCTCGATCGTGGTGCCCGGCGTCGCCTCCGACGCCTCGGCCGCGACCATGGCGACGAAGGCCCTGCAGATCGCGGCGTCCAAGAAGGGCTCCCCCTACCAGTGGGGGGCCACGGGCCCCCGCAGGTTCGACTGCTCCGGGCTCACGCTGTACTCCTTCAAGAGGGCGGGCAAGAAGCTGCCCCGCACGGCCGCGCAGCAGTACAACAAGTCGCGGCACATCTCCTCGAAGAGCCGCCGGGCCGGGGACCTGGTGTTCTTCCACTCGGGGTCGTACGTCTACCACGTCGGCATCTACGCCGGCTCGGGCAAGATCTGGCACGCGCCGAAGACCGGGGACGTGGTGAAGCTGGAGAAGATCTGGACGAGGAGCGTCTGGTACGGCCGGGTCAGCTGACGCGCCCGGGGGTGCCGGCAGCGCCGCGGAGCGCCGTCGGCACCCCCGGGCGGCGCACACGCCCGACGGGCCCCGCCCACGGGCGCGAACGCGGCGCGGACGGCCTGACGGCCGACGGCTGACGGCCGACGGCCGACGGCCGAGTACACCGCCGCGGCGGCCGTGCCGCGCGTGAGAGGACGGGGCCCAGGGCTCCGGCAGGCGGCCTAGGACTGGCGCAGGCCCGGTGCCGTGACCGGGTGGGTGTGCACCGGCCACGGCAGGTCCACGCCGACCGTCTTGCCGCCCTCGCGGGTGGGCCGCACGGTCACCCTGCCGCCGCACTCGGCGGTGAGCCAACGGATGATCACCATGCCCCGGCCGTTGTCCTGCTGGACGGCGGCCGGCAGGCGTCTGGGGAACCGCGGGTGGCTGTCGGTGACCCCGATGCGCAGCTGTTCGTGGCGGTCCAGGACGAGATCCACCCTGAAGGTGGGCGACTGGCCGAGGGTGTGCTGTACCGCGTTGGTGGCCAGTTCCGAGACGATGAGCCGCACGGTGTCGGCGGTGTCCGTGTCCGACGGCAGTCCCCACTCCGCCAGCGTGCCGACCGCGTAGGTACGGGCGGCCGCCACCGAGGCGGGATCGCTCGGCAGGGTGACGGATGCTTCCAGGTGGTCTGCCATGGCGACGTCGTCCCTTTCCCGCGGGACCGCGGTCGGACACGGAGCGGATGGTTTCCAGTACGGTCCCGGACTGGTGCTTCGCCGTCAGAGTGCCACCGCCGGGCGGGTCACGGGCGGCGATCCGCCAAGATGTGCATATATCTGTCCCTCGAAGCGGTGAACTCCGCGACGGCAGACCGCATGTGACGCCCGTCCGGGAAGAAGTGAGGAGCCGGTTCCATGCAGCACGGTCCCGCGGTGCGCCGCCGCAAGCTCGGCGCCGAACTGCGCGCGCTGCGCAGCGATGCGGGTCTCACCAGTGGCGAGGCGGCCCGGCTCCTGGGCTGGCACCAGTCGAAGGTGAGCCGGATCGAGACGGGCGCCAGTGGCGTGAAACCCGCCGACGTGCGGTCACTGCTGGACGCGTACGCGGTCCGCGACGCCCAGCTGCGGGACCTGCTGATGATGCTGGCCGGCTCCGACGACGGTGACGGCAGGCACCACTGGTGGCACGCCTACCGCGGGGTCCTGCCGCCGACGTACCGGGACTTCATCAGCCTGGAGTCGCAGGCGAGCGCGATGCGCACGCTGGAGACGACGGTCGTCCCGGGGCTGCTGCAGACACCGGAGTACGCCCGCGCGGTGACCCGGGCCGCCGTGGACGGGCTCGACGACGACCGGCTGGACGCGCTGGTGGAGGTACGGCTGGCCCGCCAGGCCGTGCTGCGCGGCGACCCGCCGCTGAGACTGGAGGCGGTGCTGGACGAGGCGGTGCTGCGCCGGGAGGTCGGCGGCCCCGAGATCATGGCACGGCAGCTCGAGCGGCTGTCGGAGGCCGCGCGGCTGCCCCAAGTGTCGCTGCGCGTCCTGCCGTTCGCCGCGGGGGCGCATATCGGCCTCACCGGCCCTTTCGTCATCTTCTCATTTAAGAACACTTCTGATCTGGATGTGGTCGTTCTTGACCACTTGACGAGTAGCCTCCATCTGGAGCGGAAAGAAGACCTGGAGGCCTACACCGAGGCCTTCGACACCCTTCGGTTCCACGCGCTGTCGATCGAGGACTCGTTGGCCTTCATCGCCGGGATGCACCGGGGCAGGTGACGGCGCGCCAACGGGTCACACCTCGTCGGACGTCAAGGAGGCACCATGTCCGCTCTGCCTCGTCACGTACCTTCCGCGACCGGTCTGTCCGGCGTGCGGTGGCTGCGCAGCAGCTACAGCACGGGAGCGAACAACTGCGTCGAGACAGCCCGGCCGGCCGCGCCGCCGTACGCCGGACTGCTCGCCGTGCGCGACTCCAAGAACCCGGCCGGGCCCGCACTGCTCTTCTCCCCGGGGAGCTGGACGCGGTTCACGGCCGCGGTGCGCCACCTCTGAGGTTCTCGCGGCACCGTCCCGGGCGTGTCCCGGACCCCCGCCGTCACCGGCGGCGCACGGCCGTGTCCCGCCGGCTCACGGTCGCGCCCCGCCCTCTCGTGGCCGGGTCTGCCCGATCACTCGTACAGCACGTTCGATCTGCGCCGCGGACAGGTCCGCGCGGGCGGTCAGCCTGAGCCGTGAGACGCCGTCGGGCACGGAAGGAGGACGGAAACAGCCCACGGCCAGGCCCGCCGCACGGCAGTCGGCCGCCCACCGCACGGCGTCCCCCGGGGAGGGCGCGCGCACGGAGACCACCGCCGCGTCCGGGCGCACCGCCCGCAGTCCGGCGGCGGTCAGGCGCGCGTGCAGTTCGGCCGCCACCGCCCGCGCCCGCGCCGCGCGCTCCGGTTCACGGCGCAGCAGGCGCAGGGCGGCCAGGGCCGCGCCCGCAGCCGCGGGGGCGAGTCCGGTGTCGAAGATGAAGGTCCGGGCCGTGTTGAGCAGATGGTCGATCACCCGGGCCGGTCCGAGCACCGCTCCGCCCTGGCTTCCCAGGGACTTGGACAGCGTGACGGTGACGACCACGTCGTCCGCGCCCGCGAGCCCGGCCGCGTGGGGGGCTCCCCGGCCGCCGGCGCCGAGGACGCCGAAACCGTGCGCGTCGTCGGCGACCAGGCCCGCGCCGTGTTCCCGGCAGACCTCGGCGAGGCGGCCGAGCGGGGCCGCGTCGCCGTCCACGGAGAACACCGTGTCGGAGACGAGGACGGCCTGACCCGCGTGCGTGCCGAGCGCCTTGCGCACGGCGTCCGGGTCCGCGTGGGCGACGACCTGCGTGGTGGCGCGGGCCAGCCGGCAGCCGTCGATGAGCGAGGCGTGGTTGCCCGCGTCCGAGACGACGAGCGAACCGTGCGGGGCGAGCGCGGTGACCGCGGCGAGGTTGGCCGCGTACCCGGAGGAGAAGACCAGGGCCGCCTCGGCACCGCAGAACTCCGCCATTTCCGACTCCAGTTCGCGGTGGAGTGCGGTGGTGCCGGTGACCAGGCGGGAGCCGGTCGCGCCGCCGCCCCAGGTGCGGGCCGCGTCCGCCGCGGCCTCGGTGACCTCCCGGTGGCGGGCCAGGCCCAGGTAGTCGTTGCTCGCCAGGTCCAGCAGGGGCGAGTCGGCCGGGCGGGTCCGCAGCGTCCGTACGAGCCCGGCGCGGCGGCGCGCGTCCGCCTGCTCGTCGATCCAGCCGAACGCCATGGCTCCTCCGGGACTTTTGTAGGCAGTGGACAGACACTAGCCGCAGGACACGCCCCGCATGATGTGGCAATACCCACACGTCGAACCGTCTCTGTTGTGCAAACTCTCCTTGGCCCCGGATGGCCCCGTAGGACAGGATCGGCTCTCATGGACCTGCTGAACACGCTGGTGGACAAGGGGCTTCGGCGCGAACTGCCGACCCGTGAGGAAGCGCTGGCCGTCCTGGCCACCTCCGACGACGATCTGCTCGATGTGGTGGCCGCGGCCGGGAAGGTGCGCCGCCGCTGGTTCGGCCGGCGGGTGAAACTCAACTACCTCGTCAACCTCAAGTCCGGCCTGTGCCCCGAGGACTGCTCGTACTGTTCGCAGCGGCTCGGCTCGAAGGCGGACATCCTCAAGTACACCTGGCTCAAGCCCGACGACGCCTCCCGGGCCGCGGCGGCGGGCCTGGCGGGCGGTGCCAAGCGGGTCTGCCTGGTGGCCAGCGGGCGCGGACCGACCGACCGGGACGTGGACCGGGTCTCGGAGACCATCAGGGCGATCAAGGACCAGAACGAGGGCGTCGAGGTGTGCGCCTGTCTCGGACTGCTCTCCGACGGCCAGGCCGAGCGGCTGCGCGCGGCGGGCGCCGACGCGTACAACCACAACCTCAACACCTCCGAGTCGACGTACGGCGACATCACGACCACCCACACCTACGCCGACCGGGTGGACACGGTGAACAAGGCCCACGCGGCGGGGCTGTCCGCGTGCTCGGGGCTCATCGCCGGCATGGGCGAGAGCGACGAGGACCTGGTCGACGTCGTCTACTCGCTGCGCGCGCTGGACCCGGACTCGGTGCCGGTCAACTTCCTCATCCCGGTCGAGGGGACCCCGCTGGCCGCGGAGTGGAACCTCACCCCGCAGCGGTGCCTGCGGATCCTCGCGATGGTGCGGTTCGTGTGCCCGGACATCGAGGTGCGCATCGCCGGTGGCCGCGAGGTCCATCTGCGGACCATGCAGCCGCTCGCCCTGCACCTGGCCAACTCGATCTTCCTCGGCGACTACCTGACCACCGAGGGCCAGGCGGGCAAGGACGACCTGGAGATGATCGCGGACGCCGGCTTCGAGGTGGAGGGCAGCGACCAGGTGACGCTGCCGGAGCACCGCGCGCGGGCCGGGGCCGGCTGCGGCCCGCACGCGGGCGGCGCGGACAGCGGCGCCCCGCAGGACGGCGGGCGCGGGTCGCACGGGAGCGGCGGGTGCGGGTCGCACGCGGACGGTGGTGTCTGCGCTGCGACGACGCCTCCGGCCGCCCCCGCGAGCCCGGCCGAGCCCCGCACCGACCTGGTCGCGCTGCGCCACCGCGGTGCCGGAACGGACCTCGCGCCCAATGCCTGACCCGTCCGGCCGGCGGGTGCCGGAGTTGCTGGATCTCGACCGGCGGCACGTGTGGCACCCCTACGGCCCGATGCCCGGCCGTCAGGAACCGCTCGTCGTGGAGTCGGCGAGCGGGGTGCGGCTGAAACTCGCCGGCGGCGAGGGCGAGCTGGTGGACGGGATGTCGTCGTGGTGGGCGGCGATCCACGGCTACCGCCACCCGGTGCTCGACGAGGCCGCCCGCGCGCAGTTGGCGCGGATGAGCCACGTGATGTTCGGCGGGCTCACCCACGAGCCCGCCGTCCGGCTCGCGAAGCTCCTTGTCGACATGTCTCCCGACGGTCTGGAACATGTCTTCCTGGCCGACTCCGGCTCGGTCTCGGTCGAGGTCGCCGTGAAGATGTGCCTGCAGTACTGGCGCTCGCTCGGCAGGCCGGAGAAGCGGCGGCTGCTGACCTGGCGGGGCGGCTACCACGGGGACACCTGGCAGCCGATGTCCGTGTGCGATCCCGAGGGCGGGATGCACGAGCTGTGGTCTGGCGTGCTGCCGCGCCAGGTCTTCGCGGACGCGCCGCCGGCCGGGTACGACGAGACGTACGCGGCGCACCTGCGCGAGCTGATCGAACGCCACGCGGGCGAACTGGCCGCCGTGATCGTCGAACCGGTGGTGCAGGGCGCGGGCGGGATGCGGTTCCACTCCCCCGCCTACCTGCGGGTGCTGCGCGAGGCGTGTGACGCGCACGGGGTGCTGCTGGTGTTCGACGAGATCGCGACCGGGTTCGGCCGCACCGGCGCGCTGTTCGCGGCGGACCACGCGGCGGTGACCCCCGACGTGATGTGCGTGGGCAAGGCGCTCACCGGGGGTTACCTGACCATGGCCGCGACGCTGTGCACCGCGCGGGTGGCCGACGGGATCTCGCGCGGCGAGGTGCCGGTGCTGGCGCACGGCCCGACGTTCATGGGCAATCCGCTGGCCGCCGCCGTGGCCTGCGCCTCGATCGGACTGCTGCTGGGTCAGGACTGGCTCGGCGAGGTCAAGCGGATCGAGGCGGGCCTGCGGGAGGGACTGGCTCCGGCGGCTCGGCTGCCGGGCGTGCGGGACGTACGCGTGCTGGGCGCCATCGGGGTCGTCCAGCTCGACCGTCCGGTGGACATGGCGGCGGCGACCCGGGCCGCCGTGCGCGAGGGCGTGTGGCTGCGGCCGTTCCGGGACCTGGTGTACACGATGCCGCCGTACGTCACCGACGACGCGGACCTGGCACGGATCGCCCGCGCGGTGTGCGCGGCGGCGCGGGAGGGATGAGATGCCGGTACTGGTGATCACGGGGACGGGCACGGAGGTCGGCAAGACCGTCGCGACGGCCGCCGTCGCCGCGGCGGCCCTCGCGGCCGGCCGGTCGGTGGCCGTGCTGAAGGCCGCGCAGACGGGTGTGGGCCCGCACGAGCGCGGGGACGCCGACGAGGTCGCGCGGCTCGCCGGTCCGGTGACGGCACGTGAGGTCGCCCGCTACCCCGAGCCGTTGGCACCGGGCACGGCCGCGCTGCGTGCCGGACGGGCGCCGGTGCGGCCGGAGGAGGTGGCCGAGGCCGCCGCCAAGCTGGCGACCGAGCACGACCTGGTGCTGGTGGAGGGCGCCGGCGGCCTCCTCGTGCGGTTCGACGCGGCGGGCGGGACCCTCGCGGACGCCGCGAAGCTGCTGCGGGCCCCTGTGCTCGTGGTCGCCTCCGCCGGGCTCGGCACGCTGAACACGACCGAGCTGACCGCCCGTGCGCTGCGCGAGCGCGAGCTGGCCCTGCTCGGTGTGGTGATCGGCAGCTGGCCCGCCCGCCCCGACCTGGCCTCCCGGTGCAACGTCGCCGACCTGCCGCTGGTGGCCGGCGCCCCCCTGCTCGGCGCGCTGCCCGAGGGTGCGGGGGCACTGGCGCCGGCCGCCTTCCGCAGGGACGCCGGGCAGTGGCTCGCGCCGCGCCTCGACGGCAGCTGGGACGCGGCGGCCTTCGCGGTGCGCGAGGCGCCCGCGCCGTTCGGTCAGGCCGGGCGCGCTCCCGCGCACTGACGGCTCCTCGCGCTCCCGCGCGTGGCAGCGGGCGTGCTCCCGCGCGCGGGTGGCGGCCGCGCGTGCCGGGCGGCCGGACGGGGGACACTCACCCCAGGCACCGATACGGACCGGGAGGCCAGCATGCCGCCTTGCTCCACCACGGGCTCCGGCAGGGCCGGGCGCGATCCCGTCCGTCATCCGCTGTTCGCCCGCTGCTACGCCCGCCTCAGCGTGGCCGCGGAGACCCGGCTGGGCATGGCGGGGCTGCGCGAGCGGCTGCTGGCCGGTCTCACGGGACGGGTGATCGAGATCGGCGCGGGCAACGGGCTGAACTTCGCGCACTACCCCGGCGGGGTCGCGGAGGTCGTCGCGATCGAGCCGGAGCGCCTGTTGCGGCACAAGGCCGTGGCGGCGGCCCTGCGCGCCGACGTGCCGGTCGACGTGGTGCCGGGGTGCGCCGAGGCGCTGCCGGTCAAGAGCGAGGCCTTCGACGCGGTGGTGTTCTCGCTGGTGCTGTGCAGCGTGCACGACGTGTCCCGGGCCCTGGCCGAGGCACGGCGGGTGCTGCGGCCGGGCGGCGAGGTGCGGTTCCTCGAGCACGGCGTGGGCGGCGGCCGGGCGATGCGCCTCGCCCAGCGGGCCCTGGACCGCACGGTGTGGCCGCCGTTGAGCGGCGGCTGCCGTCTGTCGCGCGATCCGGTGGCCGCGCTGCGGACGGCCGGTTTCGTCCTGGGTCCCTGCCGCCGGGTGCTGCTGCCGGAGACGGGGCCGGTCCTGCCGAGTTCGTACTGCTCACTGGGCACGGCCTGGCGCCCGGCCGCGGACGGACGGCACGACCCGGGCGGGGGGCCGGGCCCAGGGTCCCGGTCCGGTGCGGGAGGCGGGCCCGGCGCAGGCCCCTGATCAGCCGGTCACGCGCTCCACCGGCGCAGTTCTCGGGCGATCTCGTGCACCGAGGCGTCCCCCCTCTTGACCAGCCGCGCCAGATCACGCACCTGTTCGGGCGAGGGGGAGACCTTCAGTCCGCTGGCGACCAGGTACGCGTACGCCACCGCGGAGGCGAACAGCGCGTTGGAGCGCTCCAGGGCGGGGACGTGGACGAGGAGTTGCAGCAGCGCGGCGGCGCGCGCCTGCGGGGAGTCGTAGACGGGCACGTCGAAGATCTCGGCGCGGTGGCGCGCCACCGCGGCCACCAGGGCGCCCCAGTCGGTGACCTGGGGGTCTCCGGGTGTCATGCGTTCGGCGAGCATGAGCAGCCAGGCAAGGTCGATGCGGACGTCGCTCAAGGGCTCAGCGACGCCCTTCGCGGTGATGCGTGACGTCGTCCGCGACGATCGCGCGCTCTTCGCCGGCGACGGTCGCGGGGCCCTCGGCCGCGGCGATGGCGCGGCCCTCGTCGCCGACGGTCGGGGGTTCCTCCTCCGCCGCCTTCGGGTGTTCCCCGTCCGCGACGGTCGCGGGGTCCTCGGCCGCGCTCGGCACCGGTCGGCGTACGGACGCTCCGTCGAACTCCTGCGCGAAGACGGCCTCGTAGCTCTTCATGAAGTCGGCGGCGGCCTCCACGAAGGTGCGGCCGATCTCGCCCGTGTCCTGACGGACCAGTTCCTCGATGTAGCGGTTGACGCTCATGCCGCGGGCGAGGGCGCGTTCGCGGGCGGCGCGGGCCGTGCCCTCGTCCACCCGCACGTTCAGCTGGGTCTTCGCCATGCCTCGACGCTAGCGCCGGACCGCTAGCAACGGCAAGGGAGGACAGGAACGGCGGCGGTGCCCGCAGGACCGGCTCGGCCCTCGGGGGGATACCGGCCGGGCGGTCGGTCACACTACGCTCGACCGGGGAGAGAAAAGTTATGAGTCAGGACATTCCGGGCCGACCCGCCGCCGAGGAGGCCACCGTGTCCCCACCCGTCGTCATGCCGGGCCGTGCGCCGGCCGCGGGCGCGGCGGCCCGCGCCCGCGGGCTGACCAAGGCGTACGGATCGGGCGAGACGGCCGTACTCGCCCTGGACTCGGTGGACGTGGACATCGCCCGCGGCCGCTTCACCGCGGTCATGGGTCCCTCCGGCTCCGGCAAGTCCACGCTGATGCACTGCCTGGCGGGGCTGGACACCGTGTCGGCCGGGCAGGTCTGGATCGGTGACACCGAGATCACCGCTCTGAAGGACCGCGAGCTGACCCGGCTGCGGCGGGACCGGATCGGGTTCGTGTTCCAGTCGTTCAACCTCATCCCCACGCTCGACGCCCTGGAGAACATCACCCTGCCGATGGACATCGCGGGCCGCAGGCCCGACCCGCGGTGGCTGGACCAGGTCGTCGACACGCTGGGGCTGAGGGACCGGCTCGGGCACCGGCCCGCGCAGCTCTCCGGCGGCCAGCAGCAGCGGGTGGCCTGCGCGCGGGCCCTCGCCTCCCGGCCGGAACTGATCTTCGCGGACGAGCCGACCGGCAACCTCGACTCGCGGGCGGGCCTGGAGGTGCTCGGCTTCCTGCGGGACGCCGTCGACGGCCTCGGACAGACCGTCGTCATGGTGACCCACGACCCGGGCGCCGCCGCCCACTCCGACCTGGTGCTCTACCTCGCGGACGGCCGGATCGTCGACGAGATGCCCCACCCGACGGCCGAGGCGGTGCTGGAGCGCATGCGCCTGTTCGCCGGGGCCGACCTGCGCCCGCCCGCACCCGGTCTGATCGGCGGCCTGCCGGCAGGCGGCGGCCCCCTGTTCCGCGACGGGGACGGCACCGCCGTCGAGGAGGCCTGACCGGCGTGCTCAAGGCGACGCTGCGCAGTTTCCTCGCCCACAAGGGGCGGCTGCTGCTCTCCGCCCTGGCCATCGTGCTGTCCGTGGCCTTCGTCGCGGGCAGCACGATCTTCTCCGACACCGTATCCCGCACCTTCGACCGGCTCTTCGCCTCCACCGCGGCCGATGTCACCGTGGCCCCCCGGCAGGAGCTGAGATCGCCCCTGCACACGGGGGCCGTGCAGACCGTGCCCGCCTCGCTCGCCGGACGGCTGTCCCGCGTGCCGGGCGTCGCGGCCGCCCACGTCGACGCCTCGGTCGACACCGTGGTCGTCGTCGACAGCCGGAACCGGCCGGTCGGCCCGACCACCGGCGCCCCCACCGTCGCCCGAAACTGGGAGGTCACCGACCACAGCCCGGTGAGACTGACCTCGGGACACGCCCCGCACGGCCCCGGCGAGGCCCTGCTGGACGCGGACACGGCCGCGCACCAGCACGTGCGGACCGGTGACGTGCTGACGGTCCAGGCGCAGCCGGGCACCTTCCGGGTGCGGGTGGTGGGCATCGCCACCTTCACCACCACCAATCCGGGCGCGGCGCTGCTGTACCTCGACACGCCGACCGCGCAGACCCGGCTGCTCGGCTCGACGGCCCGCGCGACCAGCATCTCCGTCGACGCGGCGGCCGGCGTCACGGACACCGGGCTGCGAGAGCGGATCGTGGCGGCACTGGGCAGCGGCGCCGGGGCGTACGACGTGAAGACTGCGGCCGAGCACGCGAGGTCGGCCGCGGCGAGCCTCGGCCCCTTCCTGGCGATCATCAAGTTCGTGATGCTCGGCTTCGCCGGGATCGCGGTCCTCGTCGGTGTCTTCCTGATCGTCAACACCTTCGCGATGCTGATCGCCCAGCGCACCCGCGAGCTGGGGCTGCTGCGCGTCCTGGGCGCCGACCGGCGGCAGGTGCGCCGGTCGGTGCTGACCGAGGCGGTGCTGCTGGGCCTGGCCGGCTCCACGCTGGGCCTGGCGGCCGGCATCGGTCTCGCGGCCGGCCTGATCCGCCTCCTGGGCGTCTTCGGCATGCACCTGCGCACGACCGAGATGGTGATCGGGTGGACGACACCCCTGGCCGCGTACGTCATCGGGGTCGGCGTGACGTTCGTGGCGGCCTACCTCCCGGCCCGCCGCGCCGCGGCCGTCTCCCCGATGGCGGCCCTCGCGGACACCGAGGTCGCCGGCGTGGGGCGGCCCCTGAAGGTCCGCGCGGTGGCGGGGGCGGTGCTCGGCACTGCGGGTGCGGTAGCGCTCGGGGGGTGCGCCGCGGCCGGCCGGACCGCGACCGCCGTCACGCTCCTCGGGTTCGGTGTCGTCCTGACGCTGGTGGCGACCGTGATCGCGGGCCCGCTCCTGGTGCGTCCGCTGATCCGGGTGCTGGGCGGCTGGTTCCCCGCGCTCTTCGGCGCGGTCGGCCGGATGAGCCAGCGCAACGCCCTGCGCAACCCGCGCCGGACCGGTGCCACGGCCGCCGCCCTGATGGTGGGCCTCGCCCTGGTCGGCGGGATGTCGGTGGCCAGCGCCTCCATGACCCGCTCCATCGACCACCAGATCGAACGCACGCTCGGCGCCGACTACATCGTGCAGAACCGCACGTTCATGCCCTTCCCGCAGCAGGTCACGCACACCGTCCGGGCCACTGCCGGGGCGGGTCTCGTGGTCCGGCAGCGGCTGGCGGCGATCGCGGTGCGGCTGCCGGACGGCAAGCGGGTCGAGACGGTCGCCTCCGCCTACGACCGTCGGCTGGACGACGTCGCCCACATGACGTACTCGGCCGGGAACACCGCGACGGCGCTGGCCGGCGGGCACCTGGCCATGGACGTGGACTTCGCGCGCAAGCACGGCGTGCGGCTGGGCACCGCAGTGCCCGCGGAGTTCCAGGGCGGACTCCGGGGCGACCTGACCGTCGGAGCCCTGACCGACCAGGACACGGCGGAGGGGTTCGGTCTCCAGGGCGGCCTGTACCTGGGCATCGGCACCCTGGACCGGTACGCCCCCGGCACGCAGGACGCCGCGTTGTACGTGAACGCCGCCCCGGGCACGAGCCCCGCCCGGCTGCGCGAGCGGCTGGAGAAGACCCTCGCCCCGTATCCGACCGTGCAGGTGCGTGACCAGGCCGACTACAAGAAGCTGGTGCACGACCAGATCGCGGTGCTGCTCTACCTGGTCTACGCGCTGCTCGGGCTGGCCATCGTGATCGCCGTGCTCGGAGTGGTGAACACGCTGGCGCTGTCGGTGGTGGAGCGGACGCGGGAGATCGGGCTGCTGCGGGCCATCGGGCTGGCGCGGCGGCAACTGCGGCGCATGATCCGGCTGGAGTCGGTGGTGATCGCGGTGTTCGGCGCGGTCCTCGGACTGGCGCTCGGACTGGTGTGGGGGCTGTGCACCCAGCGGGTCCTGGCCCTGCAGGGGATGAAGACGCTGGCGATCCCGTGGAGCACGATCGTGGCGGTCGTGATCGGCTCGGCCGTGGTGGGGATCGTCGCGGCCCTGCTGCCGGCCCTGCGGGCGTCCCGGATGAACGTGCTGGCGGCGATCGCGCACGAGTGAGGGGACCGGTGACCGAGGCGGGGTGAGCGGAGAGACGGCGGAACGGCGGAACGGCGGAACGGCGGGGCCGAACGTCCGCATGATGGAATTCGGGCTCGATGCACGGGCCTGGGTGGTGGGATCGCGCCATGACTGACATGCGTATCCGGCCCGCGGTCCCCGCCGACCTCGACACCGTGCTGGCCTTCTGGCGGACGGCGGCGGAGGGCACGAGCATCAGTGACGACCGGGACGGCGTGGCACGACTGGTCGCACGCGACCCGGAGGCGCTGCTGCTGGCGGAGGACGCCGGTGAGCTGGTCGGCACCGTGATCGCGGGCTTCGACGGCTGGCGCTGCCACCTGTACCGGCTGGCGGTGCATCCCGGGCGCAGGCGCCGGGGCATCGGCTCGGCCCTGCTCGCCGCCGCCGAGGAACGCTTCGTACGGCTCGGCGGGCGGCGCGGCGACGCGATGGTGCTCACGCGCAACGAGCGGGCGCACCTCGCCTGGCGGGCGGCGGGTTACGCGCCGGAGGAGCACTGGCGGCGCTGGATGAAGCCGCTCGCGGACCGGACGGACTGACCGGAAGCCCGGCACTCCGGAGGGTATTTTTGCCCGTCCTTTACCATGGAGGGACACCCGGTCCTCCATGAAAGGTTGTGAGCGTCCGTCCATGGGCGAGCCTCCCAGTAGCCGTACGCACCACCGCGCGATCCCCCGTGTCCTGGCCGACCATGGGAGGGGGGTGACCCGATGACCGAAGTGCTCCTCCTGCTCGTGGCGGTCCTGCTGTCGCTGGCCTGCGGCGCCTTCGTCGCGGCCGAGTTCTCGCTCACCACCGTCGAGCGCGGCGCGCTGGAGCGCGCGGCCGAGCGCGGTGAGCGCGGCGCCGCCGGTGCCCTAAAAGCCGTACGGAACCTGACGTTCCAGCTGTCCGGCGCGCAGCTCGGCATCACCGTCACCAACCTGGTCGTCGGCATGCTCGCCGAGCCCTCGATCGCCAAGCTCCTCGCGGGTCCGCTCCAGTCGCTGGGCATCTCGCGGTCCGTGGCGACCTCCGTGGCCCTGGTCGTGGGCACCGCCCTGTCCACCGTGTTCCTGATGGTGGTGGGTGAGCTGGTGCCCAAGAACTGGGCGATCTCCTCACCGCTGGCCGTGGCCCGGCGCGTGGCCACCCCGCAGCGCTGGTTCAGCGGCGCGTTCCGCCCGTTCATCACCCACCTGAACAACACGGCGAACCGCGTGGTGCGCAGGCTCGGGGTGGAGCCCGCCGAGGAGCTGGCCTCCGCGCGCGGGCCCCAGGAACTGGCGGCGCTGGCCCGGCACTCGGCCAAGCAGGGCGCCCTGGAGGCGGACACCGCCGAGCTGTTCGTCCGCACGCTCAACCTGGCCGACCTCACCGCGGAGAACGTGATGACGCCGCGGGTCCAGGTCGTCGCCCTGGAGGCCCAGGCCACCTGCGAGGACGTGGCGAACGCGACCCGGGCCACCGGTCTGTCCCGCTTCCCCGTGTACCGCGGCAGCCTGGACTCGGTGGTGGGCACGGCCCACGTCAAGGACGTCCTGGCGGTGCCCGCCGAGCGCCGCACCCACCTGCGGGTCTCCGAGATCATGCGCGAGCCGATGCTCGTCCCCGAGTCGCTGACCGTCGACCGGCTCCTGGACCGGCTGTCCGGCAGGCGGACGATGGCGGTCGTCATCGACGAGTACGGCGGCACGGCCGGGGTGGCGACCCTGGAGGACATCGTCGAGGAGGTCGTCGGCGAGGTGCGCGACGAGCACGATCCGCACGAGACACCCGACCTCGCCCCGGCCGGGGCGGACGACGAGGGCCGCTCCCTGTTCTCGGCCGACGGCTCCGCCCGGGTCGACCAGTTGGCCCGCGTGGGCTGGCGGGCGCCCGACGGTCCCTACGAGACCCTGGCGGGCCTGGTCGCCGCGGAACTGGGCCGGATACCGCAGACGGGCGACGTCCTGGACGTGGCGGGCTGGCGGCTGGACGTGGTGGACGCGAGCGGGCGCCGCGCGGCCCGTGTGCTGCTGCACGCCCCGCTCGACGGCAGCCGTCACGACGCCGCCGCCGCGGTGCGCGACCGGCACGCGGACAAGCACCTGAGCGACGGGAAGAGGGCCGGCCGGTGACCGCCGTACAGATTCTGATCGGTCTGGCGACCCTGGTCGTCAACGCCTTCTTCGTGGGCGCCGAGTTCGCGCTGATCTCGGTGCGCCGCAGCCAGGTCGAGCCGTACGCCGAGGAGGGCGACCGGCGCGCCCGGAGCGTGCTGTGGGGCCTGGAGCACGTGTCGGCGCTGCTCGCGGCGGCACAGCTCGGCATCACCCTGTGCACCCTGGTCCTCGGTGTGGTCGCCGAACCCGCGATAGCGCACCTGCTGGAGCCGGTGTTCCACGCGGTCGGTGTGCCGTCCGGGGCGGGCCACGCGGTGTCGTTCGTGATCGCGCTGGCGCTGGCGACCTATCTGCACATGCTGCTCGGCGAGATGGTGCCCAAGAACGTGGCGCTCGCGGAGCCGGTGCGCAGCGCACTCCTGCTCGGCCCGCCGCTGGTCGCGCTGTCCCGCGCGCTGCGTCCGGTGATCTTCACGGTGAACACGTTCGCCAACGTCCTGCTCAAGCTGCTGCGGGTGGAGGCCAAGAACGAGGTCTCGGCCACCTTCACGGACACGGAACTGGCCGAGATCGTCAAGGACGCCAGCGAGGCCGGTCTCATCGACGACCGGGCGCAGGAGCGGCTCCACGACGCGCTGGAGCTGGGCAGCCGACCGGTGCGCGACGTCGTGCTGCCGCTGGAGCAGGTGGTCTACGCCCGTCTCGGGGTCACTCCTGAGCAGTTGGAGCGGCTGTCGGCCGAGTCCGGCTTCTCGCGCTTCCCCGTGGTCGACGAGCAGCGCCGGATCATCGGGTACCTGCATGTGAAGGACGCGCTGGACGCCTCGCCGCGCACCGAGCCGTTCCGGCCGCGTGACATGCGCCCGATCGCCCGGGTCAGGGAGAGCACCCCGCTGGACGACGTGCTGACCGCGATGCGCGGCAGCCGTACGCACCTCGCGGCGGTGCTGGGCACCGACGGGCGGCTGGCCGGGCTGGTGACGATGGAGGACGTGCTGCGGGAACTGTTCGGGCAGCGCGTCTGAGGCAGGGGCCCGCCGTCCTGACCGAGGCGGGCGCCAGCGGGTGGCCCAGGACCCGGGGCCCGGGTGGTCGGTCCAGGCGGCGGGCCCGGGTGGCCGGTCCAGGCAGCGGGCCCGGGCGGCGGGCCTGGCTGGTGGTCCCGGCCGGTGGGAATGGGACCTGCCCGGTGAGACCGACCGCTTGGTATGCGGATGTGGCGGTGGGTTACCATCGCTCACGCCATGCAGACGAACGCCACGAACCCCCCGTACTCCAGCCTGGTCGCGGTCGGCGACTCCTTCACCGAGGGCATGTCGGACCTGCTGCCCGACGGCTCCTACCGGGGCTGGGCCGACCTGCTGGCGGCCCGGATGGCCGAGCGCAGCCCCGGCTTCCGGTACGCCAACCTCGCCGTGCGGGGCAAGCTCATCGGGCAGATCGTCGACGAGCAGGTCGAGGCGGCGGCTGCCATGCGGGCCGACGTGGTCACCCTGGTCGGCGGACTGAACGACACCCTGCGGCCCAAGTGCGACATGGGCCGGGTGCGCGGACTGCTCACGCAGGCGGTGGAGCGGCTGGCGCCGTCGTGCAGGCAGCTCGTGCTGATGCGCAGCCCGGGCCGCCAGGGCCCCGTCCTGGAGCGGTTCCGGCCCCGCATGGAGGAGCTGTACGCCTGCGTCGACGAGCTGGCCGAGCGGCACGGCGCGGTCGTCGCCGACCTGTACGGGGCCCCGTCGCTCGCCGACCCGCGCCTGTGGGGCGTGGACCGGCTGCATCTGACCGAAGAGGGCCACCGCCGGGTCGCGGAGGCGGTGTGGCAGGCGCTCGGCCACGAGCCGGAGGACCCCGAGTGGCGCACGCCGCTGCCCGCGACCGTGCCGCCGGGCTGGCTGACCCGCCGGGCCGCGGACGCCCGTTTCGCCCGGGAGCACCTGCTCCCCTGGATAGGCAGGCGGCTGACCGGCCGCTCCTCCGGTGACGGGCGCCCGGCCAAGCGTCCCGAGCTGCTGCCCTACCCGGGCCCGGACGCGGCCGGCGCGCAGCACCTCGGCTCCTCCGGTTCCCGGCCCTCGTAGGTTCGGACGAAGGCCCCGGTGGCGCTGGCCTGCACGATTCGCCAGTAGAATCCGTACACGTGACTTCCGCTCCCGCCAAGCCCCGCATCCCCAACGTCCTCGCCGGACGCTACGCCTCCGCCCAGCTCGCCACGCTGTGGTCGCCCGAGCAGAAGGTGAGGCTGGAGCGGCAGCTCTGGCTCGCCGTGCTGCGCGCCCAGAAGGATCTCGGGATCGACGTCCCGGATGCGGCCATCGCCGACTACGAGCGTGTTCTGGACCAGGTCGACCTGGCTTCCGTCGCCGAGCGCGAGAAGGTCACGCGGCACGACGTGAAGGCACGGATCGAGGAGTTCAACGACCTCGCCGGGCACGAGCACGTGCACAAGGGCATGACCTCCCGCGACCTCACGGAGAACGTGGAGCAGCTGCAGATCCGGCTCTCGCTGGAACTGGTGCGCGACCGCTCGGTGGCCGTCCTGGCCCGACTGGGCAAGCTGGCCGCGGAGTACGGCGAGCTGGTCATGGCCGGCCGCTCCCACAACGTCGCCGCGCAGGCCACCACCCTGGGCAAGCGGTTCGCCACCGCGGCCGACGAGCTGCTGGTGGCGTACGGGCGGGTCGAGGAACTGCTGGGCCGCTATCCGCTGCGCGGCATCAAGGGCCCGGTCGGCACCGCGCAGGACATGCTGGACCTGCTCGGCGGCGACGCCGCGAAGCTGGCGGAGCTGGAGCGGCGGATCGCCGCCCACCTGGGCTTCGGCCAGGCCTTCACCTCGGTCGGCCAGGTCTACCCGCGCTCCCTCGACTACGAGGTCGTCACCGCGCTGGTGCAGCTCGCGGCGGCCCCGTCGTCGCTGGCCAAGACGATCCGTCTGATGGCCGGGCACGAGCTGGTCACCGAGGGCTTCAAGCCCGGCCAGGTCGGCTCCTCGGCGATGCCGCACAAGATGAACACCCGTTCCTGCGAACGCGTCAACGGCCTCATGGTGATCCTGCGCGGCTACGCCTCGATGACCGGCGAGCTGGCGGGCGACCAGTGGAACGAGGGTGACGTCTCCTGCTCGGTGGTGCGCCGGGTCGCGCTGCCGGACGCGTTCTTCGCGCTGGACGGACTGCTGGAGACCTTCCTCACGGTGCTCGACGAGTTCGGTGCCTTCCCCGCGGTGATCGCCCGCGAGCTGGACCGCTACCTGCCGTTCCTCGCCACCACCAAGGTGCTGATGGGCGCGGTGCGCGCCGGTGTCGGCCGTGAGGTGGCCCACGAGGCCATCAAGGAGAACGCCGTGGCGACCGCGCTCGCCATGCGCGAACAGGGCGCCGAGCGCAACGACCTGCTCGACAAGCTGGCCGCCGACGAGCGCCTCCCGCTCGACCGCGCGCAGCTGGACGAGCTGATGGCCGACAAGCTGTCCTTCACGGGCGCCGCCGCCGACCAGGTCGGCGCGGTCGTCGGCCGTATCGAGGCGATCGTCAAGGAGCACCCGGAGGCCGCCGCCTACGCCCCGGGGGCGATCCTCTGACCCGCTTCACCCAGGCACAGCTCGAGGCCGCCCGCGACCGTCTCGTACCGGACGTGGTCGCGGACGGTCTCAGCGTGCTGTTCTGCGGCATCAACCCCGGTCTGACGACCGCCGTGACGGGCCACCACTTCGCCCGCCCCGGCAACCGGTTCTGGCCGGTGCTGCACCGCTCCGGGTTCACCCCGAGACTGCTCAAGCCCGCCGAACAGGACGAGCTGCTGTCGTACGGGCTCGGGATCACCAACGTGGTGGCCCGGCCCACGACGGCCCGGGCCGACGAGCTGACGGCGGAGGAGTACCGCGAGGGCGGGCGGCTGCTGGCGCTCAAGGTGGCACGGCTGCGGCCCCGGTGGCTGGCCGTGGTCGGTGTCACCGCGTACCGGGCGGCCTTCGGCGAACGCCGGGCGCAGGTCGGGCCGCAGGAGCGGACGATCGGCTCCGCCCGGGTGTGGGTGCTGCCCAATCCGAGCGGTCTGAACGCGCACTGGACAGCGGAGACCATGGCCGTGGAGTTCGCCCGGCTGCGGGCGGCGGCGGAGGCCGTGTGACGGCGTGCGGCCGTCGCGGGAGTCGAGGTGGTCGTGGCCGTCCCTCCGGCCGCCGCCCTCGTGGTGGTCCGGGAGACGCGGCACTCACGCCGGTCATGGCGGGTCGGTGGCCGTGACGACCGCCAGGAGCTGGAAGGGCAGCTCCTGGTCCCACTGGGAGACGCCGAGGGCTATCCACCGGCCGCTCCCGGACGCCCGCCACACCTGGACGTCGGGCACGTGCCCGCTGAGCGAGGCCCACGGCTCCGCCGTCTCCTCCCCGCGCGTGACCCGTTCGAACACGCTGTACAGGCTGAACGCCTGCGGACTCCCCCACCGCTCGGTCAACCGCTCCCCCAGCCCGTCGCGGTCGCACTGGAACTGATCCGCCGTCTCCTCCCGCCGGCTGCCGTCGTCCTCCCAGAAGTCGTCGCTCGTCGCCAACTCGGCCATCAGGTAACCCGGCCCCGCCGTGCCGACGTCCGTCCTGGTGGGCTCGGCGGGAAACGCCGCGGCGCACAGCCGGTCGATCACAGCGAGAGCCTTCGCGATGTCCATGCGTTCCAGTAAAGCGGCCACCACTGACAATTGGCGGTGCGTCAGGCGGGGGTGCGCGCGCTGCGGCGGGAGTACTGCGCTGGCGGAGGGCCTGACGGCGATCGGGGCCGGGGGCCCGCCCGGGACCGGACCGGCCGGGCCGGCTGCCCCCGGGCGGCACCGCACCCGCCGTACCGGCACTCGCTGCCCCGGCCCGCGCCGAGTACGATCCGCCCAACACGCGCACGAGCTGGGAGGACGGACGTTGGGGCGGCTGACCGGCGGGGATCCCTCGCTGCTGCGAAGGATCAATTCCGCGGTGGTGCTGCACGCGCTGCGTGCCGCGGACTGCGCGACGCTCACGGAGATCACCCGGCTGACCGGCCTGTCCCGGCCGACGGTCGAGGGCGTCGTCGAGGACCTCGTGGAAGCGGGCCTGGTCGCCGAGAAGGCCGCCGAGGAGGGCGCGGCCCGGCGTCAGGGGCGGCCCGCACGGCGCTACCGGTTCCGGGCCGAGGCCGGGCACCTGCTCGGCCTGGAGATCGGTGCCCACCGCGTCGCGGCGCTCCTGTCCGACCTCGACGGGCGGGTGCTCGGCGCCCAGGCCAAGGAGGTGGGCGAGGCCGCCGACGCGGACGAACGCCTGGAGCGGCTGCGCACCGCGGTCGCCGAACTGCTGCGCAGGGCCGGGGTTCCGCGCAGTTCGCTGCGGGCCGTCGGGGTGGGAACCCCGGGGATCGTCGAGGCGGGCGGTGTCGTGCGGCTGGGCACCGCGCTGCCCGGCTGGACGGGCCTGAACCTGGGCGAACGGCTCGGGCGCTCCTTCCGGTGCCCGGTGCTGGTGGAGAACGACGCCAACGCGGCGGCGCTCGCCGAGCACTGGAAGGGCGCCGCCACCGCCTCGGACGACGTGGTGTTCGTGCTGGCGGGGCTGAGCCCGGGCGCCGGTTCGCTGATCGGCGGCCGGCTGCACCGGGGGTTCGGCGGTGCCGCCGGCGAGATCGGCGCGCTGCACCTGCTGGGACGGGACGTCACGCCCGAGACGCTCCTGTCCACCACGGACCAGCCGCTGCACCCCCTGGACGAGCAGGCGGTGGCGGGCGTCTTCGCCCTGGCCCGGGAAGGCGACCAGCGGGCCCTCGCGGCCGTGGACCGCTTCATCCAGCGGCTCGTGCACGACGTGGCGGCACTGGTGCTGGCCCTGGACCCGGAACTGGTGGTGGTCGGCGGCTGGGCGGCGGGCCTGGACGGGGTACTGGAACCGCTGCGGCGAGAACTGGCCCGCTACTGCCTGCGGACCCCGCAGGTGACCCTGTCGGTGCTCGGCGAGGCCGCCGTGACGACGGGCGCCCTGCGGCTGGCCCTGGACCACGTCGAGGAGGAGCTCTTCGCCGTGGAGAGCACGATGACGAACCGCCGCTGAACCCCGCGGGCGGCGGCACCCGCAGGGCTGGGCGCCGGGCCCCGGCGGGGCGGCTCCACGGCGGCGGCCGCTCCGCGGGGCGGCGCAAAGGCCCGTCAGCCGGTGGTCAGGAGGCCTTCCGTTCCGGGCCGTGGTGGATCTCCACACGCCCTGAGTCCCCGAAGGTGAGCCGGCAGGTGTCGGCCCGGTAGGTGGCCACGGAGAGCGCGGCGGTGCCCCCCGCGGCGACGAAGCGCGTCGTCACCACGAGGACGGGCGCGCCGGGCAGCCGGTCCAGCTCCTTGGCGTCGTCGGCGCGGGCCGAGCCGAGTTCGACCGCCCGTTCCTGGCCCTCCAGGTCCAGGCGCTGCAGCTCGCGCAGCACGGCACGCGCGCGTGCCGGTCCCGAGGGCGCGTCGATCGCGGTCAGGTCGGGCACCGAGGACGCCGGCACGTACAGCAGCTCGGCGGCGACCGGCTGGCCGTGGCTCACCCGGGACCGGCGCACCGTGTGCACGGGCTCGTCGCGGTCGCCCCCCAGGGCGTCGGCGACAGCCGCGGGCGGTACCGCCTGGACGCAGTCCACGGGATGCCAGGCGTCGTCCGCCGTGCCCGGCCAGGTGTGCTGCTCGCCGCCGACCGCCACACCCACGCGCGGGGGTGCGACGGTGGTCCCGACCCCGCGGCGGCGCTGCAGTCTGCCCTCCAGCTCCAGCTGTTCCAGGGCCTGGCGCAGGGTCGCCCGGGCCACTCCGAAGCGCGCGGCCAGGTCCCGCTCGTTGGGCAGGATCTCGCCGACCGAGAACTCGGAGTCCAGTGCCTCACTGAGCACGGTCTTCAGGTGCCAGTACTTCGGCTCCGGCACCGATTCCAGCTGCGTGGTCCCCACCCTGTCCTCCGCAATCGCCGTGGTTCGGCGGCGTTTCAGCGCCCTTGTTTATTAAAGGTTGTTGCACTTATCTGCGACCATAGGGCTGCCCTCACCCTTGGTCAAGACCAATCATCGGCCGCATGGGGGCCGGGGCCCGCCGCGGCGCACAGCGTTCACGCGGCGTTCGCGCAGGCGGGCGTTCACGGCATGACGGCGAAGCCCCCGTCATGCGGACGGGGGCTTCGGCCGCCCCGCGGGAGCCGGACGCGGCGCCCCGGGCCGCCGGCCGGTTCGCCGGAGCGGCTCATACGCCGGCGAGAGGCGCCGGTTTGTCTGGATTACGGATGATGTGGACGGTCTTGATCCGGCCGTCGGCGACGCCCACCCGGAAGACGCCGTCGGGCTCGCCGCCGGCCAGGACCGGGGTGGCGGGGCCGCCGTTTGAGCTCCCACGCCGTCCCAGCCGACCCGCGCGGCGGTGTCCAGACGATCCCGGGGAACGGGGGCGCTCCCGTGTGCCGGGGGGGCTACCCGCCGGTAGTAATTGCTGACAAGCTGTCTACCCGATGCCCGCTCGCGATCCCGGCGTCCCGGTGATCCCCGTGCGTGCCCCGCCCCTGACCCCGATGACCCCGATGACCCCGATGAGGAGCATCCATGTCAGCCACCGTCTCCTTCCCGGTCCCCTCCGCGCACGGTCCGCGGACCGTGACGCTGTCCTACGCGCGCGTGGGCACCGGTGAGCCGCTGCTCCTGCTGCACGGCATAGGCCACCACCGGCAGGCCTGGGACCCGGTGGTCCACCTCCTCGCGGCGGAGCGGGACGTGATCTGCGTCGATCTGCCCGGCTTCGGGGAGTCGCCCGCCCTGCCCGACGGGCTGCGGCACGACCTGCCGACCATGAACGCCGCCCTCGGCGCCCTGTGCGAAGCCCTGGAGATCGAGCGGCCCCACGTGGCCGGCAACTCCCTGGGCGGACTGCTGGCCCTCGAACTGGGCCGCGAGAAGCGGGCGCGGTCCGTCACGGCGCTGTCCCCGGCCGGGTTCTGGTCCCAGGCCGAACGCCGGTACGCGTTCGGCGTGCTCCAGGGCATGCGGGCCGTCGCCCGGCGCACGCCGCTGCCGCTGGTCGAGCGGCTGTCGCGCACGGCGGCCGGCCGCACCGTCCTGACGAGCACGATCTACGCGCGGCCGGGCCGCCGTTCACCCGAGGCCGTGGTCGCCGAGACGCTGGCCCTGGCGCAGGCCACCGGCTTCGAGGAGACGCTCAGGGCGGGCGTCGGGGTCCGGTTCACCGACGACATCCCGGGCATCCCCGTCACCGTGGCCTGGGGCACCAAGGACCGTCTGCTGATCCCCCGGCAGGGCGTGCGCGCCAAGCAGACCGTCCCGCGGGCCCGGCTGGTGCGGCTGCCCGGCTGCGGACACGTCCCGATGAACGACGATCCGGCGCTGGTCGCGCGGGTGCTCCTCGACGGGAGCCGCTGAGCGCCGCCGGGCCCGCCGCAGCGCCCCGGAGCCCACGGCGACCCCGGTGCCGACCAGGGCGCTGCCCACGGCCTGGGCAGCGCCGTAGGAACCGGTGCCGGCCAGGGGCGCGGAGCAGGCGGCGGCGACCGGGATGAGGCCCGAGAAAAGCGTGGCGCGCTCGGCGCCGATCCGCTGCACGCCCATGTACCAGCACACGAAGCCGACGACGGTCACGACCGCCGCCTGCCACAGCAGCGCGGCGGCCTCACCCGCGTCCGGGCGCCGCAGCCAGGCGCCGCCGTCGAGCAGGAGCCCCACGGCCGCCGACTCCACGGCGGCGACGGCGCACACCACCGCCGACAGCAGCCGGGGCCCGAGCGGAGACAGCACGGGCACCGCGAGGACCGCGAAACCGGCCTCGCCCGCCAGCGCCCCCGCGGAGAAGGCGATCCCGGCGCCGTCGGTGTGGCCCCAGCCCTGCACCGCGAGGGCACCGACGGCGACCAGGCAGGCGCCCTGGAGCACGGTCCGCCGCGGGCGGCGTCCTTCCAGGAGCGGCACGAGGACCGCCACGACCACCGGGGCGCAGCCGACGAAGACGCCGGGCACGGCCGGTTCGGCGGTGCGCTCGGCGGCGATGACGGCCAGGTTGAAACCGACCATGCCCACCGCGGCGAGCAGCGCGAGCCGGGCCCACCGGCGCGGGGTCAGCCACCGCAGCCGGGCCGCCGCGCCCCGTCCGGCGAGCGGCATGAGCAGCAGACAGGCCAGTGCGTAGCGCAGGAACTGGCCCCCCGCCCAGGGGTAGTGCCCGAGGACGCTGTTGGCGGTGAAGGACCCTCCGACGAGGAGGCAGGCGAGCGCGGCGAGCAGCGCCCCGCGCGAGGTGGTGGCGTTCATGACGGCGACGCTAGGCAGCGCGGCGGTCCGGTTTAAGGTCCACTTCCATGACGTCATCGGGGACCAATCCGCGCGGGCTGACCGGCACCGCCGCCTGGGAGCTGCTGCTGCCGGCCGCGTCCGCGCCCGCCCGCGCGCGCGGACGCACGCTCCAGGCGGCGCTGCGTGAGGCGGTCCGCTCGGGCCGGCTCGCCCCGGGAACGCGGCTGCCCTCCAGCCGTGACCTCGCGGCGGACCTCGGGGTGTCGCGGGGGCTGGTCACGGAGGCGTACGAGCAGCTGACGGCGGAGGGCTACCTGCGCAGCGGGCGCGGCGCGGGCACCTGGGTGGGCGGGGCCGTCCGGGCGGCCCGCCCGCGCGCGCGTGACCTCGCTCCCCGAGCCCCGGGCGCCCGCGCCGACTTCGTGCCCGGCACACCCGACCTGTCCCTGTTCCCGCGCACCGCGTGGGCCGCCGCGCACCGCGCCGTGCTGGCGGACCTCCCCCATCACGACCTGGGCTACCCGGACCCGCGCGGGCTGCCCCGGCTGCGCACGGCCCTGGCCGGGCTGCTCACGCGGCGCCGGGGCGTCGTCGCCGACCCCGAGCGGATCGTGGTCGTCTCGGGCGTGGCCCAGGCCACCTGCCTGCTCGGCTCCGTACTGCACGCGCGCGGTACGCGGCTGGTCGGCGTCGAGGACCCCGGCAGCCCGCAGCACAGCGCCCTGTACGCCTCCGTCGGCGTGGGCACCGTCCCGCTGCCGCTGGACGCGCAGGGTCCGGCCCTCGGGCCGCTGCACCGCGCGGGGCTACGGGCCGTGGTGACCACGCCGTCGCACCAGTTCCCCACCGGCATCGCGTGCTCCGCCCGGCGCCGCACCGAACTGCTGGACTGGGCCCGGTCGGTGGACGGCCTGGTCTTCGAGGACGACTACGACGGCGACTTCCGCTACGACCGTGCCCCGGTCGGGGCGCTCCAGGGCCTGGACCCCGAGCACGTCGTCTACGCGGGCTCGGTCAGCAAGTCCCTGGCGCCCGGGCTGCGGCTGGGGTGGCTGCTCGTGCCCGACTCCCTGGCCGACGAGGTCGTCGAGCGCAAGCGGACCATGGACCTCGGTCATCCGACCGTCGACCAGGCGCTGTTCGCCCACTTCGTCGAGCGGGGCGACTACGACCGTCAGCTGCGCCGCTGCCAGCGCGCCTACCGGGAACGCCGGGACACGCTCGTCGCCGCCCTGCGGGAGCACTTCCCCGGCGTACGGCTCTCGGGGATCGCGGCCGGTCTGCACCTGATCGCCGCCCTGCCGCGACGCTACGGCCCGGAGGACCGGTTCCTCACCCGCGCGAGCGCCGCCGGTGTCGCGGTGCGCACGCTGACGGCGTACACGCACGCGCGTGCGGACACGATCCCGGAGCGCGGCGCGGGCCGGCCGGCCACGGTCCCGGGCGCCGCCCCGGACACGGACACCCGGAGCGGGGGGACCACTCGGACGCGTCCCGGCGGCGTGACCGGCGCGGCGGCGGACCGGGGACGTGACGACGCCGGGCCAGGCGTGTGCCTCGTCCTGGGGTACGCCCACCTGCCGCCGGCCCGGATCCGCGCGGGCGTACGGCTGATGGCGGAGGCGGCCGACGCGTAGGGCCGGCGGCGGACGCGAGCCGCCCCGGCAGGCCGGGTATGTCCGGCGGACCGGGCCTGGCCGGCGGACCGTTTTGTCCGGCGGGCATTGACCGGGCAGCGGGTCGCCGGTCGGGGGGAGCCCGCCGCCGGGCCGAGCGCGCGGCCGGTGTTCACCTGCGGTTCGCGTGTTCGCCGTACCGCACCAGTAGGTGTGGCTGCGAACACCGGCCGGATCTCGCCCCTGGAGGCCCCACCATGTCCCCTCGTCCGCTTCCCGGCCGCCGCAGCGTGCTGCGCGGCTCGCTGGCCGCGTCGGCGGCCCTGACCCTGCCCGGCGCGCTCGGCGCGGCACCGGCGCTGGCCCTGTCCGGCCGTCCCCGGGCGGACTGGGGCGTGCAGGCGGGCGACGTGACCGCCGACTCGGGTCTGGTCTGGGTGCGTGCGGACCGCCCGGCCCGGATGATCGTCGAGACGTCCGCCACCGAGTCGTTCCGCGACCCCCGCAGATGGCACGGGCCGCTCCTCGGCGCCGGCACCGACTTCACGGGCACGGCCCGGCTGCACGGGCTGCCGCCGGGCGAGCAGATCCACTACCGCGTGCTCCTGGCCGACCCGCACGACCCGCGCCGCACCGGCGAACCGGCGTACGGCACCTTCCGCACCGCCCCCGCACGCCGCCGCCAGGGCGTCCGGTTCGTGTGGTCGGGTGACCTGGCCGGGCAGGGCTGGGGCATCAACGAGTCGATCGGCGGCTACCGCATCTTCGACGCCATGGCGAAGCTGGATCCGGACTTCTTCCTGTGCAGCGGCGACAACATCTACGCCGACGGCCCGATCCAGGCGACGGCCGCCCTGCCGGACGGCGGCGTCTACCGGAGCGTCACCACCGAGGAGAAGTCGCACGTCGCCGTCTCCCTTGACGACTACCGCGGCAACTTCCGCTACAACCTGCTGGACGGGGCGCTGCGCCGGTTCAACGCGCAGGTGCCCGGCATCATCCAGTGGGACGACCACGAGGTCCGCAACAACTGGTACCCCGGCGAGGTCATCGGCGGCGGCACCCCCTACCCCGCCGGCACGCGGCTCGACGACCTGGCGCGGCGGGCCCGGCGGGCCTTCTCCGAGTACTTCCCCGTCTCCACGGTCAGCGGCCGTCCGGACGGCCGGATCTACCGCGTCCACCATCACGGTCCGCTGCTGGACGTGTTCGTGCTGGACATGCGGACCTACCGCAACGCCAACTCGCCCGACGACCAGAGGAGCGACCCGCAGGGCATCCTGGGCCGCGAGCAGTTGCAGTGGCTCAAGCGTGAGCTGGCCGGGTCGCGGGCGGTGTGGAAGGTGATCGCCGCGGACATGCCGCTGGGGCTGGTCGTGCCCGACGGGGTCGAGGGCCGGCCGAACTTCGAGGCGGTCGCGCAGGGCGATCCGGGCGCGCCGCTCGGCCGGGAGCTGCAGATCGCCGAGTTGCTGCGGTTCGTCAAGCACCGGCGGATCACCGGCACGGTGTGGCTGACCGCGGACGTCCACCACACCTCGGCGCAGCACTACGACCCCTCGCGGGCGGCCTTCAAGGACTTCGCGCCGTTCTGGGAGTTCGTCTCCGGCCCGCTCAACGCGGGTGCCTTCCCGGCCAGTGCGCTCGACGGGACGTTCGGTCCCGACCGGGTGTTCGTCAAGGCGCCGGCCGTGGCCGACGTCTCGCCCGCCGAGGGCTACCAGTTCTTCGGCGAGGTCGACATCGACGGCGACAGCGGCGAACTGACGGTCCGGCTGCGGGAGCAGGACGGTGGCGTGCTGTTCACCCAGGTGCTGCAGCCGGGACGGGTCGGGCAGTGACTCCGGTTCCCGTACGCTCTCCGTGTGCCGCGCGCCGGCGTCATCCCCCGGTGCGCGGCTTCGCCGCCGGATCGGCCGGCCGGCCCCGGAGGCGGCGTCTTCCACGCGGCGTCGGCCGGGACCCGGCACGAGAGCGGCGACGGGCCGGCGGTGTGCTGCCGGGCCGGGCGGACGTTCCGTCCCCGCGAAGCGGTACGGGCCGCCGGGAAGGCGGCGAACCGCGCGGATCCGCGCTTTACCAGTAAGTCA
This sequence comes from Streptomyces sp. NRRL S-340, assembly GCF_000720185.1. Classification (GTDB taxonomy): domain Bacteria; phylum Actinomycetota; class Actinomycetes; order Streptomycetales; family Streptomycetaceae; genus Streptomyces. The sequence goes on along the minus strand of NZ_JOIY01000018.1, from coordinate 73,261 downwards.
CAGAGCGTTCGTGATCACGCAACACGGTTCCTTCACAGTGACGGCATGAGTAGAGAAATGTCTGATGTGACGCGGACGGCACGGACGGCGAGGCGCGGGCGTCCGGTGCACCACTGGCGACGGGACGTGGTCGAACTCGCCGCGCTGTTCACGGCCGTCGCGGTGGCGGACGGGGTGGCGAACCTGATCGGGCACGGCCCGGACGGGCCCGCGCTGCTGGCGGTCTCGGCGCTGGCACTCCTGGCCACGGCGGGGTTCCACACCTGGTGGGCGCGGCGCCACGGGCACGCACCCCCGGCGGAGGATACCGGCGCCCGGTCTGCCGCCGCCGGGCGGCGGCAGACCGGGCCGTCACGCGCTCTCCTCCCGGCGGACCGTGACGAGGCACCGGTGCCGAGCGCGCTGTGGCGGATGCGGACGACGGTGCGGGACGAGCCGGGCTCGCTGGCGGTGCTGTGCGCGGCGCTGGCCGGCCGGGGCGTCGACATCCTGAGCCTGCAGACGCATCCGCTGGCCCGGGGCACGGTGGACGAGTTCCTGCTGCGCGCCCCGGGCCGGGTCGAGGCGCCGGAACTGACCGGGGCGGCCGCGGCGGCCGGCGGCCGGGACACCTGGATCGAGCGGGCCGACGCGCACGACCTGGTGGACGCGCCGACGCGTGCGCTCGCCCTGGCCGCCCGCACGGCGCTGGACACGGCCGAACTTCCGCTGGCGCTGCGCCAGTTGCTGGGCCGGTGCACGATCCGTTCACTGCCGGGCCGGCCGGTCGGCGGCGGACGTGCGGACGAGGAGGTTCCGGCGGAGGGGGTGCTGGAGGACACCGTGCTGCGACTGCGGGCGCCCGAGGGCGGGGTGATCACCGTGGAGCGGCCGTATCTGCCCTTCACGCCCACCGAGTTCGCGCGGGCCCGCGCGCTGGTGGAGCTGGACACCCGCCTCGGTCCGCGGGTTCCGCGCGGCGAGGACGTGCTGACGCTGCCCGAGGGGAACGCCCTCACCGTGCGCCGGGCCGGCCCGGGCGACCTGGCGGCGGCCCTGCGGATGCACGAGCGGTGCTCGGCGCGCACGCTCGGCCTGCGGTACCACGGTCCGGTGGCGGACGCCGACCGTTATCTGAACCACCTCCTCAGTCCCCGTTTCGGCCGGACCCTCGCCGCGCAGACCGCCTCCGGGCGGATCATCGGCCTCGGTCATCTGCTGTGGGACGGCGACGAGACGGAGGTCGCCCTGCTCGTCGAGGACGAGTGGCAGCGGCGCGGCATCGGCGCGGAACTGTTGGGCCGGCTGGTGGACATGGCCGCCGAGGCGGGCTGCGCGAGCGTGTACGCCGTCACGCAGGCGGCGAACACCGGCATGGTCAGCGCCATGCGGGGCCTCGGTCTCCCTCTGGACTACCAGATCGAGGAGGGCACTTTGGTGATCACCGCTCGCCTGGACGCCGCCACGGTGCCGGGTGGTCCGGTGCCGGGCCGTCCGGCGCACGGCAGTCACCGCGAGCAGTACGACGGGCCGGGCCTGCGCGACTGATCCCGCGGTCCCGCGGCGGCGGGGCCAGCACCGGACGCACCGGATCGCCCCGGACGGTCCCCGCCAGGCCCCGCCGCCCCCCCCTCTCCCCCGCCGACCGCCGGGGGCCGGCTGGCGGGTCAGGTCAGCTCAGTGCTTCGTGCAGACCCTTGACCTGCGGCGGCTCTGTCCGAAGCTCCGCCCGGACGGCACCCGGGACCGCCGCCGAGGAGGTCCGCGAGGACGTACCCGGGGACGCCTCCGGGAGAGCCCCGAGGGCCGCGTCGAGGTCCGCCCACAGGTCCTCGGCGTCCTCCAGGCCCACCGACATCCGCAGCAGCCGGTCGCTCACCCCGGCGCCGCGCCGGTCCTCCGCGTCCACGATGCGGTGGCTGATGGAGGCGGGGTGCTGGATCAGCGTGTCGACGCTGCCCAGGCTCACGGCGGGCGTGATCAGACGGACGCCGCCGATGACGGCGTGCGGGTCGCCGTGCACCTCGAAGGCGACCATGGCGCCGCCGATCCGCGGATAGTGCACCCGGGCGACGCGCGGGTCGGCCGCCAGCCGGGCGGCCAGCTCCGCGGCGGTGGCGGAGGCGGCGCGTACCCGCACCGGCAGCGTGGACAGACCGCGCAGCAGCAGGTAGCCGGCGAGCGGGTGCAGCACGCCTCCGGTGGCGAAGCGGACCTGCCGCAGCCGGCCGGCGAGTTCCTCGTCGCAGGCGACCACACCGGCCATCACGTCACCGTGGCCGCCGAGGTACTTGGTGGCACTGTGCAGCACGAGGCGGGCGCCCTGCGCGGCCGGACGCTGCAGCACGGGGGTGGCGAAGGTGTTGTCGGCCAGCAGCGGAACGGAGCCGCAGGCGTGGGCGACGGCCCGCAGGTCCACCTCGGCCAGCGTCGGGTTGGCCGGGGACTCGACCATCACCAGCCCGGTGTCGGGGCGCAGCGCGTCGGCGATGCCCGCCGGATCGGTCCAGGTCACCTCGGAGCCGAGCAGTCCGGCGGTCAGCAGGTGGTCGCTGCAGCCGTACAGGGGGCGTACGGCGACGACGTGCCGCAGGCCGAGTGCGGAGCGGGTGAGGAGGACCGCGCTGAGGGCGGCCATCCCGCTGGCGAAGGCGACCGCGGTCTCGGTGCCCTCCAGCCGGGCGAGCGCGGTCTCGAAGCGGGAGACGGTCGGGTTGCCGAGCCGCCCGTAGACGGGCGGGCCGTCGAACTCGGCGCCGTCGGTGGCGAAGGCATCGACCCGGGCGGCCTCGGCCCGGCTGTCGTAGGAGGGGTAGGTGGTGGACAGGTCGATCGGCGGGGCGTGCAGGCCCTGCCGGGCGAGGTCCTCCCGGCCGGCGTGCACGGCCTCGGTGGCCAGTGCTCGGGGTGCGGGGCGCGGGGCGCCGTCCGCGGACGTGCTCGCTGAGTCCAAGGGCGTGTCCATGACGAAAGGGTGAACAGCGACCGGATCGAGCGGCGGGTCGGCCGTGCTACGTTCGGCGCATGGCCGAATCAGTCGTACTGGATCCGGTGGACCTCCATCTGCTGCGGCTGCTGCAGAACGACGCCCGGACGACCTACCGCGATCTGGCCGCCCAGATCGGTGTCGCGCCCTCGACCTGTCTGGACCGGGTGACGCGGTTGCGCCGTTCGGGCGTGATCCTCGGCCATCAGCTGCGGCTCGACCCGGCCAGGCTGGGCCGGGGTCTCCAGGCGCTGCTGTCGGTGCAGGTCAGGCCGCACCGGCGGGAACTGGTCGGGCCGTTCGTGGAGCGGATCCGGGCGCTTGCGGAATCGCGGACCGTGTTCCACCTGACCGGTCCCGACGACTACCTCGTGCATGTCGCGGTGGCGGACATGGCGGATCTCCAGCGGCTGGTGCTCGACGAGTTCACGGCTCGGCGCGAGGTGGCCCGGGTGGAGACGCGGCTGATCTTCCAGCAGTGGGACTGCGGCCCGCTGCTCCCGCCCGGCACGGAGCCGCCGGCGCCCTGAACGGAGGCGGCGCGGCGCGCCGAGGGGCCGGCGGGACGTGACGCGGCGCGCCGAGGGGCCGGAGGTGGCGCGCGCCGAGGGGCCGGCGGGACGTGACGCGCCACGCCCCGGCGAGAGGGGCGCCGGACGCGGCGCGCGGAAGAATACGGCGCCGCACGACCGAACGCGCGAAGCTCTGAGCGAAATCGACCCGGCAGCGACCGGATTCGGTCCCTTCGCCCGGCAAACCGGGCTGACGCGGACCCTCTTCGCGTACGAGGATGGTCCGCATGTCAGACACCAACAGCCCGCTGCCCCGTCAGGTCGCCGACGCCTACGTCGACGAGCTCATCGCCCTCGACCCGATCACCGGTACCTACCTCGGTGTGAAGGAGAGTTCGAGCAGGTTGCCCGACACCTCGCCCGCCGGCCAGGAGGCGCTCGCGGACCTCGCGCGCACCACCCTGGCGCGGCTGGCCGAGGCCGAGCGGCGGCCCGGCGCGGACTCCGAGGCCGAGCGCCGGTGCGCGCGCCTGCTGCGCGAGCGGCTGACCGCCGAGATCGCGGTGCACGAGGCCGAGGAGGGCCTGCGCGCCGTCAGCAACATCCACAGCCCGGTGCACTCGGTGCGTGAGGCGTTCACCATCACCCCCACCGACACCGACGAGGACTGGGCGGCGGTCGCCGAGCGGCTGCGGGCCGTGCCGGCCGCGCTGCGCGGCTACCGCGAGTCCCTCGCCGCGGGTCTGGAGCGCAAGCTCCACGCGGGACCGCGGCCGACACAGACCTTCATCGGCCAGCTCACCGAGTGGTCGGACACGGGCCGGGGACGCGGCTGGTTCGAGGACTTCGCGGCCGACGGCCCCGAGTCCCGGCGCGGCGAACTCGACGAGGCCGCCCGGGCGGCGACCGCCGCCGTCGTCGAACTGCGGGACTGGATGCGCGACGTCTACGCCCCGGCGGTGGAGGACACGCCGAACACGGTCGGCCGCGAGCGCTACGCGCGTTTCTCCCGCTACTACAACGGCACCGACCTGGATCTCGACGAGGCCTACGCGTACGGCTGGTCGGAGTTCCACCGGCTGCTCGGCGAGATGAGGAAGGAGGCCGAGAAGGTCCTGCCGGGCGCCGAGACCCCGTGGGTGGCGCTGGCACACCTCGACGAGCACGGCACGCACATCGAGGGCGTGGACGAGGTCCGCGACTGGCTGCAGGGCCTCATGGACGAGGCGATCGAGGCGCTCGACGGCACCCACTTCGAACTGGCCGAGCGGGTGCGCCGGGTGGAGTCGTGCATCGCCCCGCCCGGCGGCGCCGCGGCCCCCTACTACACGGCGCCGTCCGCCGACTTCTCCCGTCCGGGCCGCACCTGGCTGCCGACCATGGGAGAGACCCGTTTCCCGGTCTACGACCTGGTGTCGACCTGGTACCACGAGGGCGTGCCCGGCCACCACCTCCAGCTCGCCCAGTGGGCGCACGTGGCGGACAGCCTCTCGCGCTACCAGGCGACCGTGGGCATCGTCAGCGCCAACGCCGAGGGCTGGGCACTGTACGCGGAGCGTCTGATGGACGAACTCGGCTTCCTCACCGACCCGGAACGGCGGCTCGGCTACCTCGACGCGCAGATGATGCGGGCGGTCCGCGTGATCATCGACATCGGCATGCACCTGGAACTGGAGATCCCGGCGGACTCGCCGTTCCACCCGGGTGAGCGCTGGACGCCGGAGCTGGCCCTGGAGTTCTTCGGCGCGCACAGCAGCCGTCCGCGGGACTTCGTGGCGAGCGAGCTGATCCGCTACCTGTCGATGCCCGGCCAGGCCATCGGCTACAAGCTGGGTGAGCGGGCCTGGCTGCTGGGCCGCGAGAACGCCAGGAAGCGGCACGGGGACGCGTTCGACGCGAAGGCCTGGCACATGGCGGCCCTCTCCCAGGGTTCGCTGGGCCTGGACGACCTGCTGGACGAGCTGTCCCAGCTGTGAGCCGGCTCTGAAGCGCGGCGGTGGGGCGGTCCGGGTCCGGCCGCCCCGCCCCCGGCTGCGGCTCAGCAGCCGCAGTCCCCGCTCCCGGCCGGTGCGGTGAGCGGGTCGGGGCTTTGGCGCTCGGCGCCCTGCCAGGTCTCGTAGGCGAAGCCCTCCCGCGCCCAGTACTCGAAGCCGCCGAGCATCTCCTTGACTCGGTAGCCGAGTTCCGCGAGGGCGAGCGCGGCGCGGGTGGCCCCGTTGCAGCCCGGGCCCCAGCAGTAGGTGACGAGGGGCACGGACCGGTCGAGCAGCGCCGGGGCCTGCTCGGGGACGAGCGCGGTGGGCAGGTGGACCGCGCCGGGGACGTGTCCCTGGTCCCAGGCCTCGGTGGAGCGGCAGTCGACGACGACGAACCCCGGGTCGCCGCCGTCCGCCAGCGCGGCGGCCACGTCGGACACGTCGGCGTGGAAGGCGAGACTCGCCCGGAAGTGGACGGCGGCCTCGGCGGGGGCCGCCGGGGCGACGCGCAGGACGGCGTTGGCGGCGCCCGGGCCGGGGCTCGCGGCTCCGGTGGCGGTGGTGGTCATCGGGTGTTCCTTCCGTGGTGCGGTCCGACGACCGGAAATCTACGGCCGGGAACCGCCCGGCTGAAGGGACGATCACCGGCGGCTCTCTTGATCGGCCGGGGATTCACCTGCTATCCAACGCCCATGACCGTGTTTTCCCCGGACGCCACCGACTGGCGCATCCTCGACGTCCTCCAGCGGGAGGGACGGGCCAGTTTCGCGGAACTGGCGCGGGCCGTGTCCATGTCCCCGAGCGCCGTCACCGAGCGCGTGCGCCGGCTGGAGGAGGCGGGCGTCATCCAGGGGTACACGGCCGTGGTCGACCCGGAGCGGCTGGGCCTGCCGATCCTCGCGTTCGTGCGGCTGCGCTACCCCAACGGCAACTACAAGCCCTTCCACGACCTGGTCGCCGCCACCCCGGAGATCCTGGAGGCGCACCATGTGACGGGCGACGACTGCTTCGTCATCAAGGTCACCGCGCGCTCCATGCGGCACCTGGAGGAGGTCTCGGGCCGGATCGGCGCGCTGGGGTCGGTGACGACGAGCGTCGTGTACTCCTCGCCGCTGTCCCGGCGCCCGCTCGGCCGCTGAGTCCGCCCCGGAGACCCCCGGGCGGGGCCCGGTGGCCCCGCTCAGCCCGCCCCGCGCTGCCGCACCGCCGAGCCGGACCGTCCCTTGACGACCTCCAGCTGGGCGTGGACGCGACGGCGCAGATCGGCGACGTGGCTGACGATGCCAACGCTGCGGTCGCGTTCGCGCAGCGAGTCGAGGACGTCGAGGACCTCGTCGAGGGTCTGGTCGTCGAGGCTGCCGAAGCCCTCGTCGATGAAGAGGGTGTCGAGACGGACCCCGCCGGCCTCGTCGGTGACGACGTCGGCGAGGCCGAGGGCGAGCGCGAGGGAGGCGAAGAACGTCTCACCGCCCGACAGGGTCGCGGTGTCGCGTTCGCGGCCGGTCCAGGCGTCGACGACGTGCAGGCCCAGGCCGCTGCGCCCGCGTCCGGCCCGGTCGTCGGAGTGGACCAGGGTGTAGCGGCCCGACGACATGCGCTGCAGCCGGGCGGTCGCCGCGGCGGCCACCTGCTCCAGGCGGGCGGCGAGGACGTAGGACTCCAGGCGCATCCTGCGTTCGTTGTCGGCGGAGGTGCCCGCGGCGAGGGCGGCGAGCCGGGCCACCCGGTCGTACTCGGCGCGCAGCGGCGCCAGGCGCCGCACGCCGGTGGCCGCGCGGGCGGAGAGCCGGTCGAGTTCGGCGCAGCGGCGGGCGGCGGCGTCCCGCGCGGAGGCGGCTTCGCGAAGCCGCCGGGCCGCCGCGCGGGCCGCGGCTTCGGCGGCGGCGACATCGGCGGCCGGCTGCCCGGCCGCGGTCACGGTGGCGGCCTCGGCGAGCACGGCGCGCACGGCGGCCTCCTCGGCGTGCCAGGCGTCCATGCGGTGCTGGAGGTCGCGGTGGGTGGCGTCGTCGAGGAGAGCGGCGGACGCGGCCTCGGGGGTGTCGAAACCGGCCCGGAAGGCTGCCTCGGCGAGCCGCCCGTCGGCGTCCTTGAGCCGCTCGGCGCTCTCCTCGGCGGCGCGCGCCGCGTCGGCCGCGTCGGCGAGCCGCGCCGCCCGCAGCTCCAGTTCCGCGGCCCGCTCGGCGACGCCGGCGGCGGCACCCCGGGCCTCGGCCACCTCGGTCCTCAGGGCGGCTCGCTCGCGGTCCAGGTTCTCGCGGCGGGACAGTCGGGCGGCCGCGCGGGCCTCCGCCTGGCGCAGGTGGGCCAGGCGTCGTTCGCGTTCCGCCTCGGCCGTGCGCAGTTCCTCCCGCGCGGCGTGCAGCACGGAGGCGTCCGCCCGTGCGCGCGTGAGCAGCCGCTCCAGCTCGGCGCTCTCCTCGGCGAGGCGGTCGGTGGGCGTGTCGCCCGCCTCCGCGGTGGCGGCCGCCAGGGCCTCGCGTACGGCGCCGAGGCGGCGCTCGTCCTCGGCGCGCCGTTCGTCGGCGTCCTGGTGGGCGGCCAGGGCGCGTTCCTCGGCCTCGCGGTCGACGTGCCCGGCGATCTTCCGGGCCGGTGCCGGGTGTTCGGTGGCGCCGCAGACGGCGCAGGGTTCGCCGTCGGTGAGGCCTGCGGCGAGTTCGGCGGCGATGCCGTTCAGCCGCTGTTCCTTCAGGTCCAGCCAGTGGGCCCGGGCCCGCACGGCGCGTTCGGCGGAGTCGAGGGCACGGCGCCGCGCCTGTTCCGCCTCCCCGGTCAGCCGGTCCCGGGTCCGGGCGGCCCGCAGCCGGGCCCGGGCGCTCTCGCCGCGCACGGCGAGCTGATCGGCCCGGCCCGCCGCCTCCTGGGCGTTGTCGATACGGCTCCGCAGCCGTGCGCGGGTCGTCTCCCACCCGGCGAGCCAGGTCTCTGCCTCCTGGAGCAGGTCCTCGTCGGCGCGGGCCTGGCGGTCCACCTCCGCGCGTTCGGCGGCGAGTTCGGTCAGACGGCGCTCGGCGCGCCGGGCCGACTCCAGCTGCCCCAGTTCCTCGGCGGCCCGGCGCGCCGCGGCGGCGAGCCCGGCCGGGCCCGCGTCCGTGAAGCCCGCGGGCAGCAGGGCGCGCGCGTGCGCCTCGGTGGCCGCCGCCCGGCGGTGCGCGGTGTCGGCGGCCTCACGCAGGGCGAGGGCCGGGGCGACGGTCTCGGCCTTGCGGCCCCGCTCCATCCGTTCCCGCGCCGCGCGGTGGGCGTCGGCCCGCTCGGCCAGGCGCGCGGCCCGCTGCTGCGCCTCGGCGAACCGGCTCTGCAGCCGGGCGAGTTCGCGTACGTCGTCCAGGGCGCGCTCGGCGGCTGCGTGCGCGGCCTCGGCGGCGGTGAGCCCGCAGTGGGCGACGGTCAGCTGTTCGCGTGCGGTGCTGCGGGCGACGGCGGCGCCGGTCAGTACGGCGTCGGCCAGGCCGGGTTCGCCGGGCGTCAGGTCGGGCAGGTCCAGGGCGCCGTCCGCCGCCTGCTGCATGCGGTGGGCGTCGGCGAGCAGCGCGGCGTCGCCCTCGCGCACCCGGGTCTCGGTGGCGCGCCTGCGGTCGGCGAGGCGTTTCTCGACCTCGGCGAAACGGTGGGTGTCGAACAGGCGGCCGAGCAGTTTGCCGCGGGCCTCGGCGTCGGCGCGCAGGAAACGGGCGAACTCTCCCTGGGGCAGCAGCACGACCTGGCAGAACTGCTCCCGGCTCATGCCGAGCAGCTGGGTGATCTCCTCGCCTATCTCCTGGTGGGAGCGGCTGAGGTCCTTCCAGGCGCCCGCGGGCGCGTCGTACTCGCGCAGCCAGGTCTGCGCCTTGTCCACGGTGGTGCCGGTGCCGCGCTTCTTCGGGCGCTCCCAGGGCGGCTGCCGGGTGATCTCCAGGCGGCGCCCGGCGACCGTGACGTCCAGGGTGACCTGGGTGCGGGTGCCGGGGGCCGCGTGGTCGCTGCGCAGGGTGGTGCCCTGGGCGCTCTGCCGGGCACCGGGCACGGAGCCGTACAGCGCGTAGCAGACGGCGTCCAGCACGGAGGTCTTGCCGGCTCCGGTGGGCCCGTGGAGCAGGAACAGGCCGGCGGCCGACAGGGCGTCGAAGTCGACGGTCTGGGTGGAGCCGAAGGGCCCGAAGGCGGTGATGTCGAGCCGGTGCAGCCTCACCGGGCCTCCCCGGTTCCGCCCAGCGGCCCGCGCCGCAGGGACGCCCGCCACCCCGGCCCGCACCGCTCCTGGCCGCGCCGCTGGGACCCCTGCCACCTCGGCCCGCGCCGCAGGGACTCCTGCCGCCCCGGCCCGCGCAGCTCCGGGCCGCGCAGCTCCGGGCCGCGCCACGCGGAATCCCGCCGCTCCGGGCCGCCGCCGCCCATCGGGCGCGGGGCGGCGGTGGCGTGGCCGGTTGCCGGGTACTGCGGTGCCGCGCCACTTCGCGCGTGGTCCGCGACGCGGTGCCCGGCCGCGTCCGCCCGCGCGTACCGGGGCCTCACCGGGCCACCTCCCGCTCGGCCGCGTCCGCCCGTACCGCGTCGAACGCGTCGCGCAGGACGGCCTGTTCCCGGGCGTCGGGGCCGGTTCCGCGCACGTGCGCCACGAAGTCCTCCGCGATCTGCTCGTCGCTGCGGCCCGCCAGACGGCGGGCGTAGGTCACATCGGGGTCGTCGGGGGCGCGCTCGGGTGCGAAGACGAGGCTGAGGGTGTGCGGGAACCGCTCGGTGAGGCGGGCCATCGGGTCGGTCGGGCGGACCGGGTCGGTCAGGGTGGCCTCGACCCACGCCTCCTCGTGGCGGGCGAGGTCCGGGTCCGCCAGCAGTTCCTCCAGGGTGCCGCTGATCCGGGCCAGCGGGCGCGGCACCGGGCAGTCGACCCGCTCGGCGCTGACGCCCCCGGTCGCGTCCAGGTCGACGAGCCACATGCTCTTGCGGTGCCGGGCCTCGGAGAAGGAGTACGGCAGCGGGGAGCCGGAGTAGCGCACGCGCTCGGTGATGACCTGGCTGCCGTGCAGGTGGCCCAGCGCCGCGTAGTCGACGCCGTCGAAGACACCCGCGGGCACGGAGGCGACCCCGCCCACGGTGATGTCCCGTTCGCTGTCGCTGGCCTCGCCGCCGGTGACGAAGGCGTGCGCGAGGACGACGGAGCGGGTGCCCGGGGCGCGCGTGGCGAGATCGGCGCGGACCCGGTCCATGGCGGCGGCCAGGACCGCCTCGTGGCCGGCCTTGTCGACGCCGAACTCGTCCTTGACCAGTGCGGGTTCGAGGTACGGCAGCCCGTAGAAGGCGACGTCGCCATGGGCGTCCCGGAGCACCACCGGGGTGCCGCACGCGGACGGTTCGGTGCGCAGGTGGATCCCGGCGCGGCCGATCAGTCCGGCACCCACGCCGAGCCTGCGGGCGGAGTCGTGGTTGCCGGAGATCATCACTGTGGGCACGCCGAGCCCGGCCAGGCGGTGCAGGACGTCGTCGAACAGTTCGACCGCAGCCAGCGGGGGCACGGCGCGGTCGTACACGTCTCCCGAGACGACCACCGCGTCGACGCCGCGCTCCCGCACGGTCGCCACGAGGTGTCCGACGAAGGCGGCCTGGGCCCCGAGCATGTTCACGCGGTGGAACGCCCGGCCCAGGTGCCAGTCGGAAGTGTGCAGGAGCCTCATGATCCCCGAAGGGTAACCGCCGGGTGTGACAGTACGGGCGGTCACTTCCGTATCAGCCGGGCAGCGGCGGCAGCGGTTGCGGGGGTTGGGGCCGTAATGCCCGTTCTGTCGCGTGAGGTTTCACGCGTCCCCGTACGCCTCGCCGCCCGGTTCGAAGGCGGCGGTTCCGGCCGTGATGTCCGCCAGCCATGCCCGGAAGGCTTCCACGTCGGCGTCCGGCAGGCCGATCTCGATGGTGACCGCCTCGCCGTAGCGCACGTCCCGCACCGCGCGCCCGGCCGCCCTCAGCTCGTTCTGCACCTTGCCGGCCCGCTGGTGGTCGACGGTCACCGTGGCCAGCCGGAAGCGGCGGCGGGTCAGGGTGCCGAGGGTGTCGAGCGCCTCGCCGACCGCTCCGCCGTACGCCCGGATGAGACCACCGGCGCCGAGCTTGACGCCACCGTAGTAGCGGGTGACGACGGCGACGACGTACCGCATGTCGCGGCGCAGCAGCATCTGGAGCATGGGGACGCCTGCGGTGCCGCCGGGTTCGCCGTCGTCGCTGGCCTTCTGGATTCCGGCGTCGGCGCCGATGACGTAGGCCCAGCAGTTGTGCGTGGCGTCGGCGTGCTGCCTGCGGACGGCGGCGACGAACTCCTGGGCCTCCCGCTCGCAGGCGGCCGGGGCGAGGGCGCACAGGAAGCGGGAGCGGTTGATCTCGGTCTCGTGCACGCCCGCGCGGGCGACTGTGCGGTACTCGTCCTGCATCCCGCCAGCCTATGCGGACCGCGCGGGCGCCCTCCCGCCGGTGTCGTGCGGCGCAGCGGCGGGCCGGGGCCCTCCGGGCGCCGCCGGGTCCGCCGGCACGGGGCGGCGGGCGCGAGGGCGGCCCGGCTCGTCCCGTGCGGGGCCGGTACGGCGACGGCGGACGCCGGGCACTTCACCGGGTCCGGCACCGAGGCGCGCGGCGGGGTCCGGGGCGGAGGCCCGTCGGGCAGTCGACACCGGCCGGGCTCGCGGCCAGCGGCGGGCGCCTCCCGGCGGCCCCGGCCGACGGGGACCCTCCTGGCCGCCGCTCGCGCGCCCGGCCGGCTCGGAGCACGGCAGCGCGGACGCCCGGCGCGGCGGTCCCCTCGCCGCGCGGGCACCCGTAACCGCCGTCCCCTCGCCGCGCGGGGCACCCGTAACCGCCGTCCCCTCGCCGCACGGACGCTCAGGCGGTACGTCCCACGTCGCGGGTGAGGTCCAGGCCGAGGAGCCGGTCCGCGTAGGCGTACGTCTCGAAACGGGCGCCGTCCGCGAGGTCGGGCCGGGTCTCCACCTGCCCGAGGACGCGCAGCGCCGCGGGCACGTCCAGATCGTCCTCCCAGGCGCCGCGCAACCGGGCGCGCACGTCGTCGGGCATGGGCCGCGAGGGCTGCCGCGCCCAGCCGGCGACCGCGCCGCGCCAGCGCGCGAGGGTGCGGCGGGACTCATCCAGCGCGTCGGTGTCCAGCCGCACGCGCCGGGTACGGGGGTGGCCGAGCAGGGTGAGGCGCCAGGCGGCGGCGTCGGGGTCCACCGCGGGCGTCACGGGGAGCGCGGTGTCGACGGGCGCCACGGCGATCCGCACGCCGCCGGCCGCACCGGCGTCCTCCTCGCGGGCCACGTGCACGACCTGGGCCTCGCCGAGCGCGGCGCCGAGACCGCGGCTGTCCTCGAACGGCCGGATCCCGAGGGCCGCGGCGCCCGCCCGCAGCTCCGCCTGTTCGCGGTCGCCGGTCAGCAGGGCCCACACGGGGGTGCCCCCCAGTTCCAGGGCGCGGACGAGCAGGTCGGCGACGAGGAGCACGCGCAGGCCGCAGGCGTCGAAGCCGGAGGCGTGCGCCTCGACGCGGGTCAGGCCACGGCGGGCCGGGGCGGCCTCCACGGGCTCGCCGGTACGGGCGTCGGTGATGCGCAGCACGGCCCGAGCGTAGGCGGCCGGCGGCCCGCGCGCCGGGAAGTGGGGCGCATTCCGTCCGGTGTGGCGGAACACGGCGGGAATCGGCGGCCGGTGCCCGGTGTTGCCGGGTCGGTGGGTCTTTGCTGCGGGACACGAAGGAGAACTGTGGTGTACGGCGATGCGGCGACGGTGCGGAAGATCCTCACCGGGCTGGGTGACACCTGGGCCGTGGTGGGCCTGTCGAACAACCGCGGCCGTGCCGCCTACGGCGTCGCCGAGGTGCTGCAGCGGTTCGGCAAGCGGATCGTCCCCGTCCACCCCGGGGCGGAGACCGTGCACGGGGAGCGGGGCTACGCCTCCCTCGCGGACATCCCCTACGACGTCGATGTCGTCGACGTCTTCGTGAACAGCCGGCTGGCCGGCCGGGTGGCCGACGAGGCGGTCGCCGTGGGCGCGCGGGCGGTGTGGTTCCAACTGGGTGTCGTCGACGAGGCGGCCTACGCGCGCGCCAGGGCCGCGGGGCTGGAGATGGTCATGGACCGCTGCCCGGCGATCGAGATCCCGCGCCTGGCCGCGCGGTGATCACCCCTCACGCCGGACCGCCCCGACCGCGCGTGATCGCACTTGATCGCTCCTGACAGGACACCGACATAATGCCGGGGTGACCCAGACCTCCCCTCATCCCGGCGCCTCCTCCGCCCGCCCCGCCTCCCCCGCCCGCCGTCCCGTCGTCGTGATCGGCGCCGGACCCGCGGGGCTCACGGTGGGCAACATCCTCCGGGCCGCCTCCGTGGACTGCCTGGTCCTGGAGACGCAGTCCCGGCAGTTCATAGAGCAGCGCCCGCGGGCCGGTGTCCTCGAAGCGGGGGCCGTGCGGGGACTGCGCCGACGCGGGCTGGCGGTGCGGCTGCTGGAGGGTGCGGGCCGGCACACCACCTGCGAGTTCCGCTTCGACGGCGAGCGTTACCGCTTCCCGTACACCGACATGACCGGTCATCACCACTACGTCTGCCCGCAGCCGTTGCTCGTGAAGGACCTCGTGCACGAGTACGCCGACGTCCGGGGCGGCGACATCCGCTTCGGAGTGCGGGACGTGACCCTCCACGACACCGGCACCGACCGCCCGTCGGTCTCCTACCGCTGCGCCGAGACGGGCGAACGGCACCTGGTGCACTGCGACTTCGTCGCCGGGTGCGACGGAGCGCGCGGGGTGAGCCGAACGGCCCTGGCGCCCGCGCACGCCCGGATCGCACGACACGACTACGGCATCGGCTGGCTGGCGCTGCTCGCCGAGGCCCCGGCGTCGGCCGACTGCGTCCTGTTCGGCGTCCACCCCCGCGGGTTCGCCGGCCACATGCCCCGCAGCGCCGAGGTGAGCCGCTACTACCTGCAGTGCCCGCCCGGCGACGACCCGGAGAACTGGCCGCACGAGCGGGTCTGGGCGGAGCTGCGGCAGCGGCTCGCGGCGGCGGACGCCCCGCCGCTCCAGGAGGGCCGGCTGCTGGAGAAACGGGTGCTCGACATGCACGACTACGTCGTGGAGCCGATGGCCTCCGGCCGGCTGTTCCTGGCCGGCGACGCGGCACACCTGACCGCGCCCATCGCGGCGAAGGGCATGAACCTGGCCCTGCACGACGCCTTCCTGCTCGGCGACGCGCTCGCCGCCCGGCTCACCACGGGCGACGACCGCGGTCTGAGCGGCTACTCGGCGGCGAGCCTGCGACGGGTGTGGGAGTACCAGGAGTTCTCCCAGTGGCTCTCCGACGTCTACCACGGCACGGCGTCGGGCGATCCGTACCGGGCGGGCACGACGCTGGCCCGGCTGCGCCGGCTGTTCACCTCACCGGCCGCCGCGGCCGCCTTCGCCGAGCAGTACCTGGGCACGTCCGGCCACCCCTGAGCGTGACGCGGGCCCGAGTGCGGTTCGGGTCCGAGCGTGATGCGGCCCCGAGCGCGGGCTCGGGACCGAGTGCGGCTCGGGGTCTCAGCGCGACTCGGGACCGAGTGCGGCTCGGGCTCGGGTGCGGCCGGACCCCGAGCGCGGCTCGCACCTGCCCCTTCCGGCGGGCGGCTCAGACCCCCAGCCCGTCCAGGACGACGGCCCCCGGCAGTTCCGCGAACGCCTTGCCCGGAATGAGGAGCTTGCCCCGCCGGCGGCCGCTGCCGACCAGAACGTACGGCAGGTCGACGACGGCCGAGTCCACCAGGACCGGCCAGTCCCCGGGGAGGCCGAGGGGGGTGATGCCGCCGTACTCCATGCCGGTCTCCCCGGTGGCGACCTCCATCGGCGCGAACGACGCCTTGCGGGCGTCGAGTCGGCGGCGCACCACGCCGTTGACGTCGACGCGGGTGGTGGAGAGCACCACGCAGGCCGCCAGCCGCGACTCGCCGCCGCGCTTGCCCGCGACCACCACGCAGTTCGCCGACTGCTCGAGGAGGTCGCGGCCGTAGTGCTCGACGAAGGTGGCGGTGTCGGCCCACCGCGGGTCGGTCTCGACGTAGACGAACTGGTCGGCGGGGACGCTGCCGCGCCAGTGGCGGACGGCGTCGGCGACCGGACGGGTCAGTTCGCCGAGGCAGTCGGGGGCGGCGGTGGCCTGGTCGAAGTGTCCGATGGGTGCGCGCATGTCCGCACGCTAGCAAGAGCGCGTGGGGCACGAGCGGGCGTCTCAGTGCACGGGCGGCACGGAGACGGCCATCACCATGTTCATGGCCACGCCGCCGTGATTGGCGTAGGTGTGCGCCGCGCTGGCCTCGAACGACGCGCTCGCGCCTTCGGGCACGCGGTACTCCGTCCCGTCCACGACGAGGGTCAGCTCCCCCGCGGTGACGTGGACCAGTTCGAAGGTGCCCGCCGGATGCGGGTCGGACGCGCTGGACTCGCCCGGCACCAGCCGCCATTCCCACATCTCCAGCGGGCCGGGCGCCTCGGCACCGGCGAGCAGGCGGTTGTAGCTGCCCGCGTCGGTGTGCCAGAGGCGGACCGTCTGGTCGGCGGGGACGACACGGACGCGGGGGCCCTGTTCGTAGTCGAGCAGCGTGGTGATGCTGACACCGAGGGCGTCCGCGATCTTGACGACGGTGCCCAGACTGGGGTTGGTGCGGGCCTGCTCGATCTGGATGAGCATGCCGCGGCTGACCGCCGCGCGGGCGGCGAGCGTGTCCAGGGTGAAGCCGCGCTCACCGCGCCAGCGTTTGACGTTGCGCGCCAGGGACTGGGTCAGCAGTTCGAGGTCCGACACATTCCGTCCAATATTTTGGATGACAGAGATTAATTCACTGAACTACGGTGGGGTGCACCCGATCGTTCACCGCACTGTACTGCGAGGTCACCGTGACAGCGCTCTTCGCCCTGGCCACCAGCCTCCTGTGGGGCCTGGCCGACTTCGGCGGCGGACTGCTGACACGACGCAACCCGGCGCTGACCGTCGTCGTGGTGTCCCAGTCGATCGCGGCCGTGGTGCTGGGCGCGATCGTGCTCGCCGGCGGCGGCTGGAGCGAGGCGGGCCCCCGGCTGTGGTGTGCGGTCGCCGCGGGGCTGGTCGGGCCGGTGGCCATGCTCTCCTTCTACAAGGCACTCGCGCTCGGCCCCATGGGAGTGGTCTCCCCGCTCGCCACCCTGAGCGTGGCGATCCCCCTCGGCGTCGGCCTGGTGCTCGGCGAACGGCCGGGGCCGACGCAGATCGCGGGCATCGCGGTCGCCGTCACCGGCGTCGTCCTGGCCGGCGGCCCCCGGACGAGGGGCGTCGGCGTGCAGCGGCGGACCATCTTGCTGACGCTCGTCGCGGCGGTCGGCTTCGGCACCGTGTTCGCGCTGATCGCCGAGGCCTCGACCACCGTCACCGGCCTGTTCCTGGCGCTCTTCGTGCAGCGCGTGACCAACGTGGCGGCGGGTGGCGCCGCGCTGTACGCCTCCGCGCGCCGCGGCGGCGAGGTGCTGCCCGCGACCGGCTTCCCGTGGGCCTCGCTGCCGGCGCTCGCCTTCGTCGGTCTCGCGGACGTCGCGGCCAACGGCACCTACGCGGTCGCCGCGCAGCACGGCCCGGTCACCGTGGCCGCCGTCCTGGCCTCGCTCTACCCGGTGGTGACCGCGCTGGCCGCGCGCGGCTTCCTCAGCGAACGCCTCCGGCCCGTCCAGGCGGCGGGGGCGGGACTGGCGATGGTGGGCACCCTGCTGCTGGCGACCGGCTGAGGGACAGGAGTCACCGCCGCCCGGCTGCCGGCCCTCGGTCCGCGCACCGGTGGCCGGGGGCGCCGCGCCCGCTCGACCGGCCTTCCGCCCCGGGCTGCCCGCCTGCGCCGTACCGCCTTCCGCTTTCCTGGCCGCCGTTCCGCCGCCCTGCTCCCCTCGGGGCTGCTGTCCTACTCAGGGGCGTTCTGCTCAGGAACTCTCTGTCCGGGGCCGTTCTGCCCCGTGCCGTCCTCGGTCAGTTCCGCGAGCGCCCGCAGTTGTTCCGGAGTGATGCCGTCCGGCAGCGGCACCGGCGCCGGGGTCCGCAGCGGCGGCTGCCAGCCCTCGTCGGGCGTCCAGCGTCGTACGACCCTGGCGGGCGCCCCGGCCACCACCGCGTGGTCGGGCACCTCACCGCGGACGACCGCACCGGCGGCGACCACCACGTTCCGCCCGATCCTGGCGCCCGGCAGCACGACCGCACCGGTGCCGATCCAGCATCCCGGGCCGATCCGTACCGGCTCCATCCGCGGCCACTGCTTGCCGATGGGCTGGTGCGGGTCGTCGTAGGAGTGGTTGGTGGAGGTGACGTAGACGTAGGGACCGAAGTAGCAGTCGCTGCCGATGGTGACGGTGGTGTCCGCGATGACGTGGCTGCCGCGCCCGAGGACGACACCGTCGCCGATGCGCAGGATCGGGTCCGGCCCGAGATCGAGGTCGGGCATCAGCCCGGCGGTCAGGGTGACCTGCTCGCCGATGATGCAGTGGGCGCCGAGGTGGATCCAGGGTTCGCCGAAGACCGTACCGAGCGGGAAGGCCAGTCTGGTACCTGTTCCCATCGCACCGAAGCGCAGCCGCCCGGGGTGTTCCGCCGTGACGGAACCCGTGCGCTGCACCCAGGCCCAGCCCGCGTGGACGGCGCGCTGCGCGAGGCGGCGCGACCATGAGGAGGACCGGGACGAGAACGTGTTCTTGCGCTGAGGCACCCGCTCACCGTACTCAGCCCCTGGTGCCCCCATCCGGCCGGACACCTGTGATCTTCACCCCACCGGATGACGTACGGTGCCGTGGTATCGGGCCCGGACGAGGCCGCGGACGGCAGGGGAAGGCAGGACGATGACGACGCAGAAGGCGCTGATCACGGGCATCGGCGGGCGGGAGCCGCGGGTGGACGCGGAGGCGTTCGTGGCCCCCACCGCGACGGTGATCGGTGAGGTGACGCTCGGCTCGGGCGCGAGCGTCTGGTACGGCGCGGTGCTGCGCGGTGACGTGGAACGGATCTCCGTCGGCGCGCACAGCAATGTGCAGGACAACTGCACGCTGCACGCCGACCCGGGTTTCCCCGTCAGCGTCGGTGAGCGCGTCTCCATCGGCCACAACGCCGTGGTGCACGGCGCCACGGTCGAGGACGACTGCCTGGTCGGGATGGGCGCGACGGTGCTGAACGGGGCGGTGATCGGGGCGGGATCGCTGGTGGCCGCGCAGGCTCTGGTGCCGCAGGGCATGCGGGTACCGCCGGGATCGCTGGTCGCGGGCGTGCCGGCCAAGGTCAGGCGGGAACTCACCGAGGAGGAACGGCAGGGGATCACGCTCAACGGCACGATGTACGCGGAACTGGCCGGGGCGCACCGCGACGTCCACGCGCAGGAGCACCCGCCGACCGGGAACCGCTAGCGGACCGGTCTCGGGGAGCCTGTAGCGGGCCGACCGCGGGAAACGGACAGCGGACCGTCCCGCCGGGGACCGACGGCGGGCCGATCCGTCGGCGGACGCCGGAAGACCGGCCCGCGGAGGGACGGCAAGCGGGCGACCCGCCGGACGAGGACCGGCAGCGGACCGGCCCGCAGAAGGACGGCAGGTGACCGGCCCGCCGGGGACGGTCCGAGGGGCCGCCCGCCGGACGGGGCCGGTGCCAGGCCGGTCCAGCGGGGGAACGCGCGGCCGCGTGCGCCCCGGGCGGGCGCGCGGCGGCGTTACTCGCCGGCCGCGACCGGCTCCGCCGCCTCGGTCTCCTGCTGGTGGGCGACCTGCGCCTTCTTGGCCTTGCGCTTGATCACCAGGAACGACACGAGGCCGATCAGCACGGCCGCCACCAGGCCGAGCCAGGAGAACTTCTTCAGCCAGGACTCGGCGACGACCCCGATGTAGTAGATCGCGGCCGTGGTGCCGCCCGCCCAGCAGATGCCGCCGAGGACGTTGGCGATCAGGAACTTCCAGTACGGCATGTGCAGCACGCCCGCGAGCGGGCCCGCGAAGATGCGCAGCAGGGCGACGAAGCGGCCGAAGAAGACCGCCCACATGCCCCACTTCTGGAAGGACCGTTCGGCCGTGGCGACATGACCCTCGCTGAAGTGCCTGGGGAACTTGTCGCCGAGCCAGGCGAGCAGTGGCCTGCCGCCCTTGCGGCCGATGGCGTACCCGATGGAGTCACCGATCACCGCGCCCGCGGTGGCGCACGCGCCGAGCACGACGGGGTTGATGCCCGAATGCTGGGAGGACAGCAGCGCGGCGGAGACCAGGACGATCTCGCCGGGCAGCGGAATGCCCAGGCTCTCCACTCCGATGACCAGTGCCACCACCGCGTAGACAGCGGCTGAAGGCACCGTGTCGAGCCAATCCTGGACGTGCACCGCCGGTTCCTCCCCGATTCGCGTCCGTGCGTTCACGGAAGGCGCCGCGAAGGCGCGCCCCCCAGGAAGCGTACCGGGTCGGCTCACTCTTCCGGCGTGCCACGAGCGCCGTCGACGCCGGAGCCGGGGAACCGGGCAAGCGCGGCCTGGGCCCTGGGCGAAGGCCGGTGGCGGGGCCGGGGCGGTGATCTTCAAGGTCAGCGAGGGGAGGAGCCGGCGTCTGCCGGCCCATGAGACTCCGCCGCTGGAGCCCGCCGCCGCCCCAGCGCCTGGCACCAGTCCGGCCCGCCCCCGGCCACGGGCCGGCTTCCGCCCCGGCCCCGCGCCCGTCCTCCGCCCTGGCCGGCCGTCAGTTGTTGGGGCGGAGGGTCCAGACGACCGTCATCTCGGTGGTGACGGCGCCGTCCTCGCGCTGGATCTCGACGGTCACCGGGAACTCGGGGCGCTTGCCCTCGTCGAGTTCGGCGACGACCTCGGCGGCGGGACGGCCGAGGGTCGCGGTGGCCCGGACCGGGCCGAGGGCAATCTTCTTGAAGGCGATCCGGGCGTCCACCGGCAGCGGCACCGCCCTCGCGAGCTGGTCACCGAAGGCGGCCAGCACGATCGCACCGCTGGCCGACTCCCCCAGCGTGAACATGGCGCCGGCGTGCGGGCCTCCGACGTGGTTGCGGTACTCCTCCTGGTCCGGCAGGGCGAGCACGGCCCGCTCCGGCGTGGTCTCCAGGTACTCGAGGTTCAGGGTGCGCACCATCGGCACCGTGGCGGCGAGCAGCTCGCCGATCGACATCTGATCTGCGTTCATGGCCGAAGGTTACTCACGAGTAGCCCGCGCTGACCAGACCGGACGGTGCCCCTCCCCTCCACTTTCCGGTACGTCCCTGACAAGGCCCGGTGACCGAATCGTGTCCCCGGAGCCCTAGGGTTACTGCTCATGTGGCCAGGACAGCAGCCGCCCGGGGGCGAGCAGAACCCGCAGGACCCGCAGAACAACCCGTACCAGCAGCCGGGGTACCAGCAGCCGAATCCGTATCAGCAGCCCGGCTACCAGCAGCCCAACCCGTACGCCCAGCAGCCGGCCCAGCCTCCGCAGCAGCCGCAGTGGGGCGCGCCGGTGCCTCCCGGCATGCCGCAGCCGCCGGCCGGCGGTGGCGGCGGGAACGGCGGTGGCGGCGGCAACCGGACGAAGCTCGTCGCGATCGTCGCGGCGGCGGCCGTGGTGGTGGCCGCCGGTGTGACCGGCTTCCTGGTGCTCGGCGGGAAGAAGGACGACACGGCGAACGGCGGTGCCAAGGACTCCGGCGCGACCCCGTCGGTGTCCGCGACCGCGTCGGCGTCCGCCTCCACCGGCACCGGTTCCTCCGGCGCCGCCCCGGACGACAACCCCCGCGGCAACGAGACCGAGAAGCCGCAGATCGCCGGGTGGAAGGTCGTCGTCAATCCCAAGTGGGGCGTCGCCTTCGACGTGCCCGCGGACTGGGAGGTCAAGCCGCCCGGTATCGGCGTCAGTTTCGAGGACCACAAGACCGGCAAGCTGCTCGCGGTCATGTCCGGGCTCGCCCAGGACAAGTCGAAGTGGTGCACGTCCGACGACGACAAGGACGGCCGCACCGAGAACACGTCCCTGGCCACCATGGGCGTCAAGGGCGCCGACGGCGCGAAGAACACCGACGAGGTCGCGGTGAACACGGTGCCGTGGTGGGTGTACGGCGGTTTCACCCAGCCCGACAAGAAGAGCATCTCCTTCGACAAGAAGGCCCAGCCCTTCAAGACCACCTCGGGCATCCAGGGCAGCATCGCCTGGGCCCAGTCGACGAAGACGCCGATGAAGGGCAAGTGCGCGACCGACGGCAAGGCGCTCACCTTCGGCTTCAAGAACTCCGCCGGCGACTTCGTGTCGTGGAACTTCTACGGCGTGAAGGGCGTCCGCGACGAGGTGCCCAAGGCGACCGTCATGAAGGTCCTCGCCACGGTCCGCCTGCACGGGACGCCCACCGGAGGCTGACGGCGGCGGCGCCGACGGGAACCGGCAGCGGCACCGGCGGGTGACAGCGGCTGCGAGTGGCAGCTGCTGCGCCGCGGGGGGGCGTTCAGCCGATGCCGAACGCCCCGCCCGGCGGCTCGGGCGACGCCACGGCGTCCTCGTCCCGCACCGGCCGGACGGCCCCGACGAACTCCCGCAGCGCGCCGCCGTGTTCCACCCGGGCGGGGAACGTGTCGGAGGCGGTGCGCCGGGCCAGCGCGGCCGTCTCGATCGGGCGGTGCGAGGCGATCAGCACCACGTTGCCGAAGCGGCGCCCCCGCAGCACGCCCGGCTCGGCGATGAGCGCGATCTCCTCGAACACCGCGGCGAACGTGGCGAGTTGGGAGCGCAGGAACGCGAAGGGCGCGGCGTCCGCGAGGTTGGCCAGGTAGACGCCGTCGGGCCGCAGCACGCGCTCCGCCTGACGCGCGTAGGCGAGGGAGGTCAGGTGCGCCGGGACCCGGGAGCCGCCGAAGACGTCGGCGATCAGCACGTCGGCCGCGTCGGCCGGGGCGGTTTCCAGCCAGGCGCGGGCATCGGCCGCGTGCAGGCCGATGCCCGATCCCTGGGGCAGCGGGAGATGTCCGACGACCAGTTCCAGCAGGCCCCGGTCGGCCTCGACCACGTCCTGGCGTGAACCGGGCCGGGTCGCCGCCACGTACCGGGGCAGCGTGAGCGCGCCGCCGCCCAGGTGCAGCACGTCCAGCGGACGGCCCTCGCGCGCCACGGTGTCCAGCACGTGCCCGAGCCTGCGCGCGTACTCGAACTCCAGGTGGGTGGGCGCGTCCAGATCGACGTACGACTGCGGCGCGCCGTCCACGGTCAGCAGCCACGCGCGCTCGCGGTCGACGTCGGGCATCAGTTTGGCGGTCCCGTGATCGACGGCGCGGGTCACGGGTATGGGCTCGGTCACTCCACCATTGTGCCGGGACGGTCCCCGCGCCGGACAGGCAGGCGCCGTGCGGGCACGCACGCGGGCACCGGCGGTGCCGTGCCACCGACCACCGCCGATGGCACGGCACCCGCACCTCGCGGTCCGGGAAGTCCCGGCCGGGAGTCACGGCCGGCAGCCGTCGATCCGGGAGGCGGCCGGCTGCCGGCCCCGCTCAGTCGACGGCGGTCACGGTCCCCGCCCCCACCGTCCGGCCGCCCTCGCGGACGGCGAAGCCCAGGCCGGGCTCCAGGGGCACCTCGCGGCCCAGTTCCACCGTCATGGTGACCGTGTCCCCGGGCCTCGCGAGCCCCGCCTCGCCGAGGTCGACGTCGCCGACCACGTCCGCGGTGCGGATGTAGAACTGCGGCCGGTACCCCGTCGCGACCGGCGTCGTCCGGCCGCCCTCGCGCGCCGACAGCACGTACACCCGCGCCGTGAACCGCCGCCGTGGCCGCACACTGCCGGGCGCCGCGACGACGTGCCCGCGACGGACCGCGTCGCGCGGGACCCCGCGCAGCAGCAGCGCCACGTTGTCCCCGGCCTGCGCCTCCTCCATCGGCTTGCCGAACGTCTCCAGGCCGGTGACCACCGTCTCGGTCTCCGCGCCCAGCACCTCGACCCGGTCGCCGACGCGGACCCTGCCCCGTTCCACGGCTCCGGTGACGACGGTGCCGCGGCCGGTGATGGTGAGCACGTTCTCCACCGGCAGCAGGAACGGCGCGTCGAGGTACCGCTCGGGCACCGGCACATAGGTGTCCACCGCGTCGAGCAGCGCCTCGATCGACGCCGTCCAGCGGGGGTCGCCCTCCAGCGCCCTCAGCCCGGAGACCCGCACGACCGGTACCGCGTCGCCGGGGTAGCCCTGCCGGGTGAGCAGGTCGCGGACCTCCAGCTCGACGAGGTCGGTCAGTTCGCCGTCGCCCGCGTCGGCCTTGTTGAGCGCGACGACGATGTGGTCGACGCCCACCTGCCGGGCGAGCAGCACGTGTTCGGCGGTCTGCGGCATGATCCCGTCGAGCGCGGAGACCACGAGGATCGCCCCGTCGAGCTGAGCGGCGCCGGTCACCATGTTCTTCACGTAGTCGGCGTGACCGGGCATGTCGACGTGCGCGTAGTGCCGGGTGTCGGTCTCGTACTCGACGTGCGCGATGTTGATGGTGATGCCGCGGGCGGCCTCCTCCGGAGCCCGGTCGATGCGGTCGAAGGGCACGAACGTGCCGGTGCCGCGCTCGGCTAGGACCTTGGTGATGGCGGCGGTCAGGGTGGTCTTGCCGTGGTCGACGTGACCCATCGTGCCGATGTTCAGGTGCGGTTTGGTGCGTACGTACGCCGTCTTGGGCATGGCTGTACCTCGAAGCCTGGTGGTGAAGGTGACGCGGGACCCCGAAGGAGTGCCGACCCTCCCCCTGCGGGGTCCGCCGGACGATCCGGGGAGGGTCAGCTTCGGGCGCCGTCGACTGCGGCGACGAGGATCCGGACAGCAGCCTTCGGAGCATCCGCGACCGCGGATGCTGCGAGGAGGAAGGCGTGCCGGAACATGGGTCGATCATCGCCGAAGGGCGGCCGCGCGTCGAACGGTTTTCGGGCCTGCCAGGACACCGGCGGCGTTCAGGGGCCGATGTTCCGCAGCGCCTCCCGCACCGACAGCGGCGCGAACCGGCCCCGTTCGCGGGCCACGAAGTCCCGTACGGCCTGCGGGTCCGTCTTGGCGTACTCCCGCAACGACCACCCGATGGCCTTGCGCACGAAGAAGTCCGGGTGCCCGGCCTGGCGCACGCAGTAGGCGAACAGGCGTGCGGCGTCGGTGCGTTGACGGTAGCGGAGCTGGTGGAGCAGGGCGGTGCGGGCGACCCACGGGTCCTCGTCCGCGATCCAGGCGTCCATGTCCGCCGCCAGCCGGGGATCGGCGGCGACCAGCGGGCCGACGACGTGTGCCGCGAGCAGGTCCACGGTGTCCCACCAGGGGACGGTGGTGATCAGGTGCCGTGCCACGGGCAGGAACGCCGAGGAGCAACGCCCCACGTGCAGGCGCAGGTAGTCGACGGCGAAGTACTGGTACTCGCGCTCGGGCAGTTCCCAGCAGCGCAGCGCGATCGCCGTGCAGTCGGCCTCGCCGGGCCGGGGCGTGCCGGCGAGGACGGTGCGGGACAGGGCGCGGCGCACGGGTGCGGTCAGACCGAGGAAGGGGGCGACGTCCTTCATGTAGGCGCGCAGGGCGGGGGCCCGTCGCGGGTCGGCCGCGGCGGCGTAGGCGGTGGTCAGCCGCTCCAGCACGGTGTCGGCGAGAGCGCTGTCCGGCACCGCCGGGATGCCCGCGTCTGTGACCCTCATGAGACGAACCATACGGCGATCAGACACACCTGTCGGTTAATGTCACCGGATGCTCGATGCCACCAACCGCTCTGGGGGCACCGCCACGGCCTCTCCCCGGGCCACCGTCACGGAGCCGGGCGCCGCCGTCCTCACGGCCGCGCCCCTCACCCTCACCGCGTCCGACCGCTGCGCCAGAGTCCTGCTGTCGCCCTGGGCACGGCTGTCCCTGCTGCTCGCGCTGCTCGCGGCGGCCGGTGCGTGCGTGCTGCTCTTCCAGCCGCAGCGGCTGCTGGCGCACGGCTGGCCGCCGCAGCTCGGCGGGTTCGCGGCGGCCCTGCTGTTCGCGGCGGCGTACGGCCTGTGCACGGTGGCGTTCGTGCCGCGTCCGTTGCTGAACCTCGCCGCGGGCGCGCTGTTCGGCTCGGCGCTCGGGCTCGGGGCGGCGCTGGCCGGTACGGTCCTCGGCGCCGGGATCGCCTTCGGTCTGGGGCGTGTGCTGGGCCAGGACGCGCTGCGGCCGCTGCTGCGCGGCAGGTTGCTGAGGGCGGCGGACGGTCAGCTGAGCCGGCACGGGTTCCGTTCGATGATGGCGGCCCGGCTGTTCCCGGGGGTGCCGTTCTGGGCGGCCAACTACTGCGCCGCCGTCTCCCGCATGGGCTGGCCGGCGTTCCTGCTCGCGACAGCGCTCGGGTCGGTTCCGAACACCGCCGCCTACGCGGTCGCCGGGGCCCGTGCCGCCACGCCGACCTCACCGGCGTTCCTGATCGCGATGGCCTGTATCGCCGCCCCGGCACTGGCGGGCGCGGCAATCGCCTGGCGCAAGCGGCATCATCTGCGCGGGCGTTGAGGACACCGGCGTCGGGAACACACCCTGGCGTAAAGTGTCGGTAAAGTCCCGGTAGGGATCTCGTCATGTCGGCCCGCTACGCTGCCCCTCGGCGCAGCGGTCCCGGCTCACGGCGGCCCGGGTGCGCGCCGCGCCCGTCGCCCGCTCCCGCCCGGCACTTGGACTCGGTACCTCCATGTCTTGGTTCGCATCGCTCGTCCTCGGACTCGTCCAGGGGCTGACCGAGTTCCTCCCCGTCTCCTCCAGCGCGCATCTGCGGCTGACGGCCGCCTTCTCCGGCTGGGAGGACCCCGGCGCCGCCTTCACCGCGATCACCCAGATCGGCACGGAGTCGGCCGTGCTGATCTACTTCCGCAAGGACATCGGCCGGATCGTCGCGGCCTGGTCCCGCTCGCTCCTCGACGCCTCGATGCGCCGTGACCCCGATGCCCGGACGGGCTGGCTGGTGATCGTGGGTTCCGTGCCGATCGGGGTGCTCGGCCTGACGCTCAAGGACCAGATCGAGGGGCCGTTCCGTGATCTGCGGGTGACCGCGGCCATGCTCGTCGGGGTCGGCGTGGTCATCGGCGTCGCCGACCGGCTGGCGGCGCGCGACGAGAAGGGCGGCCGGCACCGGGCGCCCCAGCAGCGCAAAGGCCTGCGGGACCTGGGCGTCAAGGACGGTCTCGTCTACGGCTGTTGCCAGGCCATGGCGCTCGTGCCCGGGGTCTCCCGCTCCGGCGCCACCATCAGCGGCGGGCTGTTCATGGGCTACCGGCGCGAGGCGGCGGCCCGTTACTCCTTCCTGCTGGCCGTGCCCGCCGTACTGGCCTCGGGCGCCTTCGAGTTGAAGGACGCGATGGAGAGCGGCCAGGTGGCGTGGGGGCCGACGCTGTCGGCGACGGTGGTCGCCTTCGCGTCGGGGTACGCGGTCATCGCATGGTTCATGAAGTACATCTCGACCAAGAGCTTCATGCCGTTCGTCTGGTACCGGATCGCACTCGGTCTCGTCATCATCGGGCTGGTCACGGCCGGCGCGCTCAGTCCGCACGCGGCCGAGTCGGCACAGTGAGCGGGCGGGGAGTGCGGGGGCGGCGACGGTGACCGACTCCATACGGTTCCGGTAGCCGTCCGGTAGCGCAGCGTCAGTGCTTGCCCCTACGCTTGTGCCCATGTCCCCCAATTCCATGGCCCTTGGTTCCGTGCGGTCCGCCGCCGAGCTGAACGAGCAGATCCGGGCGCTCTGGCTGCGTGCGGGCGGGTCGCTGTCGGCCCAGGAGCGTGCGGAGTACGAGCTGCTGGTGGTCGAATGGGCCGCCGCCATCCGGGGCCGGGTGGTGGAAGCGGCGTGAGGCCACGCCGCAGCCGCTGACGTCCCCGGGCGGCCCGCGGACGCCGGGCGGCGGCGCGGTGTTCAGCGTCCGCCGGAGACCCGCAGCACCGCTCCCGACGCGTAGGAGGCGTCCGGCGACATCAGCCAGGCGACGGCGGCGGCGATCTCCTCGGCCCGCCCGGGGCGGCGCAGCGGAATGCCGGCGGCGGCGCGGTGGACCCGGTCCGGGTCGCCCATCGCCGCGTGCATCTCCGTGTCGATCATGCCGGGTGCGACCGCGTTGACGCGGATGCCCTCCGGGCCGAGTTCCTTGGCCAGCCCCAGGGTCAGCGCGTCCACGGCGGCCTTCGTCGCCGCGTAGTGGACGTAGTCGCCGGGGCTGCCGAGGGTGGCGGCGGCGGACGACACGTTCACGATCACGCCATTTCCGCGCGGACCCATCAGCTGGGCCGCACGCCGTGAACACAGCAGCGTGCCCAGGAGGTTGACGTCCACGACGCGGCGCAGGTCGGCGGTGTCCGTATCGGCGAGACGGCCCAGCGGCCCGGTCACGCCGGCGTTGTTGACCAGGCCCGTCACGGGCCCCAGCCGCTCCTCGGCCGTGGCGAAGAGCCGCTCGACGTCCGCTTCGACAGAGGTGTCCACCCGCACGGTGACACTGCGTGCCCCCGCCTCCAGCACCTCGTCCGCGACGGCTTCCGCGGCGCCGGTGTCACGGACGTAGCCGATCACCACGTCATGCCCGTCGGCCGCCAGCCGCCGGCAGACGGCGGCGCCGATGCCCCGGCTCCCGCCGGTGACGACCGTCACGAGACGCTTCATACCGACCTCCGGTCTCCTCGCCCGCTGCCTGCCGCACCCGCGCCGCGCACCGGCGGGCGGCCCGGATGTGATCATCCTAGGCCCGCGGACGCGGGAGCACCTCGCCGGCCGGTGACCGCGGCCGGCGCTGCGGAAGCGGCACGGCGGCCCCCTCCAGCTCACCCGACCGGCCCAACGCGCGCACCTCGGCCGCGCGCGGGCGCTGATCCTTCCCTCCGTCGGCACGAACGCCCTACTCTGCTGCCGCACGCGGTGAACCGGAGCGGCCGGTCCGCGCGATGTCACCGAGCCGGCGGGATCCTCCGTGTGCTCGACGAACCAGGGGGAGACAGTGGTGCGCCGTACGACGGCCGGACTGGCGGTGGCCGTCCTCGTGACCATGTCCGCGCTGACCGCGTGCGGGCCCGGACCGTCCCCCGCAACAGGCGCAGGACCCGGGCACGCCGGGACCTCCGGCGGCCCGGCCAGGCCGCTGAGCGAGCGGGCCCTGGAGCAGGCAGCGATCACCGGCACGGATCTCAAGGGTTACGAGGTCCGGTTCATGGCGACGGCAGCCTCGGCGGCTCACCGGACGGCTGCCCCTGCCGCCTGCACCCCCGTCGTTCACGCCCTGGGCGCAGGCAGCGGCTTCACCGCCACAGCCCGCGCCGGCCGGCAGTTCCTCTCCGAGGAGCACGGCCCCGGGGCCACCATGACCCTGTCGTCGCACGGTCTGCGGGACGCCACACGAGTGATCGGCGCACTGCGGACCGCCGCCGAGCGCTGCCGGACCTTCGAGGACGTCCAGGCGGGCTTCCGCTACGAAGCCGTCGCGCTGCGGCCCGACCCGGGCTACGGCGACGCCTCCGTGTCTCTGCGCCTCACCCAGCTCGCGGCCGGCGAGCAGGGCGAGCGGCCGGTCCGGGTTCCGTACGCCGTCGTGGCCGTCCGGCTGGGTACGACGGTCGTCATGTTCTCCGCGTTCCACCGCCCCGGAGGTTCCGGGGGCGAGGGCCCGGCCGTCGTGCCGGACGTGATCATCAGGACCCAGCTGGCCAAGCTCGGCGAGGCCACGGCTGCGAAGTGAGGGCGGTCGCCCGCTGAGCCGGGACGCAGGGGGCGGGCCGGGCAGCCGCGGGCCGTTCGGCCGGGGTTCCGTGCGGCCGGAGACCGCCCGGCGCCGGCGCGCCGCCCCGGGTCGTACGGACCGCCGGACATCCGGAAGCGGGCGGCCGGTTCCCGCAGCGTCCGGTGTGTCCGCGCCGTCGCCCGCCTGCGCAGGGGGGCCGGCGGCGCGCACACTGGAAGCCGTCCGAAGATCGCCGGGTAAGCGGAGCCGTCCACGGGTAGGAGGGCGCCCTATGAAGACGTCAGGCCGCTTCCTCGGCTCGCCATGGCGGCGTTCGGTGCTCGCCGCCCTCGCCGGTGCGCTGCCGATGCTCGCCTTCCCCGCACCGGCGCTGTGGTGGTTCGCGTACGTCGCGCTCGTCCCGTGGATCCTGCTGGCCCGCTGCGCGCCGACCGGGCGGCGGGCCGCGTACGACGGCTGGTGCGGCGGCCTGGGCTTCATGCTGGCCGTGCACCACTGGCTGCTGCCGAGCCTGCACGTGTTCACGGTGGTGCTGGCGGCGCTGCTGGGCGCGCTCTGGGCGCCCTGGGGGTGGCTGGTGCGGCGGTTCCTCGGCGGCACGCCCTCCGCCGGCCGCTGCGCTGCCTCCCTCGTCGTGCTGCCGTCGGCCTGGCTGGCCGTGGAGCTCGTCCGGTCCTGGCAGGGCCTGGGCGGCCCCTGGGGCATGCTGGGCGCCAGCCAGTGGCAGGTGGCACCCGCCCTTCGGCTGGCCTCGGTCGGCGGGGTGTGGCTGCTGAGCTTCCTGGTGGTGGCCGTCGACGTGGCGGTCGCCGTGCTCGTGGCGGTGCGCGGGGTCCGGGCGCCCGCGGTGGCCTGCCTCGCCGCCACCGCCGCGCTGACCTCGGCGGCCTGGGCCTGGGCACCGCGCCCGGAGGCCGACGGTCAGGTCCGCATCGCCGTGGTCCAGCCGGGCATGATCGGCGGGACCGAGAGCGGGCAGCGGCGGTTCGACCGCGAGGAGCAGCTGACCCGCGGCCTCGCGGGACGCCACGTCGACCTGGTCGTCTGGGGGGAGAGCAGCGTCGGGTTCGACCTCGCGCAGCGGCCGGACCTGGCCCGGCGGCTCGCGGCCCTCTCCCGGGAGGTCGGCGCGGACGTCCTGGTCGACGTGGACGCCCGGCGCTCCGACCGGCCCGGCATCTACAAGAGTGCCGTGCTGGTCGGCCCGGACGGCCCGACCGGCGACCGCTACGACAAGATGCGGCTGGTGCCGTTCGGCGAGTACGTCCCGGCCCGCTCGCTGCTGGGCTGGGCGACCTCCGTCGGCAAGGCGGCCGGCGAGGACCGCAGGCGGGGCACCGGACAGGTGGTCATGGACGTCGGCCACGGACTGCGCATCGGTCCGCTGATCTGCTTCGAGACCGCGTTCCCGGACATGAGCCGGCATCTGGCGCGGGACGGTGCCGGGGTGCTGCTGGCCCAGTCCTCGACCTCCACGTTCCAGCACAGCTGGGCGCCCGCGCAGCACGCCTCGCTCGGGGCGCTGCGCGCCGCCGAGACCGGGCGCCCGATGGTGCACGCCACGCTGACCGGGGTGTCCGCCGTCTACGGCCCGGACGGGCGGCGCGCCGGACCCTGGCTCGGCACCGGCGCGAACACGGCGCGGGTGTACGACGTACCGACCGCGCACGGCGCGACCCTCTACGTCCGCTACGGCGACTGGCCGGTGCACGCGGCGCTGCTGGTGCTGGCCGCGCTGTGCGTGACGGAGGGGGTGCGGGCGCTGCTCAGGCCGCGCCGGAGCGCTCCAGCACCGTCCGCAGGACGCGCTCGCACAGCTCGTGGGTCTCCAGCGCGTCCCGGGCGCTGAGGAGCGTTCCCGCGCGGACCGCGTCCAGGAAGGCCAGCACGGCCTGTTCGATGCCGCGCTGGCGGGCGACGGGCACCCAGTCGCCGCGCCGGCGCACGGTCGGCTGTCCCTTGTGGTCGATGGTCTCGGCGAGGTTGACCACCTGACGCTTGGTGTCCTGCCCGGAGACCTCGAGGATCTCCTCCGCGGAGCCGCTGAGGCGGTTCATGACGCCGAGGGCGGTGAACCCGTCCCCCGCGAGCTGCAGCACGACGTGGTGCAGCAGTCCGTCGCGCATCCGGCCGCGCACGGTGACGTCGTCGACCGGTCCCGGCACCAGGAACCGCAGGGTGTCCACGACGTGGATGAAGTCGTCGAGGATCATCGTGCGGGGCTCCTCGGGCAGTCCCGCGCGGTTCTTCTGCAGGAGGATCAGCTCGCGCGGGTGCTCGGCGCACTGCGCGTACCCGGGCGCGTAGCGGCGGTTGAAGCCCACCATGAGCGAGACGCCGCGTTCCTCGGCGAGTTCCACGAGCCGGGCGGAGTCGGCGAGTTCGTAGGCGAGCGGTTTGTCGACGTACGTGGGGACGCCGGCCTCCAGGAGCCGGGTGACGATCTCCGGGTGAGCGGCAGTGGGGGCGTGCACGAAGGCCGCGTCGAGGCCCTGCGCGAGCAGGGCGTCCAGGCCGGTGTGGCGCCGGTCGGCGGGCAGGTGCAGGCTGTCGGCGACCCGCTGCAGCGTGGCGGGCGTCCGGGTCTGCAGGTGCAGGTCGACGCCGGGCTGTGTGCCCAGCACCGGCAGGTACGCCTTCTGCGCGATGTCGCCCAGTCCGATGCAGCCGACCTTCACGTGTTCTCCCTCGCCTCTCCGCCCGCGTCCGCGGTTCCTGCCCGCACGGCAGCATACGGGCGCCGCGTCGGCCGCCGGCCGGCGATGCCCCGTCTACGCCGCGCAGCGGCGCTCGGTCGCCCCGCGCGCCCGTCCCGAGCGCGAACCCGTTCACCGGTGTGCCGGGCGCGCGGCTCCCCGCTCTCGTCGAGGTGCGGGCGGGGCCGGGGGAACCGCCGGCCTGCTCCGCGGCGGGGGAAAACCCGTGGTGTGCGGGCCACACCTGAGCGACGATCGTCGCATGACGACGACCGAACGCCGCGAACCCGCCCTGACAGCCGACGAACGCACCATGCTGGAAGGCTGGTTGGACTACCACCGCCAGACCCTGGCGTGGAAGTGCGAGGGTCTGACCGACGAACAGCTGCGCACCGCGTCCACCCCGCCGTCCGACCTGACCCTGCTGGGCCTGGTGCGGCACATGGCGGACGTGGAGCGGAGCTGGTTCCGCAGGGTGCTGGCCGGTGAGGACGCCGGACCGATCTACTACGACGAGGCGGACCCCGACGGCGACTTCCACGTCACCGGCACCGACACCTGGGCCGAGGCCCACGCCACCTGGCAGGCCGAGATCGAGGCCGCACGCCGCCTCTCCGCCGGGGTCGGCCTGGACGACCTGTCGAAGGGCAGGAGCAGGTCCAGCGACGAGCCCTTCAGCCTGCGGTGGATCTACACCCACATGATCGAGGAGTACGCCCGGCACAACGGCCACGCCGACCTGATCCGCCAGCGCCTCGACGGGGCGACGGGCGACTGACGGGGCGGGTCCCGAGCCGGGGCGGGGACGGGACGCCGACGCCGGCCGGCGGCACGGGCGTCACCCGCCCGTGCCGCGCCGACCGCACGGGCGTCACCCACTCGCACGGCCCGGACTCCCTACGGGGCGGGAGATCACCCGTGCGGGGCATCCTCCGCCGGTCCGCGGGCCGCGCGCGCCCCGGACGCAGCAGAGTGGCGCGGGTGCATCGAACCACGACCGCCGCCACGCTCCTGATCACCATGGCCGTCTCGGCCCTGACCGGCTGCGTCACGGTCCAGCGGCCGGCTTCCGGCGGGCCGGGCCCGGGAGCCGCCTCCGCCGTGGAACCGGCCCCGCGCCCGGAGGGCGGCACCGGGTCGCGCGCCGTCCAGGCTCCCGCCCGGGAGGCCCTGGAACGCGCGGGCTCCTCCGTCTCCCCCCAACCGCCCGCGCACCCTCGCCCGCCCGCCGCCCCGCGCCCGGCCGCACCCGCGGCCCCGGTCAGCGCCCCGGTGCCGCGCGCGCGGCATCCGCACCCGGCACCGCACTCGTCCGGCCGTCCCGCGCACCACCCCGCGCCGGCCCGGCCTCCCGCGGCACGCCAGGGCCGGGCTCCTTCCGGGCACGGCGCGCCGCCCGCCGGCCCGGGCGTCTGCGCGCTCGGCAAGCAGTACGGCGGCTGGCGTGCGAACAGTCCCGAGGCGAAGATCTGCGGCCAGACCTACGGCCGCTGAGCACCACCCGCTACGACCGCTGCCGGGGCGGTCCCCCCGGATCCCCTCCGGCGCCGGGGCCGCCGTCACCCAGCCGCAGCTCCAGCCGGTGGATCGCCGCGCGCACCCCGTCGCCGTAACTGTCGTCGGCGAGGCCGCCGGCCGTGCCGCGAGCGTGACGGAGATGGCTCCGGGCGGCCTCACTGCGGCCGAGCTTCACGTAGTCGGCGGCCAGGTTCAGGTGCAGGGACGGGTACAGGGCACGGGCCGCCGCCGGTGCGCCTCCGGACCCGGCGCGACGCTCGTCCGTGAGTTCTTCGGCGGCCGACAGTGCTCTGAGGTCCCAGGCCAGTTCGTCGCAGGGGTCGTCCTGGGTGTCGGCCATGTAGTGGGCCAGCGTGCAGCGGTGCAGCGGATCACCGTCCGCGCCGATCTCCCGCCACAGGGCGAGGAACCGGACCCGGGCCTCCTCGCGGTCACCCGCGTGGTGCAGCATGACGCTCTGCCCGATCCGCGTCAGCACGGCGTCGTCCGCGGTCTCCTCCTGCCGCTCCGCCACGCGCCCTCCAGCCCTGTCCCCGACCCGACTCCCCCGACGCTAACGGCACCCGCCGGCATTCCGGCTCAGGCTGCCCGCGGGAGGGCCGCGTCTCACCCCGAGTCGGGACACCGGCGGCGATACGGGCCGGGGCAGCGGCACCCGGCACCACCGGCGGACGCCGCGGACGCGTCACCCGGCACGGCACCAGGCGCGTCCCCCGGCCCCTGCCTGCCGCCACCGGCCACCCCGCCCCCGCTGGGACCGCTACCGGGACCCGGGCCGGATTCCGGCACCGGAACGGACTCAGCCCAGGTCCGGAATCCGCCAGTCGATCGGCTCGTGCCCCTGCCGCGCCACCGCCTCGTTGATCTGCGTGAACGGACGCGAGCCGAAGAACCTCTTCGCCGACAGCGGGGAGGGGTGCGCGCCCTTGACCACCGCGTGCCGGGTCTCGTCGATCAGGGGAAGCTTCTTCTGCGCGTAGTTGCCCCAGAGCACGAAGACCGCCGGGTCGGGCCGGTCCGCCACCGCCCGGATCACCGCGTCGGTGAACTTCTCCCAGCCACGGCCCTTGTGGGAGTTGGCCTCGCCGGAGCGGACCGTGAGCACCGCGTTGAGCAGCAGCACGCCCTGCTCGGCCCACGGCATCAGATAGCCGTTGTCCGGGACGGGGGTGCCCAGTTCCTCGTGCATCTCCTTGTAGATGTTGCGCAGCGACGGCGGGACCTTCACGCCGGGCCGCACCGAGAAGCACAGGCCGTGTCCCTGTCCCTCGCCGTGGTACGGGTCCTGTCCGAGGACGAGGACCTTCACCCGGTCGTACGGCGTGGCGTCCAGCGCGGCGAAGACCTCCTCGCGCGGCGGGTAGACGGGACCCCTCGCCCGCTCCTCCTCGACGAACTCGGTCAGCTCCTTGAAGTAGGGCTGCTGCAGTTCGTCGCCCAGAACCCCGCGCCAGGACTCGGGCAGCATGGCGATGTCGGTCACGTCACGTCCTCACGATGTGCGGTCACTTCCTGCTCACCGAAACTACAGGCGACCACTGACAACGCTCCCGCGCCCCCGGCAACGCCCTGGCTGCCAGCCCGTCTTGCGGTACAGCTCCCACACGGTCGTGATCGTCGACGGGTCGAGCGCGCGCCGCCGGAGATGTCGTCGCCGGCGGCCACGTACCGCCCGCCCTGCCACAGCGGCAGCAGCCGGACGTCGTCCACCAGGACCTGCTGCGCCTGCTCCTGCTGCTTCACCACCGCGGCCCGGTCCCTCTCGCGCCGGGACCCGGGCAGCAGCACCTGGACGATTCGGGGCGCCGGGTAGGACGTGCCGAGCGCGTTCTGCCGTCCGGGGAAGGGGGCGATGACAGCGCCGGCGTCCGGGAAGTCCGAGGACCGGCCGCACCCGGACGAGCCTCTTGCCCGGGCGCGGCTCGCAGCGGTGGACGCGGTTGCCGGCATCGGTGAACGTGCAGGTCCGTGGACCGCTCCGGAGAACGCCGGTGGGCCGCCCTGTCCAGGACGGCCCACCGGTAGGGGATCAGCTCACGCCGGTGTCACCGGCCAGGAGGTTCAGCTCACGCCGGCGTTGAGGAAGATGCCGCCGTCGACGACGAGCGTCTGCCCGGTGATCCAGTCGGACTGCCCAGAGGTGAGGAACGCCGCCGCGCCGCCGATGTCGGAGGGGACGCCGAGGCGGCCGAGCGGGTAGGCCGCGGCGGCCTCCTCCTCGCGCCCCTCGTACAGGGCCTGGGCGAACTTCGTCTTCACCACGGCCGGGGCGATGGCGTTGACCCGCACCTTGGGCGCGAACTCGTGCGCGAGCTGCTGGGTCAGGTTGATCATCGCGGCCTTGCTGATGCCGTACGCGCCGATGAACGGCGAGGGGGCGAGGCCGGCGACGGAGGAGATGTTCACGATGGCGCCGCCGTGGTCCTTCTGCCAGGCGTGCCAGGTGCGCTGGGCGAAGCCGAGCGCGGAGACGACGTTGGTCTCGAAGACCTTGCGCGCCACGTTCAGGTCGAGGTCGGCGATCGGGCCGAACACCGGGTTGGTGCCGGCGTTGTTGATCAGGTGGTCGACGCGGCCGAACGCCTCCATGACGCGCTCGACGGCCTCCGCCTGGTGGGCCTCGTCATGGGCCTTGCCCGCGACGCCGATGGCCCGGTCGGCGCCGAGCCTGTCCACGGCCTCCTTCAGGGCGTCCGCGTTGCGGCCGGTGATGCACACCCGGTCGCCCCGGGCCACCAGTGCCTCGGCGATGCCGTAGCCGAT
The DNA here is from genome assembly GCF_000720185.1 of Streptomyces sp. NRRL S-340. Taxonomy (GTDB): domain Bacteria; phylum Actinomycetota; class Actinomycetes; order Streptomycetales; family Streptomycetaceae; genus Streptomyces. Next base: position 37,153 of record NZ_JOIY01000018.1, on the reverse strand, counting down.
GCCGCGGCTGGCGCCGGTGATGAGGGCGACCTTGCCCGACGGCTCAGGGGGTACCACGGAAGTCATGTCGCGCCTGTCCTTAGTTGAGCGGTCCGCCGGCGACGTAGAGCACCTGGCCGGAGACGAAGCCGGCGGCGTCACCCGTGAAGAAGGCGATCGCGTTGGCGATGTCCTCCGGCTCGCCGACGCGCTGCACCGGGATCTGGGTCGCCGCGGCGGCCTTGAAGTCCTCGAAGCCCATGCCGACGCGGTCGGCGGTGGCCTTGGTCATCTCGGTGGCGATGAAGCCCGGGGCGACGGAGTTGGCGGTGATGCCGAACTTGCCCAGCTCCTTGGCGAGGGTCTTGGTGAAGCCCTGCAGACCGGCCTTGGCGGCGGAGTAGTTGACCTGGCCCCGGTTGCCGAGCGCGGAGGACGAGGAGAGGTTGACGATCCGGCCGAAGCCCGCGTCCACCATGTGCTTCTGGACCGCGCGGGTCATCAGGAACGAGCCCCGCAGATGCACGTTCATGACGGTGTCCCAGTCGGAGACACTCATCTTGAACAGCAGGTTGTCACGGAGCACGCCCGCGTTGTTGACGAGGATCGTGGGCGCGCCGAGTTCCTCGGCGATGCGCGCGACCGCCGCTTCCACCTGGGCCTCGTCGGAGACGTCGGCGCCGATCGCGACGGCCCGCCCGCCGGCCGCGGTGATCTTCTCCACGGTGTCCTTGCAGGCGGCCTCGTCGAGGTCGATCACGGCGACGGCACGGCCCTCGGCGGCCAGTCGTACGGCGGTTGCCGCGCCGATGCCGCGCGCGGCACCGGTGACGACGGCGACCCGCTGGTCAGTGGTGGACATTGCTGCTTCTCCTCGCCCTTGAGAGAACCCGGTGTGCGGTGAGCAACCGCTTAGTACCTTCGGTGGATGTGACGCTAGAAGCCCTGGCACCCGGTGTCAACGGCACACCGGGTGCGTGTGATCCATTACCTCACCAGAAGGTCCAGCAACCGCTCCGTCTCCGCGGCCGGGTCAAGGGTGAGTCCGGTGTGGACCGGGCCGGGCTGGACGATCGTGGAGCGGGGCGCGGCCAGCCAGCGGAACCGGCGCCCGGCGTCGTCGCCCGCCGCCTGCCCGGCCGCGCTGCCGCCCGCGCAGACGCTCTCCACGGCGGCCAGGGCGGCCCGCACGCCCGCCACGTCGGCGTGCGGGTCGAGCGCCAGCAGCCGGGCCTCGTCGAGATGGGTGCGGGCGCCGACGTAGGCCTTGGCGCGGCAGTAGACGAGCACCCCGGCGTTGATCCGCTCGCCGCGCTCGACCCGCGGGACGATCCTCAGCAGGGCGTACTCGAAGACGTCCCGTTCGCTCGTCCGGCCGCCGATGATGTGGCGCTCCCCCGCCTGCCGCCCCCCGAGGATGTGGTGGTCGCCCGTCTGCCGGCGGCCCGTGACGGGGTGGTCCGCCGGCTGCCGGCCGGTGCCGTGGTGGTCGCTCACTTGGCCGTCCCCTCGATTCCGTGGATGCGCTCGTGGATCACGGCGGCCCGCGCGAGCAGCGGCCGGGCGTAGGCGCGGCGCAGTTCGCCGGGGGTGCCGAAGCCGGGCTCGCCGGTCAGCCAGGCGTCCGGGATCTCGGCGGTCACCTCGGCGAGCAGTTCCTCGGTGACGAGCGGGGCCAGGTGTGCGGCGGCGGCCGCGAGGTCCGGGCCGAACGGCGCGAGCGCGTGGTCGGAGGCGTCGTAGGGGCGGGCGGCGGAGGCCTCGGCGCCCGGCCAGTTGTGGTGCCAGATCATCGTCGCGCCGTGGTCGATGAGCCACAGTTCGCCGCGCCACCTGAGCAGGTTGGGGTTGCGCCAGGAGCGGTCCACGTTGTTCACGAGCGCGTCGAACCAGATGATCCGCCCCGCCTCGCCGGCGTCCACCGGGAAGGCCAGCGGGTCGAACCCGAGGGCTCCGGAGAGGAAGTCCATCCCGAGGTTGGCGCCGCCGCTGGAGCGCAGCAGTTCCTGGACCCGCTCGTCGGGTTCGCCGAGTCCCAGGACCGGATCGAGGCCGATGGTCACCAGCGGGGGCACCCGGAACCCCAGCCGCCGGGCCAGTTCTCCGCACACGACCTCGGCGACGAGCGTCTTGCGGCCCTGCCCGGCGCCGCTGAACTTCAGGACGTACGTCCCGAGGTCGTCGGCCTCGACGAGTCCCGGCAGCGAGCCGCCCTCCCGCAGGGGTGTGATGAAGCGGGTCGCGTTGACTTCCTTGAGCATCGCCCCAGGTTACTGGGGCCCCGGGCGGCTCCGGTGGGCTCCGGACGAGTCCGGGCGCGATCTGAACGCCCGGCGCCGTGCGGACGTACCCCTGCGCACAGATCCGTCGCGAAGTCCGCGGCGAAGTCCGCGAGAAGGGAACGCCGGCATGACCAGCGCATCGAACCATCCCCAGCAGGAACCGGCCCGCCGTACGGTCGTGGCGGCGCTGGGCGCGGCGGGGATCGCCGTCACGCTGACCGCCTGCGGGGCGGACGGCGGGCCGGTGTCGGGCGCCTCCGAAGCGGGCGACGGGCCGCAGCCGGGCGCCTCCGGACCGTCCTCCTCCGGTTCATCGGGGGCTCCCGGACCGTCCTCCGCCGGTTCGCCGGGTACCGGTGCCGGTGCCGGTGGGGTCCTCGCCAGGGCGTCCGACATCCCGGAGGGCGGCGGCAGGATCTTCGCCGACCGGGGCGTCGTCGTCACCCAGCCCGAGAAGGGCCGGTTCGAGGCGTTCTCCTCGGCCTGCACCCACCAGGGCTGCACGGTGAGCGGGATCGCGGACGGGGTGATCAGCTGCCCGTGCCACGGCAGTGAGTTCTCGGTGACCGACGGGAGCGTACGCAAGGGCCCCGCGACCCGGCCGCTGCCCGCCCGGAGGATCTCCGTCCACGGCGACGAGATCGAACTGGCCTGAAGACGGCGGCACGACGCCCCGGCACCCGGGCGGGCCCCGCTCTCAGCCGATCTGCTCCCCCGCCGCCCGCAGGGCCTCCACGGCCGCGCGGATGGAGGGGCGGCGGTCGGCGTCGGTGCGCCACACCGCGTAGACGTGCCTGCGCACGGCCTGCCGCACCGGCACCGTCCGCACCCCGGCGGGCAGCGGTCCCCGCCCGAGCCGGGGCGCCACGCAGACGCCGAGTCCTGCGGCGACCAGCGCGAGCTGTGTGGCGTGCTCCTGCGCGCGGTGCGCGACGCGCGGTTCCACCTCCTTGGAGCGCAGGGTGTCCAGCAGCCACTCGTGGCAGAACTCGTCGTCGCCCCAGGTGATCCAGTCGTCGTCGGCGAAGTCCTCCAGGGCGGCCTCCGCACGGTCCGCGTGCCGGTGCGTGGCGGGCATCGCGACGTCGACCGGGTCGTCGAGGATCGGCGCCCGGGTGAGCCCGTCGGGCACGGGCAGCGGCTTGTTGTACCAGTCGAGCACCACGGCCAGGTCGACGTCACCGCGCAGCACGGCCCGTACGGCGGGCGCGGGTTCCACCTCGGCGGTGGTGACGCCGAGGGCCGGATGCCGGCCGCGCAGGTGGCACAGCGCGAGGGGGAACAGCCCGCGGGCGCCGGTGGGGAAGGCGGCCAGCCGCAGCTCGCCCACCACCTGCCCCCGCTGGGCCTCCAGGTCTGACTGGGCCAGCTCGACCTGGGAGAGGATGCGCGCCGCGTGCTCGGCGAGGAGCCGGCCGGCGTCCGTCAGCCGCACGCCCCGGCCGTTCCTGGCCAGGAGCCGCTGCCCCACCTCCCGTTCCAGCTTGGCCATCTGCTGGGAGACCGCCGAGGTGGTCACATGCAGCCCGTCGGCCGCGCCGCTGACCGAGCCGTGCCGGGCGAGGGCGTCGAGGGTGCGCAGGCGCTCCAGGTTCAACATGTAAGCGATACTACGAGGTACCGGCCGCGAATTCTCGATTGTGCTACGACGTGGTGTCCGGGCACGCTACGTCCATGAGTTCCGCGACCGCAACCTCCGCTCCGACCCCGACCGCCCGGCCCGGCCGCCGGGCCCGCGGCCCGCTGCACTGGCGGGTCCGATTCGCCTTCCTGGCGCTGGTGTGGGGGTTCAGCTTCCTGTTCATGAAGGTGGGCACGCGGAGCTTCGCGCCCTTCCAGGTGACGCTGGGACGGCTGGTGTTCGGCACGGCCGTGCTGGCCGTGGCCATGGCGGTGAAGCGGGAGCGGCTGCCGCGCGGTGCCCGCACGTGGGGTCATCTCGCGGTCGCCGGTTTCTTCCTCAACGCGCTGCCGTTCTCGCTGTTCGCGTACTCGGAACTGACCATTCCGTCCACCCTTGCGGGCATCTGCAACGCGACCTCGCCGCTGTGGGGCATGGCGCTGTCCCTGGTCGCCCTCTCCGAGGACCGGCCGACGCGGGTGCGGGTGGCGGGTCTCGGGCTCGGTTTCCTCGGCGTGCTCACCGTGCTCGGCGCCTGGCAGGGCTTCCACGGACTGGACGCCCGGGGCACGGCGATGGCGCTGCTGGCTTCGCTGAGCTACCCGGTCGGCTGGATCTACGTCCGGCGCACCCTGGCCGGTGCCGCCGAGTCGCACCTGTCGCTGACCGGGGGCCAGTTGCTGCTGGCGACGGTGCAACTGGCCGTCGTCACCCCGCTGTTCACCGGCGTGCCGAGCCACGTGGGCGTGTTCCCGCTGCTCGCGGTGGCCGCGCTGGGCGTGCTGGGCACGGGCGTCGCGATGCTCGTGCAGTACGGCCTGGTCGCCGAGGTCGGTCCGACGACCGCCCAGATGGTCACCTACTTCGTGCCGATCATCGCCGCCGGCGCCGGTGTCGCCGTCCTGGGTGAGCGCCTGAGCTGGTCGACCCCGGTCGGCGCGGTGATCGTCCTGGCCGGGGCGGCCCTGTCCCAGGCCCGGCCCGGGCACGGCGCCCGGCGCGCCCGCGCCGCCGCCTCGACCACGCCGGGACAGCCGGTCCGGTCCGGTGCGCAGCCCCCGGCTCCCGCACCGGCCGGCGTCCGCCCCGGCGAGCGGCCCGCCCGCCCCGAACCGGCAGCGGCCGCGACCACGAACCCGTAAGACGCGCTACGGGCCGCAAGGCCCGCCCCCGGCCCGTAGCCTCGCGCCGGGCCGGAAGGGCCCGGCCCCTCCCCCAGACCTCCCTCAGACGTAACTCCGCTCCGGGGCCGGCCCCAGGGCCGCCGCCACCGCGTCCGCCAGTTGCCCGGTCTCGTCCTCGCTCAGGGCCGAGACGGTGATCCGGACTCCCGGGGGCTCGTGCAGCCGGAAGCGGGCGCCCGGGGCGACGGCCCAGCCCGCGTGCAGCAGCCGGGCGACGACCCCCGTCTCGTCCGGCACCGGCACCCACACGTTCATCCCGCTGCGCCCGTGCGCCGCCACCCCGCGCTCCGCCAGCGCGCCGATGAGCAGGTCGCGCCGCCGGCTGTACTCCGCCGCCACCGCACCGGTGTCCAGAGTGCCGTCGGTCCACAGCCGCGCCACGGCCCGCTGCACCAGCAGGCTCACCCAGCCGGGCCCGAGCCGCTGCCGCCCGCGCACCCGGTCGACGGTGACCTGGTCCCCGGTGAGCACGGCCAGGCGCAGGTCGGGGCCGTAGGCCTTGGCGACCGACCGGACGAAGGCCCAGTGCCGGGTGGCTCCGGCGAGCGGGTGCAGGGGGAGGTCGACGATGCCGTGGCCGTGGTCGTCCTCGACGAGCAGGGTCTCGGGGTGCCCGGCGAGCACGGCCCGCAGGGCGCGTGCGCGGGGGGCGCTCAGCGCCGCGCCGGTCGGGTTCTGCGCGCGGTCGGTGACGAGCAGCGCCCGCGCGCCGTCCGCGAGCGCCCGGCGTACGGCGTCGACGCGCGGCCCCTCGTCGTCCACGCCCATCGGCACCGTGCGCAGTCCGAGCGCCGGCACCAGGTCGAGCGTCCTGCCCCAGCCCGGGTCCTCCACCGCGACCGTGTCCCCCTGTCTGAGGTGGGCGGTCAGGACCCGTTCGACGCCGTCCAGCGAGCCGGTGACCACGGCGAGCGGCCCCTGTGGCACACCGGCGGCGTGCAGCTCGGCGCGGGCGATGCGCGCCAGTCCGGGGTCGACGGCCACGTCCCCGTAGAGCACGGGGGCGCGGTCGCCCTCGGCCGCGGCGGCCGCGAAGGCCGGTGCGAGCGCCGGCAGCAGGGCCGGGTCCGGGTTGCCCGCGGACACGTCCCGCACGCCCTCGGGCACGTCGACACGGATGCGGTCCCGCCCGGTGGTGGCCGGCGCGGGCCGCACCCGGCTGCCCCGGCGCCCGGCGGTCTCGATGACCCCGCGCTCGCGCAGCACCCGGTACGCGGCCGCGACGGTGTTGGGGTTGACGCCGAGATCGGCCGCCAACTCCCTCATCGGGGGCAGCAGTTGCCCCGGTTCGAGGTGGCCGGCACCCACCGCGCGCTCGACGCTCGCCGCGATTTCCGCTGCACGCCGGCCCTCGATCCGATATTCTCCTAGCACAAAGCAGATTATGCACTAGTGCAATGGAGACCGCAATGCAGGGGACCCAGCAGCCGACCCCGACGGCCGACACCTACCCGCCGACCGACCGCACCGTCCCCACCCGGTCCGCGCAGAAGGCGTCCTACGACAAGGAACTGGTGCACGCGATACTCGACGAGGCGTACGTCTGCCACCTGGGCTTCGTCCGCGACGGGGCGCCCGTGGTGCTGCCGACGCTCTACGGCCGGGTCGGCGAGCGGCTGTACGTGCACGGCTCGACCGGATCGCGTCCCCTGCGCATGGCGGGCCAGGCCGACCCGGGCCTGCCGGTCTGCCTGACGGTCACCCATGTCGACGGCCTGGTGCTGGCACGCTCCGCCTTCCACCACTCGGTCAACTACCGCAGTGTCGTGGTGCACGGCACCGCCCACCAGGTCACCGACCCCGACGAGAAGCGCATGGCCCTGGACGCGCTGGTCGACCACGTGGTGCCCGGCCGGTCGGCAGACTCGCGCCCCGGCAACGCGAAGGAACTGGCCGCGACCGCCGTCCTCCGCCTCGACCTCACGGAGGTGTCGGCCAAGCTGCGCACGGGCGGCGCCAACGACGAGCCCGAGGACCTGGCCCTCCCCCACTGGGCCGGCGTGGTCCCGGTGCGCAGGACCTACGGCGCTCCGCTTCCCGAGGCCGACCTCGCGCCCGGCACCGAGATCCCGGGGTACCTCGCGGGCCTGTAGGCGGAGGAGAGAGGGGCGCCGGCGCCCGGCGGCCCGGAGGCCGCAGGGGCCAGGGCGCCCCTCCCCTGTCAGACCAGGGCAGGTTCCTCGGCGGCGGACCGTGCGCCGCGGGTCTCCGCGACGGCGAGGCCGCCGACGGAGCCGAGCATCAGCGCGGTGCCCACCAGCGTAGCCGCCGTCAGCCGCTCGCCCAGCAGGGCGACCGCCAGCACCGCCGCGCTGACCGGCTCCAGGAGCATGATCACCGACACGGTGGCCGAGCGGACGACGGCCGCGCCCGCGAAGTAGAGGGCGTAGGCGAGGGCCGTCGGCACGGTGCCGATGTAGGCGAGCAGCCACAGCAGCCGGACCGGTTCGACGGTGTGCGGCACCAGCCCCTCGACCGCCGCGAGCGGCAGCAGGCACAGCGTGGCCACCGCGAACGCCCCCACGGTCGTGGCGGACTGGTCGGCGCCGCTCCGGCCCCACCTGCGGGTCAGCAGCGTCATGCCGCTGTACCCGGCCGCGGAGGCCAGGGCCAGCAGCACACCCCACGGCCGTACGGCGGCTCCCCCGCTGCCGAGCACCAGCACCCCGAGCCCGGCCAGCGCCCCGGCGACCGCGGCCGTACCGGACCGGCCGAGCCGTTCGCCGAGGGTGAGGCGGGCGCCGAGCGCGATGAAGACGGGCCCGGCGCCGAGGGTGACGACCGTCGCGACGGCCAGTCCGGTCGCGGACACGGCGGCGAAGTAGGCGGTCTGGAACACGGCGAGCCCGAGCCCGGTGGCACCGGCCCGCAGCAGGGCACCGCCGCGGGTCACCGGCGCCGCCGGCCGCGCGCGCGGCCGCAGCAGGCGCACGGCGAGCAGCAGGACGGCGCCCGCGAGGCAGCGCCAGAAGGACAGCGCCGCCGGTCCCATGTCACTGGCCCGGTAGACCAGGGAGGCGGCGGCACCGGCGGTGCCCCAGGCGGCACCGGCGACGATCAGGTACAGGAGGCCACGCCCGACGGGCAGGCCGGCAGAAGCATGCGACACGAGTTCTCTCCGCAGAGTGCAGAAGTTCGGAAGGAGGACCCCGGTACGACGGAGTCGTCGGACTTCTTCTGCGGGCAGCACAGCGCGGGCCCGGGCGCGTACCGTGCCGCGGAACGTCCGCGGATCGGGCCGGAGCGCCGGGCGCGTCGAAGGAGGCCCGCCTCGGTCAGGCGACCGGCGGCGAGACGACGAGTGCGCGCGTATGCATGTCCGGCACCCTAGACCGTCGTTCCGCGCGCCGACAACTCCCGGTCGCCACCGCCGCCCGCGGCCGGTTCCGCCGCCCCCGCGGGTGTCGAGGACTGCGCGATGAAGGCGCCCAGGAGGACGACGGCACCGCCGGCCACCTGCGGCGCGGAGAGGTGCTCGCCGAGCAGGACCCAGGCCAGCACGGTCGCGATGACCGCCTCCAGGCAGGCCACCACGCCCGCCACCTGCGGCGAGAGCCGGCGCACCGAGAGCACGCCGGTGACGTACGCCAGGACGGTGGCGACGAGCACGATCCAGACCAGCAGCACGGCGGCCGGGACCGCCGTGCCGTTCATGTCCGCGGTGTGCGCGAGCACCGTCCAGTCCATGCCCCAGGGCCGGGCCACGGCGGTCAGGACGACGGCGCCGGCGAGCAGCCCGTACGCGATGACGCCGAGCGGGTCCGGCGCCCGGTCACCGGCGTCGCCGCCCTGGTCGGACAGGACGAAGTAGCCCACCTGGCAGCAGGCCGCGCCCAGGGCGAGCAGCAGACCGAGGGCGTCGAAGCCGAGGCCGGACCAGACCTCGACGACGCAGGCGAGCCCGCCGGCGGCGAGGACCACGCCGAGGGCGGCGGCCCGGGTGACCGGCCGCCGCTGCACGAAGCGGACCCAGCCGAGCACCAGGGCCGGTGCCAGGTACTCGATGAGCAGGGCCACCCCGACGGGGATACGGGAGAGCGCGGCGAAGTAGCACGCCTGGACGCCCGCCACGGCGAGCAGGCCGAATCCGGCGAGCAGCAGGGGGCGGCTGCGCAGCAGCGCGCGGTGGCGCACGGCGAGCGGAAGCATGACGAGCGCCGCGCCGGTGACGCGCAGCCAGACGACGTGCAGCGGGTCGAGGCCCGCTTCGATCAGCGGCTTGGCCGCGACCCCGGAGCCGCCGAAAGCGACCGCGGAAACGAGCGCGAGACCGAGCCCGACGCCCTTGCCGGACTGCCCTTGACTGATCGCAGACGTAACCACCGGCACATGATGACAGGCGGCGACATGAGCGTCACCCTCGTTGGCACCTGTCTCACCGGCTGGACGCGGGCGTCACACCCGGAGGGCGCCGAAGGGGCGCCGCGCCGCCCGGGCACACGATCCGCGGCCGGGGCGGGGTGGGGTGGAGTGGAGTGGGCGTTGCGCGTCCGGCCACGGGGTGGGACCTCGGCCCCTTGCCGGGGGCGGGTGTCGGGCGGCGGCAGGGTCAGCGGGTGGCCCCGCTGCCGCCGGCGTACTGCTGCGCGCGCTCACGGCGGTCGCCGGGCCCCTTGTTCTCCACCCGCTCCGGGCGCTCACCGCCCATGGCCAGGGCGGCCACCGCCGGCTCCCGGCGCTCGTCGCCCCCGGCGTCCGCCGCCGGCTCCCGGTGCTCGCCTCCTCCGCCGTCCGCGTCGTCGATACGGGCGGCCAGTTCCCGTGCGTCGATCCCCGCGCGGGCGAGCACCTCGACGGCCCGCGACCCGGGGTCGGCGGTGACCGCAGCGAGGAGGTCGAGGCGGCCCGCCGGGCCGTCGCCGCGGCGGGCGGCGCGCGCACGGGCGTGTTCCAGCGCCGCCGACGCGGCCGGTGAGCAGCCGTCGGCCTCCGCGACCACGGACTCGCCCACGCTCACCACGGGCAGGGCCCCGGAATCCTCGACACTGGTCTGCCAGCGCAGTCCGTAACCGATGCTGCGCTGGACGAGGTAGCCGAGCAGCCGGGCGATCCGCACCCCGTCGGCGAAGACGGCACGCACCTCGGGATCCGCCTCCAGGAGGGTGTGCAGCAGATGGGCGGTGTCGATCTGCCGGTCCCCGTCGCGGACCGCCCTCCTGCGCGCAGCGGCTACCACCGCCACCAGCTCGGCACTGAGCCCGGCGTCGTCGTCGGGGCGGCCGCCGTCCCGCTCGGGGACCGGCTGCCTGGGGATACGGGGTCGCACATCCCCCAGCCCATCAGTCCCGCGGGCTCCGGTCATCCCCGGCCAGAAGCATTTCCGCATCCCACGCAGAGTGGACCCGGGCGGACGGAATCTCCTCCTTACGGATGAGACCAGGTCAATTCGCACAGAGTTCACCGGGGAGGCGCACAGCCGCCCGCCGCACCGCCCGCCTCCCGCCGCCTGCCCCGCGCGCACGGAGGCGCCCCGCGGACCATTCCGCGGGGCGCCCGTCACGAGGACGCTCAGTCCTCGTCGGCGAGGATCAGGTACAGCTTCTTGCGGGCGTCGTTGATGACGGCGAGCGCCTTCTCGCGCTGCTCCTTGGTGCCGGTCTTCCAGACCTGCCCGAAGGCCTCCATCAGCCCGAATCCGGCCTGGCGGATCTCCCCGAGAACCTCCCAGTCGATACCGCGGGAGGCCTCCTCCCAGGGCGCTTCCGGCCCTTCGCCGGCGACGGCGCGGCCCTCCTCGGTGAGCGAGAACAGCTTCTTGCCACCTTCGGACTCACTGACGATGAGCCCTTCGTCCTCCAGCAGCTGGAGCGTCGGGTAGACCGAGCCGGGGCTGGGCTTCCACGCCCCGCCGCTGCGCTCGGCGATCTCCTGGATCATCTCGTAGCCGTGCATGGACCGGTCCCTGAGCAGGGCCAGGATCGATGCCCGTACGTCGCCGCGCCGTGCCCTGCCGCGCGGCCCGCCGCGCCCTCGCCCGCCCCAGGGGCCGGGTCCGAAACCCGGTCCGAAGCCAGGGCCGCCGGAGCCGGGCCCGCCCGGCCCGAAGGGACCGAAGGCGGCCCGCCGCCCCTCGAAACCTCCCAGGCCGCCCCGGCGGCCGCCTTGCCGGTGTCCACGTTCGAATCCGTGGGTACGCATCGCAACCACTCCATTCCATCGTTGATCTGTCGCGATACCTCAACGATATATCGGAACAGCTCGCCCGACAACCCCCCTTCGCCGCTGCCCCTTTCCGCAGGCGTCTCTCCCCCTCCGCAGGCGGCTCTGCCCGGCTCCCCGTGCGACCCCGGTCCGGCCGCGCCGGTCGAGCGGCCGGTGGCCGTGAGTCCCTGGAGGCGTCCGATCAAAGCCCGGACCACGAGCCACCCGACATGAATTGGCCTTGGCCGGACGCGCGGTGGTGCCCCTACGGTCGGGGGATGCGGATTCGAATCGTCGACGCCTTCACCGACCGCCCCTTCGCCGGCAACCCGGCCGGGGTGCTGCTCCTCGATGCCTTCCCCGAGGACGACTGGCTGCAGAAGGTGGCCCGGGAGGTCAACCACGCCGAGACGGCCTTCGCGCACCCGCTGCCCGCGGGCGGGGAGGCCGACTGGGCGCTGCGCTGGTTCACCCCCGTCACCGAGGTCGCCCTGTGCGGGCACGCCACGCTCGCCACCGCCCATGTCCTCTACGCCACCGGGGCGCACTCGGGTGCGGCGCGCTTCGCCACCCGCAGCGGTGTGCTCGTCGCCGCGCCCGCCGACGACGGCGCGATCGTCCTCGACTTCCCGACCGCCCCGCTCACCGAGGTCGAACTGCCCGACGGAGCAGCCGAGGCCCTGGGCGCCGAGCCGCGCACCGCCTTCGACACCGGCCCGGGCGTGGGCGACCTGGTGCTGGAACTGGCGGACGAGAAGACGGTCCGGGCGCTGGCCCCCGACCACAAGGCGCTGGCCGCCTGCTCGGCGCGCGGCGTCATCGCCACCGCGCGGGCCGAGGACCCCGGCCGCGGCTACGACTTCGTCTCCCGGTGCTTCTTCCCGAACGTGGGCATCGACGAGGACCCGGTGACCGGCAGCGCCCACACCGCCCTGGCCCCCTACTGGTCCGAGCGCCTGGGCCGCTCCGCCCTCACCGGTCTCCAGGCCTCCCCGCGCTCGGGGCTGGTCCGCACCGAGGTACGCGGTGAACGCACCCTGCTCACCGGCCACGCGGTCACGGTCATCGACGGCGAACTCCACGCCTGAGGGCGCGTCGGCCCACGCCCGTCACCCGGCGCGGGCGGGGCCGGTCAGGCCGTGGGAAGCCAGCCGACCTTCCCGGCCAGCAGGGCGTAGCCGACGAACGCGCCGATGTCGAGCAGTGAGTGGGCCACCACCAGCGGCCCGACCCGGCCCCACCGCCGGTACAGCCAGACGAACACCACGCCCATGACCATGTTGCCGAGGAAGCCGCCGATGCCCTGGTAGAGGTGGTAGGAGCCGCGCAGTACGGAACTGGCGGCCAGCGCGGTCCCCGGGGCCCAGCCCAGTTGCCGCAGTCTGCGCAGCAGATATCCGACGACGATGACCTCTTCGAGGACGGCGTTCTGCACGGCGGACAGCACCAGCACGGGGTACTTCCACCACACTCCGGGCAGCGCCTCCGGTACTACGGTCAGGTTGAAGCCCAGGCCGCGGGCGGCCAGGTAGAAGGCGATGCCGGTGCTGCCGATGACCGCCGCGACGGCGGCTCCGCGGCCGAGGTCGGGCCAGGGCCGGGAGCGGTCGAAGCCGAGGGTGCGCAGGCTCTGTCCCTCGCGCAGCAGGAGGTGCGCGACGAGGGCGACCGGTACGAGCGCGGTGGCGATCCCGAAGAGCTGCCAGGCCAGGTCGAGCCAGGGACGGCCCGGCGCGGCGGAGGCGTTGAGGGTGGCGGCCTGGTCCTTGAGGCCGCCGGGTTTCGTGACCGACCCGAGGAAGCTGATCAGCGCGGAGACGCCGCTCGCGCCGAGCGAGAGCGCCAGGACGAGCAGCGTCTCGTCCCGGAAGGTCCGCCGCGACAGCCGCTCGCCCGGCCAGGAATCGGCCTCGGGCCCCGCTTCCGCCTGCACACGCGCCTCCAGTCCACGTCCTGAGAGGTCACAGCTTGCCCGATCCGCCGCGTCGCGGCACGGCCGCCCCCTGCCCGACGCCCGGATCAGCGCGTTCCGGCACGGATCGGTGCGGCCCGGCACCGTGCGGATCAACACGGCGCTGCACCGTCCCCCGAGCAGTCGGGTCTCCCTCCGCGACCCAGCGCCCCTCAGCCTCTGGGTCCCCGGGCCCGAGTTCCCCCGCGCGGGAGACGGGACCCGGCCGCTCGGCCGGGGCGCACCCGCTCCGGCAGCAGCCCCCGGCCGTGCCCCACCGACAGCCCACCGCAACCGTGCCGCGCGACAACGGCCCTTGCCGAGCAGCCGAACGCTCCTCGCCTCTTGCCCCATGCGCACGGCAGGCACGCGCCCCTCGCCCCATGCGCACGGCAGGCACGCGCCTCTTGCCCCATGCGCGCGGCACGCGTGGGACCCCGGGAGGCAGCTGCCGTCAGCCCAGCGGCACCGGCTCGGGCAGGCCGACCGGCCAGGTGTGGACGGGTTCGCCCATCCGCATCAGTTCGCAGTAGCGCCGGGTCGTGGCGGCCAGCGCCGCGTTCCGGTCGAGTCCCTGCTCCTGCCGGGCCCGGTGGAAGGTGGCGGCCTGCCACTGCGCGCCGTTGATCCGGCGCCGGCACCGCTCCTCGATCACCCCGAGGTACCGGTCCCGGTCCACCGGCTCCACGCCCCATGCGTTCAGTCCGGACTCGGCCAGCGGCAGCAGTTCGTCGCGGACCAGGGTGACCGCGTCGATCTCGGCCGTGCCCGAGGAACGGCCGCGCCGGGGCCAGGTGAAGCGGGCGTCGATCCCGTGCCGGCAGGCGGCGTCGAAGTTGGCCGCCGCGGCCTCGAAGGGCAGCCGGGTCCACACCGGCCGCGGCTCCTCGGCGAGGGCGCGGACCAGCCCGTAGTAGAAGACCGCGTTGGCGACCACGTCCGTGACCGTCGGTCCGGCGGGCAGCACGCGGTTCTCCACGCGCAGGTGCGGTACGCCGTCCGCGACATCGTAGACCGGCCGGTTCCAGCGGTAGATGGTGCCGTTGTGCAGCACCAGTTCGGCGAGTTTCGGGACGCCTCCGGCGTCGAGCACCTCCAAGGGGTCCTCGTCGTCGCAGATCGGCAGCAGTGCCGGGAAGTAACGGAGGTTCTCCTCGAACAGGTCGTACGCCGAGGTGACCCAGCGCTCGCCGAACCAGGTGCGCGGACGCACGCCCTGCGCCTGGAGTTCGGGCGGGCGGGTGTCCGTGGACTGCTGGAACAGGGGCGGCCGCGACTCGCGCCACAGCTCGCGTCCGAAGAGGAACGGCGAGTTGGCGCCCACCGCGATCTGTGCCGCGCTCGCCGCCTGCGCCGCGTTCCACACGTCCGCGAAGCGCCCGGGGGTGACCTGGAGGTGGAGCTGCACCGAGGTGCAGGCGGCCTCCGGCACGATGGACTTCGAGGTGCACGCGAGATGCTCCACCCCGTCGATGTCCAAGGTGAAGTCCTCACCGCGGGCCGCGACGATCTGGTCGTTGAGCAGCGTGTAACGGTCGACGTCGGAGAGGTTCGAGGAGACCAGGTCGTCCCGGTCGAGCGTCGGCAGAATACCGATCATCGCTATGGAGGAGTCGACCTCACCGGCTTTCCGGTCGGCATATGCCAGCGATGTCCTCAGTTCCTCGGCGAGCCGGTCGAATACGCGGCCGCCCAGCCGGTGCGGGGCGATGTTCACTTCCAGATTGAACATGGCGAGTTCTGTTTGGAAGTCCCGGCTGGCGATGCGCTCGAGTACTTGCCCATTCAGCATTTTCGGCATCCCGTCGGAGCCCACGAGATTCAATTCGATCTCCAGCCCCATGAGGTTCTTGGGGCGGTCGAACCGCTTCTCCGCCAGCAGCCGCTCCAGCCCTGTCAGGCACCGCCTGAGCTTGTCGCGGTAGCGGTTGCGATCGGACAGGTCGAACCGTCCTGCCACGACCTTCTCCCCCATCGCAGCGTCCTTCCTCGCTCGGGCGGGCCTTGAGGATCGGGCCGCCGGGGTCCGGGTCAGGTGGGATGATGCCCCGCGAACGCGATCGATAACGTCCCGCGCCGGCCGAGCACCGACTACGCTGGTCTCAAGTGTCCGGAGGCACATTCACGGGGCATGGAACACCCAGCAGTTTCGGGTGCCCACGAAGCCCTCGTGAAAAACGCCGACGACAACGAGCCGTCCGCCGCGCGGACAGAACCCGAGGTCATCGCGGCGTCACCCGCTCGGAACCGGGATGATTCCCGCATATCTCCGGCCGAATGAACCCTTGCCGTCCGCGCCGGAAACGGGTAGACGAAACAACACCTGAACATTTGTCGTATAAACTCTGCACCACGGCAGAAGGTCGGCGTCCACGACCCTGGACCTGTGCCGTCAAGGATCAAGCGGCAGGCCGCGCTCCGTCCCACTTCGCTGACCGGACCCCGGCCGCCACCCTGCCCCGAGAGCTGACAGCGCTGTCCGCCCCCGCCCCGCCCTCGCGCCACCGTGCCTGCCGAATGAGAGGCGACCCACCATGCCGCTGCATGTCCCCCCGGCCCCCGCGCCCGCGCTCCGCTCCGTCCTCACGGCACTCGGTTCCCCCACCGCGGTGAGCGAGGCACGGATCTCCGCCCTCCGTTCCGCGCAGGACCCGGCCACCCCCGAACTCCCGTTGCCCGTGCACGTCCTGGACCGGATCACTCCCGAGGGAGTCTCCGCGACCCGGCTGGCGGGGTGGCGTTTCCTGATCCGCTGCGGTGATCATGCGGTGGCCGCGGCGGAGACCCGGCTCACCGCCGACGGCTGGGCCTTCTCACACTTCTTCGAAGGCCCGTACGTCACCTCGACCGAGCGCGCCCTGCGGCAGGCGGAGACCATGGCACAGCCCTACCAGCCGCGCCTGCTGTCGATGCCCAGCCTGTACACGCTCACGCTCTGGCTGCACGGCGACCTCTCCGACGACGGCGCCACCGGCCACCCGGCCGCGACCGACCTGCTCGTCCCGCTGGCGCCGGCCCCGCCCGGCATCCCGGCCCACGTGCCGCACCGGGTCGCCGACCTGCTGCCCCTGCTCACCCACCGGGTGACGCCGATCCGGCTCATGGGGTCGCCCGCCTGAGCCGCCCGATCCGCCCGCGCCGCCTGGCCCCTGAGTCCTGAGGCGGTCCCGAGCCCTCTCCGCCGCCCCCCCACCCCGCTGCCGGGCACCTGGCAGCGGGGTGCTCTCTGTCTCGGCGTCCGGTATCCACATCCATATCGGCATCGGCCTCCGCACCCGCGGGCCGTGCCACCCGATCCGTACGGCCGCTCACCAGAGTCAAACCACGCTCCCCTGAGCAGATCAGGAGCCGAACGGCCAGGTGACCCGACCGGACTAGCCCCATCCGGCCCCCTCGAACCACCCGAAGGGACCGTGCGGTGCAGGTGAACCGCTCGCGCGGGTGACGCGTCCTGAATCTGTGAGAGGCGGTGCCGCGATATTCCTGCGGAATCACGTCCGCGGGGCAACACTGGACCCAGTCCGACTCATCATCAAACGGGGGGCGGCCATGGAGCATGCCACCAGCCGCAGGACACACACGACAGCCATCCCGGACCACACGACGCGACGAGAGATCCCACCCATGTGCCAGCACCAGCCACCGTGTCCCTCAGCCGACTCCGCCGACCGGGAATCCGCCCGTCTCGTGGCGCATCACCCGGAGCAGGGCTGGAGCCTGCTGTGCAACGGCGTCCTGCTCTTCGAGGACACCGGTGAGCTTCTGCCGGACGGCCAGATCATCGCCCCGCACCGCCCGCTGGGCGCCGACCGGGTGATGACCGCCGCCTGATCGGGCACGACCGGGCACGGAACACGAGCACGACCGGGCACGGAACACGAGAGCGGCCGGGCATCGGGCACGGGCCCGCGCTGAGCACGACCGGGCGGCGCCGCGAACGGCAGCGCCGCCCGCGCACCATCAGGGGCCGGTCCGCACACCCCGTGCGGCCCGGCCCCTCCGCGTCTCCCCCGCAGACGCGACCCGTCACTCGCCGTGAGCCGCCCCCGAAGGGGACCCCGGCTCGTACGCGAACCAGTCGAAGGCCGCGCTGCCCTCGGTCACGTACATGCCGATCACCCGGCCGGTGAAGCCGGTGGCGACCTGGGTGGACAGGTACCGCCCGTCGAGTTCGGCCAGACGTACCGTTCCTTCCGGCCCTTCCACCGAGAAGGCGACCGCGTCGGGGCCGCCCGACCGCAGCCCGGGTGCCGCACCTCCCGGGGCCGTGACCGTGGGCGGCGGCACGTCCGACGTGCGGATGCCGACGCTGAGGACGAGCGGTCCCGGCGGTACGGGATGCGCGGCGATCCGCTGCCGCACCGGCCCGATCCGGGCGATCACGCTCGCCGTCCCGCCGTGGATCTCCAGGTCGTAGTGGTGCGCCTCGTCCAGGCGGACGGACAGCCCCGCCCGGCTCGATCCCGGGTCGAGGCGGGCCTGCGCGCGGCAGTCCGGATGCTGCTGCCTGCGGCCGACGAAGGTGTGGCCGGGCCGGTCGAGGCTGTCCCCGGTCGCCTGCAGCGTCAGCCACCCCGGCCGGTGGCCGAGCGACCAGGAGCCGTCCTCCCTGCCGCGCGGAGAGATCCAGTGCGGCGCGAGAGCGGGTGTGTCGAAGTCGTCCCGCACCGGTTCCGGCGGCAGCGGGTGCCAGGCCGCCGGGGCCGGGTGCCGCTCCTGGACCGGCCCGGCCTGCGGCCATCCGTCCACCCACTCCACCGGTACCAGGAAGGTCTCCCGGCCGAGCACGTGGAACTCGGGGAAGTACCCCCGGGGTCGGGTCCCCAGCAGCACCATCCACCAGGTCCCGTCCGCGGCCCGCACGAGGTCGCCGTGGCCGGTGCACTGGACCGGAAGACCGGTGCTGCGGTGGGAGAGGACCGGGTTGCCGGGCGCTGGTTCATAGGGGCCGCGCGGCGAACGCGCCCGGGCGACCGAGACGCTGTGCCCGTGCGCCGTGCCGCCCTCGGCCACCAGCAGGTACCACCAGTCGCCGATCCGGTACAGGTGGGGCGCCTCCGGGTCCCGCATCCCGGTCCCGGACCACACCTTCAGCGGGCCCTCCAGCGCCTTGCCCGTCCCCGGGTCGATACGGGCCAGCCCCACGCCGGCCACGGCGCACCAGCAGTTCCCCTCGTCGTCCCAGGCGAGGTCGGGGTCGATGCCGGGCAGATCGATCCAGACCGGGTCCGACCACGGCCCCTCGGGGCGGTCCGCGGTGACGAGGAAGTTCCCGCCGCCGCCGACGCTGGTGGTGATCACGTAAAAGCGGCCCTCGTGGTACCTGATCGTCGGGGCGTAGACGCCGGCGGAGGCGGGCAGCCCGGCCGGCAGCCGCAGTTGCCCGGGCCGGTCGAGGACGTTGCCGATCTGCCGCCAGTGGACCAGGTCCCGGCTGTGGAGGAGCGGGACCCCGGGAAAGTACTCGAAGCTGGAACACACCAGGTAGTAGTCCTCCCCGACCCGGCACACGCTGGGATCGGGATGAAAGCCGGGGATCACCGGATTGTCGTACGCCCGCATGGATGCCGGCCCCTTCCTGAACGTCTCGGCCACATGTCCCGCACTCACGTCCCGCCACGGGCGTCCCGTACGCACGCACGTCTCGTACACACGCCCCGCACGGGCGTCTCGGCTCGCCCGTCACGAATGTTTCGCCGGATACGGCGAATCTTGCGATCTCGCTCGCACTGTAAGGGCGGCCGGGAGCGCCGGCAAGATCGCGGCCAGATCGCGAGAGGCGGATGCTTCCCGGCGCCCCGCGCCCCGCGCGCCGGAAGGGCGCAGGCGGGGCGTCAAGAACGGACGGCGCCGCGTCAGAGGCGTGTCAAGAGGCCTCGCCCGCACCACGGGCGCGCCCTAGCGTGGATGTCATGAGGCACTGCTCCGACACGCGGCCGACGGCGGGGATGCCCGCGTGGCGCTCCGTCCCGGTGGCCCGCGACCGCCGCTGGACGGGGGATCTGCGCACCGCCGTGCGCTGCGCGGTGGCGCTGTTCGGCCTGCTGCTGTCGATCGACGGGGGCACCGGCGGCCTCACCTGGTGGCGCGCGGTGCTCTGGCTCGCCCTGTCGGCCGGCCTCTTGGGCGCGCTCTGCCCGACCCGCGTGAGTGCCGGTGAGGGCTGGCTCGCCGCGTGTGCGCCGCTGCGTCACCGACGGGTGCGTACGGACCGGCTGGTGTCGGTGCGGGTCATGGACGGCGTCTCACGGCGCCTGGTCCTGCGGGACGCGCTCGGCGCCCGCGTCGAGATCGATCCCCGGACCCTCGTCGACAACCCCGCCCTGTGGTGCCGACTCGAGGAGGATGCCCGCAAGTCGGCGGCGAGCGGCTGTCTGCGGTACGGCCGGAGCGCACTGCGCGACCTGGCCGAGCAGGTGGACCGCGAGACGGCCCTCACCGTCTTCCGCATCTCGGGACTGGAGCCATGAGCCGGGCACCGCGCACCCTGCGGCCGTGAGCCGAGCACCCCGCGGACCGCGCTCACCAGCCGCCGGACGGACCGCGCCGATGCGGGCGCCCGGTCGTGCACCCGGGTGAACGGGCGCGGCGCCCCGGTCGTTATTAACGGAAGATTGACGCGCGCCCACCCCGGTACACAGGGCCCGAACGTCACGCTCCGCATACGCTGGGGCCCCGTCCGCCGGTCCGGCCGGATTCCCACGCTGAGCCGCACGCCGGGCTGAGCCGCACCTCAGGAGCAGGGCCGATGGCCATCACCGAACACCCTCCCAGCCGTCTGCGCGCCTGGATGCTGGAGGGCCTGTCCGACATGGGCAAGGGCATACAGCAGGCGCCGCACGCCGTACCCGAGCCCCCGCACAAGGGGCAGCGCTGGTGGCGGGTCATGTGTCTGACCGGTGTCGACTACTTCTCCACCCTGGGCTATCAGCCGGGCATCGCGGCGCTGGCCGCCGGACTGCTGTCGCCCGTCGCCACCCTCGTCCTGGTGCTCGTCACCCTGGTGGGCGCGCTGCCGGTGTACCGCAGGGTGGCCGAGGAGAGCCCGCACGGCGAGGGGTCGATCGCCATGCTGGAGCGGCTGCTGTCGTTCTGGCAGGGCAAGCTGTTCGTCCTGACCCTGCTCGGCTTCGCCGCCACGGACTTCCTCATCACCATCACCCTGTCGGCCGCGGACGCCTCGACCCACCTGGTGGAGAACCCGCACCTGACCAGCTCCCTGCACAGCCACCAGATGCTGATCACGCTCCTGCTGGTGGCGCTGCTGGGCGCGGTGTTCCTCAAGGGCTTCCTGGAGGCCATCGGCGTCGCGGTGGCGCTGGTCGGCATCTACCTCGTCCTGAACGTCGTGGTGGTGGTCGTCGGGCTGTGGCACGTCATCACCGCCGGTCACCTGGTGACCGACTGGACCAGCGCCCTGACCGTCCAGCACAGCAGCGTCTTCGCCATGGTCGGCGTGGCCCTGCTGGTCTTCCCCAAGCTCGCGCTCGGCCTGTCCGGCTTCGAGACCGGCGTCGCCGTGATGCCGCACGTCAGGGGCGACGCGGCCGACACCGAGGAGCGGCCCGCCGGCCGGATCCGGGACACGAAGAAGCTGCTCACCACGGCCGCGCTGATCATGAGCTGCTTCCTGATCGCCACCAGCTTCATCACCACGCTGCTGATCCCGGCGGCGGAGTTCAAGGCCGGCGGCAAGGCCAACGGGCGTGCCCTGGCCTACCTCGCGCACCACTACATCGGGAACACCTTCGGCACGGTCTACGACATCTCGACCATCGCGATCCTGTGGTTCGCCGGCGCCTCCGCGATGGCCGGGCTGCTCAACCTGATGCCGCGCTACCTCCCGCGCTACGGCATGGCCCCGCACTGGGCCCGCGCGGTGCGCCCCATGGTCATCGTCTTCACCCTGATCGCCTTCGTGGTCACCTGGATCTTCGACGCCAACGTGGACAAGCAGGGTGGCGCCTACGCCACCGGTGTGCTCGTGCTGATCAGCTCCGCGGCCATCGCCGTGACCATCGCCGCCCACAAGGCCGGGCAGCGCAAGTGGACCGTGGGGTTCGCGGTGATCGCCACCGTGTTCCTGTACACGACCGTCGTGAACGTCATCGAGCGGCCCGACGGTGTGAAGATCGGTGCCTGTTTCATCGCCGGGATCATCCTGGTCTCGCTGCTGTCCCGGCTGGCCCGTGCCTTCGAGCTGCGGGTGACCAGCGTGACGCTCGACCCCATGGCGGAACGTTTCGTCAGGGACATCGCCAGCCGCAAGATCCGGTTCATCGCCAACGAGCCCGACCGGCGGGACAAGGCCGAGTACCGTGACAAGATCGAACAGATCCGCTCCGACAACGACATCCCGGACACGGAGGACTTCGTCTTCGCGGAGGTGACGGTCACCGATCCCTCCGAGTTCGAGGCGGGCCTCAAGGTGCGCGGCGAGGTCCTGCACGGCCGCTACCGCGTCCTGTCGCTGGAGTCCTCCTCCGTCCCGAACGCCCTGGCCGCCCTGCTCCTGCACGTCCGCGACACGACGGGCCACACCCCGCACATCTATTTCGAGTGGACCGAGGGCAACCCGTTCCGCAACTTCCTCCGCTTCTTCCTCTTCGGGCAGGGCGAGGTCGCCCCCGTCACCCGCGAGGTCCTGCGGGAGGCGGAACCGGACCGCGCCAAGCGGCCCCACGTCCACACCGCCTGAGCCCGCCCCCGGCCGCGGCCCGCTCGCGCCCGGCGGCCTCCGCGCAGGGCCGCTGCGACGCTAGGGCCGCGGAGCCGGCCCGGGAGCCCCTGACGGCGGTCCCAACGCCTGGCGGCAGCCCCAGGGCGAGCGCGCAGCGGGCCCTGACCGCCGGCGCCGCCCACGGGCGCGCCCCTGCGTCCGCCGCGCTTTCCGCGGAGCCTTATCGTGACCGGCATGCAGTCCTACACCATCGGCCAGGCCGCCCGTCTCCTCGGCGTCAGTCCGGACACCGCACGCCGGTGGGCGGACGCGGGCCGGGTGGCCACCCACCGCGACGAGAACGGGCGGCGGCTCGTCGACGGACGGGACCTCGCCGCGTTCTCGGTGGAGCTGGCCGGAACGGGCGGCGGCGAGGAGGACCCCTCCTACACCTCGGTCCGCAACGCCTTCCCCGGCATCGTGACCGCCATCAAGCTCGGCGACGTCGCCGCCCAGGTCGAGATCCAGGCCGGCCCGCACCGGCTGGTCTCCCTGCTGACCCGGGAGGCCGTCGAGGAACTGGGCCTGGAGGTCGGCATGGAGGCCACCGCCCGCGTGAAGTCGACGAACGTGCACATCGACCGGACCTGAGCCGCCCGCCCGCGCCCACGCGAGAGGGCTCCGCCCCGGCCCCCCTCACGGGAGGACCGGGGCGGAGCCCTGCGGTCGCGGTGCGGGCGTCCCGCGCCGCTCAGTCCTCGTAGGCGTCCAGCGGCGGGCAGGAGCAGACCAGGTTCCGGTCGCCGAAGGCCTGGTCGATGCGGCGCACCGGCGGCCAGTACTTGTCGACCGCCGAGACACCGGCCGGGAAGACGGCCTCCTCACGGCTGTACGCGTGCTCCCACTCCCCGCCGAGCGCGGCGGCGGTGTGCGGAGCGCCCCGCAGCGGGTTGTCCTCGGCGGGCCACACGCCCGAGCCGACCTTGTCGATCTCGGCGCGGATCGCGATCATCGTGTCGCAGAAACGGTCCAGCTCGGCCAGGTCCTCGGACTCGGTCGGCTCGATCATCAGCGTTCCGGCCACCGGGAACGACATCGTCGGCGCGTGGAAGCCGTAGTCGATGAGCCGCTTGGCCACGTCGTCCACGCTCACGCCGGTCGCCTTGGTCAGCGGGCGCAGGTCGATGATGCACTCGTGCGCGACCAGGCCGCCGGGGCCGGTGTAGAGGACCGGGAAGTGCGGTTCCAGGCGCTTGGCGATGTAGTTGGCGGAGAGCACCGCCACCTGCGTGGCGCGCTTGAGGCCCTCGCCGCCCATGAGCCGGACGTACGCCCAGGAGATCGGCAGGATGCCGGCCGAACCCCACGGAGCGGCCGAGATCGGGCCGACGCCGGTCTCGGGACCGGCCTGCGGCTGCAGCGGATGGTTGGGCAGGTACGGCGCGAGGTGCGAGCGCACACCGACCGGACCGACACCGGGGCCGCCGCCGCCGTGCGGGATGCAGAACGTCTTGTGCAGGTTCAGGTGGGAGACGTCGCCGCCGAAGTGGCCCGGCTTGGCCAGACCCACCAGGGCGTTGAGGTTGGCGCCGTCGACGTACACCTGGCCGCCGGCCTCGTGGACCTGGGCGCAGATGTCGGCGACGTGCTCCTCGAACACGCCGTGCGTGGACGGGTAGGTGATCATCAGCACGGCGAGCTGGTCGCGGTGCTGCTCGATCTTCGCGCGCAGGTCCTCGATGTCGACCTCGCCGTCCTCGGCGGTCTTCACGACGACGACCTTCATCCCGGCCATCACCGCGCTGGCGGCGTTGGTGCCGTGCGCGGAGGAGGGGATGAGGCAGACGGTGCGCTGCTCGTCGCCGTTGGCCCGGTGATAGCCGCGCACGGCGAGCAGACCGGCCAGCTCACCCTGCGAACCGGCGTTCGGCTGGAGGGAGACCTTGTCGTAGCCGGTGACCTCGGCGAGACGGTCCTCCAGCTCGCGGATGAGCGTGAGGTAGCCCTGTGCCTGCTCGGCGGGCGCGAAGGGGTGCAGCTGCCCGAACTCGGGCCAGGTGACCGGCTCCATCTCCGTGGTCGCGTTGAGCTTCATGGTGCAGGAGCCCAGCGGGATCATGCCGCGGTCGAGCGCGTAGTCGCGGTCGGAGAGCCTGCGCAGGTAGCGCAGCATCGCCGTCTCGGAGCGGTACTGGTGGAAGACGGGGTGGGTGAGGTAGGCGTCGGTGCGCAGCAGGGCCTCGGGCAGCGGCTGACCGGCCGCGGAGTCCAGCGCGTCGATGTCGCCCGAGGTGCCGAAGGCGGACCACACGGTGTGCAGCTGGGCGCGCGTGGTGGTCTCGTCGCAGGCGATCGAGACGTGGTCGGCGTCGACGAGGCGCAGGTTCACCCCGCCCTCACGGGCGGCGGCGACGATCTCGGCGGCCCGGCCCTCGGCCTTGACGGTGAGCGTGTCGAAGTAGGAGCCGTGGACGAGCTCCGCGCCGCCGGCCTTCAGGCCCTCGGCCAGGACGGCCGCGTAGCGGTGGGTGCGCCGCGCGATGTCCTTCAGGCCCTCGGGGCCGTGGTAGACCGCGTACATGCCGGCCATGACGGCGAGCAGCACCTGGGCGGTGCAGATGTTGCTGGTGGCCTTCTCGCGGCGGATGTGCTGCTCGCGCGTCTGCAGGGCCAGCCGGTAGGCCTTGTTGCCGTCGGCGTCGACGGAGACGCCGACCAGACGGCCGGGCAGGCTGCGCGCGAACTTCTCGTGGACCGCCATGTAGCCGGCGTGCGGCCCGCCGAAGCCCATCGGCACACCGAACCGCTGCGTGGTGCCGACGGCGATGTCCGCGCCCAGCTCGCCGGGGGACTTGAGCAGGGTGAGGGCGAGCAGGTCGGCGGCGACGGTGACCAGGGCACCGAGTGCGTGCGCCTGGTCGATGACGGGCTTGATGTCGCGCACGGCACCGGAGGCGCCGGGGTACTGCAGGAGTACGCCGTTGATCTCGCGCTCGGCGATGTCCGCCGGGATGCCGTCGCTGAGGTCGGCGACGACGACCTCGACGCCGGTCGGTTCGGCCCGGGTCCGGATGACGGCGATCGTCTGCGGCAGCGCGTCCGCGTCGACCAGGAACAGGCCCTTCTTGTTCTTGCCCATGCGCCGGGACAACGTCAGTGCCTCGGCGGCGGCGGTGCCCTCGTCGAGCAGGGAGGCGCCGGAGGTGGGCAGCCCGGTGAGGTCGGCGACGACGGTCTGGAAGTTCAGCAGCGCTTCGAGCCGGCCCTGCGAGATCTCGGGCTGGTACGGCGTGTACGCCGTGTACCAGGCCGGGTTCTCCATGACGTTGCGCAGGATGACGGGCGGCGTGAACGTCCCGTAGTAGCCGAGTCCGATCATCGAGCCGAGGACCTGGTTGCGGTCGGCGAGGGAGCGCAGCTCGGCCAGCACCTCGGCCTCGGTGCGGGCACCGGGCAGGTCCAGGGTGTCGGCGTTCTTGATGACGTCCGGCACGGCGGCGGCGGTGAGTTCGTCGAGCGAGCCGTAGCCGACCTGCGCGAGCATCTTGGCCCGCGCCTCCTGGTCGGGCCCGATGTGGCGCTGCTCGAAGGGGATGCCCTGTTCGAGCTCGGAGAGCGGGGTGCGCTGGGCGGTCATTGCGGAGGCCTCCTGGTCTGACGCGACCTTCGAGGGACACCACGGCGCGGGTGTCCCGACGGCCTCCCCCTCTGTCATCTCAACCTGAGAGCTTCACCGGGCCGCCCGTGGGCACCCGGTTTTCACCGTCGGTGAGAGCGGAAGCCGTCGACACCCGCTCTGCTTTCCAGAGTGACCTCGTCCGTGCGGTACGTGGGCCTGAGAGATTCCGGGGAGGATTTGCTCCTTCGGCGCCTCCGATCGTGCTGGAGGACTCTCCCGCACGGGGTCAGCAGCCGCTGCCAGGGTACCAGCGGCCCGTGAGCCGGAGCCTTCGAGTGGCCGCCCCGCCGAATGTGCTCTTTTGTAGTGCTTACGGATGAGGTGCGACCAAGTGGAGGGACCGTGCTGACCGAGATCGATCCGCGCAACCTGATCGGCCGCAAGGCGTTCGACCGCAACGGCAACAAGATCGGCACGGTGGACGAGGTCTACCTCGACGACGCCACCGGAGTGCCCGAGTGGGCCGCCATACGCACCGGACTGTTCTCCCGGGACGCCTTCGTGCCCCTGGAGCCCAGTGAACTGGTCGAGGGCGCCCTCCACATCCCCTTCGACCGCTCCCTGATCAAGGAGGCACCCGACTTCGGCGTCGGCCGCCACCTCTCCCCCGAGCAGGAGATCCAGCTCTACCACCACTACGGCCTCGACCTCGCTCCGCCCGCAGCCCTCCCGGACCGCGACTTCGGCAAGCTGGCGGGATCGGGCTCGGAGGATTCCTGAAGGTTCCCCGGCCCCGGCCGGGCGCGGCACGGTCCACCCGCCGACTCACCCACACCGGCACCGCCGCCGCACCGGCCACCGGCCGGGGACTCCTCCGTCCAGTACCGCAGGTCGCACTCCCTCCCCCGCTTCCCTCAGTTCCGGCCGCCGGCCTCCCCGCTCCCCGCGGAAGGCGCGGCGGCGGTACACGCGGCGGCCGAAGACGGCGCAGCCGAGGACTGCGCGGCCGGATCCGCCGGTCTTCGCCGCACCAGCGGCAACGGGTCCGCCGGTTGCAGCGCCGGGTCGTCGACACGGAAGGTCCGCACCCGCCCCGGCTGC
This sequence comes from Streptomyces sp. NRRL S-340, assembly GCF_000720185.1. Taxonomy (GTDB): domain Bacteria; phylum Actinomycetota; class Actinomycetes; order Streptomycetales; family Streptomycetaceae; genus Streptomyces. The sequence goes on along the minus strand of NZ_JOIY01000018.1, from coordinate 10,616 downwards.
GAGCCGGGCGTCTCGAACCGGACGGTGACCCGGCCGATGCCGCTGCCCTGCACCCAGCCGTGACCGTGTTCGGCATGCGTGACGTCGTGGCCCGCGGGCCAGTGGCGCTCGACGGGCGCGGTGTCCTGCGGGGCCGCCGCGGGGACGGAGGGCCCCGCCGACTCCTCTGCGGGACTCTCCGTCCCCGCCCCGGCGGCCTGCGCGAACAGGTCCTCCTGCGTGTAGTCGGCGAGCCCTGACACGCCCACGCCGAGCAGGCGCACCCCGCCGGTGGTGTCCACGGAGTCCAGCAGCCGGGCCGCCGCCTCCCGGACCACCGCCGGGTCGTCGGTGGGCCCGCGCAGCGTCTCGGACCGGGTCAGGGTGGAGAAGTCGTAGCGCCGCACCTTGAGCACGATGGTGCGCCCGGAGAGCCCGGAACCGCGCAGCCGCTGGACGCACCGGTCGGCAAGCCGCTGGACCTCCAGGCCGACCCGCAGCCGGTCGTGGATGTCGACGTCGTAGGTGTCCTCGACCGACACCGACTTGGCCTCCCGCTCGGCGACGACGGGCCGCTCGTCGTGGGCCAGAGCCATGGCGTGCAGTGCCTGCCCGTGCGCCTTGCCCAGCAGCCGTACCAGTTCGGCCTCACCGGCCTCGGCGAGTTCGTCGACGGTGTGGATCCCCGCCCGCCGCAGATGGTCCCCCGTCGCGGGCCCCACCCCCGGCAGGGTCCGCACCGGCAGGGGACCGAGGAGGGCCCGCTCCGTGCCGGGCTCGATGAGCACGAGACCGTCGGGCTTGGCCTGCTCGGAGGCGATCTTGGCGAGCATCTTGGAGGCGGCCAGTCCGACCGAGCCGGTCAGTCCGGTGACGGCACGGATGTCGGCGCGCAGTCTCGCTCCCGCCAGCCGGGCGGAGGCCTCGTCCCAGGCCGCTCCCCCGGCCTCCAGGTCCACGAACGCCTCGTCCAGGCTGAGCGGCTCCACGAGCGGCGACAGGGCCCGCAGCAGCTCCATCACCTGTTCGCTGATGGACCGGTAGAAGCCGAAGCGCGGCACCAGGTACGCGGCGTTCGGCGCCAGCCGGCGCGCCTGGGCCATCGGCATAGCGGAGTGGACGCCGAAGACCCGTGCCTCGTAGGACGCGGTGGCGACCACACCGCGCGGTCCGAGTCCTCCCACCACGACGGCCTTCCCCCGCAGGCTCGGCTTGGACGCCTGCTCCGCCTGGGCGAAGAAGGCATCCATGTCGAGATGCAGGATCGTGGGCGCGGTTCTCACATCTCCGATGCTGCACCACGCCACTGACAACGCCACACCACGGGCTCGCGCTCTCCGCCCACGCTGCGGTCACCCCGGGCGCAGGAGGCCGCCCGGCCTCCGCGTTTCCGTCCGGGTTCCATGGGCGCGGACGGGACACCGGGCGCAGGCGCCCCGCGGCGGGGGTCCTGAGCGGGGCCATGGGCCCGCGTCACGGGGTTGCCGGTCTGCCGGGCGCCCACCCACCCCGCCGGGCGATCGGGGGTCCCTCGGCCCCCGGGCCGCTCAGACCGCCCGGTTGCGGCGCCGGGCCAGTTCGTCGCCGGGATTGTGGCCGACCAGGGTCTCCCCCGTGTCGACCCGCTCGCCGTGCAGCTGCGACAGCGCGCTCTCCACGTCGCGCCACACCACGCCGACCGCGATGCCGAAGATCCCCTGGCCGCCCTGGAGCAGGGCGTGCACCTCGTCGGGCGAGGCACACTCGTAGACCGTCGCCCCGTCGCTCATCAGTGTCATGCGCTCCAGGTCGCTGAAGCCCTGCCGCCGCAGGTGCTGCACGGCGGTCCGGATGTTCTGCAACGACACACCCGTGTCCAGGAACCGTTTGACGATCTTCAGGACGACGACGTCACGGAAGCTGTACAGCCGCTGGGTGCCGGACCCGTGAGCGGGCCGCACGCTCGGTTCGACCAGGCCGGTACGGGCCCAGTAGTCCAGTTGCCGGTAGGTGATGCCGGCCGCCGCACAGGCCGTGGGCCCCCGGTAGCCGATCTGCTCGGACGCCATGGACGCCGCCCCTCTGCTGCTGGGCACGGCCGCCGGCCGCTGCGGAGCCTGGTCGGCCGCGCTGCCGTGAAGCGGGTACGGACCGCTTCCCCCGACTTCGCGTCCGGGGGCACCCCCAGCCGTACCGTCGCCGCTGCTTCTCACGCCGACCTCCGTCCTTGACCTGCCTCCTCGACGGTAGGCAGTCACCAGGGGTGCGTCAACGATCGCCACACTCGGCACGCCGAGTGATAATCACCCTAAGAGTGGTTTCCCGTGCCCCACCGCGGGGAAAGGCTAGCCGAATGGTCTCGCGGAGGCCTTGAGGGCGTCGCGCCGGCCGGTGGCATATGTGGGCGTTTCACTGGCTGCTGGTGCCGAAGTCCTCCGGCGAGATCTGGTCGAGGAACTCGCGGAACTTCTCCACCTCGTCCTCCTGCTCGTCCGGGATCGCGATGCCCGCGTCGTCGAGCACCGTGTCACTGCCGTAGATCGGCGTACCGGTGCGCAGCGCCAGCGCTATGGCGTCGGACGGACGGGCGCTGACCTCCACTCCGCTGGCGAAGACCAGCTCGGCGTAGAAGACGCCCTCACGCAGGTCCGTGATGCGCACTTCCGTCAGCTCCTGGCCCACGGCCTCCAGCACGTCCTTGAACAGGTCGTGGGTCAGCGGCCGCGCGGGAGCCATGCCCTGCTGGGCGAAGGCGATCGCCGTGGCCTCCCCCGGGCCGATCCAGATGGGGAGGTAGCGGTCGCCTCCCACTTCACGCAGGAGCACGATCGGTTGGTTGGAGGGCATTTCGACCCGGACACCTACGACATCGAGCTCGTTCACACAGCAACCCTAGGCCGTGCCCGGGACCTTTGGGTAGTCGGGCCGGGAACGTGCGAACGATCCGGCCGCCGGACGGCGTCCCGGTTTGCTCCCCCGGGACGGCCGTGGGCGACGCCTACCAGCACCCGTCCCGGACCTCGGCAGCGCCGTCCGGGACCCCCAGCGTGGCCACACCCGGGCTGTCAGGGCAGCCGCACCCCGAGCGCCGTCTGCACCAGAGCGGCGTGCAGCCTGATCGTGAGCGCCGCCAGCTCCTTCGTACGGTCCTCCGCGTGCACCCTGGTCTGCGGATTGCGGTGACGCCTGAGCGGGGCCACCACCTGGTCGACCAGACCGGCTTCCCGGTCCGCGGCCGCCTTCATCACCCGCAGGTGACGCGGCTCGATGCCGAAACGTCCCAGCTCACGGATGAGCGAGGCGACGGTGACCGTCTCGGCGTCGTACGTCCCGTCCTCCAGTGGGGTGACGAGCCCGTAGGACTCCCACTCCCGGAGTTCTCCGTCCTCGACCTCCGCGGCCGCGAGCAGGCCGGCCCGTCCGATCCGGGCGGCCGCCGGCGCCCCGGCCTGCTTCGGCACCGTCTCGCCGCCGCGCTGCCGGCCGAGCACGGGCGGCTGGACCGCCTCACCCCGCTCGACGGCGTCCAGGTACTCGCGGATCACCTTCAGCGGCAGGTAGTGGTCCCGCTGCATCCGCAGGACGCGGGCGAGGCGCTCGACGTCGTCCGCGCTGAACTTGCGGTATCCCGAGGCGGTGCGCCGCGGCTCGACCAGTCCCTCCGACTCCAGGAAACGGATCTTGGAGATGGTGACCTCGGGGAACTCGTCGCGCAGCGCGTTCAGCACCGCGCCGATGCTCATCAGCCCACTGTCCGCGGCGGCGGTACCGTGGCCGGCACCGCCGCTCGGTGATTGAAGCATGGACCTTCCCTGGGGTTCCCCGGACCGCGTCCGGGGAGGTCAGTAGCCCTGCCGGCTCGAATAGAAGACCAGCCGGTACTTGCCGATCTGCACCTCGTCGCCGTTGGCCAGCGCGACCTCGTCGATCCGCTCCCGGTTGACGTACGTACCGTTGAGGCTGCCGACGTCGGCGACCGTGAACGAGCCGTCCGGGCTGCGGCGGAACTCCACATGGCGCCGCGAGACCGTCACGTCGTCCAGGAAGATGTCACTCTGCGGATGACGACCGGCCGTGGTCAGCTCCCCGTCCAGCAGGAATCGGCTGCCGGAGTTCGGGCCTCGGCGCACGACCAGCAGGGCCGAGCCCAGCGGCAGCGCGTCGACGGCCGCCTGCGCCTCGGGAGACAGCATCGGCGTCTGGCCGGTGGCCTCCGCGTCGTAGGCCTCCAGACCGGAGATCGAGATCGTGGACGTCGTCTCCGCCGCGCGCTCCGGCACCGCTCCGGGCCTCAGCGGCGCACCGCAGTTGGAACAGAAGCGGCTGCTGTCCGCATTGCGGTTACCGCACCTCGTACACACCAGGGCCGACATGGACGGATCCTCCTGCCGCGGCTGCCCCGCCGGGGAATGGGACGCGTACGGGTCAGGGGCGAACCCCCCGCCCATACCTGATGAGGCTGACGGTTGGCCGAAACCTATGCCGCCGGCCTGGGCAGGGTCAACCGACGGCGCGCCCTGGCCACCGGAGAAATCACCGCCCTGACCAGCGACCTGGTCCCTGAACAGCGGGCGCTGGCCCTCGGCCCCTGGCTGGGCGCGATGACGGGCGGTCGCGTTGTCGCCGCTCTCTCGCGCGCTCTTGCCGAACAACTTCGCAAACAACTTCACGGGCGATTCCCCTTGACCGAAACAGACCCGCCCGTGGGGCAGGACGAACCCTGACTGCGTACACCGGTCGACCCGGACATCCTCACAACGTCCGTATCCACCAGACAGTTTCCACCACGCACCACCCAATCGGTGCGCCGACCCCCCGCAACCTCATGCCCCTGCCGGACGGCCGCCATGCACCCCCGGTTCACTGGGAGGACGACCGAGCGTAGTCAGGCAGCTTCGCCGCTCGCAAGGCGTCCACGACGATCTTGTCCGAACGCTCGACGGACACGGTGGCCTGCTCCTTCTCCAGGGTCTGCACCACGCCTCCGGGGATGTTGAGCGCCGGCTCCAGATCCTGCGGCTTGCCGATGACCTTGAAACGGAACGGAGCGCTGATCTTGTTCCCGTCGACGTCCACGCTCTTGCCCGAGTCCGTCAGATAGGTGCTCGCGACCACGCGCACGCCGTTGACCTCGATGGCCTCCGCACCGGCCGCGCGCAGCTCCTGTATCGCGTCGAGCAGCATGTCCGCCTGGACCGTCCCCTTCGTGTCCTCGATCGTCATCGTGATGCCCGGCCCCTGCGCGGCCACCGTGCCCGCGAGGATGCCGAGTTGCCGTTCCTTCTCGACCGTCTGCCTACGGGCCTCCTCGGCCTGGTCGGAGCTGTTCTCCAGCTCCTGACGCTGCTTCTCGAGGCCCTGCTTCTCGTCCTCAAGACGCTGAGTACGGTCGTCCAGTTCATCGAGGATGCGAACAAGATCTTCTTGCCGGGCGCCGCGCAGCGCATTGCCGCTGTCGCTGTTGGAGGCGACCTGGATCGCGAGCCCGAAGCCCAGGCCGAACAACAGCACGGCGACGACGAGTTGGGCACGGGTGAAGCGCGGCGGCCACAGCCCCTTCACCAGCCGCTGCCGGCCGGTCGGCGCGGGTACCGGCGTCTCCTGGGGGCGGCCCGTGCCTGCGGGGTGCTGCGCGGGCACCTCCGCGGGCAGTTCCTTGCGGAGCCTGTTCCCGGGCAGTTCGTCCTGGTCGGTCATCTCTCTCACGCCCGGAACACGTGCCGCCGGATCGCCGCGGCATTGGAGAAGATCCGGATGCCGAGGACGACCACCACCCCGGTGGACAGCTGGGCGCCCACACCCAACTTGTCGCCCAGGAACACGATCAGCGCGGCGACGACCACGTTCGACAGGAACGACACCACGAAGACCTTGTCGTCGAAGATGCCGTCCAGCATGGCCCGCAGTCCGCCGAAGACGGCGTCCAGGGCCGCCACGACGGCGATCGGCAGATACGGCTCGACGACCGCCGGAACCTCGGGCCGGACCAACAGGCCGGCCACGACTCCCACGACGAGGCCCAGTACGGCGATCACGATGTGCCCTTCTCAGATGTCTCGCTGGTCGGCTGTGCGGTCCGCACGATCACACTCGGTGCGGCGGGCAGCCGGACGTCGCTCTCCACGGAGATACCGGTCCGGATGCCGTAGTTGTCCTGCAGGGCGTTCAGATACAGCCCGTCGGGGCTGTTCTGGAACCGGGTGCTCAGCCGCTTCCCGTCCCCCACCGCGAGCACCGTGTACGGCGGCACCAGCGGTCTGTTGTCGACCAGTATGGCGTCACCCGCCGCTCTGATCGCGGACAGGGCGGTCAGCCGCTGCCCGTTGACCGACACGGCCTCGGCCCCCGACTGCCACAGTCCGTTGACGACGCGCTGCATGTCCCGGTCGCGGATCCGCCCGGTGTCGGAGAATCCCGATGTCTCGCGCGGGTTGCCGCCACCGCCCGTGCCGGCTTCCTTCGCGTCGTTCACGACGAGTTTCACGCCGGGGCCGTGCACCTCCGTGGCGCCGGCCAGGATCCCCGCCAGGTCGGCCTGCGCGTTGCCGCCGCTGCGGCTGAGTGCCTGGCGCTGCCGTGCGCCCACATCGTCACGGAGCTTGTCCACGCCGCTCTCGAGCTTGTCCGCCGCCGCCGTCTCGCGGTCGATGCGGTCGATCAGCTCCTGGCGCTCCTTGGCGACGACGGGGGCCGCAACGCGCGCCTGAGCCGCTCCCACGGTCACCACGAGCGCCGCGAGGACCAGTCCGGCGGCCAGCCCGAGCCGTGCCCGCAGAGTCTTCGGCAGACCGCTCTCGCCGGCCGACTTCTTCCGTGCGGCGGCCTCGGCGTAACCGTCGTCGAGGCTGTGGTCCATGACGTTGGTGATCAACGACATGGAGGCGTCCGGACGGGAGGGCCGCGCGGGTGTGCTCCGAATGGGGGGTTGCTGCGGCATGCCGCACATCGTCGCACGCCGCGGGCACTACCTCCGAACGGGCCCACCGGCGTGCCGGACCGGCCCTCTTGGGGACGCTTGTCCGGCACGCGGGCGTGCCGTCCGATCTACGGGTCCGTCGCCGTCCTCCCGACCGGACCGGCCGGACCGACGCCGGATGCGCCGGTCCGACGGCCGGACCGGCCGGTGCCGGACCGGCACCGGCCGTGTCCTGCCGTCGGGGTTCTGCCGGGTTCTACCGGCCTGCGCTGTCGACGACGGCCGCCCACTCGTCGAGCAGGGCCTGCGCGGAGGCGTCGTCGGGGCCCTCGGCCCACAGGTGGGTGACCGCCTCCGCGGGGTCGGGCAGCACCATCACCCAGCGGCCGTCGGTCTCCACGACCCGCACCCCGTCCGTCGTGTCCACGAAGCGCTCACCGGCGGCCTCGACGACACGGCGCATCACCAGGCCCTTGACGGCCCACGGCGTCGCCAGGTCACGCTTGAGGACGTGCGCCCGCGGGATCCGGGCGTCGATCTGGCTGAGCGTGAGCTGCGTCCGCGCCACCAGTCCGATGAGCCGTACGAACGCCGCCGTACCGTCGTAGACACTGCTGAACTCAGGGACGATGAACCCGCCCTTGCCGTCTCCGCCGAAGATCGTCCCCTCCTCGCCGCCGACCCTGGTGAGGTCGTCGGGGGACGTGGTCGTCCACTCCACCTGGGTGCCGTGGTACGCGGCGACCTGCTCGGCGATACGCGTGGTGGTGACCGGCAGCGCCACCCGGCCGCTGCGCCGCTCCGCGGCGACCAGGTCGAGCATGACCAGCAGCGCCCGGTCGTCCTCGATGATGCGGCCCTTCTCGTCGACGAGCGACAGCCGCTCGCCCACCGGGTCGAAGCGCACGCCGAACGCCGCCCCGGAGGACGCGACGATCTCACCGAGCCGCACCAGACCGGACCGGCGCATCTCCTCGGTCTCCGTCGGCCGGGACTCGTCGAGGCCGGGGTTGATCGTCAGCGAGTCGACGCCGAGCTTGCCGAGCAGACTGGGCAGCACCAGACCTGCGCTGCCGTTCGAGGCGTCCACGACCACCTTCAGGCCCGCCTCGGCGATCCCGGTCGTGTCGACGTTGCGCAGCAGCGAACCGGTGTACGAGTCGAAGACGCTGGACGGGAAGTACAGGTCGCCGATCTCCCCGGGGAACGCGCGCCGGTACTCCTGCCGCGCGAAGACGCGGTCCAGCTTGCGCTGACTGCCCTGCGACAGGTCCGCTCCCTGCCCGTCGAAGAACATGATGTCGACGGAGTCGGGCACCCCGGGCGTCGTACGGATCATGATGCCGCCGGCACTGCCCCGGGCGGTCTGCTGCCGGGCGACGGGCAGCGGCACGTTCTCCAGGTCCCGTACGTCGATGGCGCTGGCCTGGAGCGCGGAGATGACGGCCCGCTTGAGCGCCCGCGCACCGCGGGAGTGGTCACGGGCGGTGGTGACCGTGGAGCCCTTCTTCAGCGTCGTCGCATACGCGCCCGCCAGCCGTACGGCCAGTTCCGGGGTGATCTCCACGTTCAGGATGCCGGAGACGCCTCTGGCGCCGAACAGGTGCGCCTGGCCCCGGGACTCCCAGATCACCGAGGTGTTGACGAAGGCGCCCGCCTCGATGGTCTTGAACGGGTACACCCGCACATTGCCCTGGACGATCGATTCCTCACCGATCAGGCACTCGTCGCCGATGACGGCGCCGTCCTCGATACGGGCCGCCCGCATGATGTCGGTGTTCTTGCCGACGACGCAGCCGCGCAGGTTGCTGTGCTGCCCGATGTACACGTTGTCGTGCACGACGGCCTTGTGCAGGAAGGCTCCGCTCTTCACGACGACGTTCGAGCCGACGACGGTGTGCTCGCGGATCTCGGCGCCGGCTTCCACCTTGGCGTAGTCGCCGATGTACAGCGGCCCGCGCAGCACCGCGTCGGGGTGCACCTCGGCCCCCTCGGCGACCCAGACGCCCGGCGAGATCTCGAAGCCGTCGATGTCGACGTCGACTTTGCCTTCCAGGACGTCGGCCTGGGCCTTCACGTAGCTCTCGTGGGTGCCGACGTCCTCCCAGTAGCCCTCGGCGACATAGCCGTAGATCGGCTTGCCCTCCTTCATCAGCTGAGGGAAGACGTCGCCGGACCAGTCGACCGGAACGTCGGCCTCGACGTAGTCGAAGACCTCGGGCTCCATCACGTAAATGCCCGTGTTCACCGTGTCGGAGAAGACCTGGCCCCAGGTCGGCTTCTCGAGGAAGCGCTCGACCTTTCCTTCTTCGTCCACGATGGTGATGCCGAATTCCAGGGGGTTGGGCACGCGCGTGAGACACACGGTCACCATCGCGCCCTTCTCCTTGTGGAACCGGATCAGGTCGGTGAGGTCGAAGTCGGTCAGCGCGTCGCCGGAGATGACCAGGAAGGCGTCGTCTTTCAACGCCTCCTCGGCGTTCTTGACGCTTCCGGCGGTACCGAGTGGCTTCTCCTCGTTGGCATAGGTGAGCTCCATGCCGAGCTCTTCACCGTCACCGAAATAGTTCTTGACCAGCGACGCCAAGAACTGGACTGTGACGACGGTCTCATTCAGCCCATGCTTTTTGAGCAGCCGCAGAACGTGCTCCATGATCGGCCGGTTGGCCACCGGCAGGAGCGGCTTGGGCATGCTCGAGGTCATAGGGCGAAGGCGCGTGCCTTCGCCTCCGGCCATCACGACGGCCTTCATGTCGGAAGCGTCCTCCTCCAAGAGACGACGAACTAGCCGACTTCACCCGCCCTGATTGTCCCGCACTTTTCCGAAGCGGGCCATCGGAGCCATCGCGGCTGCCTGAATGGGCGAGATCAGTCGGCCATGGCGTCCGCACGGACAAGACGGCGGACTTGCACCACGTAGAGGACTCCTGCCCACCAATAGAGCGTTGTACCCCATCCTGCGAACGCCCATCCGAAAATCGCAGCGAGTGACGAGATCCATCCGCTTCCGTCACTGAGCAGAAGCAGGGGGAAGGCGTACATCAAGTTGAACGTCGCGGCCTTCCCGAGGAAGTTCACCTGGGGCGGCGGGTAGCCGTGCCGGCGCAGGACGGAGACGGCCACCAGCAACATCAATTCGCGCGCCAGCAGAGCGGCGGTCAGCCAGACCGGCAGAATCTCGCGCCAGGTGAGGCCGACCAGAGTGGAAAGCACATAGAGCCGGTCCGCAGCGGGGTCGAGAAGCCGGCCGAGGTTGCTGATCTGGTTCCAGCGACGGGCGAGTTTGCCGTCCAGATAGTCGCTGACACCGCTCAGTGCAAGCACCAGCAGGGCCCAGCCATCGCTCTTGGGACCGCCGAACTCCGGCCTGAGGATCAACCACAGGAACAGCGGCACACCGACGAGGCGCGCCATGCTGAGGATGTTCGGGATGGTGAGGACCCGGTCCGTCTGGACACGGGTCTCCTGGACCTCCACCCGGGGGCCTCCTGGGAAAAAAGTGCCTGCGTTACGGTCTGACCTTACCTCAACGCAAAAAAGCTCTGGCTCCTGGGCTGTACGCCCAAGAGCCAGAGCTGTAAAGGTAGTTCGGCGGTGTCCTACTCTCCCACAGGGTCCCCCCTGCAGTACCATCGGCGCTGTGAGGCTTAGCTTCCGGGTTCGGAATGTAACCGGGCGTTTCCCTCACGCTATGACCACCGAAACACTATGAAACTGTCAACCGCACCACACCGTGACCTGG